>JAMPCJ010000002.1 GCA_023666275.1 Treponema brennaborense | reverse complement strand
AATCGTTTGCGATATTCCATATAGCCTTGTGCAGTTCTTCGCGCTCTTGCTCTTTTACGTTGCTTGCCATGATTTTTGTGCTCCTGCCGTCAGTATAGCACAAAAATCGACACTGTGAATGTTGCATCATGAAGCTGCTGCCCCTTTCTTCACGATGAGATACCTTTAAACATCGTGATGTTTAAAGGTATCTCATCGTGATTGTTAGGACTCTTAACGGTGCACGTTCGTTAGTTCCGTTAACGGAGTGTGTCTGTTAGCATCGTTAACGGTGAAAGTTTCCGTTCGGGCAATCAAGGGAATGACGGCTTGAAAAATCTGCGTTTTTCGCTTGACAATTACCGTTTTGACAATTTATTATAGAAATGGTAATTATAATGCGATGTAAATAAACTTGCTTTTAGGGGGATTTTGTGGATAAAAGTGAGGTGTTTGTGAAAAGACTGAGAGAGCTGGTATTTCAGTCGCGCTATACGCAAAAGCAGATAGCTCAGCTGTGCCATATAACGGAAGCGTCCTTTTCGCGCTATATGAACGGGGAGCGAATACCTAAGCCGGAAATTCTCGCGAATCTTGCGACGGCACTGCATACTACGACGGACTATCTTTTGGGAAATGAAGATCCGTATTCCGATTATGCGGAGCTGCGGGCGCTTGTGGCGCGGAGCAACCGCTATCTGACGAAAGAGCAGCGCGGCGAGCTTGCCGGCATTCTGCTGGGAATAACGGAACGCTTAGAGCAGGAGGAAAAACGTTGAGCGATATTTTTGCAAGTCTTTATTTTAGTCAGGGAGAAAGTTCGGGCTATTCAAAGCTTCCCGCGTTCCGTTGTGAGGAAATCAAGGAAATTGTCGCGGATATAATAGAAGAATACGGTGTTGTCCGTATTCCGATTGATGTGTTCGCGCTTGCGAAGCGGCTTGGAATTCGGCTTGTCGCTTTTTCCGATCTTACGGAATGCGAAAGGGAGGCGTTTGCGCGGCATGGCATAACCGCCGATTCCGACGGCTTTTACGTGCTTTCGAAAAAGGGAGGCATCCTTATTCCGTTTATTTTCTACAACGACTGCAAACCTTGGGAAAGAATCCGTTTTACCATTCTGCATGAAATTGCCCACCATGTACTGGACCATCGGCAGCAAAGCGACCTTGCCGAAACAGAAGCTAACTTTTTTGCCAAGTACTTGATTGCGCCGCCCGTGCTCGTGCATAAAATCAAACCGTCCGACTATATGGATATAGAGGAAGCATTTGGTGTGAGCTGGGAATGTGCTTGGAACGCGTTCGATTATTACAAGAAATGGAGGCGGCATTATATGAACAGGGGCTGCCGGTATGAAAAATACGAAACACGAATACTTGCGGCATGCGCGGACGGCATATAAAGCCGCTGTGTTTTATAAAGAACAGTAAAATAAAAGGAGGCAAAGAAAATGAAAACGGATATACAGCGTCTTTCCGCTGTAGCCGGTGCGGAAAGACGAAAAAGCCCGCGCAGTAGCTTGCAATACGGCGCAGGCATGCAAAAGATAGGTAATCTTTATGCTGTCAGCTAAAAAGATACCACATCTGCCCGCCGGTGGGCAAGAGGGTGCGCGGAAAATGCCGCGTACCGATAAGACAATCGGATTTTGTAAATGACGAGGTATCATCATTATGAATGATAAATCAAATAATCTTACCGAAAAGGTAAACGTTACTATGCGCACTGTTTTTTTGCGGGAAAAGGATGTTGCCTATGCGAAAGTGCAGCGCAATACCGCATACATCGGAAATATCATTGACAAAGTACTTGAAAAAAGCAAGGTGCTTGACCGTGAAACATTGCTGTATGCGGCGGGAATGCTGCGCAACGGCGTTGTGGATCTGCTCAAAGCGGGAAAGTCGGTTGACATTCTGGAACTCGGTGTTATGTATTTAAAGCCGCGCGGCGGCATGGCATCGGAAAATCCTGGTATTGATGACGTACCGAATATGAAACTTGCCTTCACTCCGTCGGAGCTTGCGCTTGCGGCGGTGAAAGACGTTTCCGTGGCTGCCGATATTACGGGAAGCAACGATCCGGTAATAAATGAGGTGTTTGACCTTCGTACTCGTTCAAGCGGAACGGAACTTTCCGCAGGGCAGTCTGTACGTGTGAGGGGCAGCCGTTTGAAAGTTGCCGGGGACGGCGAAGAAACCGGAGTGTTCCTTGTGCCGTGCCTTGAGGGCGAACCGTCGGAAAGTGACAGCGCAAAGTGGATTCACATTGCGGAATCCGATCTGATAGACAACACGTCTTCCGTTCTCATGTTCAATGTTCCGGCAGATACGGCGGGAACATTCAAGCTTGTCGTAAAGACGGCATACGGTTCCGGAAATCGTGTGAACAAAACGGTACGGACGGGAACGTTCGATAAAATACTTTCTATAGCGTAACGGGCATCGCGCGGCAGCTGTGCGGGGAACGTTATGCCAAAAACGGCGGCGTTCCCCGTTTTTTTTCGCTTGCGGAAGAGCATGGCTGCATAGCCGCATCTGACCCTCACCGCGACAGCGTTCTGAAATGGCTGCGCACGAGTTTGCCCGATTCCGTCAAGTCGCTCTCCGTCCAGCCGCTTGTCTTCGCGCAGCCCGAACCGATTGCGCTTGCCGTTTCGCCCTTGTTGCACAGGCTCCAATTCAAATGGCTGATGCTGTATTTTTCGAGCAAGTCGAACCATTTTTGCGATTGCGTCGAATTGAAGCCGCCGTCGCCGCTTGCGTCGCAGGTGCCGAATTCGGTGATGAAAACAGGCATTCCGTTTTTTACCGCATTTTCCACGCGCGTCCGCATGTCGCCCGTGTGCGTGTTTGCGTAAAAATGGAACGTATACATCACGTTCTCAAAATCCAATTTGTCGTTCCATGCTTCATCCAATTTCTGCGACCAATTATCCGTTCCCACGATGATGACGGCATCGGGCGCGTTGGCTCGGATTACGGGAATCAGTTCTTTCGCATACGGCTTGATTACGGTGCTCCAGGGAGAATTCGTCGGCTCGTTGCAGATTTCGTAAAGCACATTGCCGTACTCGGCGTATTTTTGCGAGATTTCGGCGAGGAACGTTTTTGCGTCGTCTTTCGTGTCGTTCGGATTATAATTGTGGACGTGCCAGTCGACGATGACGTACATTCCGAGTTCCGTCGCCGCATCGATTCCGCCGCATATTATTTGTTTGAGCGCGGTTTTGTCGCCGCCGTTGCAGTAGCCGTTGTAATCTTTCGGATATAAAACGAGGCGGATGCAGTTTGTGTTCCAGTCGTCGCGCAAGGTTTCGAGCGCGGCTTTGTTCACATAGCGCGTCATTTCTTCGCCGAAGTTCAGTCCGTGCGTCGACATGCCGTACAGCTGATATTTTTGGTCGTGCTCGTCATACAAATACGCGCCCGAAACATGCAGTTTCCCGTGGTTCGCAAAGGGCGTGCCGCTTTCGGAAACGGGAGGAGGATTCGGCGCGGCGGGCATTTCCGTTTGGCTGCCGTCATTTCCGCTGCCGCCGCTTGTTTTAAGTTCGATTTTCGAAATCACGACGCCGAAGCCGTTGACGTAAAGCCCGTCTGTTTTGAGTTTTTCCGCGTCGGAAGAGGTGAGCGTGTACGTTATCGTGTCGGAAGTCGGCGTGAAAGAAGCATCGTTTCCGCTTCCGCTCAAATACGCGCCGGAAATGTTTCCCGAAGAAAGGAATTGCCACGTGCCTGAAGCATTTTCGTAGATTTTGACTGCGTGATATTCCGCGCCGGAAATCTTCGAAACGAAAAGAATTATTTCGCTTCCGTCCGCAGCATCGTCGAATATTTCCGCGGCAACGTAAACGTTTTTGCTCCAGTCGCCGAATGTTTCCGCGCCCTGCCAGATTGTTTTTTGTTCGCCGAAAGACTGCTCCGAACTTGCGTCCTTATCGCCGAAGATTTGCCCGCAGGAGAAAAAAATACCCCCCCCCGTCAGCAGAAAGAATAAAGCGCTTTTTATCAGGAGCGGAAGCATGCGTTTCATAAATACCTCGAAAGTTTGATGCAATGACTGCGATTATAACATATTTTGTACGGAAAAAACAGCAAAATGCATTTGCGGACACATATTTTGTGCTTTGTGCCTGCGCGCGGAAAGCTCCTATGCGGCTACAAGCACCGCCGCAACGCGGCTTATTCATTTATCGCGGGTGCGGCGGGGGGGGGATGCTTCGGTTTTTTCTGTTCCCAAAAGGATATTGTAGCGTTTTTCCGCGCCGACAGACGAGGGCGGTCCGTGTCCCGGCATGATGACAAAATCGTCGTTCTGCGGAAACAGTTTTGACGTAATGTTTTCCGCCAGGATGCGTTCCGCGTATGCGTTGTTTGTTTCGCCGATAAGTCCCGCCGTCAGTGCGTCGCCGGTAAACAGTACGCAGCCGACTCTGTACACCATTGAATCGGATGTGTGCCCCGGCACGGACATGTAGCCGACCGTTAAGCCGGCGATTTTCACCGATCCGCTGCCGGTCAGCATCGTTTCGCTCGAACCGGCGATTTGGTAGTCGGCGGCGTATATTTTCGGCATGTAAATGCGGCGCAGCGTGGCGATTCCGCGGACATGGCTCGGATGGTTGTGCGTAACAAGAACGGCGGACAGTTTAAATGAGTTGTCCTCAATTTGGCTGATAATTTCTTTTGTTATTGTTCCGGGATCGACGATGATTGCTTCCTGCGTGGCTTCGTTTGTTATGATATAGCTGTTGGAAAATCCGCTGAGCGAAAGATGAAAATATATTTTCATTCTATTTCCTCCGGCTCTGCGGAAAAATTCGCTTCTTTCGTGTTCGATAATTTGAACGATACATTGCGGTACACGGATTCGTAAAAATACGCGTGCTTCAAGTTGCAGTTTCTGAACGATGTATTGTCGAGCGTTGCCCGTATAAAGCGCGAATTGTATAAATTGGAATCGTCAAACGACGACTGGCACGAAGTAAGTCCGCAGAAATTGTTGTGCACAAGTTCCGAATCGGTAAATAATACGTGGGACATCGCCGCGCCCGCAAAAGAGGCAAATTGTATGTTTGATTTCATGAGCATGCAGTCGGAAAATACGGCAAAATCAAACATCGAAATGCGGAATCTGCATCCTTCCAGATGCATGTTCGAAAAAGAACAATGCTGAAAGTTGCATCCGTAAAAACGCTTGCTGCGGAAATCCATCGAATCGAAATGAATGCCGACCGCGCAGAGTCCGACGATTTTTTCGTGGGACTCGATGTATTCTTTTATGCGCTGAATTTCCGCCTGCGGCTGCTTGGTGTGTTCGATGCAGAAGCCGATGCCTTTTTGTATTTTCCCGTCAGCGTCTATTTCCGACAGCGCTGTGTTCTGGCACAACGGAGCCGCGCAAGTATACAGCGTGTACATGTATATATAGTAAGTTATTGCATTGAATAAGTCAAATAGATTATGATAGCGTGTATTATGTGTTGGAAATGCGGAAAACCGATAGAAGCGCCGCTTGTTGTTTCGCGTTCCGCCGTCTGCGGACATTGCGGCAGCGACATTCGTTCGTGCAGAAACTGCGCGCATTACGAAGAAGGCGCTCATTATGACTGCCGTGAAACGGTGGAGGAATGCGTGTTTGACAAAGAACGCGCCAATTTCTGCGGTTACTTCAAAGTCCGTATTTTCTCGGAAAAAGCGGACAGCCGTGCGCGTGCGGAAGAAAACAAAAGCGCCGATGCCCGCAGACTGTTTGACAGTTTATTCGGGAATTAAAACATGCACGGATGCGATTTCGGCTTTCTTGATTCGGGTACGGGCGGATTATCCTACATGCTGTATCTGAAAAAATTCCGCCCGCAGTGCCGCTGCGTGTATCTTGCCGATACCCGCAATTTTCCTTACGGAGAAAAAACATCGGAGCAGATACGCGAATGCGCCGCAAACGCGGCCGAAACACTGATGAATCTGTGTTCCCCGCGGGTAATAGTTATCGCCTGCAATACCATGTCGGTAACGGCGCTCGATTCGCTGCGCTGCCGCTTTGCCGTGCCGTTTGTCGGAACCGTGCCCGCTGTCAAATTGGCGGCGTCTTTGTCAAAAACGCGCCGCCTGGGACTGCTGGCAACGCGGCACACGGTGTCCCATCCATACACCGATAAATTGATTGCGGATTTTGCTTCCGACTGTGCAGTAATAAAGCGCGGGGATCCCGAACTGGTGGAATTCGTGGAACGCCGTCTTTTTTCCGCTTCATACGAAGAGCGGCTTGCCGCGGTGATGCCGGCTGTCGAGTTTTTCAAAGCGGAAAACGTCGATACGATAATTCTCGGCTGCACGCATTTTATTCATCTGGCGGAAGAATTGCAGAAAGCCGCCGGTTCTGCTATCCGCGTGATCGATTCCCGTGGCGGCGTGATGAAGCAGGCGCTGAAACTTGCCGCGCAGGATTTTCCCGCTGCCGAAAACGCGGAAAACATATCGGCGCCGTGCGTCGAAGATATGTCGTTTTACATTACCGGCAATGCGGACGGCGAGGGCGCGCGAAAATATCAGGCGCTTGCGGAACAACTGCACATCCGCTATAAAACGCTTCCCGAATAAAAGCGCCTGTTTTTTATAAGAAACTTTCGGCATGTTTCCGCATCATTTTTCGAGTATTGACCCCGTTTCTGTTTGCAGGTAATATACATGCTGTTTACGTTTCAACAGCATGCAGCGTGTCGTTTTTCGGCTTGCCGTGTTACGCGGTCCGTTTGGGAGCTGCTGTCCATCCGAGTGCAGGGGTTTGTGTGTTTCTGAAAAGTCTTGATATATTTGGTTTTAAATCGTTTGCGGACCGTACTCACATCGAGTTTTCGGAAGGCATAACGGCACTTCTCGGTCCGAACGGATGCGGAAAAAGCAACGTTGTCGATGCGGTGAAATGGGTTCTCGGCGAACAAGGCGCCAAAAACATGCGCGCCGAAAAAATGGAAGACGTTATTTTTGCCGGCACGGAATCCCGCAAAGCGCTGAATGTGGCGGAAGTTGCGCTGACCATCGCAAATGAAAAAGGACTGCTGCCGCTTGATATGCCGGAAATAACCATAAAACGGCGTATTTTCCGTTCCGGGGAAAGCGAATATTTCATCAACAATGTACAGGCAAAGCTGAAAGATGTGCGGGAGCTGTTTTGGGATACCGGCATCGGCAAAGCGGCGTATTCCGTCATGGAGCAGGGAAAAATAGACCAAATTCTTTCGAGCAAACCGGAAGACAGGCGCTATTTGTTTGAAGAAGCCGCCGGCATTACCCGTTTCAAGGTGAAGCGCGCGGAAGCCGAGCGAAAACTCGAACGCACGGAAGAAAATATGCGCCAGATTGAAGGCATCATGGGAGAAGTGAAAAAATCCTATGATTCTTTGAAGATTCAGGCAGACAAAACGCTTGTGTACCGATCGCTGCGCGATGATATTTTCCATACGGAACTCGACATACAGCTTCTGCGCCTTAAGAATTTTTCGCAGGATAAAAGCCGCCGCGAAGCGGAAATCGCGGATACCGAAGCAAAGCGCAATAAAATCCGTGCGGAAATAGACGAAGTAAACGCTTCCGTCGCCGAACACCTTGACGAAATGAATGCAATGCAGAACCAGCTGGTCGATTTGAACCAGCGGATTTTCGGGCTTGCGGCGGAACAGCGCGGAAAACAGGAGCAGGCAAAACTGCTCGGCGCTCAGCAAAACGATGCAAGGGCTAAATTGCGCCAAATAGAAGGCCGCAAGGCAGGCATTGAAGAACGCATCGAAAATTTGCAGGATGAAATAGACGATCAGGAAAGTTCGATTCATAATGTCCGCAAACGTCTCGGCGATATTGTGCAGAATATTTCCTCTTTCGAAGACAATATCGCGGCAGCCGGCAGCCGGATCACGGAAAACGATCGTCAGTCCGAATTGTATGCCCAAGACGTGCAGAAACTTGATGATTCCCGAAACGATTTGCAGAAATCGCTTGCATCTATAACGGAAGACATTGTCGCAGAGCTTGACTCGAAGCTGAAAAACGCGGGCTATTCTTCGCACCGTCGTGCCGAATCACAGGAACGCGCGGCGGCTGTTGTCGGGCAGCTGAAAGTGATTGCTTCGGGGCGGCGCGAAATGTTTTCCGATGTCGCGAAATTCGGTCCCGACAGCGGCGCCGATGCCGCAAAAGTAGCGCAGAATGCCGCCGCCGGTTTTTCCGAAGTCGAAAAACTTGCCGCGGAGATGGAAGAAGCATTGCTGTCGTTTGCGGCGTCGATGCCTGATTTTATCGATGAATTTTTGTCGCCGGAAGGCATAATCACCAAAAAGCGCGCCATTGACCGCGATATTCAGGACAACCGCAGCGCGGTATCCGAAAAACGGCGGCAAATGGAGGCGCTGAAAGACGACAATTCCCGTCTTGCGGAAAAAATAAACGAGTACCGCGCCACGCTTGAAAATTTGCGCATAAATAAAGCCCAAATGGAAACGCAGGTGCACGCCGCCGAAGAGCAGGGGCGCATTTTGCGGCGCGAGCTTGCCGCTCAGCAGTCTTCGCTGCGCGATCTTGAAAATGAACTGTTCGCCGAAAACCGCCGTTTCGACGAAATTGCGGCGCAGATCGAAGAATTGGAGGGCGAAATTGCTTCGATAGAGCGGCAGGGACGTCAGCTTACCGAACAGCTTGAAAATATCGAAGCAGGCATTTCAAAGCGGAACAAAGACGTTTCCGGCAAGCAGGAAATGCTCAGAAAAAAAACGGCGGAAATGGGAAAATGCCAGGAGCAGCTTGAAAAACTGCACATGGATATGGCGACGTCCGATACCGAAATTCGCAATGTGAAAGACAATTTTCGGGAAACGCATTCCCGTGATCTTATGGAATTCGAAGAGCGCATGTACGAAATCACCGTTCCCGCCGCGTCTTTGCGGGAACAGCTTGCTGCCGAGCGGCAGAAGCTCAAGGACCTGGGAAATGTCAATCTCATGGCGCCGGAAGAATTTGCCGAAAAAAAAGAGCATTACGAATTCCTTGCGGGGCAAATAGCGGATCTCCAAAAAGCCCGCGAAGATCTTGCACGCATCACGGAAGAAATCCGCGCGGAATCCACCGAATTGTTTCTTGCGACCTATAATAAAATCAAAAAGAATTTTCATAATATGTTCCGCAGATTGTTCGGCGGCGGCCGTGCCGAACTGCGCCTGCTCGATCCGCAGAATGTTCTTGAATCCGGCGTGGATATTTTCGCGCAGCCGCCGGGGAAAAAACTGGAAAATATCGCGCTGCTTTCCGGCGGCGAAAAAACCATGACCGCAGTGGCGCTGCTGTTCGCTACGTATATGGTGCGTCCGTCGCCGTTTTGTCTGCTCGATGAAATCGATGCCGCGCTTGACGAGCAGAATGTTCTCCGCTTCGTTCATGCGCTCCGTGAATTTGCCAACGTGAGCCAATATATTGTTATCACGCATAACAAAAAAACGGTTTCCGGCGCGGGAACCATGCTCGGCGTTACTATGGAAGAATCCGGCGTCAGCAAAGTTATCACGATAAAGCTGGATAAAGAATCGGGCGGACTGATTACATTGCCGGATATCGAACCTGTCGCCGAAGAAGACGTGGCGCCGGAAGAAAACGTGTATATTCCGCCGCGTCCGCCGAAACGGCAGAAACACGTGGACGCAAAAGCGTCTTCTGCTGCGGATGAATCGGCGAGTGCGGCAGACGGCGGAAATTCCGCGTCCGCTGGCGCCGACGGCGCGCAGATTCAGTCCGATTCGGCAGACGAAAACGGCGCTTTTGACCGGCCGCCGACGGAGAGTGAAACACATGGCTGATATATCGGCGCTTCTTCGGCGTTTTGTGCAGAACATGCGGCAAATTCCGGAGCTTTTGCAGGATACCGGCGAAAAGGCTGCGGATTTTTGCGCCGAACATCGCCCGCTGTGCATCGCCGGACTTGCGCTCATTGTATGCGCGTGCGCCTGCCTGTGCCTTTTGCCGAATAAAAAGCAAAAAGCGGAAAATACAGTTGTTCCCGATTTGCCGCATCAGCCGGTGCTGCCTGAAGAACCTGGCATCGATGACGGATATATGTTTTCCCGCGTTTCTCCTGAAACCTGGAGCAAAGCTGACGCCGAAAAATGGTTTGCGGTTCCGAGCGAAAAAGATTTTTCGGAACTGCACGCGGCGACGCGCGGAATTATTTATGAAACTTTGGAGGCGGCGCCGTGAAAAAAATCTGCCGGATTGCCGCCGCGGTTTTTCTCGTTTGTTCCTGTGCGTCTTCTCCGAAAAATACCGTGCCGCCGTCGGAAACGGAATCTTCGGTTTTGCAGGATATGCCGCTTGATGCCTCCGATGCTGGCGCGGCGGATAATTTTATGCCCGATGAACAGCCGCCCGAAGCGGATAATGCGCCGCTGCCTGAAACGCCCGCAGCCGAAGCCTCAGCCGAGCTTCCGCCGCAGGAAAACGAACCCTCCGCCGCGCAGGATTTTATCCCGATATTCGCGGATGACGCGCTTCGTTCCAATCAGTCCGCGCCGATCGATGACCGCAATGATTCCGCCGATGAAAAACCGCAGACGTATTCCATTATTCCCGTGCCGTCTGCCGATACGGCGGGAATAGAAGAACGCTACGGCACCGGCGTAACTGCGGAAAAACCCGAAAACCACGCTGCATCGCCGTCTGCGGAACAGGCTTCCGCCGCAAAACCGCCTGTGCGTGCCGCCCTGCCGTCGTCGGATTCTTCTGCCGATTCTGCGCCCGAAAGCAGCTCTCCGCCGCAGCAGTCCGCGCCGGCGCCTGCCGATATCCGCGGCAGCCGTACCGAAGACACGGAAGATGCTGCGCCGCCGCCGGACCGTGAAGAGGATGATGCGGAAGAACTTTTCGGCGAGCATTTCGTAAAAAAAGGGCAGATTATCGATGTTTATTGTTCCGGTCAGGGCTGGATATTCGCAAAAAAGACCGGTGATACCCGCGCCGTTTCTTATTCCGGAAAAAAACGCGATGGCGACGACACCGTTTTTTCGTTTTCCGCTAAAGAACAAGGCACCGTATCGCTTTATTTTTCGCGGACGGATCCGCTTTCCGGCAAAAAAACGGATTACCTTGCGGAAATACAAGTTGCCGATATTTCGTCCGCAAATCCCGGCCGCGTTGCTGTTCCGTTTGATCCGGAAGCACAAGTTGCCGCCGCCGAACCTGCCGAAAAAAAGGCCGAAGAACCCGCGGCAGAACGTGCCGCTTCTTCGGAACAAGCCGATGCTTCCGATGTTCTTTCTTTGCCGGAGCAGCATGCATCGGCGTCCCGCGATGACGGCACGCTTGCGCAGAACGCTCCCGATATTGCGTCCGAAGCGGCGCCTTTTGCGGAAAGCAGTGCGCTTCCTCCTGCCGCCGATATTGCGTCCGATTCCGGCGGGATTCAGCCGCATCAGTCTGAATCCGAAACGGATTTTTCGGATCCGTTGTTTTCTTCTATCTACGCCGAACCCGATGTGGAAATTGTTTTTCCGCCCGACGATTTCGACGCAGATTCCGCGCCTGAATCCGGCATTTCCGCCGATGAGCTTTTGGACGAGGCGGCAATCTGCTATGAAAACAAAGAATATCCGCAGGCGCTTGCATTGCTGGAACAATTTTTCGCAAAATCCGTGCGGCGGCTCGATGAGGGATGGTTCCTGCGCGGGCAGATTTATGAGGCGGAAGACAAACAGGGAAATATAAAACGGGCGCTTGACGCGTACTCGCTGCTTGTTTCGAATTATCAGGGAAGCGCGCTGTGGAAAAAGGCTTCCGAAAGAATTATCTATCTCAATCGCTTTTATTTCAATATTCGCTAGCGCAGCAGCCTGGCGCTTTATGAGGCATGCATGAAAAAATACGAACGGTTCTTTTTTAGGCACATGTACGCATGGAAAAAAAATCTTCGGCGCGTGCTTTGCACGTTTTCCGCTCCGCATTCGTGTTTGTGCTGCGGCAAAGATTCGGGCGCGGATCGAATCTGCATCATGTGCAGACAGCGGATTCTTGACGAACCTGTTCCGAGCTGCCGCCGCTGCCGGCTGTGCGGAAAAGAACTTGTCAGCGAAATCGATCTTTGCCTTGAATGCCGCGAAAATCCGGTGTTAAAATCCGTTGACCGTGTTTATCCTTTGTACGCGTATCGTTTGTGGAAAAAAGATTTGCTGTATGCCTGGAAAACCGAAGGCGACAGAAGCCTTTCGGCGCTTTTTGCCGAACAAGCCGCAAAAGCTTTGCGGTCGGAATTTCCCGATATTCCGATTGTGCCGGTTCCGCCGCGCCCCGGAAAAATACGAAAACACGGCTGGGATCAAATCGAAGAATTATCCGCATTTCTCGAAGCATTTTACGATATGCACGTGCTGCGTCTTTTGGAGCGGACGGACGGAAAGCAGCAGAAAACGCGCACACGAACAGAGCGTCTTGCCGAAGCGGAAAAAACATTCGCCTGGTCCGAAAAATCGGCGGCGCGGCAGCGGAACAAAGAGCCGCTGCCTGATTCTGTCGTGCTTATTGACGACATCATAACAACAGGCGCTACGCTTGAAAGCTGCGCCGCTGTTTTAAAGCAGCACGGCGCGGCGCATGTTTACGCATTGACGCTGTTTTCCGCGGAATAAGAATAAGCCGCACGTGTTTCGTTTTCGGGCAGCTTTTGCTTTTGATTCGTGCGGATTCACATGCCGTAAATGATTTTCGGCGCTGTTTCGCGTGCAAGCAGATCCTGTTGCGCCAGCGAAAACGCTTCTTGTTCCGTTTTTGCTGACGCTTCGCATATCTTTTTCAGCGTGAAATATTCGATGCCTGTTTTTAAATTGACGCAGGTTATATTTCCTTCAAGTGATACGGTTTTTGTGTTGTTTTCGTTTGTTTTCGGCGGACAGGCATACGATACGGTTCCGTAAATAAAATAGGTTACGGAATTCCCGAACAGCCGCTTTGCCGCGTTTGCCAGTTCTTCTGTATTTCCTTCCACGATGAGCGCGGTAAAATCGGAATTCCCGATGTTCGAAAATCCCGACTGCATGAGCGCCGCAAGCAATGCCGAAGATGATTTGCTGTTGTTCGTAATGGGCTTGCCTGTTTTATCGTAATCGACAATTGCTATGGAGCCGCCGCTCGCGGCTAAAGCAGTACGGACGCGGTATTTCGATCGGCATGCATGTTCTTCGATAATTTTTTGCAGCTGCATGTCGTCTGCATCGGCATCGGTTTGCGGCTTGATGTATGCGGCAATGAAGCTGTCGCATGCGAATTGCGGTACAGGCGGCAAAAAAGAAATGATGCCGCTGCTGTCGGGCATAAGTTCCGTTTGCGCAAACGAAATGATTCCGTTTTCTTTCGCTGCCGGATATTCGACGATGACGGCGGCGCTGAGTGATTCGTTTCCGTCTATCCGCGCTTTAAACGGTTTTGAAAACGCTTTGCCGCAAACGGGAACATTTGTTTCGGAAATTACGGTAATGCCGAGCCGCGAAACAAGCTGTTCGTACAGCTGCGCGGCAGCCGAAACAGATTCCGTTTGCCGCAAATCTTCCTGCGCGCCGGTGTTCCGGTTTTCCGCATCGGAAGCGGCGCCGGAAAACGTCTGTTGTTTTTCCGGCTGCTGCGGCGTATGTTCGGAGCGTTCCGCGTCTGTTTTATTTGCGGGAACAGACGTGCATCCGCACAAAAAAATAAAAGCGGCGGGCATGAAAATGTGAAAAAATTGCTTCATTGGTTATTTTCCTTTTTTTTGAAAGAGTATAGCGCCGGCTTTTCGCGTGGAAAAAGAAAGACAGTGCTTTGATGCGCATTTTCATGCAGCCGGTTTAATTTTTTGCGCCGCACTTGCAGCCGAAAAATAAAAAAGACTTGCCGCAAAAGCAAGTCTTTTTTATGAGCTACTCGTGATTCGAACACGAGACCCACGCCTTAAAAGGGCGTTGCTCTACCAACTGAGCTAGTAGCCCGCACGTTCAACGCAGAACGTTTAATCAATATATAGTATAAGCATAATTGTGTCAATATATATTCGGCGAATTTCGGAAAAAAAATTTATTGACTATTTCCGTTTTATCGGGGAAACTGGAATTATGCTTGGAACAGTGCTCGGCGGAAGCAATAATGTCTTTGATGTGGAATGCAGCGACGGAATTACACGGCAGTGCACTTTAAAAGGAAAAAAACTGAAAACGGAACGGCTGTATTACAATCCGCTCGCTCCCGGCGACAAAGTTTCCGTTGAGCCTGACAGCGAAACAGAAACCGCCGGCCGCATTATTGCGCTGGAGCCGCGGAAAAACGAATTCACGCGCTGGAATATAAAAGGCCGCGCAATGCAGCTGCTTGCCGCGAATCTTGACCGGATTCTCATTGTTACCACGCCGGATGAACCGCCGTTCCGTCCGCGTTTTGTGGATCGTGCGCTTGCCCGCGCGGAAAAAGCGGGACTTACTCCGGTTGTCGTCTGCAATAAATGCGATACCCGTGCTGCGCAGAATCCCGTTTTCGAAGCGCGGGCTGCGGACTGGGAGCGTATCGGCTACGAAGTTATCCGCATGTCTGCCCGCACGGGAGAAGGCGTTACGCAGCTTGCGGCGCTGCTTGAAAACCGTTTGTGCGCCTTTTTCGGGCAGTCGGGCGTTGGGAAATCAAGCATCATAAATGTGCTCGATTCAGACTGCGTGCTTAAAACCGGCAGCCTTTCGGAAAAGTACGGACGGGGAACGCATACAACGGTAAAAGGAACATTGCTGCGTTTGACGCTGAATGAAGCGCTTGTCGGCGGAAGAATCGGCGTTTCCGCTTCTATTATAGATACGCCCGGAGTCCGCCGTTTTATTCTGCATGATATCGCGGCGCAGGATTTGGCGCTGTACTTCAGGGAAATGAAACCGCTTCTCGGAAAGTGCGCGTTCGGCATGTCCTGCACGCATACGCATGAAGACGGCTGCGAAATCCTTGCCGCGGTGCGGGACGGCCGCATCGGTGCGGAGCGTTATGACAGTTATCTGCGCATCCGTACCGAAATTACCCGCGGCACTTGGGAAGACTGAAAATTCCGCAAGAGCCGTACCGTTTTGCTTCTGTTCGCGGTGCACATTGCAAATGCTCAAATGCGTCACTTTTTCATCGTAAATCTGCATCGCGGATAATTCGGGCAGCCGTAAAACGCGCCGTATTTTCCATGCCTTAATTTCAGTTCGGAATTGCATTTCGGGCAAATTAGATTTTCCGCAATCGTATTCCTGATTTCCCGCACATGCGCCTTTTTGTTTTCCTTGCTTTCGATGTTCCGGCTTTCCAAAAGACTGACGATTTTGTCGATTTCTTCCATAGATAAACATTGCGAAACGGAAAGTTTTTTTATCGCGGCATTGAGCTCGCTCGCGTACAGCACGGGAACGGAAGATTCGATCTGCCGCAGCTCTGCGCTTCCCGCAAAAACGACAATCGGAAAATAGCGCGCGTTCGGAAAGCCGCGCAGGATTTCTTTAAGCGCGTACACGTGTGAAAGATTCTGCTTTACGGGATTTCTGAAATGATGCCGCTCTTTGTAAAGCACTTGGAGCCACTCTTCCGATTTTTCGTTGCCGAAAATCCAGCCCTTGTAATTTTTCGTTTCGATCACGAAAATCCCGTAAGGCGAAACGATGACATGATCGATTTGAGATGTCCTGCCCGAATTGTTTTTGAACAGAACATCGTTCAGAACTTTGCAGTTTTCGCTGCCCGAGAATTTCAGCCGTGCTGCAACATGAAACTCGCCGACGCTTCCTTTTATGCTTTCTTTTCGCAGGAAATCAAAACCTGTGTTTTCGTTCCGAAATTTTTCATCGCTTCTTTTGGTTTTCGGCGGCTTCAGTTTGAAAAGTACAAAAATGATGAGCGCAAGGAACAGAAATATCATCTACAGAACTTCGTCTTCCTGATCTTCGACGGCAAAGGTATTTGAAAATACATAGTCAAGAAAAAGGTAAAATTCGTCACTGTATGAATTGACCGCCTCGACATGCAAGTTCACATAAATAACATCGTCTTTCATTTTTGAGCCTTTTATGATTTTTGACCAAACTGCGCTTAATTCTCTCGCGCCGCGACGCAATGAATACGACCAATATTTATCTTCCTTGTAGTAACTTTCTTTGTCGATAATTCTGTCCGTGATTTCAGGCATTCCGTAAATTGCTTCAAGTCTGTGCTCAAAATTATAAAAAGCATTCTGAACATTTTTCCCGTAATCGTCAGTTTCGATTTCTTCCGAAACGCCCCGAATTCGATACAGCCCGTGTTCCGCGTTTATCCAAGCAAGGTAAAAGTCAAAAGCCGAATGGCTTTTTTCGGGCGTTATGATATAGCGGTCGTCGTTCTCTATTCGTTCGGGACGCTTCCCGCCGCATGCCGCCGTAACTTCTTCAAGAGTCATTCCCATTTTCAAGCCGAACGGGGAGGCGAAAATCGAAACTGAGATAAAAGCGAAAATTAAAAGCAAAAATAACTTTTTCATACCAAACCTCCGCGTCAATTATTATATCATATTTTTTTTCGGCAAAAATCATTGCGTTCGCTTCTTGTGTTTGATAGCCGAAAATAATCTGTATTCATACGGCACCTTGACGGCAGCTTTTGATGACGATGCTTTCGGTTTTCATTGTTTGCATAATTTTTCTTTTTTTATATAATGAAAACAAATTTCCGAAGAAAAGCCGAATACGAAACATACGTATGGGATATTTCCTGCCGGGCAGCGTTTCCGCGGCAATCGGATACTTTCCCGAAAGCGGCGATTATGAATCGTTCCTGCGGAATGTGTATTCGCGCCGTGCGATATGGATACTTTATGCGCTGTCGGCGGCGCTGCGGCGGAAAAATTCCGTCACGGAACCGGATTTGATGATGATTTTTTGCTGAAATCATACTTAGGCGATGAATTATACGCCGCCGTGAAAATGCGAAAGGCAACCCGATAGGCTTATATGAATAAAACAATACTGGAGCAGCTTGATTATTTCCGTGTTCTTGAGGAAATTGCCGGATACTGTTTGAGTGAAGATGCGCGGAATCGGCTGCTGTGCCGTTTTCCGTCGGCTGATGCCGCACAGATAAGCAGCCGGAAAATTGCCGCCGCCGAATGGATGCGCTACGCGTCTGCCGTGCAGAAAATGGCGTTTCCCGGATGGCGTCCGCTGGAACAGCTGTTTCCGCTGCTGGCGGCAAACGGTGCGGCGCTTTCTTTAGAGGAAGCATATTGCCTCGGCTGTTTTTGCCGTTCCGTGCATGCGGCGCAGAATATGCTGTGCTCGCAGATACAGATAAAACACCAGCTGACGCTTCCTTGTTTGGAACAAACCGCGGCTTTGCTGCCGGATTTATCGGAAGCGGAAGATTTGATTTTTTCCGTCGTCGATTCGTCCGGCGAACTGCGGGAGCTTCCCGAAATCCGCGCGGCCAAAAAATCCATTCAAAAAATCCGCCGTGATATAGAGCATCTTCTGCACGCATATACTGCCGATTTATCGCTGCGTGATGCGCTGCAGTCTGCCGTGCCGGTGCTTCGCGGCGGGCGGCAGGTGCTCGCGGTAAAAGCGCAGCATCGGCAGCGGATAAAAGGCATCGTTCACGAAATTTCGCAGACAGGGCAGACGTTTTATATCGAGCCTGCCGATATTGTGCGCCGCAATAATGAGCTTGCGCAGGCGGAAGCGGAACTTGCGCAGACAATACGCCGAATTTTCAGGGAACTTACCGCACGGCTGTGCGCTTTTCGCGAATTTTTTGTTTCCGCGCATGATATTATGTGCGATCTTGATTGTTCTTACGCCGCCGCGAAGTGGGGTCTTGCGCACCGCTGTGTTTGCGCGCAGGATTGTACCGATGCGCAGACGCCTGCCTTGATTCACGCGCGTCATCCGCTGCTCGGAGAACGCGCCGTGCCGGTGGATGTTTGTTTTCCTCCGGAATGCCGCGTTCTTATCATTTCGGGACCGAATGCCGGCGGAAAAACTGCTGCAATGAAAACAATTGCCTTGTTTGCGCTGCTTAATCAATCCGGATTTCCCGTTCCGGCGGACGAAGGAACGCGGCTTCCTGTTTTTTCGTCGGTGTTTGCGGATATCGGCGACGAGCAGTCGCTGGATCAGTCGCTTTCGACATTTTCCGCGCACATGAAAAATCTTGCCGAAGCTGCGCGCGGCGCGGACGAAAATTCCCTCGTGCTGCTCGATGAACTCGGCAGCGGTACCGATCCGCAGGAAGGCGGCGCGCTTGCGATGGCGGCGCTTGATTTTCTGCTGGAAAAAAAAGCATTCGTTTTGGCAACAACGCATCACGGCATTTTGAAAAATTACGGCGCCGAACGCAAGTTCTGCGTCAATGCTTCGGTTGAATTTGACAAAAATGCGCTTTCTCCTACGTACCGCGTTCTTATGGGCGTGCCAGGCGAGAGCCATGCGCTTGACATTGCGCGCCGTTCCGGTTTGCCGGAAAAAATCATCGCGGATGCCTGCGATTATGCCGCGGGTTCGCAGACAGATGCCGCGGTTTTGATTCAAAATCTGACGGAAAAACACGCCGCGCTTATCGCGCAGGAACGGGAATTGTGCGAAAAAGAAAAGATTGCCGATGAAAAACTGCGCACGGCTGAACTGAAAACACTGCGCGCACGGCAGCATGAAGCGGAACTTCGGGAAAACGGATACCGCAAGGCAAAGCAGTTTGTCGACGAAAACCGCCGCATGCTGGAAAATCTCGTCCGCGAACTGCGCGAAGGAGAAATTACGCGGGAAAAAACGCTTCGGGTAAAAGAAGTTATTGCCGAAATGTCCGCCGCCGTTGACGAGGAAAAGCGGGTGCTTGAAACGGAAAAAAATGCACTTGCGGCGCTTGCTTCGGAGAATGAAACTGCCGCGGCATCGTCCGGACGCCGTGAAAAAAATGCGCCGCTGCCGGAAAGCGTGCCCGAAAAATTTGCAAAGGACCATGATTTTCTTCCGGGCGCGGAAGTTTTTGCGGGAACATCGCGCTGCCGCGGAACCGTGCTTGGGCGCGCGAAAAACGGAAGATATTTTGTCCGCGTAGGCAGCATGAAAATGACTTTTGCGGCAAACGAACTTTCTGCCGCGCCGCCTGCAAATGCGGGGAATACGCCTTGTGTTTCCGTGGAGTTTGCCGCGAATGGTTCTGCCGGGGGCACGTTTTCTGCCCGCAATAACGCGTTCGCTGCCGATGCGGTTGCCGGCGGCGAAACTCCGGCTTTTGAACTGCGTTTGCTCGGCATGCGCTACGAAGCTGCTATGAAATCGCTTGAGCATCAAATGGATTTGTGCGCAGTTCACAATTTCAAATCGTTTTCCGTTATTCACGGCAAAGGTTCCGGCGCGCTCCAAAGCGGCGTTCATGAATTGCTTAAAATGAACCCCGCTGTTTTGGAATTCCATTTTGCGCGTCCCGAAGACGGCGGAACCGGCAAAACATACGTAACGCTGCGCTGAGTGCGCCGTCTTTTTTTGCCGGAGCCGGAGCTTTCCCGCTGTTTTTGCTGAAAATATTTTGCATAAAATTTCCGCGAATGCTCTTTTAATGTATTTTTATACATTGTATAATAATCGGGCAAAGTCGTAAATTTATGCGATTTTTAAGCGGCAATCGGAATCCGGGGTATTGCATGAAGGAACGTGTGGCGCGGCTGAAAAATATCCGCAAGCTGATAAAAAATTACCGTATCGAATCGCAGGAAATATTATTATCGTATTTGCAAAAAGACGGCTATGAAGTAACTCAGGCTACGCTGTCCCGCGACTTGAAATTGCTGAAGGTCGGCAAAGTTTCGGACGGGAAAGACGGCTATGTATATTCGCTTCCCGACGGGGACGGACGGATAGAATCCGAAAAAACGTATGCACGGGATTTTCTGCGCGGATTTATTTCCATTGATTTTTCCGGCAATATGGCTGTTATAAAAACGTATTCGGGACATGCGGATGTCGTTGCTGCCGCGCTGGATGCGCTTGAAATCGATGAAATCCTCGGCACGATTGCGGGCGGGGATAATTGCGTGTTTGCCTGTCTGCGGGAAGGCGTAACAGGAGATAAGTTTCTTGATATATTGAAACTGAAAATACCGGAAATGGAGGAATAGTATGATTACCTGGGAAAATGCCGATAAACTTGCGGCATTCAAAAAGCTTCAGTCTTTAAAAGGGCTTGTCGATTTAAAATCGGTACTGGATGCAGAACGCGTGCGCGCGTGTACCGTGCGCATGGCGGAAGGTTTGTCGTACAATTATGCGGCAAAGCAGGTAAATCAGCAAATACTCGCGGTTTTGCAGGAACTTTCTGATGAAGCGCAGCTGACAGCCAAATACGAGGCGCTGTATAACGGCGATATTATCAACACCGGCGAAAAACGTTTGGTCCTGCATCATCTCACGCGCGGACAGCTTGGCGGCGATGTATTTTATGATGCCGCGTCAGGCAGAAAAAATGCCCGCGAATTTTACAAAGCCCAGCAGGACGCTGCCGCGCGGTTTGCGGAAGATGTCCACAGCGGGCGCATAACAAATGAAAACGGCGAAAAATTTACTTCCGTCGTTCAAATAGGCATCGGCGGATCGGATCTCGGTCCGCGCGCTATGTATCTTGCGCTGGAAAATTGGGCGCGCGCTGCCGGTTCTCTGAAAATGTCTGCGCGTTTTATTTCAAATGTCGACCCCGATGATGCGGCGGCTGTTATGTCGAGCATCGATATTCCGCACGCGCTGTTTATTCTTGTGTCAAAATCGGGAACAACGCAGGAAACTCTTGCCAACGAGTTATTTGTCAAGTCATATATCGAGAAAGCAGGCTGCAATCCCGCAAAACACATGATTGCGGTAACCAGCGAAACAAGTCCGCTTGCGGGCAATCCCGATTATCTTGCGTCGTTTTACATTGATGATTATATCGGCGGACGCTATTCTTCGACATCCGCAGTGGGCGGCGCGGTGCTTATGCTGGCATTCGGGGCGGATGTGTTTGCTCAGTTTCTTGACGGCGCACATGCCGCAGATGTGCTCGCGAAAAATCCCGATATAACAAAAAACGCTGCGCTGCTTGATGCGCTTATCGGCATATATGAACGGAATGTCCAGGAATATCCGGCTACGGCAATTCTTCCGTACAGTCAGGCACTGAGCCGCTTTCCGGCACATCTTCAGCAGGCGGATATGGAATCGAACGGAAAACAAGTGAACCGTTTCGGCAAGCCGGTTGATTATGCAACCGGACCGGTGCTGTTCGGCGAACCGGGCACAAACGGCCAGCATTCGTTTTATCAATTGCTGCATCAAGGCACGAATATTGTGCCGCTGCAGTTTATCGGGTTTTCGCAGAATCAAACAGGGGAAGATATTTCTACGGAAGGTTCTCTGAGCCAGACGAAACTGTGCGCAAATCTTGCTGCGCAGATTGTGGCGTTTGCCTGCGGAAAAGATGACGAAGATCCCAATAAGTGTTTTGCGGGCGGCCGGCCGTCAAGCGTCATTTACGGACAGCAGCTTACGCCTGCTGTGCTGGGAGCGCTGCTTGCTCATTATGAAAACAAAATCATGTTTCAGGGATTTGTGTGGAATATCAACAGCTTTGATCAGGAAGGCGTTCAGCTCGGAAAAAAACTGACAAAAAAAGTACTTGCGGCCGATATGGACGGCGCCCTGAAAGAATACGCAGCACTTTTTTCCATATAAATAAGGAAAATTGCCGCCGTCCGCCCGTTTGAAAAAAACGATTATTGCCTGAAATATCGCTTTTCAAACGGTTCGGACAAGCTGTTTTGCTGCATAAAAAAGGACTGCCGTGAAAATCGGCAGCCCTTTTTCGAGCGTTCTTATGCGGAAATCGGTATTGTCCGAGCTTTCGATTCCGAACGGCGCGGAATAGTTATTGAAAGAACGCCGTTTTTGAATGATGCGGCTACATTTTCCGTATCAATGTCATCGGGCAGCGTAAAATGTCTGGAAAACTGCATTGAACGGCGTTCATGTATCAGCCATTCGCCTTCTTTTTTGTCTTCGGTTTCTGCTTTCTTTCGCGAAGAAACGTTCAGAACACGGTCCTTCAAATTTATTTCCACGTCTTTGTCTGTAAGCCCCGGCAAATCCATGTCAAGAAGATACGCGTCTTTTGTTTCGCGCACGTCCACATTCGGCAGCGCCGGCGTGATGCTGCGGTTTCTCGCTGTTTCGGACATGTATTCCGGAAAATTGCGGTCCAGCGCATCGAACAAATCCGACGTAAATCTGGGATTAAAAAGTGATAACGCATTCATAAAAAACCTCCTGTAATAAAAGTCCGCACGCGGCATGCAAAGTATTGCTCCGTGCAAACCCGTCAATAAAACTTTGCCGTTGCCGCTGTTTGCTTTGGGCGGCGGGCAGCGCTGTCTTTGCTGTATTTGACAGAGCGCTGCGTTTTCGGCTTTCATACAGTATAAATGCATAAAGCGTGCCAACTTTTGCAAAAATAAGACCGATATTTCTTTTTGCGGTTTTTATTTGTTGCAATACAATGAAATACATGTTTCGATAATTTTATTCCGCCTGAATTTTTCTGTGTGTCCAAGACAGCATCGCAGACAATAAAATGCGCTGAAAAAACCGGCTGGGATAAAAATACACGCATAAAAGGGTAAATATGACACACTTTCTGTTTTTTGTTTTGAAAAACAGGACAAAATGAATAAAACGTTTTGCCTGAATATTTTTTTGCTTTCACTTTTTGTTCATAAGCGATACAGTATATGTAATGAAACGGAATGTAGAATCTTTTTTAAATGATACTATTCGTTCTCCGATGGAAATGTTCAGCGTAAAAAAACTGCACGGCATGCTGCAGAAAAAGCGCGTTAAAATTTCTTTGGAAGAATTAAAAGAATATTTGGAAAATCATCCGCTCGTGGTTCCGCTTGATAAAAATTTGTATATAACCCGTGCGGGCTTGTTTACCGGATATGTTTTTTCTTTTAAACCGACGCGTTATGAAATCGAAAACAATTTTTTCATTACGGGGCATCGATGCCTGCCTTTTGTCGATCCCGATATGCTGCCGCATGAAATTACGTTCCGTTATAAAGGCATGATTATTCCCGGAAGAATATGCGAAGTGCAGACTTCCGAGGTTTTTCCGCTGTATGCATTGTTCGGCGAAGAATTCGCGCCGCAGTACATTGCTTTCGATCCGGCAAATCAGGAAAGTGATTTTTCCGCCTGCGATTACGAATTCCCGTCAAAATTATTTCTTACTGTTACAAGCATGAAAAAAATTTATCAAACCAAATCGTTTCAATACGGAGATCGCATCGTCTGCCGCGTGCATGACTGGAACAGCGGCATTATTGACATCAGTGTGCTGTCCGAAAAAAAAGAAAATCCGTTTGAGGAGAGTCTGTCCGAAAAAATACGGAACAATTGGTTTGAAACCGCAGAAAACGGGCTGCTGAAAGTTTTTGATTCGTACGGTCCGTGCGATTCCATCGAAAAACAGCTGATGTACATGTATCTGACCTGCCACAAAGATTTATGCGTACCGGAATGCGGTTCGGCGGAAGAACTGCTTGAGCGTTCAAAAAAAATCGCGGTGGAATATTACGGCGTGGAAAGCCGCATTTGGCGCAGAAACGAAGACATTCCGGCGGTCGGTCCATGGAATGATGAAGCGGAGCAAATCCCGAAAGAAGAATATGAAAAAAGCATGTCCGGAATAATTCCGCTGCCGGATTATATAATCCATGCATTTATTCTGGATTCGCTGTATCGCAAGGAACCGGACTGCACGGAGCTTGTCAAGCGGATTCTGCCGGAACAGATTTCCGTCAACGAATACGGAAAGGTTCTGTTAATATTGCATCTGATGCAAAAACGTGATATAATCCGCAAACAATACAATTGGTTTGCAGATTATGTGTCTGGAAAATTACGGCAAAAGGCGCTATCGTTGTATCTGCGTATTTTTGCGCTGATTTGCGATCTTGATGCAAGCGGCATCGATATTCCGCAGCTTCCGCAGCAGCCGCTGGTCATCGTTTCGCAGCTGCTGGGACATGTATCGCGGCTTATTACTTCTTTTTCGGGGAATATGCCGATTTCCGAGAAAGATTTTGCCGCCATGAGAATTTCTCTCGACGGAATGGAACTGAGTTTCGAGGAGTCGGAAGAAATATTGCGCGGTGAAATAAAAAAACACCGATCTGACGGTTTTTTTGTGATTAAAGAATCGAAAGAATGACAGCAGCTTATGGATTTTGACGCACTTTTTTCGGAACCGATGCGCGCGGACTGATTCGTTTCAGTACGCTGTTGGAAATATGCAAAAATTTGTAAATCGGGAATTTTAGTATGGATACAAAAAAACTGGAAGCCGTGGCTCGTTCAATCCGCAGCTTGTCTATGGACGCGGTACAGAACGCAAAATCGGGTCATCCCGGTTTGCCGCTCGGCTGTGCGGAACTCGGCGCTGTTTTATTCGGCGAAGCAATGAAGCATAATCCGTCTGATCCGCAGTGGGCGGACAGAGATCGTTTCGTTTTGTCTGCCGGACACGGTTCGATGTTATTATATTCGCTTTTGCATTTGAGCGGCTACAATATCACGCTGGATGATATAAAACAATTCCGGCATATCGGTTCTTTGTGTCCGGGGCATCCCGAATACGGACTGACGCCCGGCGTGGAAGCAACGACAGGACCGCTGGGACAGGGAATTGCCATGGCAGTCGGGATGGCTGCTGCGGAAACAATGCTTGCCGCCCGCTTCAACACAGCGGAACACCGAATTGTCGACCATTACACTTGGGTGCTCGCGGGAGAAGGCTGCTTAATGGAAGGCGTTTCATCGGAAGCGTCGAGCCTTGCGGGGCATCTCAGGCTCGGAAAACTGATTGTATTTTACGATAAGAATAATATCACGATTGACGGTTCTTCCGACGTTACTTTTACGGAAGACATCGCCGCGCGTTACCGTGCTTACGGCTGGCAGGTTCTTGAAGGCAGCGTCTATGATATGCCCTGCCTTATTTCGCTTATAGAGCAGGCAAAAGCGGATGCACAGCGCCCGTCGCTCATTATATTAAAATCGATTATCGGGAAAAGTTCCGGAAAAGAAGGCACCGCCGCCGTGCACGGCGCGCCTCTCGGTGAAGAAGATGTCGCGGCGGCAAAAAAACGCCTCGGACTTTCTCCCGACAAATTTTTTCAGGTAGATGCCGCGGCGTATGAATATTTCGAAAGCCGGCGCGCGGTTTTTGCGGAATATGAATCGGACTGGAATAAGCGTTTTTCCGCCTGGTCTGCCGCGAATCCGGCGCTGCGCGCGGAATGGGATGCGGTGATGAACGCCGAGCCGGACGGCGAAAAACCGCTTCCCGAATACAATCCGGGAGATGTTGTTTCTACGCGCAAAGCGTCGGGTGCGGCGCTCCGTGTAATGGCAGAACGCTACAGCTGTCTTGTCGGAGGTTCCGCCGATCTTGAAGGCTCGAATCTCACCAGTCTTGCGGGCATTCCGCACGGTGATATATATACGCCGGAAAACAGACGCGGGCGGACAATCCGCTTCGGGATCCGCGAATTCGCAATGACGGATTTTGTTTCGGGACTGCTGCTGCACGGCGGCTTCCGTGCTTTTTGCGCGACATTCATGGTATTCTGCGATTATATGCGTCCCGCTGTCCGCTTGGCGTCGCTCATGAAGCTTCCGGCGGTGTATGTTCTGACTCATGATTCGATTTATGTGGGAGAAGACGGTCCTACGCATCAGCCGGTTGAAATGCTCAATTCGCTGCGCGGGATACCCGGCGTGCAGGTTCTGCGTCCGGGCGACGCTCAGGAAACCTGCATTGCCTGGGAAATGGCTATGGAATCCGCCGATCATCCTGTCGTTTTGGCACTGACGCGGCAGAATGTAACCGTGTATGAAAAAGACGATCCCGATTGGATGCATACTATCCGCTGTGGCGCGTATATTGTGCAAAAAGGCGGCGATTCTCCCGATATTACGATTCTTGCCACCGGTTCCGAAGTGGAGCTTGCTTTGAAAGCGTCGCGGATTGCCGGCAGAAAAAACATCCGCATCGTTTCGGTTTTGGACAGGGAACTGTTCATTTCGCAGCCGGAAACATTCCGGAATTTGATTATCGGGAATGCGCGCCGCATTGTCGCTGCGGAAGCCGGAACGCACAGCGGCTGGGAATTTTTTGCCGCGGATAAACGGGATTTATTCTGCATCGATCGTTTCGGCTTGTCCGGCGAAAAAAGCGATGTTGCGGAAGCGCTCGGCTTTACGGCGGAAAAACTGGCGGAACTGCTGCTTGCGCAGTAATTTTGTTTGATTCGGCACTGTGCGGAAAAAATCCGCTTTGCGTTTTATGTTCTGCGTTTTTTTGCTCTGACTGCGCATGCCGTTATCAGCGCAATTCCGGCGGCTATCATCAAAAAACACAATACCTGTCCGGTTGAAAAATTCAGCAGCGATGTGTTGATGTATGTCGGTGCGTCGGGATCTGCGGCAAGCCGGTATCCGATGTCAATATCCGGTTCTCTGAAGTATTCTATAACGAATCTGACGGCGCCGTATCCGGCAAAATATAAACCGGTAAGGCAGCCTTCAAACGGTTTGCATTTGCGTATCCGGCTCAGCAAAAACCACAAAACAATTCCCTCGAAAAATGCTTCGTACAGCTGGCTCGGATGCCGCGGCAAATTGACGAGCCCTGCGGCAGGAATGGTTATGCCGGCATTTTCGGCGAATTCCCGAACCCAAGGCAGCGATGCGGAAAAACGTTCCGCATACGGGAAGAACATTCCCCAAGGCATCGTTGTGATGCGTCCGCATAATTCGCCGTTGAGAAAATTCCCGATGCGTCCGAATGTGTATCCGAGCGGAATCGCTGCTGCCATGGCGTCCGTCCATTTCAATACGGGTTTTTTATGCATAAGGCACCAGAGTGTCATGCCGATCATGCCGCCCAGCGCGCCGCCGTGATAGGACATGCCGGCAAGTCCCGTGAATGTGCCGTGTTCATCAAACGGCCAAAAAATAAGCCACGGTTTTTTTCGGTACAATCCGGAAGTGTCGTATATCAATGTTGAAAACAGGCGCGCGCCGATCAGCAGAAAAAGAATCGAAAAGGCGAAAAAATTGAAAAGTTCATCTTCCGTTGTTTTCTGTCCCGCCGAATCAAGCGCGCCGGCGCGGAATTCCCTGCGCATGACCGCAAATGCCGCTGCGAACGCGAAAATATACATCAGACCGTACCAGCGGATGATGCCCAATACAGGCACTCCCGGAAAAATCTGCGGGCTGATCCAAGACGGATAGTTAATTGCAAGGAACATTTGTTTTTCCTCTGCCGTGCTTGTGAAAATTCAAACGGTGAATCCCGCTGATACGGCTTTCATGAGTTTTGTTTTGAATAATGTGTTTTCTTTTTTCAGCTGTGTAATTTCGTATTGCTGAGAACGGATTGTTTCCGCGAGTTCCGGAATTGTCAGCGCGCCGGAACCGATGAGATCTTCCACATACGACATTTTCGCTTCAAAATCTTCCGCCGCTTCCGATTCCGCAGTGTCAAAACTTGCCTGCAGAACTTCCTGCGCGTCTTCAAACGAATATTGTTCCGCGGTGAGAATTTTATCGGCAATGCGGAATATTGCCTGCGCAAGAATCGACTGCGGTTTATATACAATAATCGGCAGCCGCGATGCCAGCGCGATGTCCTGCATAGCGTCGCGGTAAATGACTCCCAGATGCTCGATTGTAACGCCCAGATATTCATTGCAGGAACGGCGGATTTTCAGCGCCTTTTGCGTGTCCTCCGGATGTTCAATCATGTTGAGGACTATGCGCGGTTTGAATTGTGCCATGCGCCGCGTAAAGCGTTCCGCGTTTGCCGGATCCGCCGTTTGCAGTGTTTCGATGAGTTTCGGAATATAAATTTTCTGCATGGACGGAACGTCCGATTTCAGCTGCTCAAGTGTCTGGCAGGCTTTTGAATCTTTCGGAAAAGAATTGTACATCAGCCGGAAAACAGCGTTTTTTAAAAACAAATACGCGTTCAAAATAGAAGTAACAGTCGGAGATGTTACAATGATTCCCTGCGGAGACAGCAGAAAAAAGTCGAGGATGGCAAGATGCGTGCCGGCTCCCAAATCTATAATAAGATAATCCGCGTCGCATTGCTGAAAGCGCGTTATCAAGTCTGTTTTCTGCGCGTTTGTTAAAAAAGACATGCCGGGCAGTTCGGAATCTCCCGGAATAAAGCGGACGTTTTCGTATCCGCTTTCGATAATGCAGTCTTCGAAATTCGCCGCGCCGGAAAGGTAGGCGCCGAGACCTGTTTTGGGCGATTGCTGGCCGAGCACAAGATGCAGGTTCGATGCTCCCAAGTCAAGATCTGCGAGTATGACTTTTTTCCCGGCTTTGCCAAGTGCGATTCCGAGATTGGCTGACAGCAGACTTTTGCCGACTCCGCCTTTCCCGCTGGCAACAGGTATTATTTGCATAACGTTCCTTCCGTAATGATGTTTTCTGTGCGTGAAGAAGTTTCGTCCGCTGTACGGACGTCATTATCAGTATCGGTTTTTTTTGCGGATATATGAAATACAAATGAAAAAATTCCGTCCGCCGGCAGGAAAAAAAGAATGCCCGGAAGATTGTTTTTCGCATTTGCCTGCGCAAAGGGAACATGATGAAATGCGCCTGTGATACTGTGCATCAAATATGCGGCAAGCGATATGACGGACAGAAGATGAATGAGCGATAAAGTGCGCAGACAGGCGTGTTTTGTTTCTGTTTTTATGTTTGCATCGAACAAAAGCCGCAGACAAAGCATGAAAGGAATGGACAAAAGCGGCACTGCCGCATACCAGGAAAGCGGCAGTGTGTTTGTCTGCGCTTCCTGTGCCGATAAAATGAACAATATGCGGAGACATTCGTAGCAGGCGGCAAACAGCATCGGGAAATTTATTTTTTTCATACCGAAAAGTCTACGGCAGGCAGGCGGAAAAGTCAATAAAAACGGCAGAGGGCGCTTCGGAAGCGGACAGCTGCGTCTGCCGCTGAATGCCGCAATGCCGCGGCTTACTGCGGTTCCTGCGTCTTTGCAAGCTGCCGGAATATTTGAAACACCGCGCCGCCGGATTTTTTTATGACCCGCACATAGACATCCGAGCCGGCAAATGTTTTTTCAAGCCATAAAGATTCAAGATATACCGCTTCGGCGGCGTTCTGCATCTGTTCATTCGGCTGCGGAAATTCGTCTTCGGAAAAATTTCCGCATGCGCCCTGCGTAAATAGATACATTCCCGCAGGAATAACCGTGTATTCGCTTTCTGTTCCGTCTGTTTGCCGGCGGGATAGGGCATTTTCATCCGCTGCCGCCGGCGCAGTTTCCGCAGAACCGTCCGTATTTGAAAAAAGCCCGAAACCGCAGAACTGTCCGCGCGTCAGGTATTTTTCTTTATCCGGCGCGCTGTCGTATTTTGAAACAGCATGCGTGTATACGGCGAGCATTTCCTGGCTGTTCGGAATTTCACTGCCGCTGCCGCTGTTTTTTTTGAAGCGCAGCGGAGTGTACAGCGTCAAAGTTTTTACATCGTATTTTTCGTTCATAACATCGGTAAGTATAACAGAAAAAAATAAAAAAGTGCCGATTGCCCCGAAAATTCAAAAAAACAGCGTTCCTGTTTCTATTACAAATACGGAGGTAATCGTATGAAAAAAATACTGAAAACGCTGTTTGCCGGTGCGGCTTTGATGGTTCCGGTTCTTATTTCTGTTGCCGGAATTTCGTGCAAAGCAAGTCCCGACGGCGCGGAAATACAAGACAATTCGGCTGACATGCCGAAACTGATCTCATATTCCCTCGAAGACGAAAATACGCTGCTTATGTCGTTCAGCGCGCCTGTAACAGTGAAGGATACAAAACTCGAAGCGCTCGAAAGCGGCACATTAACGGAAGCGTCGGTTGTTTCTGAAAGTGCCGTCGGTTTGGCGGAAACGCCGGCAGAAGAATCATATAAAGTAAAAGTTGTCTTTGACGATACGGAATGCGGAAAAAATTATATTCTGCATGGCGTTGCCGAAAGCACACAAGGCAATTCGCTTTCGTTTTCGGTGGAATTTCCCGGTTTTAACGCAAGAATTCCCGCCGTTTTATTGAATGAAGTGCGGACCGAATATTCGAAAACCAAAACGAAGACGTCTGTGGAATTTGTTGAATTGTTTGTGCTTTCCGAAGGAAATACCGCCGGGCTTGAATTGACTGTTGCCGGCGACGGAATCGAAAAAAATTATATGTTCCCGCCTGCGGAAGTTTCCGCCGGAGAATACCTTGTAGTCCATTTCCGATCACTTGAAGACGGCTGCGTTGATGAAACCGGCGAAAATACTGCGGCTTCCACCGCGGAAGGTTCCTGCGATACCGCGCGTGATTTTTGGGTACAAGGAAGCACTGCGAGAATCGGAAAAACAGACGTCATTGTGCTTAGAAACCGTTCCGGCGGAAAAATACTTGACGCAGTGCTGTTCCGTGAATCCGAAAAAACAGCATGGTCCAAAGAGCTGCAAAAAACGGAAGCTGCCGCCGCGATTGAATCCGCTGTTTGGCTTTGTGCCGATAAAGCGCAGGACAGTTTCGCTTCTGCGGTATGTGCGGACGGCTTGACCGCTACGAGAACGCTTTCGAGACAGAATACGGAGCAAATTGCCGCGAAGTTCCTGGCTGCTTTGCCTGACAATTCTGCTTCCGTTTATCCTGCACAAGCATCAATGCAGGACTGGATTGTTGTCGCTACGAACGGAGCTACGCCCGGCGCCGCAAATTCAAATAAAGCATTTGAGAAAAACTGATGTTAATGCTCCGTCTTATGCTTTAATGTATAAAACAGAGCTCGGCGCGGCGGATCTCGGTATCAATTCGGCCGTGCGGATGTGCGGTGAATTGCAGCTCCGCGGCGATTTGTAAACTGCGCCCGTGTCCGGCAAGCGCTCAAATGCTGCGATTTGTTTTTGGGTTATCGCTGTTTGCCGGAAATACGCAGCAGGGAAAGGAATATATTGATAAAATCGAGATATAATTCCAGTGCAGTGATAACAGATGCTTTTTTTGCCGTTTCTTCATCCGCGGCGCGGGAAGAAACGGCAAGCATTTTTTGCGTGTCGTAGGCTGTCAATGCGGTAAACACGGCTATCGCTGCCAGTGAAATAATCCAGTTAATCAGCGGGGAACGCAGCAGGAAATTAACCAGCGCCGCAGCTATAATGCCTGTCAGCGCCATAAACAAATAGCGTCCGGCAGACATTAAATTGCTTTTTGTTTTGAGTCCATACAAGGTCATGCTTAGAAACATCAGTGCGGAAGAAATAAATGCGCCGAAAATAGATGTTTTTGTGTATACAAAAAATACCGACGCGAGCGTTACGCCGTTCAGTACTGCGTAAACAACAAAAACGGCTGCCGCGGCCACGCTGCTTATTGTTTTGATTGACTGAGCAACCCAAAAGACAAGAAGCAATTCGCCGATTATCAAACCAAAAAGTACAATCGGATTTCGGTAAATAATGCGCAGCAATATATTCGTTTGTGCGGTGAACCATGCTGCACCGGCGGTGATGACGAGAGCTGCTGTCATCCAGCCGTATACGCCTGCTATAAATTTTTTCCCTGCGGCGTCTTGTTTCCTGATTGTTGTCAAAGAGAGATTCATGTTTTTCTCCGAAAAAAAAATTCTGTCCGCAAATTGCATTCAATAAGCATTCCCGAAACTATATTTTGCGGCAGCCATTTTGCGCCCTTTACTATATCGCAATGCGGCGGAACGGTAAACTATTGCATCGCGTCCGGAAGACATCTTTTTCTTTCTCTGATATAATCAACGGCATGGCAGAATTATTAGTGCCCGCGGGCAACACGGAAGCTCTTGACGCTGCGCTGAGTGAAGGCGCAGATGCGGTATATATGGGATTGAAGTGTTTTAATGCGCGGCTTCGTTCGGCGAATTTCGCATGGAATCAATTTGAAGCAGCTGTTCAGGCTGTTCATCGGCAAAAGAAAAAAATATTTGTTGCGGTAAATACTGTTATCGAAGAACGCGAAACGGAACGTTTGTATCGTTTTCTTGCGTATCTGAATAAAATCGGTCCGGACGGTTTGATCGTTCAGGATTTCGGCGTAGTCCGAATGTGTCAGGAATTTTTTCCGAACATGAAGCTGCATGCTTCGACGCAGATGAATGTCGCAAGTGCCGCCGGCGTCAATTTATTGAGCAAGGAAGGCATAAAGCGTGTCGTACTCGCGCGGGAACTCGGATTTGACGAAATAAAAGCGATCCGCGCAGGAACATCTGCGGAATTGGAAGTTTTTGTTCATGGTGCGCTTTGCGTCAGCGAATCGGGGTTGTGCCTTTTTTCGAGTTTTCTCGGCGGAAAATCCGCAAACAGAGGAATGTGCACTCAGGCGTGCCGCCGATATTACAGCGCGGAGATGTCCGGCGGCGTTCGTTCCGGTTATTTTTTTTCGCCGCTCGATTTGCAGCTGATTGATCGCATTCCGGATCTCGTGAAAGCGGGAGTCGATTCTTTCAAAATAGAAGGCCGCATGAAAAGCGCGGAATATGTCGGCTGCGTTACGGCCGCTTATCGGTACGTGCTTGACCATTGGCAGGAGGATCGGAAAGGCGCGGTTGCTGCCGGCAAACGGATTCTTGCTTCTGATTTTGCAAGGCAGAAAACGCGCTACTGGTACGATTCTTCTTCGGCGGAAAATATTCTCAATCCGCAGCAGGCAGGCGGCACCGGTATTTATTTGGGAAAAATCGAAAAAACAAAAACGGTAAAAAATTATAATTCCGAAGAATCTGTTGTATATGCGCTTTTGCGGGGCGGAAGTTATGAACCGGATGCAGGCGATTCGGTGCGTCTGCACAAAAAAGATGATTCGGGCAGGGAAAGCCATAAAATCCGTTCGGTTATGTTCGGCTCGGAAACCGGCATCGGCGAAGACAAAGGCATCCGCTGGATTGATATTCCGCCGGAATTTTCGGCGGGAGATTCCGTGTATCTTTTGCAGACGAAATCTATGACGAAGCGCTATCCGCATTCGCTTCCCCGTGATCTTTCAAAGTTCCGAACGCAGCCCGGCGCGCAAACGCTTCCGATTATGGATCTGACGCCGCTGTCGAAAAATGATTTATCGTATTTCCCCGCCGGCATCTATATACAAGTTTCAACTTTGCGGGATCTTCGCACCGTGCTTTCGGAAAATCCTGTACGCATAATTCTCGAATTGAATACTGAAACGAAAAAAGCACTCATAGAAGAAAAAGAAGTGCTGCCTGTTTCAAAAAAAAATATATTTATATCGCTTGATCCATACTGCCCGCAAAGTGAAGAAGATGAATTGCGGCGGACAATTGAATGCCTTGCCGCAAATGGATTTCGGCAATGGATTGTCAATAATGTTTCTCAAATCGCAATGCTTCGTACTCTCGATGCAGTATCAATTGCCGGTCCGTACATGTACACATTCAACCGCTGGGCTGTTTCCTGGCTGGAAAACCAAAATATAGAAGCCTTTATTACGCCGCTCGAAAATTCCCGCAGAAATATTGAAGCCGAATTTGACAATATCCAGCGGCGGCGGGTTATGATAACGCTGTTTTCTTATCCCGCGCTTTTCCGCATGCGCTTTCAGCTGCCGAAATCCTATGATTTCACATATTTTACGGATAAAGAAGGAACGGTTTTCAAAGCGCTTTCCACGCCGGATGGTTCGTTCGTTATGCCGGAACAGCCGTTTTCTTTAATCGATAAAATCGGTTTTATGAAATCTGCGGGATTTTCGCATTTTTTGATAGATTTATCGAAAACACATGTTCAGAAAAGCGATTTCCGTTCTATTATGAAAGCGATGTATAAAGGGCTGCTGCTTCCCGAAACAAGCCGTTTTAATTGGAAAGACGGATTTTATTCCCAAGAAAAAATAGACAAATTTAAAATCGCTGCGGAACATAACAGCGAACCGCCGCTTCGCGGAACACAGCGCTTGCCGAATGCGAAAAAGCCGGCTGCCGCTCGCCGGAATATTGCCGGCAAGTCCGGCAGAAACAAAAAAGCGGGAGCATCTCGGCGCCGTCAGCCGCGTTCTTAAAAATACTATTCGCACTTGCAGCAGAAAAGGCGGACAAAATGCAGGCGCTTTTTATCCGTCTTTTTCGCGCCGGATACGGATAGAGCAGTTATTCCGTCGGCAATTCGCAGACCGATGCCGCTTTATGAGCAGCTGCCGTTTGCTGCTTTTATGGTTGTTTTCACCGACGGCAGGCTGCTTTCCGTGCGCTTAAAAAACCATTGCTGTTTCCGCTGCGATTTCTTCCGTCGGAACTGTTATGTTTTCTTCATTTCCCGCCGCTGCTTCGCCTGAATTTTGAGCCGGTGAAGTGAACATGGTTTTAAATTCAACTTGTTCTGCGACAATCGATACGCGTGAATGCGGTTTTCCTTCGGCATCAGTCCATCTGTTTTGCTTGAGCCTTCCGATTACCCTGACGCCTTGACCTTTATGGCATTTTTTGCCGCAAATTTCGGCGGACGTTCCCCAAGTTTCTACGTCGAAATACGATACTTCTTTTGTATATTCACCCGCCGAGGTTTTCCACATTCTGTTCGCTGCGATTGAAAATTTGCAAACACAGCTTCCCCGCGATGTTATTTTAAATTCAGGATCTCTGACAAGATGTCCTTCGACAACCAGCGAATTCATGTAATTCATAAAATCTCCTATTGCCGGCTTGAACCGGCAGCGAAATGTAACCGATGCATCCGCGCGGATATGCTTCTGTTTCATATATATAATAGGAAGATGCGGCGTTTTTTTTGCGGTTTTTCAGTACAAAAAGGTACAGGAATGCGCTTTTATTTAAGATTTTTTACCAGTTTGACAAGATATAATTGTATGTACATGCATAATTGATCGTGATCTTTTATTTTTTGCAGCGACTGCGTTTTTACCAAGGCTTCCGCAATTTCTTTTATTCGTTCGGGCGTAAACGCGGAACCATGGATTGTCCGCAGTACGCGCCGCAGATAATCCCTGACAAGAGAATTGACGTCTTCGGTTAAATTCCGCTGCGATTCCGCATTCAGAAGTTTGTTCCATTGCCGTTCATACGACGAAAGTTCCCGCTCTATGGTGGAACTTTGCGGCACCAGCTGTGATTCCGCTTTCAATGCGGCGTTTCTCAAACTTTCTTTGCGGGACGCGGTGCTGCTTTGCGTAAAAGTGTTTTGTTCTTGTTCTTCCGCAGTGTTTTCCGCCGATTTTTTTTCATGGCGCTGCGGTTCCTGTTTTGTTTTCGGACGCGGTTTGCGGAAAAACAGCGCCGCAAGCCATGAAATAACGGGAACCGTATACCAAAACGGGAGCAGTATTTTCGCGTCCATCGCGATTTCTCTGTGCGAAATCAGCAGAATATGACTGTAGGGCAGCAGTTTCCCGTTTGCAAATAATTTGACGGCTGCCGCTGCATCTTCCGATTCGGTTTCCGAATATACAAGCGGCAGAAAATTCGAACACAGCAGCGAATGCAGGATAGGGGATGTTGTTTCCACAAGCTGTTCGAGCCGTTCCTCAAACAGCGCGTGATCTTTCATCGCCGGCAGCGTTTCGAAATTTTTGTATGCATCAAACCATTCTTTCGTGATTTCTTTGCGCACCGCTTCGCGGGCATCGGTGCACAGCCGCGCGATGAGCGGAATGATTTTCGATTTATAGATAAAATACCGCTGATCGTCTTCTGTTTTGAATACGAGAAGGCGCGGCAAATTGTTGTCCTCAAGCGTGGTTATCATTTCGTGCAGAAACGAATTAAGGTCTTCTTCCGAATATTGGCCGAGAAGCGGGATGCCCCGCGAATCGACGAATTTTACGATGGCGTTTTTGTCGAAATAATACGGCGGTTTGTTCAGAACCAATTCAAGGTTTTTGAGTGCGGTAGCGCGCTGCAAATCCTGCTGCGTTTTGTTTTTGTAAAACGAAACGGCTATTTCCGCGATATGCACGGACTGCAGAATCGATATGTCTTCCGGCGTGAAATCTTTTACTTTTTGGTAATCCTGACGGATAAAATAGCACAGCTGGCTCCAGAAATAAAATGTGTCGCCGGAAGCCTTTAGCGCGTTGAGTGTTTCGGTTTGATTCGTTGTTATCTGCGTAAAAAAATTTTTTGCCGAAAGTTCCTTGCTTGGGTTCGCAATGCGGATTTTTTTCAGGAAATAATCATGATATTCTTCTTTTTGCAGCATCAGCCTGATTTTTGTGAGCGAAATATCAAGCAGAAACTGCATGTCAATGGTTGTCGGCAGAAGAATTGTCGGAAAATCATGCGGAAAAGCAATGCGGTATAAAAACGAATCGGCGCTTGGTTCGTTTTCAAAAGCGGCGGGCAAATAATCGGTCGATTGTTTTTTTTCGAAAAATTCCGGCGGAACATTTTTCGGCAAATCGCTTTCAAGCGGAAACGGAATGGAAGGATTCGTTTCCATTTCCTGATAGAGCGCCGTATAGCGGTTGATAAAAAATCCCGCCGGTATTATGGCTTTTTTATCCGCATCGTCCGGAAAAACGACTGCCGCTTTTTTTGCTTCCGCCAGTTTTGCCAATTCCTTATTGACGGCGTCGTTTGCATCCGAGATAAACGGAAGCAGTTCCGGCTGCTCCGCGATGTTCCGCTGGGCATAGCGTTTCATGTATTCACAGAATTCGCCGTAATGCACGAACGGGCTGTTCTGGCGGGATGCGAAATGTTGCAATATTGTATAAATAGGATTTGCTGCCATGCTGATAATTCTTGTTTTCGAGTTTTTACAGTATAGCAGGAAATAATTATTCGCTCAAGGTTTATTCGGTTTTTGCTTCGGCGTCAGGCAAAAAACATGCGATCGGCGGCATATTGCAGTTTATCTTCCGCATCGGATGATTAAAGCCTCGATTTATTGTATAATGGAACCGTCAGCTCATTGCTGATTATAGAAGAAATGTCATGAATATAGTGCTTTTTGAAGAACATGAAATTTCCGAACCGCTGCCGCTGGAAGATGCCCGCGCTGTCCATATTCTTTCTGTCCTGCATAAAACTCAGGGCGATACGTTTGCTGCGGGAATCATCAACGGCAGCGCCGGAACTGCCCGCATTACGGCGATTGTTTCCGGCGGAAACGCTGCACCGCAAAATCGCGGCACTCACGATGCAGCGGTTGATGAAACGGGCGAGCATGCAAAGCCCGGCATTTATTTTGATTTTGCGGCGGAAAGCGACGGCAAGCCGCTGTATCCGCTGGTGCTTATTGTCGGATTCCCGCGTCCGATTCAGCTGAAGCGCCTGTTCCGCGATGCGGCGGGGCTCGGCGTCTGCGCCGTTCATCTTGTGGCAACGGAACTCGGCGAAAAATCGTATTTGAAGTCGAATATCGTGGCGCGCGGCGCTGCGCGGGAAGCGCTGACTGAAGGCACGGCACAGGCGAAAAGCACGCATGTGCCGGAACTTTTTCTGCATAAAAATATTCGTTCCTGTTTGGATGTGCTTTCTTTGCCGGCAGCCGAAAATCAAAGCGTGCCGAAAATAACGCTTCAAACAAGCGTAAAAATTCTACTGGACAACATCGCGCCGGAATGTTCTCTGGCGGAATTTTTGTGCAGGAAAATACCGCGGATCGAAAAAACGCCGTGCGCCGAGACGGAACAGGCGGATTTTGCGGAACACATTTGCGCCGCGCGGAATGCAGGCGTAATTGCCGCCGTCGGAAGCGAACGCGGCTGGACGGATGCGGAGCGCGCACTTTTCGCGCGTTCGGGCTTTGCCGTGTGCGGCATGGGAGCGCGCGTACTGCGGACGGAAACCGCTGCTGCGGCAGCTTCGGCGCTCATATTATCGCAGATGGGCAAACTTGGCTGAGCAAATCCTGCGCACGTAATTGCGCGGAAAATATTTTATGAAAATTCAATAGGAACTTTGGGAAACTTTTTATGAATCAAGATCAAATAAAAGACATGCTGCTTTCCATTGAAAATACGGAACTGGATTTTTCCGTAACATTATCGGGGAAAAAAAGCGGAAAAGTAAACGGCTTGTATAAACCGGAAAGCCGCGAAATCATTCTGCATAATAAAAATTTCGAAACGGATAATCAGCTGGTGTATACCGCGCTGCATGAGTATACGCATCACTTGCTGAATGAACGGCTGCTTGCGGCGACGAACGGTCTGGGCAAAATGTCTTCCCGCTGCCATACCAACGAATTCTGGACGGAATTTCATCGGCTTTTGGAAACCGCCGAACAAAAGGGCGTGTATGTTATTTCTCTGGAAGCGTCGCCGGAACTTGCGCAGCTCACCGAAGAAATACGGACGAAATATCTTGAAACAAACGGACGTTTGATGACGGAATTCGGACGCGCTTTGATAAAAGCGTTTGATTTATGCCGGAGCGCCAATATCCGCTACGAAGATTATATAGACCGCGTGCTTTGTCTGCCGAGAGCCGCGGCAAAAACCATAACAAAATTGGGCAGCCTTAAAATCAATCCCGCAGTCGGTTATGAAAACATGAAGATGATAGCATCTATTTCAAAACCGGAAGAACGCCGTGCCGCGGAAAATCAAATTCTTTCCGGCAAAAGTCCCGATTCCGTGCGTACTTTGATGAAAAAGAAAGTTGCGGAAACAGACGAAAAAACCAAGCTGGAAAAAGAAAAACAGCGCATCGAAAAAACAATTGCGCAGCTTTCGCAGCGGCTTGAGTTTGTGGAAGAAACGCTGCGGAATTTATAGGCTGTTCGGTGCTGTATTCTTTTGTGCGGATTTTTGATATACTGATCCGCATGAATATTTCGGCGCAAAGAACACAGCTTTCGGGACGCATCGGCGTTCCCGGTTCAAAAAGTCATACCATCAGGGCGCTGCTTTTGGCGGCGCTTGCGGACGGCGTATCGCATATCAGAAATCCGCTTCCGAGTGCGGATTGTCTTTCCGCAGCCCGCGCAGTTGCGGCGTTCGGTGCGGATATAGATATCGGCTGTCCGTTCGCAGAAAACGGGAAGCCTGCCGGTACGCCGAACGGCGTGTGGACGGTAATCGGCGCGAGGCAGAATATGCACCTGCCGTCGAAAGAAATAGATGTAGGCAATTCCGGTTCCACAATGTATTTTTTCGCTCCGGTTGCCGCGGCATTTTCCGGCGTAAGCCGCTTTACCGGCGATAAATCCATTTGCAGCCGTCCGGTGGGACATTTGCTTGATGCTCTGCGCCAGCTCGGTGCGGAAGCTTCGTCTGTGCGGGAAAATACGAACACGCCGCCGTTTTTTGTTTCCGGTCCGATTCATGCGGGAACGATTCATACAGACGGAAGGTTGTCGCAGTACATTTCCGGTTTTATGATGGCGTCGCTGTGCGTTGACGGCAAAATCGACATGTTTCTTTCGGATCCCAAAGAAACGCCGTATCTTGCCATGACAAAACAATGGCTGGAATCTGTCGGCGTTCCGGTTGAAATGAGCGCTGATTTCCGGCATATCGCTGTCTGCGGACGGCGCAGCATTGCCGCGTTTGACAGAACGATTCCCGCGGATTGGGAAGCCGTCGCGTTCCCGCTTGCCGCTGCGCTGATTTCCGGCAGCGATCTTGTCATCGATGATATAGATTGTTCCGGAAGCCAAGGCGATGAAGCCGTCGTGCGTGTGCTTCAAAACCTCGGCGCGGATATTGCAATAGAAAAAAAATCGCCCGTGCAGGGAACGCTTATTGTCAAAGGCAGTTCGAGCAGGCTTGCTGCGCCTGTTCCGCAAAGGATTCCCGTATCCGATTTTCCTGACGCGATATGCGCGCTTGCGGCGGTTTCGTGCTTTGCCGAAGGAACGGTAATCCTTGACGACACCGCTGTCTGCCGCCGAAAAGAAACCGACCGCGTACAAGCGCTTGTTTCCGAATTGAGAAAACTCGGTGCGGATGCCGCAGACGGGCTGACGCTTCCCGAAGACGATCCGCTGTACGGCGACTGTCTTATTATCCGCGGCCATAATCCGTTGTGCGCAGACGGCAGCGCAAATCCGCAGTTTACGCTGCACGGCGGCACTGCGGAAAGTTTTGACGACCACCGCATCGCAATGGCGCTTGCCTGCCTCGGTCTGGGACTTCCTTCGGGGGAAACGCTTATCGTAAAAGACGCCGAATGCTGCGCGGTTTCTTTCCCGCGGTTTTTTGAAAAAATGAATGCTGTTGGCGCGAATTTCACAGAAGCGTGAATTTATCGGCGGACAATCGGTTTGCCGATAACTGCGGCAGGGCAGGAATATTTTTGCGAATTTTTGCGGATGTTCCTGCCCTGCAAGTTTGAAACGGAACTGTCAATTCCGATAATAATTTATCAGGCAGCCGGCTTGAATAATGTTCCGTTCGTCTTCCGTCAAAGTGCCGGCTGACAATTCAAATGTTTTTAAAATTCCCGAAACTCTTCCGCGTTTAACTTTCAGGCAGTACGCAGTTATTTTTTCCGCGTTTTCCGCAATTGCGCGTTTTATATCGGGAATGAATATGTAGTCGCCGTTCGAAAAAGGCAGCGCGCTGTCGTTTTCTTTGCTGTGTTTGCTTTTCGCGGGCGTGTACACAAAAGGAATCATGCCCCAGTTGATGAGATTCGAGCGGTAGCGTTTTGTTGCGTATTCGCCGGCAATATTCGCCATTCCGCCGAGTACTTTCTGGCAGGATGCCGCTTGTTCGCGTGCGGAGCCGTCGCCCGGTTTTTTGGCGTAAATGGCACTGCCGAAGCCGGCGCATGCCGCGCGTCCCGCAAAATCCGGCAGCTGTTTGTCTATTTCTGAGCAGACAAGCGAACGTTCTTTTTCCACATCCGGCGCACGGTCGCGTACAGCTTTTGCCCTGCTTGTATACTCCGGATCTTTTCTCGAAAGCGTGAATTCCGCAAGACCGATCGGATTCGAGCGGTACGAAGAAGTTTCCCCCGACGGAATCAGTTCGTCCGTCGTGGTAACAGGATCGTGGATTTCCGACACGATTTTCAGCAGAATGTCATCGGCAAGTGCAGGCATTTCCGGCCAGTCTTTGATATTCGGTCCGAAGTGAATTTTGACATTCGGATGCGGCGAAGTATAGCCGTTGTACACGCGTCTTGCGTAGATGCCGCTGTCAAAATGATACGCGTGAGCTGTCAGCCGATCCGCGTATTTTTCGGCACTTGTCAGCCTTCCCATATTTGCGGCAGTCGCGGCGATTGAGCGTGCGTCCATAAGCGCTACGGATGCGATTTGTCCGTTTTGCAGTTTCGAGCCTTCTCTGTTCGGGAAATTGCGCGTGGAATGCCTGATGCTGAAAGCGTTGTTTGCCGGCGTATCGCCTGCGCCGAAGCACGGACCGCAGAATGCTGTTTTCATAACGGTTCCTGTTTCAAGCAGCGCTGCTGTGGCGCCGTTTCGTACAAGTTCCAAATAAACGGGCAGACTTGCCGGATACACGCTCAGCGAAAAACTGCCCGAACCCAAGTCTGCGTTTTTCAGAATGTCCGCGGCGGCGCAGATGTTTTCAAATCCGCCGCCGGCGCATCCGGCGATAATGCCTTGATCGACGTATAAGCCGCCGTCGATGATTTTATTGCGCAGCCGGTACGGAACGGCATCTCCGATGCTGATTTTCGCTTTTTCTTCGATATCGCCGAGAATATCGTATAAATTTTTATTGAGTTCGTCTATTTCGTACACGTTGCTTGGATGAAACGGCATTGCTATCATCGGATGAATGTCCGAAAGATTTACTTCGACTGCGCCGTCGTAATAGGCGGTTCCCTGCGGCGACATTTGCCGGTAATCGCATTCCCGTCCGTGCGCGGCGTAAAATGCCCTGATTGTTTCGTCGGTTTCCCAGATTGAAGAAAGGCATGTCGTTTCCGTCGTCATAACATCAATTCCGATCCGAAAATCCGCGCTCAAATTACGTATGCCGGGACCGACGAATTCCATTACTTTGTTTTTTACATATCCGTTTGAAAATACGGCTTTGATAATCGCCAGCGCAACGTCCTGCGGACCGACGCCTGGATTGATTTCTCCCGTCAGATATACGGCGACAATATCCGGACGCGCGATATCGTACGTTTTTCCGAGCAGCTGCTTGACGAGTTCGCCGCCGCCTTCTCCGACTGCCATTGTACCGAGCGCGCCGTACCGCGTATGGCTGTCCGAACCTAATATCATTTCGCCGCAGCAGGCAATCATTTCGCGTGCGTATTGATGGATTACCGCCAGATGCGGGGGCACAAAAATGCCGCCGTATTTTTGCGCGCAGGTCAAGCCGAAACAGTGGTCGTCTTCATTGATTGTTCCGCCGACCGCGCACAGGCTGTTGTGGCAGTTTGTCAGAATATACGGCAGCGGAAAGTGCTCCAGTCCCGATGCGCGGGCTGTCTGGATAATGCTGACGTATGTAATATCATGCGATGTGATTTTATCGAATTTGATTTTTAATTTATTGTCTTCTTCCGATGTATTGTGCGACTGAAGTATGCGGTATGACATTGTGTTTTTCGCGGCTTCTTCCGCGGAAATTCCGGCTGACAAAGATGGATCTGAAAGCTTCCCGTTTTCGAGATATGCGCCTGTTTCCCATAATTTAATCATTTCAACACTCCTTCTTTTTAGTCGGTTTTTGCAGAGTATAATAATTTACTCTTTTTGTGTAAATAACGCTATTTGCTGTAAAAAACGGCGATATATATTGAAAATTATACTTTATCGATGAATGCTTATAGAGCAGAACTTATAGAGGGAGTATAACTAATGAAAGCATTTATGCAAAAACCAATCGGCATGCTGTTCGGGGTATTATTGGGATTGATGTGCGGCTGTTCCGGAAGCCGCCATTCAAAAAAAATCGAGCTTTCCCTGTGGACACATGAAGATATAAATCGTTCCGCATTAGAAAGAAAGTATATCGCCGAATTTCAGGAAATGCATCCGGAAATTTCTGTGAAATATATTCCGTATCCGTCCGCAAAAATTAAAGATATCCTGGTGTCCGGATTTGCCGCGAACAACGGTCCCGATATTTTTAATATAGAAATAAACGATTCGTATCCGTTTGTTGCGAACGGGCGGGTGGCGCCGGTGATTCCGGAAGCTGCCGGCTACGGCAGCATGAAAGATATTCAGGACGCATATATAAACGGCGTTTTGGATCCGATTACGGAAAACGGCAAAATTTACGGACTTCCGCTGGAACTGACAAACTGGTGCGTATACGTGAACAAAAATATTTTCCGCGATGCGCATCTCGATCCGGAAAAAGACGCGCCGCGTACCTGGGAAGATATTGTTTCCGTTTCCAAAAAAATCGCCTTGCGCGACGGCGAAATAATTATCCGCCGCGGTTTTGATTTCCGCTATCCGTATTATCTTATCAGCTGGCTGCCGATGGTCGAGCAGCTCGGCGGCAGGCTTTTCAGTGCCGACGGAAAAGTTCCTATCATCAATGACGAAGCCTGGCTTACGGCGTTCCGTTTTATGGCGGATTTCGGACCTGCCGGAGAAAATCTGGGATCGCCTACGTACACGCCGGCGCGGAAAATTTTCGACAACAACGCAAATGAAATTGCAATGTCCCTCAGCGGCTTGTATCAGCAGCAGCGCATATTCACAGTAAACAAAAGTTTTTACGAAAGCGGCGAGTGGGCGGTGCTGCCGTATCCGCAATGGAAAAACGCGAAAGAAATTGTGCCGTGCCATTATTACGGCCATTATTACATGGTGAATGCGCAGAATTCCCCGGAACGGCAGAAAGCGGCATGGCAGTTTATCGGCTGGCTGCTTTCTCACAGCGAAGAATATTTGAAAGAAGTCTGCATTATTCAGCCGCTGAAATCGCTGTTTGAATCGAAGACATTCAAGGACATGCCGTATTCCGATGTTTTTAAGCAGGATCTCGAAAACGGCACGTGCGTGTACTTCGGCGACAATTCCCCTCGGATTGACGCGCTTTTGAAAAACGCCGTGGAATCGGTGATGCTTTCCGGCATCGCACCGGAAAAAGCGCTTGAAACTCTCAAAAAAAATATGCAGGAAATTATCGATGAAAACTAAAACTTTCGAACAGAAAAAAAATAAATGGGGACTCTTTTTTACGCTTCCCGGTCTTTTGTTTTTCTCGTTTTTTTCGTTTTATCCGATGATCAATGCGTTTATCACCAGTTTTTACAACCGCAAGCTGCTTTCCGTCGGTGCGGCGAAATTTATCGGCTTGAAAAATTATATAAGCACGCTTGCCAGCAGAGATTTCTGGAATTCCTTGTATGCCACGCTGATATTTGCCGTGTGCTGTTTTGCGATTCTTACGTTAGGCAGTTTAATCCTTGCGGAATGCATTCTTTCGCGCCGCAAAAACAAACGCGTCTGGCAGATGCTTTTTTATTCTCCCGCCGTGCTTTCTTCTGTTGTGTCGGTGATTATTTGGATGCTGCTGTTTGATCCGCGCGGGCTTGCCAATCAATTTGTGAACGCGGTTCTCGGCACTGTCGGTACGGACCATAAATGGCTTGCGAGTGCTTCCATGGTACGTTTTGTGACGGTTTTAATATATGTGTGGAAATACATCGGATTTTTTACCATTTTATTCATAACCGGAATCAGCAAAATACCGGTGGCTGTGTATGAAGCCGCGGTCATAGACGGCGCGTCGAGAATGCAGCAATTCTGGCTGATAACGCTGCCGCTTTTAAAGCCTACAACGGTGATGGTTTCGGTTACCGCAATGATTCAATGTCTGAAAACATTCAGTACGCAGTATCTTTTGACGCAGTCCGGAGCTCCGCTCGCGCCGATTCATGTAATCACGCTGAATATTTACAATACGGCGATGCGGGATCTCGCTATCAGCAGGGCATGCGTTATGAGCATCATATTGTTCCTGCTTATACTTCTGCTCACTTTGCTGCAGCTGCGTTTCAGTAAAAGCGATGAAGTATCCTTTTAATTTGCGATAAACAAAGGTGATAAAATGATTCAACAAAAAAGATTTTTGGCTGCGGACGCGATTGTGCTGTTTTTCCTGAGCATTACGGGATTGGCTGTGTTGGTGCCGCTTGCGTTCATGTTTGCGGCAAGTTTTATGCCGGCGGCGCGCATCATGAGCATTCCATTTAAATGGATATCGTTTCCGCCGTATTTTATGAATTTTCCCCGCGCAATTGCCGGAAACGACAATTCGTACATGTTTTTGCGCAACATTTTGAACAGCGCTGTTGTAGCGGGAAGCGTTACGCTGTCCACGGTTTTTTTATCGTCGCTGACGGGATTCGGATTGGCGAAATATAAATTCCGCGGACGCAATTTTGTGTTTATGTCGATAATGGCAACGATGATGATTCCGTTTGAAGCAATCATGATTCCGCTGTATATGGTCGCGCTGAACATGAGAATTCAAAACACGTATGCGGGCTTGATTCTTCCGTTTATGATAAGCGCGCTTGCCGTTTTTCAGATGCGGCAGTATTTGCTGTCGTTTCCCGAAGAAGTGCTTGACGCTGCCCGCATAGACGGTGCGGGTGAGCCGGGTATTTTCTTCAGGATAATTTTTCCGAATTGCGGTCCTGCGATAGCGACCATTGCGGTTTTGACATTCCGGCAGCAATGGGACAGTCTGCTCTGGCCGCTGCTTATTGCGCAGAACGAGCGCATGAAAACAATTCCTGCGTATATAGTCCGCTTCGCCGCCGAAAAATTTACGGACGAGGGCGCGATGATGGCTGTCGCGGTTATTGCAAGCGTTCCGATATTTATTTTGTTTTTTACCTTGTCGCGCTATTTTGTCGGCGGATCTGCCGTATACGGCGGCGGAAAAGAATAGAAGCATCTCATTTGCGGCAGGCAGTCCGCGCCGAGCGTGCGCATGCGGATAACCGATGCATCCGCTTGAAAAAGCTGCGTTCCGTGCGCGGCAACGCCATGCCGCACTTGCCACTGAATCTGCGGACTTCCGCGCCGCGCATTGTTTCGTGCTGTCCGGCGCGGAAATATTCATTCCCGTCCGCTGCCGCAAGCCGCATTCCCAATCGGCAAACCGGCTGCGGTTTTTATTGCCGCTGTCTTCCGGCTTTGCATAGATTTCTTCCTGCCTGCGCAAATATATCCTCGCCGCCCGCGTTTTCTGCCGCTTCTGTTTTGCGGCTTTGCGGCGCAGCATGTCATGTCCTGTGCGCATGCGCAAATATGAAAAATAAGTATTTTACATATTGCTTCGGCAGGCGTATAATTACAAGTGAACAATGAACGGACGGATTTCTTCCGGCGGACTTTCCGCTGATGCATAATCCGAAATGGTGAATGAAACTTGTATGAATAGAAAATCCAATGTACTGCCGAAAGCTGCGGCTGTTTTCGCGGCACTGCTTTTGTGTCCGATTTTGTTTTCCGCTTCCCGCGGTTTTCGCAGCCGTGAAAGCGTCAGTGCGGAAGCGCAGGAACAATCCGGCAATGAAAGTCGCGATCTTACGGCGGAAGAAGAATTCGGCATTTTCCGCGAAGCGTATCCTTCCGTACAATTCGAATTGGGCTATGACGAGGAAATTCGCGACTGGACGCTTTCGGTAACTTCCTACGGCAGGACGACGGTTTTTTATCGCTGCGGCGGATTGTATTTGCCGAAAGAAGAGCTTGCAAACAGCGATCATTATTGGCGCGTGATTTACAATTATCGGCGCGAGCTGCGTGATCCCGCGGATTTCACGGAGGAAGAAAAGCAGCGCATCCGAAATTACGGATCGGACGAAAACCGCAGAAACGGCGCGGTTTCTGCGAAATTTATTTTCGATGCGATTTATGACTGCGACACGCGGCATTCCGCCGAAACGCATCTGCGCAGCATGACGCTTTGGAAAAAAACGCTCAACGTGAACCGCGATGTGAGCGAGGCGGTGAAGCGCGCGGAGGCAAAAGTTTACGAACTTGCCGAAACGGACGCGGCAACGGCGGAATTTCTGCAAACGCTCGGAAGCTGCTACGGCTACAATTGGCGGCAAATCCGCGACAGTCCGACGAAATCGTTCCACAGCTACGGAATTGCGCTGGACATTCTGCCGCGCGGCTGGACAAACAAAATCGTTTATTGGAACTACGAAAAGCAAAAAGGCAACGCAGACTGGATGCTCATTCCGCTCAAAGATCGCTGGCTGCCGCCGCCCGCCGTGGTGAAAGTGTTCGAGGACGAAGGCTTTATTTGGGGCGGCCGCTGGGCGGTTTGGGACAACATGCATTTCGAGTATCATCCGGAACTTCTGCTCGCCTCGAAAATCTACGAAGCAATGTAAAAGCGCAAGGCGAAAGCTGCATCGCGGCGAAAATCGTTTTGAAAAAACTCGCGCGGCGCCGTTTCTCTGCGGGCGTTTGAAAAAAAACGCGGAAAAAGGTATGATTGCGCAGTATGAGAGCTACAGTTGCGCATATATATCTGGATCATTTGCGGGATAATCTGTCTGTTATCAAACAGCTTGCGGGAAGCAAAACAAAAATCTGCGCGCCGGTAAAAGCTGACGGATACGGGCACGGTGCGGTTCAAATAGCAATAGAGGCGCTGAGAAACGGTGCGTCGTGTTTAGCCGTTGCCGCAATCAATGAAGCAATGGAATTGCGGAAAGCCGGCATCAGCGCTCCGATATTGCTGCTGAGTGTAAGCGATGTCAGCGAAATGCCCGATATTCTTTCTGCCAATGTTACGCCGCTTGTCTTCGATTTCGAATTTATCGCGTTGTTTGCGGAAGCTGTGCGCCGGCAAAACGAACAATCCGGCGCTGTCGGAGCAAAGCGTGCCGTTCACCTTGCCGTCGATACGGGCATGGGACGCATCGGCTGCCGTCCGGAAGACGCCGCTTCGGTCGCGCGCTTCATCGTTTCCCAAAATGTTCTTGCGCTCGAAGGCGTCTGCACTCATTTGTCTGCGGCAGATTCTTTGCTGCCTGATGACGCAGCCTATACGAATCATCAAATTTCATCGTTCCGCACCGCAGTTTCATCGATTAAGGATGCGGGAATCGATACCGGCATCATTCACTGCGCTGCTTCCGGCGGCGTGCTTTTATATCCCGAATCGTATTTCGATATGATACGCCCCGGCATTATTATGTACGGATACCTTCCGAACCGCGAGCTTGCCGATTATCTTTTGAAACAGGGGCGGCTTCCGCGGTTATTCAAGCCGGTAATGGATTTTGTTTCAACCGTGACAGCCGTAATCCCGCGCAAAAAAGGCGACGCGATTTCTTACGGCCGAGAATGGACGGCGGAACATGATACGGACACCGCGGTTCTGCCGGTCGGCTATGCCGACGGATTGCTCAGAAGATTGTCGCCGGGATTCAAAGTGCGGATAAACGGAAAAAACTATCCGATAGTCGGCAGAATATGCATGGATCAATGCATTGTCGACATCGGAAAAAATCACGGAATAAAACGCGGCGATACTGCGCTGCTTTTCGGCTGCGGCGATGATTTTCAAACGGCAGAAGATGTAGCCCACAGCATCCAAACAATTCCCTATGAAATATTATGCGGAGTCAATAAGCGTGTGCCGCGCGTGTATGTCGGCGGAAATATCAGCAGTCCCGCCGGCGGCAGTTTATAAATTTTCACGGCACAGCCAGCCGCAGAACATGCACATATCGGCGGTTTTTCCGGGAAAACGGACGCCGCGTTTTTCCGATTTTTTGCGGTACGCGTTAAGCCCCGTTTCGTAGCACAATTTTACAATGCGGTTCCGCTGCGCGTTTTCCATGACCTGCGAATATGGATCGTGTATTGTTCCTATGCAGAGCGCTTTTTCTTCGTTTGCAAAACCGCAGCACGGCGCAACGGTTCCGTCGGCATGAACATAAAGCGTTTGACCGGTGTATTCGCAGAAGTCGTCTTTGAACCAGCGGCGGTCGTTCCACGGATGCTGCGGCGATGCATGAAGCGACTGGGAAAAACGGAATACCGGCATGTACAGCCCCGTGTTTTTGTTTGAAACAAGCACGGTTCCGCAGCCCGTTTTGCGGTTTATTTTTCCGGAAATTGTTCCGCCGAATTTCTCCGCAATGTTTTGCAGCTGTGTTTGAAACCGCAAATGCTCTTCCTGCTTTTCTTTTTTTCCCTGCGCCGGCACTGCGGACAAAATATCGATGCGGTCTTTTTGTCCGCACACGCCGAAAACCGTTTCTATAAACGTGAAGATTCTTTCTTCAGGCTGATTATGAAAGCAGTCAAAGCTCAAACCGAATTTTCCGTCGAATCCGGCATTTGTTATCATTTGAAGCTTTCCGCGAAGTTCCGCTTCCGTCTGCCAAAAATCTCCGTTCGTCATCAGCCGGTCAAACAGCAAATCCTGTTCTGCGGCTTCCGCTGAAAGCTCCGCGATAAATTCCGGACGCAGAAACGGTTCTCCGCCCGAAAATCCTATCCGCTGTATTTGTCCGCCGCTTTCCCGCACGCAGGATTTCAGAAACTGTATTGCGGTTTTGCTGTCCAATTGCCTGCCGTGCCGCCGCGTAAAGCAGTGGGCGCAGCGGAGATTGCATTCCGACGTCGGCGCAAAAATAATTTCTGTCGGTAAAAACATTTGTGTTCCTTTTTTCAAAGACGAAAAGTATACACAGTGCTGTTGTTTTGTGCAAACGCGGATATATTACTGCCGGTTGTTTTTAATTTATACTAAAGATATTGCAATTATACTGAAAAAATTATACTATACAAACATGGACAACGAAATAAAAGCTGTCGCGGATCGCTTAAAAGGATTGCGCGATATTATGGACGTTTCTATTGAAACAGCGGCGGAAGTTTGCGGCATAACGCCGGAACAATACAGCTTATATGAAACCGGAACAATCGATATTCCGGTCGGCATTTTGCAGTGCATGGCAAAAAAATACGGCATCGATTTGGCAACGCTTATTTCCGGCAAAGAGCCGCACATGCGCTCTTATTTTTTTACAAAGCATAACAGAGGCATTTCCGTTGACCGCAGAAGCGACTATGATTATCAGTCGCTTGCTTACGGCTTTGTGGGGCGGAAAGCCGATCCGTTTATTGTAACCATAACGCCGGAAAATACAAAAGAAATACATTTCAATTCTCATCCGGGACATGAATTCAATTACGTGCTTGAGGGAACAATGCGGATTGTCGTTGACGGAAAGGCAATGGATCTCGAAGCCGGCGATTCTTTGTATTTCGATGCGACACGGCAGCACGGAATGCAGGCGCTGAACGGCAAGCCGGCAAAATTCCTTGCGATAATTATTTAGCGGACGGTTTTTAATCGTATCCGGCATTTTGCCGTGAACGCCGCCGCGCGCTTATTTTATCATGTTTGAAAAGGATATATCTTATGGAAGAAGTTTTTTTGCCTAAAACGGAATTTTCATCATATCAGGATTTTAAGGATACATATACAATCAAAATTCCCGAACACTTTAATTACGGATACGATGTCGTCGATGCGCTTGCCGCTAAAATTCCCGATAAACGCGCGCTTGTTTGGACTAACGACGAAGGCGTGTATCATGAATTCACGTTCGGCGATTTGAAAAAACGGACAGACGCAGCGGCTTCGTTTTTTATGCAAAGCGGAATCAAAAAGGGCGATTTCGTGATGCTTATTCTCCAGCGTCGCTATGAATTTTGGATTTCGATACTGGCGCTGCACAAAATCGGCGCCGCCGTTATTCCCGCTACGCACATGCTGACAAAAGAAGATATTGTGTACCGCAATAATGCCGCCGACATACGGGCGGTCGTTGCCGTTCACTCCGGCGATATTCTCAAGCACATTGATGAATCGCTGCCGGAATCTCCGTCGCTGCGCGTCCGCATTGCAGTAAATCCGCACGGTTTTGATGTCTGCTGCGGAGAATCGTATGTTTCTCCGGACGGCACCGCGCATGAAGCTGCCGTGCTGCCGGAAGGCTGGATTGATTTTACTTCCGGCGCCGCATCCGCACCGGCCTTTGTTCCGCCCGACCGCGCGCAGTTAAACGAAAACGAAGATATTATGCTCGGATATTTTACGTCCGGCACGACAAGCCATCCCAAACTTGTCGCGCACGATTTTACCTATCCGCTCGGTCATATCGTTACGGCGAAATATTGGCAGAATGTAAAAAAAGGCGGACTGCATCTTACCGTCGCCGATACCGGCTGGGGCAAAGCCGTTTGGGGCAAATTATACGGGCAGTGGATTTGTGAATGCGCCGTTTTCGTGTATGATTATCATGCGCGCTTTAAGCCGATCGATCTTATTCATCAAATAGAAAAACACCGCGTTACTTCTTTCTGCGCGCCGCCGACAATTTATCGCTTTTTGATTCAGGAAGATTTATCGCATTTCGATTTGTCTTCGCTGGAACATTGTTCTACGGCAGGCGAGCCGCTTTCGGAAGAAGTGTTCAATAAATGGAAAGCCATTACGGGGCTTGAATTAAAAGAAGGTTTCGGGCAAACTGAAACGGCGCTTTCTCTGCTTAATTTCGGCAGCGAAAAAGTAAAGCCGGGCTCAATCGGACGTCCGGCTCCGTATTACAACACGATGCTGCTTGACGAAAATTTGGAAGAATGCGCGGACGGCGAAATAGGCGAGATAGCGTTTAAATTGGACAACGGGCGTTTTCCGGGATTGTTCCGCGAATATTACCGCGACGAGGAAAAAAATAAATCCGCTGTGCATGACGGATATTATTTTACCGGAGATACCGCCTGGCGTGATGAAGACGGCTTTTTTTGGTTTGTCGGCAGATCCGATGATGTGATAAAATGCTCCGGCTACCGCATCGGAACGTTTGAAGTGGAAAGCGTTTTGATGCAGCATCCTGCCGTCGTGGAATGCGCTGTGACGGCGGCGCCGGATCCGATTCGCGGACAGGTTGTAAAGGCGACAATTGTGCTGGCTTCCTCGTATAAGCCCGGCAATGATGAATTGGTGAAAGACATTCAGCGTTTTGTCAAAACAACGACGGCGCCGTACAAATATCCGCGCATCGTGGAATTTGTCGAAGAACTGCCGAAAACGATCAGCGGAAAAATTCGGCGGGTTGCCATACGCGCGCAGGACAACGGGAATGCCGCACCCGTCAGCGAATAAAAATTCCGGAACGGGAAGCAGCTTTTGCGCGCCTGCTGTGCAAAGCTGTGAAACCGCGGCGCGCGAGCATTGTGCTGCGGCTTTTGTGTGAGGGGCTTCGCTGCAAATAGCGGGGGGGGGAGCTCTTCACGGAAAATTTTGCTGCATGCCGCACGAAAAATTTCGGGCGGCATTGTTTTTCGGTCCGCTGCGGAACAATAAAAAAATCAATTTCGAAGCCGAAGCTGCGCTTTTGGTTTTTTATGGAGAGGAATTATATGAATAGTCAGATGAAAGCTGTCGCGGACAGGCTGAAAGGACTCCGTGATGTTCTCGATGTTTCTGTTGCCGCCGCAGCCGCTGTCTGCGGCATTACGGAAGACGAGTACCGCAGATATGAAACGGGAACCGTCGATATTCCGCTGAGTGTATTGTTTTGCATCTCGAAAAAATATAATATAGACATGACCGCGTTTTTGTCGGGCGAAACGCCGCATCCGGTCGATTATTTCATCACAAAAAAAGATAAAGGTGTTGCCGTTGATCGTCTTGCGGATTATAATTTTCAGTCGCTGGCTTTCGGCTACGCAAACAGAAAAGCGGATCCGTTTTTGGTAACTATCAATCCCGGCGATATTCCGGAAGTGCATAAAACAACGCATCCCGGACAGGAATTTAATTACGTAATAGAAGGAACCGTCAGAATTTTCATCGGCGATGCCGAAATAGTGCTGAAAGAAGGCGATTCGCTGTATTTCGATTCGTCAAAGCCGCACGGAATGCAGAATGCAGATGATAAGCGCTGCCGTTTTTTGACGGTCATTCTCTGAAAAATCGGTGCGCCGTAAAAAATACATAAACCACGCAGAAAGGTGAATTTGCAAAGAATGGAAGAAGTATTTTTAACCAGAACGGAATTTTCGTCATATACTGATTTTAAACAAAATTACGAACTCCGCATCCCCGAAAATTTCAATTTCGGCTACGATGTTATGGATGTTCTCGCCGAAAAAACGCCCGATTCGCCGGCGCTTGTCTGGACAAATGATGACGGCGATTTTTACAGCATAACATTCGATATGATGAAAAAGTTTTCGGATCAGGCGGCGTCTTTTTTTATGCAGCACGGTATTCGCCGCGGCGATTTTGTGATGCTCATTTTGCAGCGCAGGTATGAATTCTGGATTTCCATGATTGCGCTGCATAAAATCGGCGCAGTCGCGATTCCCGCAACGCACATGCTTACGCGCGAAGATCTTGTGTATCGGAATAACGCCGCATCGATAAAAATGATTGTTGCCGTCAATGATGCCGCCGTGATAAAGCATGTCGATGACGCTATGCCCGATTCTCCTACCGTAAAAAAGCGTGTATTTGTCAATGAATTCGGCGTTAACCGCGTGCCGGAATACGTTCCGAATGGCTGGCTGGACTTTACTGCAGGATGCAGAAATGCGCCGCCGTTCCCGAAACTCGACCGCAGTTCCGTTTCGAAAAACAGCGATCTTATGCTCGGATATTTCACGTCCGGCACGACAAGCCATCCGAAGCTCGCCGTGCACGATTTTTTGTATCCGCTCGGTCATATTGTTACGGCAAAGTACTGGCAGCATGTTCAAAAAGGCGGGCTTCATTTGACCGTTGCCGATTCCGGCTGGGCAAAAACTTCCTGGGGACGTTTGTACGGGCAATGGATTTGCGAAACGGCATTGTTTGTGTATGATTATCATGCGAAGTTCAAGCCGATTGATTTGCTGCATCAAGTGGAAAAATATAAAATCACCACATTTTGCGCGCCGCCGACTATTTACCGCTTTTTAATTCAGGAAGATTTGTCGCACATAGATTTATCGTCGCTTGCGCATTGTTCCACGGCGGGCGAACCGCTTTCGGAAGAAGTATTCAACAAATGGAAAAAAATAACGGGACTTGATGTTACCGAAGGTTTCGGGCAAAGCGAAACAACCGTTTCTTTGTTCAATTTTGAAGGCGAAAAAATCAAGCCGGGTTCGATCGGGAAACCCGCTCCGTATTATTCGGTTGTTCTGCGGGATGAAGACGGCGAGGAATGCGAAAGCGGCGTTGTGGGCGAACTGTGTTTTAAACTGGACAAAGGACGGTTTCCCGGTCTTGTCGTGGAATATTACGGCGAACCGGAAAAAACAGCCGCCGTATTCAAAGACGGATATTACTGTACCGGCGACACTGCATGGCGGGATACTGACGGATATTATTGGTTCGTCGGCCGGCGCGACGATGTGATAAAATGCTCCGGTTACCGCATCGGAACGTTTGAAGTGGAAAGCGTTTTGATGCAGCATCCTGCCGTTGTGGAATGCGCGGTTACCGGCGCGCCGGATCCGGTTCGCGGACAGGTTGTAAAGGCGACAATCGTGCTTGCATCTTCATATAAGCCGGGCAATGATGAACTGGTAAAAGATATTCAGCGTTTTGTCAAAACAACAACGGCGCCATATAAATATCCGCGCATTGTGGAATTTGTCGACGCCCTGCCAAAAACAGCGAGCGGAAAAATTATGCGCAAAGCGATCCGCGCAAAAGACGGCGCGCAGCAGTCCGTTCCTTCGGAAAATGGCGCCGCAGACTGATAAAACAGATTCTCCGATTTCCGCCGTAAGAACTGTTGTCCGCGCGGATATTCTCGGTTACTGCATGGGCGTGCGGCGGGCAGTTGAAGCTGCCGAAATGGCGCTTAATTCTGCGCCGAAAGGAACATCGGTATATACGCTCGGACCGCTTATCCATAATCCGTCGGTATTGGAGTCGCTCGGCCGCCGCGGGCTTACAATCCTTCGGGAATCGGAAATCGATTCAATAAACTCGCAGGAGCATGCCGTTGTCATTATCCGTGCGCACGGTGTGCCCCCGGATGTCCGGCAGAAACTGGAACAGAAAAACTGTACTATTGTCGATGCGACATGCCCGCGTGTGCTGGCAAATCAAAAACGCGCAGCTGTGTTTGCGGAACGCGGCTGCCATGTTATTATAGCCGGCGACAAAAACCACGGAGAGGTCGCCGCTGTGGCAGGATATGCCGGCAGGCACTGCGCGGTAATCGAAAATACAAAACGCGCCGAAGAATATTTTCCGCAGACTCCTGCCGTTTTGCTTTCGCAGACAACAATCAGCCGTTCGGAATACGCTGCCGTGGCAGAAATTTTGCGCGGAAAGATGAAAGATTTGCAGGTTCTCGATACCATTTGCCCCGCGACGGAAGAACGCCAAAACGCGCTGCGCCGTTTATGCGGTCAAGTCAGCGGCGTGCTGGTAATCGGCGGGCGCCGTTCCGCAAATACGCAGCGGCTTTTTACTACCGCCGAAGAATTGTGTCCCGCCGCCGCGCTCATAGAAAGCGCCGATGACATTCCTCCTGTTTTTTTTACGTTTCCGGCTGTGGGACTTACGGCAGGCGCTTCCACGCCGGATGATGTGATTGACAGCGTTGAACAGGCGCTGCTTCATCACGTATAATGCAAAGCGGCGCGGCTATATTTTTTTGCGGATTCAGTCGATAATTCGCTGATATTGAAAATAGTGATGCAATATGCTATCTTTGAAATGTCAGCAGTTTTAGATTTTGAGGTTAATATGAGTATTCGAGGCGAATTATTTACGACGCAGGTGATGCTCGATAACAGGGCGTATTTTTTTAATGTCAAAGAGAATCGTGCCGGCGATGTTTTTCTTCAGATTGTCGAAAGCAAAAGGAACGAAGAATCGGAACGGCATGCCATTGTTGTTTTCGCGGAAGATATGAAAAAATTTCTGCACGGAATGGATAATTCGCTTTCTTTTATCGAAAAAGATCAGCGCGAACGCCGCCGTCTGGCAGCCGAAAAGCGTGCGGCAAAAAACGCTTCCGAAGAATTCCCCAAAAAGCGCGTGTACCGCAAAAAAACGTCTTCGGATTCCGACGAACGCCTTGACGACGGTATCCGCCGGACAGGGAAGCTGCATGTTGTATCAAAGAGGAATGTATGAGCACCCTTGCCGAATTGATGAAAAATTATTTGGATAAAAGCGTTGAAATTTCCAAAGAAGCGCTTGCCAAGGCGAATGCTTCTATTGAAGATTTCGGAGGAAAAAGCGTCGCTCGGATTGAAATAAAACAGCTGGAATCGAAAATGCAGAAACAGCTTGCCGTTTTGGGGCTTGCGGTGTACGATGCGTTTGAAAAAGACAGCGGCGCACAAATTTCGCTTTCGGATGCGAAATTCGCTGAAATTATCGGCGGAATAACCGAATGCCGTGCGGAAATTGAAAAACGGCAGGATTCGCTGAAATAAGTTAAATTCTGACGCTTTGCGTTATAGTTCATTCTTCATAGAGGCTTGTTTTATGAACTCAGCAGCAGTTTCTGATATAAAAAAGTCTGTTCTTGCCGGATTTTCGATATGTGTCGGCGGAATTGTTTATCTTTCATGTATTTCAAAAGGAATCGTTTGGCTCGGTGCGGTTTTATTTTCCGCAGGACTTTTTACAATTTTGGAATACGGTTTCGGTTTGTATACGGGAAAAGTCGGCTATATTGCGTATCATTTCCGCGACGTCAAATATGAAAGTCTTGTTGTGCTTACGCTCGTTTTTAATCTTTTGTCGACTTTTCTGCTCGGAATCGCCGCATCGTATGTGTTTCCGGAAATTAAACCCGTTGCTGCCAATCTGTATGAAACAAAACTCGCTTCGCCGCTTATACGCTCCGGCGTTTCCGCGTTTTTTTGCGGCTTTTTAATGTATCTCGCCGTTGATACCTGGAAACGCGGAAATAAAATAGGCTGTTTCCTTTATATTCCGACATTTATTTTATGCGGCTTTGAACATTCTATTGCCGATTCGCTGTATAACGGAATCGTTTTCGGGATGCAAGCATTTGCTTCGCTGCGGAATCTGGCGTTTATTGCCGTTGTTATAATCGGCAATGCTGCCGGCGGAATGCTTGTGCCGCTGCTGACAAGATGCTGGAATTGCGGTGCTTCCGATTCGGATGAGAATGCGCATATTCCGGCAGCTCCGCATTCTGCGTCAAAATGAATGAAAAACTATGCGCTGCGGTGTTTTTCGCTTTTGTTCGCTGCCGGTTGCTGCTGTTTTATGCAAATTTTTAATCAATGCTGCGCTGCCTTGAACAAGCATACTTGTTTTACTATAATCAATCATACAAAAATTATATTACGTGCGTATGGCTTGCGCGTAATATGATGGAGGAATAATTATGACAATTACTCAAATGCTGGGACAGAGTATTATTCTGACCGGGCTTGGTATGGGAGTCGTTTTCAGTTTCCTTATCATTATGATTTTTTTTATGACATTGCTGCATAAGGTCATAAAGATGTTCAAATTGGATAAAGAAACCGGTGCTGCACAAAATACGGCGAAAGAAAGCCCTGTTCGAAAGGAACAGGTTGTGGCGGCGATAGCTGCCGCGCTTCATGAAAAACAATTATAATTTAGGAGTGACAGAAGATTATGGCAGGAAAAATTGGAATTTCAGATTTAGTGCTGCGTGATGCTCATCAGAGTCTGCATGCAACGCGCATGACGACTGCTGATATGCTGCCCGTATGTGATAAGCTGGATAAAATCGGGTATGTAAGTCTTGAAGCCTGGGGCGGCGCAACGTATGACAGCTGCATCAGTTTTTTGAACGAAGATCCGTGGGAACGCCTGCGCAAGCTTCATGCCGCGCTTCCGAATACTCCGATAATGATGCTGCTCCGCGGGCAGAACCTTTTGGGATACCGCCATTATGCAGACGATGTCGTTGATAAATTTGTCGAAACATCCGCTGCCAACGGTATCGGCGTGTTCCGTATTTTTGACGCCTGCAATGATCCGCGGAATTTAAAACGTGCTGCCGATGCCGCAAAAAAAACCGGCAAGCATGTTCAAATGGCTATTTCGTATGCGGTTACGCCGTATCACACAAACGAAAAATATGCGGAACTCGCAAAAGTTTACGCTGATTTCGGCGCGGATTCCATCTGTATAAAGGATATGTCCGGTTTGCTGCGTCCGTATGATGTGTATGATTTGGTAAAAGCAATCAAAGCAAAAGTCGATATTCCGGTGCAGATTCATACTCACGCCACAACCGGCATGTCTGTCGCAACGCTGGTGAAAGCTGCGGAAGCCGGCGCCGATGTGCTGGATACGACGATTTCTTCCATGTCTATGACGACATCGCACAGCCCTACGGAATCGATTGTGGAAATTTTCCGCGGTACGCCGTACGACACGGGGCTTGATTTAAAAGCACTGGTTGAGATAGGCGACTATTTCCGTGATGTCCGCGCGAAGTACGCAAAATTCGAAAGCGCACTGAAGGGCGTAAAACCGCAGATTCTTGTTTCGCAAGTTCCCGGCGGAATGCTTTCGAACCTCGAAAATCAGTTGAAAGAACAGAACGCAATCGACAAAATGGACGAAGTGCTCAAAGAAATCCCGTTAGTGCATAAAGATGTGGGTTATGTGCCGCTCGTTACGCCGACTTCGCAGATTGTCGGTGTGCAGGCAGTGCTGAATGTACTGCAGGGACGCTACAAATTGATGACGCCCGAATTCCAGTCTTTGCTTACCGGAAAATACGGAAAGCTCCCCGCCGCTCCCAATGCGGATCTTGTAAAGTTCGCACTTGAAAAAAGCGGCATGCAGGAACCGGTTAACTGCCGTCCGGCAGACGAAATTCCGATGGAATGGGACAAAATGGTTGCGGAAGCAGCGGCTGCGGGCGGCAACGGCAGTACGGAAGATGTGCTGACTTATGCCATGTTCCCCAAAAAAGCGGAGAAATTTTTCAAGGAGCGCGCATCGGGACCGGTTTCTTCCGACTCGTTTGTTGTCGCTGCGCCGAAAACGGCTTCCGGCAGCGGCAATGGTTCATACGTTATTTCCGTGAACGGAACAAATTACAATGTATCCGCAAATGCTTCCGGCGATAAAATGGCTGTTACTGTCGACGGTACAAAATACGATGTCGTTATCGGAGCTTCGGCTTCCGGTGTAGAAAACGCCGCGCCTGCCGCGCAGTCATCCGGCGGTACTACTATTGCCGCGCCGGTTGCGGGCACTATCCTTAAGTTGATTGCGGGTGAGGGCGCTTCGGTAAAATCGGGGGATACCATTATCATGATAGAATCGATGAAAATGGAGCTGGATGTAAAAGCGACGGCAAACGGGACTGTTCATTTTCTTGCTTCTGCCGGTGCGTCGATTTCCGCCGGACAGCCGCTCGCGGAAATAAAATAAGCGGAACGGAATCCCGACTGGAATCCGTTCAGGCATAAGGAGAAACAAAATGCCTTTTCAGAAAAATACATGCAGCCGGCAAGTAATAACCGCAATGTGCGTTATTTTGTCTGTCGCTGCCGTGTTTTCAGTTGCGTCTACTGCGTTTGCTTCCGATTCAGCTGAAGAACATGCTTCTTTTAGAACGATGAATACGGCAAAAATCAAAGGTTCCGAAAATGTTCCGATGATTTCCGTATCGAAATTTCTTTCTAATATATTCAAAAATACCGGTTTGTATCAGATTATAAACGGCAGCGAAGTTTCCGATGAATCGCATGCGGAAGAAGAAGCCGCTTCGGCAGCGGATCCGTTTGCGGGAGTAACGGCTCCCGGCTGGCAGAAGCTTCTGATGATGGCTGTGGGCTTCCTGATTATATACCTCGGCGCGGCAAAAGGTTTTGAACCGATGCTGCTTATTCCGATCGGTTTCGGAACCGTATTCGTGAATATTCCCGGCGCCGGTATGTACGCAGAACATTCGGGAATGCTCCGCATTATTTATGATGCCGGTGTCGGCAACGAATTTTTTCCGATGCTGATATTCATGGGTATCGGTGCAATGACGGATTTCGGACCGCTTATCGCCAACCCGAAAATGGCATTGCTCGGCGGTGCGGCGCAGCTCGGCGTTTTCTTTACGCTGTTCGGCGTTGCGCTGATGAATTTGATTCCCGGTATCGATTATAATATGCTTCAGGCTTCTGCAATAGCGATCATCGGCGGCGCGGACGGACCGACATCCATTTACGTTTCCGGAAAACTTGCTCCGGAAATGATGGCTGTCATTGCGGTGGCTGCGTATTCCTATATGGCGCTTGTTCCGATGATTCAGCCGCCGATTATGAAAGCGCTTACGACGGAAAAAGAGCGCCGGATAAAAATGCATCAGCTGCGGCCTGTTTCAAAGGCGGAAAAAATTCTTTTCCCGCTTGTATTGCTTGCGCTTGCTATTTTGCTGCTGCCTTCCGCGGCGCCGCTTATCGGCATGCTTGCTTTCGGCAATTTTGTAAAGCAAACAGGCGTTGTCGAACGTTTATCGAAAACCATGGAAAACGAACTGCTGAATATTGTTTCAATACTGTTGTCGCTCGGCGTCGGTTCCCAAATGACGCCGGAAAAGATTCTCAATGCCAATTCAATCGGTATTATTGCGTTAGGGCTTTTGGCTTTTGCAGTGGCAACGGCGGGCGGCGTCATCATGGCAAAAATTATGAATTTGTTCCTCAAAGAAAAAATCAATCCGCTTATCGGATCTGCCGGTGTTTCCGCCGTTCCCATGGCTGCGCGCGTGGCGAACAAAGTCGGCTTGGAATACGATCCGGGAAATTTCCTGCTGATGCATGCAATGGGACCGAATGTTTCCGGAGTTATCGGCACGGCGATTGCTGCGGGCGTATTTATTGCGACTTACGCAAAATAATATCGGCAGCCTGAAACCGCTGTGCGCGGATTGCCTTGGCAAAACGAATTTCCGCTGTGTGCTTCTGCGAATGCATTTTCGCCGCAGCGGATGCTGATCGGCGGTTTTACGAAAAAATGGGACAGCATATTTCCGGTTCGTTCGGAGTGACTGCTGTCTCATTTTTATTTTGAATAATTTGTTTTTGTTTTGTGGGAAACCTATGGCATCCAGCAAAGAATTTGTATCTTTTGTTATCGATCAGCTGCGCGATCTTGATGAAATTGCCTGCCGTTCCATGATGGGAGAATATATCGTCTATTACCGCGGGAAAATTGCGGCATATATTTGCGACAATCGGCTGTTGGTAAAGCCTGTTGACGCTGCAAAAGCGCTGATGCCGGATGCTCCGCATGAACCTCCGTATAAAGGCGCAAAAGATATGCTTTTGGTTGAAAATATTGACGACAGCCGATTTTTGGCGGAATTATTCCTCGCCATGTATCCGGAACTGCCCGATCCGAAGCCTAAAAAAAATAAACCGAAATAACTATGCGGTTGAAAATCACGCGCATGCATCATCTGCATGAATTACGGAAAAATGAATAGAAAAAAATTTATTATCATCGGTTCCGGCTGGCGTTCTCTGTTTTATTGGCGGATTGCCTGTGTCTGTCCGGATCGTCTTGAAATGACTGCCATGCTGTGCCGTTCGGAAGAAAAAGCGCACTTTATGCGCACCCGCTGCGGTATTCCGGCAGTGACTTCCGAAGAAATTTGCGAAAAAAGCCGTCCCGATTATGTTGTTGTGGCGGTGAATAAAGCGTCTATTGCTTCCGTAGCCGAATATTGGCTGAAAAAAGGTTATCCCGTACTGTGCGAAACTCCTGCTGCCGGAAATCTGAACGCATTGCGCAGGCTGTGGTCCCTTTCGCGTTCCGGTGCGCGCCTGCAGGTAGCGGAACAATATCACCGCATGCCGCTTTTTGCCGCGGCTGTCTGCGCTTTGAAAAAAGGTTATCTTGGGGAACCGTATGCCATGGATATTTCCTGCGCGCACGATTATCACGCGATCAGTTTGATGCGCCGCTGCCTCGGTACGGGTTTGACTCAAGTCCGCATTTCTGCGAAACAGTTTATGTTTCCGGTTGAAGCGACGGATTCCAGAAACGGTGCGCTTTTTGACGGAAAAATTGACAGCCTGCCGCGGCTTCATGCCGTTTTTGAATTTGCCGGCGGCAAAACTGCCTTTTATGATTTTTGCGGCGTTCAATATCACAGTTTTATTCGCGGCAAGTATTTCAGAATACAAGGACCGCGCGGGGAACTTACCGCCGAAAAAATGCTTTATACAAACGAACAGCATATACCGCAGGAAATTCCGCTTGCGTATGAAAAATGTGCCGCTGGAAAAAATGCCGGCAAAATCTGTGCCGGCACAGAAGTGCTTTATGAAAATTCGTTTTTTGAAAACGACGCGCAGAAAGCATTTAACGATGATGAAGCAGCGCTGGCATCTTTGTTAATGGATATGAACCGCTATGTCGAAACCGGCGCCGAATTGTATCCGCTCTGTGAAGCGCTTGAAGACGCATACCTTGCACTTTTGCTGCATCAAGCCGCCGCATCGGGGAAAACGGTACGTTCTCATCGGCAGCCCTGGGTTTCTCTCGGCTATGAATAAAATACACGGCGACGGCGGCATCTGCTTTTTTGGCATGCCTGCGCTTTTATTCGTGAATTAGCGGCACTTTTGTTTAAAATATGGACTTTTACTGCTGTTAGCTGTATAATTTATTCAATTATAGTTTGTCATAAAACAGGAGATGTTTTGTATGTGCGCAGCGGAAAGAAAACCTCTGCTTGATTTGCCCTTGAAAGTGATTTTAACGGAAGAGGGCGCGTCTCATTTTATAAGCAGAAAAAAACGGCTCCTGAAATTTACGCTGGCTGATAATACCGAAGAATACGGGGTTTTGTTCAAGCAGTTTTCGCCTTCGTCTTTGCAGCGCATGATTCTTGTGGATTATGTTTCGAAAATAGAAATATCTTTGCCGGAATTTGTTTCTGCCCGGCAGGAAATCATGGATTTGTCAAAAGTCATTGTTTTCTCGCTTCTTTACAAGCAGTTTGATCGCTGCATTTCGACAGGATTATTGGCAACAGACTGTGTCAGGCGGCACAACAGACTGAATCCGTCCCAGCTCATCGATGAAAAAACCGTGGTCCGCGATTCTGTTCTGCGGGCTCAGATGGCGGGAAAAGATGCCGTGATTGAACAGGCGAAAAAGAAAATTCTTGATCCGGTGTACAGAAGCATTATGGAAAATTCGGAATTTTCTCTGGAAGAAAAAAATGTGTATTTATTGATGACTGAAAAATTTCTGAATCGCCTGAGTTTGTTCAATTGGTATATAATCGTAAAATTTTTCAAAGCGGACGGCTTTGACGAAATGGTCGGTATTATCCGCGAAGCGCTGAACGAGTTCATTGAAAAAAGCAAAATAGCGGAATATATTTCGCTGATGATTATGGAACTTGCGCTGAATAACGAGAACGCCAATATGCGCAAAGAAGCCGGCATTATGTATCGGGGACTGCCTGATAACGACATGCTGATTTACGATCCCGATATCAGAAAAAAAATCATTGCCGAGCTTGAACGCAAAAAGGAATTGGTGTTTGTTTCCTGGAAACTCGGCGGCAGCTCTATGTCAGTCGGGAAACAGGGACGCATTCAAATTACGCTGTATAATAAAAATGATGAATTCGAGGAAGTAAAGGAAAATATTGAAACAGGCAAGTCGGCGAATTTAAATAAAAAATCATTGATTGATTTTTATCGGGAACTTCCGGAAGGGCAGGAGGGGACGGATTTGGGATTGTATTATTTGTCGTATCTTGACGAAGCCTGCAAAAAAGTAAATGTGAAATTTGAATCGCTGGTAAATCAATATTCCGCGAATGATTTAACCGTCATCAATTTGATTTTTAATTTTTAATATATGCGATATTCTTTTTCTGCCGCGTGTTTGCTGTTGTTTGCCTGCTGTTTGTGCTGTTCCTGTTCCGATTCTTTTCCCGAACTTTCTTCTGTTTTATATACGGTTGCGTATGTTTTTGAAACGGCAGAAAGCGCACCTGCGGAACGTTTGTCTGTGTTTGTCATGCCCGATTCCGATTTGGCAAGAATGCAGCAGATTGTTGTGCGCAGCATCGAAGCGGGATATTCATGGACTGTGCATGACCCGCTTGTTCTTTTTGATAAAAACAAAACCGGATATGCAGGCTATCCTGCTTTGTATCCCGAACGCAGCGGGCGTATCCGTACAGGCAAATATACGGCGCAGTATATTGACGGCGCCGGCCGCACTGCGGAAATTCAATTTTTTGTGAAAATACCGGAGTCGTTTGACAGCGATGATATCGGTAAAATTCGTGTATCCGATATCGAATCCGGAAAAGTATGCGGGGAATTTACGCGGCGTTTTCTTGCGCTGTATGATGCTTCCGGCGCGCTGATGTATTTCGGCGAGGAAACGGCAGCTTTGCAGACGGATTCCGGTATTTCGGATGCGTATGCTGCCGCGCGGCATAAACGGATATGCCTGCTGACGCAGGATTCTGCGGCTGCGGTGCTGCTGCCGATTTCGGCAGTGGAACATAGTATTTCCGATAATTTTGAAAACATGGAAGAAACCGATGCCAGCTGATTCGCCACGCGGAATAAAAACTTTTGTGCTGCGTACCGGCCGCATGACTGCTGCGCAGAAACGTGATTACGATATTTTTTCCGGACGCTGGTGCATTCCGTATGCACCGCTGCCGCTCAATTTTACGGAAATATTTCACAATACATATCCTGTTACTGTCGAAATCGGTTTCGGCATGGGAACCGCCACAGCTGCAATTGCCGAATCAAATCCGAATATGAATTATCTGGGAATCGAAGTTCATACGCCCGGAGTTGGGCGCCTGCTCGGTGAAATTAAAAACAGAAATCTTTCGAATTTATATATTATAGAACACGATGCTGTTGAAGTTCTTGAAAATATGTTCGTGGATAATTCCGTGTATGCTTTCCATATTTTTTTCCCGGATCCATGGCCTAAAAAGAAACACCATAAACGCCGCTTTATTCAGCGCCCGCGGACAAATCTGCTTGCGGCAAAACTTGCGGCCGGCGGATATATTTATATGGCTACGGACTGGGAAAGTTATGCGGAATCTGCTGCGGCAGAGCTTTCTGCGACGCAGGGGCTTGAAAATAAATACGCACAGTACGCGCCGCGGCAATTGTGGCGCCCGGAAACGAAATTCGAGCGCAAAGGATTGAACGCAAATCGGCATATTTATGAACTGCTTTTTATAAAAAAATAAACAGGGCAGGGGACTCGCTGTATTTATGACTGATAATAAAAAGAAACGGATACGGGAATTATCCGCGCTTATCGAGAAATATCAAAAAACATACTATGCCGGCGAAGGCGAGATTTCCGATGCGGAATTCGATGCATTATGGGATGAACTGAAATTGCTTGACCCCGGCAATTCTGTATTGCAGAAAATCGGCAGCGACATAGATGAAAACGATGGTGATGATGCGCATGCCGATGGTTTTGAAAAATCACGGCATCTTATGCCGATGGGAAGTCAGGAAAAAGCGGCGGATCCCGAACAGTTTATTTCCTGGGCGGAAAAACATCCTTTCCCGGAATATCTGGTGGAATATAAATTGGACGGTGCGAGCCTTGAATTGCAGTATGAAAAAGGAATCTTTGTCCGCGCGGTAACTCGCGGCGACGGCGTTATAGGCGATAATATCACGCGCAACGCACTGAAAATGCAGGGGATTGTCCGTACACTGCGCCGCTGCACGAAAGAACTTCGGCATGATATGGCCGATTACGGCGGCGGGCTTTTTCCGGCGGAAGAAGATGTGCTGCCGTTTACCGGCGGCGTGCGCGGCGAAGTTTTAATGAAACATTCCGTGCATGATATGTTTTTCCCCGATAAGGCAAACTGCCGCAATGCGGCAAACGGTCTGATGAAACGCAAAGACGGTTCCGGAAGCGAACATTTGATTGTTATGTGCTATGACGCGTATTTCAGTGATCTCGGCGGGCAGCAGCCGCCTTTTGCAGCGGAATCGGAAAAAATACGCTGGCTTTCGGAACAGGGATTTCATACAGTCCCGCTGCGTATCTGCAAAAGCGCGGAAGAAGTGATAGCCTATCGTGCGCAGGTTATGGAACAGCGGAAAACATTTGAATATGATATTGACGGGCTTGTTATCAAAAATGAAAACATTGATATCGAAGATGCGCGCCGCGCCCGTCCCGATAAACAAATTGCGTTCAAGTTCAGTTTGGAAGAAGCTGCGACTGTTGTCCGCGGCATAGAATGGAGCGAATCCGGCGCGACATACACGCCTGTTGCGTTGTTTGATACGGTGGAACTTGCCGGCACAAAAGTGTCCAGGGCAAGCCTTGCAAATCCGAATACAATCAGAAATTTGAACCTGCGCGTAGGCAGCCATGTTGTCGTTACAAAGCGCGGCGAAATAATTCCCAAAATCGAATCGGTTATACCGTTTCCTGCGGATGTTCATTGCGAAACGCAGCCGGTTATATATCCTGATACCTGCGCTGTCTGCGGTTCGCGCCTTGTTGATGAAGGGACGCGGCTTTGTTGCCCGAATGCGCAGTGCCCGAAACGCGTGCTGCATCAGCTTGAAAAATGGATTTCTGTTATCGATATTCGGGATTTGGGCGAAACACTTATTAAAAAACTTTTTGAAGCGGAAAAAGTCCGCTCCATTGCCGATTTATACACGCTTTCCGAAGCGGATTTAACACCGTTTTTTTTGATGGAAAAAAGCATAACCAAAGAAAAAAAATCGCTGGGTGCCGAAAAAATTGTAAAATCCATACAATCGCATCGGAATGTTTCGCTTCCCCGATTTGTTGCCGGATTTGACATAGAAGGAATCGGGGAACTTCTCGTAGAAAAAGTTGTCGCTGCCGGTTTCGATACGCTCGAAAAACTGCTTGCCGCAGATGAACAAGCCGTTGCTCAGGTAAATGGATTTGCGGAAATTACTGCCCGCACTCTGGTGCAGGGACTCGCGGAAAATGCGGAAGAAATGCGCAGCCTTGCCGAATCCGTGATAACAATTTCCGCGGGAGCAGGTTCTCTTTCCGGCATGTCGTTTTGTTTTACGGGAGAGCTGCGTACAATCAAGCGTGCCGATGCGGAATCAAAAGTAAAAGCGCTCGGCGGCAGCGTCAAATCCTCTGTCGTAAAAGATTTAACCTACCTTGTAACAAATAATATTTCTTCCGGTTCTTCCAAAAACAAAAAAGCCGCAGAGCTCGGTATTCCTGTTATCGATGAACTTGCTTTTTTGCAAATGCTGAATGAAGAAAAGGATTTTTGATAATGACGGATAAACTGCATACCTTGCTGATTTTTGTAAACATACTGTTATGCGCGCTGCTTTTGATTTGCTCGGTATTGCTGTATCGGTTTGTAATATGTTTTTCGGCTGTCAATGACATTCCCGATTTTCAGAATGTCGTGCTTGCCCGATGCATGGTGTATGGAACAGATGACACATCCGCGAGTGCTGTTGTGAAATTATATGACAGCAGCGGAAAAGAACTGAGGACAATAGAACGTTCATGGCAGAACCGGACGCTGGAAATTGATTTTGCGGGCAGCAGTTTTTCCGGAAAAACGCTGCTGTTCCCCGTGTCGGTTTCCGGCATTCAGCTTGTACCGTATTATTTCACGCAGGGCAAAAATCCGTCGTGCGCGCTGTATCGGCTGCCGTCTGCGGAAAAATCCGTATACCGTCTTGCGCGGTACGCGTTGTTTCCGGAAGTTTTGTATTTTACCGGGACAATTCTTTTGGGCAGACACAGAATAAAAAAACGCGTGTCGCTTGCCGGATGCGAAAGCGGCGTTGTCTATTTGCTTGCCGTTGATTCAGACGGAACGGTTCGTTTTATCCGTGAGTGACAGAAAAAATAAAATTCCGCGGCAATCCGCGCGCGCATTAACTTTCCGATGCTTTCCTGATGTCTTTTAAAATTATTTGCGCCGATTCTATGCCGTTAAATGAATTGCGTGATATTTCAAATACAATATCCGCATAATCGCCTGCCGAAAATGTTGTTTTCAATTTGCTGCTGGCATCCCAAAATAATGCCGGCCATTTCAGCTTGCCGCATTCAAGTGTCAGTTTTAAATGGGGTTTTTCGGTTTTTCCTATGATATCGGCGGCAGCAATGCGTATGTTTTTTGCGGAAAAAAGAAGCTGCGGATTTCCTTCGCCGTATGGTTCGAATTTATCCGTAAGACTGAGCAAATCCGGCGTGATATAATTGTGCGGAAGCTCGGCGTCTATGGAAAGCGTTTCATCTGTTTTTTCTTCCGCAAATTCAATGGTTTTCGCAAGCTGTTCAATCCGCGCCGAAAGCTGCGGAAACATATCCTGCTTAAAGCTGAATCCTGCGGCAAAATTGTGTCCGCCGTGGTTTATGAAAAGATCGCTGCAAGAATCAAGAATTCCCGTAATATCGTAGCCGCGGACAGATCGCATGGAACCGACGGCTGTTCCATCCGGCAAAAAAGCAATGACCATAGCGGGAATATCGAAATATTTGGCGAGTTTTGCCGCGACGATGCCCGTAACTCCGCGGTTTATATGTTCATCGGCAACCATAATCAGTTTGCCGCCGTATAGTTCCATGCTGCTGTATGCCTCTTTTTCCGCGTACTTCCATGCTTCGGCACCGAGTTTTTTGCGTTCTTTATTTAATTCGATAATTTGTGCCGCTATTTGATCCCGTTTTGCGGAATCTTTCTCTGCAAACAACTGCATTGCAAGTTCCGGTCTGCCGAGCCTGCCCGCCGCATTTAATACGGGAATAATATTCCAAGAAAGCTCGGCGCTTCCGATATGCTTCCCGAGCAAATTCAAGCGTGATGCGAGTTCCAGCAAACCGTGCCGCATTTGTCCTGCGTTCATCGAAGCAAGTCCTTTGCGGATAAAAATGCGGTTTTCGTTTTTCAGCGGCATTATGTCGGCAAGTGCCGCCAGCGAAACAAGCTGAAGATCCTGCGCGTTGCGGAGTGCGTGTTTTTTTTCCGTTGTTTGCTGCAAAATATACGTAATGAAAATGTTGAAAAAACTGTCGAGCTCGCCTGACGGTTTTTCCTGATAGCGGACGATGCGGGATTTTTCGCGTATCTTCAGCAGACTGCAGTTTTCGACGGAAGGAATCAGCTGTGCGATTTCCGGTCTTATATCGGTAAGATTGAACTGCGCGGAGCCGCCGAAAATTTTTTTCAATTGCTTTTGCTGCAGCGAAACATCCCACACGTAAATATGCTGTCTCGCCAGAAAAGGCAGCAGCCGCGTCTGCGTGATTGAAACGATACCGGGAATTATCGTTTCCGTGATGCGCTGTTTTTCCGCCATGTTGATTATTTTCAGTCCTTCGATGATGTATGCGTCATTTGCGGGACGGACGTTCAAAAGACAAATTTCCTGCTTATACAGGGAACTTTGCGCGAACCGCAGCGCGCAGACAAGCTTGTAAACAACTGCGCAGCCGGAAATGTCCCGAAACGGATAGCCGGAATCTTTTATTTTGGGATTGATAATCACTGCGGCTTCGGGAAGCGCTTCCGGCGGATTATGATGATCGGTTACGATAACGTCTATGCCTAATTCATTGGCGCGGGCAATTTCCGCGCAGTTTGAAATGCCGCAGTCCACGGTAATAATCAGTGTGCCGTATTCTTTTGCGAAATCATTCACCGCATCCATTGAAAGTCCGTAGGCATCATTTCCGGAAGGAAGCCGCCATTGAACATCGATGCCGAGTTCGCATAGATATTCATACAGCAGCGTTGTGCTCGTTATTCCGTCTACATCGCGGTCCCCGAAAATGAGGACTTTTTCGCCTTCTTCGCGGGCGTCGAGAATTCTGTCGACGGCGTCTTCCATTGAATCAATGAGAAACGGATTGTGAAAATATCGTTCGTCATTTTCCAAATAGAAAAGAACATCCTGTCCGCCGGTAATCGAACGGCGGGCTAAGATTGAAGCCGTTAGTGCATCGCAGCCGTATCGTGTGTGCAGTTCTTTTACGATTTCACCGGCTATTGCTTTTTTCTCCCATACAGCCATTTACACGATTTCCTTAAGGATTAAGCTGCGCGAGGCGTTTTGCGTGTCCGAGTAACGAACCGCATCATGTATGCACGGCATTGCTGCGGAAAAGCATTCTTCGTCTTTCCCGTAAATTTCCATAAGAATGTCGCCTTTCGATATGGCGTCGCCCTGCCGCTTGTGAAAAATAATTCCTGCGTCGGGACATACGCAGTCTGTTGTTTTGTTCCGCCCGACGCCCAGATAAATTCCCGCCGTGCCGATGCCCCGCGCGTCAATTGACAGAAATCCGTCTTTTTCCGCGGTCAGTTCTTGTTTATACGGCGATCGCCGTGTTCCGTATTCTTTGAGAACGCGCTCTGGATCTCCACCCTGCAAACGGATATTTTCAAAAAACAATTCTTTTGCCTTGCCTGATGAAACGGCATTCCGGCATTTTTTTTCTGCGCCGGTTTTATCTGCCGCCAATCCGCAAAGCAGCAGCATTTTTTCGGTAAGCGAATATGTTAATTCCATGATGTCGTCGGGACCTTTCCCGTCAAGACAGTCCAATGTTTCTTCGATTTCGAGAAAATTACCGGTTTTGAATCCAAGCGGCGTGTTCATATCTGTTATCAGCGCCGCCGTTTTTTTGCCCATGGATTTTGCCGTATTTACGAGACTGAGGGCAAGCGTTTCCGCCGTTTCCGCCGTCTGCATAAAAGCGCCCGTTCCGTATTTTACGTCAAAAACAAGCACGTCGGAACCTTCCGCTATTTTTTTGGAAAGAATGCTTGCCGTAATCAGCGGGATTGATTCCACCGTTCCCGTTACATCGCGGAGTGCGTACAGCAGACGATCTGCGGGCGCGATTTTTTCGGTTTGTCCTGTCATTGCAAAACCCGTTTGCGACAAAATCCGCATAAATTCATCCGGCTGCAAATTTGTTCTGTATCCTTTTATGGATTCCAGTTTGTCGAGCGTTCCGCCGGTATGACCGAGCGCGCGTCCGCTCATCATGGGAACCGCGCACCCGCAGGCTGCGGCAATCGGCGCCAAAGGCAGCGAAATTTTATCGCCCACGCCGCCTGTCGAATGTTTGTCGGCGAAAATGCCGTTAAAGTCTGCGCATGTTTTGACGGCAGTAATGGAATCAAGCGGCATCACGTCCCCGGAGTTCAGCATAGCGGAAGTCAGCGCGGCAGTTTCCCGAAAAGTCATGCCGTTGAAATAAACCGCCATAAGCCAGGCTGCCATTTGATAATCGGGAATATTTCCGCTGACGAAATTGTTTATCAGAAATGTAATTTCTTCCGCGGTTAGTTCCGCACCGGACGGATTTAAAACGGAACCTCGCTTTTTGATGATAATATCTGCTGCGCGCATGCTTTTCTCCTAATGGACAACGATAAGTATATCACAAAAAAGCGCTTAGTTACAATTATGCGTTGTCTGTACATGTGCATGCGGTTTGTGGTATACTGATGCATATTTATTACAGTGGAGTGTATACTTATGCAATTTATTGACGGCGGAGTTACTGCACCGAAGGGATTTCTTGCAAACGGCGTTTTATGCGGCATAAAAGCCGGGCGGACGCAGGAAGATACAGCCCTGATTGTATCCGAAAAAATGTGTGCCGCTGCGGGAATGTTTACCCGAAATTCCGTGCGGGCGGAACCGGTAAAATTAACGGCCCTTCGGCTTTCCCGCCGCCGTGCTCAAGCCGTCATTGTCAATTCCGGCAATGCAAATGCCTGCACAGGCGAACAGGGCGCACGAAATGCCGTCCGCATGGCGCGTGCCGCCGCCGCCGCGCTTACCGATGCCGATTTTTCCGGCACAGCAGGATTTTTCGGAAAAATCGACGAAGATGATGTCCTCGTATGTTCTACCGGCGTTATCGGCCAGCAGCTGCCCGTGGAGAAAATCGAGGCGCATATCAGCGAACTGACGGCAGGGCTTTCCAAAGAGGGGCACGAAAAAGCGCGCGCTGCCATTATGACAACGGATACAAAATATAAAGAATTCGCCGTTGAAACGGAAATCGGCGGAAAAAAAGTTCGCCTCGGCGCCATGGCAAAAGGTTCCGGAATGATTCACATCAATTTAGGAACAATGCTCGGATTTATTACCACGGACTGCGCCATATCAGCCGATATGCTGAATTCGCTTCTGCGAAAAAGCGCCGCGGGTACGTATAACTGCGTGTCCATTGACGGTGATACGAGCACCAATGATACGCTGCTTATTCTCGCAAACGGAATGGCGGGCAACGCCGAAATCACCGAAAGCGGAGCGGATTGTGATGCTTTCTTCGATGCGCTGAATGCTTTGAACACAAAAATGGCGCGGGCAATTGCTGCTGACGGCGAAGGCGCCGGCCGCTTAATCGAATGTGTTGTATCCGGCGCGGAAACGACTGATGCCGCGCGCGTCTTGGCAAAATCCGTCATTTCATCTAATTTGGTGAAAGCCGCGATGTTCGGCAAAGACGCGAATTGGGGACGCATTTTGTGTGCGCTCGGATATTCGGGAGTTCCGTTCACAATAGAAAAAACATCTGTTTCGTTCGCAGCTTGCGGCGGTTTTGAAAACGGCGGCAGCGCGCAGCGGAATGTGAAAGTGTATGATCACGGCGTTCCGCTTGATTTTGACGAAGAATGTGCGAAAAATATTTTATCCGAAAACGAAGTAAAAATTCTTGTGGAAATGGAAGACGGCGCCGCATCGGGAACTGCCTGGGGCTGCGATCTTACCTATAACTATGTGCGGATAAACGGAGACTACCGCACATAATAACAGCAATGCGGCTTCGGAGCTGATGCGGCTTGCGTGCTTCTTTGCAGAATCTCGTGCCGCCGTTTGATTTTCGGATGCTGCTGTGTTTTCTGCGATGCAAATTACGGAGGCGCTGGGGAATGGATAATAAAGACTGGGCGGAAGTGCTTGTTCAATCACTTCCGTACTTCAAACAATGGGTCGGCAAAGTTGTTGTCGTAAAATACGGCGGAAATGCTATGCTCAATGACGATTTGAAAAAAGCCGTTATGGAAGACATTGTGCTGCTGAATACAATCGGCATTCAAGTTGTGCTTGTTCACGGCGGCGGACCCGAAATAAATGCTATGCTGGAACGCGTCGGCAAAAAATCCGTATTTGTAAACGGACTTCGCTATACCGATGCGGAAACCATGGAAATCGTTCAAATGGTACTTACCGGAAAATTGAACAAAGATATCGTCGGCATCCTTCTTCAAAACGGCGGAAAAGCCGTCGGTTTGAGCGGCGTCGATTCGGGGCTTCTGCGGGCGAAAAAAATATGCAAAGATAACGAGGATCTCGGATTTGTCGGCGATATAACGGAAGTTCATCCCGAAATTGTGCACTCGCTGCTGGAGCTTGGTTTTATTCCCGTTATTTCAACGGTTGCGCTTGGGGAGGACGGTGATACAAGCCGTTACAACATCAATGCCGACACCGCCGCCGCAAAAATCGCCGTTGCGCTCGGTGCGGAAAAATTCGTGCAGCTCACAAACGTTCCCGGCGTGCTGCGCGATGTCGGCGATCCTTCTTCGCTCATCAAACGAATCGCGCGGGAAGCAATTCCGTCTTTGATTGCGACAGGCGTTATTTCTTCCGGCATGATTCCGAAAATCGAATGCTGCCTTGAAGCCTTGAACGGCGGCGTTCCGCGCACTCATATAATAGACGGACGCGTGCCGCACAGCTTGCTGATAGAAATGTTCAGCGACCGCGGCATAGGAACCATGCTGCATTGACCGATTCCACCGGCAAAAACAAAATTGCCGGAAACATACCATCGTGCAGTAATTACGGAGGACGCAATATGAATAACGGAAAAATAGTAAACAATTACGGCAGCCTGCCGGCGGTTTTTACATCGGGAAACGGCGCCGTACTCACGGACAAAGACGGAAAAAACTATATCGATTTCGTATCGGGTATCGGCGTGAATTGTCTCGGGCACGCGCATCCCGCGCTGGTAAAAGCGGTGCAGGAACAAGCTGCCAAGCAGATGCACATTTCCAATTACTATAATTCAGACACCGAGCTTGCTTTTGCGGAAGAACTTCTCGGTGCTGCCGGAATGACCGGCGTGTTTTTCGGCAATTCAGGCGCGGAAGCAAACGAAGCGGCGATAAAACTTGCCCGCAAATACGGATATCTTGCTTCGGCGGGAAAAAACGGCGCTGCGCCGAACAGCTGCATGAGAAATGTGATTGTTACGCTCGAAAAATCTTTCCACGGGCGCACGATTTCCACGCTCCGCGCTACCGGTCAGGATAAATTTCATGCTCCGTTTTTTGCGCCGTATCCTGACGGATTCAGGCATATTGCGGCGAATGATTATAACAGCCTGAAAACGCTCGGAAACGATGTTGCCGCGGTTTTAATAGAATGCGTGCAGGGCGAGGGCGGCGTTAATTTAATCGACAGCAGCTGGGCGCAGGCGGCTGAAAAAGCTGCGCATGACTGCGGCGCGCTTTTTATGGTCGATGAAGTGCAAACCGGCATGGGACGCACCGGAACGCTGCTTGCTTCCGAGCAGCTTGGCATATCGCCCGATGTTCTTACGCTTGCAAAAGGAATAGCCGGCGGCATTCCCATGGGAGCCTGCTTGTTCCGCAATCGTGCGGCGGATGTTTTTTCTGCGGGCGATCACCAGTCGACATTCGGCGGAAATCCTCTCGCGTGTGCCGCAGGCCGCGTTGTCCTCAAAGAACTGCTTTCTTCCGGTTTTTTGGATGCCGTGAAAGAAAAAGGAGAAAAAATCCGCTCTGCCGTGCGCAGCTGGCAGCTGTGCTGCGTAAACGACGTACGCGGACGCGGGCTTATGATCGGAATCGATATCGAGCAGTCTGCCGCGGACATGCAGAAAAAATGCCTTGCCGCCGGTTTATGCGTATCAACAGCCGGAGCCCATACCATTCGGTTTTTGCCGCCGCTTGTCATCTCCGACGAAAATATCGACGACGGACTGCGAATTTTCAAAAAATGCCTTGAATCATAACGCTCTGGTTCTGCCTTTATGCACTCATTCAGACAAAACATTCTGCAAAGCAAAGCGCAGAAAGCGTGCGGGGAAAATGTTTGTGCTAGCGGACAGCCGAAGCCGAATATTTTCCCGCAATTTTTAAAAATGCCTTAGGATTTACAAAAAAGTGCGTTTGCCGCGGATCTATACGGCAGCCGGAAAGAAAAACAGTCTGCACACACCTGACGCCGCGTCAAGCAGATTGCTTGCAGCCGTCAGGCGTGTGCCGTGCCTCGGCAAAAACGGAACGGAATGCGGATACGGTTCCGGTTCCGGCTTGCGGTACTTCGAGAATGAACGATACCCTGTACGTGCTCTGCAACGAGGCTCGTTCATTCTGCGGGAAAAGTTATGCTTTTACTAAATGCACCGCAAATCCGCCGATTTCCTTGTCAAGGTATACGACTTTTAAAGGAGAATTGCCTTCTTCGCCCAAATATTTTGCTGTTTCCATGACAGGATTAAAACCGAATTGTTTCAAATATGCTGCCGCGCGGTCAACATTAAACGTTTTTATGCCGATATGACCTTTCGTACCGCGGAACGGATGCTTCATTACTTCAAATTCCGTGCTGTTGAAAATGGAACCGTTCCCTTCTTTTTTTGCAAAGCCGAACAGTGCCAGCAGAGCGGAAGTTTCCTGCGCTTCTGTTTCATTTTCTTGATTGATGCCGACGTGCGCAAATGAAAAACCGTGAATAGCCGTCATAGCTTCTTTGCACAGCGCCGTGATGCCGTTCCAATCCTCTTTTTCAATCAGATCCGCTTTGACCATCCATGAACCGCCGCATGCGAGAACATTTTTGAGTTTTGCATAGTCGCCGACATTTTTTGCGTTTACGCCGCCCGTCGGCATAAACATAACCTGCGGAAACGGTCCGCCCAATGCACTTAATTTTGCCGCGCCGCCTTCTTGTTCTGCCGGAAAAAATTTAAGCGTCGTAAGCCCCATGGAAAGTCCCTGTTCTATTTGGGATGCGCTTGAAACGCCGGGAATGACCGGAATCTTTTTATCGATACAGTACTGTACAACTGCCGGATTAAATCCGGGCGAAACGATGAATTTCGATCCTGCGGCAATGGCTTTTTCAGCCAGATCGACATTGATAACCGTTCCTGCACCTACCAGCATGTCCGGGCATTCTTTTGAAATTTTGCGGATCGCGTCAGCTGCCGCCGCCGTTCTGAATGTAACTTCAGCCGCCGGAATTCCTCCCGCGATAAGCGCTTTCGCCAGCGGGACTGCCTTTGCCGCATCGTTGATAACAACCACCGGAATAATTCCGATATTCCTCATTTTTGTCTCAAGTTCAGTAAGCTGTGACATGGATATATCTCCTGTAAAAAACCGCGATTTTGTAAAAACCGCATAAATTTCTGATAACCAGTATATCACATGACATGAAAAAAGTGAAGTTATCGGAACGGATTATTGCGGAAATCGATTTTTGCTGCTGCGGAATGAATAAACTTCGGCGCAAACCGCGGAATTCGTTTTGCATTCAAAATGAATTTCGCCGGCAGGCCGAAATTGTGCGGAAACGCGCGGCAGATTATCCGTTCCGGGGCGAAAAGAAGCGTATTATGCGCTTTTTTGCTCCAGCAGTAAAGATATATCAGCTTTCTTTTTGTGTTCCACTATGTCGCGTGTAATTGTAAGATGCTGATGTCCTTTTAAAGACGGAACTTCGTACATAATATCCAGCAGCAGTTTTTCAACGATGGAACGCAAGCCTCTGGCACCCGTTTTATGTATAATTGCCGTATCGGCTATTGCTTCTATTGCGTCGTCTGTGAATTCCAAGTCGACATCATCAAGCGCAAACGAGGCTTTGAACTGCTTTGTAATGGCGTTTTTCGGTTCTGTCAGTATGCGTTTTAAGTCATCTCGCGAGAGTTCTTTCAGTGCCGCCGTTATAGGCATCCTTCCGATAAGTTCCGGAATAAGACCGAATTTTACAAGATCATCCGGAATGACTTGATTTAACAATGCCGTGCGTTCATCCGCCGTCATTGTGCTGACAGCGGCTCCGAATCCCATTGTATTTTGGTGAATTCTTGCCTCGATGATTTTATCGAGTCCCACAAACGCGCCGCCGCAAATAAACAAAATATTTGTTGTATCAATTTCAATCATTTCTTGGTTCGGATGCTTGCGTCCGCCCTGCGGCGGCACGCTTGCTTTTGTTCCCTCAATGATTTTTAACAGTGCCTGCTGCACGCCTTCACCGGAAACATCCCTTGTTATCGATGTATTTTCCGATTTCCGCGCAATCTTGTCGATTTCATCTATAAAAATGATGCCCCGTTCCGCTGCGGATATATTGCCGTTTGCCGCATTTATTAACTTCAGCAGCACATTTTCCACATCCTCGCCGACATAGCCGGCCTCCGTCAATGTTGTCGCATCGGCAATTGCGAACGGAACTTTCAAGCGCTGTGCAAGCGTTTTTGCCAGCAGCGTTTTTCCCGATCCGGTCGGGCCTATCAGCAGTATATTGGATTTTTCTATTTGAACGTCGCTTTCTGCTAATGCCGAAGCCTGTGATGCGAGGCGCTTATAGTGATTGTATACGGCGACGGAAAGAACTTTTTTTGTTTCATCCTGTCCGACGACATATTGATCCAAAAAATCTTTGAATTCCCTCGGAGTCGGAACCGTTTCCATTGAGATTTCCGGTACGGATGCTTCTTCTTCGCCGATAAGACTTTGGCAAACAGCTATGCAGCGGCTGCAAATACATACATTATCCGGTCCCGATACAAGACGGCGGGATGGCGCTGCCGGCTGTCCGCAAAATGAGCAAAATTGCCCGCTTGTTCCTTTTGTATTACGCGCCATGTTTCCTCCCTGTCATAATAGAATCGACAATGCCGTATGCAAGTCCGTCTTCTGCGGACATATAAAAATCCCGTTCCATATCCTGCGCAACGGTTTCTTCGCTTTTGCCTGTCTGTCCGGCAAAATAGCGTATGGTCAGCTTTTTCAGCCGTATAATTTCTTTTGCCTGAATGGAAATGTCCGCCGCTTGTCCCTGCGCGCCTCCCCATGGCTGATGAATCATAATACGGGAAGACGGCAGTGCGAAGCGTTTGCCTTTTGTTCCTCCTGCAAGCAGAATAGCTCCCATGCTCGCAGCCTGTCCCATGCAGATTGTTTGAATGTCGCATTTCACATACTGCATCGTATCATACACAGCCAAGCCTGCCGTAACAGAACCGCCGGGCGTATTGATGTATATGCTTATGTCTTTATCGGGATTCTGCGATTCCAGAAATAAAATTTGCGCTACCGCAAGATCCGCCGAAACATCGGTAATCTCGCCGTCAATAAAAATAATCCGGTCTTTTAAAAGCCGAGAAAAAATATCGTATGTGCGTTCGCCGTTTCCCGTATGTTCAACAACATACGGAACCAGATTATTCATTTGTTCAGTCATACCGGATCCTGTCTTATAAAATGTTCCGCGCGGATAAAAAAGATTTTACCTGCGTTTGCCGACGCTAGTTTTTAAACAAATCTGCAAACGATTTTTTTTCGCCTTTTGTTATTTTTATCTGGCCGAAAAGTTCTGTATACAGCTTTTGTTCTTTCACGTCGTCTATAAGATACTCTTTTCTATGCGGATCCGCATAGTGTTTTTTTACCTCTTCGGCAGAAATTCCTGCGCTTTCCGCTATTTTTTCGTATTCCGCATCAATTTCTTCAGGCGAAACCGAAATATTTCGTTCTTTCAATAATGTTTCGATAATAATTCTGCCTTTCAGCATTTTTTCGGAATCGCCTGCCATTTCTTTCAGCAAATCTTCTTTTTTTTGTCCTGCGGAACTCATCATCTTGTCGAGCTGTTCCGGCGTCATGCGGTATTGCTGAGCCATCATTCTCCAGCGGGATTCTTCTTCCGCTTTGATCATCGATTTGGGCAAATCAATCGGATTCCGTTCGATCAATTGTTCTATTAAACTGTTTGTTTTTATTTCCCGCGTACGGTTTTCCAGCGCATTCCGCAAATTCTTCCGTATGTCGTTTTTCATGTCATCCAATGTTTTGTATTTTTCGCTGACATCCTGTGCCAGTTCGTCATCCAGTTCGGGAAGATTGCGGATTTTCAGCGCGGTAATTTTTACGCTGATTTTTTTCGTTTTTCCGGCAAGATCTTTGTCGGGATCATCTTCTTTGTATGTTTTTTCGATAATTTTCGTTTCGTCTTTTTTCAGCCCGATGATTTCGTCGTCAATCTTGTAAATGTTTTCTCCGCTGCCGATTGTAAATACAAATCCTTCGCGCGCGCTTCCGCCGATAACGCTGCCTTTTTCGTCGAGCTCGCTGTAGTTGATAGTCACGATGTCGCCTTTTTCCGCGCTTTCATTGTCTTTTTTGTCGAGAACGACAGCGTTGCGTTCGCGGATAGCCTGAAGTTCTTCTTCCAGCTCGGCGTCGCCGATTTCGACTTGCGGTTCTTTTACTTCGATGCCGGAAAAATCGACGGTGCCGATTTTCGGAAGTATGTCGTACACAACCGCGAAAGACATGTCCTTTTCCGCATCGAATTGCGGCAGTTCGCCGTCCAGTTCCGGCTGTGAGTAGGGAAGCGGACGTTCTGCTTCGTTGTTTTTATCCATTTCTTCAAAAACAGACTGAAGTGCTTTTTCCAATACGGCGGATGTTGTTTCCGCTTTCAGAGCATCGCCGAATTTCCGTTCAAGAACCGATACGGGAACTTTTCCTTTTCGGAAGCCCGGGAGCTGAAGATTTTTTGCATAATTTCCGACAGTTTCGGCATAGGCTTTTGCGACCTCATCCTTGCCGACCGTCATCGACAATTTTACGGCAGAATGTTCAAGTCTGGTAATTTCTCTGGTTACTTTCACAGCTGAATCCTTACTAATAATTTAACGGCAGATAATGTCTTGCCGCCAGATAACAAAAAAGCGATTCAGATTACTCCGAATCGCCTTCATTTAGAGCGGGAAACGGGAGTCGGACCCGCGACATCCACCTTGGCAAGGTGGCGCTCTACCACTGAGCTATTCCCGCAGAAATTTGGTACGAATACTTGCAGACACATGTTATTGTCAGCCTTGGGCTTCACATCGTTGCGGATGCGAGAGAAGGGAGTTGAACCCTCACGCCTAAGGCACCAGATCCTAAGTCTGGCGTGTCTGCCAATTTCACCACTCTCGCTCGTAACAAGCCGAGCTGGCAACTTCGTTTTACGAACAAAAATGATGATAATATGCGCAAAAAAAAAAGTCAAGTGATTTCCTTAAAGAATGAATTTTTTTTCGGAAAAATCCGTTTGCCGCGGAAAAAATATCGAGCCTGAATTTTTTTCCGCATGAAGAATGTGTGCCGCGCAATATGCTGCAATAAAGATTTTCCCGATGCATTGATTGGCTATTCGGTTTCGGAATACGGAAGCTCGTTCCATACGAATGATTCGACGATTTGTTCGGTTTTATCGTCCAGGAGCGGAAAAAAATCAATGCCTGTCCGCGCTTCTATTTCGTCAATGCTTACGCAGAATGCCGTGTATTCTTCCTGGGGACTCGCGTTTTGCGGAATAATGAACGCACAGACGTACCATTCCGTTCCGCCTGCTTTAAATCGGTTCCAGTTTGCCGTTCGATTTATGCTCTGCGTCGGCGGATTTTCTTCATTGACGGCAGCGCTTCCGTCTGTCGCGGCGGCCGCATCTTTCTGGTGTGTGCCGTCTGCATTATTTGCCGGTGCAGGTTTTTCCGTGTTTCCGCAAAGTGCGTCATCTGCCGTTTCGTCTGCGGTGCCGCATCCGTCCGGCATGCGCGCAAGGAAAATTTTGTAAAAATACTCCGGAATGGAAATCCGTTTGTCTTTCCCGATTGTTTCGTATGATTCCGGCGGATTTTCGAGCAGCGGTCCTGTTACGATATATACGCAGCCGAAAAAATCCGCCCACTGCCGTCCTGCGTCTTCCGTTTTCCGCCAGATGCCTCTGTTGAAGCGCGGCAGCTGCGGACTTATATTGCTCATCAAAAACGATTCGTTCATGGAGGTGCTGTTTCCGCGCATGTCAGCCGCAGGAACAAGGTGTCCGCGGTCGTAGCCTGTTTTTGCATACATATCCGGCGATGCGGAATATCCGTCTATTTCTGTGTCTGTTTTGAATCTGTTTGTTCTTGCGGCGTTTTTCGCAAGGCTGTCTTTTGTCAGAATATACGCTGCCCATTCCGATTGGCTGTATGTTTTTCTGTAGCACAGCGAAAACGCGGATAATTTTCTGATGACGTGATCATGTTCTGCTTCGATGACGGAATTTGACAGAGCCGGCATTGTGTTTTCGGTAATGAAGCCGCCGTTTTGCTCCGAAGCATTTTCATCGCCTGTTTTATCTGTGCTGAAAGAGTTATCACGTTCCTTTTCCGATTCTTCTATTATAGATACGAGCTGTTCGTTTTGCGGTTTTTGTTCACGGCGGCAGACAGTTCCGGCGCACCGCGGTATTTCAAATCCGGCGGGAATGCCGTTTTGCGGCACCTGTGCGGGAATAATCGTTTTAAGGCACAGCAGCATATATAGAAACAATGCGCGCCGTATTTTCCGTTGTTTTGACCGCTTCATAATTCCATGATAGCAAAAATCATTTTATCTTTACAACAGAGTTTAAAAAATGTATAACATTGATTGACAGCTTGATGCGCCTGAAACGCACGCAGTCGAATGTTCCGCACCCAATTTGTATTTTAAGAGGTACTCATAATGCCGCAGCTTATTATTCCGCAGGATTACAAACCGATTCTTTCCGTGAAAGAAACAGAACATGCTATTGTCATGATAAAAGATTTTTTTCAGCTCGCTCTTTCAACCGAGCTGAATTTGACGCGTGTTACCGCTCCGCTTTTTGTGCGGCGCGGAACAGGGCTGAATGATGATTTGAACGGTGTCGAACGGCCTGTCTGTTTTCCGGTAAAAGATATGCAGGAAACGCAGCTGGAAATCGTGCATTCCCTTGCAAAATGGAAGCGGGTGAAAATTGCGGAAATGGACCTTCGTGCGGGATTCGGCATTTATACCGATATGAATGCTATCCGCGCCGACGAAGAACTTGACAATATCCATTCCTTATATGTCGATCAATGGGATTGGGAAATGGTTATCGATGAAAAAAACAGAACTGCGCAGTTTTTGCGGGATACAGTCCGCAGGATTTTCCGCTGCTTCAAGCGCACCGAGTTTTTCATATATGACCGGTATCCCGATATTGTGCCGATTTTGCCGGATGATATTACGTTTTTATATGCGGAAGACTTGCAGCGCCGCTATCCCGATAAAATGCCGAAAGAACGGGAAAATATCGCGGCGGAACAATACGGCGCGGTTTTCATCGAAGGAATCGGTGCGCGCCTTGCGGACGGGACTGTGCATGACGGCCGTGCTCCCGATTATGATGACTGGATTTCTCCCGCAGACGATAACCATCGCGGATTGAACGGCGATATTTTGGTGTGGAATCCCGTCTTAAAAACTGCGTTGGAGCTTTCTTCTATGGGAATTCGTGTTTCTCCGGAATCATTGAAGCTGCAGCTTGCCGAACGCGGCTGTCCGGAGCGGGCAGACTTGTATTTTCATCAGCAGCTTTTATCCGGCGCTTTGCCTCCTTCGTGCGGCGGCGGCATAGGACAGTCGCGGCTGTGCATGTATTTCCTGCGCAAAGCCCACATCGGAGAAACTCAAGTAAGTATTTGGCCTTCTGCAATGCTTGATTCATGCAGTACGGCGGGAATACCGCTGCTGTAAATCCGTGTGCACATTGCTGCGCGGCAGTTCGTATATGAAAGGGCGTTCCCCTGCCGAATGCCGGCATTCATCAGATACAAAAAAACGCTTCCGGCAGACTTTTGTCAACCGGAAGCGTTTTTTACGGCTTCTCCGTATTATGTAAAACCGATTAGTCTTTTGTAATTATGACGTAATCAAGAAGCATTCCGAATTCGCCTTTGCGGGACGGGCTGTGCGGCTGCACAATCATTTCGAGTGTTGCATCTTCTGCAATATCGATAGCCATCGGGTTCCGTTCCGTCAGTTCATAGTCGCCGATCGGCGGATCAGACGGATAGCAGCGGAAATATGTTTCTCCGAGCTGCACATAAAATGCATCATGAGCACCGTCGGGTGCGTTTTCATTTACAAGACCGGTGTATTCGCCTTTCGGAATTGTAATATTGATTTTTGCTGTCGAATCGTCGCCGAGCAGTCTTACCGCTTTGCCGTTCATGGCTTTCGGATCCGGAACAATTTCGCAGTTAGTCAATGACATATCCGCAATCGAAATTTTCAGTTCTTTTCCGGAGAAAACAACTGTTTTGACTTCTGTCGTCGGTGCAATCGACGGCGCTGCCGCTTCAGCCGGTGCGGGTGCAGCTTCTTCTGCCGGTGCCGGCGCTACTTTGTTGGAAGCGCAGCCTGCCGCGGCGAATGCCAGTATACCCCCCCCCAGTATTGCCAAGAGTTTTTTCATAAAAAACCTCCATTAAAAATTATGTCTGAATATACAGACTGATTTATTATTTGATAAAAACGAATTGCTGTCAAGAAAAAAAGCATGTTTTTTCCTTGACCATAAACGAATACCTTTAGTATGTTATTTATAACAAATACATATAATGTTCAGGATGAAATAATGAATAAAAAAGAACAGCAATCTACGGAATCTGCGGAAAGGACACAGGCAGAAACAAAAAGCGCGGAATCATCGGCTGCGGAAAGCTGTCATGCGGATTCTTCGGCTGCTGAAATGCCGGAACAAAAGTCTGCGGAGGAATCCGCCGGAACTGTTTCCGCGGACAAACTTCCGGAACTGCAAAAAGAGCTGACGGAACTCAAAGATCAGTATCTGCGGAAGTGTGCCGATTTCGATAATTACCGAAAACGCATGATCCGCGAAAAACAGGAAGCGTTCGATTATGCGAATACGAATTTGCTTACGGATCTTGTCGCGATTCTCGATGATTTCGATCGGGCGCTTGCAGCCGGCGCCGATGCGCAGTCGCAGAATTCCGATCCCGCGGCAGTCATCGACGGCATCAAGATGATAAATAAACAGCTGCGCGGACTGCTTGACGCTAAGTATAATTTAACCAGCTACGGCGAAAAAGGCGACGCGTTCGATCATGACCGCCACGAAGCTATAGCAAGCGTTCCCGCTGCGGTTGAAGAACCCGTCTGCGCGGAAATTTATTTGAAAGGCTATATGCTGAAAGACCGCGTTATCCGTCCTGCGAAAGTTCTGGTGCACATGCCGGACGGCAATGCGCCGGCAGCCGACGGTGCCGAAAAAGAAACCGCGTCTGCCGATGAAAATAATCATTCGGAACAATTATAATTGATATAGTCGACTTTGTGTCGTTGGGAGTAAGAAAATGGGAAAAATTATTGGTATTGATTTGGGAACAACTAATTCGTGTGTTTCGGTTATGGAAGGCGGAGAACCTGTCGTTATTCAGAATTCCGAGGGCGGACGCACAACGCCGTCTATCGTAGGTTTTACGGCAAAAGGCGAGCGCATCGTCGGACAGCCTGCCAAAAATCAGATGATTACAAATCCCGAAAACACCGTTTATTCGATTAAGCGCTTTATCGGGCATCGATATAACGAATTAACCGGCGAAGCGAAACTTGTGCCGTACAAGGTTGTGGATCACGGTGATGATGTGCGCATCGATATCAGCGGCAAGCCGTATTCGCCGCAGGAAATAAGTGCGTTCATTCTTCAGAAAATGAAAAAAACCGCGGAAGATTATCTGGGCGAAACAGTAACCGAAGCGGTTATTACCGTTCCTGCGTATTTCAACGATGCGCAGCGGCAGGCCACAAAAGACGCCGGAAAAATAGCCGGTCTTGACGTGAAGCGCATCATAAACGAGCCGACCGCCGCGTCGCTTGCGTACGGTTTCAAGCAGGATCAGAAAAACGAAAAATTGATTGCGGTATACGACCTCGGCGGCGGTACATTTGATATCTCGATTCTGGAACTCGGCGACGGCGTTTTTGAAGTAAAATCGACAAACGGCGATACTCACCTCGGCGGAGATGATTTCGATCGCTGCATTATAAACTGGCTTGTCGATGAATTCAAAAACGAAACAGGAATAGATTTGTCTAAAGATCGCATGGCGCTTCAGCGTCTTCGGGAAGCTGCCGAAAAAGCTAAAATCGATCTTTCGGCTCAGTCTTCCACGGAAATCAATCTGCCGTTTATTACGGCGGATGCATCCGGTCCGAAGCACCTGCAGAAATCTTTGACGCGCGCAAAATTCGAACAGATGACAGAGGATCTTTTGGAAAGAACAAAGGAGCCGTGTTTCCGCGCGCTGAAAGATGCCGGAGTCGATGCTTCGAAGATTGACGAAGTTCTGCTTGTCGGCGGATCCACCCGCATGCCGAAAGTAATGCAGACCGTCAAGGAGATATTCGGCAAAGACGGTTCAAAAGGCGTCAATCCCGATGAAGCTGTTGCAGTCGGCGCTGCGATTCAGGGAGGCATTCTCGGCGGCGATGTAAAAGATGTCCTGCTGCTCGATGTTACGCCGCTTTCGCTCGGCATTGAAACTATGGGCGGGGTCTTTACCAAATTGATACCGCGCAACACGACGATTCCTACGCGGAAGAGTCAGATTTTTTCTACGGCGGCGGACGGACAGACGGCGGTTTCGATTCATGTGCTGCAAGGCGAACGGGAAATGGCGTCTCAGAACAGAACGCTCGGCCGCTTTGATTTGGTCGGCATTCCTGCGGCTCCCCGCGGTGTTCCGCAAATAGAAGTTACGTTTGATATCGACGCAAACGGCATCGTTCACGTATCGGCAAAAGATCTCGGTACCGGCAAAGAACAAAGCGTGCGCATTGAATCTTCGAGCGGATTAAGCGAAAGCGAAATCGACCGCATGGTTAAAGAGGCGGAAGCTAACGCGGAAGCCGACAAACGCGAGCGCGAACGAGTCGATGTCCGCAATGAAGGCGATTCGCTGTTGTATGCTACGGAAAAAAGCGTAAAAGAACTGGGCGATAAAATATCTCCCGCCGATAAACAGAAAATCGAAGACGCCGCCGCTGCCTTAAAGCAGGCGCTCGCCGGCGACGATACGGAAGCCATCAAAGCGAAAACGGAAGAACTGAAGCAGGCTTCCTACAAGATTGCCGAAGAAGTGTACAAGCAGCAGGGGGCAGCCGGTGCATCGGCAGAGGGAGCTTCTGCTTCCGGTGAAAAATCTGCGGGTTCTTCATCCGCCGAAAACGGCAAGGGCAAAGCAGACGATGTCGACTATGAAGTAGTCGACGATGATAAATAGCACTGTTTTGAAAGAATAAAACAGCAAAAGCTGCCGAAATTATTTCATATAAATGAAATGCGGCGCTGCATGAAATTACATGCAAAAATAAAGCGTGTAGTTTCATGCAGTCCTTTTTTATAGCGGGATTCGTGTTTCCGCCGGTTTTGCTGTGTTTTGGATAAAAAGTCCGCGTGTTTTCGGCGGGCTTTTTTTTGGCCGCTTTTGTCTTGTTCTGCAATCATGTTTTTTGATATATTGTAAAATGATTTAGAGGTTCGAGAATGGCAAAACGTGATTATTACGAAGTTCTTGGCGTTCAAAAAAACGCTACAACGGATGAAATAAAAAAAGGCTACCGGAAACTTGCCGTGCAGTATCATCCGGACCGGAATCCCGGCAATAAAGAAGCGGAAGATAAATTCAAAGAAGCAACGGAAGCATACGAAGTTTTATCCGATGATAAAAAGCGGCAGATATACGACCAATACGGTTTTGCCGGACTGGAAGGCATGGGCGGCGGTCAAACGGACTATTCCAATGTGTTTCATGATTTTGAAGATATATTCGGCGATTTCGGCGGCGTGTTTGAGAATTTTTTCGGCAGCGGATCCCGCAGAGGGAAATCCGCTTCGGGCGCGAATCCCGGCGCCAATCTCCGCTACGATTTGGAAATATCGTTTCAGGACGCCGTATACGGCACAAAGGCTGAAATAGCGTTCCAGCACAGCGAAGCGTGCGGTACCTGCCGCGGAACCGGCGGCGCAGACGGCGCGAAACGAAAAACCTGTCCGACATGCGGCGGTTCCGGGCAAGTCAGACGGAGCGCCGGTTTTTTTGCCGTTGCGCAGACATGTCCCGGCTGTCAGGGTGCGGGCACGGTTATCGATAATCCGTGCAAAACTTGCGGGGGCAGCGGCGTCCAAACAAAACGGAAAAAAGTGCTCGTTACTATTCCTGCCGGAATGGATGACGGCAGGCGCATAACAATACCGGGCATGGGCGATGCCGGCCGCAACGGCGGTGCTGCGGGTGATTTATATGTAATGATTCACGTGTCGCCGCATCAATATTTTGAACGGAGCGGACAGGACTTGTACTGCGCCGTTCCGATTTCGATGACGCAGGCAGCGCTCGGTTCGGAAATTTTTGTTACGGCACTTGACGGCAAAAAGATAAAATTAAAAGTGCCTGCCGGTACAAAATACGGCAAACTTCTCCGGCTGCGTGAAGAAGGTGTGCCTATCGCCGGAACACAAAAAAAAGGCGATTTATATATAAAAATCATTGTGCAAATACCGTCGCATATTTCGTCGCGCTCGAAATCTCTGCTGGAAGAAATTTCGCGGATAGAAGGCGAGAATGAATCTCCGCGTCCGATATCTCTGTCAGAACTGCGGGAAAATGCATAGAAATAGAATCTTGTTGATGCAAGTAATTTTTCTGTAATTTTTTTTGATTGTATGATATACTGTATGGAAAATTACCTGGATACGAGGTTCTATGTATAATACCAAACGGCGTTTAGCGACGCTTCTGTTGAATGTACTGACAGGAATTCTGTTTTTCATGTTGACGCAGCTTCTGTTGCCGAAAAAATTTGTAATTTTTGAACAGGCGTTTTCTTTGTCAGCCCTGGTGCCGTATTTCTGCATTGCAGCGGTCATTTTTGCGGTGCTGTATGTTTGTTCGTCGCAGATTCTGACGTTTTATACTTCCTGGATAGAAAAAAAAGCATTGATGACTCACGAAACGGCGCTGCTTTCGCGTTTTATGGACAAACTGCGCTTTTGTTACACGCTGGATGATTTTATCGATGCCGTGCAGACCGTACTGGAAGTGCAGGCGGGCTGTGCCGTGCTGTACATTGACCGTGAAAATAATTATGTCATATACAACAGCCCCGACAGAGTATCTTGCTCTGATGAAACAGCCCGCATGCTTGAACTGAATTATACCAAAAGCTGGAATCCCGGCTATTTTTTCATGGATTTGAATTTCGGAGTTGTTTCCCGCATTCAAGATGCGCGCGGATTTTTCCTTGTGTGCGGAACAAAACATTTGTATGTATTCTGCCGCTATACGCGTTTGTTTGATCCTGTCGTGTTCCAGCAGCTCTTTGATGAATTTTCGCGTTTTGAAAAAAGGGCGGGAATAATCAGCGGCTTGAGTGAAATAGCCGAACTTTCAAAAGAATGGTCATTGCTTGCCGAAACGCAGCGTTCTTTCCTTCCTCAGACAATGCCGGAAACACGGCGGCTTGATGTCGCATCGTATTTCCGGCCGCTGGTTAATGTTTCGGGAGATTATTACACGGTTCTGCCTATCGATGAGCATAAAACTCTGGTGATGCTCGGCGATGTTTCTGGAAAGGGACTTGCTGCCGCACTGGTTATGGGCGTCGTGATGAACACAGTGAAAATCATGCAGGACAAAGAAGATCTTGTGAGTATGGTTCAGGCTGTTGACAAAGCCGTCAAGGGCATGAAGCTGCAGGATAAATACACGGTTTTATTTCTCGGTGTCATCGATACGAAAAAAATGATTATCCGCTACATAAACGCATCTATGTCGGATCCTATCATTGTTACGCAGACACCGGCGGGATATAAAGTAAAACCGCTTGCTTCAAACTGCAGTCTTGTCGGCATTATCGATCTTGATGATGTGGAAGTTGCCGATCAAAAATTGTATAACGGCGATCTTATTTTCATGGCATCGGACGGTGTTTCGGAAGTAATGGATGAAAACGGCGTTGAACTTGGAAATACGGAGCTGTACATGAATACCGTTCAAACAAGTGCGGCAAAATCAGCATCCGCTTTTATAGATGATATCGCTAATCTTGTATTAAGTTATAACGGCGATAAAAAGCTTCGTGATGATGTTACTATGCTTGCGGCAAAATTGGAGAAATAAATGTGGGTATATGTCGGTCTTAATATATTGTTCGGTCTGTTTTTTATAGGATTTGCATTTATTGCCGATACAAATGAAGATAAAAAATATATCCAGCCGATTGTTTCAATGTCATTGACAAGTGCGGTAATAAGTTTTTTATACGCGGCATGTCTTATATTTTCATTTATCTTCGGCGAAAAACCGACAACACTTGCGGGCGGTTTTATGCTTATTTGCGTTGCATTCCTGTCCCGGCAGTTTATGCTTTTTTGCTTCCAATTTCCGGATCGCGAAAAACCGCGGATTGCCGGAATTTTTTCGGCAATCCTGTGTATTTTTGCACTGTATATTTTATTAAACAAGTTTAAGTCGGTTAAAATAAATTATGAAGAAGGTCTTGTGATTGCCAGCGGGCCGGTCGGTTTTTTTAATTTATTCTGGAAAGATATATTTGTGCTGCTGTATATTGTCGGACAGCCGCTGATCGGTGTTTTGAATATGATTCTGCGTGTGGATTCAATCAAAAATAAATTTGTTCATCAGCAAATTTTTCTGATTATTTGTTCCACGGCGGCATTCGGTCTGATATTTTATATGATTTATTATGCGTCCGTTTCTGTTCCGCATGGGCGCATTTATAATACATTGCTGCCGTTTTCGTTATGTGTTTTTTTGTTTTTCCTGTATCGGTCCGTGTCCGTGTCCGTGCTGTTCGACATAAAAACCATGATTATGTCTGTGTTCCGCTTTTTTTACACATATGTGATTCAATGTGTGCTGGCGGGGCTTTTATTTGCGGGACTGCAGCCGCTTCGCGGATATTCGCTGTTTTTGTTCCATATTGTTTATGCTGGCGGCATTTGCGCAATTATGGCAGTCAGCTATTATCTGCTGAAATTAGCAAAAAGCTATCGAAACAGTTATGATACGTATGAATATGCCAAAATGCTTGAATCGGATTTGTCTTCCATAGACTATGATGAAAGTACCGATGTAATTACCGAACGGCTGTCTGATATTTTTCAGCGGAATGTGGATACTTCGTCTGTTGCTATTTTGATAGAATCAAATGAAAAAATCTTGAAAACCGTTTACAGCACAAATGATATGCGCATGGATATTCCGCTTGATAATGTTATGTTCGATACGATTTTGAATGCAGATCATCCTGTTGTTTTTAAATCGCATATCGGGACGCATCACGTGCTTTCCGGAATAAAAACGGAACTTGCAAGGACATTCGAAAAGTCCGGTGCCGATGCGATGATTGTTTTGCGGGAAGGAAGACACGTATTCGGTGTGATTCTGCTCGGACCGAAAAAGCTGGGCAATATATATACGGATTACGATTTAAATGTTTTTCTGAAATTATATTCGTATTTTTTTGTAATCGGATATTACATGAAAAACATTGCAAATGAAGCCGTCGTCGGAACTATAAATAGGGAGCTTCAGTTTTCCGGACAAATTATTCAATCGATTCAGAAAAATATCGACCAAATCGCCTGCTCGTCCGTTGATGTCGGATATCAAGTGCGTTCCGCACATACGCTCGGCGGGGAATTCCTGGATTTTATCCGTTTATCGGCAAACAGGTACATGTTTATTATCGGCGATATGAGCGGAAAAGGCATAAATGCGAGCATGTCTTCTATCATCATGAAATCCATGGTCAGAACGTTTTTGGGCGAAACTGCCGATTTCAAAGAGCTTGTGCAGAAGATAAATGCGTTTATCAGATTCAATTTGCCCAAAGGAACGTTTTGGGCGGGTTTATTCAGCATTCTGGATTTTTCCGATAATTCAATGTATTACATAAACTGCGGAATTCCCGGTCTTTTTATGTATAATCATTCGTACAATAATGTCGTGGAAATTCAAGGTGCGGGGCGTGTCCTCGGTTTTGTCGAAGATATCGGAAAACTGCTGAAAGTAAAAAAAGTTAAATTTTCCGACGGCGATATTCTTGTTGCATGCACTGACGGAATTATCAATTCAAAATCTTTGCGCGGCGAAATGTTCGGCAAAGGCAGAGTTCAGAATTCCATCCTTGAAAATCAGGGATATCCTGCGGAGCGCATGGTGCAGTTTTTAATCGACGGATTGTTTGAATTTACTTCAAAGGAACAGGAAGATGATATTACCGTTGTTGCGGTAAAATATCTGCCGAAACAAGATACACAGGATGCAGCGATATGAATCAGATACAGCTTCAGGAAAAAAAAGGCGCCAATTACATGCTGCTTGAAGTGCAGGGCATGGTAACTTCTTATACATTTACGGAATTTCAGAAAAAAGCGTATTCATTTATTAACGAATCAAATCTGATAATTGATCTTGCGGAAGTTACGGAGATTGATTCGTCGGGATTAAGTGTTATTTTCGGTGCGTATAATGACGGCAAAGCCAACGGGCACACGTTATATATTATGCGGCCGTCTATAGAAGCCCGCCGTGCGCTTGATTCTACGGGATTTACGGATATGTTTCCTATCATTTATTCCGTTACAGAGGTCGGCTGAAAATATGCTTCCGAAATGGAAATTGGCAACAGCTCTCGGACTGCTTTTAATTACTTTCGCGGTAATTTTTTTCTTTACGGTGCATGGTGTTTTTCTGAATTTAAATGCGGAAAAGATGCCGAATCAAGCAAAGGAAGCTGCACCGGAATTCCCAAAGCAGAATACCGCGGAGCAAAATCCGGATATTGTACGGCTTGAACAGCTGCTGCACGGTGATTTTTTTCCGGATCCGTTCAATGAATGGCAAAATATCGGCAGTCATATCCTGCAAAATGAGGATGAATTCTGCAATGAACTGCATAAAGTGCTTGCCGCAGACACGGACAACTTGCTGATTTTGGCAGATAAATCACATTATCTTGCCGAATCATATAAACCTGCCGATATAACGGCGCTGACAGCTGATAAATCGTATTTGCTGAATAAAAACGGGCTTGCTTTGCGTTCGCCGGTATTGCCGGCGCTGGAGCAAATGGCTTCCGCTGCCCGCGAATCCGGCGTAAAGCTTGTTGTCAGTTCTTCTTTCCGTTCGTATGATTATCAGAAACGGGTATATGCCAATATTGTCGCGGAAATGGGGCAGGAAGCTGCGGACCGGGAATCTTCACGTCCGGGTGCAAGCCAGCATCAGCTGGGGACGGTCATCGATTTCGGATCGATTTCGGATGAATATGCGGAAACTGCTGCCGGAAAATGGCTTACCGAGCATGCTGCGGAATTCGGATTTTCGCTTTCATTTCCGCAGGGATATGAAGCTGTTACCGGCTACCGCTGGGAATGCTGGCATTATCGATATATCGGTGTTCCTGCCGTCCGTTTTCAGCAGCGGTGGTTTAATAATATTCAGCAGTATATGCTTGAATTTATTCATGCATGGCGTTCTTTTGAATAGACGCAAAAATAAAAACTTGTTCTTTTGCTGTCAATCAATATCTTGTTCCGATAAGCCGTACTGCTCTTGCGGGTGGTGGTTTTTATGTCCCGCCGGCTCGATATGTACTACTATATCATATATGTCCGGAATAGCGTCCCGTGCGGCAGCTTCGACTTTTTCGGTTATTTCATGTGCCGCATGAACGGTCATTGCCGGATTTATTTCGATATCAAGCGTAATGTCCCATTTATCGGCGATTTTTCGTATTCTGGCTCTGTGCGGATTTGCTGCGCCGGGGACGCGCCGTACTGCTTCAAATAAACGGTTGTATAATTCTTTGTCAGCGTTTCCATCCATGAGTTCCATGTTTGCTTCCATGAATAACATGACGGCATTTTTTATAATCCAAAGGCTTACAAGCAGCGCTGCTATCGGATCGAAAAATGCCATGCCGAATATGCGTGTTGCGCATGTCCCTGCGAGTACGGAAAAAGAAATGACAATGTCATTTTTCATGTTTTGCGCGTTTGCAAGAATTATTGCGCTGTTGGCACGCTTTCCGATTGCATACTGCGAAAAAGCGAGCGCTGTTTTTCCCGCAATAGAAATAAGCATTGCAATAACGGCGACAGTTTCCGGATATCCCTGCGGAGAATCGGAAATCAACGTTCGCACGGCGGAAAGCGCAAGCTGAAAACCCGTGAGTGCAATAATAAATGAAAGAATCATGGTCGCTGTTGTTTCCGCCCTGCCGTGTCCCCAGGGATGTTCTCTGTCTGACGGATGATTTATAATTTTTCCCACGATTACGGTCACCAGTGAAATGACAGCATCGGCAGCTGAATCGAAACCGTCGCCGGTAACCGCGAGACTTTTTCCGAATATCCCTGCGGCGAGTTTCAATGCAGCAAGCAGCAGATTGCCGGTCAGCGAAATAATGCCGGCCGCTTGTATAAGCTGCACGCGGCCGGCTGCGCTTTTCGTAAAAATCATTTTACGACGATATTGACAAGCTTGTTCGGAATTACGACAATTTTTACAATTTGTTTTCCGTCCGTAAAACGTTTTGCCCCGTCTGTTGCAAGCGCTTTTTCCTGCAGGGCCGATTTTTCTTCTCCGGCGGCTGCTTCGAATTTATCACGGAGTTTTCCGTTTATCTGCACGACAATTGTACACGTGTCGTCTCGGCACAGCGTTTCGTCATAAGACGGCCAGCTTTCGTACGCGATAGATTTATTTTCTTTTTCCGTACCGTGTGTTATTTTCTGCCATAATTCTTCCCCTAAATGCGGTGCGTAAACGGAAATCAATTTGACAAAATCCTGCCAAAGTGCGGCAGGCAGACTGTCAAATTTTGCGGCGTCATTGATAAAAATCATCATTGCGCTTATAGCCGTATTAAAATTAAGCGATGCTGTGTCTTCCGTAACTTTTTTTATGGTTTTATGCAAAGATTTCCTGATTGCGGCATATTTCGGATCGACGGGAGAATCAGTGTTAAGCGGTTTTTCTCCGATAGCCCATATTTTTTCCAAAAATCTGCTGATTCCGGTCAGTCCTTGTGTGTTCCATGGTTTTGAAACTTCAAGCGGTCCCATGAACATTTCGTACACGCGCACAGTGTCTGCGCCGTATTCTTTGATAACGTCGTCGGGATTAATAACGTTTTTCAGCGATTTCGACATTTTCGCGATGACGCGTTCAAGAATTTCGCCTGTGTTTTTTTCGATGTATACGCCGTTTTTTTCTTCAACTTCGTCTGCGGGCACAAGCGTTTTGTTTTTGCGCTGAAACGCAAACGATGTAATGAGCCCCTGGTTGACAAGTCGCTGAAAAGGCTCTTTTGTGTTTACCAGTCCCAAATCATACAGCACTTTATGCCAGAAGCGTGCATACAGCAAGTGCAGAACGGCATGTTCTGTTCCGCCGATATATAAATCAACCGGCATCCAGTAGTTTATGGATTCTTTCGACGCAAAAGCAGCTGTATTGTGCGGATCAAGATAGCGCAGATAATACCAGCAGGAACCGCCCCATTGCGGCATAGTGTTCGTTTCGCGCTTTGCTGCCCCGCCGCATTGCGGACAAACGCACTGCACCCAGTCCGTTATGGCGGCAAGCGGACTTTCACCTGTTCCCGTCGGCTGATACGATTGCACATCCGGCAGTTCTACAGGCAGCTGGTCTTCCGGCACGGGAACGCATCCGCATTTTTCGCAATGAATCAGCGGTACCGGTTCTCCCCAATATCGCTGCCGGCTGAAAATCCAGTCGCGCAGTTTGTAATTGACGGCTTTTTTTCCGATTCCTTTTGATTCAAGGTCTGCAATCATAGCGGGAATGGTGTCTTTTGTTTCCATTCCGGTAAAACGGCCCGAATTGATTGTAATGCCGTCCGCACTTGTGCATTCCGAAGCTGTACTGAATACATCCGGGCGTGATTTTGCCAGTGCTTCGTATTTTGATGAATCTCCGCGCTGCATGCATTCTGCGGCATCTTGAAGAAGTTTAAGTCCTGCCTGGTAATTTCCGTCTGCAAGCGATGCTATTTCTTCTTTTGAAGAAACAACTTTGATTACCGGAAGCGAAAATTTAACCGCAAAATCCCAGTCGCGTTTGTCATGAGCGGGAACAGCCATGATGGCGCCTGTTCCGTATGAAATAAGTATGTAGTCGGATATCCAGATAGGAATTTTTGCGCCGTTTACCGGATTGACGGCATAACTTCCGGTGAATACGCCTGTTTTATCTTTTGCAAGGTCGGTTCGTTCGAGATCGCTTTTTTTCGCAGCTTCGCTGACATAAGTTTCTACGGCTTCTTTTTGTTCCGCCGTTGTCAGTTTCTGCACCATTTTATGTTCGGGAGCGATAACCATGTACGTTGCTCCGTATAATGTGTCGCAGCGGGTCGTGTAAATGCGCAGCGCGTCTTCTGTCGGATTTCCGTTTTTATCGGCGATTGCGAATGACATTTCGCAGCCTTCGCTTCTGCCGATCCAGTTCCGCTGCATCAGTTTTACGGATTCCGGCCAGTCGAGACTGTCAAGATCTTGCAGCAGGCGGTCGGCATATTCCGTTATTTTCAAAATCCATTGGCGGATAGTTTTCCGCGTTACGATTGTTCCGCAGCGTTCGCATTTTCCTTCTTTGACTTCTTCATTCGCAAGACCGGTTTTGCAGTCGGGGCACCAATTTATGGGCGTTTCGGCTTCGTATGCCAAACCTTTTTTGTACAATTGCAGAAATATCCATTGCGTCCATCTGTAATAATCCGGCGTGCAGGTAGAAATACAGCGATCCCAGTCGTAGGAAAAACCAAACGCTTTTATTTGTCTGGTAAAATTCCGGATATTTGCATTTGTCGTCGCGGCGGGATGCGTTCCTGTTTTTATCGCGTAATTTTCGGCGGGCAAACCGAATGCATCGTATCCCATGGGATGCAGAACATTGTAGCCGTTCATGCGCAAATAACGGCAGTAAATATCTGTCGCAGTGTATCCTTCTGGATGTCCTACGTGAAGTCCTGCTCCGGACGGATACGGAAACATATCAAGCACGTATTTTCTTTTTTCCTGCGGAAAGCCCGGATCTTCTGTTGCTTTGAACGTTTTATGTTCTTCCCAAAATCGCTGCCATTTCGGTTCTATTGTTTCAAAGGGATATTTTGCCATTTCGCTGCCTCTTGATAAAAGTAGTTACGCCGGAGAATGCGCTCGTGTATTTTTTCAGTATACCGAAATTCCGTTTGATATGGAAGTAGCGCGTTCCGTGTATGCGTGATAGAAAAATGCGCTTCCGGCGCAGAAATGTAATGCGCCGGCTACGAAGCGTTGCAACGTTTTTTATGAATCGTGCAAAAAGCAGTGTTCGCTTGAAAAATTATTCCGCGTTAAGCTGCTGTATGCAGTCTACAGCCTTTTGGTATTCGCGTGTGAGCGTTTCGAATTCCGGCAGCGCATCATCGCAGAAATCCGTGCGGTTCCGAAAAATATCGGAGAGACGGCTTGCCGATTCATACAAGGCGGTGAGTGACAAATTCTGTCCGACGCCTTTTATCGTGTGCGCCGCACGGAAAGCATTTTCCGCATTCCGCGCTTCTATAGCAGATTTGAGCTGATCGTAACTCGGATCTTTCAAAAACATCAGCAGAAACTTTACGATTCTTTCATCTTTTCTGAGACGGTTGAAAACGCCATCATAATCTGCTCCCAGTGTGGTGTAGCATTCCTGTACTGTCATATTTCACTCCGTTTATAACTGATTCTATTGATTCTGCATGAACGCAAACAGATTCATGTCATTGATTTCCTGTCAGGAAGAAGCATCGGCTTCCTTTGCCGTGTCATGCAGACCGATTGCTTTTTCAAGAAGTCCCTGCGTTGCGCTGATAACGCCCACGGCACCTTGATATTCGCTTACGATATCTTCCGACCAAATCGAACGGGTTATAATGTTCATCCATTTCTCCTGCCCGTTGATTTTCAGCAAATATTTGTTTTCCGCAAACGGTTCGTCTTTTGTTGTGTTTCTTGCGCGTTCAAGCAGAAGCGCAAAGTCGCCGTCTTTGAACAAACTGGTTTCTCCGGATGATTTTTCGGCATGAATAATCGTTTCGGCGCTGCCGAGCCGTTTTGCCGCTGTTTCCGAAAAAATTATGATATTTGAATTATGGTCGATTTCAAATACGATATTTTTTGTGAGCATTTCGATAATTTCATTTTTCTGCTCCTGCTGCCGCAGCCGTTCCACAAGATGATGCGAACGGTCGAAATTTCCTATCCTGAATTCTTCGTTAAGCTCTTCCGGTATTTCGATTTCCTGCTGGATTCCGTGCGAGCTTTTTATCATTTCGTTTTTGAGATCATCTGAAATTTCGGACAGCGCGGAAAGCAAATCCGGATTCATTGCGCCGCATTCACCGTTCAGAATCATTTCTACGGCTTTTTCATGCGAAAATGCGTTTTTATAGCATCTTTTGCTTGTCAGTGCATCATACACGTCGGCAAGCGCGACAACCTGCGCCGCAATCGGAATCTGTTCGCCGGCGATTCCGTCCGGATATCCCTTGCCGTCCCAGCGCTCATGATGCCAGCGGCAAATTTGGTATGCGTATTTCACAAGCGGTTCGTCTTTCCACATTCCCAATTCGTCGAGCATTTCCGCGCCTTTCATGGAATGCGTTTTCATGACTGCGAATTCTTCCGGCGTAAATCGTCCCGGTTTGTTCAGAATTTCGTCGGGAATGGCGATTTTTCCGATGTCGTGAAGCGCCGAAGCGCTGCAAATCAGCATAACGTCTTTTTCCGAAATTCCGTATGCGGCATTTTTTTTGATCAGATGCTCCAGAATCATTTTTGTGATCATCGAAACATTAAAAACATGCAGACCGCTTTCTCCGTTGCGGAATTCGACGATATGCGAAAGAATGTTTATCATCAGCATGTTGTCTTTCGCTTTTTCGTAAATCTGGCTTGCTGCGAAATTCGAAAGTTCCTTCTGCCGGGCGGAAAGCATGATTGTGCTCATAATCCGCCGCTTGACGATGCGCTCGTTGAACGGCCGATCGATAAAATCAAGCGCCCCTAAATCGTATGCGCGTTCCATTGAGGATTCGCCTTTTTCCGATGAAATCATAATAACCGGAATATCCTGAATCCATTTCTTTTGATTCATGATTTCAAGCAGTTCGAATCCGTCCATTTTCGGCATCATAATGTCGAGAAGCATTACGGAAAAATCATGCTTGCCGGCAAGAATCATGGAATATGCTTCCGTTCCGTCGGTTGCTTCGAAAATATCAAAGTTGTCCTCAAGCATATCCGTCAGCAACGCTCTGTTTATTTCCGAATCATCTACAATCAAAATTTTGTGTTTGGCCATTTTCTCCTCACAAAAATATTTTTTTCATTCAGATAAATACCCGAAGTTCACGCCGCAATATTTTGCTGTAATTCATGCGGATAATTGCAGTCCGCATGAAAATATGTCTGTAAAATTTATTTGAATTATAGCGAAAAAAAACGGATATTTCTAGTAGATAGCTTCTTATGCGATTTAATATCAAGTATTTTTAAATAAAAAACGCCGTGCGCGGAATAACGGCAGCGCAGGGCGTTTTTTTGTGTTTTCAGCCTTTTGGCTTTTGAACAGCGGTTTTCGGTCAAAAGGCCGAATTCCGGCAGAAATCTGTATTACAGGCGGTTTGCGGAACCGAGAACTTCTATATTTTTATGCATATAAAGCTTTTTCAGTTCGTCGCGCGCCGGCCCCAGATATTTCCTCGGATCGAATTCTTCCGGATGTTCGGCAAAAACTTTTCTGATAGCGGCTGTCATTGCCAGCCGGCCGTCGGAATCTATATTGATTTTGCAGACTGCCGATTTTGCGGCTTTGCGTAGCTGTTCTTCCGGAATACCGACGGAGTCGGCAAGTTTCCCGCCGAATTGTTCCACCTGGCGCACATATTCCTGCGGAACGGACGAAGATCCGTGCAGAACGATCGGAAATCCGGGAAGTTTTTTTTCTATTTCTTCGAGTACGTCGAAAGCAAGCGGCGGCGGAATCAGGATGCCGTCTGCGCCGCGCACGCACTGTTCCGGTTTGAATTTTTGGCGGCCGTGGCTTGTTCCTATGGAAATCGCGAGAGAATCGACGCCTGTCCGCTTTACGAATTCCTGAACTTCTTCCGGTTTCGTGTAGTGGCTTTCTTCCGCGCAGACATCGTCTTCCACGCCGGCAAGAACGCCGAGTTCCCCTTCGACCGTTACGTCGTACTGATGCGCGTAATCGACAACCTGCTTCGTCAGCGCGGCATTTTCGTCAAATGGAAGCGAAGAACCGTCAATCATGACCGACGAAAAGCCCATATCTATGCATGATTTGCACAGCTCGAAAGAATTGCCGTGATCGAGGTGCAGCGTGATTTGCGGATTTGCGCATCCCAGTTCTTTTGCGTATTCGACTGCACCCTGCGCCATATAGCGCAGCAGCGTCTGGTTCGCGTATTTCCGCGCGCCGGCGGAAACCTGCAGTATAACCGGCGATTTTGTTTCCACGCATGCCTGAATAATGGCCTGAAGCTGTTCCATATTATTGAAATTGTACGCCGGAACGGCATATCCGCCTTTCACTGCTTTTTCAAACATTCCGCGGGTGTTTACCAGTCCGAGCTCTTTGTAACTGATCATAACGGCTCCTTGAAATCTGTAAAATTTACCGAAAGCAATAAACGTTGGTGAAATCTTTCGTTGATTTTAGAATTATGGTGTAAAATAATCAAGTAGAAAAAATGAAAATAATCAAAAGAGTTTGACAAATATTGTTTGAACAAATATAATCTAGCCGATACTATAGACAGACTATGTTTTTATATACCGAAAAGGAGTTTTATTGATGAAACAGGGCAGAATTATCTGTGCGGGTCTTTTGCTGTTTTGTGTCTTGTGCATACCTGTTTTTGCGCAGCCGAGCACAAAGAGCGTCGAGACCATCATTTTAGACGATTTTGACACAACGAACGATGAATGGTCGTGGCATGTTCTTGCGAGCAGGTTTGTTGCCGAAGGATATCCGAAAATGGGATATTTCGACGGCATTCCGAATTCCCTGCGTCCTTTGAGAAAGGAAGGCGATCCGGATCCGAAAGTTCTCGGCGTCAAGACGAGTTTCAATCGGAAAGGCGACAACTGGTTTGAAATTGTTCCGGTGACAGACGACGAAAACGGCGAACAGAAAAACCACGAAATTCCGCTGCAGGGTTTGGTAACGCAGATTGACTTTTGGGTATGGGGCGCGAATTATGTATATACGCTTGATGTTATGATCCGTGATGCGGACGGACGCGTGCATGTTTTGAAAGCCGGAACAATGAATTTTTCCGGCTGGCGGAATCTTATCGTGAATGTTCCCGGTCATATCAGACAGCAGTCCCGTCTGCGTTCCGGTCCGGAGTCGCTTACATTTGTCGGCTTCCGCGTAAAAAGCGATCCGAATGAATTTGTCGATGATTTTGTCATATATTTTGATCAGCTGAAATACACGACGCATACGCTGAACAATATTTATGACGGATACGAACTGCGTTCCGTAGATTTTTCCGAAAACAGTGAGGAGGCCGGAGCATGAAAAAAATATGGGCAACTTTGATACTGACCGCCGGAATTGCCGGTTTTATGTTCGCGCAGCAGGGCGTTACATCTTCGGTTTCCGATCCGGATCCGAATGAGGGGCAGGATTCCGCAGAATGGGATATAAAAGAGGTTTCCGTCGATCTGTTTGAACGGGAAGGTTCCTGGAATGCACGAATTTCCCCCGATAACGGCGTTATCGCCGCAAGACTGTTCGATGCGCCGGCTTTTGAAAATAAATACCGAGCAAAAAGCGACGGCGGCGATCCTATTCCGTCTATCGACGGCGAACAATCGGAAGAAGAAGGAACAAAATCGAAACATGTTCTCGGTGTTAAAGCCGAATTTTTCCATCGCGGCGTGAATTCGTTTTACATTACGGCGGTGCGTCCTCTTCCGATAGAAGGCGTAACCAAGATGATTTCCGTGTATATTGCGGGACGGAATCAGCCGCATAAGCTTACATTGCTTATTCAGGATTATTACGGACACAATTTTGAATTGTATATGGGCACGCTCGATTTTTCCGGCTGGAAAAAGATGAGTGTAAAAATTCCGCCGTCGCCGGACGGACGGAGAGGCATCATTCAGTCAAGTGCGTATCACGGAGATCGCCCCGGAGTGCGGGTTGTCGGTTTCCGTGTTGACTGCGATCCGGAGCTTGCCATGGGATCGTATTATATGTATTTCGACGATTTGCGTGCGTTTACGGACTTGTATGATATAAGCCATATGGATGAAGATGATATGGTCGATAACTGGTAAAATTCCATTCTGGTTTTGAAAGCGGGCGGTGTTTATTGCGGACACTGTCCGCTTTTTTTTATTTTCGGTGCTTTTTATTACGGCAGCGCAAGGTACTTGTCAGAAATCGCCTTCGGTTCGGCAGTAAAATTTTGTTTTTCCTTTTATTTCCGTGAGCCGAATGAGTCCGGTTTTGTGCAAAAGCCAAAGCAGGCAATGCGCATCTGCGCAGATGCCGGTATCTTGTATATTTTTTGCGCAAAAAGGTTCTGCAATGTGCGCCGGAAGCAGTGCGAGATAATCTGCTGCCGAAGAAAATGTTTTGATGCCGTGTATTTCATTCAAAATCTTTTCGTCGGTATACCAGTTTTTCAAGTGGCGGCGGCTCTTATTGATAAGCTGAACAGGTTTTTCTGTTTGTATGCGGATTTCTGTCTGCGTTGTCAGCAGAATTTCCAATGTAAAATTCGGATCGAGCAGCAGCTGATGCAGCCCTAAAAGTTCGCGCAGTGCAGTATATATGTCGTTTTTTTTAGGACTTTTTCTTGCTGCAATATGTGTTCCGTCGTTTCTGCGGCGTTCTATATATGTAGTGCAGGCTACGGGATAGACGAGCAGGACGGAATAATTGCGCAGGAAAAAATGCAGTTTTTGTTTCAGCTTTCCGAGATTTTTGGTTTGAATTTCGATTATTGTATTTTCCGGCGTCAGAACGTCGCATATATATCTGCCGATTTTTTGTTCCGTTTTTCCGTTTGTTTTTTCAGCGTAATCATTCTTAAGTTTCAGATGAAGCGAATTTTCGTTATACGTATTTATCATCAAATAACTATATAAATGTTAATGATGAAAGTAAATAGTTGTATTTTCTTTGCCTGTATCGGGTAATTTTATTGATTTTTTTTATTTTATTGATTAGAATAAGAAATAAGTGGTAGATAGTGGGAAATAGTGGAATGGAATTGCTTACCGGTGAATACCGCAATACGCTTGATGAAAAAGGCAGAATACTGTTTCCGGCAAAATTGCGGGCAGGAATAACGGGGAATTCTCTGTATATTACGCATGCTATGGACTGCTGTTTATGGCTTTTTACTGCCGGTGAGTGGGAAAAATTTCTTTCGAAAATAATGGAAACGGCATCTCCGTTTAATGCGAATTCACGTTCTGTTATCCGCCGCCTGGTTGCGCCGGCGCAGGAAATCGAATTTGACCGCAGCGGAAGACTTTCTGTTCCGCAAAGTTTGCGCGAATATGCGTCGCTTTCAAAAGACTGCGTGATTTTGGGTATCAATAAATATATTGAGTTGTGGGATGCCGAGAAATATCAGGAATATCTGGCTGAAACGGAATCTTCGTTTCTTGCGGCAACAGAAGAATTGAAAGATATTTGCTTTTAGGATATATGATGGAAATTGTGCATACGCCGGTTTTATTGCAGGAATGCCTGCGTTTTTTGACTCCTGTCGGGGAGCCGTACGAAAAAAACGCTTTTATGGTTGACTCGACATTGGGCGAGGGCGGTCATTCCGAAGCGTTCCTTTCGCAGTTTAATGCATTGCGTGTGATAGGCGTGGATGCGGATGCCGAAATTCAGGCGCGGGCCAAGGAGCGTCTTGCCCGTTTCGGCGATAGAATGGCTTTTTATTCGGGGTGGTTCAATGATTTTTACGCGGCGTATCCTGCGGAAATTCCCCGTCCCGATATTATTTTATTTGATTTGGGAATTTCTTTGTTTCATTACGAAAAATCAGACAGAGGATTTTCTTTTCGAAAGGACGGGCATCTCGATATGCGGCTGAACCAAAATGCCGGAGAAAGCGCCGAAACGCTGATTCACACGCTCGATGAAGAAAAACTGGCAAATTTGATTTATCAGTTCGGCGGGGAACGATACAGCCGGCGTATTTCGCGTGCGATAATCGAAGCGCGCGGGAATGCAAGAATCTCATCCCCGAAAATGCTGGCGGATATTATATATCGCGCGGTTCCCGCTTCTTATCGGCACGGAGCAATTCATCCGGCAACAAAAACGTTTCAGGCACTCCGCATTGCCGTCAACGGCGAACTTGAACATCTGCTTCCGGCGCTGAAATCGGCTTTTTCGGTTTTAAAAACGGAAGGGAAACTCGGCGTCATTACATTTCATTCTTTGGAAGATAAAATCGTAAAAGATTATTTCAGGATGCTTTCAAAACAGTGTATTTGTCCGCCGGAACAGCCGATATGTACTTGTAGAGGGAAAGCTGAAGCAGTATTGCTTGCAAGAAAAGCTGTGCTGCCGTCGGAAGAAGAAATCCGGCAGAATTCTCCGTCAAGAAGCGCAAAGCTGCGCGTAATCCGAAAAACAGCGTAGAGAGGTGGCAAAATTGAAAAAACAGGCTTTCGGTTACAAAATAAAATTAGCTGCGGTTGCGGCCGGTATTCCGCTGCTGCTCGCCGTTCAGGGAATTCAATCATGGCGGTATGTTTCGCGTGAAAGCGAGTTGCGCCAAATGGAAAAAAAGCAGCAGGAACTCATAGAAAACAACAAGCAATTGATATCGGAAATAAGTCTTTTGGGCAGTTCGGAAAGAATTGAAAAAATTGTTGTCGAAAAATTCGGCATGCGTCCGGCGGACAGCGATGAAATAGTCCGCGTGGAAATAAAAAGGTGAAGCAAAAATATGCCGCTTGAATCATTGCTGACAGAACAAGAGCTCCTTGCCGCAGTTGCCGGAAAGATTCTTTGCGGGAAAAATACTGCCGAAAAAAAAATGCCTGCGTTTACGTCGGTCGCAACGGACAGCCGCAATGTCGTAAAAGGAAGCCTTTTTGTGCCTCTGATCGGAACGCATCAGGACGGGCATGCGTTTATCCCTGATGCAGTAAAAAAAGGAGCGTCTGTTGTTTTTGCCGCAGAACAATATGCATCGCGGCATTGCGATGAGCTTGAGCGGGAATCGTGCTGCATTATCATTGTGGACAATACGCTTTCGGCGCTGCAGCGTGCGGCAAAAGCATACGTAAAGAAATTTCCGTCATTGATAAAGATCGGCATCACCGGTTCCAGCGGAAAGACAACGACAAAAGAGATTGCGGCTGCCGTATTGTCGCAGAAATACGAAGTTTTGGCAAATGAAGGCAATTTGAATTCGGAAACCGGACTGCCGCTTTCCGTTTTTAAAATCCGCGAAAAGCATCAAGTCGGCATTTTTGAAATGGGAATGAATCGTTCCGGAGAAATAGCGGAACTTGCGTCGGTGCTTATTCCCGATTATGTGATAATCACAAACATCGGTACCGCCCATATCGGAATTCTCGGCTCAAAAGAGGCGATCGCTGAAGAAAAAAAACATATTTTCATGTATTTTTCGGAAAAATGTACCGGTTTTATTCCGGCAAACGATGAATTTGCCGATTTTCTCGCGGAGGACACTGCCGGAACGATTATCCGCTACGGCACAGAAGCAACGCTCGGCGCGGGAAATGTTTGCGACTGCGGACTTTCCGGGACACGCTTTGTTTTGGACGGGCTTGAAATTATGTTTCCGTTGTGCGGAAAATATAATGCCGAAAATATGTCCGCGGTTGCGGCGCTTGCCAAAACAATGGGATTAAGCGCGGGACAAATAAAGGCAGGGCTTGAATCCATGCGTGCCGTTCCCGACCGCATGGAAATACAGCGCGGAAGCTTCACCGTGATTCGCGACTGCTATAATGCAAATCCGGATTCCATGAAAGCTGCTGTTTCTTTTATCAATGAGCTTTCCTGGAAAACGGGCAGAAAAATTCTTGTATTGGGCGATATGCTTGAATTAGGCAGCAAATCCGCGGAAGAACACAAAAAGATCGGAGAACATGTTTGTAAAACCGATTGCGCATTAGCGGTATTTTGGGGCGACGAAATGCAAGCCGCTGCGGATGCTGCGGGCGCCGCGGCTGCCGGTGCGGATGCTTCTTTGCCGGAAATATGGGCGTATAAATCAGACAGCAATGTCAAAGATGCTGCGGCGCGGCTTTTTGCTTGGATGCGGCAGGGCGATATTGTGCTGTTTAAAGGTTCCAGAGGCATGCATTTGGAACGCATCGCGGCGAGTTTGGACGCAATGACTTCCGGCGGTTTTGTGCAGGGAAATGACCGCATTGTGAAAACGGAGAGCAGAAATACCTATGAATAGAATATCTCTTGTTGCGGAACGGCCGATTGAAAGCGAAAAAGCCGATTCCGGTTTTATAATTTCTATTATATTGCTTTTGGGACTCGGATTGGTAACATTGTACGCAAGTTCTTTATCGTCGGGAAATCGTGTGTTCGGAGATCCGCTTTATTTCATTAAGCGGCAGCTCGTATTTTGTATTCTCGGACTCGGATGTTTTCTGCTGTTTTCCTGCGTCAATCTTGCTGCGCTGAGAAAAATGCTTCCGTTTATTGTAATCGGTTCATTGCTGTTGTGTCTTTTGACTTTTGTGCCGGGCATCGGGGAAGAAGTGAACGGTGCCCGCCGTTGGATTAAGCTGCCTTTTATGAAACTGCAGCCTTCGGAAATCGCAAAATTTGCCGTTATTTTGTTTCTGGCTAATCTTTTTGCAAAAAAACAAGATAATCCCGATACAGCGAAAATCCCGATTTTCCCTGCCGCGATAGGTTTGTGTGTATTTGTGCTGGTTGTCTTCATGCAGAATGATTTTTCAACCGCGTTTTTTATTATGCTTATCGGCGCGTTGATGTTTTTTATTGCCGGCGTTCCGCTGTATTGGTTTCTTGTGTTTTTTCTGTTTGTTATGCCGGTCGCAGTGCTTTTTATTTTCACAAAAGCTTATCGGATAAATCGTTTGATTGCGTTTCTGAAGCCGTCATTTGATCTGCACGGCATAAATTATCAGATGAATGCTGCGCGGCGGGCGATTGCTTCCGGCGGATTTTGGGGACAGGGAATCGGCGGAGGCCTGCGCCGCGTTGCGGGAATACCGGAAGTTCAGGCTGATTTTATATTTGCCGGCTGGACGGAAGCGATGGGATTTTTGGGCGTCATCCTGTTTTTTTTATTGGTCGGATATTTTGTTTTCCGCGGATATTGCATTGCTTTGAATTGCTGCGATAACTTCAAAAGTTTTTCCGCATTCGGTATGATTTCAGCCATAGCGCTTCAAATGATGATAAATTGCGCCGTCGTATGCGGCGCGGTTCCTTCCACAGGACTGCCGCTGCCGTTTTTTTCAGCCGGCGGCTCATCGCTTTTGGTTACAATGTGTATGTGCGGATATCTTATAAATGTGTCGCGGAACAACGGCGCAATGAGGAATTATTATGAGTGACGGATTTATTGTTCATTCACTTGCACCGAAAAAAAAGGAAACACACGCCGACATTCGGCTGCGCGTATTAAAAGTTCTTGTCATACTGCTTTCGGTTGTGCTCGGTGCGGAAGCATTGCTGTATTTCGCTGTCATGCCGTGCTTTTCGCCTGCGCGAGTCAGTTTTTCCGGCGTTTCCGATGTTACCGCCGAACAGTTGTATTACCGTTTGAGTCCGCTGGCCGGTCAGTCCTGGATTCGCTTTGATACCGTGAGAGCGACTTCGCTTTTGATGTCCAGTGCTGCGATTGCGGATATTTCCGCGGAGAAAAAATTTCCGGATCAAATTTTGTTTTCTGTTACCGAGCGGACTCCGGTAGCAATGAGCCTTGCCACAGTTCGCGGAAAAACCGTGCCGGTGCAAATCGACCGCAGCGGCGTCGTGTTTGCGGTCAATAAAGGCATCCCCGAAAAAAGCGTGCCGCTTGTGTCCGGCTTGTCTTTTTCCGAACCTGAAGAAGGAATGCGGCTGCTGCAAAGAGACCGAAAACTCATGGAGCAAATCGAAATTATCGAAAAAAACTGCCCCGAATATTTTTCCGTAATTTCCGAAATAAAAATTCTGCCGAAAAATTATGGCAATTACGAACTTATTTTATATCCCACGCATTCTCATATAAAAATATACACCGACAAGACATTGAATGAAGAGTCATTAAAGTATATGATGATCGTTATTGATGCGATTAATTCTATGGATTTGCATGTAACGGAAGTGGATTTGCGTTACGGCTCTGTGTCTTACAAAACACAGCCGCAATGAAATGATGGAGGAGCAGCGTTGAGTGATATAATTGTTGGGCTGGATATCGGTACGAGTTTCGTTAGGGCGGCGATAGGAGAAATAGCCGAAAACAATACGGTGGAAATTACCGGAATAGGAAAATATCCTTCCACCGGCATTCGGAACGGAGCTGTTGTCAATATTCAAGCCACAATCAGCGCAGTAAATAAAGCGATCGAAGCTGCGGAAATGATTGCGGGACATGCGGTTGTTTCCTGCTTTTTGGGTGTCGGCGGTTCTCAAATAGGCGGGCGCAATTCCGTCGGAGTTGCGTCTATTTCCAGTACAGCCGGCGTCAACAAAGTCGTAAAGCAAAACGATATTTCCCGTGCCATCGAGGTTGCTGCCGCCATCAATTTTCCGATGGGAAGGGAAATTCTCGCCATAATTCCGCAGATGTATAAAGTCGACGACCAGCTTGTCCACAAAGATGATTTGCTTGATACAATGGGCAGCCGGCTTGAAGTTAATGTTCATATCATTACCGCGTCGGAAACGCTGCTTCGAAATTTTGAAAAGTGCGTGGAAATCGCAGGGTATCGCTGTTCGAAAATTACGGCAAAAACACTTGCCGCCACGCATGCTGTTATGACGGAAGAAGAAAAAGAATTAGGTTCGATTTTGATAGATCTCGGCGGCGGTTCGACGGATATTCTTGTCCTGCAAAACGGTGCGCCGATTTTTACCGGATCGGTACCGCTCGGCGGAATAAATGTAACAAAAGATATTTCGATTGTCCGCGGAATTTCCGCGGATACTGCGGAAAAAATAAAAATAAGTTCGGGTGCCTGCTGGGCGGAACTTGTTGAAGATTCCAATGAGGAAGTTATTATTCCCGGTGTCGGCGGACGGCCGCCGGAATCTATTTCGCGCAGCGACTTGTGTGAAATTATCCAGCCGCGCATGGAGGAAATCTTTGCCATGACGCGCGATAAAATCGTGCAGGAAATAAGTTTGACGCAGCTTTTCGGGAATGTGGTTATTACCGGCGGCGGCGCGGCGCTTCCCGGCGTAACAAAACTTGCGGCAAATGTTTTCGGCAGGGATTCGGTGCGGATCGGTCTGCCGGTCAATTTAGGCAAAATCGATCCCCAATACCGTATGCCCGAATACGCGACAGTTGCGGGTTTGGTGATCGGGAATGCGCCCGGCTTGAATTCCGATAAGGGGAATTCCGAAAAGAAAGAAGGCTTCGCGAAAAAAATAGGCGATTTTCTCCGCGAATTTTTTTGATAAGCGTTTCTCGGCACGGCAGGCATCATTTATGCTTGAGAATTTCATTGCCGGCAGAAAAATTGTTCTGCCGCGCTGAAATCAGCCGAAAAACGGATAGATTGTTTATTTTCCATAGTGGGAGGGAAAAATGATAGACATTTCTGTTGTCGGTGAAAAGGCACTCTGCCCAACTGTGATAAAAGTTATCGGTGCGGGCGGCGCTGGATCAAATGCAGTGAATCGGATGATTTCCAGTCATCTGGAAAATGTCGAATTCGTTGTTGCAAACACGGATTTGCAGGCTTTGAATTTTTCCGATGCGCCGGAAAAAATAGGAATCGGATCGAAACTTACCGGCGGTCTCGGTGCCGGCGGGAAACCTGAAGTAGGCGAGCGGGCTGCGGAAGAAGACAAGGAAGCCATTGCTAACGTTCTGAAAGGCGCAGATATGGTGTTTGTGACTGCGGGAATGGGCGGAGGTACCGGCACCGGCGCAGCTCCTGTTATCGCAAGAATCGCCAAGGAACAAGGCGCACTGACAGTCGGCGTAGTAACAACGCCGTTTGATTTTGAAGGCAGAACCAAGATGAAACTTGCGGAAGCCGGAATTGAAAAACTTCGTACTGCGGTTGACACGCTGATCGTAATTCCGAATCAGCACCTTTTGAAAGAAGTGGATAAAAAACTTCCTATCCGCGAAGCCTTTCTCAAAGCGGACGATGTTTTGCGGCATGGCGTGCAGGGAATTTCCGACCTTGTTACAAAGCACGGCGATATCAATATCGACTTTGCCGACGTAAAAACAACAATGCAGGGCGCGGGAGACGCTATCCTCGGTGTGGGTATCGGCCGCGGCGAAAAACGTGCGGTTGATGCCGCGCAGGGCGCCATTGACAATCCGTTTTTGGAAGATTCCGATATTGACGGCGCGAAAAATATTCTTGTCAATATTGCCGGCGGCAAAGATTATTCGTTGGGAGAAACCAGCGAAATTATGAATATCATCATTGCAAAAGCGGATCCCGACGCGCATATTATTTACGGCGTCACTATTGACGAATCTTTTCAGGATGAGATGAAAGTAACGGTAATTGCCACCGGTTTCAAAAACAAGCGGGTCGAAAAAACGCAGTTAAGCGGACATTCCGCTGCGCGCGAAGCTGCATCCGCTCGGTTTGATGAAGAAAACGGCGACTTCGTTTCAATTGATAGTTTTAACAGCAAAATTTCCGCAAAACCTGCTGCGAAAACCCGCGGCGATTCGCATCTTCCGATGCATTTGACAACGCGGAATCAGGAAAATCTTGAGATTCCCGCCGTACTGCGGCAAAAAAAGATATATCTTGCTTCCGAATACACAACAGGCGGCGCGGACAGCGATAAACAATAGTGCGGCTTGAATAATTCGGCGGCTGTTTCGGTTTTATGGGACAAAAAAATAATCGCGGCATTCTTGCACAATATTATGATGATTTAATATCCGTAGAACGCCGCGCGGCTCTCACCGCGGAAACTTATTCGGCTGTTATCGATGCTATGCTCGGCTGGTGTGCCGAAAACGAAAAAGCTTATGAAAATTTAACGGTTCAGGATCTGATATATTTTCTCGTCCGCAGAAAAACATGTGGAACGGATGAACGTACAATTGCGAAAGATATTTCGGCATTGCGTTCTTTCGGAGCTTTTCTTGTGCGCCGCAATATCTGGAAAGAAAATATTGCGATGCTTTTGGAACGGCCGCGTGCAAAACGTTCCCTTCCGCGCGTTCTTTCCCTGGAGCAGATAGATGCGCTTCTTGCCGTAATCGATGTTTCCGATCCGCTCGGCGTTCGCGACAGGGCGCTGTTTGAACTGATATATTCATGCGGCTTGCGTATCAGCGAAGCCGCGTCTTTGCTGCTTCAAAACGTGCATATGCAGGAAAAAATTTTATGGGTTCAGGGAAAAGGCGGAAAAGAACGGCTTGTCCCGTTCGGCGGGAAAGCTGCGCACTGGCTGACTGTATGGATTTCCGACGAACGCCCGAAGCTTGTCCGCGGCGGCGTCGGAACAGTCTTTGTCAACTTTCGGGGGAATCCGCTTTCGAGAAAAGGCATTTGGAAGCGTTTCAAAGAAATCGAGGCGCTTGCCGGAATCGAAGCGAAAGTTCACACATTGCGCCATTCTTTCGCCACGCATCTTCTCGCGGGCGGCGCTGATTTGCGTTCCGTTCAGGAACTGCTCGGACATTCGGATCTTTCAACCACGCAAATATATACGCATATCGACAGCAAAGCGCTGCAAAAATATCATGACGATTATTTTCCCGATTAACGCAGGGAATTTGCATTTTGCAAAGCAGCGCGGTATTTTCAAAAAATAATTTCAATGAAAAGCGATTCTTGTTATTCGATTGTTTTCCTGTATTTTTTATAGTTGCATGCGGCAATCAAAGCATGTTAGTATTGTTTGATTGATGCTGCCGGAACGGCATGTTTTTTTTTGCGGAGGAAAGTATGAAAAAAAAATGTTTTGCGGTATTTTTGCCGATTCCGTGCCTATTATTATTTGTCGGCTGCGGTCCGAATGTTAATTATATACGCCGCGTTCAGTCGCTGGAAGAGAATGTTTCTCAGCCGCAGTCCGCCGCGGAACTGACGGAGGCTATCAAAAAATATGAAAACCGTGTCGAAGATATTATGGCAGCGGAAAATCAAATAGGAATTTGGTATAAAATTTTGGCAACTCGGTATATCGATAATAAAATGTACGGCAAAGCGCTTGATTCGCTGCAAAACGCTGTTCGTTATTATCCTGCAAATCAAAATTTGTATTATTATATAGGCGTTTGCGCAGGCTATATGGCAAAATCGGAACTTGATTACACTGCTTCCGGCAGCGATGCAAAAAAGCAGAATTACTTGAAGCTGTCCGAATCCGCATACCTGCGTGCTTTGGAATTGGAACCGGGGTACGCGCGCGCGCTTTACGGTCTGGGCGTATTGTACGCATTTGATTTTATGGACGGCGCAAAAGCGATTCCGCCGCTTGTAAAACTGCTTTCAATCGAAAAAAAGCACACAGATGCTATGTTCGTTTTGGCGCGCGCATATTTTATGGAACATGATTTTCAAAACGCTGCCGATATGTACGATGCAATTATACGGACAACCACTGCGCCTGAGAAAAAAAGCGATGCGGAAAAAAACAAAAAAACGGTGCTTGATGCCATGTATGCGGAGCAGTATGCGCAGTAACGCCAATGATTTGACAATCGCTGTTTCCCGTCTTGAATTCTTATCCTGCCGGGAAAAAATGATATTAGCGGAAAATCTTGACAATATATCAGACCTTGCGTTACTTTCTATAGAAGACATTTCTGTAATTATCGGCCGCAGCTTAAAAACAAAGATGTGGCGCAGAGAAGCCGTTAACGCGTTGGTGCTGCGGGATGCTTCGCTGCTTCGTGCCTATGATATTTCCGTTGTTCCGTTCGGTTCCGAGGAATATCCGCCGCTGCTTGCCGAAATTCACGATCCGCCGTTTGCGCTGTTTTGCCGCGGGGATTTGCGCGTCTTGAAAAAAAACTGCTGCGCCGTTGTCGGTACGCGGAAACCTTGCCTTGACAGCATGAAAGCGGCGTTTGAATTTTCAAAAGAAGCGGCAGAAAATGCATATACCGTTGTTTCCGGACTGGCAATGGGAATTGATGCCTGTGCACATAAAGGCGCGCTTTCCGCTGTGTCCGCGGGAGCGCACGGCAGTACGGCGGCAGTGCTTGCCTGCGGTGCCGATTGGATTTATCCGGCGGCAAATAAAAAACTTGCCGCGGCACTGCTTCAGTCCGGCGGCTGCATCGTAAGCGAATATGCGCCCGGAGAATCGCCTAAAAAATGGCGCTTCCCTGCGCGGAACAGAATTATTTCCGGACTTTCGCAGATGACGCTTATTGCGGAAGCTCCGCCCAAATCCGGTGCTTTGATAACGGCGGATTTCGCGCTGGAACAAAATCGGGAACTTTTGTTCCATGCTTCTGCCCTGGAAAAACACCGGCAGCCGCAGGACGAAAATCCGCCGCCGGGATGCGCAGACTGGTATGTTTCCGACGGAGCGCCTGTCGTTTCGTCATTTGCGGAAGCTGTCTGTGCCGCCGGAATTTCATTGCCGCGCGAATAATTTTCCGGCAGCAGAAATTCGGCTTATATTGTGCATCGCTGAAAAATGGAGGTTTTGACTTTATGGCGGAAACAAAAAAAACAATAAATTCTTCATCCGAAAAAGATACCGATATGCAGAATATAAAAACGGCCGAAGCAAAAAAGTCGAAACAAAAAAGCAGTTCTTCGGGGAAACAGAAAAAATCGGTTCTTGTTGTGGTGGAGTCGCCGGCAAAGGCAAAAACTATCGAAAAATATTTAGGCGCCGGATATACGGTAAAAGCATCAATGGGGCATCTCATCGATTTGCCGAAATCACGGATTGCGATTAACGTTGAAAACGACTTTGAGCCGGAATATATTACTGTCCGCGGACGCGCTAAAATTCTGAAGGAACTTCAGCATGATGCGAAAAAAGCGAATGAAGTGCTGCTGGCAAGCGATAATGACCGTGAAGGAGAAGCTATTGCCTGGCATTTGAAACATGCATTTGAACTGAAAATGACAAATCCCATAAAACGGATTGTGTTCAATGAAATAACTCCGCAGGCGATAAATGAAGCTGTAAAAAATCCCGGAGAAATCGACGAATCAAAAGTCAATGCGCAGAAAGCGCGCCGTGTTCTCGACAGGCTTGTCGGTTATAATCTTTCGCCGCTTTTGTGGAAGAAGGTGAAAAACGGACTTTCTGCCGGACGGGTGCAGTCTGTCGCGCTGCGCCTTATTTGTGAGCGCGAAAAAGAAGTCGAGAATTTTATTCCGGAAGAATACTGGAGTTTGGAAGCGGATTTTGCAAAAGGAAAATCGAAATTTACCGCACAGCTGGTTCAATACAAAGGCGAAAAGCCCAATCTGCACAGCGAAAGCGAAGTAAATGCCATAATCGATGAAATTAAAAATTCCGTCTGCGAAGTCGGCGATATACGGCAAAGCGAAAAAACCTTAAAACCAAAGCCGCCGTTTACAACATCTACGTTGCAGCAGACAGCGGCAAACAGGCTCGGCTTTACTTCCAGAAAAACGATGCAGATTGCGCAGCAGCTGTATGAAGGCGTCAATATCGGTTCCGGCCGCGTCGGTTTGATTACTTATATGAGAACGGATTCTGTCCGCATTGCGCAGTCCGCACTTGATGATGTGCGCGGCTGGATTGCAAAAAATTATCCGCAGGATTTGCCGGCGCAGCCGGTAGAATATATGGTCGGGAAAAAAGCGCAGGACGCGCACGAAGGCATCCGTCCTACATATACGCAGTATACGCCCGATTCGCTGAAAGAACATTTGACGCGGGATCAGCTGCGGCTGTATTCGATTATTTGGGAACGCTTTGTTTCGAGCCAAATGGCGGCAGCGAAAAGCCGGACGGTCAGTGTCGATATAAAAGCGGGCGACGCTCTTTTCCGCGTGTCCGCAGGAAAAATTGCGGAAAAAGGATTTTATCACGTTATAAAAACGCTGTCCGCAAAAGAAAATTTTTCCGGAATGCTTCCGTCGTTGAAAACAGGGGAAAAACTGCATGCGGAAAAATTGCAGCCGGAACAGCATTTTACGCAGGGACCTGCGCGTTATACGGATGCTTCGATTGTGAAAATGCTGGAAGAAAAAGGCATCGGCCGGCCGTCAACGTATGCGCCGATTATTTCTGTTCTGCTTGACCGTTACTATGTAAGCCGCAGCAATAAGCAGCTTGTTCCGACACAGCTCGGCAGAATGATAAATGATATTTTGGTCGAATCTTTTCCGGATGTTATAAATGAAAATTTTACTGTCGATGTCGAACAGCAGCTTGATCAAATCGAAGAAAATAAATGCCGCTGGCAGTCTATGATCGGCGATTTCTTTTTTCCGTTTAAAAAGCATGTCGACGAAGTAATGCTTACGCTTGAAAGTTACAAAGGCGTTATGGATGAGCCGACTGACAAAATATGCGAAAAATGCGGCAAAACGATGATCAAAAAGCTGGGAAGATTCGGTTTTTTTCTGGCTTGTTCCGGTTTTCCGGAGTGTCACAATACGCGTTCTATTCCGCTTGCAAAATGTCCGCGGGAAAACTGCAGCGGAGAAATCGTTGCGCGCAAAACGAAAGGGCGCGGCAAAGAATTTTACGGCTGTACGAATTATCCGGAATGCGATTTTATCAGTCATTTTAAGCCGATAAATCAATATTGCCCGGAATGCGGATGGTTTTTAGTGGAAAAATACGATAAAAAACACGGAACATATAAATCCTGCATAAATCCGGATTGCGGATATTTGCATACGGCAGAAGATTCGCCTGCAATGGATGCCGATAACTGATTTATGGAAAAACTGAACGATGCATGCGAAGAATTTTTAGTATATCAATCCGGCATTCGGAATTTATCCGAACATTCGCTGTCCGGATACCGCAATGACTTGCGGCTGTTCAGGGAATATTTGTCGGCGCTGTACGAAACCGATGACATAAATCTTGCCGCCGTTACAACGGAGGATATCCGTGCCTGTATCGGAATGCAGACAAAGCAAAAGCGTGCGCCGGCAAGCATAAATCGTTTTCTTGCGGCGGTGCGGCAGCTGTTTTCTTATTGCCGCCGTTTAGGTTATATTTCATCGAATCCGGCATTTGAAATAAAAAGCGTGAAAATGCCGAGAAAAATACCGCGTTTTATGACTCCGGCGGAAGTTCATGCGCTGTGCGCTTTTCCGGAAAAAAAAGAACTCCTCTGGGCGGTGCGCGATCGTGCCGTGTTTGAAATATTGTATTCTTCCGGCTGCCGTGTCAGCGAAGTCGCGGGACTGCTGCTCCGCGATATTTCTGCCGATTTGAAATCCGCAGTGGTGCTGGGAAAAGGGAACAAAGAGCGTAGGGTTTTTTTCAGCGATGCGGCCGCCTGCGCACTGCGTTCCTATCTGCCGGAGCGTTCGAAACTGCTTGTCGAATGCAGGCGGCAGAATGTTTCCGCGCTTTTTGTGAACCGCCGAGGCACAAGGCTTTCGGCACGGGGAATTTGGTATATTGTCGCGCGCTATTCTTCTGCGGAAGGAACAAATAAACCTGTTTCGCCTCACGCATTCAGGCATACATTTGCGACATCCATGCTGTCAAACGGCGCGGATGTACGCGTTGTTCAGGAACTGCTTGGGCATGAAAGTATTTCGACAACGCAGCGGTATACGCACGTAACCACCGCACGTTTGGTGGATATTTATAATAGGTCCCATCCGCACGGAGGCGGAAGCACATCGTAATTCCGCGGATGCAATTTTCTGCATATTATGATGTGCGGATACACTGCCGAAAGCGGTGATGTTTTATGCGAATTCTGCATGGATGGCTGCGTTGCAGATTTTATGCTGTGAATTTCTGCAAAACGGCTGCTTCCGGCGCGATTTATTTCGGAATCGGCTTTCAGATACTTTGAAAATTGCTGTTTCCCATTGGTTTTTACAGGAGAATTATTATGGAATACGAACAAATACGCAGCACAACAGTAATTGCGGTGCGGAAAGACGGAAAAATCGCCATGGCCGGCGACGGGCAGGTTACTATGGGAAATACGGTCATGAAAGGAAACGCGCGGAAAGTCCGCCGCGTGTATGACGGAAAAGTGCTGACCGGATTTGCCGGCGCCACAGCCGATGCTTTCAATTTGTTCGATAAATTCGAGATGAAACTGAAGGAATTCGGCGGCGATTTAACCCGTTCCGCCGTGGAACTTGCGAAATTATGGCGGACGGACAAAGCACTGCGAAACCTTGAAGCGCTCCTGCTCGTTGCCGATCCGTCGAAAATTTTGCTGATTTCCGGGACAGGCGATGTCGTCGAACCGGAAAATGATGTGCTGGCAATCGGTTCCGGCGGCAATTATGCGTATGCCGCGGCGCTTGCGTATTTGGAATCGTCCGATTTAACTGCCCGCGAAATTGCCGAGCGGAGCCTGAAAATTGCCGGAAGTATCTGCATATACACAAATCATCATATCACAGTTGAGGAATTATAATATGAACGGACACGATGAAAAAAAAACGCATGAACAAAAACTCGAAGAACTTACGCCGAAGCAAATTGTCGCCGCGCTGGACACGTATATTATCGGACAGGCAAAAGCCAAACGATCGGTTGCCATTGCCCTGCGCAACCGCACGCGCCGGCTCAAGCTTGCCGAAGATATTCGCGAAGAAATAGCGCCGAAAAATATACTGATGATAGGACCGACCGGCGTCGGAAAAACGGAAATTGCGCGGCGTCTCGCGAAATTATGCGGCGCGCCGTTTCTGAAAGTCGAAGCGACTAAATACACCGAAGTCGGATATGTGGGGCGCGATGTCGAATCGATGATACGCGATCTGATGGCAGTCGGTTTTACCATGGTGCAGGAAGAAATGCATGAAAAAATGAAAACCGCCGCCGCCGCGCGGGTTGAAGAAGATCTGCTGAATCTGCTTGTCCCCGGCAGTTCGGATAAGTCATCAAAAAAAACGAAAGATTCCGCCGCCGATGAAAGCCGCCGGACTGCGGATAATTCCGCCGAAGCGCTGAAAAATCAGCATGATTCTTCGCTTGCTTCCTCAGGCAAGCTGCCGGATTTTTCATCATTATTGAATGTTTTTCAGGGCGTTCCCGGCGCGTCAATTATTATGCAGCAGGGAAACATTGCCGCTGTATCCGGAAACGATGCCGCCGGTGATTCCGCTGCGGGAAAAAATGCGCTTTCTGCGGAAAATCCTGCGGAAGACAACGGAAATTCCGCTGCGGGAACGGATTTCAGCGCCGCCCGTGAAAAAATCAGAGAGCTGCTTCGGGATGGCAAACTCGAAGACCGCGAAGTCGAAATTACAATCAGCCGCCGCCAAAAAATGCCGTCGATGGAAATGTTCGTCGGCGGAAACATAGATGATATAGAATCCGCTATGCAGGGAATCTCTGCCATGATTTCCGGAGGAAACCGTTCCCGAAAAAAAACGGTAACGATAGCCGAAGCGCGGGAAATACTGCTTACCGAACATCTCGACCGCATGACGGATGCGGATAAAGTTGCGGAAGAAGCAAAAAAACGCGTTGAACAGATGGGAATTATTTTTATCGATGAAATCGATAAAATCGCTGTTTCCGGCGGACATAATTCCGGACAGGATGTTTCAAGGGAAGGCGTGCAGCGGGATATTCTGCCTATCGTAGAAGGTTCGAATGTAAATACAAAGTACGGAGTTGTCGACACGACGCATATTTTATTTATTGCGGCAGGCGCGTTCAATTTATCCAAGCCGAGCGATCTTATTCCCGAACTGCAGGGACGTTTTCCGCTGCGTGTCGAGCTCGATTCTTTGAATGCGGCTGATTTCAAACGCATTTTGCTGGAACCGAAAAACGCGCTGACCCGCCAGTACAAGGAACTCCTTTCGACGGAAAATGTTTCCGTCGTTTTTTCCGAAAAAGCCATCGAGCGCATGAGCATGCTTGCCGCCGATGTCAATTCCCGCATGGAAAATATCGGTGCGCGGCGCCTGCATACAATAATGGAAACGCTGCTGGAAGAGCTTTCGTTTGACGCGGATGAGCATGCCGGCGAAACAATCGAAATCACGGAAGCATACGTGGACGAGCGTTTAAAGGATATTGTGCAGGATCAGGATTTGTCCAAATATATCTTGTAAACTTTTTTTCAGCGCCGCCGAAAATATAATAGGATTTGCCGTGAAAACCGCCCGCATTTCCTGTTATATTTTTGCGGAGAAAATACAGATGAATAGTTTTTCCAGATCAGTTGATATGCTTCATCGCGCGATGGATGTCAGTACTTTGCGCTATCAAACGACTGCTAATAATCTTGCGAATGCGGAAGTTCCGAATTTCAAACGAACATCTGTCAATTTCGAAAGCGAATTAAAACGTGCACTCAAAAGCGAAGCGGAAGCGCGCGATTCATTCCGTATGATTACAAACGACAGCCGCCATATACAATCCGCTGTTCCCAGAGATTACCGCGATGTTCAGCCGCGCCGCGTGGTGGATTATCTTTCCACTGTAAAGGCAAACGGAAACAATGTAGATGCCGAGCAGGAAGCAATGGAAATCCTGAAAATCCAGATGAATTATCAGCTGCTCACACAGCTTCAGAATTTTGAATTTTCGCAAGTAAAACAAGTTTTGCGCTAAATAGGAGAAAAATATGGGACTTTTTTCGAGTATAAACATTGCCGCGACCGGCATGAGCGCCGAACGCTTGCGAACCGATGTCATATCTGATAATATTGCAAATGCAAGTACTACCAGAACGCAGGACGGCGGAAGATTCAAACGTTCCCGCGTCGTTCTTGCGCCGATTGCCGAAAATCCGACATTCCGGCATCCGTTTGTGCCTGACGGGCATGAAAACGACGCCGGACGCGGTGTCCGTGTACTGAAAATAGCAAAAGACGAGTCGGAAGGCCGCCTTGTGTATGATCCGACACATCCCGATGCAATCCTTTCCGGACCGCGCGCAGGCTATGTCGAATATCCGAACGTGAATATCGTTACGGAAATGGTTGATTTGATTTCCGCGTCCAGAGCGTATGAAGCGAATTCGTCGGTAATACAGGGATCAAAAGAAATGTTCATGCGCGCGCTGGAAATCGGTAAATAATAAAATCGGCGCCGTGCGGAAAAATAAAACGGGGAGGGAAATGTTTTATGATTAGCACATTGCAGCTTTTGAGAACGCATCCTGCTCATATCGGCAGCGCGCCGCTGAAGACTCTTTCGGGAATTTCCGATGCGCCGCCGGATACTTCGTCTGCCGGAACCGCAGCCAAAACAAAAGATTCCTTTGAAAATTATCTGCTTGATGCAATGCAGTATGTCAACAAAAAACAGAATGCAAGCGACGCGGCGGCTCAGCAGCTGATAACGGATCCCGATTCCCTTGATGTGCATGATGTAACTATCGCTATGGCAGAAGCAAGTTTATCCCTCAACATAGCGCAGGCAGTCATCGATCGTTTAATCAAGGGCTGGAACGAAGTTACCACTACGCGTTAATCCGCGCGGATTTTTGCGCTGTTATTTCGGCATGCGTGTGCGCGTGCATTTTTCCAAAAGGTTTTCTGCCTGATCTTGCTGATCCGTCTGCGCTGTCAGCCGGTACGATACGCCTTTTTCGTTCCAGGTATACACGACGAATTCCGTCTGCAATTGATTTTCCGGCGTTCCGCCGAGCCCTTTCGTATATTGCCGATACACGGCAGGATTTTGCATGAACAATTGCTTTTGTTCATCAGCTGATTCTGAAGCGATATTTTTTTCCGCCGATTCTTCTGCCGAACATTCAACGGTCAAATCTCCGTATTCGCAATGGATGCTCGTCTGTTTCGTTCCGTTTTCCGCCGTTTCAATCAAAAAGATGCTGTCCGCGTTCGGCAGTGAAAATGCAATTCCGGTTTCTTTTCGCAGCTGCCGCCGTGAAAATCCGCTGCGGTTTTTTACGACGACAAGCGGACCTCCGTGCAGCTTCTGCAGATGTTTTGCCTGCATTTCCGCAAGCGTGTCAAGGTCTTTCTTTTTCCAGTTTGAAAAACAGCGGACGCCTTCGCCGGCAGCTGTTTTCAGGGGATACTGTATGCAGTAATTGCCGTCTTCCGGATGAATATCTTCCCTGAAAGCAAGCGTGTTGTTTTGCGCATCGAATATGTAATCAAAGCCGTCGGAAGCTTCGCGTCCGTCCAGCAAAACCAGCAGCTCGTCCGCGGTGCCGGAAAAACCGCGCAGAATCCAGGTTTCCGGCCGCACAGGAATGCCTTCTATATGTACGACCGGCTGCGGATACGGCATCGGCTGCGCAAACGTGATTTGCGTCGTCTGCGGATCATACCGCCATTGATCGTTTTTCAATACGGTGCGCTGAACGGGTTTTTGCATATTTATGATCATGACAGATGATATTGACTGCATGATTCTCAGCGTGCAGACTGTTCCGTCTTCATCGGGACCGGTATTTACAAATACATTTGCGTTTGATGTGCCGTTCCGTGCAATGCATGACGCGGCAATCGAACCGAATAACATTATAAACACTGCGGCAAACGGAATTATTCCGCGGATACGTGTGCACATGGTTTCCTCCTGTGAAACGCTTCCCCGATTGGAGAGAAAGCATACGTGATATCGGAAAATGCAGCGCATGAACATTCATCATAGCTGCATCATGCGCAGTATACGCCTGAATCACTCGGCGCTGGTATCACCCGAAAGGGGGATTTTTGCCGAAATTCCCGAAATTTTTTGATTTTATTCATCGGCAAAAATCCTTTTTTGCATTTGAATAAGCAAGATGCGCTCTTTTGTCTGATGCCGATGTTTTTATCCTGCCGCCGAAAAAGAAATACCGCGCCGCGAACAAAATCCGCAGTTTCCGCCGCTTCGGTATCTTTCAGCTTCGGAAAGTATCCGTCCTGATATTTGCGGCGAATTCCATGCGGCTGTGAACATTTGTTTTTTCGTAAATGCTTTTCAAATGGCTTTTTACCGTCGACGGCGATATGCAGAGTTCGTCGGCTATTTCGGCGGTGGTTTTTCCGCCGAGCAGAAGTTTTGCTACTTCTGTTTCTCTCGGAGAAAGCATCTTTTGCAGCGGAAAATCCTGCGGCGCGCGCATGTTCTGTGCCGCTTCCGTTTTTTGGGACGGAAGCTTTGCGCGGCATGCGGCAGCATTGCGTATGGCGGCGGCAAGGAAGCATAGACTGGCAAGCCATATAACGGCAGTGAGTATTGCGGAAATACGCTGCAATGTACCGAACGGAAATGCCGCAGCCGATGCCGCGGCATACAAGGCTGAAGGCAGGAACACCGCCGCGGAAAAAACTATCTTTTTGGAGATGCGGCGGCAGGCGGCACACGCAGTTTTTACGGAAAAATACAGCAGGCAGCATGATGCATACAGCAGCGCGGCGCAGAAAAATTGATAAACATATTCTGCGGGGAACAGCCTTGCGGATGCGGGACGCGCAAGATACGTTTTTTCTCCCAAAAAAAATAAAAAAAACGTAAAAAACGCCGCCGCTCCCGAAAACAGCACGCCGTACAGGGCCGAAAAATCTTTTTCCGTAGTCATGGCAATACTATATTCTTTCGGCGGGAAAAAAAGCAAGCGTTCCAAGCGTCAATATGAACCGTCATGATTTCCCGAACGGCGCATATCGATTTTTTTTATGTACTTGCGGTTATGCGTTGTTATGCGTTATTATTGTATAATATAATATGTATAACTATGCAGTCGGCACCGTTTTATGCAAACGCAGAAGCGGCGCCGCGGGTTCGTTCACGGGAGGGCACTCCTGGCGGGAGGATTGATGAACGAATGGCTCAAAAAGCTTGTTTCCGTACTGAAAGGTTTATGGGCGAAATGGACTTTAGTCCAAAAACTTATTCTTGCCGGTATTGCGGCGGCGGTCATCGGCGCGATTATTTTGGTTTTTTCTCTTTCTTCGAGACCGACAACTGTTCCGCTGTTTAACGTAGCCGTAACGGATGAAACGGCGCGGGATAATATTGTATACCGCCTTGCACAGGAAAATGTCGATGCATACGTGAATGCCGCGGGAATCATTTCCGTAAAGGATGCGGCAACGGCGCGGCGCATGAGGTCAATCCTCATCAGAGAAGATCTTGTTCCGGGAAACATGGATCCCTGGGCGCTGTTCGATACGGAGCGCTGGACGATTACGGATTTTGAAAGAAACGTCAATTTGCGCAGATCCATCACCGATGTGATAACGCGGCATATCGAAGCGCTTGACGATGTTGATAAAGCGAACGTCGTCGTTACCATGCCGGAACGGGAACTGTTCGCCGCGGATCAAAATCCGGTAACGGCAAGCGTTATCATTTATCCCAAGCCCGGCAGCGATATTGCCGGAAACAAAAGAAAAATACAGGGAATTCAAAAGCTGCTTTTAAAAGCCGTTGAGGGACTGCGTGAAGAAAACATTACGATAGCGGATTCCGCGGGAAATATTCTCAACGATTTCGAGGGAATGCAGGATATAGAGCGCGTTGATATTATTGCGAAGGAACAGAAGCTTATCGCGCAGCTTGAAATGCAGTACCGTGCAAAAGTACTCGCCGCGCTGCAGGAAACATTCACATCCGATCGTGTCCGCGACTTAAATGTGAAAATCGATATGAACATGTCAAAACGGCGCGAGGCGGCGACAGAATATTCCCCTATTGTGATACGGGCGGATAATCCCGATACGCCGTATGATGATTCGGAACTCGTGCAGTCCATAACGCTTTCTTCAGAAACCGTCAGCAAAAAATGGACGGGTACCGGCTATAATCCGGAAGGTCCCGCCGGCGTCGAGGGACAGAATCCGCCGGTATATTCCGATATGTCCAATTTGTACGGAACTTCGGAAGAAACCGGCGTAAAACGGAACGAAGTCGTCAACACCAAGCAGATAGAAGAAGAAAAAAGTCCGTCCATAGACCGCATCACCGTTTCCGTGAATATCGACGGTACCTGGCGGCGCAAATATGACGAAAAAGGACAGCTGGTCATGCTGCCGAACGGTTCGATCGATCGGGAATACGTTCCTATTCCGCCGGAAGAACTTGCCGACGCGACAAGGCTTGTGCAGAATGCAATAGGATATAATCGCAGCCGCAATGATTCCGTTTCGGTTCATAATATTCGTTTTGACAGAACAAGACAGTTTGAAGAAGAAGATCTTGCTTTTATCCGCAGCCAGCAGACAAAAAAGACGATATTCCTTGTGCTGCTCAGCATTGCCGTTGTGCTGCTTGCGTTCATCATATTCCGGTTTATCAGCCGCGAGCTGGACCGCCGCCGACGGCTCAGAGAAGAAGAACTGCTCCGCCGCAGCCAGGCGGAACGCGACCGCGTACTTGCGCAGGCGGAAGACATGGGCATGGAAGTTACCATGTCTGTCGAAGAGCGCCGGCGCGCGGAGCTGCAGGAAAACGCTATCACGATGGCGAAAGAGCATCCGGAAGATGTCGCGATGCTTATCCGCACTTGGCTAACGGAGGAATAAAGCTATGCCCCAAACCGCGTCAAAAAAACCGGCTGCGTCGTCCGGATCGAAAAAACCGAAAGATTATAAGAACCTGAACGGACGCCAGAAAGCCGCGATTTTCCTTGTATCGCTTGGTTCCGAACTTTCCGCGGAAATTTTCAAGCATTTGCGGGAAGACGAAATCGAAACGCTGACGTTTGAAATCGCGCGGCTCGAAACCGTCGATGCGGAATTTAAAGAAGCGATTCTCGAAGAATTCCAGGAATTGATGGCAGCCCAGAATTTTATCACGTCGGGCGGCATCGATTACGCGCGCGAATTGCTGGAAAAATCACTCGGAAGCCAAAAAGCAATCGATATAATCAACCGGCTCACAAGCTCGCTGCAGGTGCGTCCGTTCGATTTTATCCGCAGAACGGATCCGGCGCATCTTTTGAACTTCATCCAGCAGGAACATCCGCAGACAATCGCGCTCATTCTTTCGTATTTGGAACCGAACAAAGCGTCGGTTATTTTGCAGAATCTGCCGGATGAAATTCAAAGCGAGGTTGCGCGCCGCATTGCGCTTATGGACAGAACTTCTCCCGATGTTCTGCGCGAAGTAGAGCGCGTTCTGGAAAAAAAGCTTTCAACGCTTTCAAGCGAAGATTACGCTACCGCGGGCGGCGTGGAAAGCATCGTGGAAATATTGAACTTGGTCGATCGTTCTTCGGAAAAGTCGATTATCGAATCGCTTGAAGAAGAAGATCCCGATCTTGCGGAAGATATCAAAAAGCGCATGTTCGTTTTCGAGGATATTGTCATGCTGGACGACCGCGCGATTCAAAAAGTTATGCGTGAAGTTGACACGCAGGAACTTGCAAAAGCGCTGAAAGCAGTCGATACCGAGGTTCAGGACAAAATATTCCGCAATATGTCTAAACGCGCGGCAAGCATGCTGAAAGAAGACATGGAATTTATGGGACCGGTGCGCTTAAAAGACGTGGAAGAAGCCCAGCAGAAAATTGTTTCCACAATCAGACGGCTTGAAGATTCCGGTGAAATCGTTATCGCCCGTTCCGGCGAAGACGAGCTTGTCGTGTAGCCGCGTAATGGAGAAACGGTATGGCAAAAGCTATTTTTAAACCGACGGAAATTACAAAAACCAATGACAAAGTAATGCTTCAGTTATCTCATTCGTTTGCGCCGCCGGAAGAAGAAAATCCGGAAGTCGCCGAACCGGAATATACAGGGCCGACAGCCGAGGATTTGCGGCGCGAAGCGGAGGAATTCAAAAAGCAGTGGGAAATCGATAAGCAGCGGATTCTTGACGAAGCAAAAGCGGAAGCGGAAAAAATCGTGCAGGATGCCAAGAAATCCGCATTTGATGAAATCCGCCAGAAAAGCGATCAAATTCAAGTGATGCAGACGGAAGCTTCGGAAAAAGCGGAACAGTTCAAAAAAGATGCGGAAGCGCACGCCGAAGATATTTTGAAAAAGGCGGATGAGCAGGCAAAGCAAATATCGGATGATGCGTACCGCGCCGGATATGACAAAGGCGTCGAAGACGGTTTTGCCGCCGGAAAAACGGAATCGGACAGGCTTATCGGCAGGCTTCATACGGTAATCGAAAAAACGATGGAACGGCGCACCGAAATTCTGGACGAAACGGAACAGCAGATTGTCGAATTGGTGCTGCTTATGGCGCGGAAAGTCGTGAAAGTAATGTCCGAAAGCCAGCGGAATGTGGTCATGACCAATATTGTCCATGCGCTGCGCAAAGTAAAAGGCCGCGGCGAAGTAACGCTGCGCGTCAATTTCGCGGATGTCAAGCTGACTTCGGAACATATTCAGGATTTTATTAAAGCTGTCGAAAGCGTAAAAGATATAACGGTTGTGGAAGATACAACGGTCGGCAAAGGCGGCTGCATTGTCGAAACCGATTTCGGCGCAATTGACGCACGCATTTCAAGCCAGCTGAATGAACTTGAGCAGAAAATACTTGAAATCGCTCCCATTAAAAATGTGACAAAACTGTCGGATGCGGTTTCCGATATTTAACGAACATGCTGTTTTCAAAATACATTGATACGATAAAAAATACCGAAACGATTCTTTGCACCGGCAGGGTAACGCGGGTTCAGGGAATGCTTGTGGAAAGCCGCGGTCCTCAGGCTGTAATCGGCGAAATTTGCATGATACAGCTGAAAGACGGCGCCTCGGTGCTTGCGGAAGTAGTCGGACTGGACGGAACGCTTGTTCAGCTTACCGCTTACGGCGAAACAAAAGGCATCGAGATCGGCGGCAAAGTAACCGCTTCCGGTTCCGGATTGATGATTCCCGTCGGCGACGAACTGCTCGGCAGAATAATCGATGCTACGGGACACGCGTATGACGGCAAAGGCGAGATTGCTTCCGCGAAAAAATATCCGGCGCAGGCTCCCGCTCCCAGTCCGCTCGAACGGACGCCGCAGAATAAGCGCATTGTAACAGGCGTGCGCGCCATCGATTCTCTGCTTGCCGTCGCAAAAGGTCAGCGCTTGGGAATTTTTGCCGGTTCCGGAGTCGGAAAGTCAACGCTTATGAGCATGATTGCCCGGAATACAAATGCCGATGTCAATGTCATTGCGCTGATCGGCGAGCGCGGCCGTGAAGTTATGGATTTTATCAACAGAGATTTAGGCGAAGCCGGATTGAAGCGTTCCGTCGTTGTTGCGGCAACTTCGGATCAGCCGTCTGTCGCGCGGCTTCGCGGAGCATATACGGCAACGGCGGTCGCCGAATACTTCAGAGATCAAGGGAAGGACGTAATGCTCCTTTTCGATTCGGTAACTCGTTTTGCTCATGCGCAGCGGGAAATCGGTCTTGCTGCAGGGGAACCGCCGGCGCAGCGCGGCTATCCGCCGAGCGTATTTGATTTGCTTCCCAAGCTGCTCGAACGCAGCGGCACCAATAAACACGGATCCATAACCGCGTTTTATACGGTGCTTGTGGACGGCGACGATATGGATGAACCGATTGCCGATAAAGTGCGCGGCACGCTTGACGGGCATATCGTGCTGAGCCGCCGTTTGGCGCAGGAATATCACTATCCGGCAATAGATATACCTGCGAGCGTGAGCAGACTTTCCAAGCGGGTTTCCGGCAAAAAAACGCAGGAAGCCTGCGCTGCCGTGCGCCGTTTGATGGCGGCGTATGCCGGCGCGGAAGATATGATTTCCGTGGGCGCCTACCAAAAAGGTTCCAATCCCGCTATTGACGCCGCGATTGACGCGCATGAGGATATCGAAGCATTGCTGACGCAGGAAGAATTCGAAGATTGCCCGCTTTCCGAAACGCTGAAAAAGCTCGGCGCAGCGGCGCATGTCGATATTCCCGAATCGGAATTTTCGGATGCTGCGAATGATGCGGAAACGGAGCGCAATTCGGTTTCCGTGCCGCCCCCGCCGCAGGAAAATTCCGAATAAGGCGCGCCGCAGACATGAAAAAATTCCGGTTCCGGCTTCAGAAAATTCTTGATTTACGCGAATTTGAAGAAAACGAGGCAAAAGAAGCGCTTGCAGCGTCCGTCGCTGAAATTTCCCGCATCAATCGGGAATTGTCGGAAATTGCCCGCAGCCGCGTAAGTTCGGCAAATCTTCGTTCCGGAGAAACGAATGTGGCGGCGCTTATCGCGATAGATAATTACATTGCGGTGCTTGATTCGCGGCGGGAAGAATTGCTGTCGGAACTGGCGCAGGCGGAGCTCGCTGCGGAAGAAAAACGCGCGGCGTATGCGGATGCGGCAAGCCGGCGGAAAGCGCTTGATTCATTGAAAGACAAAAAAATTGCGGTGTATAAAAAACAGCTTTCAAAAGAGGAAGAAAATACGGTTGACGATATAGTAACCGGCCGTTTTTCTGGATAAAATATGAATTCGTTGTATACTATTGTAGTACCTGATGTCGAAACGCTTTCCTGTTTATGCGGGACAAATGACAATAATTTGAAGCTTATCGAAACATTCTTGGGTACGCCTGTTTTTGTGCGCGGCAATGAACTTTCGATAGACGACGAACGTCCGGATATTCAGGATAAATTCAAATATATTATCGACCGTATTGCGGATGAAATATCGGCGGGAGAATTCCCCGGAAAAGATATGATTCTTTCCGTGATGAACGCTGCCGGCTGCGAAGAAACTTCCGTGCCGCCGCTGAAATTATGCATCCCCGGCGGGAATAAATCGGTGTATCCCAAAACATTCGGACAGAAAAAAGCCGTCGAAGCCATGATGCGCCATGAGCTTGTATTTTTGGAAGGTCCTGCCGGCAGCGGAAAAACATTTCTTGCCGTGGCGGCGGCGCTTTGCCTGCTTCTGAATCATAAAGCAAAGCGGCTTATCTTAACGCGGCCTATCGTGGAAGCCGGCGAAAATCTCGGTTTTCTGCCCGGCGATTTCGAGCAGAAAATATATCCGTATCTTTTGCCGCTGTTTGATATTATGGAAACTTTGCTGCCGTCCGGCTTGTTGCGCAAATTGACGGAATCTAGGATAATAGAAACGGTTCCGCTGGCGTATATGCGCGGCAGGACATTGTCTGACTGCGCAGTCGTTTTGGACGAAGCGCAGAACACAACGCGCGAGCAAATGAAAATGTTTTTGACGCGTATGGGCGATAATGTAAAAATGTTTATAACAGGAGATATATCGCAAACTGATCTTCCCGGACGCATACCTTCCGGGCTTATTCATGCGCTGGGTATTCTTCGAAAAATCGAGGAAATACAAATTATCCGCATGGAAAACTCGGATGTCGTGAGAAATCAGCTCGTAAAAAAGATTATACAAGCCTATGAGGATTCGAAATCAAATGAGTAATACAGATTCTGATGCTATGCAGCCGACCGCGCTTTTCAGTTCCGTAAAAAACAGGCTGTTTGAGAACTGGAAAATTCTGACTGTTTTTGCCGCCGCGTTTTTAACCACACTGACGATTTCTTTTTTTGATATAGCGGGCAGCGATACGGTGCTGTCATTCCCGCTGTCTGAATTCGAAATCGGGCAAATTGCCGACCGCACGATAGTCGCGGTGAAAACGCTTCCGCCGACAGTTGAAAATCCTGTGTCGATAGAAAAGGACGAAAAAATCATCAGAAAAGGATTCCCGATAACAAAAGATGATTTTGCAAAACTGCAGAAAATGTCCGAAACGCCCTCGTATGTCGATTACCGCTCGTTTGCCAATTCCATGCTGTATTTGATTCTGCTTTCGGCGTTTTCGTTTTTTCTGTTTTCTCCGCCGGTTATCGGTAAAAAAATACCGCTGAAAGAATTGATTTTTATTTCCGTTTTATTTGTTCTGCTGTATTTGATAGTGTCATTCGGGATAAAAATTCCTTCTTTTTCGGATCCGTTTTCTCTGCCGATAATTATTCCTTCTTCGCTGTTTGTTATTCTTGCGGCGCTTTTGTTCGGAACGCTTGACGCGGTGTATATGACCTTGATTATGACGCTGGCGGTTTTATATATATCGTCTTTTGATCCGATTCCCGCGCTGTTTGTACTCGCTTCCGGCATCGCGGCGGTGCGCATCGTCCGCAAAATGGAAAAGCGCATAGATCTTGTCATCGCTTCGCTGATGCTTGCGCTGCTTGATGCGGTATTCATGCTTGCGCTTTGCGTTATTTTCAGCAGCGAACATCATTCTTTCAGTCCGTTATATGCGGCAGGCATCGCTTTCAACGGATTTATTTCGGGCATTTTGGCGCTCGGCTTTATGACGCCGCTCGAACCTATTTTGAATACGGCGTCGGTATTCCGTCTTATGGATTTGTCCGATTTAAATAGCCCGATAATGAAGCGGATGCTTCTTACCGCTTCGGGAACGTATAATCATTCCATGCTTGTGGCGACGCTGGCGGAAAGCGCGTGCAGCGACATCGGCGCAAATCCGCTGCTGGCAAGAGTCGGGGCGTATTATCACGATCTCGGCAAAATGGAACAGCCGGAATATTTTGTCGAAAATCAGGCGGGCGGCAACAAGCATGATGAAATAAATCCGCGGCTTTCCGTGTCCGTCATCCGCCGGCATGTAAAAAAAGGCGTCGAGAAAGCGCATCAGATGCATTTCCCGCAGGAAGTTATCGATATTATCGCGCAGCATCACGGGAACAGCGTTATTTCGTATTTTTACAACGAAGCAAAAAAACTTGACGAAAATACCTCTCCGGAAGAATATTCGTATATAGGCGATCTTCCGTCGAGCAGGGAAGCTGCCGTCGTGATGCTGGCTGATACGGTTGAAGCTGCCTGCCGCACGCTTGACAAGCCCTCGGTGTCCCGTCTCGAAAAATTTATCCGCCAGCTTATCATGGCAAAGTATGAACACGGGCAGCTTGACGGTTCCGGATTAACGTTCCGCGATATAAATACCATTCAGGCTTCGTTTGTAACAATTCTTGCGGGCTATTATCATTCGCGAATCGAATATCCGAATCAAAAAGATCCCGATGAACTGCCGCCCGCCGATTCCGCAAAAGCGGCGGAAAATCATATTCCGGAAAAAAACGCGGATGCCGCCGATGCGCCGGAAACGGAAGAAAGCCGCAATGCAAAAAAAACTCGCGCGGAAAAGGATGCGGAATGAAAGGAAATTCGGTACTGGTCTCGGCTGCGGAAAACTGCGAAGAACCGCAGTGGATTGCGAAAATAGAACCGTTTGTTTTGAATGTGCTTGCGCTTCGGAAAATCGAAAATTGGGATTTGTCTGTGCTGTTCTGCCGTGATCCTTTTATCGCGGAATTAAACAAGCAGTACCGGAATGTCGATGCGCCGACGGATGTATTGTCTTTCGAGCAGGGCGATGAATATATCGATGATGACGGCGATGTGCGTTTTTCCGCGGGCGACATTGTAATCAGTCTTGACATGCTCGAAAAAAACGCCGCCGATTTTTCCGTACCGCAGGACGAGGAATTAAAGCGCCTGCTTATTCACGGAATACTGCATTTGAGCGGCATGGATCACACGGCGGTGCTGAACGACGATGCGGCTTATGAAGCAAATCCCGCTTGCGGCGGCGATCGGGACAGGGACGAAATGCTGTCGCTTCAGGAAACGATTCTGCGCAGCTTCGCGGATGAAAACATTATAGCATAATTACGAATCGCACAAGGAAATCGCATGAATTTACTGACAAAAATATTCGGCAAAAAACAAGATGAAAAAAACCGTTCCGCGGAAATCGATTCGGTGCGCCTGCAGGAAGAAATTCTCAATGAAGAAAAACAGGATATGATTCGCGGCATTGAAGATTTATCCGAAACTTCCGTAAAAGAAGTAATGATTCCGCGCATCGATGTCGATTTTTTGTCCGTCGGCACGCCGCAGGATGAATTGCTTGAAAAAATCGCGGAAAGCGGACATTCCCGCTTCCCCGTGTACAGCGAGTCCATAGACAATGTAATCGGCGTGCTGTACGTAAAAGATTTGATAAAAACATTCGCAAGCCATGAACCGGTCGATCTCGAAAAAATCGTGCGGAAACCGTATTTTGTTCCGGAATCGAAGCGGATAAATGCGCTGCTGCGGGAATTCAAAAGGCGGCACATTCATATTGCCGTTGCGATTGACGAATACGGCGGAATTTCCGGCATCGCCTGCATGGAAGACATAATAGAAGAAATTGTCGGCGATATTCAGGACGAATTCGACAATGAGCGCGCCGATATTTTGAATATCGGACCGAATATGTGGCTCTGCGACGCCCGCGTTAATTTGGACGATTTGAATAAAACAATCGAGTCCGCTTTTCCGAATGAGGAATTCGATACGCTCGGCGGATTTGTGTTCGATTTGTTCGGGAAAATTCCGGTCAAATACGAAAAAGCGTCTTGGGAAAATTTCGATTTCATCGTGCAGGATATGGAAGGTCATCGGGTGAATCTGATAAAAATTATCCGCCGCGAAAACGGGGATGTTCAAAAGTGAACGGAAAATACGCGGTTGCTTTGCTGATTTTTTTCGCTGCGGGCTTTTCGGCGGTATATGCGCAGCGTTCCGCCGATTCTGGGCGGCAGCTTTCCGCCTTGGAATATTACCGGCTCGGAAAAGATTATCAGCAGGAACAGCGCTATTATGAAGCAGTGGAAATGTTTCAGGAATCAGTCCGGCGCAATCCTGCATCCGGCGATACCTGGTTTTTGCTGGCGTCATGTTCGTATCAGCTCGAAGAATATGAATTGGCGCTGCAGTATGTGGAAAACGCGCAGAAATATATAAAGAACAGCGGCGAAATCCTGAATTTAAAGGGATTTTGTCTGATAGGGCTCGGCAGAACCGATGAAGCCCGCGCGCTTTTTGCCGAAGTGCTTTCGCTGTTCCCGAACGACATCGATGCGCGCTTCGGGATAGCTCAGCTTGATTTGTTCGACGGACGCGCTTCGGGCGCCGAACGGCAATATTCCGACGCGCTTCGCCGCGAACCGGAAAACAGACGGGCGCTGCTTTCTCTTGCGCTTCTCGCTCATGAAGCGGGAAAAGACGATGCCGTCCGCGAATATATGCAGAAAGCGCTGCAGTATCATTCCGGCGATGCCGACGTATATTACTTTGCTTCGTATATCGCATGGCAGGACGGACGCTTGGAAGAAGCGGAAGGCTACGCGCGGGCGGCGCTTCGGCTTAACGGCACGCATGACTCCGCGCTGGAAATGCTTGCCTTGATTTTATACGAAGCGGGGCGTTATCAAAGCGCGGTGCGCGCATGCGATGACCGCATAAAAATAAATCGCTTCTGCGCCGCCGCCTGGTATTTGAAAGCCTGCTCGTATGAAAAGCTCGGCTTGACCGACGATGCGCTTTTTGCCTATCAGACGGGATTGGAAATCGCGCCGGACGACGAAGTGATGCGGACGGCTTTTGAACATCTGGTTCTGCGGAAAACCGATGTGGAAGATTCCCGCCGCGACGGCTGGTCGAAATATCATGCGGACCTTGCGGCTGCGGCTGCCGAAAAATATTTTTCGGTTCAGGCGAAATTCGAATATCGGCGCGCACTGACGATATATCCGCTTAATATATCCGCCAGAATATCGTATGCCCAAATGCTGCTGAATGACGGCTGTCCCGAAGCGTATATCGCCAATCTTCGCTTTATCCAGTCGAAAGGCGTTTCAAACCGGAATATCGACGACGCCGTCGAAGCGTACCAGTCGCTGCTACGGAAAAGCCTTGCTTCCAGATGGAATGTGCGTCCGTTTTACCTTGAAAAAACGCGCCTCAAACTCAATTTGTACGCGGTAAGCGGCGAAAAGCAGCTGCTGCATCCCGGCGCCGAATTGTGCACAGCACAGCTTATGGAACAATATTTTGCCGCGATTCCGTATTTTGCGGTGTCTGCCGAAAATGAAATTGTTTCGGGCTATGCGGAAGCGTTTTCCCGCGCAAGACGTGACGGCGCGGATTATTTTGCGCTTGTTTCTTTTTCTGAAAATTCACGCGATGCAACGGTCGGCGCTGCCGTATATTCCGGCAGAACGGGAAACGAAGCCTGCTCTTTTTCGGTATTCAGAACCGGAAACGGACGCTATGCGGACGCCGTGCGGAAGGTTGTGCTTTCCATAGCGGAAGCATTTCCCGTGCGTTCGAGCATCATTGCGCGCAAAGGCTCCTTGGTGCTGCTTGATTCGGGAGTTTCCGACGGCGTTTCCGCAGGCGATGTATTCACCGTCGTAAAAAAAGGCGAAATGCGTTCGGCTGATTCCGGAACGCAGATGCAATACGAAAAAAATGCCGTTCTCGGAACCGTAACCGTTACCGCTGTAAATGAAGACATTGCGCAGGGAGAACTGCAGCAGGCAGGATTTTACGATATGACGAATATCGGCGATGAACTTATTTTGTCTTCGCGTGTGCGGAACGACAGCGCCGAACAGTCGCTTTCCGACAATTTGTCGGACGAAACATCGCGCATGACTGACTTTCGGGAACGCACGCTGCCCCGACTGCTGGAGATGATCAGAAAAATAAAATAATCCGCTGTTTAAAGCGCCGCACGCCGTTTTTCCCGTGTAATGTGTATGTGCCGATGACAGACAGCGGGAAGGAAACTATGCAGATGATTGCAGATACAGATAAAATTGCTTCGTTCTTTTCACGATATGATTTCCCGTTCAAATCTCTCGATATAAATGCGGTCACAGACAGTATGCTTGCCGATATGGAAAAGGGACTGCAATTTCCGGCGGGATTTTCCGACGCGTCTATGGGAATGTATCCGAATTGGCGGCTTCCGCCGCAGCATATTCCGCCGGACACGCCGGTTATCGTAATAGACGCCGGCGGCACGAATTTCCGTTCCTGCCTTATAACGTTTGATTCCGCTGCGGTGCCGCATATTTCCGACTTCGAAAAAAAGCCGATGCCCGGCACGGATCGCGAATATTCGTGCGGCGAATTCTTTGATGCGATGGCTTCTTATATAGACAGGCTGAAAGGGAAAAGCCGGATAATCGGCTTTTGTTTTTCGTACGCGCTTGAAATACTTCAAAACGGCGACGGAAAAATATTATCGCTGGCAAAAGAATTGTGCGTATCGGACATACAGGGAAAACATGCGGGCGCATGTTTGGCGGACGCGCTTTTTCGGCGCGGCTGGGAAAAAATCGACCGTATTGCGGTTTTGAATGATACGGCAGCCGCTTTGTATGCAGCCGCTTTGCCCCGCGGAAAGAAATACAGTTCGTATGCGGGACTGATTCTCGGTACGGGCATGAATATCGCATACATCGAGTCAAAGCCCGTATTGAAAATTGCGGACTGCGCGCACAATCCGGCAAGCCAGATAATTGTCTGCGAAAGCGGAATGTTCGATAAATTGCCGCGTTCCCGCTTCGATATCGATTTCGACGAAACAACGCTTTCCGCCGGTTCGTATGTTTTCGAAAAAATGTGCGCCGGCGCGTATCTCGGCGGACTTATGCTGACCGTTTTGAAATTTGCCGCTGCGGATAAGCTTTTTTCGGATGCTGTCTGCGGACAAATCCGGTCTATAGCCGCATTTTCTTTGCAGGATGCCGACGAATTTTTATTCGATATGTGCGATGAAAAAACGCTTTTGGGAAAAATACTGAATTCCGGAACAGCCGCAGACAAAGACACTGTATTCCGGCTGCTCGATGCAGTCATTGACAGAACTGCGCGGCTGACGGCTGCGCTTGTCGCTGCTGTTGTGATAAAAAGCGGGCAGGGGCTGCTTCCGGAACAGCCGGTGTGCGTGCTGTGCGAGGGAACGACATTTCATAGTTTATATCGCCTGAAAAAACGGATTGCCGAATATTTGGACAACGTGCTGACTGTGCGCTATCATTTGTATTATCAGTTTGTTGCTTTCGATAATGCGGTTGCTGCCGGTACTGCTGCTGCGGCTGTCAGCTTGTTTTCAAATGATATAAATAATTGATTATGGGTGCGTGTCTGAACCGAAAACGTTTTTTTATTCCGATTCTTATTTTGCTGCATGTGAGCGCTGTTTGTTTCGGCGGCGTATACACACATCAAAGAACATTGTATGTTCTGCAAACAAAATATTTCGATATTATCTATCCGTGGGAATCGACGCTTTCTGCCGAACTGCTGGCCGAAAAAGCCGACGATTTGTACCGTGCTGCTTGTTCGAAATTCGAAACAACTGTCCGCTTCCGAATGCCGGTTGTCATTACGCCCGACACGGATGAATTGAACGCGTATTATACGAGCTTGCCCTATAATAGAATCGTTTTGTATGACACATTGCCGGAAGACGCAGATTCGCTTACGTCTTATGAAGATACGTTTATTTCCGTTTTTTATCATGAACTTGTACATGCGGTTTCTCTGAATATAAAAAGCCCCGTCATGTCTGCGGTCAGTGCCGTAGCAGGCGATGTGGCAAACCTCGCCTTGGGAATATATTTGCCGACTTCGTTTGCCGAGGGCGTAACGGTTTCGTTTGAAAGCGCGGACGGATACGGACGGCTGAATGATTCCGGCGCGCTGCATGTTTTGCAGCAGGCAAAACGCGAAGGAAAATTCCCTTCATGGCAGCAGGTTTCGGGCGCGCGCAATATATATCCTGCCGGGGTGCCGCCGTATATGTTCGGCGGCGCGTTCGCGGCATATTTGCAGCAAAAATACGGCATGTCTGCCTATGCGAAATATTGGCATGAATGCGGCAAAATCCAGTTTTTCAAGCTTGCGCCCGGCATTTTCAAAAAAGTGTACGGCGTTTCGCTTTCGCGCGAATGGAATAATTTCCGTGATTCTATTCCGCTGCCGGAGAGTGCCGATGTCGAACATATACGGGAATCCGAAAGCATTCAAAAACGCGGATTATACAAATCGCTTGCCGCTTGTCCGCAAGGTATTGCCTGGATAGAAACTGTAAGCGGCAAAGTTCGCTGGCTGCCGCAAACGTCATTGAATACGCGCGCCGCAAAGCGGAAAGCCGAAACACTGTTTCGCAGCGACCTCGGCGCGGAACGGCTTTCTTTTTCCGCCGACGGCGCATATTTGGCATTTACGCATTCGACGCAGAAATCCGGCACCGCAAAAAACGAAGTGCGCGTTTTCGATATGAACAAGCGCCGATTTATCGGCAAACCTCTGCGAGGTATCAGAGATGCCTGCATCGTTGCGCTTGCGGACGGAAACGAATATCTTGCCGGAGTTGCGGTTTTCTCGCAATATTCGGAAATACGATTGTATCGGCTTGCCGATATATGCGCTTACGGAACCGAAAAAACAGCTCCCGTATTTTCGAAAGTATTCGCTTACGGCAATGTTCCATATGCTCTTTGCGGCGCTTCTGCGGGAAATCTTGTGTATTCGGAAAAACGCAATGCGCGCTGGTTTTTTTCGCTGTGGAATCCTGCGGATGATTCGGAGCATTCCTGGGAAATTCCGCGCGGCAGACCGGCGGCTTTGCAGCGCATTCCCGCCGAAAGCCGAAACGATTTTTCCGCATCGGCGGAATTTATATGCGAATGGCATCCTGCGACGGCGGCTTCCGCGGAAGGCAATACGGGATTTTTGAAAGAACCGATTCCCGTTACCCGCAGCATGCGCATTATGCTGAGCGGCATCGGAACGGATCCTGTCTGCATGATTTCCGAACAGCAAAATATTTTTTCCGGCGGTTCTTTTTATCCGGCGCTTATGCGCAGCGGCAGTGCCGCAAACGGGGAAGCAGAAACTTCGAAGCTTTTTTTTGTTACCAAAAAATATGAGTACGATGAAATACATGCGCTGCCGGATGCCGCCGCGTTATATGCTCCGTTCGCTGCTTTGGAACCATGCGCTGCTTCGGCCGGCAATGCGATTGCTGCGCCGCATGCCGATAAAAGCGGCGCGGATGCTTTGATTTTTTCATCGAGAGAACACGTGAGCGATGCGGTGCATTCGCCGATCGAAAGCGAAAAGCGTTTTCATGCGCTTTTAAACCTGCGCAAAGGCATGCTTGTTCCGCTGTCGCTGTCCGACGGTTTCGGAACAGGCGGCCGTTTGATGTCCGATAAAACGGTACTCTCGTATTTTACGATGGATCCTACGCAAACCTGGTATCTGTTGTCGGAATTCGGAATTGATATAAAGTCCGATTATTACGGCGCATTGCTGCAAATAGGGCATTCAACGCCGCGGCTTGAGCAGGCGGTGCAGTTCGCCGTTGATTCCGACTTTGAAGACGACGTGGTTTTTGACGGATTGTATCTTATCCAAAAAACATATCAGTTATTAAAAAATCATTCGGCAATATCCGTGCAGAATGCTTTTTCGTATACATACGCCGATATTTCGCCGGACACGCGTCAGAGCAGTATTTTTGACGGACACGAATTGTTAAACACATTGCTTGTTTCGTTTTCCGATTTCCATATGGTGGGACTCGGCGCCTATGAAACTTCGGGCTTTTCCGTGTCTGCCGGCGCGCGAATGTGTCTGCGTTTTATTGACGAAACAAGATACCCGTATGCTGTGACGCGGTATGTGCATCCCGTGTTTTCGGTTTCCGCTGCGCTTCCCCGTCTGCTTCCCTTCAAAAATCCGCAGGGAAAAACAATCAATATGCCGCTGTTCGCATCGTGTTCGCTTTTTCCGGCGGAATCGACTTCCGATAATAAAGATATTTTTACGGCGGGAAACTGCGCTGCGGTGCTGTTTTCTCAGGAGATTCAGCGCGGTGTTTGGGTATTGTACGCACAGCGGCTGACGTGTTCCGTGTCGTATAATTGGCAGCTGCTGCCCGCAGGCGGAACCATGCCGTACAGCAGCCTGAAAAAAATGTTTGCGGTTCCGACGGAAACCTTGCTGCTGCGCCAGTATGTGTCGCTGAAAATCGGTGCAGACTGTTCCGGCATAGGAGGTTATTTGTTAAACAATGTTTTGAAAATCGGCGCGGAGGTGCAATATCATTTCAATCCCGGAAAAGAAAACCGCATGACGTATTCCGTCGGGCTTTTAACGGGATTATAAGCCGCGATGTGCCCGTGTGTCCATTGCGAGCAAAGCGAAGCAATCCGCCGCAACAGAGCTGCCGCACACAAAAAAGGCGGAACACCGCGATGTGCTCCGCCCGCTTGCATTCCAAAGCAAGCGCGCCGATTGTGTTTTTTACAGCAGCTTCCGATTCAGACTGACGCTTCCCACAAGTCTTCCGGACACAAGTCCAATTCGTCATTCCAAACGACGGTTCCGCCCTCAACTCTTGCCGTATTGAAAAACGCCTTGTTTTTCAGCGGAGCGAAAGTCGGCTTTTCCAAAAGCGAAGCTGCGTCGTAAACTTTTTCTTCGCCGTTCGAAAACGAAACCAAAAGTCTGTAATTTTCAAGCGGTTTGACACTCTTTGCGTATATTATTTCAGAAGCGGCAAAAACAGTGTCTTTTATTTTTTCATCGTAATATTTCCGCATGTTCCCTCGATAGCCCTTATTTCAAAGGCTCGATTTTAAATAACGCTTCTTCGTTTTTTGCAAGTTCCCAATCTGCCTTTAGTTCTTCCTGATGTATTTCCGTCCAGGCTTGAATAAGCCGCGTTTGTTTTTGCGGCATCGCCCCTTCTTTAAGCGTTCCGTCCAAAAGAAAAATCGCCTTGAATTCGCCGTAACTTGCATGAAAATGCGGCGGATTATGCTCGTTGTTATTGAACATTCTTATGATAATTCCGTAAAACATACTTATCGTTGGCATTTTTTCTCCTTGCTTTCGATTATAATACATAATCTTCCTTTCGGACAACAAAGACGCCCCCGCATTTACTTTGTTTCGGGTGCGGCACGGGCTTTTAACGGGATTATAAGCCGCGATGTGCCCGTATGTCATCGCGAGCGCAGCGCAGCGATCCGTGCGCCGCACAGCGCAAAAAAAGGCGGAACACCGCGATGTGCTCCGCCTTTTTTTGCATTCCACAGCAAGCCGCGCCGATGCGCTGTTTGCTGTCAGTCTGTCTGTGTGAATGTTTTTTTCCTATAAAGTTCACAGACATAGTTTTTGCCGCCGATTATTACCGTTACGGTTTCTGCCGCGAAGTCTTCGGTGTATGAAGCGGAAAATTTTTCGGGGAACTCGGCGGAATCGGGATTTTTATAGTTAAGCTCAAAAGCTATGGTTTTGTTTTCCGAGTTTATTTCTCCGTCGTAGTCCGCAGATTTGGACTCGGTGCTCCACCAGCTACCGGCATCAGAGTAATGCTTGGCACTATACCTATAATAATAATTATAAAAGACATTGGTGTTCCAAATTTCAAATTCAATATCAATACCAATCCTAACATCACCATCTTCTGTTGTTTCGCTTTCTCGATGACTGAAGTATGAGTTCGTTTCAAGGTTTTCTATGCCGGTAAATTTTTCGGCAAGCGTCATTTTGCCGCCGTTTATTTCGTATCCGTAGGTTATCGTAGCACCGAACAGCACATTCAGAGCTCCGGTTACAGATTCTTTGTATTCAGCAAGATACTCATCGAACGAGTTGTAGCCACCAGATTCGACAAGATGTTTTTTATAGTCTTCAAAAGTAGGATAGTTTTTCGCGAAATCCGCATCGTCTTTTTTTTCCGCGTTGTATTCGTATTTCTCATTAGCCAGCAGTATCTGCTCAAGGTTTTTTATTGCTTCGCTGTAGGTATACAAAGTAGTGTCTTCAGGAGTAACTTGTAATTTTTCCACAGTCATGTAGATTTCCTGCTTTTGTGTGTTCCAGGTATATTTGTATGTATACTCTATTTCATCTCCCTTGCTCCATGCGTTGTGGTACTCCGCCGTGCCGTCGGTTTTCAGAACAAGATAGTCGGGATTGTCATCGCCGATGTCGTCGTCTTCAATCAGTTTGATTTCCCGTGCCGCGGAAGCGGTGCCGCCCGCAGCTGCGGTTACGGGATTTTCGCCGACGCTTGCGGGAAGTGCCGGGTTTGGTGCGCCGTCATCGGTGCTGTTGCCGTCTGAGCCGCTCCCGTTTCCGCCGTTGCTGCCATTGCCGCCGCTGTTCCCGTTCAAATTACCGCCCGTACCGCCGCCGGTGCCATCGGCAGGGTCCGAGCACGAATAGAACAATCCTCCGAAAATAAGCACCGCGGCTGTCAAAAGCGCGGCAATCCGTGTTGTTTTTTTCACAATTTTCTCCTTAAAAACGAACGTTTAAATCGCGAAACGGCACGCGCGAACTTCGATTTTTGCGCCTGCCGATTTTTCCTTTGAAACGCACAAAAAAGCGCAGTTTTCCTTGTTTTTCAGTGCAGTTTTAAGCTTTTTTGCGCAATTTTCTGTTTTCCAACTATATCACAATTTTGCGAAAAAAACGTTCCTTTTTTTTCAATAACGAAAAAAATTTCGATTTTTGAGTTATTGAAAACGCAGTTTCCGACGGAAACTGCAATAAATGAGCGAGTTTCTTGCAGAAACTCGAGTTAAAAGCTGCGGCGATATTTCAGACGCAGCTTTTAAACGTTCCTTTTTTTCGCAAAATGAAAAAAATTTGCGGAATTTTATCATGTGAGGGTAAGCATCTGAAATCCGCCGCACCGCGCAAGGCTTGCTTCGTCGTCAAGTCGGCTCGCGATGACACATAAAGAAACATAATACTGCACGGCACACAGCCGCCGTATTGCGCGGGAAATTTTTCGGGGTGTGAACTGCGTTTTTTCGGCAGACGGCGCTTTCGGCGGGGAATGGGCACGCGGTTTGTGGCGCTATGGGCCGGCGCTGTGCGGACAAGCTGTATTGATTGTTCTGCCCGTTTTTGATATATTTTTTTGCATTATGACATCGGTTAAAAAGAAAATCCAGCTCACGCCGCTGCTGTTTGCGGTGATTTTTACTCCGCTTGCGGCAGTCGCAGCCGTTACCAGCATATCGTTTATCACCATTACGCAGCGCATGATTGACGAAAATATTGTCGAAAAAGCAGACTCGATGATGGAAATCGTGAAAACCCAAATTATGGGCTGTTTCGATCCGGTTATCGCCAACCTGCATTCGATTGCGGAACTGACAAAGGACAATCAGGATACGCAGTTTGTCGGCACGCTGCTGCGCCGCATCGCAGGGCAGTATGACTCGGCGCAGTTCTACTGGGCAACGATGACGCCGCTTCCGGAAGGCGGAACGCTCGTCATGAGCTACGACTGGGCGCCGCCGGACGCACAGTGGGATCAGACAACGCGCCCCTGGTTCATCGGCGCACGGGGGGGGGAGGAGAGCTCTTCTGTTATGCGTATCTGAACGTCAGAACGAACGCGTACTGCATTTCTTTCACTAAAGCGGTATTCGACGACCGGCGGAACATGACCGCTATCACCGGTTTCGATATCGGGCTTGAAGATTTGGCGGAAATTACGGCGGAAATCGCCGTATCCGAAAACGGTGAAGTCTTCATCATCGAAACAGACGGCGGCTATATCACAAACAAGGACGCCGGCAAAATCATGAAAGCAAATTATTTTGACGAGATGAATATCAGCCGCGGAGAATTTGCGGAGCATCTCGGAACCACGCAGCTTGCGGGCGGAATGTACTATGCCAGCACTCCGATCGAAGGCACGCCGCTGTACGTTGTCGCGCGCGGTCCCGTTTCCGACTTTACCGGCGCATTCCGCAGAAGCATTCTGATTGTCATCTCGGTGCTCGTCGTGCTGATTTCGTTCTGCCTGTTTTTCTACCTGGTCATCATCAACAGAATGCAGGCGAAAGCGAGCGAACTCGGAGAAACGCTTTCGGTGAAAATGGAAAAAATCCGCAGCGTAATTTCGGGCGTTACGCAGTCGAAAGACGAACTCGGCACGGTCGGCGACGGCATGGCTGCGAGCGTGCATGATACCGAATCGGCGATTTCCGAAATGATTGACAGAATCGGCGGCGTGCGCAGGCAGATTGAAAGCCAAAGTTCCAGCGTGGAAGAAACGGCGGGCGCCGTGAGCCAGATTGCCTCGAATATCGAAAGCCTCGGCCGCATGATTTCATCGCAGTCGGACAGCGTTTCGGAAGCGAGCGCGGCAGTCGGACAGATGATCGGCAGCATCGAATCGGTGAACGGATCTGTCGAATCGATGTCGTCGTCGTTCAGTGCGCTTCAAAATACGATGCAGACGGGCATAGAAAAACAACAGGAAGTCAACGAGCTTATTCAGAAAATCGAGGATCAGTCGGAAATGCTTCAGGAGGCGAACATGACGATTGCGGCAATTGCAAGCCAGACGAACCTGCTTGCCATGAACGCGGCAATCGAAGCGGCGCATGCCGGCGAGGCAGGAAAAGGATTCAGCGTTGTTGCCGATGAAATCAGAAAGCTTTCCGAAACATCTACCGCGCAGTCAAAGACAATCGGCGGACAGCTCGGCAGCATCAAGAATTCCATCGAAGAAATGGCGCATATATCGGCAGATTCCTGCGCGGCGTTCGAGTCTGTTTCGAAGCAGGTTTCCGCCACCGATTCGCTCATCGCAAAAATCAAGGGCGAAATGGAAAGCCAGCGCTCCGATTCGCAGCAGATTACGGGCGCGCTCGGCTCGATGAACGACCGCACCGCCGAAGTGCGCAGCGCTGCCGATGAAATGAGCGCGGGCAACCGAGCGATTCTCGAAGAGGTGCGCCTGCTCAAGGAAGTAACCGTCGCCATGAACGACAGCATGAACGAAATGAGCGCCGGAACGGAAAAAATCAACGGCGCGGGAACTGCCCTCGATTCAATGACGGAGAAAATGCGCGGCGTCATCACCAAAATCGGAAGCCAGATAGACGAGTTTTCCAAATAGCCGCGCCGCAGGCGGAACTGACGAAAAAGAAAGCGGCTTGCCGCCGCGCGGATTGTCAATCTTTCCGTGCAGGAAGTAAACGAAATCCTTGAAATTGTCAAAAAGCGGCAGGAGGAAATCAATGCGTTCTGGAACAAGCATTTCGGAGAAAACAAATAACGCCGAAGTTACGAACATTTCTCCGTTCGGAATCTGGCTTATCGCTGCGGACGGAAATGAATATTTCGTGCCGTACACGGATTATCCTGTCTTTGAAAACGCGGCGCTCAAGGATATTGCCGATGTTCACTCAGACTGCCTTGGGAATTTGCACTGGGCTGCGCTTGACGCAGATATCGAACTTGAAGCTCTGCGCCTGCCGCAGCGCTTCCCCTTGCGCTGTTCGTAAAAATCATACTTCATATTTATTTTTTTCTGCTTGATTATGTGCGCATGGCATGAAAACGGACAGAAAGCGGGAACATCACGCCGCGCGGGTTGTCAAAGCGTTCTTGCTTGCCGCCGCTGTGCGGCTCATTGACAGTTTACAGTTTTGCTTTCTGTGTATATAATCAAACCAGAATAAATGGAGTTTGCTGTGTCTGCAAAAAAAGGTTTGGGAAAAACATTCGTTTTGCTTTTTCTTGTAATACTTATGGCTCTTTTAGGCTCGCTGTGGTTTGATTACCTCGGAATTATTCAGGCTAAAAAACTGTTCGCGCCGGTATACCGCTTGTTCGGCTTGGAACCGCAGATTTCCGTGTCGCATGCCGATGCTGATTTTATTCCTGCGGATCTCGACAGCGACCGATTTGCGAAACGGCTTGCTGCACTCGATTTGCGCGAACAGGAATTGGACAGGCGCGAAAGCGAAATTGCGCTTTCGGAAGCGAAAAATCAGCAGATTATGCAGGATTTGGAAGACCGCAGAAAATCTCAGGAAGAACGAGAAAAAACATTCAACAATGCCGTCAAAAAGTACGATGATAGAGAAGTAAACATCGTGCAGAACGCGCAGAATTTGACAGGAATGCCGCCGGCAAAAGCGGTTGACATTATGCTTGCGATGGATGATCAGGACGTTATCGATGTTCTTCGCAAAACAGATGAAATTGCCAAAGCTGCCGGGACGAATTCTATGGTGTCTTATTGGCTGTCTCTGATGCCGGCTGAACGCGTTGCGGAATTAAACCGGAAAATGGCAGGGAAGCCGGCTTCCATAGAATAACGCGTTTTCGGCTTGTTCTGCGTATACGATGCTGCGGAGGTATGAATGCAGACATCGAGTATTCGGATGGAACAGCCGGCAAAGCTGAATGCTCCCGTAAATCCGATATCCCGCCGTGCGGCGAATGATGCCGTCTCGGACGTTCCTTTTTATGAAAAACTGCAGGCAGTTCAAAAAGAATACGAAACGGCAAAAACCGATTCGCCGAGCACGGCTCGGAATGCGCAGCAGGATAACATTGCTGCCGAAGCAAAATACGGCGCGCCGTCTGATGAAAATCGGGAAATCCTTAATGAAAATGAAGTGCAAGCTGCCGAGCTGCCTGTATCTGACGGCAAGCCGCGCCGAGAAACGGACGGAACGCGGAATTCCGTGTACGCGTTTTTTGCTGCCGATGAAGCAGCGCCTGCTTCGGAGAGCACGGCTGTGTTTGACGCGTCTGTTTTTCCGGCGGCAGATGACGAAGCCGAAAAGTATGACGCGGTTTTTTCCGTGCGCGCTTTGAATAACGATGATACTGCCGCAGAAACGCTCGCCGCGGATGCGCCTCGGTTTTCCGAAGAACCGAAAAACGTATTTTCCAAAAAACACAACGACAAAAAAAACGCATCCGCAAAGGACGGACAGGAAATTTCCGCCGACAGTGAATTGCTTGCGGCAGCGTATCGGTTTGCCGAACAGGAAATTCCCGCCGGAAGCGGGTTTGCCGCTTTGCCGGCTGACGCCGATGTATCCGGCGGCAGAATTGTTTCGGGGAAAAAAGCACCTGCAAAGGACGCGCTGATCACGGTGCGTGACGAACGGACTTCGGCGCCGCAACTGCATGCCGAAACCGAAATTGTCCGCGCGGACGGTGCGCAGCAGACGGAAATAGAAATGCATCTTGCGGCGGAAAACGGCGGCAGCAAAACGCTGTTTGCCCTTGACGGTTCTTCGCATGCGCGCACTTCTTCCTCCGCGGCTCCGCAGTTTGATTCGCTGCTTTCCCGCCAGATTCAAGCGGGCGCGGATCAATTCGTGCGGGCAGGCTCGATTATCCTCAAGGATAATAACCGCGGAACAATCAATTTGGTGCTGCATCCTGAAGAATTGGGAAATGTAAAGATACAGCTTGAACTTACCGACAAAGTAATAGCCGGCAAAATTATCGTATCGAGCGAAGAAGCCTACAATGCCTTTAAAGCGAATTTGCAGACTATAAAAGATTCTTTTGTTTCCGGCGGTTTTGCCGATGCCGGATTCGATGTGTCTTGGGGCGGTTCCGGTGCCGGCGGCGACGCGGGCGCTTCCGGCGAAAACGGATCCGGACAGTATCATGCGAAAAATATGCACGGCGGAAAATATTCCGAAGCCATGGGAGTTGTTGCTGCGGAATCGGGAAATGACGCGGGAAATTATTTCCGCAATGCGTCGGTGAATATCGTGGCGTAATCGGTGCCGAAACGATATGTGCAGACTAATTGAATGAGGAAGGAGAGCCTGATGGAATTCAATGCGACGATGAGCGCGGCGGAACAAAAAAAAGTTCAGCTGCAGACGGAAAATTTCAACAAAACACTTGCCGTAAACGGGCGCACCGCAAGCCAGCAGCTCGGCAAAGATGATTTTCTGAAATTATTGCTGACACAGCTTGCGAATCAGGATCCGACAAGTCCTATGGAAAACACGGAATTTATCGCGCAGATGGCGCAGTTTTCGTCGCTTGAGCAAATGACGAATATGAACACCGAATTTGCGAAAATGTCGGCAATGCTTACATCTTCCGAAGCCGTCAATTCCATCGGCAAAACAGTTGACATCGATTCCGGCGATGCGGTTTTAACCGGTACTGTGGAAGCCGCAACGCGCGGAAATAATCCGCAGGTGCAGGTAAACGGCGTGCTGTATTCAATGGATCAAATTAAACGCATATACAACGCATATAATTAAGAGGGTATAGATATGATGAGATCGCTTTATTCCGGAGTTTCCGGAATGCAGAACCACCAGACACGGCTTGATGTTATCGGCAATAATATTGCGAATGTCAATACGACCGGATTTAAACGAGGTCGCGTGAATTTTCAGGATATGATTTCGCAGCAGCTTTCCGGTGCCGCGCGTCCGACGGAAGAAGTCGGCGGCGTGAATCCGAAAGAAGTCGGTCTCGGCATGCAAATTGCTTCTATAGATACGATTCATACACAGGGCAATTTGCAGTCAACCGGAGTTGCAACCGACGTAGCAATTCAGGGCAACGGTTTCTTTATTTTGAAGAACGGCGAAGAAACGTTTTATACTCGTTCCGGCGCGTTCGGTTTGGACAGCGACGGCCGGCTGGTCAATCCTGCGGACGGTTTGCGGGTGCAGGGATATATGGCGCGTGAATTAAACGGTGAAATGATTATCAATACAGCCGGCTACACGGAAGATCTTATTATTCCCGTGGGAACAAAAGATCCCGCGAAAGCTACGCAGAATGTTAATTTTGCCTGCAACCTGAATAAGAACACGCCGGAAATTCAGCAGGGGGCAAGCGACGCGGATATTGCAAAAGGAACCTGGTCGACGGAATTCAAAGTGTATGACAGTTTCGGGAACGAGCATAATCTTGCGGTGTCTTTCACGAGAGTCCCCGATACAAATAATCAGTGGCAGGCGACAGTGCTTGTGGATCCGGAGCAGGCAGAGGACACGCAGACCCGCGTCGGACTCGGAACAACGGACGGCACGGAAAATACATTCACCGTAACGTTCGATAATTTCGGAACTTTGCAGTCTGTCGTTGATTCCGCCGGAAACGTAACCAATCCGGAAGGAGAAATCGTGATTCAAGCGTCGTTTAATGTCGCCGGTGCGAATCCCGATGCGGACGGCAATCCCGAACGCCAGGTGATGAATATAAATTTGGGAACAATCGGCAGCATGAAGAATACGATAACGCAGAGTGCGTCCGCAAGTTCCACAAAAGCGTTTTATCAAGACGGATATACAATGGGTTATCTTGATAATTTCAAAATAGATCAAAGCGGCGTTATTACCGGCGTGTATTCAAACGGAACAAATCGGACGCTCGGACAAATTGCGCTGGCGAGTTTTTCCAATCAAGGCGGACTCGAAAAAGCCGGCAATAATACGTATGTGGAGTCGAATAACTCCGGCTTGGCAAATGTCGGTACGTCGGGAATCGCCGGAAAGGGCAGCTTGCTTGCGGGCGCGCTCGAAATGTCAAATGTCGACCTTACCGAACAGTTTACCGACATGATCGTAACGCAGCGCGGATTTCAGGCAAGTTCGAAAACAATTCAGACTGCCGATACGCTGCTTGATACTGTTATGAATTTAAAACGGTAGCGTAATGTTATTTACGGTTTAAGCAGACGGCGGGCATTATTGCCTGCCGTTTTTTTTCGCGCGCGGAAGCGTCTGCGGAAAGCGTTACCTGCCGCCTGCGGATGGTACGGCAGGCATTATATCAAGGACGGCTTGTATCCATTTTTGGGTCAGCGTCGGAGAAATTTCTTCTGCTTCGATCAATAACGTCAGCGCTTCTCTGTAATATCCTTTATAGTAAAGCACTTCCGCCAAATAAAATTTGGCGCGATTTACGACAGCGCTGCTTCTGTTTACCTGCAAAAATTTTTTCAGTTCGTTTTCCGCGGTAATCCAGTCGCCTGCGGAAAACGATCCCGTTGCTATATCGGAGAGCAGGTATTGTTCGCCGACCGCGCCGGATTGTTTTTCTTCGTCGAAAATATGCGGCTTCAAAAGTTTTTTGGAACTCGCGCGAGCGGGCTTGAGCGAAGCGATGCTTTGCACGGCTTCCGGCGAAAGCGTTTTGTCTTCGGATAACTGCGTTTCCGCCGTCATATTCAGGTACGGCAGCGGAATAAGCATTCGGTTCGGAGCGGAATCCGCACCGGTCCGTTTCGGAGCAGACGGCAGCGGTTTTTGCCGCGGCAGAACCGGTACTGCGCCGATAACGGATGCGTTCACGGCGGGAATGATTACATCGGAGATAATTCCGTCATTTCCGCCGGGAAGAACAGCATAATACCAAGCCGTTCCCGCTTTCATATCGGGAAAATCCGCCGCGGGGTCGTCGATGTATGATGTAAAGTCGGCGGGAATTTTGGCGGCAGGCGTGAGCGCCGCAATATCCGGCCGCAGAATTTGTTTTGTATCCCGATATAAAAAATAGTATGCCGCTTCCCGCAGCGTTTGCGGCGAATCCGGTTTTTCCCATGTTATATGAATCGTTTTTGCATCCCTGTCCGGATGCGCGATAAGTTCGATATGTATTCCCGCAACAGTCGGCGCCGCGGAAACGGAAAAAACGGCTGCAAAAAACAGTGCGAGGCGGCTTATTATGTGCTTCATAACGGTTATTATAGTGATGCAATTTTATTTGTTTGACAAGATACTATCTTTATTTTATGCTGTAAACATGTTTGTTTCCGCAGTCCTTGATCCCGGAGAAACCGATACCGCGCGCAGTCTTGCGTCGCTGCTTGTCCGCTACGGTTTCAGAAAAATGCAGCGGTCCTGCTGGGAAAATCCGGCGCTTCCGGAAAAACAGCTTCCGTTTCTGAAAAAGGATATAGACCGCGTTACCGATTATTACGATTCGGTGCGGCTGTATCAATATCCGGTGCAGGGAGTAATGGCGGTTTCGGAGCTGCATCGAAAAAAATGGAAAAGGTTCTTGCTGCGTCCGGAAAACCGCTAATATTCTGCCTATTATATTATTTGCGAGAGGAACTCTATGATAGAAGACTATAAAATGCCCATTGCGGCGTTAAAAGAAGATATTCGGAATGTTTGGGGGCGTCTTTGACGTCCCTTCTGTCGAAGCAAAAATCGCCGAAAAAGAAAAAACTGCGGGTGCGGAAGATTTTTGGGCTGTCCCCGCAAAAGCGGAAAAAGTACTTTCCGAAATAAAATTATTGAAAAGCAGAATCGAGCCCTGGCGCGAACTGCTGAAAACCGCAGATGATCTTGAAGCTTTGTACGAACTTGCGGAAGAAAGCGGCGATGTTTCTCTGGAAACGGAAATTGCCGGCGAATACGAAAACGCAAAATCGGCGTACGAAAAATTAAGCATTATCAATTTGCTTTCCGATGAAGTCGACAAAAACGATGCGTTCCTTACCGTTCATGCGGGCGCCGGCGGAACGGAAGCCTGCGATTGGGCGCAGATGCTGTGCCGCATGTATTCGCGCTGGGCGGAGCAGAAAGGCTACAAAATCGAAACCGTTGACGAACTGGAAGCGGAGGGCGGCTTGAAATCGGTAACGCTTCAAATATCGGGCGCGTATGCTTACGGATATTTGAAATCCGAAGCAGGCGTGCACCGTCTTGTACGCATCAGTCCGTTCGATTCAAACGCGCGCCGGCATACATCGTTTTCGTCCGTGTATGTATTTCCGGTGCTCGATGACACAATCGAAGTCGAAATCAGGCCGGAAGATTTGCGGGTTGATACATACCGTTCCGGCGGCGCAGGCGGGCAGCATGTCAATAAAACCGATTCCGCCGTGCGTTTTACACATTTGCCCACGGGAATTGTTGTCGCCTGCCAAACGGAACGCAGCCAAACAATGAACCGCGCCACGGCAATGAGCATGCTTCGCGCGCGCCTGTATGAATATTACCGGCAGGAAAAAGAAAAAGAAAACGCGAAGTTCGCGCAGGAAAAAAAAGATATTTCCTGGGGAAATCAAATACGCTCGTATGTGTTTCAGCCGTATACAATGGTAAAAGATCATCGGACAAAGTGCGAAACGGGAAATATCGCGGCGGTAATGGACGGCGCAATAGATTCTTTCATAGAATCGTATTTGCAGGCGAAATGGAAAGGGTTTTCTGCGGAAGATGCCGCAGAGGATATTTGATGCCGCCGCTGCCGTGCAGGCGAATCGTCCGCCGGCAGAACCGATGCGCGGTCTTTCTGTTTTTTTCGCTGTTTTTGACGGCAGCCGATCCGCATGTTTTTGCCGAAGAATCTGCCGTTTCAAACGACACTTGGATCCTCGCGGCGTCTGCGCTGAAAACAACGCAGTACGGCGAAGCGGCAGCGGATTCTGCGGCGGAACACATTGCTTCTCTCATTCCGAGCTTGATTATCGAGTATCTTGCGGCGGATTCCGTCCGAACGCTCGGCGATGACGAAATAATCGCCCGCCGGACGTATGAACTGCATGAAAAATGGAATGCGCTTTTTTCGAGCATGACAAAACAAATTCAATCGCGGGATGCTTTGCTGTTTTCGAGAAATTCCGCTTCCGAGCTTTCGGAAAAGCAAAAAGAATCTGAAAAAAAAATAGCGGAACTGGAAAACGATATAAACGGCAGTTTCGAGCAGGAAGCGAATTTGATTCCCGAATACGAAGCCGAAAAAAAATCACCGCGGCACACGCTTTTGCCCGAAAAAATTACGCTGTGGAAAAATGACAGTTCTTCGCTGTTTTCCGTTTCCGGCGGCATTGAAGAAGGAAGCGTTGCCTTTCAAAAGGCTGTGGTGCGGGAAAAAATCCGCGGACTTATCGGCGGCACGCTGGAAGTTTACGGGAATTTTATCAGTGTAACAATCAGCATTACGGAATATCCGGGAAATACGGTTCTCAAAACAGTGACTGACGCCGGCACAATGGCAAATGCGGAAAGCATCGCAAAAAATCTTGCTTCACGGCTTGCGGAAACTTTATATAATGCGCCGCCGGTCTGCATTCATGTGCAGATTGAACCTGCCGATGCAGATGCGGCGACTAATGTCGGCGGACAGGTTTTCCGCGGATGCGAAGCAGCTGCCGAAATTCAGTCGGGCATTCATACGCTGCGGATCGGTGCGCCGGGTTTCAAAACGGTTTCTTTTTCTTATGATTTTTCCGGCAGCAGGGATTTTTTCGTATCCGTGCGTCTGCGTCCGGAATTGCAAATGCCGGCATTTATCCGCAGCACCGACGGAACTGTCGGGGCGCTGTATTTGAATTCGCTGTATCTCGGTTCCGTTCCCGCGGAAATTGTCATCAACAATTCGCGGTATATAGGCGAAATCGTAACGGAAAACGGAGCCGCCACGTATTTTTTGCTTAATCCGCCGCAGGAAACTTCGGAAGCGCTTCTGTATTCCGTGCGTCCGTTTCAGGAAGATATTTCCGAGCTCATTGAACGCAGCCGCAGAAAATTGTATACTTCATACGGAGCCGTGCTTATATCGCTGCCGTTCCTTTTTTATTCGCTCGGTCAGTATGAATCGAAAGTTAATGCGCGGCGCACGGGCACGTCTATTCCGCTCGAAGACATAGACAGCGCAAAAACAGCCATTGTGATTTCGGGCTGCGTTACGGCGGCGTGTCTTTCGTTTATGGTGTACCGTCTGTTCCGCTATGTGCAGGCGGCGGGAAAAGTTCTGCCGCAGAAAGCAGCGCTGTCTGCCGGCAAAAATCGTTCCGGCAATGTGCCGCCGGACTTAAGCGCTGAAGCTTATTCCGACGCGGAAATGATTCGGGAGGAAAAATATGAGTAATTTTGCCGATAAAATAAAAGCATTGTTCGGCATGCGGCATGACCGCGGCGCGGATTTTTTCGAGGAACTGACAGATATTCTCATTGAAGGCGATATCGGGGCAAAGACGGCGTTTGAAATTGCGGACGAATTGGAAGCGGAATGCAAAAAAGGGCGTATTTACGACGAAAAAAAAATCATCCCCGTGCTGCAGCAGAAATTGCTTTCGTATATTAAGCAAACGGAGCTTGCCCCCGAACAAGGGAAAATTTCCATATATATGCTGCTCGGCGTGAACGGTGCCGGAAAAACCACTACCGCGGCAAAACTGGCGGCTTTTTATCAAAAGCAGGGAATCGAACACATTGCTTTGGCAGCCGCCGATACATTCCGTGCCGCGGCAATCGAGCAGCTGCAAATGCACGGAAGCCGTCTCGGCGTGCGTGTCGTCGCGCATCAGCACGGCGCGGATCCGTCGTCTGTTGTTTTTGACGCGGCGGCGGCAATTGCATCAAAAGGAAGCGGACTTGTCATTGCGGATACCGCGGGCAGGCTTCATAATAAAGAAAATTTGGTCAGAGAACTGCAAAAAATCTGCCGCGTCGCGGAACAAAAAGCGTCGGACGGCTGCTGCAAAAAAATACTGGTGCTGGACGCTACGACAGGTCAGAATGCGCTGCGGCAGGCGGAAGTATTTCATGAAGCGGTCGGTGTCGATGCGGCGGTGATCACGAAATGCGATTCCACGGCAAAAGGCGGCGCTGCGGTTCAGCTCGGCAGGGAATTGGGCATTCCGCTGGCATTTATCTGCTCCGGAGAAAGCTATAATGATATTGCGCTTTTCAATCCGGATAGTTTTGTTCGTTCGTTTACGGGAAATCCCGAATGAAACACGCTTCGTTTTTTTTCCGCCGCGGAATTGCTTTTGCGGCGGCGCTCTTTGTACTGCACCGGAACTGCTGCACCGCGCTGTCTGCACAGGAAGCCGTTTTTTCGGAAAAGCACGATTCTGCCGGATTGGTGCGCTGTGCGGAAGAGGACGGCGGCTTGGTATTTTTGTCGCACTCGCGGAACGGCATCAATTCCGTTTCACGCACCGATGACGAAAAAATTACTTTAAAAAAGTACGATGAGCGCATGAGGCTTTTGCACGAAAGCATCTGGAAAAAAGGCGAAGATAATATTTCGGAATCCGTTTCTTACGTGTACGAGGGAAACAATTTTTTTCCTGCCAGCAAAACAGAAGAGAATCCCGGAAGTTTTTCCAAAATTGTGACGGAATACACTTCTTTCGGGCTTCCGGCGAAGAAAACCGAATACCGAATAAATGTTCCGCAGAAGAATCGGGAAGCTGCCGCCGCAGACAATGCGGACAATGCATCTTTTGAAAACACGGAACAGATTGAAAATCTTTCTGTTCCCGTTGAAGAAATTATTTCCGCCGCCGAATGGACGTATGATGAAGCACATCGACTTGTGTCCGAAAAAATATCGCGGGACTCCCGAAACGTTTTGACACAGTATTATTATTCGGAGCGTTCGTCAAAGCCGGATGAAGCATATTATGAAAATGACATGCTTAAACGCCGGCTTGTGCGGGAATCGGACGCCGCATATACGGAAACAATATATTTTTCCGCGGCGCAGACTGTCAGCAGCAGATACGAAAATAATATCAAAACAGAAGAAATTTATGCGGCAGACGGAAGAGAAATCAGGAGGTCTGTGTTTTGATGCCCCGAATCCTGCGGGATCTGAAATGGATATATTACGTTTCCCGCCGCTTTTCCCGCGTCGATGCCGGCAGCCGTTTTTCGGCGGCGGGCTTTATGCCGATGCTGGGAATCGCGTTCGGCGTTATGGCTCTTGTTGTCATCATGGCTGTCATGAACGGATTTCAGTCCGGCTCCATAGACAGCATTCTCGAAATCAGCTCGTATCACATACGTATGTCTGCCGATTCGGATGCTGTTTCGTCCGCATCGGCAGGGCACGATTCGGCGTTTTCCGGCAATGAAACCGCCGCACGGATACGCGCCGTTTCCGGCGTAAAATCCGTAACGCCGTTTTATGAAGCGCAGGGACTTCTTTCCGGCAAATACGCGGCTCAGTGTGCCGCGATTATCCGCGCGGTTCCCGCGGATATTTCGGAAATCGACAGCGGCTTTGCGCGTGAAGCAAAACTGTACAGCGGTTCGTTTGATTTGTACTCGCCGGAAAACATCGTTTTAGGCTATGAGCTTGCAAAGCAGCTGCGCGTGCGTGTCGGCGATGCCGTCAATATTTTTGCGCTTTCGGGCGGCGCGGATGTCGATCTTTTTTCGGACAACCGTGTTTTTACCGTTGCCGGCGTTTTTTTCTGCGGATATGCGGAAATAAATTCTTCATACGCATTTATTCCGCTGGAAACCGGAAAAGACTTGTTCGGCGCCGATTCGCGCTTGATATACGGCATAAAGTTGGCGGATGCCGAAAAAGACGCCGTTTTTGCCGCCGACTTCGGCAGATTATTTCCCCGAATGACGATTGAATCCTGGCGTTCTTTCAATCGATCGTTTTTCGGCGCGCTTCGGGTCGAAAAAAATATTCTGATGCTGCTTGTGTTTTTGATTTTTTTGATGGTCGGCGTTAATATATTCAACGGCATGCGGCGGATGGTGTATGAACGGAAAGAAGAAATCTGCGTGCTGACGGCGCTCGGCGGTTCTCCGTCGTCTGTTCAGGGAATATTCATTCTCCGCGGGCTGATTACCGGCGTCTGCGGTGCTCTTCCCGGACTGATTGCGGGACTTTTGCTTTCCGTCCGCATCGATGCTGTTTTTACGCTGTTTTCGTCCGCGCTGTACAACGCGCAGCTCTTTTTTGCGATGCTGTTTTCTCCCGAAACAGCCGCCGGCGTGCGCCAGAATATGCTGTATTTGTTTTACGCGAAAATTCCCGCGCATCCTTTTTTCGGAGAAACATTGTGCATTGCATTGTTCGGAATTTTCGCTTCGCTGGCTGCGTCCTGGCTTGCAAGCCGAAAAATGCTCAATCTTGTTATTGCGGAGGTTTTGCGGGATGAATGATTCTGCGCTGCTGACTGTTCGCGGTCTGGAAAAAACATACACAGGCACTGCCGAATCGCTGACGATTCTTAAAAATCTTGATATGACGGTCGATGCCGGAACAAAAAACATCATAACCGGCGAATCGGGCTGTGGAAAATCGACACTGCTGAATATTATCGGCGGACTGGATACGCTGAGTGCCGGTTCCGTGCGCGCGGGATCGTATCCGGTATCGTCGCTCGACGAAAACGGATTGACAGAATACCGCGCCCGTTTTTTGGGATTGATATTTCAGTTCCATTATTTGCTGAAAGATTTCACCGCGCTGGAAAATGTGTTTCTGCCGGCGTATATGAACGGAATGCCGAAAAAAAAAGCGCTGGAACGTGCGGAACAGCTGCTGTGCGATGTATCGCTTGAAAAGCGGATGCATCATCTGCCGTCCCAGTTATCGGGCGGCGAACGGCAGCGTGCCGCGGTTGCCCGCGCGCTTATAAATAATCCGGAACTCATTCTTGCCGACGAACCTACCGGAAATTTGGATCCCGCAAATGCCGCCGTAGTCAGCGACGTGCTTTTTTCGATGGTAGAAAAATACCGCAAAACGCTTGTGCTGGTAACGCATGATCACGGACTTGCGGGACGAGCCGATATTTGCTACCGCCTGACCGGCGGCAAGCTGGAACGCGTATGAATTTCCGCTCGTCAATACTGTTTGCATTCCGTGTTTTGCTGCCGAAAAACGCCGCCGTATCCAACGCGCGCAAAAGCATGGCAGGCGCTGTCGTCTGCATCGCGCTGAGTCTTGTGCCGCTTATCGTAGTATCGGTTGTTTCAAACAGCATGATAGAAGGAATTACGGAACGCATTATCGGACTTTCCAGCTACCATTTGCAGGCTGTCCGTTCGAATTATTTTCTTTCCGATGAAAAAGACTTTGAAGATATCGAATTATGCCGCAGTGCACTTTTAAATACGGAAGGCGTCCGCGCTGCATATATTGAAAAGCAGGGAATGGTGCTCGCCGCCGGCAAAAACGGACGTACCGGCGCAGCTGTCCGCGCAGTCGATCCCGATATATTTGTTTCCGATGCCGCTTTCTGTTCATTGATTTCCGTTGCTGCCGGATCCGCGGATATTTCCCGCCCGAAAACCGCGCTCATCGGGGAAAAGTTATCCGAAATACTTCAGCTGACGGCAGGCGATACGCTCCGGCTTATCAGCGTGCTTCCCGGAAAATCAGGAAAACCGATTCCCAAGATTTCGCGTTTCACCGTAAGCGGCGTTATTTCATGCGGATACCAGGAACTTGACGCGCTGTGGGTTTTTATTCCGCTTGATGATGCATCGTCTGTGTTTGCCCGCGAATCAGCCCGCACGATTATCGGAATTGAAACCGCGTCGCCGTTTTCCGATGAATTTCAGGCAGTTTATCGGAACGCGGAAAATGCTTTGCCGGATAATTATCAGTTGTACCGCTGGCAGGATCTGAACGCTTCGCAGTTTGAAAATTTTTCGTCAACAAAGACGCTTCTTTTGCTTATAATGTCGCTCATTGTTCTGGTTGCTTCGGTGAATGTTTCATCCGCATTGGTTATGCTTATTATGGAACGCAGCAAGGAAATTGCCATATTGAAAAGCATCGGCGCATCCGGCAGCGGCATTGCCGTGTCGTTTTTGTGCGTCGGAACATGCATCGGCGTGCTCGGCGTGCTGCTGGGCATGCCGCTGGGGCTTGTCTGTTCCGTAAATATCAATGAAATTATAACTTTTGCGGAAAAAACAGTAAACTTTTTTATGCTTTTTGGTTATAGTATAGTACGGAAAGAAGGTTTTACTGCCGTAAAATTGATGGATCCCGGATATTATTTGGAAAAAATCCCGGTTGCGATACCGTTCGGGGAATTGCTTGCGATAAGCACATTAACGCTTGTGCTGTCGCTTTGCGTTTCCGTCGTTCCGGCGATCCGTGCCGGAAAAGAAAAACCGCTTTCCATTTTGCGCAAAGTATAGTTTTTCGTTTTGCCGATAAAAACGGATTTCTGTGCGATGCGCTTTGCTATGCGAATGTTCGGCGATATTCGGCGTCTGCCGATGCGCGGAAAAATTCCGCATTCCGAACAAAGGACTGATTCGATGAAATGTGATGTTTGCAAAATACGGGAAGCTGCCGTATTTGTCAGGCAGATATCTGCTTCTGCACCTGTCGATTTGCATTTATGCGTGCTGTGCGCGAAAAAACGGGGCGTAACTGCGTCCGACGGAAAAATAGAAATGTCTCTCGGCGGTTTGCTCTCCGGTTTGCTCGGCAGTGCGGCGCAGAAACAGCTGAAATCATGCGCCGTTTGCGGAATGACTTTGGAAGAACTGCAAAAACAAAAACGCTGCGGATGTCCCGAATGCTACAAAACATTCAAATCCGAAATATTTTCCGTGCTCCGCGCCGAAGGCATATCCGGAACATTTTCGGGTTCTCTGCCGCACGTATCGCATGCTTCGGAAGACGTTCTTTCCGACCGAATGCAGCTGCAAAAAAAGCTGGAACAAGCTGTCGCCGTGGAAGATTACGAAAGTGCGGCCGTTTTCCGCGATCAGCTGCGCCTGCTGGAACAGGGACTGTATGCGTGCGGGACGGAAGCCGCCGCGTCTGACGATGAAACAAACGAAAACGCCGATGCCGATATAATGCGCGGAGGTGCGGATGACTGAAAATTCTTCCGGTTCCCAGGAAATATGGTATGCGCTTCCCGGCGCGGATAATGATGTTGTGCTTTCAACAAGAGTTCGGCTTGCGCGGAATCTGGCGAATTTTCAGTTTCCCAATAAATTCAGAACGGACGATGCCGAACGCGTCCGCACGCTTGTTTTCGAAGCTTTTTCGCGCCTGCATAATGCGTCGGGCTATCAGTCGCTTCCCGTTTCCGAATTGGAACCGCTCGGACGGCGGATTTTGACCGAACGCGGCATAATTTCGCCTGACAGCATATCCTGTCCGATGGCGGGAATTACGGTAAAAACCGACGGACATATTTCCTGCGCGGTTAACTGCCTGGATCATCTGCGCATCGCGTCGTTTGCCGCGGGATGCAGTCCCGAAACAGCTTTTGCGGCGGCGCATGAAGTTGACATTGCGCTTCAGAATTATTTGCAGTTTGCCGCCTCGGCTGATTTCGGATTTTTAACCGCGTCGCTGCGTGCGCTCGGAACTGGGATGAAAATTTCTTTTCTCCTTCATCTTTCGTCTGCGTCCGCCGCCGGACAGCTTGAACGGATTTTCAAAGAACTTATGGCGCGCAATTACGCGATAACCGGTTTTTACGGGACAAATTCCGGCAAAGGAAAATCCGCCGGCGCGTATTATCTTGTCAGCAGCGCTTCGTCGTTTGCCGGCAGCGAAGAATCGCAGATTGCAGATATGCTGTCGGCAATGAAAAGCTGCATTGAATTCGAACGGAAACTGCGCCGCGAACTTGCCGAAAACAAGCCGACTGCCGTCTTTGACGTAGTGTGCCGCGCCATTGCAATTATCAAATACAGCCGCCTCATGGGGCTTCAGGAAGGAATTGATTTGATCAGCAAAGTGAAGTGGGGAAAAGATTTGGGTTTGGTAACCGGCATTGATGATGCGGATTTGCTTGCCTTGCAGTACCGCATTCAAAATGCGCATCTGCAGTTTGTGCTTCGGACAAGCAAATTGAAATATGAAAAAGATATAACGACGGATGATCTCCGCATAGAACGGCTGAGAACGCTTGTTATTCAAAATGCGTTGTCGGATATCCGTCTTGTTGCGTAAAATTCTGTGGAGAATGTTTTAATGAAAAGTTTATCACTGAGAGCTCAGCAGCTTTTGACCGTGTACGCGCAGGATGAAGGGCGCCGCTGCAACAGCGAACAGCTTCTGCCCGAACATGTTATGCTCGGTTTGCTGAAAATGGCGGAAGGCTTCGGATACGATATTTTAATGTATTTGAATGTCAATATTCTTACCATGCAGCTGTTTTTGGAACAAAATATACCGATGCGGGCAGCCGCGCCGCTTGCCGGCGATATTCCACCGTCTGTCAGGCTGAGAATCCTGCTTGATACGGCCGCCGCAGAATCCCGCGCGTTCCGCTGCGATCATATCGGGACGGAACATATTCTGCTTGCCGCGATGAGCGAGGAACAGAGCGCTATGTATAAATTCTGCGAACAGCAGCAGATTCCTCTCGATTCCGCGCGCGGGGCGCTCATCGAGCTGCTGCAAATGGGCACTTCCGGAGCCGCCGACATTCCGTATATCATGGAGCGCGGCAGCCAGGGGCAAAGCAATCCTTCGGACGGCATGTCTCAGCAGCAGGCGAAGCGTTCTTCCGCGCAGCAAAAGCAGCCGGCTTCCGTACTTCGGGAATACAGCCGCGACATTACGGAAAAAGCCCTCAAGGGCGAACTGGATCCCGTCATCGGCCGCGATGCGGAAATCCGCCGGCTGATACAAATTCTTTCGCGCCGCACGAAAAACAATCCGGTTCTTGTCGGCGAGCCGGGCGTCGGAAAAACAGCTATCGTAGAAGGACTCGCGCAGCGCATCGTTGCGGAAGATGTTCCGCATAACTTGCTGAAAAAACGCATCCTCACGCTGGATCTCGCGTCCGTTATTGCCGGAACGAAATACCGCGGCGAATTTGAGGAGCGGATTAAACGCATCATAAAAGAAATAAACGAAGACCGCTCCATTATTCTTTTTATCGACGAATTGCATACGATTATCGGTGCCGGTGGTGCGGAAGGCGCAATGGATGCATCCAATATGCTGAAGCCGGCGCTTTCACGCGGCGAACTGCAGTGCATCGGTGCCACCACGCTCAAGGAATACCGTAAATATTTCGAAAAAGATTCCGCGTTGGAGCGCCGCTTTCAAATAGTGCAGGTGAATGAACCTGACGACGATCAGACGGTTTTGATACTTGAGGGCATAAAAAAGCGCTATGAAGACTATCACGGAGTTACGTATGCGCCCGACGTAATTAAAGCGGCAGTGCGTTTTTCACGCCGGTATATTACGGAACGTTTTCTGCCGGATAAAGCTATCGATATTCTTGATGAAGCCGGCGCAATGAAAAAAATCGAAAGCGATAAGCGTCCCGCCGAACTTATGGAACTCGAAAAACGCATCGAGGAACTTTCCGGCAGGAAACAGCAGCTTGTGCAGACGCAGAATTACGAACTCGCAGCGGATGTCCGCGATGAAGTGCGGCTGCTGCGGGAACGTTTCAAAGAACTGACAAGCAGCTGGCAGTCCGCCGTGGAATCGGAACGGAATGCCGTCGGTTTTTCCGATATATGCACGGTTGTTTCGTCGATGACGGGCATCCCCGTGGAACAGCTTGATGCCGCCGAATCTCAGCGGCTTGTGCACCTTGAAGCGGAACTGCATAAAACAATTATCGGGCAAAATGAAGCGGTTCGGCTGCTGTCTTCCGCCGTGCGCCGTGCCCGTGCAGGCGTTGCTTCCTCCAAAAGACCGCTCGGTTCGTTTGTTTTTCTCGGTCCGACCGGCGTCGGAAAAACGCTTTTGGCGAAAACGCTTGCCCGTTTCCTGTTCGGAACGGAAGATTCTCTCATCCGCGTCGATATGAGCGATTTCATGGAAAAACATTCCGCAAGCAGGCTTGTCGGTGCGCCGCCCGGTTATGTCGGCTATGATGAAGGCGGGCTGCTGACGGAAAAAGTCCGCCGCCGTCCGTATTCGGTAATCCTGCTCGATGAAATAGAAAAAGCCCATCCCGACGTGTTTAATCTGCTGCTGCAAATTCTCGAAGAAGGCGAACTGAGCGACAATCTCGGCCATATCGTCAATTTCCGCAATACGGTTATTATTATGACAAGCAATGCGGGCGCGCGGCAGATTACCAATGAAAACAAGCTCGGTTTTTCTTCCGAATCGGAAACGCTCCTTAATTACGATGACATGAAGCAAAGCGCGCTTGCGGAACTGAAAAAAATCATGAATCCGGAGCTCATCAACCGCATAGACGATATCGTTGTGTTTTCCGCGCTGTCTCATGATGAAATTTCGCAGATTCTTTCGATTCAGCTCGGCGAATTATCCGATCGCGTTGCGGAGCAGGGGATTTCGCTGCGCGTAAAATCGGCGGCACGGGAATATTTTATTGCGCACGGCTACGAACCCGCTTTCGGCGCCCGTCCGATGCGGCGGCTTTTGCAGCGGGAAATAGAAAATCCGATTGCCGAAAAAATTCTGCGAGGGGCATGCAGTGCCGGCTGTACCGTGATTGTTGACTGCCGCGCGGAAAAAATCATTATCCGTGTTTCCGGAAAGAAACAGGATGCTTCCGGACAGGAATCTTCCGACGAAGCGGAGCGTTCTGCTTCAAGCGCGCAGATTGAAACGATGAAATTATGTTAAACCGCGCGGAAATATCCCGAAAGCGCCGTGCAATCCTGCAAAATCCGAATGAAAGTATTTTGTCCGGCGCCGTCGCCGCGCGGATTTTCATGCGCGGCACCGGCGGCGTTTTTTGACGGTTTTTCAGCGTGCAAGGCGGTAAATCGCCGCCATATCGGCTTTATTCAGCGGCGGAAAAGAACCGATTGTCCGCGTGCCGTTAAAGCTGCATTTTTCCGCAAGTTCTTCTATCTGCGCTTCGCTGAGGTCGATGCCCAAGGCGCCGATTGAAACAGGCATTCCGATGGAAACAAAAAACGATTCCATAGCTTTTATGCCTTCCATTGCCGTGCTTTCGGCGTCGGGATGCGTGCCGCTCGGAACAATTCCCATAACACGTTCCGCGAATGCGGCGAACCGCTGCGGGTTGCGGGGGCATACATAGCGTGCCCAGCTGCCCCAAATGGCGGCAAGTCCCGCTCCGTGCGTCACATCGAACATGCCGCTTAATTCGTGTTCCAGCTGATGTGTCGCAAAATCTCCTTGCCCGCCGCAGCCGGTAAGGCCGTTATGGGATAAGCTTCCTGCCCACATTATTTCGCTTCGGGCATTATAATTATGCGGATCCTGACGGAGCACGGCGGCGTTTTTGATGACTGTTTTAATCAATCCTTCCGCAAGCGCATCGGTTAAAGCTGCCTGTTCGCGGCCGGGCGCAAAATATCGTTCCAGAGTATGCATGATGATGTCTGTGCAGCCGCAGCTTGTCTGATAATCCGGCAGTGTCATGGTGATTTCCGGATTCATGACGGCGAATCGGCATCTGCATAAATCGGAATTGTATCCGCGTTTTAAATATCCTTCTTCATTGGTGATAACGGAAGAATTGCTCATTTCGCTTCCTGCCGCGGCGATAGTCAGCACTGCGCCTATCGGCAGGCAGGAAACAGGAACTGCTTTTTTCAAATAAATGTCCCAAACGTCGCATGAATTGGCAAGCCCGTAGGCGATTGCTTTTGCGGAATCGATGACGCTGCCGCCGCCCACAGCCAAAATAAAATCCACGGACTCCTGTCTGCCGAGCTCTATTCCTTTCCGCACAAGCGACAGTCTCGGATTCGGCATTACGCCGCCTAACGCTGTATATTCGATTTGTTCTTCGCCGAGCAGAGAAAGAATTTTGTCGAGCAGTCCCGATTTTTTTACGCTGCCGCCGCCGTAATGCACGAGAACTTTTTTGCAGTCCTGTTCTTTTACGAGACGGGCGGTTTCATTTTCCGCGCCTTTGCCGAATACGATTTTTGTCGGTGTGTAGTATTCAAAATTATTCATAGGCACATTTTACAGCGGGAATATCCGTGCTGTAAAGCGCGCTGCGGTCAATTGCAAGTTTTTCCGGCACAGTAACTGCGCAGCTGTTCGATTTGCGACCGAACGCAGGCGGCTGCCGGACCTCCTGCGGTTTTCCGTCCGGAAACACAGGCTTCCGGCGTAATTTTTTCATACAAATCGGCATCTATGAGCGGAGAACAGGTTTTGAGCACATCAAGCGGAAGATCTTCGATATTGCAGCCGCGTTCCAGGCAGATCCGCACGGCTTTTGCCGCGGTTTCATGCGCGGTTCGGAACGGCATTCCTTTCCTGACAAGATAATCCGCCACATCCGTTGCGTTGGCATGTCCGCCGTGACAGGACGCTTTCATTTTTTCCGTGTTCCATTCGGCGCTTTCTATCATGCCGGTAAATACGCGCACGCATGATAAAACCGTATCGTATGCGTCGAATAAACTGTGCTTGTCTTCCTGCATGTCGCGGTTGTAGGCAAGCGGCAGACCTTTCATGACGGTAAGCAGCGAAACAAGATCCCCGTATACGCGGCCTGTTTTTCCGCGAATCAGTTCCGCAAAATCGGGATTTTTTTTCTGCGGCATAATGCTCGATCCGGTAGACCATTTTTCCGACAGCCGGATAAACCGGAATTCCTCGGTTGACCATAAAACAATTTCTTCGCAGAAACGGGATAAATGTCCCTGCAAAATGGCAAAAGCGGACGCCAGTTCCAGGCAGTAATCCCTGTCGGCAACGCTGTCGAGGGAATTGGGAGTTTCTCCGTCAAAACCGAGCAGCTGCGCGGTATATTTTCTGTCCAGCGGAAGCGTACTGCCGGCAAGCGCTCCCGCGCCGAGCGGAGACAAACTGATGCGTTTGAGGGCGTCTTTGAGCCGCTCATTGTCGCGGACGAGCATCCAAGCCCAGGCGCACAAGTGATGCGCAAGCGTTACCGGCTGCGCGCGCTGCATGTGCGTATATCCGGAAACAAGTGATTCCGTATGGCGGGACGCAATATCGCCGAGCACCGCGATAAGTGCGGAAATGCTGCCGCAAAGTTCCGAGACCGCATGACGCAGGTACAAGCGTTCGTCGAGCGCGATTTGATCGTTGCGGCTGCGTCCGGTATGAACTTTCTTGCCGGTTTCGCCGAGACGGTCCGTCAGTACATGTTCTATAAACGAGTGAATATCTTCTGCGCCGCTGTCTATCCGAAGCGTGCCGGATCGTATGTCGTCTGCGATGCAGTCAAGTTCCTCCGCGATGCTCTGCGCTTCATTTTCGGAAATGATGCCCGTTTTTCCGAGCATAGCCGCGTGCGCCTTGCTTCCCGCTATATCGTCGAAAACCATCCGCGCATCGTCATGTATCGATGTTTCGAATTCCAGCGCTTCTTTGCCGGGACCTTCCTTGAATCTGCCGTGCCACAACGCCGCGTGATTGCCGCTGCCGATAATTGTTTCTTTTTCCGCCATGACTGTCGTCCTTGTATTTGCTTCGGAGTGTGCCGCTGTGTTTTGCCGCAGAATATGCGGACTTTCGAGCAGCGGCAAAAGTATACAGAATTTCGAACGGCAGAGCAATCATTGTCCGCTGCGGAAAATGAAAATCGATTCGGCATCGATGATGCGGCGCAGACAGGCATTTTTGTTCACTCGCCTGCAAAGTCTGCGGCGCTTTTGCCGCGGCCGCCGTGCAGTGTTGCATTTTATTTCTATCTGAATTACTATATCAAAAGGAAAAGACAATCACTATGAAAAAAAGATTTTATTCATCCATTGCGCTTTGTTTTGTGATGTTTTCGGCAATGGCTCAAAATCAAATATTGACAGCCGGCGAATTTTTTCGATCGGTGTCGGAACGATACGGCAAAATACGGGATTACGAAGCCGATATTTCCATGCAGATCGGAAGGACGGATGCGAACGGGCATGTTTCTTTTAAGCGCCCGAATCTTCTGCGCATAGATTTTTCCAATCCTGCGGGACAGGTCATTGTTTTTAACGGCGATTTGCTGACGATTTATCTGCCGGGACCGCGCGCCGCGCTGCAGCAGGGCATACAAAGTTCCGGCGATTCCGGCTCTTCGGGAATGAATTTGGCAACGCCGCAGGGACTTCAGCTTTTAAACAGATATTACACTATTGCGTATGAAACAGGGCAGGATCCCGTCCCGCTGGAAGAAGATTCTCCGATTCAGGTTGTCAAATTGATTTTATCGCGGAAAAGTTCGTCGGAAGAATTCCGGACGATTACTCTTTCCGTGGACGCGGAATTGAAATTGATCCGCCGCGTAGAAGCTGTTTCTTCTTCCGGTGAATTGTTTTCATTTACTTTTTCCGGCTACGCACTGAATCAGAATATTCCGGATACCCGCTTTTTATATGATGCGCCGGCATCAGCGAATAATTATAATAATTTTTTGTTTTCGGAATGAGATATAAGGTATATAGATTGTATGGAAAGTTTTGGCGAAATATTGCGTAATGCGCGTGAACAAAAACAAATCGATTTATCGAAAGCGGAACGGGAAACAAGCATTTCTCTGGAATTCCTCGATGCGCTTGAAGCCGAACGCTCGGATATATTTCCCGGCGAGCCGTATTTTATCGGTTTTTTGAGAAATTATTCCGAGTATCTCGGCGTTGACGCGGACAAAATGATTTCTTTGTACCGCGCAAAAAAGATTCAGGAAGCTCCCGTGCCCGAAGGTCTTTTGAAAGACAAATCTTCCGGAAAATGGATTCCTGTCGTTGTCACGGCTGTCTGCTGCGTTGTCTTCGGGGCAGGAGCGTTTTTGTATCATTGTTTTTTCCCGCAGGAAAAAACTTCGCCGGACGCGGTTGTCGATTCGGGGGTGAAAGCTGCGCGCTATGTGCTTTCGGCGGAGCCCGTACAAAAACGCATTTATCAAGGGGATGTCATTGTTATTCCCGGAGAACATGAAACGGAACTGACGGTGCATGAAACTCATACGGAGCTTGCGCTCATGACTTCTGCCGGTTTGCAGTATATTCAGCTCGGCGAAGAAGCCGAAATCGATGCCGACGGTTCCGCAAATACGCATGCCGTATTTTATGTATCCGATATATCGACTTCCGATGCGTCTTTCGGTGCGGAAGTCCGCATGTTTTTGAAAACCGCCGCCGCGGAGCAGGCTGTTCCCTCTCTTATGCCGGAGCGCGACGAAAATGCCGAAGAAACCGCCGATTCCCCGTCTTTTGTGAAAAAAAGCGGCGAACAAATTGTCGTTTTTGAAAGCACGTATGCGTATCCTATTACCGTAACCGCGACTTTCCGCGGCGCCTGCTTATTCCGCTACCGCTCGGACCGCAGCGAACCGGTCGAAGCCTATTACACGGCGGGCAATACGCTGAATATTCAGGCGAGAAACAGCGGCGTGCGCATTTGGATGTCCGACGCAAATATGGTAAAGCTGCGCGTTATCGGCGATGCGGGGCATTCCTATGATTTGGAAATAGGTTACGGCGGGCAGGTTTCCGTCAACGATATAAAATGGATCCGCGACACAGACGGACGCTATAAACTGGTGGTAACGGACGTTGACTAGAACGTTTTTTCTCGATCAGCACGGCTGCGCCAAAAACCAAGTGGACGGCGAATTGATCATCGCGGAAATGGAAAATGCCGGCTGGGTGCGGGTTGACGACGCGGCAGCGGCTTCGCTGATAATTGTCAATTCCTGCGGCTTTATCGAACAGGCAAAAAAGGAATCAATCGATTCTCTGCTTTCTGCGCGGAAAACGTATCCCGCCGCCAAAATCATGCTGACCGGCTGTCTTGTCCAGCGCTACGGCAGCGTTTTTCTTGAATCGCTGCCTGAAGCGGACGGTTTTTTCGGCAACGGAAATATTTCCGAATTAAAAAATGCGCTTGCTTCTGTCGAACAGGGAAACCGAACCGCTGTTTTGCCTGCGCAGCGCGGCGTGTGTGAGGGGCAGCGGACGGAACTGCTGAATTTGCCCGGATCTGCGTATGTAAAAATAACCGAAGGCTGCGATAACTGCTGCTCGTTTTGCGCTATTCCGCAAATCCGCGGCAGGCTGCGGAGCCGTGCTCCGGCGCGGATTATAGAAGAAATACAAGAACTGCTTGAGCGCGGCATATACGAAATAAACCTTGTCGGGCAGGATCTTGCCGCATACGGATGCGAAGAATCGTTTGCCGGCTTTGAAAACGAAGATATTTCCGTCGCGCATTACGCCGCGGAAACCTCCGGCGCGGTTTATGAAAACGGCGCATCTCCGCTGTCTTTGCTTTTGAAGCGCATATCGGATTTGCGCGGTTCGTTTTGGATTCGGATGCTGTATATTCATCCGGATCATTTCCCGCGCGACATTCTGCCGATTTTAAAAAACGACGGCAGAATCCTTCCGTATTTTGATATACCGTTTCAGTCCGGCGATGACGATATTATCCGCGCTATGAATCGCCGCGGTTCCGCCGCGGGTTATCTTTTGCTTGCGGAATTTTTGCGGCAGGAACTCGGCGATATTGCGCTGCGTACTACGTTTCTTGCGGGCTTTCCCGGCGAAACTTCCGCTGCCGCGGAAAATACGGCAAAATTCCTTAAGGCGCTGCGTCCGAACTGGTCCGGATGTTTTGTGTACAGCAAAGAAGACGGTACCCCCGCGGCTGAACTGAAAAAGCAGATAAATAAGCGGACGGCGAAAAAGCGTGCCGCCGTGCTGGAAGAAATGCAGACCGCTTTGACCGAGGAATTGCTCAAGGCGCGTGTCGGTAAAATTTACGATGTGCTTATAGAAGAACTTATTCCCGATCCGGAAAAAAAAGAAGGCATTGCTGTCGGCAGAGCCTGGTTTCAGGCGCCGGAAGTGGACGGTGCCGTCGTAGTTTCTTACGATGCGGACGATGAGCAGCAGTCAAATGCTGTGCAAGCCGGAAAAACAGTTGCTGTGCGCATAACAAGCGTTTCCGGCGTAGATATTCACGGTGTTCCCGCGCTGTGAAATGCGCAGCAAGCCCTCGGCGCAGGTTTTTAAGGGAGCTTGATATAGTATGAATGCGGCAGAATATCTGTCTGTTTTGAATCCGGAACAGCGCGCCGCGGTGGAGCATTCCGGTTCTCCGCTGCTGATTCTTGCCGGCGCCGGTTCGGGCAAAACGCGCGTAATTACCGCCAAAATAGCCTGGCTTATCGAAAACGGACAGAACCCCGCTTCGATTCTTGCCGTAACATTCACCAAAAAAGCGGCAAATGAAATGGCACTGCGGGCAAAACAATACAATCCGCTTGCTGCCCAGGCGCAGATACGGACATTCCATTCGTTCGGTTCCTGGTTTTTGCGCATGTATGCGGAGGAAGCCGGCATCGCCGAAAATTTCACCGTCTATGATGACGAAGATACGGCAACGCTTGTAAAAAAAGCTGCGGAAGACATTGCGCTTTCCGTGAGCAGGCAGCAGGCAGCCGAATTTGCCCGTAAAATTGCGCTGGCAAAAGATTATTGCCTTCTGCCGGACAGCGAAAATCTTTCGCAGGTGGAAGAAAACGAATTGTTTCCTGAAATATATGCCGCTTACCAAAAACGGCTGCGGGAAACAGGCAATGTCGATTTCGGCGACCTTATTATGCTGCCGATGCAGGTGCTCGCTTCGCATGAAAATATCCGCGCCCATATTCATTCGCGTTTCCGTGTCATCATGGTTGACGAATATCAAGATTCGAATGTGGCGCAGTTTGAACTTTTGCGGCAGCTTGCGCTCGGCGGCGCGTATGTCTGCGTTGTCGGCGACGATGACCAATCCATTTACAAATTCCGCGGTGCGGAAGTGCGCAATATTCTGACGTTTCAGGATTGCTTCCCCGGAACAAAAATTATAAAACTGGAACGGAATTACCGTTCCACGAATCATATTCTTGCGGCGGCGGATGCGGTGGTCCGCAACAACAGCGGCAGACTGGGAAAAACACTCGTCGCGGAACGCGGAAGCGGAAAAAAACCTGCTGTCGTATTTCTGCCGAATCAAGATGACGAAACCGCTTTCTGCGCCGAACTCATAATGCGCGCCCGCGAAAAAGGCGTGCCGTATTCCGACTGGGCTGTGTTCTACCGGACAAACGCGCAGTCGCTCGGATTCGAATCGGAGTTCGTGCGCAGAAAAATTCCGTATACCGTGGTCGGTTCTCTTAAATTTTACGAACGCGAAGAAATAAAAGATATCCTTTCGTATCTGGCGTTCATCGTGAATCCGAAAGACGAAATTGCTTTCGCTCGGATTATCAATAAACCTAAGCGCAGTATCGGAGCTGCGAGCCGGCAAAAAATTCTCGATATATATGATGCCCGCTTGAAAGAACAGGCGGAAGGCGAAACGCTTGCTTCGGCGCCGTATACGCTGCTTGATGCCTGCCGCGCGGCAGCCGATGCCGTGCCCAAAAAAGCGCGGACGGAATTGCGTGCCTTTGCTGCACTGATAGAAGATTTGTCGGCGGACATCGGCAGTTCCGAATACGATTCCGCGCCGACTCCGCTTGCGCTTCTGGCGCAGCAGGCCGCGCTTTCCGCCGATGATTTTTCCGCGCCGGCGCTTCCCGATAATGCTTCGGCATTCAAAACTTCGGCGCCTGTTGTTTCTCTTTCCGATTTTATCGGAAAAACAGCGGAAAAATCGGGACTTTCCGCGTATTATTCCGAGCAGGACGAAACAGCGGAAACGCAGCGGCTGGCGAATTTGGAAGAATTGGCAAACAGCGCGGCGGTATATCCGCGGAATATGAACGGAATGCTTGAATTCCTCGATCATATCGAACTCGACAGAACGATAGAACATGCCGATGAAGATGAAGCCGATTCCGTTACGCTGATTACCGTGCATAACACCAAAGGACTTGAATTTCCCCGCGTGCTGATGACCGGGCTTGAATACGGCGTTTTTCCGCGCCGCGACAAAACGGCGGAAGAACTTGAGGAAGAACGCCGCTTGTTTTATGTGGGCATAACGCGTGCGCGCGATGAATTATACCTGACTTCATGCGCGATGCGGCGCCTGTACGGAAGACAGGATTTTCAGGAAGCAAGTCCGTTCCTGCTTGAAATACCGCTTGAGCATATTGATGTGTTCGGCACGCCGCCTGCTTCGTTCCGACGCGCCGAACGCAGAAATACGTTTATGCGCTTTCCGGAAGAACACGGCGGACTTCGCGGCGGCGCAGATGAGGTGCCTTCCGATTTTTCGCCGGCTGCGGGAACGCCTGATTTTCCATCAGGCAATTGGACGAAAGGAAGCCGCGTATACCACGATGATTACGGGTACGGCGCTATTTTGCGCACAGAGCTTTCCGGCGGGGAATTGGTTATTTCCGTTCAGTTTGAAACGGGCGAAGTAAAGCAGTTTCTGCCGGAATATCAGCTCAACAAGCTTATGCTTTGCAAAGATTAAGTACATTCATGCACTTGCGTGAAACGGCGTAACCTTTGTGCGCGCTCATCAGTTTTTATAATTATGGATAATAAAACCGAAAAATCGGATCGGAGGAAACATGATAGAAGTTGAACATGTATCCCGGACATTCGGAACATTTCGGGCGGTTGATGATATAACATTTTCGATCAAAACCGGCGAAATTGTCGGTCTTTTGGGACCGAACGGAGCGGGAAAAACAACGACTATGCGGATGATTACCGGCTTTCTCGAAATGAGTTCCGGGACAATCAAAATTGACGGGCAGAATATCGCTGCCGACGAAAAAAATGCCAAGCGGAAAATAGGATATATGCCTGAATCCGCGCCGCTGTACGGCGACATGATTGTCGAAGATTATCTGCGGTATGTGGCGGAAATGCAGAACGTAAACGGCGCGGAAAAAGTCCCGCTGTTATGCAAAGAATGCGGGCTTGCGGAAGTCATGCATAAAAATATCTCCGATCTTTCCCGCGGCTATCGGCAGCGTGTCGGGCTTGCTCATGCCTTGATGAACGATCCAGAAATTTTGATACTCGATGAACCGACCGGCGGGCTTGATCCGAATCAGATTATCGAAGTCCGCAATCTTATTAAAGAAATAGGCAAAACGCGGACGGTCATTATTTCTACCCATATTCTCGGCGAAGTGGAAATGCTGTGCGACCGCGTTATCATAATATCGCGCGGAAAAATAGCCGCCGACAGTCCGACATCGGAACTGCGTGCGCGTTACGGCGGTGCATCGACGCTGCATCTTTCTGTGTCGGGATGCACGCCGCGGGAATTCGCTGCCGCGCTGGAAACGATACACGGTGTTTCCGAAGTGTCCGCTGCGGAATCGGCGCTTTCTGCGGATGAAAAAACGCTTGCCGAAGCGGATATTTCCGTTCCCGCAGGCGCGGAAATTCGCGCGGATGTGTTTAATCTGATTGTTCAGCGCGGCTGGGTGCTGTATGAAATGTCGCTGCGGCGGAACAGCCTTGAAGATGTGTTCCGCACATTGACTGCCGGAGGTAAAAACAATGAGTGATTCAATCAACAAAAAAGAAAAAAACGTTCCGTCTGTTATTCCGGTAATTATAAAACGCGAGCTTGCTTCGTATTTCACGGGACCTGTTGCGTATATCGTTACGGGATTGTTTTTGATATTTGCGGGCTTTTTGTTTTTTTCGACTTTTTTCTTAATCAACCGCGCGGATTTGCGCAATTTTTTCAATCTGCTGCCGGTGCTGTTTGCGTTTTTTATTCCGGCGCTGACAATGCGGTCTTTTTCGGAAGAAATGAAAAGCGGCAGTTTTGAAACACTGATGACGCTGCCGGTGAATGTTTTCGATGCGGTGCTGGGAAAATATCTTGCTTCGTTTTTATTCAGCTGCGCAATGCTGCTGCCGACGCTGTGCTACGTATTGACGGCGGCAGTATTCGGTGCGGTTGATTTCGGACCGATTGCCGGCGGATATCTCGGCGCGGTTTTTCTTGCGGCGTCATTTTCCGCAGTCGGCGTTTTTGCGTCAGCCGTAACAAAAAACCAAATCACCGCGTTTTTTATCGGTTTTGCTGTCTGCATTCTGCTCTCGATGATAGACAATTTTTTGGTTCTGCTTCCGTCGCGTACAGTCAGCCTGCTGCAGTTTTTTTCCGCGCAGTATCATTTCAATTCGGTTGCCCGCGGAATTCTCGATTCGCGCGATTTGCTGTATTTTGCATCATTGTCTTCGTTTTTTATTGCGCTGACGGTAAAAACGCTGAAAGCAAGGAGGGCTGCATAACATGAACGAACCGGCAAACAAAAAATCAAACAGGTTTTTCCGATGGCTGTGCGGCGCGGAAAGCGATTTTGCGCTGTTTATTGTGCTCCTCGTGCTGCTGAACCTTGTCGGCGCGCGCGCGTTTTTCCGCATCGATTTGACTGCGGCGCGTTCGTATTCGCTTTCGGCGGCAAGCGCGCAGCTTGTGCGGACGCTCGAAGAACCGCTGTCCGTGAAAGTTTTCTTTTCCGCAAATCTTCCGTCCCCGTACAACAGCGTGGAACAGTATGTCCGCGATATGCTCGTCGAATACGGCGGTGCGGCAAACAATAATTTCAGCTATGAATTTTTCGACATGGAAAAACCCGATAATCAGGAACTTGCGCGCAGTTACAATTTGAATCAAGTTCAGATTCAGGAAGTAAAAGACAACGAAATCGGTTTTAAAAACGCGTACATGTCGGTTGTGCTTGTGTACAGCGATCGAATTGAAACGCTTGATAATTTGACTTCGGCGGAAGGGCTTGAATACAAACTTACGTCCGCCATGAGCAAGATGATTGCCACCGCAAATACGCTTGCGGGACTTTCCGGCAAAGTGCGGATGACGCTGTACGTAACACCGGAACTTTCCGCTTTCGGCATCGGCGGTTTCGACCGGCTTGAAAATGCCGTAACGGAAGCGTATGCGCAGGCAAATAAACAGAACCGCGGCCGGATAAGTTTTGACCGCGTCGAACCACGCCGCGAGGAAATCCAAAGCCTTGTTTCGAGATACGGAATCCAGCGGATTTCTTGGCAGGATAAAACGATGCCGGACGGAACGGGCGAGGGCGTCCTCGGACTCGTGCTTGAATACGGGGATAATTTCCGCGCGGTTCCGCTGAAGCTCATGCGCGGCTTTTTCGGCGATTACGCTATTTCCGGACTTGACGACCTTTCCGATTCCATTACTCAGGCGCTGCAAAGTCTTGTGTCGAAAACATTCGCAATCGGATATATTACCGGACACGGCGAATTGGATCCGGACAATGTCCAAAACGGTGCCGGCAGATTTTCGCAGATTCTTTCCGACCGCTATGAATGCCGGCCGCTGAATCTTGCGGAGGCCGATATTCCGACGGATATCGCGAGCATCATCATTAACGGTCCGCGGCAGCGTTACAGCGATGCCGAATTGTATAAAATAGATCAGTTTCTGATGCGCGGCGGAAATATTCTCGTGTTTGCCGATTCTTTCGAAGAAGTGCGCCCCGAAGGGCAGGCTGCGTATTATCAGATGCCGCAGTATATTCCCATAGACACCGGGCTTGATGCGCTGCTTGAAAAATACGGCGTAACGGTAGGAAAAAATTACGTTCTCGACAAAAATTGTTATGAAGCCATGCAGCAGGGATACGGAAAACTGCCGCTGTACTATGCGCCGCTGCTGCAAAAAGACGGATTGAATAAAAAGCATCCGGTATCGAAAAATTTAGGCTACGTGCTTATGGTAAATCCGTCTTCCGTCGATATTGCCGAAACGCAGGATGCGGACGCTTCTGCCAAAAACACGGTCGTGCTTGCCAAATCTTCCTCGGAATCCTGGCTCATGACCGATCACATCAATTTGAATCCGATGATGATGTCGCCGCCGGCGCAGGACAGCATGAAACAGCATAACCTTGCAGTTATTGCCGAAGGAAAATTTACGAGCGCTTTCGATGCGCCGCCTGCGGAATTGACTTCCGGCAACGGCGGTTCTTTGTCCGAAAGTGATAAAAGCGCATCCGAGCGCGCCGCTTTTTCGGCTGTTTCGGCATCGGATCATTTGGCGGAAAGTTTGCAGCCCGGAAAACTTTTCGTAGCGGGAACATCCGGCATCACGACAGCGCAGGTAATCGACGAAACAGGTTCTCAGCCGATCGCGCTGTTTATCCGCAACGCAGTTGATTATATGAACGGCATGGGCGATTTGTGCGAAATGAGAACCAAGGGACTTTCGCTGAATACGCTGCGCCGAGCTTCAAACGCGGCGATGAATGCCGCAAAAGCGTTTAACCAGTACTGCCTGCCGCTGCTTGCCGCTCTGGCTGGGCTGTTCGTTTGGAGAAAACGTACTGCGCGCCGCCGTAAAATACGTTTGCGCTACAATGCGGAAGACAGCAGGGAATCGTAACGGAAATGAATAGCTCTTTGAAAAATGCGGAGGACTGGAGAATGAAAACAATAAAAAACCGGAAAGTTATATTGCTTGCATGCATCGGCTTCCTTGTTGCGGTGTATATCTGTCAGCTCATTTTTGCGGCCGGCAGCAAAGTTAAAGATATACGGCTTGACGGAACAATCGATAAATACATTATTTCCCTCGGCGGCGAACTGCTCGAAGTCGTGCGGAATGACGGCAGCTGGTTTGTAGGTGAAAAAAAGTATCCTGCCGATAATGACGCTGTCAATGAAATGAATGAAACTGCGGAAAAAATAAGAGTGCTCGGAACGGTATCCCGCGGCGCCGACAGTGACAGATACGGACTTGACGATTCGTCTGCCGTTGTCGTGGAGGTTCAGTCCGCCGGAAAAACAATACGCTCCATGAGAATCGGCAAGGCTTCCGTTACGTCGCGGCAGACATACATGCAGCTTGACGGCGCAAAAGATGTGCTGCTTGTATCGGGAGATGCCGCCGCAGCGTTTTCGAAATCGATTGACGATTTGCGGGAAAAATCGATATATGATATATCCCTAAGCGATATTGCGCGCATCGCATCCGAATCCGACAGGGATTCTTTTGCCATTGAAAAAGCCGGAGATCCGCCGGAATGGGTGCGGGCGGATATAACGGATTCCGAGCAGGCATCGGCGCTTGTCGATACGGAAAAAGCGGCTGCCTGGGCGGGTTCTGTTATGTCGCTGCGTGCGCGTTCTTTTGCGGAAGATGACGCCGTGCTTCCGGACGAAGGCAAAAATACCGTTACGCTGACGACTGTTTCGGGAAAAAATATTGTTGTTTCGTTGTCTCCGGCAGCCGAAGAAGGATCTTATATTTGTTCATGTTCCGAAACACCGTATCTGTTTTATCTTTCTTCTTATGCCGCGGAACGGTATATAAAAACAGCGGACGATTTGAAAAAATAAAAAGCAGGTATTTTGTTCGGGAGCAGGAAAATAAACCGCATGCTGCGTTTCTGCGCTGTCCGCTGTTTATTCCTGTTCCCCGATGCAATTGCAGCCGAATCCGATTTAGCGAAGTTTTTTTCAGCGCTGTTCTGCCTGCGGTTCGTCCTGCGGCTTGGGAAACTTCATTTTCATCCGCGTGATGATGTCAAGCGCCATATCGTCTGTCGGTTCGCCCTGCGGTTCATGATATTCCACAAGATGCGCGGGAATTTCGTCGAGGAACGGCGAGGGAACGCATTCCGTTATTGACTGCATTTTTCTTCGTTTCCGGCAGCTTGAAATAAATAATTTATCGCGCGCCCGAGTGATGGCGACATAAAATAACCGCCGTTCTTCTTCCGTGCCGCCGTCCCCGTCTTCTATGCTGCGCGCGTGCGGGATAATGCCGTCTTCCGCGCCGGCAATAAATACTACCGGAAATTCAAGTCCCTTCGACGCGTGAATTGTCATCAAGTGCACTTTGCCTTTGATCGAGTCGTCTTCCGCATCATCGCGCGACAGAAGCGTTACGCGATTTAAATACGCGTATAATCCCGAATCGAATGTGTCGGGATTGTTTTCCCAATTTTCCATAGAAGATATAAGGCTTTCGATATTCATGAATTTAAATCGGGCGGCTTTTTCGCTTTTTTGGTATTCGGAAACAAGATAATCCCAGTATTGTATTTGTTCAACCATTGTGCGCACTTTTTTTGCGAGCCCTTTGCCGCCGAGCAGTACGGCGCGCTGTTCGGTTATGAATTGCGCAAAAGCGCCGAGTTCTTCCTGCACTTTTTCTCCGAGCGCGGAAGGCGGATTCGATATGATACAATTCAGCGCTGTCCATAACGAACAGTTCTGCGCTTTCGCGGTTTCATTGAGCTGCTCGATTGTTTTTCTGCCGATTCCGCGGCGCGGCGTATTGATAATGCGCAGAAGATTTATGTCGTCATCGTGATTCGCGATGACCCGCAGATAACTGATTATGTCTTTTATTTCTTTCCGCTGGAAAAAACTCGTTCCGCCGGACATCGTGTACGGAATATTTGCGGCAAGAAACGATTCTTCGATTGCTCTTGAAAGATTGTTTGCCCTGATAAGCACGCCGAAAGCATCGTAGTGCAGATTTTCCGTTGCGCACATGCCTTGTATGGTTTCGGAAATAAAATCGGCTTCCGCATTTTCATTTTCCGGCATGAAGATTTCGATAGGCCGCCCGGAACCGTTCCCCGACCAAAGCGCTTTTTCTTTTCTGTTCGTGTTGTGCGAAATAACGCCGTTTGCCGCTTCCAAAATCGTTTCCGTGGAGCGGTAATTTTGCTCCAAACGGATTTCCGTTACATCGGGGAAGTCTTCTTCGAACATCAAAATATTGCCGTAATTTGCGCCGCGCCAGCTGTATATGGACTGATCGTCATCGCCGACGACCGCGATATTTTTGTCCGCAATCATGCGCACCAATTCATACTGCTGGCGGGACGTATCCTGAAATTCGTCCACCATTATATATTTGTAGCGGTTCCGATATTTTTCCAGCACATCCGGATGTTCGCGGAATAAACGAATCGGGAGCCCGATCAAATCGTCAAAATCGACGGCGTTGAACAGCTTCAATCCTTCCTGATAGCCTTCATATAAGTTCCGATATTGATCGTTTGCGTGTTCCCAGGTTTTTCTTCCGGTTTTGATGTTTGAAAACAACGTTCCGATATTATATACGTCAAGCGCATCTGCGGAAAAACCGAGTTCGCGTCCGGTTTCTTTTATCAGCTGATTGCGGTCGGTTTCATCATAAATAGAAAAATTTTCTCTCCAGCCGAGTTTGTCTATATCCTGCCGCAGGATTTTTACGCCGAATGCATGGAATGTCGAAACCGTCAGATTCTGCAATTTTTTTCCGGTCAGTTCCTTTATGCGCTGTTCCATTTCCTTTGCGGCTTTATTGGTGAACGTGAGCGCCAGTATTTGGCTTTGCGGAATGCCGCTTTCAAGCATGTGCGCGATGCGGAAGGTAATGACCCGCGTTTTTCCGCTGCCGGCTCCGGCAATGATAAGAAGCGAACCGTTCAATGTCGTAACGGCTTTGAATTGTTCTGTATTCAATTCTTTTTTAAGTGTTTCTATTTCGATTGATGGCATGGAAAAAGTATACAAAATTCCCCGGAAAAAAAGAACTCCCGCACAGGTTCAGCTGATTTTTCGCGGTGCGGAAAATAAAGCAGCATTATTGCAGCAAAACGAGCTCTTCGTCCTGTTCGAGCGTATCCGGGAATGCGTAGTCCGCCGTCGTCAGCGAGCGGCAGATTCGGAATCCCATATAATTGTATGCTTCGTCGGGATCAAAAGCGTATCTGTCGCCCGCATAGCAAAACGGTGTGTACGGGCTCCAGCTTCCGCCCCTGCATACGCGCTGCGATCCGAGCTGCGGTCCGTAAGAAATGTACGGATGTGCCGTTTGCCGGTATTCGCCGTACCAGTCCCAGCAGAATTCGAGAACGTTGCCGCTCATATCGAAAATTCCGAGTGCGTTGGCTTTTCCGGCTCCGGGATTTTCAAGTTCCGGACGCAGACAGCCTGCCGTGCCGACTGTCTGCGTTTTTACGGTATTTTCGCTTATCCAGGCAAGCGATGTTTCCGGTATCAAGCCGGTGCTTGAACCGTCTTCTTTTACCGCGCCGCTTGCAAGGTCGCCCCTCTGGAATCCTGCCGATGTTCTGCGCGCCGCGAATTCCCATTCGGCTTCCGTCGGCAGCCGGTAGCCGTCGGCAGCAAAATCGCAGACGGCAATATCAACCGCCGCCGCGTCCGTGGCATTTTTGAGTATATCGCCGCCACTTGTATAGCACGGCGTTCGTTTTGTCATTTCGCTCAGCGCATTGCACCATACAATCGAGTCGCGCCAGTTTACGGCGGTTACCGGTTCGTACATGCCTTCGTCGCTCGGATAGCGTGCGCGCCGTCCCGCGGAGCCTTCCTGTCCCGGATTCTGAAACGTATAGCCGTGTTCCGATGCCCATATCAGTACTTGGTGCCATAATGCATACGTTGTTTCGAATCTGTTTATTCTGAAATCCGCAACGGCGCGTTTTGCGGTATATGACTGCGTATGCTCTCCGATTATAAATGCGCCGTCCCGCACCGATGTGTTTTCGGAACCTTTTACAAACATCATGCTTGCCGCCGGCTGCGGCGGTATTTCCGCCGTCTGTGCTATGACGACGGCGCTTTGCGCGGATATGTTATGAAGCGCGGCTGTCAGCAGCGCAGTCCGCAGAAAAAAATGCAGTGCTTTTTTCATTTCGATGCCTTCCGTTTTTTCTTTTTCGGTTCGAGTACCGGCTTATCGTCCAAAAACCACAAGCGCGCAATGAACGAAGCCGCGATGCACATTGCCGCGATAATAAACGTGCCTGCCATGCCGATTTTTGCAAACGGCAGCGGAACATTCATTCCGAAAAAACTGACGATAAATGTCGGAACCATCATAATAAGCGAAATGACCGTCAGCCGCTTCATTACGATATTCATGTTGTTTGAAATGACAGATGCAAACGCGTCCATCATGCCGGACAAAATATTGCTGTACGTATCCGCCATTTCGATTGCCTGCCGGTTGTCGATAACAACATCGTCGAGCCAGTCCCGATCATCGCTGTCGAGAAGCAGTATACGCGTTTTCATCAGTTTTTCCAACAGCAGCTGGTTGCTTTTCAGCGACGTGGTAAAAAATACCAGCGATTTTTCGAGGTTGAGAAGCTGTATGAGTTCGTTGTTTTTTATCGAAAGCTGAAGTTCGTCCTGAATTTTGGTGGAACGCCTGTTTATTTCTTTCAGATAGCGCAGAAACGTGCTGTCCGCATGGCTTAAAATTTTAATGACAAATGCCGGAAAATCATTGAGCGATAAACCGCGGATTCTGTTGGCGGAAATATCTTTGAGAACTTCGCAGTCTGTCCAGCAGATTGTCAAAACCATGTTTTGATATAAAATAATGCCCAGCGGAATCGTGAAATACGATATGTCATTTTCGGGAACGAATATCGGAAGCCGCGCGATAGTCAGCGTGTAATCGTCTTCTTTTTCGATGCGGGAAAGCTCGTCCTGATCCAGAATATCAAGGATATGCTCTTTTTCTATATGAAATTCGCTTTCGAGGATTTGAATATCATCTCGTGTTACGGAACGGGCGTCAATCCAGATATTTTCGTTGTTTTTCAGATCGTTTTTGCCGCGGCGGACAAATTGCCCCGATTCCTGCTGCCAGAATGTTATCATAATATTTTCCTTTATAAGAGGTGTGCTGCGCGAAAGAAAAACCGTCGCGCCGACTGTCCGGGTCCGGGTCCATTTTTGCCTCCTGTAAAGGTTGTCCGCCGCACAAAAATGTCTGCGGAACGCTTTCGATTTTCACGCCTATTATAGACGCATGCACTCCGCGTGCATACCGACGTATCGGAAATGACAGTTTTTTGCGGTTCATTTTCAATGATGCATTCCGCCGAATGAGAAACGGCAGTTTGATGCTGCTACTATAATTCCCAAAAGAAAAAAAAGCAACAGCATTGCCCGCGCTCGTGCTTTTCGGATGGTACGGGAACGAACGACGCCTTGAACGCATTGCAGTGGAAGGCATCGTCCGCCGCAAACGGTTATTTCTTTTTCGTTTTTACGCCGAACTGCGCATCAAGCCAGTCAAACGCCTGTGTTTGAAGCGCCGAATTGAATTCGTGGCCGTTCGGATGAAACTGCGTGTTCAGCTTATTTTCCGCGCCGGCTGCCGCATAAATTTTGTGCATTTTGCCGAACGCTTCCTTCACCGAATCGACAGGGAATAAGCCGTCCTGTTCGCCCGCAAGAATCATCATCGGCTTGGGCGCGGCAAGTCCCGCAACATCAGGATAATCCAAATATTTCGCGATGAACGGATGCAGCATTGTGTATGCGGACTGCCCTTTAAGCTGATTGTTTCCGGGAACCATAAGTCCTTTCATCGTTGCCATCCAGCAGCAGGCAATGCTTGCGGTTACCGCATCGGACATCGCGGCGGTCTGCCATGAACGGAAAGCGCCCATCGAAAAACCGACTGCCGCAACACGGCTTTTATCTACCTGCGGGAGGCTTGCAAGAAATTCCGCCGCGCGGCAGTCTTCCATGGCAATGTAGCCCGCATAACTTGTGCCCATATTGAACATATTCGAGGCAAGCGCCTGCTGAGAATCGGTGCGCCAGTTTTTTACGGAACGGTCTCCCCAGCCGAGCGCATCCACGCTTAATACGACGTATCCGCGCTTTGCCAGTTCGTCGCCCGGATACAGCCCGCTGAAATACTGCTTTGCCCATTCTTTGGATTCCGCAAGACGTTTCTGCGACAATTCGTCGCTGCCGAATGTTTCGACCATTTTTTCTTTGCCGATTGTGAATTTGCTTCCGTGGTCATGCAGCATCAGTGCTGCCGGAAAAGGTTCTTTGCCTTTTTTCGGAACGAGCAGCAGCGCCGTTGTCCGGCTGCTTCCCGTTACGTTATACACGATTTTCTGCGCAGTGTAGCTTCCGCGGTCTTGTTTTTCGAGAATTTCCATCTCGAACGGCGCATTTTCTTCCCAGGGAATAATAAGTTCCCTGGCTTTTTCCATGGCTGCTTTTTTCCAGGCGGCGTAATCGGACGTGTCCTTATAGCCGAGAGAAAAATCCATGTGCGCTTTAATGTCTTCGTAAAAAACAGGGAGCGCACGGTCATACGATGTCAGCGCTTTTGTTTGGTAATCCTGCGCGCCTGCCGCGGCTGCGAACATAATGCATGCCGCAAGCGCCGGCATGGTTTTTTGTAACTGCATAGTTTCGTCTCCTTTGGGAATTTTATGCCGATACTGCGGCGCAAAATGCCGGATTATCGGCTCCGGTAGCATGCACAACTGTGTTTTTATGCATGTTTATAATAGAAGTATACAGTGTTTTTCGATGCAATATGTGTTCTGTTTTTGGATAAAAACGCCTCGATGATTTTTTTGCACAAGAAGCGTGCGGAAAAACCGCGGACGCGTTCGGCATGTGCGAAGCGAGCGGACGCATTCCGCCGTCCGATAATCGAATTGAATTTATTCGCGCGGAAAACGAAATCAGCTTCGGTATATTTTTTCAATCTGCTCGCAGATAGAAGCCTGCGCATTTCCCAGTTCCGTTTTTATGACGGTGCTGATTTTATCCCGCAGCAGAGTGTCCGGCGTATATGCATCTTTTGCGTAAAATAACAGTGACGGCGCAATATCAAACGTGCTGATTATTTTTTCGAGCAGTTTGTATGTTACGAATTTATTGCCTGTTTCGATGACGCTCAAATGATTCGGTGAAATTTCGAGGATTTCCGAAAGCTGCTCCTGCGAAAGTCCCCGCTGCTTTCTGTAATATCGTACATTTTCTCCGAAAATCTTCCGTATATTTATTTCACACATAAAAAAAGTATGCAGTATAAAAGAAAGCTGTTACATATTCCAAAAGAATTATTTTTTATGAAATACAATTCTTTTGGATTGAAAATTATTTCAAATAGAATTATAATAATTTCGAATTCAATCTAAAAGAATAAAAATTTTGCGGCAAAGGGCTGGTTTTGCGAATGGATTTTGAAAAGCGCGCGCCGAAACGCTATGCGCTGCTGTGCGGTTCCGCACCGGACGGTTTTTATCAGCAGAAGATAGACGAAATGCACGGTTTTCTCGTTTCCGAAGCCGGCGGCGCCTGGGCGGAAAAAGAAATTATGATTTTTCCGAACGGCGTAACCGAGGAGCTGCTTTCCTTTCTGCTTGAGCGGCTGCGCGCAGACGGAATGGAGTTTGTTTTTCTGTATATATGTACGCTGTCGCCGGTTTTTGACTCGGACAAAACGGTGTGGCTCGGCGGATCGGAAGTGCAAAGGAGCGTAATTGAGTCGTTCTGCGCCGCCGGCGGTATGCAGGCAGTATATGACTGCGGCAGAGAACTTGCTGGCGCGGAAGAGCTGGGCTACGAGCGCGCGTCGGCGGAATCCGCGGCGACACGGCGGGCGAGAGCAGGCGCGGAAGGCGTGTGGGCGCGCGGAAAACACAGTGACTTTTTGTGAAAACTCAGTGAGTTTTTAAAAAAACTTACTGGCTTTTTGAAAAAACTCACTGAGTTTTTTAAGCAGTGAAACCGCGGTGCGGTACGGGAGTTGGCAACAATTGCAGTCCGGCTTTCAGTCCGTATGTTTATTTTGCAGTAAAGGATAGTTGATGCATATATCATCACGAAAAAAAGAGGCGGCTCTTATCATTTTCTCAAACCTGACGCTGCAAGTTGTTACCGCGCTGTGCGGATTCATACTGCCGCCGCTTGTGATTTCCGCATTCGGCTCGTCCGTGAACGGCATGGTTTCAAGCATCACGCAGTTTATCGCGTATCTGAATATCGTTGAAGCGGGCGTCGGGGCGGCATCCGTTGCGGCGCTGTACAAACCGCTTGCGGAACGCTGTGCCGAGGGACGCAATGCGATTTTGTCCGCGGCGGCGCGCTTTTACGGCAAGTCGGGTGCGGTTTTTGTTCTTTTGGTTTTTGCGCTGAGTTTTGTTTATCCGCTGGCTGTCGGCACCGAAGTCGACAGGATTCAGGCGGGGCTTATGGTGCTCGTGCTGGGAATCACCGGAGCTGCCGAATTTTTTCTGATCGGAAAATATCGCGTTCTTCTGACCGCCGACAAAAAGCTCTATGTCATTTCGTTTGTGCAGACATTCGCCGTTGCCGTGAACACCGCCGTCGCCGCCGTTTTGATTCGGCTCGGATTTTCGATTCTCGCCGTCAAGCTCTGTTCGTCCCTTGTGTATCTTTCGCGCTATGCGTTTATCGTGCTGTACTGCCGCAGAAAGTACGCCGACTTAAACTTCAAATCCGAGCCTGACTTCGCCGCGATTTCCCAAAGCCGGAACGCGCTCGTGCACCAAATCGGCGGACTTGTCGTGTTCAATTCGCCGCTTGTCATCATAGCCGTCTTGTGCAGCCTTGCCGATGCGAGCGTTTACGCGGTATACGCCATGGTCTTCAGTGCAATTTCCAATCTGCTCGGAGCGTTTTCAAACGGCATGCAGGCGGTATTCGGGGAGTCGCTGGTAAAGGACAGCCCCGATGCAACGCGGAAATTGTTCTCGCGCTTTGAAACTTTGTTCTTTGCCGCGGAGGGCTGGTTTTATGCAATGGCGTACATACTGATTATGCCGTTCATGCAGCTGTACACAAAAAACATGACGGACGCCGATTACATACAGCCCGTCATGGCAAAACTTTTCGTTGCCGTAGGCGTGCTGAATAACCTGCGGAACCCTGCGGGCAATATGATTAACGCCGCAGGGCATTTCCAAAAGACGCAGTGGCGAAGTCTTGCGGAAAGCGCGATTAACGTTGTCTTTTCCGTGGCGTTCACGCTGAAGTTCGGGTTTATCGGCGTACTGCTCGGCGGCATCTGTTCGTATGCATATCGGACGTTTGACATCATTATTTATTCCGCACGCAAAATACTGGGCGCACTGGTGTTCATATCTCTCGGCAAAATTGCCGTCTTTTTTGCGCTGTATGCGGCAATCGTGTCTGCCATGAGATGCAATCCGTTTTTCGTACACACGTATTTCGATTGGCTCGTCTGTGCCGTCATAAGCGGCGCACTGCTCGCGCTTCCCTGCATCTGCGTGTTCTTTGCGGTATACAGGAGGAAAAAATGACTGAAAAAGAAATTGCGGAAAAAAAATTAAGGAAATAACATTATGAAAAAAATCTTGTTCATTTATGGAACACGTCCGGAAGCAATAAAAATGGCGCCTCTTATTAAGGAGTTCCAAAAGCATCCGCTCCGATTTAAAGTGGCTGTCTGCCTTACGGGACAGCACCGTCAGATGCTGGATCAGATAAATTCATTTTTCGGCATAAAAGGCGACTATGACCTGAACTTGATGAAGCCAAACCAAACACTCTTCGATATCGTAAGCGGCTGTCTGCTGGGATTAAAACCAATACTTGAAAGCGAAAAACCCGATTTGATTTTTGTACAGGGAGATACATCTACAGTGCTTGCAGGGGCGCTCGCGTCATACTTTTGCAAACTTCCCATTGCACATCTTGAGGCAGGATTGAGAAGCGGCGACAAATATTCCCCATTTCCGGAGGAAGGAAATCGAATCCTTGCCGGACACATTGCGGACTTTCATTTTTGCCCGACAGAAAGGGCTGCCGAAAATCTCCGGCGCGAGGGAATTCCTGCAAATATATACATGGTCGGCAATACGGTCATAGACGCTTTGCATTTGGGGCTTGCTTTGATAAAGAAGAAAGGCGACAAGGAATATTCCGATTTTTTCTCGTATATGGATTTTTCAAAAAAGATTGTTTTGATTACCGGACACCGCAGGGAAAACTTCGGAAGCGGATTTGAAAATATCTGCAAGGCGATTTCTGTTTTGGCAGACAAACACAATGACACAGAATTTATCTATCCCATGCATTTGAATCCGAATGTGCGGGAACCGGTTATGCGGCATCTTCATGGAAAAGTGAATATTCATCTTATCGAACCTTTGGACTATCCGTATCTTATTTGGCTTATGGAAAAATGCTTTTTCGTTCTTACCGATTCTGGCGGAATACAGGAAGAAGCGCCCGCACTGGGGAAGCCTGTTTTGGTGATGCGCGATGTCACGGAACGGCAGGAAGGAGTAGAGGCAGGGACTGCAAAACTTGTGGGCACGGATTGCGAGAAAATAGTATCTGCGGCAGAGGAGCTTTTGTGCGGCGGGGAGCTATATAAATCGATGTCCAATGCCGTGAATCCGTATGGGGACGGAAAGACAAGCGAACGAATCGTGAAGATTTTGGAGAACGGTTTATTATGAGAATTCTTTATCTTATGCATGTTGATTGGAACTGGATAAAACAAAGACCTCATTTTATTGCCGAGAAATTAGCGGAAAATGGAATTGAAGCAGAAGTTTATTATCAGAAAAATTTTGATAAGAAATTGTTAACAAGCAATGCAAAAGGGAATTTTTTAATAAAAGAAATTCCTAGACTGCCGATGTCAAGATTTTCTGTAATAAGAAAGATAAACACTTTTATCTACGAATGTTTTCTTGAAAATCTTCTGTCTAAGAAAGACTATGATTATGTTTATTTAACACATCCCGTTTTTTTTAGCACGAAAATAAATGTCCCTATAATTTATGATTGTATGGATGATGTGTTGGAATTCTCATCCAATCTGAAAGAGAACAAAAAGCTTTTTGTTCTTGAAAAGCAAGTGATACAGCATTCAAAGTATGTTTTTTTTACTTCAGAGTATTTAAAAAATGCGCTTTTAAAACGATACAACCTTGGAAATATTAGTGGGAAATTCTCTGTAAATAATAATGCAATAGAGCTTCCGAAAACTAATATATTGGAAAATATAAAATTAACCGAAAGCAATAGGATAAAGTTTGTTTATATAGGAACGATATCAGAATGGTTTGATTTTAATTTATTGGAAACGCTTGACAAAGAAAAATATGAATTCCATTTATTTGGTCCGGTTGACAATATTTCTACAAATCGCGAAGAAAATTTTATATTTCATGGTCCCGTTTCCAGAGATAAGATCTTTTCAATAATGAATGCGGCAGATATTCTTATTATGCCATTCATAGTCAATAAACTTATAGAATCTGTAAATCCTGTAAAACTTTATGAATATATTTTCTCTTGCAAGCCTATAATTTCGGTTGAATATGGGGAGACACTGAAATTTTCAGATTATGTGTATTTGTATAAAAACGGCAATGTCAAAAGCTTTGAAGATTGCGTTAGAAAGATTGAGTCAAACGAAATGAGGAGTAAAGCTTGTGAAAATGATTGTAAGAACTTTGCAGAAAATAATACATGGAATAACAGGGCATTGGAAATAAAACGGAAAATTTCAGAGCTGGATATTCACAAGAATCTGTCCGAATGTTTGGACGGGAATTGCTGCGAGAAGTTGTGGGAGAAGGTAAATTGATATGGATGTTAGTATAATCATTGTCAATTACAATACGAAAGAACTTACTCGCAATTGTCTTGCTTCAATTTTTGAAAAAACAGCAGGCGTTGATTTTGAAGTAATAGTGAGCGATAACGGCTCTTCGGACGGATCGATTGAAATGATCCGCACGGAATTCCCGCAGGTCATCTTAATTGAAAACAATGAAAACCTTGGCTTCGGAACAGCAAACAATCGCGGACTGAAAATCGCAAAAGGAAAATACATATTTTATTTGAACAGCGACACAATTCTTTTGAACAACGCGGTGAAGATTTTCTTTGAGTATTTCGAGAAGAATGGGGAATGGGAGAGGGTTGGGGCATTGGGCAGCTGGCTATTGGACGAAAAAGAAAACATTATCCATTCGGGTGGAGATTTTCCAACTTATAAAAATACCTCTCATTATCTTTTTATGCGTGTGTTGGATTCTGTTGGAATAAAAAAAATTGTAAAAAGAATGGGTCTTTATCATGAAAATGTAAATTCAAGACCTAAAAAAGTTGATTATATTACGGGCGCGGATTTGTTTCTTAAAAATAATGAGATGGCGAAATTTGACGAACGATTTTTTATGTATTTTGAAGAGTCCGATTTGCAATTATATATGGCGAAGAAAGAATTTTCTCGAAAGATTATAAGCGAAGCGCAAATTGTACACTTTGTTGGAGGCTCCGGGACAGAGGACAAAATGAAATACGACTTCGTGAAGATGACGGCATTGTTTTACTGGAAGAGCTGCCTTTTATATTTTAAAAAAAATTTATCAAATAAAGAATTCAATACAATGAGACGAAAACTCCTTTTTGTATATGCCCTTCCGCACAATTATTTTCGTTGCAAAAAAGCATTTGAAATGCTTAAGGAGATAAAGTAAAGAATGTTCGTTCTGCTTTTTCTTTTGCAGGAGGGTTTATGCCGCTATAGCAGTCTCTATTTTTATACATCTTATGTAAGAAATGAAACAAAATTAAAAAAAATATACGAGGTACAAAAATGAAATATTTGTTGCATTTTCTGTTTTTTTCGACTGCGCTTGTTTCTATTGTTTTATGGCCTCGTGTACAGGGGCTATTGCTTTCTCAGTTTGGAATTTTGGCTATCGTTGTTCTTATGTTTTTTATTGTTGCGCTAAAGGGGATGCGATTACATATAGAGGAAGTTATACTATTATTTTTAGTTGTTCTCTTTTTTTTCTGCTCGGTTATGGGTGCTATTTTCTCCTTTGGCTATTCTGGGATTATGACATCATTTGCTTTTCTCCTAAGTTTTCTTATAACGCTTTCTTCAGTAAAGACAGGGTATAACAAGGTGCTTTTAAAAGGTTTCTTTTTTTGCGCTTTTTTTTCATCGATTTGGATTTTAATGGATGCCACTCAATTCTATCTTCTTACCAGAACACCACTAATTTGGCAAGTTTTTCCGATAACGAGTGATCCAAATATAATAGGAGTACCACATCCTTTCTTACAACTCACTTCACTTGCGGGAATTCCTCTTTATCGCCCCTGTGGTTTTTCTCCTGATCCAGGATGTTCTGTTACTGCAATTTCTCTCGCCTATGTTTTGTATAAGGAAAGAATTGTTACTGTTAAGGAAAGAAAAATTTATGATGCTATTATTATACTTGCAATAATTGTTTCAGTTTCAAAAACTTCAATTATTGCTTTGTTTTTTTACTTTTTATTCAGGAAATTTAACTTCTTAGATTTGCGTGAAAAGGAAACGCATCAGCCTCTCATGCTAAAAATTTGCATTATTTTGATTTTTGTGTTGTTTTTCGTGGGGCTTGTACTGCCATATACAGGAAAAGGAAATGAGCGACATTTAAAGTATTTTGCCTCTCTTGTTTATGTACCGACAGCTGAATTGCAATATGTACTCTTTGGATATGGACTTACGAATACTGGTTTCTTTTTTGACAACTATGTGCCGTGGTTAATGAACCAAGAATTTCAATTGACAGGTGCTATATGCGAATCCACTTTGACAAATGTTTTTTTGTACGGGGGAATTTTAGGCAGCCTGCTTTGGTTTTATGTTTTCTTTTTGGTTTGGAAGTCAAAAGACACAAAGGTTGCAGGTATATTTACAATCCTAATTCTACTTTCCTTTGGATATACGATAAGCGGTGCATGGTTTTATTTTGTGATATTTTCACTTTGCTTTAAATGCATTAAAAATCAGAAAATATTAAGAGAGCAAGTATGACTTTTACACTTGTTGAGGCAAACATGACCGGTTTGCAGCATTATCCAGTAAATTCGGCTATGTGCAGAATTATTTCGGAAATTGCCGGCGATAACTCTGTTGAGCTTTTCTGCTCTGATGAGCATTTTTCCTGTTTGAATTTAGGAGAAGCTGTCTTTCATAAAATCTATCACCATTCGCTTAGCGTTCTTGCACCTGGTTCGAAAAGAATCAAGAAATTCTTTTTGGAATATTTTCAGTCAAGAAAAATAATAAGGGATTCGCAATCCGATTTTATTGTGTTTTTAAGTATGTTTCCAAATGTCCAATTTTTTCTGACGCTGTTTGCAAGGAAAATTCCACAAAAGAAAATAATTGTGATTACGCATGGCGAGTCGGAGGGGCTTGAGATGCAGGGGAAATGGAAAGTTTGGTCGTATCCTTTTTGGATTTCTCTTTGCTCAAAAATAAATTCACCGTCAAATTTCATACGCATTGTGCTTGGCGATTCAATAAAAGAAAATTTTGAAAAATATTTTAAAGGAAGAATTTTTTCCATTAATCATCCGATTGGAGTTTTCATAAGTGAAAATCATATTCGTCCTAATGTTAATAAAAATATATTTGCTTATATAGGTGAATTTTCATTGAAAAAGGGCGGAGCGACATTTATGGATGCTGCAAAAAAAATTGAAAATAATTCAGGTTCAAAGTTTTTTGTTATAGGAAGTTTTAAACTCCATATCGATGATATTCCGTCTAATATAAAAATTCTTTCAAAGGGCGGAATGATTTTGCAGGAGGATTTTGACGAGGCAGTTTCTAGTGCAACCTATGCATGTTTTGCATATTCCAGTTCAAGTTACAAGTTTACGGCAAGCGGTGCAGTTTTGGATGCGATTCGCTTTCTTAAGCCAATTATCTATATAAAGAATAGTTACTTTGACGGAATTTTCAAAGATGCAGGAAACATCGGCTGGAGATGTGAAGATGAATGTGAATTTATTGAAACGATAGAAAGAATTGACAAGAATCCTGATGAAAAGCTTTATGCAGAACAGCGCGAAAATTTAAAAAAGTTGCAGGGCAGGTTTTCCACTCAAACTGTACAAAAACAAATTGAAAAAATTTTGGATACTTTGGAAGAGGATAGGCTATGAAATCTGAAGTTTCAATTATAATGCCATGCTACAACTCGGCGCGTTTTATAACCGATGCGATAGAATCTGTAATTTCGCAGACATTTACGGACTGGGAGCTGCTTGTGGTTGACGATTGTTCGACAGATAATTCTGCGGACATAATTCGCTCATTCTGTGAAACAGATTCGCGCATAAAATATTTCAAGACTGACTTTCCGTCTGGTTCGCCAGTCGCTCCCCGTAATGTCGGAATTGAAAACGCCTGCGCTCGTTATATCGCCTTTCTTGATTCTGACGATATGTGGTTTCCGACAAAGCTTGAAAGGCAGCTTCCGTTATTTGAGATGAAAGATGTGGCGGTTGTGTTCTGCGATTACGAAAAGCTTTCCGAAAATGGCAGACACACTGGAAAAATAGTTGTGGCTCCAAAATATGTGAATTATTTCAATCAGCTTGAATCTTGCTATATAGGGTTCCTGACTTCGATTTATGATGTGAAAAAATGCGGCAAGGTGTATTTTCGGAATATTGACCATGAGGATTTCGTTTATTGGCTGGATTTGCTGCAAAACAAATTTATAGCAAGCAACTGCGGCGAAGTGCTTGCGTTGTACAGAATCGTGAAGAACTCGGTTTCCAACAATAAAATGCGCAGCGCAACTTGGCAGTGGAATATATACCGCAATGTTTTAAAAATGCCTCTCCATCAGTGCATTTTCTTTTTCGCAATTTATGCAGCCAAAGGTGTGGTGCGAAAATTAACTCTTCCTAAATCCAGATATAAAAAAAACGGTAAGAAAGAGCGATCTTTTTTAGAGGGGGGGGGTAGACGATAGCGGCATTTCGCAGCCTTCTTCATTTGGCTTGGAGAGAGCGGCATGACCTTCACCGTCCTCCAATCCGTCTACTGCAAGGACAGCCCGCAGTTCCTCGCCAAGTCTTTGCGTTCTCTTGCCGAACAAACTCGCCCCGCTGATTGCATCGTTCTTGTGAAGGACGGAACGCTCACGCCGGAACTTGAAGCAGTTATTTCCGAATGGCAGGAAACGCTTCCCCTAAAAGTTGCGGGCTATGATGAAAACCGAGGGCTTGCGCACGCGCTCAATTTCGGCTTGCAGTTTGTCGAGACGGAACTTGTCGCGAGGATGGACAGCGACGACATCGCGCTTCCGGAGAGATTCGAAAAGCAGATGTGCGCGTTTGAAATAGACGAGCGTCTTCAAATTCTCGGCGGAGGGATAAATGAGTTTTATATAAGTCCTGCCGGGGAGAGATTTGAAAAGGCGAGGTTTTATCCAAAGAGCACGAAGAGGAATTCCAAAAAACTTTACAAGGGCACTCCACTTGCGCATCCGACAGTCATGATAAAAACTTCTCTCCTTAAGAAATTCGGTTACAGCGAGAAAGTGAAGTGCAATGAGGACATCGACTTGTGGTTTAGGCTTCTTGATTTTGGAATTGAGATACGGACATTGCAGGAGCCTCTCGTGAATTTTCGCATAACGGAAAGCACTTTTCGCCGCCGCTCGTTGTCGAAGGCAGTTTTCGAGTTCAAAATTTATTTTGAAAATCTCATTCGCTTTAACGGTGTGAACAAAAATTTGCTTTATCTTTTTATGCGCCTTGTTTCCCGCTTTTTGCCGTCGAAAATTAGCAGGAAAATGTACTTTTCAAAAAATCGGGAAAAATTATTCAGGGAGAATTTTATGCAAATCAGGACATTTCAGAATTCCGTATTCCAAAAGGGAGGACACATTTTCCAGGCGTTGCTTGAATTTGAAGAGGACGGCGAGCGAAAAATCAAGGCTCGGCAGATTGACACGAACATCGAAAACATTGTGGAAGTTTCCGCTGACGGAGTAGTGCTGTTTCCTATGGCGCAGGATTCGGTGGTTTCGGTGTAGCGGCTTGCCAAGGATATCGTAATTTCCTGCATTTCGTTATGTTTGGACACTATGAATTAGCCTTGACTTTTTATATTGATTCATATAGCATAAATAGCAGAAATTGATATGAAAAAATTAAAAAAGAAATCCGCAAAGAAAAATTCTGTTTCTCAGTCTTCCGCAAAATCTGCTGTCTTGCAGGATAAAATTCTTGCTTATTGTGGTTATAAGCTTGTCGGTAAAAAATTAGTTGCCACAGGCAGCTATAATCCTGTTCCTTATCAAGGCTTATAGTTCTGGTGTATTCTGTAAAAGACAATCTGATATTCGGTTTTCACGGTTGTGATGAATATCTTTGCAATAAGCTTGTGAATGGTGATTTGCGTTTGGATTATAGCGAGAATCCTTATGATTGGCTTGGCAAGGGGATGTATTTTTGGGAGAACGACCCGGCACGGGCTATGCAGTGGGCCGAATCCTCTATGAAGCATCCTCAGAATAAGAAGCAGATAATCAACAAGCCTGCCGTTGCAGGGGCTGTGATTTGTCTTGGCAAGTGTCTTGATTTCATGGAGATCGCAAATCTTCAGAAGCTGAAAGCAGTCTACGATAAACTGACATCTTTGGGAATGGATTTGCCGGAGAATACCGGCAGGGATTTTTATAAACGCAATTTAGATTGCTTTTTAATCAACTATCTTGTTGCACAGGAAAAATTACAGGGAATTGAGTATGATTCCGTGCGTGGTGTATTTTTTGAGGGAAACGAACTTTACAAAAATGCCGGCTTCTGTGAGAGAAATCATATTCAAATCTCTGTAATAAATCCAAACTGCATAAAAGGTTATTTCAAAGTGAAAGAACTTGATATGAGGTTTCCGGAAGTTTAAGCTGATTTGTAATGCGGTCGGCTTCGATTCAATGTTGTGCGGCGGGCGTTGTCAGAGGATTCTATTCTGATAGTAGGCGGTCTTTGCTTCGATTTGCTCGCGTTCGTTTTGCGCAGAAAGTTCGCCGTGAGTTCGATCCGCGTGAAGAAGTTCTGCCAGGACACGTATTTCACGTCGCCGCGCGTGCGGGCTGGGGGCGTTCCGCCCGTCAGCCTTGAGGATGGCTTGAAGCGCACGATTGAGTACGAGTTTGTCAGCAAGACGCAGGGGCATGTTTTTCACTGCGAGTGAGCGAGAAAATGGCTCGTGTGCGATTTATCCTTTACATAAATCCAAATACAGTAAGGATAAATCTATTTATGTAAAGGATAACCATGCATTATCCAAAGGATAAATTGATTTACAGTAAGGATAATTTTATTTATCCTTTGGATAATTTCGCGTTTGTTTGCGATGACGCAATTTGTCATCGAGCGTGCCCCTCACTCGCGGCGTTTTATTCCTTACTCATTTCCCGTTACCGCTGTTGCTCACGGCTCGTGAGTAACATTGCTCAGCTCTCGTGAGTAACATTGCTCAGCTCTTGTGAGTAACATTGCTCAGCTCTTGTGACTAACAGCTCTCGCGCCGATTTGCCTGTTTGCGATATGCATTTCGGAAAGCTCGCAGGCAGCTCCGCATCCTGCGGCGGATACTTTACTTTACCCGATGAATTAAGTATATTTTATGTATAACCGCGAAATAATGGTAGTAAATTTTTATCGGAGGAACCGCAAAAATGATAAAGACAGTAAAAGACATTGATTTGAAAGGCCGCCGCATTATTATGCGCGTGGATTTTAATGTGCCCATGAAAGACGGCGTTGTTCAGGACGATACGCGCATAAAAGCCGCGCTTCCGACAATTACGTACATACTCGAACAAAAGCCGCGTTCGCTTGTTCTGATGAGCCATCTCGGCGATCCCAAAAAAGATGTAAAAAAGGCGCAGGAAAAAGCGGAAAAGGCGGGAAAATCCTGGACGGCAGACGATGCCGAAAAGTTCATCAGCGGCAAAAACCGCATGAAGCCGGTCGCGTTGTATCTCGAAAAGCTGCTCGGCAAGCCGGTTGTGTTTGCGGAATCCTGCCTCGGACAAAAAGCCGCAATCGACGCCCTGCCTGACGGCGGCATTATGATGCTGGAAAATACTCGCTTTGAAGCCGGCGAAACCGCGAAAGACGCTGCCGCGCAGGAACCGATGGCAAAAGAACTTGCATCCTACGGCGACATATACGTGAACGATGCGTTCGGCACCGCTCACCGCGCTCATGCTTCCACCGCGACAATCGCAAAATTCATGCAGGTAAAAGTCGGCGGCTTTTTAATGGAAAAAGAAGTGAAATATCTTGAGCCGATGCTGAACAATCCCGCAAAACCGATGACCGCGATTATCGGCGGCGCGAAAGTTTCTTCGAAAATCGCCGTGCTTGAAAGCCTGCTGAAAAACGCATCCACGATGATTATCGGCGGAGGCATGGCGTACACGTTCCTGAAAGCACAAGGACATAAAATCGGCAAATCGCTTGTGGAAGATGATTTTATTGCTACGGCGGAAAATCTTCTTGCCAAAGCCGCCGAAAAAGGCGTTTCGATTCTGCTGCCGAAAGACCATATCGGAGCCGCCGAATTCAGTGCGGACGCGAAGCCCGCTGCCGTTGACGGCGCCGACATTCCCGATGAATTGATGGGAATGGACGTCGGACCGAAAACCATTGCGGAATACAAAAATGCGATACTTGCTTCGAAATCCATTGTCTGGAACGGGCCTGTCGGCGTGTTTGAATTCGAAGCCTTTGCCGCCGGAACGTCTGCTGTCGCGCAGCTTGTCGCGGAAGCAACGGAAAAAGGTGCGATGTCTGTTGTCGGCGGCGGGGATTCTGTCGCGGCGGTCAATAAATTCAATCTGGCGCCGAAAATGAGCCATGTTTCCACCGGCGGCGGTGCGTCTCTCGAATTCCTTGAGGGAAAAACACTGCCCGGCATTGCCGTGCTCGAACAAAAATAATCGTTCGCAGCCGCCTGTTTTAATTTAAACTGAAAAAAGCTATCCTTGCAAAAGGGTAGCTTTTTTTTCGGCAAAAAATCAAAATAAAAAAATTATCGGGGAAAGTGCGCCGTGTTTCGGCTGCGGATATTTGCGGATGCAAACGTTGAGCCATGAAGGGTTCGAACCTTCGACCCACAGATTAAGAGTCTGTTGCTCTACCAGCTGAGCTAATGGCCCGTATGCGTTATGTACGCTGTTTTGCGCCTGACACGGCTCGAACGTGCGACCTACAGATTCGAAGTCTGTTGCTCTATCCAACTGAGCTACAGGCGCGTGCCGTTATACGCGGAAACAGAAACGCTCGCATAAAACAGTATTCTGCTTCGGGTGCCTGATGGGATTTGAACCCACGACAACCAGATCCACAATCTGGCGCTCTACCCCTGAACTACAGGCACCATATAAACAAGTACGATACATAATAGTAAAAACGCACAGACGTGTCAAGTCCCGCCGCGCTGCTTGCCGTGCCGTCTGCCGCATTGCCGAAAGCCGCCCGCGCTTGCTTTGCGCGGAACGTCATAATTTCCCGCTTCCATGCCGCAAAATCCGCAGCAAATCCGAAAAAAACGCCTGCGCTGCTGTTTTTTTGCTCAACTCGCGTTTTTAAATACCGATAGAATATACAGAAAACTTTTGTTTAAGGCGCACAAGCCGCGCCGCGTGCCGCGGTATTTTACAGGAGAATTAGTATGTCAGAAGTACAGGAAGAAACGGCCGCTTGTCTGTATGATATTTTGGCGGATGAATATGATGTCCTTTCACACATACACGAAGAACAGCAGATAACGAGAAAAGCTGTCGGCAAAAGAGACTGGGATATGCTGCAAAATTCCATCGGCAAAACAGACGAACTGTCGCAGAAATTTGCGCAGCTGGAAAACGACCGAGTGCTTTGCTTCGGCGCGTTCGGATGTCCGGGCGGGAACGATATTTATCAAATAATTCCGAAGCTGCCGCGGCGCTTCAAACAGTCGATTCCCGATTTGTTTCATCAAATCAGGAGGAAACTTATCGTTTCGAAAATCGAAAACGATTCCATGAACGATTATATCCGCATTACGCGCGGTTTTCTTCAGGGTGTGTTCGATGCTGTTTCCGCGCAGCGCAGAACGACAATTTATTCGCGGGACGGCGTTGTCCGGAATAAACCGGAAAGCATGGTTGTAAACACGGTTTTGTAAGAGGTGATAAAATGGCGAACAGTTTTTCCGGCATCGAGATAGGAAAGCGCAGTTTGATGGCGCACAGCCAGTCAATCAATACGGCGGGTCATAATATTTCAAACGCCGGAACGGAAGGATATTCGCGCCAGCGGGTCGAAATCCGCGCGTTCAGTCCGCTGTACCGCCCCGATTTGACGCGGGAAGAAACGCCCGGCCAAATAGGTCAGGGAAGCGCGGTTCAGAGCATTGCGCGCGTCCGCGACGAACTGCTGGACAGCCGCATAACCGCGCAGAGCAATCGGGAAAGCTATTGGCAAACCCGCGAAAAATATTATTCGATGCTTGAAAAAATCTACAATGAACCTGCCGATGTGTCCGTCAGGTCGACTATGGATGCATTTTGGGAATCATGGCAGGAACTTTCGGTATATCCCGAATCGAAAGCGGCGCGCAGCGCAGTCATTGCCCGTGCGGACACGATGATAAACGCGGTGAGGCAGCGGGAAAATGCGCTTGCGGGAATCGGGACCCAGCTGAACGGCGATATAGAAGCTGTCGTGAAGCAGGTGAATGAATATTCGCTGCAAATTGCCGAAATAAATAAGGAAATAATAAAATCCCGCGCAATGGGCGATAATCCCAACGATTTGCTTGACCGCCGCGATCTTATGGTCGAAAAATTGTCGTCGTTAATCAATATTACGACGGATCAGCGCGACAGCGATGAATTTATGGTTCACTTGGACGGGCACATTCTCGTGCAGGGAGGCATTGCGCGCGGCTTTGCGGTTGAAGCGCTGACAGACAACAACGGATACAGCAAAATTGTCTGGAACGATACGCGCAGCGACGCATTTTTTTCGGGCGGAACGCTCGGTGCGCTGGTCGAGCTGCGTGATGTCGATGTTCGGCATGAATTGCAGGAACTGAATACCATGACAATCAATTTTGCCGATTTGCTAAACGATATTCACCGCAGCGCCGTCGGAATGAACGGTGTCGGCGGTCTTGATTTTTTTGTCGAACAGCCGTTTGTTACAAACGCCGCCGGAAACTACGACCGCGACGGAGACGGCACCGCCGATACATCATACATTTTCCGCATGACCGGCGCGCATACGCTCGGACTGCAAAATCAAATCGGCTTGCGCGGTTCGATAACGATTAACGGAAAAACCGATTTGATTTCCGTGCCGTATTTTCCCGAAGACACGGTGGAAGCGGTCATCAACCGCATCAATGATTCCGACGGAGAAGTAAAAGCGTATCTTGACCGCAGCGGCAAGCTTGCGCTGAAAGCGACAACATCGTTTGCAGGCGAAAATCCCGATTTTGTTATCCGGCATGTAGAAGACAGCGGGCATTTCCTTACGGGATACGCCGGACTGCTGCGCGGCAGCGGAGCTGAAGGCGCGTATGATTTTGCCCGCGCCGATGCGGTTGACGTGCTGCGTACGGCAGGCGGCGAAGATGCGTCTTTTGCGGACTATGCGGTCGCGCCGGTGTTGAATCCCTCGGCATATATGGAAGTCAATCCCGCGGTAAAATCCGATGTGCTTTCCGTCGCCGCGGGATTTCCGGAAGATTCCGGATATGCCGCATCCGGAGACGGCAGTGCTGCGCTTGAAATCGCTTCGCTTCGGAATACGCAGGTTATGATAGGCCGCGCGCGGACGTTTGACGATTATTTTGCGGAAAGCGTAACGGAAGTCGGCTTGAAAGGCGAGCAGGCGCAGATAAATTCGGAAAGCCAGCATACAATTATGGAAGATTTGCGGTCGCTCCGAGATTCGATTTCCGGAGTAAATATCGACGAGGAACTTGCGGATATTATTAAATTTCAGCACGGCTATAATGCCGCCGCGAAATTCATTACCGTAATCGATGAACTGCTTGATACCGTAATCAATCGGCTCGGCGTATAACGAGCATAGCAAAGGAGGCTGAATATGCGCAGAATTAGTTCCCAAATGGCGAATAACGATGTTCAATATAATTTGCGGCTTCAGGAATCAAAGCTTAACCGCGCCAACAATCAAATGGGCAGCCAGCAGAAAATTCTGAATCTCAGAGACGATCCGCTCGCTGCGGGACATCTCGTGAGGTATCAGTCCTATCTCGGCAGAGTGGAACGCTTTGAACATAACGCCCAAACGCTCTCGGATCAGTTTTCCGTTTCCGAAGGCTACGTGAATCATTCTCTGCAAATTATGCAGCGAATCCGTGAACTTGCCGTTACCGGTGCGAACGGAATTTATTCCCGCGAAGATTTAAGGAACATGGCTTCCGAAGTAAACGAATATCTTGAAGAACTTATTCAGAATGCGAACGCCGTCGATCCGGACGGAAAATCGCTGTTTGCCGGTACCGCAGATGACAGAACGGCGTTCATCACGGAATTGGGTGCTGTTCCCGGCTCCGCGGATGCTTTGATAACATCCGTAAAATACAACGGGAATGTGAATAAAAATTATGTCGAAACCGATGAAAACGCGGTGCTCGCTGCGGATAAAAACGGCGGAAAACTATTCTGGGCGGAACCGCAGATGCTGCTTTCCGTTCGGGATGCTTCATCATACCAAGTTTCGTCCGACAGCGTCATATCGGTTGACGAAAAAAAAATATCTCTGTCAGCCGGCGATAACGTGTACGCAATTGCTGCCAAGATAAACGATTCCGGTGCGGCTGTGAAAGCCTCTTTGGATCCGGTAACCAATGGTCTGAATCTGCGTACTACGGATGCACGGCAGCTTTGGATAGATGATGTTTCCGGCAGCGTTTTCGAGGATCTCGGCCTTGTTCAGGGAGAAAATGCCCGTCCTCCGTACAATTTGGGCAGCTCCGTTCAGGTTTCGGGCGGTTCCTTGTTCGATACGGTTATGGCGCTCCGCGATGCGTTTTTGTCCGGCGATGCGGAAGCCGTCGGCGGCCGCGTCCTCGGCAGTATCGATTCCGCGCTGGACAGCCTTGTTTCCAATCTTGCCGACATCGGCGCGAAGTACGAACGCGCGCAGCAGGATATTGCCCGCGCCGGAACGAATGAACTCAATGTTACGTCGATGATTGCAAGAGAGGGCGACCTTGATTTTACAAAAGCGATTACCGACATGAAGATGCTCGAATATGTGCAGAAAGCGACACTGAGCACTGCGGGAAGATTATATGACAATTCGCTTCTGAATTATCTCAGATAACAGTTTTTTTATAGGAATTAAATTTTATGGAAACAAAAGAATCTGAAAAAAAACTTACTTTGCCTTATGGACTATTCGGTTTTGATTCATACACGGAATTTTCTCTTTCGGAATCTGCATACAAGCCGTTTTTATGGCTTCAGTCGCTGCAGGATACAACGCTTGCGTTTCTGACGGTCGATCCGTTTGTGTTTTTCCCCGAATACGAAATCGACGTTGATGACGCATCGCTGGAAAAAATAAATATTGCTTCGGCTGCCGATGTTCAGGTTCTTGTTATTATTACAGTTCCCGGCGGCGGAAAACCGATAACGGCAAACTTGCAGGGACCGCTTATTGTGAACAAAAAAAACAATAAGTGCATGCAGGTGGTTCTTGAGGATTCGCGCTGGCAGACGAAACACCGAATAGAAAGCTGTTCCGCCTCCGACAAAGGGGATGCATCATGCTGATTTTATCACGGAAACGGGACGAAAAGATTAAAATAGGCAACGATATTACCGTTACCATTATCGATGTGCGCGGCGATCAAGTGAAAATCGGCGTGGAAGCTCCGAAAAACGTCAAAGTATTCCGCCAGGAAGTATTTAACGCCATTCAAGTTGAAAACAAAGCGGCTGCCGCGTCTTCGGCGAATATATCCGCCTTGTCCGGATTTTTCGAGTAATTTTTTTGCATTCTTTTTCAAAATCATTTTCCTGCCGGCAGCATTATTCCCGAAGCATCGTGTTTTCATTGATTTTTTTTGCTTCCGCAATAATGTTTTCGGCTGCTTTTCCGGAAACAGGCGCATAATGATCGAAAGATGTTTCGAATGAACCGGTGCCGCTTGTTTTCGATCGCAAATCGATTGCGTATTTCAGTAGTTCCGCCTGCGGGACTTGCGCGCATATTTCTTCGATGCCGTTTCCAATCTGGTTCTGGCCGAGAATGCGGCCTCTGCGTCCCGAAAGATCGGACATAATATCGCCGAGATATTTCGATTCGACCCAGACTGTAATATTCATAATCGGTTCCAGCAAAATCGCTCCGGCGTTTTCTGCGGCGTTTTTGAAAGCATTCCTTGCCGCAATTTTAAACGCGAGTTCGGAAGAATCTACGGGATGTTCTTTCCCGTCAAGTACGGTAACGCCGATATCGACCATCGGGTAGTGTGCCAGCACGCCGTGTTCCATGGCTTCTTTTACGCCTTTTTCCACGCCGGGAATATAGCTTTTCGATATTGCGCCGCCGAATACGGCGTTTGTAAAGCGAAAATCGTTTCCGCGTTCGAGCGGTTCAATCGAAAGCACCACTCGTCCGTATTGGCCGTGCCCGCCGGATTGTTTTTTGTGCGTGTATTCCGCCTGCGACTTGCGCTGAATTGTTTCCCTGTAGGCTATGCGCGGAACGGAAGTTTCTATCTGTATTTTGTTTTGAAATAAAATGCGTTCCAGTACGATAGCGATGTGCAGTTCTCCCATTCCCGACAGAACATTTTGTTTTGTTTCCGTGTTGTATGCAAAACCGATTGTCTGATCTTCTTCCGCCGCGCGCGCGAGCAGTTCTCCGAGTTTGTCCTGGTCTTTTTTTTCTTTTGCGCGAACCGCCGTTGCATATACCGGTTCGGGATGCCGCAGCGGCACAAGCGGAAGCGCGGTTTCCGCGGCGGCGAGCGTGTCGCCGGTTTTTACGGAAGCAAGTTTTGCGGCTATCCCGATGTCTCCTGCGTGAAGCTGCCGGATTTCCGTCAATTTTTTGCCGACGCAGCGGAACAGTTTGCCTATTTTTTCTTTTTTCCCTGAACCGACGTTATACAGTTCCGAATCGGATTTCAAATTCCCCGAAACCAATTTTATATACGTTAATTTGCCCGAAAATTGATCTCCTGCCGTTTTTACCGCAAGCGCACAGACGCTGGCTTGTTCCTGTATTTTTACCGCAAGCCGTTCTCCCGTTTCTCTGACCGCTGTTTCGAGCGCATCAAGCGGCGAGGGCGCTATATCGGCGATAAAATCAAGCAGTGCCGTTATGCCCGAATTTTTCGGCGGACAGCCGGCAAAAAGCGGTACGATGCGGTTGTTTTTCAGTGCGATTTTCAAACCGGAAATAATTTCATCGCGCGTTAATTCGCCTTCATCGATAAATTTTACCAGCAGATCGTCATCGCCTTCCGCAGCCGCGCCTGCAAGAATTCCGAGCGCGTTTTTGTATGCGTCCGCATATTCTTCGGGAATTGCAGCGGATTGTTCTGTCCTGCCGTCTTCCGGCACGAAATACGCACAGCCATTTAAAACATCGATGACGCCTTTGTACTGCGAACCTGTTCCCATCGGAATGGTAACGGCGCATGTTTCCGCGCCGAATTCCGCATGAATGCTTTTGGCTGCCGCAGCAATATCCGCGCGTTCGTCTTCGCAGTGATTGATGAATACCAGCCGCGCTTTATTGCGCCGGTCGAGATCCCGCCATAATTTCACGGTTTCTATTTGTATGCCGATTCTTCCGTCAAGCAGCATCAGCGCCGTTTCGCTTGAACGGAATGCTGCCGTAACTTCGCCGCTGAAATCGGAAACGCCTGGCGTGTCCCAGATATTTATCAGCACACCGCGCCGCTCAATATGCGCGAGCGTGCTTCGTATGGATATTTTTCGGGTTATTTCTTCCGGCGAAAAATCGCTGACGGTTTTGCCGGAATCCGTTGTTTCCGCTTTGGGGATAATTCCGCTTGCGAACAAAATGTGTTCGAGCAGCGTTGTTTTTCCCGTTTGGCTGTGTCCGGCAGCAGCGATATTTCTGATGTTTTCCGATTGATATTCCATAATTTTTCCTCTGCGTTTTATACTATTATAGTACGGGTCGGTTTTATAAATTGTCAAGAACATTTATTTATGTTAGCATAGACAAATGAGTGCGCAATCTGAATTGAAACCAAACGATGTGTACAACGGTTTTTCCGTTGTTGATGTAACGCCGCTTGAATCTTACGGCGGTGTCGGAATACTGCTTGTTCATAACCGCACGGGAATGCAAATCTTCCATATATTCAATGCGGATGCCGAGAATTTATTTGCGTTTTCATTTGCAACGCCGCCGGAAGATTCCAAGGGAACGGCGCATATTTTGGAGCATTCCGTTTTATGCGGTTCGGAAAAATATCCGCTCAAAGATCCGTTTGTGCAGCTGTGCACTCAAAGCGTCAAAACCTTTTTGAATGCCATGACGTTTTCCGACAAGACGGTGTATCCGGCAAGTTCCATTTCGGAAGCCGATTATTTTAATTTGATGTCGGTATACGCAGACGCGGTGTTTTTTCCGCTGCTCGACGAGCGGATTTTCGCGCAGGAAGCGCATCGGCTGGAATACGGCGCCGACGGAAAACTTGCCGTGCAGGGCGTTGTGTACAATGAAATGCGCGGCAATTATGCGAGTTTTGAAAATGTCGTTTCGGACCGCATTATTCAGAATATGCTTCCGGGAACGCCGTATGCGTTCGATTCCGGCGGAGATCCCGCAGTTATTCCCGAACTCACGTATGATGATTTCAAAAAATTTTATCAAAAAGCATATACGCCGGCAAACTGCCGTTTGTTTTTATACGGAAATATTTCCACAAAAAAGCAGCTCGATTTTTTATCCGGCAATTTTTTGAACAGAATTGATATCGTTTCCGAACCGATTCGTTCCGCCGGCATTCCGTATCCGCCGCCGTGCGTATTTTCGGAGCCGAATCGTGTTTCGTGTCCGGCTCCCGCGGAAAAGGGCGGCGCGCAGGGAGCTTCCGTGCTGATAAGCTGGCTTCTCGGCGATGCAAGCGATCCGCTGCAGTATCTGGAAGCGGTTTTTGTAAATGAAATACTGATCGGGCATGACGGATCTCCGCTGACAAAAGCGCTGCTGGAATCCGGTTTGGGCGAAGATATTTCGCCGAACAGCGGCATTGACGGAGAAATGCGGTATTTGCTGTTTTCCGCAGGGCTGCGCGGCATGAAAAAAGAAGACGCCGAAAAACTGGAACAGCTGGTATTGTCGGTTATCGGAAATTTATGCGAAAACGGCGTTTCCAAAGAAGATATCGATTCCGCGGCTATGTCCGTCGAATTTTCCGACAGAGAAATCGTCCGCGCGCACGGTCCGTATGCTCTCGTGCTGATGCGCCGTGCTTTGCGCGGCTGGCTGTACGGCGCACATCCTGCGGCGGCTTTGCGCAACAGGGAAGTGTTTGAAACAATAAAACAGAACCTTGCCGCCGATGCGGACGCTTATCTGCGGAATCTGCTGCGCCGCTTTTTTATCGATAATCCGCACCGATTATGCATCACGGTGTATCCCGACGAAAATTACGAAAAGAGCCGAATGCAGGCGCTCGAAAAACGGCTTGCTTTGCATACATCGGGAATGAGTGATTCGCAGAAAAAATTGTTTGAAGATTCCGTGCGGGAACAGCAGGCGCAGCTTGCGGTTTTTCAGCAGACTGCCGATCCGGAAGAAAAAAAAGAATTGATTCCGCATCTTTCGCTGTCTGATTTATCCGCCGAGGCGGACTGCATCAAAACCGAAGAAACGCTTTGCGGCAATACGCGGCTTTTTCTGCATAACGAACCGACAAACGGCATCGTGTACATAGATTTTGCCGTTCCTGCGGACGTGCTTTCTCCGGAAGAATATGTGTATCTGCCGTTTTTCGCGCTGTACTGCACGAACTGCGGCTTTGACGGACTTGACTGGGCCGCCGCCGCATCTCTTGCCGCGCGCCTGACCGGTGCCTACAGCGCAAGCGTCCTTTCTTCAAGCACGGCATATCCGTTTTTGCGGAAAATCGGAGCGGAACACTTGCAGGGAACGGAATTATCGGAAGCGCTGTTCCGATACGATCCTGTTATCGGGCGGGACTGGCTTATATTCAGGATAAAAATGCTTGAAGAACATACGGAAGAAGCCGTGCGGATGCTTTTCCGTTCTCTGCGCTTTCCCGATTTTTCGGACACTGCGCGCATTCGGGATTTGCTTGCCGAAGCGAAAAATGATATGGCTGCGTCTGTCATTCCCGCCGGAAATGAATATGCCGTGTCCCGCGCGGCATGCTGTTTTTCGAAATCGAAAGCAGTAGATGAATTATGCAGCGGGCTTTCGCAGTACGTAAAACTTTCCGCAATGGCATCGGCAGATGCTTCCGAAACTGCCGCTGTGCTGCATTCGCTGCACAAAAAATTATTCGGTGCGAATGCCGACAACGGTGCTGTCTGCAATATTACCGCAGACTTGCGCGGCATTGCTGCGGCAAAAAAAGCGCTGGCGCCGCACATAACCGATATGCCGCCGCTGAAACCGCCGCGTCCTGCGGCTGCCGGCGAATTTTATTCGCAGACAATTATATCTGCGGACGCGGAATCTTCCGCTTCCATTGGGGACAAAAGCGCTTTCCCGCGCCGCGAAATATATACGATCCCGTCTCAAGTGGGATTCGCTGCTGCGGCGTTCCCGTGTTCGCCGTTCGGTTCGCCGGAAAGCGTCTGCGAAAGCGTGGCGGCGCATTGGCTCACCAATACGCTGCTTTGGGAAAAAATCAGGACCGTCGGCGGCGCTTACGGTGCATTTGCTTTGGCGGACGGCATCGAACGGATTTACAGCATTTCCAGTTACCGTGATCCGGATCCCGAAAAGTCTGCATCGGAATTTATCGGCTGCATTCGGCAGGCTGCGCAGAAACTGCCGGATCGGAAAAATTTGGAACGGATGATCACCGGCGTATACAGCAAAGAAAAGCAGCCGCGTTCGCCGGCGGCACGGGGTTCTGCGGGCTTTATGCGCCGTTTATACGGAGTGGAAGACGCTGCCCGGCAGGAAAAACTCCGCTGTCTGCTTGCCGTTTCTTCCGGCGATATGCAGGAAACGTTTCATCGATTGCTGGCGGCTGTGGAGCAGCAAAAAACTGCGATAATTTTCAGAAAAACGGAATATATGTCTGGAACAATAATCCCGATACTGGTATAATAAAGCGTAAGCTGATTTTTTTTCGGAGCTGAATGATGAACATGGATAAAAAATTGAAAAAATGTGCTGAAAAACTGAAGAAACTGGTTTCCGATGTGCAGGGCGCCCCGTATCCGGGTTCTTTAACTGAAGAATTATATGCAATTTGGTACGAGCATATTCAGCGGAATGCAATAGAATGTTTTGAATTTCTTGACGAAAATTTCTCCGATATACTGCCGGATACGGATATAGAAAAAACGCTCAGCAACGTTTTCCCCGGAAAAAAATAATCTCAATTTAACTTATAAAAATCCGAAAATATTTATATGAATATTTCGCGTGAGAACCGGAAAAGAAATGCGTACATGCTGAAAGGCTCGCTGAAAAAAAACGGGTATGATTTTTGGCGGCATGTTTTTACCGGTTACAACAAACATACAGGTGAAGCAAAAACATTTTTTATAGAATATTTTATTGTGAATCCCGGACTGAGTCCCGACAATATCGTGCTCGGTCAATCACGGCAAAATGATTCGTCTGCCAAATCTGCGCGGCCGTCTTATGTCATGATTAAAGCCGGTGTTTGGGGCAAAAAAGCAAAACAGATGCACGGCTTTTTTCCGTGCAGGGATTTGCAGTTCGGGAAACGCACGCTCGAATTGCGCGTCGGCAATTGTTTTATGAGCGAAACGGCAATAAGCGGTTCCGTTTCCATGTCTGCCGAAAATTCCGTGAAAAAAGAATATATGTCTGATGCCGGTTTTATGCAATGGGATTTAAAACTGCAAAAAAACATTCCGTACAGTATCGGCTATCTTTCGTCTTGGTTCTTCCGAAAACTTCATGCAGCCGATATGAATTGGCATGTGCAGGGCATAAAAACGCTGTATTCGGGCACTGTTATGCTTGACGGCGAGGAATACGTTGTAAAGCCGGGCACATCATTCGGCTATGCGGGAAAAAGCTGGGGATGCGATTTTATCAATCCGTGGCTGTGGCTTTCCTGCTGCAAGCTGAAGAGCGTTATATCCGATTGTGTTCTGCAGGACAGCTGTTTCGTTATCGGAGGCGGAACGCCTGTTGTTTTCGGGCGGGAATACAAACGAAGCCTGCTTGTTTTTTTGTTTCATGAAGGGAAAAAATACGAATTCAGTCCGTTCTCTTTTTTTCATAAAAATGCGGTTTCGTATTCAGTCAATGAATCAAACGATGATATCCAGTGGACTATTACGGCGCAGAATAAAAAGTTCCTGGTCGATTTTGCTGTCGCCTGCAAAAAATCCGATATGCTGTTTCTGCTTCGGGAATCGCCTGCCGGCATTATTGCGCACCGCAATTTATGGAGCGGGGCAAACGGCACAGGCGAAGTTCGCATTTTCAAAAAAGTGAAAAAATCGCTTGAAATATTGGAACAGGCAAAAATAGAAAATTGCGGCTGTGAATACGGAGAATATCATTCGCAGGCTTTTGCGGCTGCCGAATAACGGCATTGGGAATAATCTGCCGGCGGAAAGAAATAGTTTTAATCGGCAAAAAACGGGCTGCTTGTTTTTTGCTTGAGAATAGATAAATTTTTTGTTATAATCACAAATCGGAGGTTTATTGATGGATACACGATATTCTGCGAATCAGAAAGATTTTCAGCGATATAATACCGCAGAAATACGCAAGGAATTTTTGATTGAAAATATTTTCAAAGACGATGATGTTTCGGTTGTTTATTCTCATATAGACCGTATTGTTGTGCTCGGCGCGAAGCCGGTAAAGCAGACGCTTAATATCGAAAAAAATATTGACTGCTGGAAAAATTTCGGCGTGAAATTTTTCCTTGAGCGCCGTGAGCTTGGCATAATCAATATCGGCGGCAGCGGATCTGTTTCCGCCGACGGCACGGTGTATCATCTTGACCGCATTACGGCGCTGTATCTTCCTATGGGAACAAAAAAAATCGAGCTGTCAAGCGATGACAGTTCCAATCCTGCGAAATTTTATATGTGTTCGTCGCCTGCTCATACCTCGTATCCGGCAAAATTGATAACGAAGAACGACTGCATAAAAAAACAGCTCGGCGATAAAAAAACGGCGAATGAACGGACGATAAATCAATTTATCCATCCGGATGTGCTTGATACCTGCCAGCTTTCAATGGGAGTTACGGCGCTTGCCGAAGGTTCCGTTTGGAATACGATGCCGGCTCATACACATGAACGCCGCATGGAGGTATATTTTTATTTTGATGTGCCAAAAGAAAATGTTGTGTTCCATTTTATGGGAGAACCGCAGGAAACCCGCAGTGTTGTGATGCATAATGAGGAAGCGATTTTGAATCCGAGCTGGTCCATTCATTCCGGCTGCGGTACCAGCAATTATACATTTATCTGGGCAATGTGCGGCGAAAACCGCGCCTACGATGATCAAGACTGGATAAAAACAGAGGATTTGCGCTGAAAATATCCCTCAGTTTATTATAGTTTGTTTTTAACGGCGGACCGAAGATCCGCCGTTTTTTATTGCGGGCGCATAATCTGCCGAAAAGTTCGGCAGTCAGCACTACATTATTTGTTCGATCCAGCCTTCCGGCGCGGACAAATGTCCCATTTGAATGCCGGTAAGCGTATCGTACAGTTTCTGCGTGATCGGTCCCATTTTTTCCATGCCGGAGGGAAAGCAAATTTCTTTTCCGTGATCGACAATTTTTCCGACCGGAGAAATAACAGCCGCTGTTCCGCACAATCCGCACTCGGCGAAATTCGGAACATCCGCAAGCGGAATTTCTTTTTCTTCGGCTTCAAGATGCAGATAATCGCGGGCAACTTGAAGCAGAGAACGGCGCGTAATGGACGGCAAAATGCTTGCGGATTTCGGCGTTAGAATTTTATCGTCTTTTGTTACGAAAATGATATTCGCACCGCCGGTTTCTTCTATTTTTGTGCGCGTAGCCGGATCCAGATAAATATTTTCGGCATAGCCGCAGTTATGTGCATCGACAATAGCGTGAAGGCTCATGGCATAATTAAGGCCGGCTTTGATATGTCCGGTTCCGTGCGGCGCCGCCCGATCAAAATCGGATATTCTGACGGTAAGCGGTTTTGCGCCGCCTTTGAAGTACGGACCGACCGGAGTTACCAAAATGCGGAACTGGTATTCCGTGGCAGGTTTTACGCCGATGACTGCGTTTGTTGCAAACATGTACGGGCGGATATATAACGTTGCGCCGGATCCGTACGGCGGTACCCAGGCGGCATTTGCTTCGACAACTTTATGGACTGCCGCGATAAATGCGTCTTTCGGGTATACCGGCATTTCCAAGCGTTCCGCGGATTGCTTCATGCGTTCCGCATTTAAATCCGGACGGAAGCAGACAATTCGTCCGTCTTCCGTGGTGTATGCTTTCAGTCCTTCGAAACATGTTTGGGCATATTGCAGAACGCCGGCGCATTCACTGATTGATACCGTGGCATCGCTTGTGATTTCGCCGTCATCCCATTTTCCGTTTTTGTAATTCGAAACAAAACGGAAATCGGTTTTTACGTAATCGAAGCCGAGTTCTTCCCATTTAATATCTTTTTTTTCCATCGGAGCATCTCCTGTAAAAAAATATGTTCAATCACGCTATTAAAGCATTTTTTTCAGTTTTGGTAAACTGTTTTCAGTATCAGTGAAGATTTCCGACGTAAAAGAATTGCATAAAAGCATTATCACGGTGAAGCTGTTTTCACGAAGTGCCTGCCGGATTTGTCAGCGCAGCACGGCGCCGGAAATTATCGATTTTGCAAGATGTACGAGATTTTTTGCGGCGTCTTCGGGGTAAGGCCGGACTGCTGTGTAGTTGACGTCAAGGCAGTTTTTATTTTTGAACGGCGCGAACATCCAAGCGGCATCTTCGGGGAGCAATGATGCGATTTTCCGTATTTCGCGTTCGCCGACAAGTCCCGGCACAAGTACCGTCCTGAATTCCCGCTTGTCTGCCGGAAGCGCGGAAATAAGTTTTATTGACCGCTTGATGCTTTGCTGATACATGCGCGAAATTTCATCAAGCGAGCCTGCTGCGGATAATTCTATGTAGCGTTCCGGCGAAGTTTTTACGTCAAGCGATATAAAATCGGGACAAAGTTCCGGATTTTCCAAAATTTCGGTGAGCATATCCGGCATTGTGCCGTTTGTGTCCAGTTTTATTGCGTATCCGAAACTGCGCGCTGTTTTGACAAGGGTGGGAAAATACGGAGAGAGCAAAGCTTCTCCGCCTGACAGAACAAAACCGGATAAAACATTTTTTCGTTTTTTGAGATGCGCAGTGATTTCTTCGAAAGTAACTGTTTGCGCGCCGTCTATGCTGCCTGTTGCAAGCTCCGCATTATAACAGTACGGGCACCGCAAATTGCAGCCTTTGAGGAATGCAGCGGCGGCAATTCGGCCGGGAAAGTCAACAAGCGAGGTTTTTACCAACGTGCCGATGCCGCACATACCGATCAATAAGCCGCAACAGCATCTTGCCGAATTGTTTCCGCATATTGCTGCATGATTGCATTTACTCCCTGAACATCGTGCGCTCGTGCAACTTCGGTTCCGTCCGCTGTATATAAAATAACCGTCGGTGCCGCAAAAACGCCTTTTTCCGCCGCGCGGGCAAGTCCCTGTTCGCTGTCTACGTCTACAAGCGTGCCGCGCATTGCCGAATGGGCTAAATATTCTTTCACCGGCGGGCAGTTCGGACACGTTTTTCTGGCAAAAAATTCATACGATTCGGCTTTTTGCGGCGTATTTTCTTCTTGTGCGTTTTCTGCGGCGGAAACGGTGATTTCGCTGTTCGGTGTTATTTGCGCCGTTTCATGCGGTTCCGGACAAATAAATTGTTTGCGCAGATTGTATTCATCCCGTTTTCCTTTGTTCCAATTGCGGACTGACCGATAATATCCGACTATGCGGGCGTATACTTCTGTTTCCGTTCCGTGAACGTCTGCCAATGCTTTTTTTACTTCTGCTATTTCGGCATCCAATGCCGAAATGTCTGTGCATGATGTTTCCGTATTCAACATACTGTCCTCCCGTATTTTGTATGTCTGTTGTTTTCACGCTAAATATAGCGCTTTTTGGCATTTTTTGTAAAGCCGTGAACGCTATATTTTTTCGGAAAAACGTATAAATAATTTTTTCCGCAAGTTATTTTTCGGTTTCATATACGTTCTGTTTTTTTATAAGTTCTTCCCGCTCCCGTTCCAGCGCGCCGAGTTTCCGCTTCAGTTCCGCTTCCGCTTCCGCTTTGCATTTCGGACATTCGAAATGTTCGCCGTTCAGGTAGCCGTGCACGCGGCAAATCGAATATATCGGCGATATAGTCAAATACGGAATGCGGTAATTTGCCGTGATTGAACGCACCAAATCCCTGCATGTTTTCCAGTCTTTAATCGCTTCGCCCATGAACGCGTGAAAAACCGTTCCGCCGGTATATTTTGTCTGAAGAGCTTCCTGATGATCGAGCGCCTCGAATATGTCGTCTGTGTAATCGACCGGAAGCTGGCTCGAATTGGTGTAAAACGGATCGGTTGTACCCGATGTGATAATATCCGGAAACTGCTCTTTGTCGTGGCGGGCAAGTCTGTATGAAGTGCTTTCTGCCGGCGTTGCTTCGAGATTGAATAATTCGCCTGTTTCTTCCTGATAGTCCGCAAGCCGCTGCCGCATGTGGTTCAGCATTTTTTCGGCGAAAGCTTTGCCGCGCGGATCCGTAATGTCGCAGCCGAGAAAATTCAGGCAGCATTCGTTCATGCCGCACAAACCGATTGTGTTGAAATGATTGTCCAGTTTGGAAAGATAGCGGCGCGTATAGGGAAATAAACCTCCGTCGAGGAGCCGCTGAATAACTTTCCGTTTTGTGCTCAAGCTTTCTTTTGCGAGATCCATAAGATAGTTGAGCCGCGCGAAAAACTGCTGCTCCGTTTTTGCAAGATATCCTATTTGCGGCAGGTTGATGGTAACAACGCCGAGCGAACCGGTAAATTCATCGGAGCCGAATAAGCCGCCGCCGCGTTTCCGCAGTTCCCGTTTATCCAATTGCAGACGGCAGCACATTGAACGCACATCATTCGGATTTAAATCGGAATTGACGAAGTTCTGAAAGTACGGCGTGCCGTACTGCGCAGTCATTTCGAAAAGCAGCTGCGCATTTTCGCTGTCCCAGTCGAAGTTTTTGGTAATGTTATATGTCGGAATCGGATACGCGAAGCCGCGCCCCGCTGCATCTCCGAAAATCATCAGCTGAATAAACGCCTTGTTTATCATGTTCATTTCGGCTTGGCAGTCGCCGTATGTAAACGGCATTTCTTTTCCGCCGACGACTGCCGGCTTGTTTTTCAAATCATCGGGACATATCCAGTCAAGCGTTATATTCGTGAACGGTGCCTGCGAGCCCCAGCGACTCGGCGTATTGACGCCGTAAATAAAACTTTGAATGCATTGGCGGACTTCTTTTTCGGAGAGATTGTCTTTGCGGACAAACGGCGCAAGATATGTGTCAAAGGAACTGAATGCCTGTGCGCCTGCCCATTCGTTCTGCATAATGCCGAGAAAATTGACGATTTGGTTGACAAGCGTCGATAAATGCGCTGCCGGCGTCGATGTTATTTTATCCGGCACGCCGCCGAGACCTTCTTCAACCAGCTGTCTGATCGACCATCCCGCGCAGTAGCCGGAAAACATCGAAAGATCGTGAATATGAAACGCCGCCGTTTTATGGGCTTCTGCGATTTCTTTGGAATAAATATTTTTCAGCCAGTAGTTCGCGGTTATCGTTCCGGAATTATGCAGAATCAAGCCGCCGAGCGAATAATTTACGTTCGCGTTTTCATTCACGCGCCAGTCGGATTGGCTTAAATATCCGTTCATAGTCGCGTTTATATCGAGCATAAGCTGTTTTGCGTCGCGGATTGCTTCGTGTTTTGCGCGGTACAAAATATATGATTTTGCTATGGCGACTTCTTTGCATTCAATGAGCGTCGTTTCCACAATATCCTGAATTTCTTCGATTGCCGGAATAGAATGTTCATGCCGTCCCGCCATCATAAGCCGCAGCCGTTCTTCCGCGCAGTCCGTAAGGCGTTCGGCTTTGTCCGGATCCGGTCTTTTTTCCACCGCTTCGATAGCTTTGCCGATTGCCGCGCGGATTTTCAAACGGTCGTATTCCCGTATTTCCCCGGATCGTTTTACAACATGTTTGATGAACGCCGCCGATTCCGCGTCGTCTTTTGTTCCCAAAAAGTTTTTCCATTCGGGAAATACGGATTGTCCGCTCATTTATTGTCCTCCTGCTTTTTCAAGTTTATTCACTTCCGTGATGAATTCGTCGAGATTTTCGAAATGCCGGTACACCGACGCAAACCTGATGTATGCAACTTTGTCAAGTTCATTCAGTTGTTCCAGAACAAGCTCGCCGAGATCTTCGGTGCTGATTTCCCGTGTCTGCTTGCACTTCATGATTGCGCGGTCTTCTATTTCGTTCACGATATTTTCTACCGATATCGTTGATACCGGACGTTTTTCGAGTGCGCGTTCTATTCCTTTTTCCAGTTTCGAGCGGTCGAACGGCTGACGCCTTCCGTCGCGTTTTACAACCATAAACGGTTTTTCTTCGATGCGTTCATAGCTGGTAAAACGGTAGCCGCAGCTGAGACATTCTCTGCGCCGCCGAACGGAATCACCGTTTGCAATGGAACGCGATTCGAGAACTTTGTCGTCAAAACTTCCGCAGTAGGGACAGCGCATTTTTTCTCCTGATAATACTTGTTCGGCAAAAATGTATATAGCGTTTTTTACGCTTATCATTTTTTTTAAAGCACTATATACACTTGAGTGCATAATAGCAAGAGGAATTGTCTTTAATTTTGCGGTTTTCCGGAACAACAGCTGCAATGCGGGAAAATCCTGCTGTGAAAACATGTTCCGCAGCGGCGTGCGTTCCGTTCGGACATCGCAGCATGCTTTCTTTTTGCCTGATGCCGATAATTTCCCGCTGTGTTACTTGACGTAACAGGCAGTTTTTGTGATAATATCAGCGAACTTTTCAGAAAGGAGTGCCATTGTGCCCTGTGGAAAAAAAAGAAAGCGTCAGAAAATAGCTACTCATAAGCGGAAAAAGATGCTCAGACGGAATCGGCATAAGAAATAAGGAACCTTTGATAATATGCAGTCTGTATCCCCTTGCGGATACTGTTGCTTGCAGCCGCTTATTTGGCAAGGTTTTCAGTTTGACTATGCAGACAGGGACCGCGGATTTGGTTGGTATATGAACAACGCAAACTGCGGTCTTTTTTTTGCGGGAATTTCGCAAAATAAAATAATATACAGGGAGCGTCGCATACGTTTTTATCGGATATTCATTCGCCGGATGATATAAAGAAATTATCATATTCTCAGCTGGCTGTTTTGGCGTCTGAAATGCGTGAAAAAATTTTAACGGTTGTCGGAACCAACGGCGGACATTTGTCCAGCAACCTCGGTGTCGTGGAACTGACGATAGCCCTGCACCGTGTTTTCGACAGTCCCAAAGATGCGATAATCTGGGACGTAAGCCATCAGTGTTATGCGCACAAGCTGCTTACCGGACGTTATCAGCGCTTCCATACGCTGCGCCGCCGCGGAGGCATTGCCGGTTTTACGCGGCACGAGGAAAGCGCGCATGATTATTTCGACGCCGGCCATTCATCCACGTCTATTTCATCGGCGCTCGGACTGCTGACGGGGCGTTCGCTGCTCCGCAAAGACGGAAAAGTGATTGCGGTGATCGGCGACGGGGCGCTTACCGGCGGAATGGCGTTCGAGGCTTTGTCTCATGCGGGGCAGATAGCAAAGAATCTTATCGTCATTCTGAATGACAACCAGCTTTCCATCGGAAAAAATACCGGTTCTCTTTCAAAATATTTGAGCCGGCTGACTGTTTCCGCGCCGTATCAGTCGTTTCGGCATTACTTCGATCGCATAGTGGAACGAATACCCGGAATCAATACGCATTTGTCGAAATTGATTTTCCGGCTTAAACGCGGAATAAAAGGCATGTTTCTTTCCAATAATTTGTTTGTGGATTTAGGTTATGAATATGTCGGACCGCTGAACGGCCACAGCATTGAAGAATTGGAACGCGTTCTGCGCCGCGTCAAAAAAATCTGCCGTCCTGTGGTAGTGCATGTTGTAACGCAAAAGGGCAAAGGGTACACTCCCGCGGAACACGATCCGGTGCGTTTTCACGGAATAGGTCCGTTTTGTATTTCCGATGGCACTGCGGAAATACAAAACACGCTTAATTTTACGGAAGTGTTTTCCCAAGCCGTTGTCGAACTTGCCGGCAAAAATCCCCGCATCGCCGCGATTACGGCAGCCATGACGAAAGGTACCGGTCTGACCGAATTCGCATCGCGGTATCCGGAGCGTTTTTTTGATGTAGGCATTGCGGAACAGCACGCAGTTACGTTTGCCGGCGGACTTGCCGTTGCCGGCATGAAACCGATAGTTGCCATTTATTCGACTTTTATGCAGCGCGCCGTCGATCAGCTGATTCAGGACATTGCGATTCAAAATGTGCCGGCTGTATTTGTTCTCGACCGCGCCGGCGCTGTTCCCGACGACGGCGAAACGCATCAGGGCATTTTCGATATAGCGCTGCTGCGTCCTGTTCCCAATATGTCGCTTATTGCGCCTGCTTCTGCGGAAGAACTGCGCGGCGCACTGGACTGGGCTGCATGTCAAAACGTTCCTGCCGTTATCCGCTATCCGAAGAATTGCTGTCCTGCCGAACAACAATGTTTTTCCGAACCGTTCGTGTGCGGCCGCGGCGTGCTGATCCGCCATGCCGCATTCGGCATGGAAGCATGTTTGTCCTCGGATTCAAAGCCTGTGTGCGCTTCGGACGGTTTTTTCCGAAATGCAGACGGCGATGCGGATATTTTGTATGTGTGCACCGGCGGAATTTACCCGGAAGTATTCGGCGCGGCGGGCATTCTTTGCGCACAGGGAATTCGCACGGATATATACAATCTGCGTTTTTTAAAGCCGCTCGACAAAGATTATTTTCTTGAAATCGTAAGACCGTATGATGCGATTGTTTTTGTGGAAGACGGAATACGAATCGGCGGAATCGGAACGTATCTCGAATCGCTGCTTCAGCGGACGTATACGGGCAAAAAGACAGCTGTCTGCGGATTTCCCGACCGCTTCATAGCGCAGGGCAAGCGGGCGGATATTTTGGATGACGCGCATTTGTCGGATAATCATCTTATCAGAAAAGCGCGGCAGCTGTTGGACGGCAGCGTTTCTGCGGTGCGGCAGCATGCGGAAAAAGAAACGGCGTATGAAAAAATCTGAATTGCCGCCGCTGCGTTTCGCAGACAGAACGATTTCTTCGGAACTTCCCGCGTTTGTAATGGGAATTATAAACTGCACTCCGGATTCGTTTTACGCGGAAAGCCGGCATGCGGTTTCTGCGGGCGCTTCGGTGCAAAAGACTGCGGAATTCGCGCTGTCCATGATAGAAGAGGGCGCCGATATTATCGATGTCGGCGGCGAATCAAGCCGTCCCGGTGCTTTGTATATTTCCGCGGCGGAAGAGGCGGACAGAATACTTCCCGTTATCGAAGAAATCAGAAAATATTCGGACTGCCCGATTTCCGTCGACACGCGGAAAAAAAGCGTGATGGAGGCTGCATGCAATGCCGGCGCGGATATGCTGAACGATATTTCCGCGCTGGAAGATGATCCGGAGCTTGCGTCTTTTGCGGCGCAGAAAAAAATCCCCGTGATACTGATGCATAAACGCGGAAATCCTGCGGACATGCAGCTTCACGGGCAGTATGCGGATCCGGCGGGAGAAGTTTCGGCGTACCTTGCCGGCCGCGCAGCTTATGCTGTTTCTGCCGGAATCGAACCGGAAAAAATACTGTATGATGCAGGCATCGGTTTCGGAAAAAATCTTTCTGCGAATATTGTGCTGATTCGGTCCGGCGCTGCCGTTGCCGAAAACGCCGCGCGTGATTTGCACTGTCCGCGTCCGCATGTTGTAGCGGCGCTTTCCCGGAAAACCTGTATCGGCGAAATGACCGGAAAACCCGCCGAAAAACGCCTTGCCGGAACGCTCGCGGCAAATCTTGTATCGGTTCTTGCCGGCGCGACGATTTTGCGCGTACACGATGTGGCGGAAACAGTTGATATGCTGAAAGTGCTTGCATATATAAATGCGGCAGGGAGCAAATAAGATGAACTTTTTTGATAATGTTATGTATTTGTATGATTATGTAAGGCCTGTTCTTGATATCGGTATTCTGACATGCATATTATATAAAACTTACGGCGTTATTGTAAAAACTCACGGAATTCAAATTATACGGGCGGTTATATTGCTTGCCGCCGCGTATGCCGCCGCGCTTGTTTTGAAATTGTCTACGCTGTTATGGCTGCTTAATATTATGGCGCCGGGACTTTTGATTGCGTTTGCGCTTGTTTTTCAGCCGGAACTGCGGAAAATATTTTTGAAACTCGGTCAGGGCGACTGGTTCCATTTCGGCAACGGAGCAAAGCATACTTATATCGATTCGGTGCTGATAGCCGCGGAAATGCTGTCCAATCAGCGCCGCGGAATGCTTGTCGTGCTTCTGCGTCATACGGCGCTGAAAGATATTATCGAAACCGGCACGCGGCTGAACGCCGATTTATCGTCGAGCCTGCTTGTAACCATATTTGCGTTCGATACTCCGCTGCACGACGGCGCCGTGGTTATTCAAGACGGAAAAATTGCCGCCGCAGGCTGCTTTTTGCCGCTTTCCGAACAATATGACATAAAAAAAACATTCGGCACCAGGCACCGTGCGGCGCTCGGTCTTTCGGAAGAAACGGATGCTGTCGTGCTTGTGGTTTCGGAAGAAACCGGCGCGGTCAGTCTGGCTTATGACGCGAAATTGTATTATGATTTGACAATGGAACAGCTGTCAAACACGCTGGAAAAGCTGCTTGATTTGGCGCCGGATTCTTATACACAGGAGGATGATGCGGATGAAATCAGAGCTGAAGAATAATGTCCTCTTTGAAAACTGGCCGGTAAAAGTCACCTGTTTTGTTCTTGCGCTGATATTGTATTTGTTTTACAGCATGAGCACATTGGATGTCCGGCATATTGCGGTGCCGCTTGTGGTTCAGGGAGACCGTGCCGTTGCCGTTATGTCCGATGTACCGCGTTATGTCAAAGTAACTTTGCGCGGACGTGCGGAAAATATAGCGCAAATTCCCGAATCCGATATTTCCGCGTTCCTTAATATGAAATATTATTTGACGCCGGGTACGTATGATATTCCTGTTTCCGTGCAGCTGACGGGAGCTTCCGGGCTCGTAACGCCGCTTGAATTTTCCGTATCGCCGCAGAAAATTTCGCTGACGCTGGAAGAACGCATAACAAGTTATGTTCCGGTAAAACCCGAATTTGTCGGAAATCCGGCGCACGGCTACGTACTTGCCGCTTCTGCCGTATCGCCGCAGTATGTTCGTATTTCCGGTTCCAAAAGCGCGGTCGAAAACACAAAATCCATTGCTACGGAACCTGTTATTCTGGATAATGCGGATCGGAATGCGACAGTCAATGTCCGCCTGCTGAATACGGTTGATCTTGTTTCCGTGGAAAGCGAAAATTTCGTTTCGTTGTCGTATGAAATCCAGCAGAACATAATAACCAGAGAATTTTCCGGAAATTCAATATATTTTGCGCGCATGCCGGACGGAATGCAGGTTTCTTCGCCGCAGACATCGTTTAAGCTGACGCTTTCGGGGCCGCAGCTGGTACTCGAATCATACGTATTGGCAGACGGAGCCGTGCGTGCGGATTGTTCGCGCATTTCGGCGCCGTGCGAATATGAACTGCCGCTGGAAGTGTTTTTGCCCTCCGATATAAAGCTGAAAAATCTTTCGCCGCAGACTATTTCCGTGAGAGCAGCCGTTTCCCGATCGGAACAAACGGAAAATTCCGATGCATCGGCAAATCTTTAGCGGCGGCAGCACGAATGATAACCGGTCTGGGAATTGACATCGTTGAAAACCGCCGATTCAAAAAATGGCTTGAAAATCCCGAATTGATAGACAGATATTTTCATCGGGATGAAACGGCGGCATGGGAAAAAAAAGGCAGAATTGTATCTGCCGGATGGATTCAGCATTTTGCGGCGCGTTTTGCCGCAAAGGAAGCTTTCGGCAAGGCGCTGGGAAGCGGAATTCGGGGGTTTCCGCTGAAAGATATATGCGTCGTGCATGACGCGAACGGCAAGCCCGAATATGCAGTTTACGGCGGCGCGCTCGAATTGTTCGAAAAAAACGGCGCGGAACGCATATTTCTCAGCCTTTCCCACGAAAAAGAGTATTCGGTCGCAGTTGCTGTGTTTGAAAAATAAAGTGAAACTCAGGAGCGGAATAAATGAAAGAAAAAGACAAACAGCCGGCAATTTCATATTATTCAAAACAAAAATTTTCGTGTCCGTTTTGCGGGGCGCGCTTTGAACGCGAAGAAATGCTTTCCGGCGGCGGACGCATGATTGCCGGCGTTTTAACCGATGAACTGCGCCGGACATTTGAGCCTTCTGCGAAATACGGCCGCGTTTATCCGCTGATATACTCGATTGCGGCATGTCCCGACTGCAACGCCGCGGTATATTGGAGCGACCTTGAAGTCATTGCCGATGAAAAAGTAAAAAAAGCGGTGCACGACACGCGCGAGCAGCGCAAAGAATCGGTTGCCGCTGTTTTTCCTCATTACAGTTTCCGCAGAAACAGAACGCTTCTCGACGGCGCGGCGGCTTATTATCTTGCGCTTTTATGCTACGGTTATTTTCCGCCGTCGTTTTCGCCGACTGTAAAACGGGCGCAAATTTGCCTTAGGCTTGCCTGGCTTTGCGGAGATCTCGAAAACGAATGTCCAAATCATAATTTTTCGTACATGCAGCAGGTGTTTTATCGAAAAGCGCTCTTTTTTTATCAGGATGCGCTTATGCTCGAATTAAGCCATGAAGAACCGATAACCGGAATGTCGAATTACGGGCCGGATATCGATAAAAATTACGGATATGACGGCGTTATTTATTTAAACGGACTGCTTGAATATAAATACGGTCAGCGCGAAGACATTCAATTCCGCCTGAAAAAACTCGACGAGCACAAGCGGGCAATCGCACGTATTTTCGGACTCGGCAAGTCTTCCAAAAACAAACCCGGTCCGCTTTTGGAACATTCCAGAACATTGTACGATAACCTGACGGAAGAACTGAAAGACGCGCGGATGCCCGAATTTGACGATGCCGACGGGGAATTCGATGCATCTGCGGAAAGCGCGGCGGAAATATAGCATGCGGAATATTCTGCTGACTGTATCGTATGACGGAACTCGTTTCTGCGGCTGGCAAAAGCAAACCGGCCTTTCGCCGTGCGCGGATATTCCGCCGGTCAGAACCGTGCAGGCGGAAATAGAAAAAGTGCTGGAACTGATTCACAAACAGCCGACGGCGCTGCACGGTTCCGGAAGAACCGATTCTGGCGTTCACGCTGTCGGGCAGGCTGCGAATTTTTTTTCGCCGCTGGACAGCATCCCTGCCGAAAATTATATTCCCGCTTTGAACAGCCGTCTGCCGCGCGATATACGCATTGTTGCGGCTCGCGAAGTTCCGATGGATTTTCATGCCAGATTTTCCGCGGCAGGACGGACATACCGTTATTTTATGAATTGCCGCCGCACGCCGTTCGCTCATGAAATTGCATACTGCTGGCCGCTGTACAGATATCCCGATGTCGCAAAACTCAATCGAATGGTGTCATGCTTATCCGGCGAAATTGACTTTACGGCATTCTGCGCCGCCGGCGATAAAAGTCTGTCAAAATGCCGTTTTATTGAAAGCGCGGCGTTTTTTATGGACGGCGAAACATTGGTTTTTGAAATATCGGCAAATGCATTTTTATGGAAAATGGTCAGATCGATTACCGGCAGCGTTATTTACTTTGAAAAAAGGCAGTATCCCGATGATTATATCGCGGAAATAATAAGCAGAAAAAAACGTTCGCTTGCCGGTCCGACCGCGCCGCCCGACGGTTTGTTTCTTTGGCATGTCGATTTTTGCGGTGTCCGCCGTGATGCTGCCGATGCTGTGCGGATCCGAAATAAACGGTAAAATATCACTTTTATCTGCCGATACTGTATGCGGAAAGCTTTTTTCGGAATTGCGCAAGTACTTGACTTGCGGATATTTCATGTAGAGAATAACAGAATGATTGAAGTTATGCGGCTGAACGGCACGAAATACTGGGTAAATCCTCATCTTATTGAATGCCTTGAACAAAATCCCGATGTTACGCTGGTCATGCTTTCGGGGAAAAAACTGGTAGTAAAAAATACTCCCGAAGATATTATAGAAAAAATAATCAATTACAGGAATCGATTGCTTTCATTCCAAAATCTGATTCCGGCAGCGTCTGACTGAAACCGGAAAGCGAAAGGGCAAAGTAGAGGAGGATTTTTTCCATGGATATAGCAACAATAATCGGTATTATCGGCGGTGCTGCCTGTATTGTTATGGCGACACTTACTTCCGGCGGTAAATTAAGCGGTATTATCGATATTCCTTCTGTTCTTATGACGGTCGGCGGTTCGTTTATGGCGCTGTTCATTGTTGCGCCGCTCAATAAATGTCTCGGTCTTTTTTCTGTTATGGGAAAGGCTTTCAAAGTGCCGGATTTCGGCGAAAAAACGCTTGTGCAGAACATGGTTGCGCTTTCGGAAAAAGCCCGCCGCGAAGGCATTCTGGCGCTCGAGGAAGGTCTTGAAGATTTAAACGATGATTTTATGAAAACCGGCTTGCGGCTTGTTGTCGACGGTACGGACGGCGCGGTTATCCGCACGATTATGGAAAACGATTTAAGCCAGCTTGAAGCGCGGCACATGGAATGGGTAAATATTATAAACCAATGGGCTGGTTTTGCCCCCGGATTCGGAATGATGGGAACCGTTCTCGGACTTATCGGTATGCTCCGAAACCTTGAAGATAAATCTTCGCTCGGTCCGAATATGGCTGTTGCTCTTATCACTACATTATACGGCTCGATGATGGCGAACTGGCTGCTTGCCCCGTTCGCGCAGAAACTGCTGATGCATAACTCGCTTGAGGTACGCGTAAAGGAAATGATAATAGAAGGCGTGCTGTCCATTCAGGCAGGCGATAACCCGCGCATTCTTGCTATGAAACTGCTGACCTATCTCGATTCGAAAACCCGCAAAGCTATCGAGGCGGATGTTCTCAAGGATTAAACGGTATGGCAAAAAAAGAAAAAAAAGAACCGGAAAAACCGTCCGCCGCCTGGCAGGGAACTTACGGCGACATGATAACGCTTATGCTTTGCTTTTTCGTCATGTTGTACAATCCGAATGAAAGCGATCCCATGCAAATGGCAGCTTTGAGCGCTTCCATTCAGGGAGATCCGACCGGCGGCGGCATGTCTTTGGCGGCAGGAAGGCTTGCCGATTTGGGAAATACCATCAACACGTTGCCGGCGCTCGAAAAAGGACGTTCGCTGGGGCTTGCCGTAAAGCGGGCTGTCAGTTTATATGCGCCCGCGATAAAATCGAATAAGATAACGCTTACGAGCGATGAGCGCGGCGTTGTGATAACGCTCGCGTCGGATTCGTTTTTCAAGCCGGGCAGTGCGGAATTGAACATCGAAGATACCCGAAAAGAACTGCTGAGCCTTGCGCAGTTTTTTACGTCCGACGATATTCAAAAAGACGACAGCGGCAAACCGCGCCGTTTCCGCATAGAAGGGCATACCGATTCTTCGCCTGTCAGCAATCCGGAAAAATGGGCAAGCAATTGGGAATTGTCCGCCGCAAGAGCGGTGAACGTGCTGCATTATCTGACGGATTTCGGTGTGGATGAAAAAAGGTTTTCCGTCGCCGGATATGCCGATACCAGACCGAAGTTTTCAAACGATACTGCGGAAGGCAGGGCATATAACAGGCGCGTAGATATTATAATTCTGGACGAAGCGCATTTTTAATGATAGAATTAGAATAAGGTAGGTTTTATATGGCTGATGATGATTTGAGTATAGACGACAATGACGCAATGCCCGTATCCGAAAAAAAATCCGGCGGAATCGGATCGCTGCTTCCTGTTCTTTTGAAATGGGTTGCAATCATTATCGGCGCAATAATACTTATTGTTACCGTCGTAGTGATTACTATGAATGTCATGAACAAAAATGTTCCCGCGCAGGCGCCGCTTCCGACATCGCCCGAAATGACCGGCAGCCGACCGAAATACGACTGGTACAATTCAATCGGTCAAATCAGAACACGCACGGTCGATATTCCGCCGGCAAGCGTTGTTGTCGAAGTTGTGCTCGGCTATAAGCAGCAGGATAAAGTAACCGCCACGGAAATAACGGAGCGGCAAATAGAAATTTACGATTTTCTCCGCCAGTATTTTTCCAGCAAGACGGCGGCGGAATTAAAGCCGCAGAATGAAAAAGCGCTGAAACTGGAAATTTGCCGTGTAATAAATGATGAAATCCTTGATTCGAAAATAAAAGAAGTTCGTTTTAAACAGCTTGATGTAATAGAACAATAAGGTTTTTTTATGAATGAAGTTTTGTCGCAGGACGAAATAGACCAGCTGCTCATGGCAATCAGTTCCGGTGATTCGGAATCTGAAGATTTTAAGCCGGTAAATGACACTCGAAAGATAAAAATCTATGATTTTAAACGTCCTGATAAATTTTCAAAAGAACAGATCCGCACCGTGCAAATCATGCATGAAACTTTTGCGCGCCTTACAACAACAAGTCTTTCCGCACAGCTGCGCAGCATGGTTCATGTGCATGTCGCCTCGGTTGATCAGCTCACGTATGAAGAATTTATCCGTTCTATTCCGACGCCGACAACGCTTGCCGTAATAAATATGGATCCGCTGAAAGGAAATGCGATTCTCGAAATAGATCCGGCAATTACTTTTTCGATGATCGACCGCTTGTTCGGCGGCACCGGTCAGGGAACGAAAGTTCAAAGAGATCTTACGGATATAGAACAGTCCGTAATGGAAGGAATTATCGTCCGCATTCTTGCGAATATGCGCGAAGCCTGGACACAGGTAATTGATTTGCGGCCCCGTCTCGGTCAAATAGAAACGAATCCGCAGTTTGCACAGATTGTTCCGCCGACGGAAATGGTTGTTCTTGTTACGCTTGAAACGAAGCTCGGCGAAGAAGAGGGAATGATAAATTTCTGTATTCCGTATATAACTATAGAACCGATTATTTCAAAATTGTCTTCCCAGTTTTGGTTTTCGTCAGTGCGGCGCAGTTCGACTACGCAGTATCTGGGCGTGCTCAAAGAAAAGCTGTCTACGGTTGATATGGACGTTGTTGCGGAGATCGGATCGATTCAAATTCCGATTCGGGATGTTTTGAATTTGCGTATCGGCGACACAATCAGGCTGTCCGGCGTCCGCGTCGGGGATCCGCTCGTGCTCAGCGTCGGGAATGAAAAAAAATTTTACTGCCAGCCGGGCGTTATCGGCAAAAAAATGGCGGTGCAGGTTATCGGCAAAATTCAGCAGAATGAAACCGAAGAGTTTGAAGAATTGTCTGTAGAAGGAGACGAATCGTATGAGTGATGGCGCAATTTCTCAGGATGAAATAGATGCATTGTTGTCCGGCGTGGATATGGGAGGGCTGAGTTCCGGCGAAACGTCTTCTTCCAAAGAGGCTGAAAGCAGTCTTAATACGGCAGCTTTAACCGAATTTGTAAACAATACGGGAAAAACGCTTGAAACGAGCCTCGAAACAATGACCGGCGCAAAAGCGGAAGTCGGTTCGCCTGTCATGGAAGTTTTAAACAGGGATCAAATACTGCGGAAAATTCCGGAAATGGTAGTTGCGGTTATGTCGGACTTCAGCGAAGGCTTAACAGGCGATCATTTATTTCTTCTTGCGCCGGAATTCGCGCAGAAGCTGGCGGGACTTATAAACAAAGAGGAAGCTCCGGAGCTCGATGATATGACAATGTCGGTTATTTCCGAAATTGTTTCCCAGCATACAGGCACGGAAATAACAAATTTAAGCAATACGCATAAAATCAACGGGCTTGCCTGCAATCCTCCGGAAGCGATGCATGTGCCGAAAGCAATGGTGCGGTTTCCGCAGAATTTTTTTCTCCTTATAACGTTTCCGGTAACAGTGGACGGATCTGCGTTTTCGCTGTGGGAAATCGCGGCGCATGATGTTGCGGCGGGAATGATCCGCGCGTTTGGCGGCGATGCCCCCGCGGATGCATCACCGTCTGCAAACGGCTTCCCTGCGGCGGATATGCAGCAAATGGCGGGAATGGGCGCGGCTGTTCAGCCCGGAATGGCGATGAATGCCGGCAATTTCCAGATGCAGGGCGGCATGGGCACCCCGATGAATATGGGAAATTTCGGCATGATGAACGGCGGAATGCCCCAGAATCAAATGCCCGGCGCCGTAAATATGGGAATGAATGTGCCGAATGTGCAGGCGATTCAATATCCTAATTTGCAGCCTGTCGCCGGTGCTGCCGAGCAGGGCAATATCGGTCTTATCATGGACGTTTTCATGGAAATGACCGTCGAACTCGGTCATACCAAAAAGCGGATCAAAGAAATACTCGGCATGGGCGAAGGCACGATTATAGAACTTGATAAACTTGCCGGAGAACCGGTGGATATTCTTGTCAATCATAAACCGATAGCACGCGGAGAAGTCGTCGTTATTGATGAAAATTTCGGCGTGCGTGTTACGGAAATTCTTTCTCCTATGGAACGCGTATCCGATTTGGGATAGATAATTACGATTTTCATATTGGGTGGGTATATGAAAAAGTCCTTTTGGTGTGCATTGTTTCTTTGTCTTGCTGTTTTTTGTTTTCCGCAGACATTGCGGGATGATGCGGCTGACGGCAGCGCTTCCGCTGCGGAAATGAACGAATCCGATATCGGTGTGGCAGAAACCGATGAAAATTCCTTGTTTTTATCTGCGGAAAATGCGTATGCCGAAACGGAAGCAAGACAGCCGTCAACGCTGTATCTGCTTGTCAGAATGATTCTCGTGCTTATTTGTGTCGTTGCGGCTGTTTACGGAATATTTTATTTTTTCCGCAGAATGACAAATACGGCTGTTCCGCAAAATCCTTATTTGAAAAATCCGGTTTCCCTTGCGCTCGGACAGGGAAAATCCGTGCACGTTGTTACGCTCGGCGATCGTGCGTATTTGGTCGGCGCGGCAGATTCTTCCGTCGGTCTTATCGCCGAAATTGCGGACAAAGAATTGATAGACGCGATGAATCTTCACGCAGATGCGCAGCCTGCCGGAAAACCGAAAGATTTTGCGTCTTTGCTTGCCGCTTTTTTTCCGGAAAAAAAGACCGGCGGGGAATCGGCTCGCATTTTTGCCAAAACTACAGCCGAAGCTACTGCCGATGAGCTGCGGAAACAGCAAAATCGTTTGCAGCAAATGCGTTCAGAGAATTTGCAATGATGAAAACGTCTTCCCGATTCGGAAAAAAAACAGCGGCGTTTTGTTTTATGCTGCTGTGCCTGCCGTGTTCCGTAAAACTTTCCGCGCAGTCATCGTTTCCGTCCGGTTCGGCGCGGGGAACAATGCAAATGAACGGAACAGTTACGGACATCGATCTTCCTGCGATTGATGTGCAGATCCGCCGCCCGGAAAGCAGTCAGGAAGTGGCTTTTTCCATTCAGCTGCTGCTGATTTTGACGATTCTTTCGCTTGCGCCGAGCATTTTAATACTTGTTACGTGCTTTCTTCGAATTTCCATTGTGTTCGATTTTATAAAGCGGGCTTTGTCGCTTCAGCAGGTGCCTCCGACGGCGGTTTTGAACGGGATTGCTTTTTTTCTTACTCTGTTTATTATGCGGCCGATTTTTACGGATATATATGAAAAATCTTTCAAGCCGCTGTCGAACGGAGAAATCGGTCTTGAGCAGGCATATACACAGGCAGAAGCGCCGCTGCGGCTGTTCATGTACAAGCAAATGGCTTCGAATACGGATTATATCACGCTGTTCATGTCTCTCGGCAAGCTTGAAAAACCGAATACGCTTGCGGATGTTCCGACGTACGTTCTTATTCCCGCGTATATTCTGCATGAACTTACTGTCGCATTTAAGATAGGAATACTTTTGTACATTCCGTTTATAGTTATTGATATGGTTGTCGCGAGCATTCTTATGTCTATGGGTATGATAATGCTTCCGCCTGTTCAAATATCCATGCCGTTTAAATTGATGCTTTTTGTATTGATTGACGGCTGGGGACTGCTTACGCAGCAGCTTTTTAATTCCGTTGCCCGCTGATATTTCGGCGATGCTGTTGTGAGAACGAACATTGCCTTGCATGCTTTGCGGCGGATTCGTTCATAAAAGGAGTTTTTTGTGAGTATCGGACAAATTGTTTCATTGCTGCGGAACGGCATTCTTGAAATATTGCTGATTTCCGCTCCGGTGCTTGGCACTGCGCTTCTTGTAGGTTTGTTTGTTGCCATTTTTCAAGCAACGACATCTATTCAGGAGCAGACGCTGACATTTGTTCCCAAAATTTTTGCCATTTTGGCAGTTCTTGCACTGCTCGGCGCCTGGATGTTTTCGTCCGTCCGTGAGTATACGCTGAATCTTTTCAATTTGATTCCGCAGATGGCACGCTGAATTCAGGCGGCTGCTGATGCTCGAAAAAATTACGGCGCAGGCACCGTTGTTTTTGCTTGCCGCGGTTCGGTGTTTTGCTTTGATTATGACATTGCCGCTGCTTTCTGCAAGAACGGTTCCGCGCGCGGCGAAAATCGCGCTTGCCGGATATATGGCTTTTTTAGTGCTGCCGTCTGCCTACAGTGCCGGCTGGGAATCATTTTCGTTTGCGCAGGGCGCGTTTTCTCTCGATTATGTGCTGCTGCTTGCCGGCGAATCGCTTATCGGTGTTTTAACGGGATTTTACATTTCGATTATTTTCGGAGCTTTCAGTTCCGCCGGTCAGTTTTTTACGTTTCAAATGGGACTCAGCGCGGCGCAGTCTTACGATACGATGGCGCAGGTTGAAAACCCGCTCATGGGACAGTTTTTAAATCTTGCGGCGATGCTGCTTTTTATGCAGACAAAAGGTTTTCAGACACTGTTTTTGGGCGGCGTGCTGCGCAGCTTTGAAACTTTCAATGCGTTTTCGTTTATTGCCGCGGGTGAGCACATTACGCGGTTTTTGCTTTCAAGTCTGACTGATTTGTTTTTCGATGCGTTTATGATATCGCTGCCGCTTGTCGGTATATTTTTTTTAATTTCCATAACAATGGGCATTCTGTCAAAAGCTGCACCGCAAATGAATTTGCTTTCGGAAGGGCTGCCGCTGACAATGATGGCGGGCTTTTTGCTCTTGGCGTTTGTGATGCCGTCAATGGCTGATTTTTTTCTGCGTTCGTTCACTATGGCGTTTTCGAAACTTGAAAATTTGTTGGTGCAAATAGGAGCGCGCCGTTTATGACAAGCGCTGATATTGATTTTCAGTGGTTCGCCGCAGAAGATGAAGGACGCACGGAACAGCCTTCCGAATACAAACTGCGCAAAGCGCGCGAAGAAGAAGGGCGTGTTCCCAAAAGTCAGGATGTAACAGGCGCGCTGGTTCTGCTGATTCCTGTTCTTGTGCTTGCTTTTTTCGGCAGCAGATTGTTTTCAAACTGCCTGGAAGTGCTGCGTTTTTATTTTGACCGCTGCGTGACAGCCGATTTTTCGGACGGGGAACTTGCCGCGGCGTTTTTTGTTTCGTTTGTGAAAATGATATTTCCGGTTACGCTTGCGGCGCTTGCTGCCGGCATAATTTCGAACCTTATTCAAAACAAAGGTTTTATATTCACCGTCAAACCGATTCAGCCGAAGTTTTCGAAACTTGTTCCGCGTTTCGGCGAATATTTGAAAAAAACGCTTTTTTCCGCCGAAGGCGCATTCAATGTCGTAAAATCGATATTGAAAGTTATCGTTTTATTTGTCGTTTCTTATATGCTGATAAAAAACGATTTGCCGAAACTGCTTGCTATGATGAATGTAAGTTTGTGGTCCGGCGTAACGCATGTTGCGCAAATGGTTATAAAACTGCTCGTCATTGCTGCTGTATTCTTTTTGGTGCTTGCGGTTCCCGATTATCTTGTGCAAAGACATCAGTTCATGGAATCGATGAAAATGACTAAGCAGGAAGTGAAAGAAGAGTACAAACAGCTCGAAGGAGATCCGCAGGTAAAAGGCAGACTGCGGCAATATATGATACGCATTTTGCAGAACGATATGCCGCATCAGGTTGCTATTTCCGATGTTGTTATCACCAACCCGACTCATTTTGCGGTTGCCGTCAAATATGACAGGGCAACAATGCAGGCTCCTGCGGTTTCCGCAAAAGGCGCGGACAGCATGGCGCAGCGAATAAAGCAGATAGCCGCAGAAAATGATGTTCCCATTATCGAAAATAAACCGCTTGCCCGTGCACTCTATGCGGAAGTTGAAATTGGTGATATAATTCCCGAAGCTTATCTTGAAGCCATGGCAAAAATTCTTGCGCATGTCTACAGCATGAAAGGAACGGCATTCACGAAAAAATAATATGCACAAAGTCAACTGGGTGGGATAATGGCTGACAAAATACGTATTTTTGAAAATAAAACAGATCTCTTTGTTGCCGTCGGAGTTATAGCGGTTATTTTTATGCTGATAATTCCGCTGCCGGCGGCAATGCTTGATGTTCTCATGGTGTGCAATCTTCTGCTTTCCGTGCTTATTGTGCTTATTGTGCTTTCTTCTCCGCGTGCTATAGATTTTTCTTCGTTTCCTACGGTTCTGCTGGTGGCGACGGTGTTCGGACTTGCGCTGAATGTTTCTTCAACGCGGCTCATATTGAGCAAAGGCTTGAATTTCGACGGAAAAATGGTTTCCGCGTTCGGACAATTTGTTGTCGGCAGCAGCGGAACGGAAGGTCTTCTGATAGGCATCGTTATTTTCGTTATTTTAATCGCAGTTCAAATGTTCGTTATAACAAAAGGCGCGACGCGGGTAGCGGAGGTTGCCGCCCGCTTTACGCTTGATGCGATGCCGAATAAGCTGCTTGCCATCGATGCGGAATTCAACGCCGGTACAATCACGGAAGAAGAAGCGCGTCGCAGAAAACAGGAAGTGCAGCAGGAATCCGATTTTTACGGTTCCATGGACGGTTCGACAAAATTCGTTTCGGGAAACGTCAAAGTCGGCATATTTATAACTGTTGTCAATCTTGTCGTCGGACTTATTTTCGGCATGGCGCTTCGGAATGAACCGTTTGCTACGGCGATCCAAACGTACGCAAAATTTACAATAGGCGACGGTTTGCTCTCGCAGATACCGTCTTTGCTGCTTTCGGTCGCGACGGGGCTTATCGTTACGCGCTCTGCTTCCGACGGCAAAACGACGCTCGGCGAAAATGTCCGCAGGGAATTTTCCCGCAGCGCGTGGATTTATTATGTCGGCGGAATTACGCTTGCCGTTATCGGTATTATGCCGGGATTTCCTTGGTATATTTTAATTCCGATGGGGCTTTTGCTGTGCTATGCGGGGCGCCATCTTCAGAATGCCGAAGCTGCAAAGCAGGCGGCTGTGGAGTCGAAAGCAAAAGGTGCCGAAAAAAACGGCGCACAGCGGAATCCTGCCGGCATCAGTCCGGTTGCGCCGCTTGATCCGTTGTCGCTGGAGCTCGGTTTTGCCATCATTCCTTTGCTTGACGAAGAAAAAGGCGGCGATTTAAAAGAGCGCATCGGACGTATCCGGCGGGAATTGGGACTCGATCTGGGGCTTGTCGTTCCGCCGATCCGTATGATAGACAATATTGCGCTTGAACCGAATGAATATGCATTTAAAATAAAAGGCGTCGAATCCGATCGGGGAAAAATCAGAATGGGCTGGTATTTATGCATGAATACCGGCGGCGTTACGGAAGAAATTCCCGGAGAAATCACGAAAGATCCCGTGTTTAAAATGCCTGCCGTATGGGTGAGTGAAGAAAACCGCGAAAAAGCGGAGCGTTCGGGATATGCCGTTGTCGATCCGCCGACAATTATTGCCACGCATCTGACGGAGATTATCCGCCGCAATGCTGCCGATATTTTGGGACTGCAGGAAGTTCAGGCAATACTTGATACGCTCAGAAAAGACTATCCGGCTGCGGTCGATGCGGCGTCGAAAATATTTTCTACCGGAGAAATTCGCCGTGTTATGCAGGGACTTTTAAAAGAACGTGTTTCCGTCCGCAACATGGTTACGATTTTGGAAACAATGGCAGAATACGGCAGCATTACCAAACAGACCGATATTATTGTCGAAAAAGTCCGGCAGGCGCTCGGCAGACAAATTTGCCAGCAATACATGGACGACTCCGAAAACAAGACGATCCACGTTATTACCATTGAACCTGCGTTCCTGCAAACGCTTGTCGACAGCCGGAAAGACACTATAAACGGCGTCGTTGCCGCACTGGATCCGGTGCAGTACAGAGCATGGGTTTCTGCGCTCATAAACGCCGCGGCATCGATGCAGAACAAAGGATTCCTGCCGGTGGTGCTGTGCCCCGAAGAGGCGCGGCTGCTGATTAAAGTGAGCACGGAACGTGTTCCGGAACTGCAGAATCTGGTTGTGCTTTCCGTAAACGAAATCGCAAATGATGTAAAAGTAGAATCTTTGGGGGAGGTAAAAGTTGACTGACGGAGAAGGACGTATACTCAGCGTAAAAGCCGGCTCTTACGCTGAATGCATTGACAAAATAAAGTCAACATACGAAAGCGATTATTTTATCAAAGGAAAACGCCCCGCAAAGATAGGCGGATTTCTCGGTTTTTTTGGCAAAGACGGCGTTGAAGTGAAATTTACATTGATTCCTTCTGCTGTTTCCCGTTCTGCCGAGTCATCTCCGCAGCGGATTTCCGAAAAGCAGACCGAAATTTCCGCAGCGCTGCAGTACGGAAAATCCGCATTGCCTGCGTCCGGTGCCGATGATTTTGAAAACAGAAAAAAACAAGTTCTCGCAGCAACCGGCATGCTGCAAACGGTGCAGATAAAAGAAGTGCTTGAAGAAGTCCGTTCTTTGCGTGAAGATATTTCTTTATCCAAAAACACGGAAGATACGGCAAATCATGCTTCTTTTTCAAAAATCACGGCGCTGCTGGAAGATAATGAATTTTCATCGGCATACATCAAGCAGATTGTGCAGCGGATGCGAAAAGAATTCACGGTGGATAAACTGGATGATTTTGATGCTGTGCAGGATACCGTGGTCGATTGGATCGGAGAGTCCATAAGCGTTTTTGTGCCGAATTATACCGCCCGTCCGCAGGTTATTGTACTTGTCGGTCCGACAGGTATAGGAAAAACAACGACAATTGCAAAAATGGCGGGACAGCTTATCGGCAGCGACAGCACGGTTATGCCGCCGCGGGAAATCCGAATGATTACAACGGATAATGTCCGCATCGGCGCAAAAGAGCAGCTGGAGCGCTACGGAGAAATTATGGGAATTCCCGTAGAAAATCCCAAAAACGAAGACGAACTAAAAAGCCTTCTGCATTTATATAACCGCGGAGTGGAATATATTCTGATTGATACTCCCGGATACAGTCCGAAAGATTATGAAAATATTGCGCGTTTGCGGAAATTCCTTAACGTAAAAAATGTTGCGGTGGAATTCTATCTTGCTGTATCTGCATCGACAAAATTCAGCGATATGTGCGATATAATTCAGCAATATGAAATATTCGGATACCGTTCTGTTATAATTACGAAATTTGACGAAACAGATCATGTCGGCACTATAATCAGTGCATTGTGGGAAAAGGGAAAATCGGTTTCATGGCTTGCTACGGGACAAAGTGTTCCGCGCTGTCTTGAAGCGTCATCTGTCGTCCGTTTTTTGACGCAGCTTCGCGGCTTTAATATAAACAGAGACAGAATAGAAGAAAAATTTCTTGTAAAGAAAATAAATATATGAATTGCCGAAAAATAATATTTTATGGAGAATAGAATGGAAGATCAGGCATCTGAATTGCGGGAAATGATGCAGAAACGCAGGGAAGTGCTCGGTTCTTCTGCGGGATCGCAGGGAACTATGCACAAAACAAGAATCATTTCTATAACAAGCGGTAAAGGCGGTGTCGGTAAAACAAATTTAGCGGTGAATATGTCGATCGCATACGCTAAAATCGGAAAAAAAGTTATTTTGATAGACGGGGATCTCGGCATGGCGAATGTCAATATTCTGCTCAATATCGTTCCCACGTCGAATTTACTGCATGTCATCACGCAGCAAAAAAAGATTTCCGATATAATTCTCGATACCGCGTTCGGGATTCAGTTTATTGCCGGCGCAAACGGATTTTCCCGAATTGCCAATTTAACTTCGCAGGAACTTGATTATTTTGCGAAAGAATTTTCGACTCTTTCAAACGCGGATATTATTATCATCGATACAGGGGCGGGCATTTCGAATAATGTTCTCAGCTTTGTTGCGGCTTCCGACGAAGTTTATGTGGTAACTACTCCGGAGCCGACTGCAATAACCGATGCGTACGGAATCATAAAAATAATCGCGACGGAACTTGCCGGCGAAAATACGAATATGAAACTGCTTGTGAATCGGGTGCATTCCGCCGAAGAAGGCAAACGAATTTCCGACAGAATAATAAATATCGCCGCGCAGTTTTTGAATTATAAAATGGAATATCTCGGATTTATTTATGATGATCCGATTGTTTCGACGTCTGTTATCAGGCAAAAACCGTTTATGATTGAAAATCCGGCGTCAAAAGCAGCCATGTGCGTAAAACACATTATAGGAAGAATCGAGAAAACGGATTTCGAAGAAGAAGAAGGCTTTTCGCGGTTTTTGAGAAAATTGACCGGAAAATCGCGGAAACGGTAATACGGCGTATTGAAAGTATATTTCGGGTTTTTGTTGAATAAAACAGCAAGTCTGCGGAATAACTTGACCTAATATTGTTTTTGCCGTAATCTTATTTCTAGGAGAGGTGGCAGTTTATGTTTAACACCAAGGCAATTGCTTGCGCGGCGGCGATCGGGTGTTTACTGTCTTTTCTCAGCGGATTGCTGTTCAAAGTGCCGTTTGGTATAGTATGTCTGCGTGCGCTTTTTTCCGCCGTACTCGGCGGAGCAGCCGGTTTTCTGATTGCTTTTATATGGGATAAATTCCTTGCGTATACGGGCGAAACTGTTCCGCTGCAGACCGCTGCTCCGGGCAATTCGCTCGATATAACTATAGGCGACGAAAGTTTGCCGGAAGACAGAGGCGGTCCTTCTTTTCATGTCGATGTATCGGCATCTTCCGCTGTTTCCGAAAAAAAAGAAGCAGCATCTGCGCCGCCGCCTGCTGCCGCTGTTCCCGCGGCGGAAAAAATGCCGGAGAATTCCGGCAGGGAAACCGCTGCCGCCGAGCGTTCTGTTCCCGTGCAGAACAAGCCGCCGCTTCCGTCCGAAAACGGAAATCCTGCATCAGGGGACACAGAAACTGAAGCCGGCGATTCGAAAAACGAAGCGGCACCGGCGGCAAACACTGAAAAAAATACGTCTGCGCCGCCGCAGACAGCGAAAACCGATGTTGACGGACTTGACAGTCTGCCCGATATGAATAATCTGCTTTCTTCTATGCAGCTTGATTCTGAAGAAGATGAAGACAGTGAGGAACAAACGCCGGAAATTCGGAGTTCTGCTTATTCCGATACGTCTGTGCAGGATACGGGATTGATGGCGCAGGCGATCCGGACAATATTGTCAAAAGACAACTGACGTGCTAAGGGTTTGAAGAATGGATAATACGCTTGACGAGCAGAAGACAGAAGATGCGCTTTGGATTGAATTCCGCAAAACAAAATCGCCGGCATTACGGGATAAATTTATCAGACAATACATGCCGCTTGTGAAATATGTGGCCGGAAAAATTTCCGTAGGTATGCCCGGCAGCGTTGAATTTGATGATCTTGTCGGATTCGGTCAGTTCGGCTTGCTGGATGCTATCAATAAATACGATCCCGATAAGAATGTAAAATTCAAAACGTATGCGGTTACGCGCATCCGCGGTGCAATCTTTGACGAACTGCGCCAGCTTGACTGGGTTCCGCGTTCGGTGCGGCAAAAAGCACGCGAAATCGAAGATGCAATTGTCCATGTGGAATCAAATCTCGGACGTCCGGCGTCAGATGCGGAAATTGCGTCGGCTATGGGAATCAGCGAGCAGGAATTTCGGCAGACCGTATTGAAAGTGTCCGGTACAAGCGTGATGTCGCTGAATGATGTATGGTATTCCGGCGATGACTCCGACCGGCTGTCAATAGGCGACAGCATTGAGGCGCCGTCCAGCTTGAATCCCGATGTCATTGTGGAACGCGAAGAAATACGCCGAGTCATTATCGAAGCAATCAATGAGCTGCCGGAAAAAGAAAAAATGGTTTTGGTTCTGTATTATCACGAAGATTTGACGTTTAAGGAAATCGGGCAGGTTTTGAATGTGAGCGAATCCCGCATATCGCAGCTGCATACAAAAGCAAACCTGCGTTTAAGGGCAAAACTGACGAATATCAGAAAAGGCATTTTATAGTTTGTTCTTGCGCGACAGGAGTTTTTATGGTTACGCTTGAAATGATTCGCAAAGACATGGAAAAGCGGCTTCAGGAGGATAAAAATCTGCGGTACGTGGATATTCATGCAGATACTCTTGAAGATGCGCTTGCCGATGCGGCTGTGCAGCTAGAAACTACTGTTGCCCGCCTTGAATATGAGGTTTTGGAAAAAGGTACTGCCGGTTTTATCGGATTTTTGAAAAAACCCTGGACGCTCAGAATATACGAAAATGCAGCGCTCGCTGCCGAAAAAAAGCACAAACAAAAAAAAGAATCTGTCAGCAAAAGCGAAGCGGAAGAATTGCCGGAAAATCAGGACAAAGACGGAATGTTTTTTGTTCATTATTTTTCTTCCGAAATCAATTTGAAAGTAGTGCCTCCCGCCGGCAACGGTCAGCCGGTTGCGCTGAAAGAAGTGCTGTCCCGTTTGAAACGCTCCGATACGGTATCTTTCGACGAAGAAAAAATCAAGAGATTTGTGGAGCGCGGAACAGACGGAGTATATGAACCGATCGGGCAGTATACGCACAATCAGGCAGGCGATGCGCTTGTCGGCGTGGATATATCGCATGATGAAATGAAAGCAACTATTACGGTAACTGCTCCGGCAATTGGCGGTGCCGATGTTTCCGCCGAGCAAGTTGAGCGCCTGCTTGAAACACAGGGCGTTGTTGCGGGCATTAACCGCCAGGCAATCGATGATTTTGTTGACAATCCCGTATACGGAATTCCGTACCAGGTTGCCGGGGCGGTTCTTCCTGCCGACGGAAGAGATGCGTATATAGAATATCATTTTGAAACGGACCGAACAAAACTTCGGCTTAAAGAAACCGAAAGCGGGCAAGTTGATTTCAAAGAACTGAATCTTGTGCAGAATGTCGTGGAAGGTCAGCTGCTTGCCGAAAAAAAACTGCCGGAACGCGGCAAAGCCGGAAAAACCGTTACCGGACGTTATCTCGAAGCGAAAAACGGCAGGGATATGAATCTTCCTTTGGGAAAAAATGTCGTTGTTGATGAAAGCGGACTCAAAATTCTTGCGGCAGTGAACGGGCAAGTGCTTCTGATAAACGATAAAATCAATGTCGAACCGATAATGGAAGTAAACGGTGTTTCCATAAAGACGGGGAACATCACATTTTTGGGTACTGTCATTGTAAAAGGAAATGTTGATGACGGATTCAGCGTGAAAGCATCCGGCAATATCGAAGTGTACGGCACTGTCGGAAAATCGCTGCTTGATGCGGACGGCGATATTGTTGTTTCGCAGGGTGTAATGGGAAGAGATGAGGGCTCCATTCGCTGCGGAAAATCGCTGTGGGCAAAATTCATCCAAAACACAACCGTCGAAGTCGAGGATTACATCATTGTTTCCGACAGCATCGTCAATTCGAATGTCGTGTCCAATAAAAAAATATTGGTTCAGGGAAAACGTGCCGCGATTATCGGCGGCCATTTATTCGCGACTGAAGAGATTTACGCAAAAAATATCGGGAGCGCGGGCGGCGGTTCGGAAACTGTTTTGGAAGTCGGCTATGATCCGAGGGCAAAGCGCCGTTTGAATGAACTGACGGACAAACAAAACGAACTTGTGAAAGAACTTGATGAAGTTGATTTGAACATCCAGACGCTTGAAAATACAAAAAAAGTACGGCGCACGCTTCCGCATGACAAAGAGGAAAGTCTTGCGGCAATGACTGTGCGGAAAAACGAAATTATCGAAGAAACAGATGTCATATTGGAAGAAATAGAGCAAATTCAGCAGCATTTGCGTGAACTGAAAGTAATCGGAAAAGTATCTGCTTCCGGCACGGTATACGCGGGCGTGAAAGTATATGTCCGTGATGAAAAAGATGAAGTGCGCACCGATACGAAGAGCGTTACTTTCTTTTATGAAGACGGATTTGTGCGCCGCGGAAAATATGAAGCGCCTTCCGAAGAAGATACAAAGCGGGTTCCGGATGGGTATTCAGCCAATTGATTTGCAGACATTGTATACGCAGCTCGATAAAGTTTCGAAAGATGTTGCGTTTCAGCAGCAGGGAGTGCCGCTGAAAAATGCGATTCAGCAGGAAAAATCCGCACAAATGCTGCAGGAGCAGCAAAAAACCGTCAAACAAACAACAAACGGCGATGAATTGCTGCATGTGCAGGATCGAAACGGCAGAAAAGACGATCATTCCGATTTGCGGAAAAAAAAGCAGAGAAAAGCGGAGCTGCCGCCGGACTCCGAACAAAAAAACGCACCGGAAGTTTTGAAAGATCCCGCGCTGGGAACCCGCATCGATACCTGGGGATAAATATAAGGACGCATAATGCTGATATATATCGTTTGCTTTTTTGCACTGAATTGCGCGGCATGGATTTTTTTTCTGAAAGCGTTTGTCAGAAAATATTCTCCGGAAAAAGTCCTTTCCGATATTCGCATCGAAGTGGATAAACTGCTTGTCGAAATAAGCAGAGAAACGGACCGCGATATTTCAATTATCGAGGAACGTTCCTCGGAATTAAAAAAGCTGATAAAAAGAGCTGACGAGATAATTGCATTAAGCGAAAAAGAACAGAAACGAAGGGAAAAAGGGCAGGAAATTCTTGCCGCTGTTCAGGCTGTGCCGGAAAATTCGCAGAAAAATGTTTCCGCGCGCTATGTGCCGGCGATGTATGCGCAGAAATTCACGGGAAACACGCATGCGAAACAGCTGCCTGATGCGGATAATATCCGGCAGACAGTGCCTGCCGATGATGCCGTTTTTTCGCAGGAGCTGCCTTTTCCCCCGTCCGATATAACAGCTTCTTCTGTGCAGGACAATAAGAAATCCGGCGCTGTTTTCCGCCCGGAACAATCGACGGAAAAATCAACCGATATATCCGGAGTGCCGCTGCCTGCGGCCGAAGCAAAGCCTGTTTCCGCCAGAACGCTGAAAGAAAAAGTTCTTGATTTATCCCGCAGCGGTTATACGCCGGCGGCGATTGTCCAGCAATTAGGCGTATCAATGTCGGAAGTATCGCTTGTTCTCGATATGTTCGGCAATACAAACAGCTGAACGGTTCTTTCCCGAAAAAATTCCGTCTTCCGCTCCGGCATCATTGCGCATATTTGCATTTGTTGCGGCTTATGATATACTATGCAGTAATGAGCGATGTTATTTTGGCTCCGTCTGTTTTATCGGCGGATTTTATGCATTTATCGGAATCGATTGCGTTAATAGAAAACCGCGGCGGCAAATGGATACATATCGATGTAATGGACGGAACATTTGTTCCGAATATTACATTCGGGCAGCCGATAGTTTCGTCAATCCGTGCTGCCACAAAATTGCCCTTGGACGTTCATTTAATGATAGCGCAGCCCGAACGCTATGCGGAAAGCTTTATTCAAGCCGGCGCCGACATTGTAACATTCCATTATGAATCGACAGTGCATCATCATCGGCTTTTGCAGAATATCAGGCAGGCAGGCGCAAAGTGCGGGATAAGCATTGTGCCGTCAACCCCCGTCAGCGCCTTGGAGGAAATCCTGCCGTTCGCCGATGTTGTTTTGGTTATGACCGTGAATCCGGGATTCGGCGGACAAAAACTGATTCCCGAATGTATTGCCAAAATAAAAAAACTTCGGGAACTTAGAGAACAAAGCGGATATTCATTCAAAATTTCGGCTGACGGCGGCATCGATGAGAAAACATTAAAACCGGTTGCCGACGCCGGAGCGGATGTCGTTGTATCCGGTTCTGCTTTTTTTTCTGGAAAACTTGTCGTAAAGACGTGTTGAATTTTGGGTTTTGTCGGTGCGGCGCATTCCGCCGTTTTGAAACTGCAATCGGCAGCGCATCGATGCAATGTACCGTTGAAAAACATGCGCTTATTTGCGCGGAAATTTTTCGGGAGTGAAGTTATGAAAAATCCGGCAGGAATAGCTGTTCTTTTATGTTTCTGTGCAGTAAGCGTTTTCCCGTTGTCTGATTTGCAAAACGCTGTTCCCGCTGCCGGAAATATTATTGCGGATGACGCGCTTGTTCAGGGATTCAAAGCATTCCAGGAAAATGACTGGCCGGCGGCTTTATTGTTTTTTCGGAAAGCCGTGTCTATTCCCGAAAACTTATCCGCGGAAGTGTGGTACATGCTGGTAACGGCGGAAATGTATGCCGAAGAATATGCCGCGGTAATAAATGACGGGGAATTGTTTTGTTCGCTGTTTCCGGAAAGTCAATATGCGCTGTATGTGAATTATCAAATGGGACGCGCGTATCATTATCTGGGAGAAAATGATGCCGCAATCAGGAAACTCGGTGCGTTTTGTTCCGAAAATCCTTCGCATGAATTGTATTCGTCTGCGCTGTTTTGGATTTCCGAATCGTTGTACGAATCATTTTATTTCGATCTTGCCCGTCCTTTGTATGAAAGAATTTTGTCGGAATTTCCCGATTCTCCCAAATATACGGAAGCGTTGTACCGGCTTGATTTAATTGAACAGCGCGGACGGGAAGAGAAACTGCTGTATCTGCTGAAAGTAACGGGAGAAGAGTATTTGTCCGCGAAAAAAGAATACGAGCGGCAGCTTCAGCAGTATCAGACAGAGGAAGCTCTGGGACTCCGCCGCCAGCTGAACGAAGCAAACGAAGAACTGCAAACTGCGAAAATCAGAATGGATGAGATTCAAAAACTGAGTGATGACCGCGGCTCCCGCATGGAGGAAATTTTATCGATGAACGACGCGCTGATAAAGGAAAACCTTGAAATGAAAGCAAAAATCGCATCGCTTGAACAGGAAAATGCGCAAATGAGGGGTGATCTGCCGCCTGCTTCTGCCGGAAAATCGGACGTGCCGCGGGATTCCGCCGCAGGACAGCTTTCCGGCCGCGATGAAATGCGTTTCGAACTCGAAAAACTGAAGAAGAAAGCCGCGGAACTTCAAAAAGCAGTCGATGAATCAAAGCGGATTCACGGAGGAGCACAGTGAAAAAAAAATTTCTGATTTTTGTCTGCGCATTATGTGTCGCTGCTGTTTTTGCGGCTGACAAGGAGCAAATATTCGGCATTTATAAAATTATCATGCGCGAACCGTCCGGAACTTTTTCGTTGTACGCGTATGATGCTGACGCCGGAAAATCCGTTCCGTTATTAAGCGCTATTGATAACTCTTCTTATACGAAATTTTTTCTGAAATACGGAAAAACTGTCTATGCGCTTGATCAAAACTCCGGTGTTGAAATAACACAAAAACTGACGGATTCCGGAGTTTCCGTGCAGTATACGGTAAAAGACAAAGCGGCAGTTACTTTTTCGATGACTTTTTTATCTTCTGCGCCTGATAAAGAAGCAGATATAATTCAATGCGTGCTTTCTCTGCGGAATATATCAGCCTCAGGCGTTTCCTGCGCGCTGAAGGGCGTGTTTGACACATGCCTCGGAGAACTTACTTCGCGCCATTTTTCGACCGCATCTCACGTATCGCTGAATAATGAGCATCAGTTTTTTTCTATGGCAAAGGATAAATGGGTGCGCACCTCAAACGGATCTGTTTCCATGCAGTTTATTCTTGACGGTGAAAATATTTCCGATATAGAAACTGTTACTGTCGCGAATCGGGATATTCTCTTGTCTGACACCTGGATGCCGCCTGTCGTTGTCGGCCGCCGCTTTAATTCGCTGTATTCATATAATAATTCTGCGCTTTCCATACATTGGAAACCGCAAAAACTGTCTCCGCAGCAGACGGTGTCTTTTTGTTTTTATCTTTCCGCAGCCGTAAATGAAGGAATTCCCGCGGATACAGCTTCGCCGTATTTTACGGGAGCGCTTGTTTCTTCCGCATCGCCGAAAGAAGCTGCTCCTGCCGAGACAGATGAATTTGATGACAATGATTTTTCTGCGGATTATGCTGTTATTACAAAAGAACAGCTCGATGAAAAATATATCGCTGCGCTGCTGGAACGAATCAGACACCTTGAAAATGATTTCGAATCTATCGATAAAAATGAAATTCGCCGCTTGAATGCCGAACTTGATGCAATACTGGAAAAGGTAAGGCTGAACTGAAGTGCGTACGGTATTGGACAAAGCGGAGTGGGAACTTAATTTGCGTCATTTTTCGAAAGTCCTCTCGCTGCTGGAACCTCGTGTAATGGAATACCGTGAATCTTTTCGGTTTTTTTACACGCTGGGCGTGGCGTGTCTGTATGTCGGCGATATCGGCGGCGCGGAATCCTATTTTAAACGGGCGCGGCAGATTCATGTTAATGATCCGGATTTGCAGCTTGCTTATGTTGCGTTGTTTTTGCGACGCGGAGAAACCGATCGGGCAGTGGATTATTGTCTTTCCATACTCGATGAATGTCCGACGCATCGCCGCGCGGCATGGCTGCTTCGGTTTATCCGCACGAAAGGCGATCCGGAAACATTGTTTGCTCTGTCTGAAAGCGGTAAAATAAAAAAATGTTATCCCGTGCTGGGATTTCCGCCGCAAATAAAAACGGCAATTATGTCCGTTTTTATTTGCGGATTTTTGTGCATAGCTGCTGTGCATGTTATGCCGTCTTTGTCTTCGCCGCCGCAGCTGCGTGCCGATATTTCCGCGCTGGATTTGACTGCCGCCGAAAAACACAACCCGCTGGAAAGCGATTTGGGAACGCAGCCGTACAGATATATCCTGACGCAAAAAGAAGCGGAAGCTGCCTATGAAGAAATGAAGAAGCTGTTTCAAAAATATGATGACAACGGCGCCCAAATTTTGGTAAACCGGCTTTTGTATTCCAATGCTGCGGCTTCCGTGAAACAAAAAGCGCGGCTCCTTATGGAATATTTTTCTGAACCGACATTCGATTCAATGCTTGAAAAAAAAACACGGCAGCTGTCTTATCAGGAAGTCGCGGCGGATCCCTTTTTGTATCTGGATTGCTGGGTTGTTTGGTCGGGACGTGTCGCGAACCTGAAAATTGCTTCCGCCTCGGATTCGGATAATTCATCTTCTTCCGATGCTGTTCTTCCGCCGCCGGATACGGCAGAAGCGATGCTTCAGCAGAAAACTGTTGTTTCGGACGCGCCTGTTGAATGCAATTTTCTTGTCGGATATGATACAATGCAGAAGATTGACGGCATCGTTCCGCTTGTGGTGCCGTCCGGCATGCAAATCGAAACAGAGCGTCCGCTCAAAATTCTTGCGCGGATTGGTTCCCGCGACGGGCAGTGCGTATTATTCGCCAAATCGATATATCAGCCGTTCCGCTGAATTGGCGGCAGATTTATAAAAAATCAAAAAAGAATGTATGTCGATGCCTAATATATTAAAGGAGGAGAAAAGGTGGCAAAAATGACAAATGAAATAACAAACCCCGAAGATATGTCCGAAAAAATGAAAGCGCTTGAAGCGGCTCGTCTTCAAATCGAAAAACAGTTCGGGCAGGGATCTTTGATGAAACTTGGCGCGGTGGCGGATGCTGCCGGCATAGATGTTATTCCTACCGGTTCGCTGCTTCTCGATGAGGCGCTCGGCATCGGCGGTTATCCGCGCGGGCGCATCATCGAAATTTACGGACCGGAATCTTCCGGAAAGACAACACTGGCGCTTCATGCTATTGCGGAAGCGCAAAAGCTCGGCGGAATCGCGGCTTTTATTGATGCGGAACATGCTCTCGATCCGGTCTATGCAAAGAATTTGGGCGTAAATATAGACGATTTATGGGTTTCTCAGCCTGATACGGGAGAACAAGCGCTTGAAATAGCCGAAAGTCTTGTCCGATCCGGCGCCGTCGATATTATCGTTGTGGATTCCGTCGCTGCATTGACTCCCCAGGCGGAAATAGAGGGCGACATGGGCGATTCCCACATGGGATTGCAGGCGCGGCTGATGAGTCAGGCCCTCCGCAAACTGACAGCAACAATCGGCAAGTCGAAGTCTTTGCTGGTATTTATAAACCAAATCCGCATGAAAATAGGCATCATGTTCGGCAATCCCGAAACAACGACCGGCGGCAATGCGCTGAAGTTTTATTCTTCCGTTCGCTTGGAAGTGCGCCGTATTGAATCAATCGATGCGAAAGGCGTAGAGGATGCGGTCGGAAACAGAGTCCGCGTGAAAGTTGTAAAAAACAAAGTCGCGCCGCCGTTCAGAAAAGTTGAATTGGATATTTATTTCGGAAAAGGCATTTCCGCTGTGGCAAGCCTTCTCGATTCTGCGGTGAAACATGGGTTTATAGATAAACGCGGCGCTTGGTTCACTACGGCAACAGAAAAAGTCGGGCAGGGACGGGAAGCAGCTATCCAGTTTCTTGAAAATAATGCTGATTTTGCGCATGATGTCGAACGTCAGATCCGTGAAAAACTGTTTCCGGGACAAACGCTGAAGCAAAAAGGCGGCACTGCATCTTCGGCTTCCCGTATTAAGCGGGAAAACGGCATGTCTTCAGGTTCGGATGTGCAAACTAGTACTTCGCCGAAGAGTGCCGGCGCCGGTTTATCATCTGCGGAATCTATCGCGGCTGCTGTTGCCGGGGAAAAAACTGTTCCTGCTGAATCTGCAAATGAAAAATCCGCCGAACACACAGATGCGCCTGATGCATTGTTTTGAATATGTCCGGAGAATTTGTCGTACTGGGACTCGGTTCCAATATGCCGTATCAACTGCGCAGCGGAGATATATTATCGCCGCTGCAGCTGCTTGCGGCTGCCTGCCGTGATTTGTCAGGGGTTCTTTCCGATATTAGATTTTCGTCTGTTTACAAAAGTGCTGCCATGTATTTTACTGACCAAAATGATTTTTTTAATATGGCGGCGGCAGGCTTTTTTTGCGGCGAGCCGGAACAGCTTTTGGCGGAAATTCAGCGTCTGGAAACTGACTGGGGAAGAAACCGTGCACTTGAACAGCGAATGGGACCGCGTTCGCTTGACATCGATATAGAATTGTTCGGCGATAGAATTGTTGATTCGGAGAATTTGCATATTCCGCACCCAAAAATAACAGAACGTGCGTTTGTTTTAATTCCAATGCTTGAGATTTTCGATAAGTCTGCCGAAGCTATACAGAGGGATTTTTACAAACGGTGTCTGGAACAATTACCCGACCAGAATGTGCGCCTGTACGGGCAGCCGTTTGCTGTAGGAACGGAAAAATGGCAGAACTAGAATATGACAAAGAACGGAATTCGGTACTTGAAAACGGCACTCCGAACCCAGAGTCGGAAACCACTTTCAAATTGGGAAAGTTTGAAGGACCGCTTGATTTATTGCTTTTTCTGATAAAAAAGAATGAAATAAATATTTATGATATTCCGATAGCGGAAATAACAGAACAGTTTCTTGATTATCTTGATTATGCAGTCAGCCCCGATCTTGAAAACCTTACGGAATTTTACGCTATGGCTGCCGATTTATTATTTATAAAGTCGCGAATGCTTCTGCCGGTTGAAGTAACATTTGACGGCGAAGATCTCGATGATCCTCGCCAGGAACTTGTTGATAAGCTTATTGAGTACCAAAAATTCAAAAAATTGTCTGTTTTGATGGAAGAAAAAGAAAATGAAGCGGAATGGTCATTTGAACGGAAAAAAATCCAAAGAGTACTTCCGTTTGACGAAGAAGAATTATGGGAAAAGATAGAAGCCTGGGATCTTCTGAAAACATTTTCTTCGCTTGTATCCGTATATTCATCGGGAAAACTGCTGAGTTTGTACGAAGAAGTGTCTGTGAGCGAAAAAATAACGCTTATGAATGAGCTGCTTGAAAAAAACGGGGAATGCCTGTTTACTGATTTAATTGTGCGGAAAGGGAACATGCTTGACGTTGTTTGCGCATTTATGGCTATATTGGAAGCCGTAAAGTTTAAACAGGCTTGCATATATCAGAACAGGATGTTCGGCGATATAAAGATACGTCCTTATGTGCCGTATAAGGCGGCATAAAATCCGCCGCCGCTTTAGGAAATACCGGCTATGGAGTTGCACTTGGAAAAAGAAACAGCACTTATAGAAGCGATTTTTTTTCTTGAAACAGAACCGCTTGATGAAAATGCCCTTGCGAAAATTTCCGGACTGTCAAGGGATGTTGTGGATATTGTTCTCGAAAAACTGAATGAAAAATATGCTGCCGGAAATTCCGGAATAGAATTATCTCGGCTTTCCGGCGGATGGTTTATAACGCCGAAACGCGATTTATGGGATTATTTGAAAGATCGGTACGGCAAAAAAAATGAAGGAAAGCTTTCAAAGGCAGCAATAGAAACGCTCTCCATTATTGCATATTCGCAGCCTATTACGCGCGCGGAAATTGAAGCTATCCGGGGTGTTTCTGCGGATAATATGATTCGATTGCTTTCGGAACGCAAATTGATAAAGGAAGTGGGAAGAAAAGATGTGCCGGGCAAACCTATTCAATTCGGTACAACAAAAGAATTCCTGAAATTTTTCCGTTTAAATAGCATCGCTGATTTGCCGAAACTGGACGAAACCGAAAGCGAACGTTTTGAACTCGCGCGCTGATAAACGATTTATGAATAAAACCGATATTATTTTGCCTGACGAAAATCACGAACAAACTTCTGTGCGATTGCAGTTATATCTTGCCCGCTGTGGCGTGGCAAGCCGGCGTGCCTGCGAAGCTGTAATTGCGTCGGGGCGGGTTTCCGTAAATGGTTCTGTGGTCACGGAAATGGGAATTAAAGTTTCTCCCGCCGATACAGTATGTGTTGACGGAAATCAGGTTGCGGTGCAGAATACAAAAAAATATGTTCTGCTGAATAAACCGGCGGGGTATGTTTGTTCGTTTTCGGATGAAAAAGGCAGAGCGGTTGCTTTGGATCTTGTTCAGCCGTATTTCAGCGAACGTTTATACAACGTCGGGCGGCTCGATATGTTTTCTTCCGGTCTTATCATCTTTACCAATGACGGCAATTTTGCCGCGAAAATTTCGCATCCCTCTGCGGAATTGGAAAAAGAATACATCGTTGATACAAGTCTTCCTGTTCCGGATGAACTTCCCGAACGGTTCGAAAAAGGACTGCGGATAAACAATGTATTTTATGCATGCCGCCGTGCGGAAAAAATCGGCAGCCGTCAAGTACGAATTATTTTAACGGAAGGCAAAAACCGCGAAATTCGCCGTGTATTTGATTATTTTGAAAGAGGCATAAAGCGCCTTACTCGTATACGAATCGGAACTGTTTCTATAACCGGTTTGCAGCCGGGACAATTCCGTGAACTTTCTATTGAAGAAGTTAAAAGCCTGCTAAGCTGCTGCCGGAACGGAATCTGAAGCTTGCGGAATGCCGCATGGTTCGCGTTTGTTTTCATTTATTGCCGCGCAATCGCGGCGTTAAAAAAACAATTATTTTTTTGTCGCGAATACATGGTAATTTATCCAGTTAAATATCGGATGTTCCCGTTCAATCCTTGTAAGCCATTCCGTACTTATGTTGTTCGAACCAAGCGATTCAAATACAGTGGAAAAGGCTGTAATGCTTTTTGAAAAACAATCCGTTGCGTATTCCGGATCTGTTTTTTCGTGAATCATTTTTGCCCAAATAGACGACTGTGCAAGCAGAACTTCTTTTGCAGCCAGATTGAGCGAACGAGCTTTCAAACCGGTATCATCGGAAAAGCGCGCCGCCAGATCTATCATTCGTTCCGTCGATTTATGGATGTACCGCATCATCCAGCCGTTTGAACTGTCGAGCAGATTTTCTCCGTATCCTGTTCCCGACGATGCGCCGTTGAACGGATTCACTCTTTGCAGCGAAAACTGATTATGCGTTAAATCGGTGCAGTGTACCAAATCAATATCCGTTTTATCCGCCGCCTGCCTGAAAATTTGTTCCAGCCACAGTATTCCTTCATGCCATTTCCCGCCGAATGTTTCTGCGCTGAATGTACATACCAGGGAAAGATCCGCGTCCGGTTTGAATGCCGCCGCTGCCTCAAGTTTTTTGATTTTCGATTCGAGAAAATTTTCCGCGTCCGAAACTATTTGCGGCTGTGCTTTGTCCGGATCATATACCGAGTTTTTGTTGTTTGCGTAATAACAAAAGCCTGTCGCGTTCCGGCAGTTATTTTGCAGAATGGTATTTAAATAATCGCTGTCTGCTTCGTACCCGATGTCTCTGTTTTGATTACGGTAAACGGGGTTTGAATTATATACAGGTATATCGCTGTCATTCGTTGTTTCATTGTCCCGCGCAAATACGGCAAGCGAATTTTCGCATCGGACGGGCGAAAAAATACCCAAATCAGGTGTCGGATGCGCGAAAAGTACGCTGGCTGAATCAAGAATCGTGTAATTTAATCCGTAAGAACGGACTGCTTTTTCAAGTCCCGGCGTGTATCCCAGATCCGGCAGCCAAAAACCTTCCGGAAGTACATCGAAATAAAATTTGTGTGACTGAAGCCCTGTTTCGATTTGCGCGCTGACGGCTTCCGGCATATCCAGAATGTGCGGAAGAAAGCAGTCGGTAGCTGTTGTCGCAATCATTTCTATGTTTCCGCGTTTTGCGTAATACGCAAATTTCGACAATATATTTTGTCCGAGCGTTTCGGTATAATCCCGTTTTGCATACTGAAGCTGTTTTAAATACAGGCAGGCAAGTTTCCGGCGGGGATCATCGTCTGCGTACAGCGCCGCTTCGGATTCACCGAGTTTTATAAGCGTATCAAGCCATTCGATATAACATTGCTGCATAACAGGATCGTCGAGCAGCGAGCAAAGTACCGGCGGAAGAACCAATCCGATTTTAAAAGGAATGCCGTCCGCTTCGAGATTCGCGAACATATTCAGCAAAGGAAGATATGTATATGTTATTGCGGTAAACAGCTGATTGTGTTTGCAGCTATATTGCTGTGAATCTGCGTATATATGCCTGAAATATCCCTGCTGCGCATAAATGACGATCGCAAGTGATTTTTTATTCATGTATAACCTTCTTGTCTGTTATAAAAAAGACTGCCTGTGGTTTGCGTATTGTTTTTTTAACAGTTCCCGAAGTCCCGATAATTTCAGAATAGGAGATATATCCTGTTCCAATGCGGCGGAACTTATTTCCGAACATCCTTTCGGAATGATATGTTTCGGTGTTGCTGCCAGAACAGACGGTTCACGATTTTGAAATTCCGCATACAAATCTATATTGAATACCCGTTCACTCGCCGGAAGAAGCACATAGCGTTCCCTGTCCTCGGATGAAACCGGAATATCGAATAATTCCACAGGCTTTTCATCGGAAATTTCTTTGTAAAAGAGTATGCGCAGCTGCAATGCCGCGGAAGCCTGAACGAGTTTTTGCATGTCGGCGGCGCTGATATCCCAGTACACGTAGCACCATGCGGGATTCCGCAAAACAGTTCTGATCTGTGTTTCGTTATATGTTTTCGGCAGTTCGGAAATTTGCCGAAAACCCGACTCGTTTTCTTCCAGATCCGGCTCTTTTTCGGTATTTGCGTCAATTATCGCTTCGAGAAGTTCTCCTATGATAAAATTCCTGTCAAGATTTTCCGGAATATCGATGCTGTATTCGTCCGCAAGGCTCATTAAATCTGACGTTGAAAGTGTATCCAGATAGGAACGCGAAATGTGCAAACAATCCATAACCGCGTAATAATGAATGTAATTGAAGATAATGTCAAGTAAGCGTTCGAATACCGCAAACACAGCGGCGCATTCCCGCATTCGGAAATTTTGCCGAATATGCGGTGCGGCGGGTTTCGGAACAATGAAAAATCCCGAAACTTCATTGGATGCTTGCGCCGAGTTTTGCACGCTGATACAATGGTTTGCAGCAAAATTATAGGTGATAACAGAATATGACGGATCTGGCAAAATTGAAATGCGATGATGTTCGCTCGGAATGCGCAAAAATGATTTTATCAGCCTCCGGATGGCGCAAAATATACGCGCTGTCCGGCAGTGAAAATGACGGCGGTATTCAAATCTCCGCTGCCGATACGGTTCTTTCTGCGTTGGCTGCCGCAGTTTTTGCGGATTTTATGCTCAAAAAATCTTCGGAATCTCCGATTATTGCAGTCGGCATTGATGCCCGTCCTACCGGTCCTGCGATTGCGGATGCCGTGCTTCGAGTATTGCTCGGAAAGAACGTGCAGGTCAGGTATGCCGGTGTTGTCGCCGCACCGGAAATTATGGCATATTCCCGTACGCTTAGCGGTTTTTTATATATTTCCGCAAGCCATAATCCTATCGGCCACAACGGCATAAAATTCGGACTGAATGACGGCGGCGTGCTGCCCGCGCAGGAATCGGCGCTGCTGTCGGACGCGTTCCGCCGGATATGCGCCGACACTTCCGTTATCGACATTGCGCGCGGACTGCTGAATGCCGATGAACGCCTGCTGTCCGAAACGTATGCGTGTTCAAAAGAATGCAAAGCTGCCGCAGAAAGCGCATATTATGAATTTACCAAAGAAGTTGTCAGCGGTTCTACCGAAGCTTCCGCGCAGAATCTCGTGTTCGATGCGGTCAAATCGTATGCCGCCGCTGCAAAAATCGGCATCGTCTGCGATATGAACGGCAGCGCCAGAACCTGCTCCATAGACAAGCGGCTGTTTGCGGAAACCGGCATCGATTTTTATTCCATAAATGATAAACCGGGACAAATAGTGCACGGCATAATTCCGGAATTGGAAAATCTCGAATTCTGCGCCGATGAAATGCGCCGGCTCAGGAGTGCCGCCTGCAAAAATATTATTGCCGGATACATGCCGGACTGCGACGGCGACCGCGGAAATCTTGTCTTTTGGAACGAGAAAACCTGCCGTCCGGAAATTCCCGCGGCGCAGGAAGTTTTCGCGCTGTCGGTACTTGCTGAACTGGCATTTATGAAATACAGCGGCTTCGGCGGAAAAACGGCAGTCGTCGTCAATGATCCGACCTCAATGCGCGTAGAAGATATTGCCGCTGTTTTCGGCGCGGAAGTTTTCCGTGCGGAAGTCGGCGAAGCAAATGTCGTGAATCTTGCGCGCGATGTCCGAAGCCGCGGCTATGCCGTGCGTATTCTGGGAGAAGGCTCCAACGGCGGCAATATCACTTTTCCGGCTGCTGTCAGAGATCCGCTGAATACGCTGTTCGCCGTTATAAAACTGCTTGCCGTCCGCGGCGAAAATCATTCCGGCTGTAAAAATTTGTTTCATTTGTGGCTTTGTCTTTCCGGAAGGGAACATATATACCGTGATGATTTTACGATGACTGATGTGCTCGATTCCCTGCCGCCGTATGCGACGACCTGCGTTTCGGAAAAACGGGCAGTGCTGAAAGTCAAGACAGCCGATCATTCAAAACTGAAGCAGGCATATCAGCATATATTCGAGCAGGAATGGCGCCGTGTCCGCAGCGATTTTGCCGAAAAATACGGCATAACGGGATATACGGCGATTGCAAACAACGGTACCGAGGAGCGCAGAAATATATCCGATTTCGGAGAATCAAAGCGCGGCGGACTGAAAATCCTTTTCACGGATGCCGAAGGAAATAACGCCGCGTTTATTTGGATGCGCGGAAGCGGCACGGAACCTGTATTTCGCGTTCTGTGCGATGTCCGAGGGGAAAATTCCGCGGCAGAAGAACAGGCTTTGCTTGCTTGGCACACCGATATGATTCTGCGTGCAGATGCTTTATGCAGCTGCTGACCGCTGCTTGTTTACGGGCGCCCTGCTTGCAATATCTGAATTTTGCATATATAATTTTTTAATACCAGTCAGTAACGAGGTGAAAAATGAAACCGTATTACATAGCGGGAAATTGGAAAATGAACAAAACAAGAACGGAAGCTGTCGCGCTTGCAAAAGAATTGGCAGAAGCTTTGAAAGACGGCAAAAATAAGTATATGATAGCTCCGTCCTTTACCAGTCTTGACGCTGTTGCGCAAGTCATAAAAGGCACCGGCATTCAGCTCGGTGCGCAGAATATGTCCGCGGAAGATTCCGGCGCTCACACGGGAGAAGTTTCCGCCGCCATGTTAAAAGATCTCGGTGTTTCAACTGTCATTCTCGGCCATTCCGAACGCCGCAATATATACCGCGAAGATGAAGATTTTGTGCACAGAAAGGTTTTGCAGGCGCTGAAATACGATCTTGATGTAGTTCTCTGTGTCGGCGAACTTCTTGTGGAACGCGAAAGCGGTCTTGCGGAAGCGGTCTGCGAGTGGCAAATCAGATCGGCGCTTGCCGGCGTTTCCGCGGCACAGGTTCCGCATATTACCATAGCCTACGAACCGGTATGGGCTATCGGTACCGGCCGCACGGCGACTCCCTCCGATGCACAGATTGTTCACTCCGGCATCCGTGCGCTTATCGAAGAATTATATGACGAAGAAGCTGCTCAAAATATGCATATTTTATACGGCGGATCGATGAATGCGTCCAATGCGGCAGATTTGCTCGCGCAGCCGGATATTGATGGCGGGCTTATCGGCGGTGCGGCGCTTTCCGCAGCGACCTTTGAGCCTATTTGCAAGATATATTAAAATACCGCAGCCGGCGTTTTCGGAATATTTGCTTTACCGCAGCAGTTTCGCACGCCGGTTTCCCTTTTTACCGAAAAATTGATGCGCTGAAAAAATCCTCCGTTGCGGTTTATTATTCTGCATAATGCTCGGCTGTTCCCGATGAAGCAAATGGCTGCCAAAACGCGCTGTTCCGGCAGCGGCAGGAGCATTTTATCGGCGGAAAAACTTGCCATTATGCTTTTTATCCATTATTATACAAGCTGATTGTTTCTTCCGGCAATGGAGATTGTCATGGTAAAAGAATTCTTGTCATACGATACTGTCAGAAACGATGCGCTGAAGTTGGCGCATCGAATTCATCTGGATAATTTTATTCCCGATGTCATATATGCATCGCTTCGCGGCGGCGCATATATGGCAAATGTTATAAGCGAATATTTTAAAATAGCCCGTACGGATATTCATCCGGTTCAGTATGCCGCGGTTGTCGCCAGATCTTATACGGATATCCGCGAACACGGCCGCGTCAAAGTTGACGGCTGGACGTATTCGCCTGAATATTTGCGCAATGGCGATAAAATTCTGCTGGTCGATGATATTTTTGACAGCGGACGGACAATCAATTATTTGGTTGAACTTTTGCTTGAAAAAGGCATTCCGCGCAAAGATATAAAAGTTGCCGTGCATGATTATAAGCATTTTTCGTTTCTTGCGGATCAGCTTCCCGTTCAGCCGGATTACTGGAGCCGCAAATTCGAAATTGCGCGCCCGGAAGATGATATTTGGATTCATTATATGAGCCATGAATTAGTCGGTCTTTCGCAGGAAGAACTTGAAGAGCATTATTACAAGCAGGATCCGGAACTGCGCGCGATTCTCGATCCGATGTTTTCCAAAAGCAAATAGAAAGCAGCCGGCATTAAGCTGCCGCTGCGGGGTATATTGGTTTTTTATATGGAGAAAGAATGAATATAAAACGGATTCATGCTGCCGCTGCGCTTTATTCGCTCTGTTTCTGTTTGCCGTTCGCCGCGCTTCCTGCCGCAAAAATCATAAGCCCCGCAGAAGGCGCCTGGGCAAATTATCAGTCCCTGATATTGGATGTGCCGGCTGACTGCACCGCCGTGTATTCTTTTTCGGGAAGCGATCCGCTTGAATCCGGATTCGCGTACGACGGTCCCGTGCTGATTGACGCTTCCGGGGATATAACGCTCCGCGTAGCTACAATTCCCGATTCTATGGATCTGAAATCCGGCGCGGCAGTAAATGAACAGACGGTGTCTTATTCTGTTTCGCTTGTTCCTGCCGATTATCCGTTTTATAATGACGCGGTTTCCGCCCCGTATGTGCAAATCGGGAGCGGAACGGAATTCTCTGTTCCCGAATGCATGACGTACTGCATCGGCGATGACGAAACTCCGTATATAACCGGCTGTGTTCTTCGGGTTGAAGACGGAATTCCTTCCGCCCGTTTTTTTCCGATCCGCATCAGACATGAAAATGCCGACTATCGTGTTATGGCAATGATACATGCCGCAGCTGCCGATTGCGAACAGCCTGTGCCGCACAAAACGCTGCCGTTTCCTTTTTCCTGCGATGATTGGAATTCGCTGACGTTTTTCAGCGACGACGAATATCTTGTTTCGGTGGACGGCGGCGTATGGGAAAACGGCGTAATTGAAAAAAATCTTGACCGCGGATTTCCTCATACGGTTTCATGGCAGCGTGTCCGGCTGGAAAACGGCATGGTCTGCACCGACAGTGATATCGAGACGGTCGTTCTCCCGCAAAAACCGCAGATATTGAAAGTTTCACGTTCTGCCGGCACGTCCGGGGCGCTGAAAATGTATTTAAGCGACGTCAGATTTTCCATGCGGCTTTCCGATTCCCGCGAAGATATGCCGTTTTATACGGAATGCTGTGTCGATACGGTAGCCGGCGATGAAATTTCCGGCGACTTGAATTTCGATGTGTTTTATGACGGCGTAAAACAGGGGAATTTAAGCGTTCCGTACCGCGTCGACAAAAAGCCTCCGCGGCCGCCGGTGATTGCTTCCGACGGCAGTACTTTTTATGCGCGCACTGCGGTGAAACTTGACATTACGGGAAACGGAACCGTGTTTTATGCGGTGGATGCCTCGCATATTTCGGGAAACGATTTTTTCGACTTGGCTATAGAACCCGCATTGTTTTCGGCGGCAGATGCCGCAAAATTGGAATATAAAAAATTTTCGAATATGCTTTTGGAACTTTCCGGATCCGAAAAAGACGCTGTTTTTTATACGGTATATGCGTATGTTCTTGATGATGCCGGAAATATGAGCGATTACGCTGCGTATCCGGTTATTGTCGACAGGCATAATTATTTTGTTCGGAAAAACGGAGCGCCGAATGCTTATGCCGGCGACGGCAGTCCCGCACGGCCTTTTGCGTCGCTGGCCGATGCGCTGCCGCTTTTCAATAACGGCGAATTTATCCGTCTTCATGTAAGCGGCGATTTTACGGATTTGCCGCCGATTGCAATTTCTTCCGACTGCGAATTTGTCGGCGGCGGCGCTGCGCGTCTTTCTTTTGCGGACGGCGCGGGAATTTCCGTTTTGAATGCGAAATTGTCTGTTTCCGGCTGCATTATCGAGGGCGGATATTTCGCGGAAAATGCGGCAGACTCGGAAACAGCCCGTTCCGTGCGGGAAAACATTCTCGAAGAATCGATGATTCGGCGGAACTTGTTTTCCGTGCGCGGCGGTCAGCTGAAATTGTCTGACTGCGAACTTGTATCTGTGGTCGGCGATACCGGAACTGTTATCTATGCCGAAAATTCGGATGTTGATGCCGTGCGTACGGGAATAACCGTCCAGGCAAAAAAATATGCGGCATGCGTAACGGCTTTTAATACCGATGCGTTATTCGACGCCGCTCGGATGACCGTGATTGCACCGGCAGCCGTCGCCGTGTCTTCGGTTGCCGGCAGTCTTGATTTATCCGATTCCTGCTGCACAGTGATGGCGGATTTGGGCAGAATTGCCGAAATGTCCCGTTCGAAATACCGTCTGTGCGGAAATATTTTTGCCCGCTGCGATGTTTCGGAAACAGGAACAGCTCTTTCCGAAACCGGCACGCTTTCTGCTGTGTGGTCGGATGAACGCAGCGTTTGTTTGGAAAATACCGGCAATATGGAAAGCGGATTTATTTCCGCGGCCGATTCAAACGGTTTTTGAGGCAGGGAAAAAACGCCTGCATTCATGGCTGCTTTTGTAAGTTTGCGTTGCAAATTTTTTATCATTGCGGCGTTTCGCTTTGCTGCGGGCGCCTTAAAATCATGCGGAAAATGCGGTATGATTTTTTCGATTTTTATGGAAAGATAAAATGATTCGTTCTGTAAAAGCGGCTTGTTTGGTTCTGCTTGCATGTTTTTCCGCTTCCGGTTTTTGCCAGCCGCGCGTTGCTGATGCCTGGGCGGAATACTGCGAATATCCGTCTGAAGAATTGTTTTCGGCATATACTGCGGAATTGCGCAGGAGTTTTGCCGATGGGCAGTCTGTAACGGAGCTGCTGCCGTATACTGCGGGCGAATTTTTGTTTTATACGGTATTCATACAGCATCATTATCCTTGGCAGCAAGAAGAAGACGCGCCTGTTCTGGATTTTGAAAAAATATTTGAAAAATATGCCGTTCCCGAAAAAAACATTCGTAAATTGCTTGTAATTTATGCGTTGTTTTCTTTTTACGCACAGGATCCGGCGGTGCGCCGGTCGCTGAATCCGTCGGAAATTCCGGAGCAATTGTTTTTGCCGGTTTTTGCCGCGGTTCCCGAAAAAATCGTAGCAATTCCGGCTGAGCAGGCGCAGCGTTTTTCGTATGTTCGGGCAAAAGCGGAGGCGGAAGCGCTGCTGCATGGTTTTGAATACGCAAGAGAACGGCAAAAGGAAGCTGTTTCGTTTCAGCTTTCGGAAAATGCGTTTCTGCGGATATTAAATGATCCGGCGCTTGTCCATGTACTGTACGGCGAAAACCGCTATTATTCTGTCCTGACTGCATTTTTGAGAAGCGCTTCCGCATCTGCCGATGCTCATAAAAATTCGGAAAACGGCGGGAATCGGTTTTCGCCTGAAGCTGACGGCAATATTTCCGAAGAACCTTTGAAACAGAAAAATTTGTATGAGCCGATACTTTTATCCGAAAAAGGAATACTGTTCCCGTTTGATTTGTATACAACGGTGTTTCGGTCTGTCCCCGATGAAAAAAAAGAACCGGCTGCCGAATCGATATATGCGCTGCATGATATAATGCCGCGCTGCCGCAATGCCGCGGAACAGTACGGAATTCCGCTGGAGAGAATACTGACGGAAGAAACAGCCGCGCTTTTTGCCGCTGCGGAACAATATCCCGATATATTATTGTCGCTTCCGCCGGAACAATGTGCCGCAGCGCTCGGCGAAATTGCTTTTATTGCGGATTCATGCGGAATATATGCGCCCCGTATCCGCGCGTTGATGCACAGGGAGAACAGCAATGTCCTGCAGTAATAAAAAAAATCGTGCCGTTGCCGTGTGCATTGTTTTGATTTGTCTGCTTTCGGCAGTCAGTGTTGTATTGCTGCTGTATAACAGCGAGCTGTGCCCGAATTTTTCCGCTGCCGCGGATGCGCTGTTATGCCGTATTTTTTCCGCGAAGCAGACGGATTTTTCGGTGTCCGAAGTGCCGAAAGATTCATCTGCCGAACCTTTGCCTGCGGAAGTTGCTGCGGCGTCATGGGAATTCCGAAATGCTTCCGCCGAGGAAGCCGAAAAAATCAATTCCGCTGCGCTTCCGCCGCCGCTTGTTTCCGGCAAGACGGAAATATCGATTTCCGATGACGGATACACGCTGACTGCTTCCCTGACAAACGGCGAACAGTTGTGGTCTTATGAAAATATTTTTCCGATCGCATCGGCGCCGGTCGTGTATGCCGACGCAGTAGTTTTTACGGACTGCGATCCCGCTTTGGTTTCGCTGCACCTTGAAGACGGCCGGCTTCTGCAAAGAGTTCCCTCGCCGGTGTATCCGGCGCAAAAGGCTGCCGCCGGCGGTACTTCGTATATTTTTTCGGGAAGGGCAGGCGGAGTCTATGTATTTGCCGCTGTTTTTGATGAAACTTTGCCGGAAATTTTTGCCGAAGATCCGCCGTATAATCCGGCTGCGGAAACTCCGCAGGAAAATACAGCGGAACCGCCGCATTATTCGAATACAAATGTTCCGCTGGTTTCAATGCCGGCATCCGCTGCGATTGCGGAACGAATTGCTTTTTGGCTTCCGAATGTTCGGAACTATGCGCCGGAGCAGCCGCTTGTTCTGCCCGCTGATTTTCATCCTGTTGCGGCAGCGTTGTCCGAAAAGCCGCAAGTGTTTGTGTTTTGCGTTCCGGAACAAGGACAATACACGGCGGGGCTTTGCGATGAAAACGGTGCTTGGATTTCTGCAAAAGCATTTTGCGCGGTTTTTACTCAGTCCGGTGAAATGCAGGCGGTAAGTCTTGATTATGTCGCCGACAGACCGCAGGTATCGCTGCATTTTTCCGCGGGAACGGTGTATTATGCTGTCTGCGGAAAATTTCCGGAAGAGCTGGCAGACATTGCCTGGTTTTTCACCGTAAAAGAAGCAGCCGAATGATGATGCAGTGCGGCATGGATGAAGCCGGCAGAGGTCCGCTCGCAGGTCCCGTAACTGCGGCTGCCGTTATTCTGCCTGACGATTTTCCCTGCGGGATTTTAAATGATTCCAAAAAATTATCCGAAAAAAAACGGATTTCGCTTGAAGCCTTGATTAAAGAACGCGCTGTAGCTTGGGCTGTCGCGTCGGTGGATCATGATGTTATCGATCGAATAAATATTTTGCAGGCGAGCCTTCTCGCTATGAAAAACGCATTTTTGCAGATGCTTTCGTTGAAAAAAATCGATATGCATAATTTGGAAGCCGTCGCCGACGGAACATTTTGTCCCGATATTCCGTGTCCGTGCCGCGCCGTTGTCAAAGCCGATACATTTATTCCGGCGGTTATGGCAGCGTCTGTGCTGGCAAAAACCGAACGCGACAGAATTATGATTGCCTATGACGCATTGTATCCGAATTACGGATACCGGCAGCATAAAGGATATCCCACCGCCCGGCATCGGGCAATTTGCCGTGAAATAGGACCGTCCCCCATACAACGTTTGTCATTTCGATATTGAACAGCACGTTCACTATACGCGGATTATTTTAAAACAAGGAGTTTATGCTGTGGACATTGAAAATGCCGTCAGAAAGCAATTATTTTGCATGCAGGATTTGCCGTACAAAGATTTTCAGTGCCGCTTAATGCCGACGATAAGCCCCGATACCGTCATCGGCATAAGAATGCCGAATCTGCGGAAATTTTCGGCGGAATTTTCGAAACAGCCGGAAGCTTCGCTGTTTTTGAAATGTCTTCCGCATCAATACTTCGAAGAAAACAACCTGCACGGCTTGCTCATTTCCGCGATGAGCGATTACGAAATGTGTTCCGCCGCGCTTGACGAATTCCTGCCGCATATCGATAATTGGGCGACATGTGATTTGCTTTCGCCCCGTTCGATGAAAAAATATCCGCCGCAGCTTTTGCCTGACATTCGGCGCTGGCTCGGCAGCACTCATGCATACACAATCCGTTTTGCAGTCGGCATGCTTCTGAAATTTTTCCTGGACAAACATTTTTCCCCTGAATTTTTGGCTATGGCTGCCGCGGTTTCTTCCGATGAATATTATGTGAAAATGATGATTGCCTGGTATTTTTCTGCGGCAATTGCAAAGCAATATGACGCGGCAATCGTTTATCTTGAGCAAAACCGGCTTGATATTTGGACGCATAATAAAGCTATTCAAAAATCATTGGAAAGTTTCCGCGTTTCTTCCGAGCAAAAAACATATTTGCGGAGCCTGAAACGCTGATTTTTTTGTGGCTGCAAAAGCTTCTTTGTGATATAGTGCTGTTATGATTATAGCTATTGATGGTCCGGCAGGAACCGGAAAAAGCACTGTTGCAAAACAAGTTGCGGAACGCCTGAACATTGTGTTTCTCAATTCCGGCAGTTTTTATCGTGCAATCACATTCGCGCTTCTTCGCGCCGGAAAAATCGCAGACGGTGCCGCATCTTCGCAGGACATTGCTTCCAAAGCCGAGGACTTTACCGCGTTTGCGGAAACGCTTTCTTTGGATTACGATGCGGAAACATTTCATTTTATTTTGAACGGAACGGATATCGAACATGAACTGCATTCCGATTCTGTCGATGCGTATGTTTCCGCGGTTTCTGCCATTGTTCCGATACGGCATTTGGTCAATAAAAAAATGCGCGCCATAACATCCCGCCTCAGCATTGTCTGCGAAGGCCGCGATATGACGACGGTTGTTTTTCCCGATGCCGATTATAAATTTTATCTCGATGCATCAATCGATGTGCAGGCGCGCCGCAGATACAATCAAGGCTGCAGCGATTTATCCTTTGAAGAAATAAAGGAATCAATCAAAAAACGCGATGCGGCGGATCGAAACAAAGCAGAAGGCGCGCTGAAAATCGCTCCCGATGCAGTGTATATTGATACATCAGACTTGACTATTGAGCAGGTTTGTGGAATAATTATCAACAAAATTCACATATAAAGGGTTACTATGGATCAGATGGAAGTGGGAACGAATGAATCGCAGAACTCCGGTGAGAACATTCAGACACAATTACAAGAGGAGTATCTAAAAAGTCTTGAATCTCTCGAAGAGGGACAGCTCGTTAACGGCGTTGTAATTCAAGTTACGCCGGAACAAGTGTTTGTTGACGTCGGCTATAAATCGGAAGGGAAAATTCCGGCATCGGAGTTTTCGGAAATGCCGAAAGTCGGGGATACGGTAAGCGTTGTCCTTATTGCAAAAGAAAATAAACACGGCGAAGTAATCGTTTCCAAACAAAAAGCGGAAATAAAGCAGCTATGGAAAACACTGCGCCAGGCGTTTGAAAATAATGAACCGGTAGACGGCGTCATTGCAAAAACCGTAAAAGGCGGTTTCGAAGTAAAGCTCGGCAGCGGTACAAAAGCATTTCTGCCGGTGAGCCAGTCTGATAGCCAAAAGGTCGAAAAACCGGAAAAACTCATCGGTGTGAAAGGCAAATTTTATATAGAGCGTTTGTATTCCGATAATAAGGCAAATATTGTTGTAAACCGCAGAAAGTATCTTGAACAATTTATAGAAAATGCCCGTGATAAATTTTTTGAAACGGTAAAACTCGGCGATACCGTAAAAGGAACGGTGAAGAGTTTTACAAGTTTCGGCGCGTTCATTGATTTAGGCGGATTTGACGGTTTGCTTCATATCAATGACATGAGCTGGGGGCATGTAACCCGCCCGAAAGATTTTGTCAAAAAGGGACAGGAAATTGAATTAAAGGTTATCCGTCTTGATCCTGCCGAAAAGAGAATCAACCTGTCGCTTAAGCATTTTTCGGAAGACCCGTGGCTGCATTTTGAAGAAAAATATCATGTCAATGATATTGTATCCGGCACCGTTACGAAATTGACGGATTTCGGTGCGTTTATCGAATTGGAAGAAGGCATTGAAGGACTTGCTCATATCAGTGAATTTTCTTGGACAAAGAAAATAAATAAACCGAGCGATGTCGTGAAAATCGGCGATACTGTCGAATGCATGGTTCTCGGTTATGATATCCAGGCCGGCAGGGTTTCTCTCGGATTAAAACAAGCTACTGCCAATCCGTGGGATTCCATCAATGAAAAATATCCGGTCGGAACGCGCCTGACGCGCAAAATTGTCAAAGTTACCAATGCCGGCGCGTTTGTCGAATTGGAAGAAGGCATCGACGGCTTTTTGCATACCGATGATTTGTCTTGGACAAAAAGAATCAAGCATCCCGGCAGCGAATTATCCGTCGGACAGGAAATCGAAACGGTTATCATTGAATGCAGTCCGGAAAATCACAGAATACGGCTGGGCGTAAAGCAGCTTACGGATGATCCTTGGATACAGTTCGGCAATGCGTATAAGCCCGGATCCACTTTGGAAGGCGAGATTGTTTCAATTACGGATTTCGGATTGTTTGTGCGGGCGCCGTTCGGAATCGAAGGGCTTGTTAATAAAGCAAATTTATGCGAGAACCGCGAAGAAACTTACGAAGATGCGGTGAAAAAATACGCTGTCGGCGATAAAATCAATGTGTATGTTGTTGATATAAATCCCGAAAAGCAAAAGGCTGCGTTTTCCGTAAAAGAATTTAAACGAAAGCAGCAGCGTGATGAAATTTCGCAGTATATGGCGGCAACCGGAAACAAGGATGATGACGCATATAATCCGTTCGCTGATCTTTTGAAAGATAAAAATACTTAATTTATCTGGATGCGTGCGGGTAGAATACCGTCGGATTCCGCCGATGTGGAAAAACTTAATGCTCTCATTGAAATAAATGCGCTTATCAATTCCAGTTATGGCGATGTAGACGCGCTGCTGGTTTATATACTTGAATCGGCATCGCGTCTTGCCGAATGCGAATCGGCGGTGATACTGCTGACAGACAGAAGCAGTTCGCAGCTGCGTTTCAAAGCTGTTCTCGGTTTTAACAATGCGGATGTACGATTTTTGTCTGTCGCCCGCAGCAGTATTGCGGGATGGTGTGTAGACAACGATCAAAGCCTTATTGTTGATGATGCACAAAACGAACCGCGTTTTTACACTGTTATTCAGGAACAAACGGGGTATGCGGTGCGGAATCTTCTTGCCGTTCCGCTGCACAGCCGCGGCGCATGTATCGGCGTTATCGAACTGCTGAACAAGAAGGGCGGGCGCGCTTTTTGCAGACCGGATCTGGAAATCCTCGAACTGCTTGCGGATCAGGCGGGAATCGCGTATCAAAATGCAGATATGTATTTGCTGGCTTGCAGTGAAATACGGACATTGCAGAATACGATTTTGCAGGGATCGGGCTATCACACTTTTATTTCGCAAAGTTCGGTTGTGAAAGATTTGCTCGAAGTTGTCGAAAAAGCGGCGCAGACAAATTCTTCCGTGCTGATTCTCGGTGAAAGCGGAGTAGGCAAGGAGCTGTTTGCGGAACAGCTGCATGTGAAAAGCGCCAGGAAAGATAAACCTTTTGTGCGTGTGAATTGCGCCGCCTTGTCTCCGGCGCTTCTTGAAAGCGAATTATTCGGTCATGTAAAAGGCGCTTTTACCGGAGCCGATCGCGGCAGAAAAGGCCGTTTTGAAATGGCGGACGGCGGAACAATTTTCCTTGACGAAATCGGGGAGCTGCCTGTTGATTTGCAGGCAAAACTTCTCCGCGTCATACAGGATAAAACGCTTGAACGAGTGGGGGCTAATGAAACATTTTCCGTGGATGTCCGCATTGTCGCAGCTACGAATCGGGATCTTGAAGCTATGGTTTCCGCCGGAATTTTCCGCAGCGATTTATATTACCGCTTAAATGTTCTTCCGTTATATATACCGCCGCTGCGGCAGCGCAAAGAAGACATAGAGCCGCTCGCTGCGTATTTTTGCCGAAAATTCAGCGCGGAAACAAAAAAGGATTTTTTCGGTTTTTCTCAGGATGCGCTCGAAGCGATGTACGCATATCATTGGCCGGGAAATGTGCGCGAACTTAAGAATTGTGTCGAACGGGCCTGCGTGCTGGGAAAACCGCCCTATATTTATTCGGAAGATTTATGCATAAAAACATCGGCGGCAGCCGAATGCCGGAAAAACTGTTCGCTTGGGATTGATGCGGTTTTCGCTTCAGGAGCTGCTGCCGGGGATGAAACGCTGAAAACCGCTGTTCGGCATTTCAAAAAAGCATATATATCGAAAATTCTCGAAAAACATAATTGGAATCAAACAGAAACCAGCAAAATTTTGGGAATTCAGCGGACATATATATCGCGCTTGATGAATGAACTTGGAATACGGTAAAATATAAATAAGGAGCATATATGGCTGATACTCAAGAAAAACAGAATGAAGAGAAAAAAACGCTGTCCGAAGCTGCCGGCGGCATTTTGATAAAGTATAGAAAAATTTTGCTTGGTTTGGTTATAGCTTTAATTTTGTCAGCCGTTATAGCCGGCATTGTATACACAGCGCAGACATCGCGGCGCAAAAAAGGTTTTTCGGCGCTTGACGAATTGAGCTTTTCTTTGACGGAAACTCGTGCGGCATTTGCAGGCAACGAATTGGCCGAAAAGGAAAAAGAAATTGCGCTGAAGGTTTCTGCGCTTGCGGAAGAATGCGGTTCGAAAGCTGTTTCCGGCAGGGCTTATTTGCTGCTTGCGGATATGGAATTCCAAAACAAAAATTGGAATGCCGCAAAAACAGCGTATATTTCCGCGTCTGAAGCGGCAGGGTATATATCCGCAGTCGCATGTTATAATGCAGCGGTTTGCTGCGATGAATTGAAAGATTACGATACCGCTGCGGAATTTTTCGCAAAGGCAGCCGATGACGAGTCGTTTCCGCTTCGATACCGCGCCCGTTTCAATCTCGGACGAATATACGAGCAGAAAGAAGCATATAACGATGCCTCTGCACAGTATCAATTGCTTTTTGAGCAGCAGCCGGGAGATTACTGGGCGAATCTTGCAAAAACACGTTTGCTGTCTCTTCAGGCCGAAGGAAAAATCGACTGAATCTTATTATTGGGAAGAAAAATTAACACATGTTTCGTGTTTTTTTTCCCGCTGTGCTGACTGCACTGGTGTGGTGCGGAATTGCCTGCGGACTTGAAGTATATGTGCAGGCACTTCTGCCCCCGACAGATGCGGTTCTTCCGCAGTCGGGAACAAGCGACGATACTGTCATAGGGGATCCTTCCGGCAGGTATTTTAACTTCAGGACGTCGGAAACAAAGAAGCAGGGCAATTATACTCCGAATGTTGATTCTCAGCATACTTTTATCGGAACGACGGTTTTTTATAAAATATACAATAGTTTTTCTTCCATGGACAGCGACAGAAGATCTATCGACAACGCGAACAGCGAATTATCAAGTGCCGGATATGAACGATTGGAATCTCTGAAATTCCAAAAATTAAACGACAGTGATGCCGGCTGCTTGGTTCCGCAAATAGGCGGTGAACAGAGTATTGCCGTCAGACTGTATACGGAAGGAAATTATGCGGCTGAAATTTCCTGCACTCCCGCGAATGAAAAAATTCCGAAACTGCCGAAACGCTACAACGGCAATAGTTTCGATTTTTTTAAGAAAAACGGCTTGGAAACGGATAAAAAACCCGATCAAAGCGATGAAGATTACAAATACAGCAGCAGCCGGGACGAATCGCGTTTTTACATATTGGCGTACGCTGCGTCCATGGGATTCGACGCCGCGTATGTCAGTACCTACAGCGAGCTTTTGTACATCGGATTTATTTCAATTGACAAAAACGATTTTGAATAGCATGCGGTTTTCGGGACCAGAGGGACTCGAACCCCCTACCTACTGCTTAGAAGGCAGTTGCTCTATCCTGATGAGCTATGATCCCGTTTAGGAATATCTGTTATCGTATAACATTTGCATAAAAGTTGTCAATTACCGACAGCCGCCATTTATTCCCGAATTTTTCTTTCGGCTGCTAAGATTTGTTTTATTTTGGCAAACGTTTCGCTGCTTATAATGTGTTCCATTTTGCAGGCATCTTTATCCGCTGTTTCCGGCGAAACGCCGATTATTTTCTGCAAAAACATGCTTAACGTATCGTGCTTGTCTTTTATCTGCCGGTATGTTTGAAAACCCGCCTCGGTCATTATTATGGAACCGTAATATTCGTGTTTTATCATGCCACGGTCTTCAAGAATATGAAGCGCGGTATGCACTGACGGTTTTGACACGTCGAGTACTGCCGCAATGTCTTTTACGCGGGGATTATTGTTTTCGACAGCGAGATTTCCGATGGCTTCAAGATAATCTTCAAGGCTTTTTGTCATTATCATTTTATAACAGGTTTAGCGGGTCAACGTCAACTTCGATATAAACTCCGGCCGGAAATTTGCAGCTGTGCAGTGCCAGCCGAACTGCTTTTTTCATGGATTCTGTATCTGTGCTTTTCAGCAGCAATTGAAAACGATAATTTGCGGCGACCATGGCAAGCGGACATTCCGACGGTCCGAGAATATCAAAGGAATTTTCCGATTGACGCATTTGCTGCCGAAACATTGCCGCAGCGTGTTCCGCCGCTGTTTTGTTTGCGGAACGGAATACCAGCCGCAGCAGCCGTGAAAACGGCGGAAAATCAAGAATGCGCCGCTGTTCTGTTTCTTCGGAGTAAAAATCTTCAATGCGGCCGGCGCATGAATATGCCACCGGCACGGCATTCGGACTGAATGTCTGCACAATAACTTTTCCGTCGGGAAAAAATCGGCCGGCTCTTCCCGCAACCTGCACGATGAGAGAAAAAGTCCGTTCCGCCGCTCTGAAATCGGGCATGTGCATTCCCGTATCAGCCATTACAACGCCTACCAGCTTCAAATTGGGAAAGTTAAGCCCCTTTGCAACCATTTGCGTGCCGAGCAGAATATCTGTTTTTCCCTCGCGGAAGTTCCGGATTTTCTGCTGCAAATCATCTTTTTTTACCAATGTGTCGGTATCTATGCGATCGGTCTTTGCCGACGGAAATTTCGCGCGAACCTCATTTTCGATGAATTCCGTGCCGAATCCGTAATATCCTATGTCGAGGGAGCCGCATTCCGGACATGACTGCGGCGGCGCAACGGACCATCCGCAGTAATGGCAGCGAAGACGGTGTTCGCTGCGGTGATATGTAAGCGAAACAGAACAATTTTTGCATGTCAGTTCAAATCCGCAGCTTATGCACCTGAAAAAATGGCTGAAGCCGCGCCTGTTCAAAAACAAAATGGTTTGCCGTTTTTCCGAAAGCGTCTGTCTGATTTCCTCTTCGAGCCGTTTTGAAAGGCATGAATTATTTGTTTTTTCGGACATGTCTTCTATGATGATTTCCGGTTCCTGCCCGCCGGCGAGCCGTTTGCTCAGGACATGTTTTTTTATAAGTCCGTTTGCCATGTAATGCCATGATTCCACGGACGGAGTTGCGCTCCCCATGACAAACGGGATTGACAGCTGCGATGCACGGTGCATGGCTATTTGCCGTGCGTGATAGCGCGGCGTGTTTCCCGATTTATAAGACGGATCGTGCTCTTCATCCATGATAATGAGTCCGAGATCCGGAACCGGCGCAAATACCGCACTGCGCGCCCCGATAACGACTCTCGCTTCTTTTCGGAGAATGCGCTTCCATTCTGTGAGTTTCTGGCTCGGCGTAAGTCCGGAATGCAGAACGGCGGCTGTCTGTCCGAATCGTTTCAGCACCGCTTCTTCAACTTGCTGCGTCAATCCTATTTCGGGCACGAGATAAATAACGCCTTGTCTGCGCGCAAGGATTTGTTCCGCGGCATGGAGAAACACTTCCGTTTTTCCGGAGCCTGTCCGGCCGTATAAATAGTGCATTGTTCCGCCGGAAAGAATGCCTGCCGCCGCGGCTTTTTGTTCCGCCGAAAGTGTTTTTTGTTCCCAATCGCCGCTGTTCGCCGATGAAAAATCAGGCAGCGGTGTTCCTTTTATTCCGGACGGCAGCATTGCGGAAAGCGCTTCGCCCTGGGAGCAGATGTAGTAAGACGCAATCCAGGAGGAAAGTTGTATTTGTTCCTGCGTAAACAGCGGTTCTTTGTCGATAAGGCGCAGAATAGGCTTTATTTTTTCAGGCGGCAGCGGAAAATCGGGAGGAAGTTCCCGTTCCGCGCGTATGATAAAAGCCGTCATTTTTCTGCTGCCGAATCTTACTTCTGCCCGCATTCCCGGAGCGGCAGTAATTTCACTGTCTGCGTTTTCTGCGGATGATTGTGCGGAAAACGAATAGATGAATGATTGCGCAATCGGTACGTTAAGTACCGTTTCCAGATAAAGCATGCCTAATATGTGCCCGAATCGCCGACCAGGCTGTCGAGGCATCGTTTGAACTGTTTCAAATCTTCCCAGGCGGGACGTTTCAGCGCTTCGTTGCGGAGCAGCGCGCTCGGATGATAGGTTGCCATAAACGGAATGCTGCCGTAATCGAGAAGCCGCCCGCGCAGTTTTCCGATCGGTTCCGTTGTCCGCAGCAGGTTCTGGGCTGCTACGCGTCCGACGGCAAGAATCATTTTCGGTTTCAAGACATGTATCTGCGCTTCTATATACGATCTGCATGCATCGGCTTCTTCCGGCAGCGGATCACGGTTTCCGGGCGGACGGCATTTTACGATATTCGCAATGAAGCAGTTGGTATGCCTGTCGAGCCGGATTGCGGCAAGCATTTTATCAAGCAGTTTTCCGGCTTTTCCGACAAACGGTTCTCCGCTTGCGTCTTCGTCTGCGCCGGGACCTTCTCCGACGACAAGAACAAGCGGCTGCAAAACTCCCGTGCCGGGAACGGTGTTTTTTCTTGTCCGCGACAATTGACAGCGTGTACAGTGCGATATTTTTTCCGCGATTTGCGCAATAGTTATTCCGCCGTTTTGCGGTTCGGCATTCCGCACGGCAGCGGCGGATTGCGGATTACCGATTCCGCTGTGCGCGCCGGAGCGTGCAGCAGAATTCTGCACCGAAGATGCGTCATCCCGAAACGCGCACATTGCTTCTCCCGCACAGACGCCGAACGGAATGCCGGATGCGTACGAATATGCTGTGTCGAGGAACGCCAAAAGCTTCTCTTTTTCCTGCGCATTCATGCATTTTTCTCCGCGGAATCGTTTTGCGGCGGTTTTTGCGCGGCATTTTCGCAGGAAACAGCGGCAAGCGCTGTTTTCAGCACTTGTTCATTCAACGGTTTCGGAAACGCTTTCAGTACTTCTTTGTAAAATTGTTCATGGCGCAGTCCGAATAATTCCGGAGAAAAATTCTGCGCGATTTTCAGCGATTCGCCGCGGTACTGCGTTCTTCGCTGACCGTCCTGCGCCAGCGACAGTATTTCCTTTTCCATATCCGCTTCGGTTTCGACAAGGACGCCGTTTTCGCCGCTGTGAACGGTGTCTGCGAGGCTTAAATCGCTGCGGGCAATTACCGGCAAACCGGAATGCAGCGCTTCGAGTATCGTCATGGAATGCATTTCCGATAAAGATGCGGTAACGAAAATATCCGCCAGTTCGTAGTAAGTATGCACTTCATACCAATTCACAAAGCCGGTAAAAATAATGCTGCCGTTTTTGGCATCGTCTGCCGCCAGTTTTTGCAGCGGCATCAATGCCGGTCCTGCGCCGACAAAAATCATTTTTATTTTGCTGTTCTGATTTATGACATTCTGGCAGACCGACAATAATTCGAAAACCCGTTTTTCTTCGCCGATTCTTCCGACAAAAAGAAGCACAACATCGTCGTCTTTTATGGAATGCTTTGTGCGCAAGGCGGCAATTTCTTCCGGAAGTGCATGCGTTTTGCAGAATTTATCGGGTTCGATGCTGTTCGGAATGATGGCGGCGGGCTTTTCGGGAACCATAAAATCTTCATGGAAATAATTATATGCTTTCTGCGATACGTTTATCAGCGCATAAAATTTTCTGCAAAAATGACGAAGCCAGCGGCGGATGATGTCGGCGGGAATTATTTTTCCCAGCGGAAGATAGTACGGATAAAATTCTTCCCATAATGTATGGGTTGTAAGTATTGCCGGCACATGAAGAATCCGCGCAACTCGGTATCCGGCTGCTCCCATGGTAAATTCGCTGTGCACATGGATAATGTCGATATGTTTGTCTTTCAGAAAATGCACCAGCCGCACGACGTTCGGGAACGCAAGATATTGGTCTGTGCCCATGCCGATCGGCGCCGCAATGACACGGTATACATTCGGTTCTTTCTGCACCGGAATATCCGGCTGAACCGTAACGACGATAACCGTATGTCCGAGTTTTTGCAGACGTTCCCTAAGCTGCAGAATAACGGTTACTACGCCGTTTTTTGTCGGAGAAAAGCAATCCGAAAACAATGCAATTGTCATAGCGCTTTAGTATATCCGAAAGAACGACGATGCTCAACAGCCCGCAAAATTAAAAGCCGTTGACACATCCCGCAGAATTAAAATCCGCTTTTGTGCTTTTCCGTGCTCAGAAGCGGTTTTGAAAATATCGGTTTTTCTTGTATAATAACGGAATGAAAACGCGCTGCTTTTTGTTTTTATATCTTGATACCGGCGCGGGACATCTGTCTCCGGCTCGAATACTGCGCGCTCATTTTGCGGACGAAGCGTATGTTTCACGGAAAGAACAAAAAGAACAAACCGCATACTCGGTCGTGCTGAAAAACGGCTTCGGGCCGCGGCAGTTTATTTCGCATTCGTTTTTCGAAGACGGCTATCGTTTGTCGTGTTCGCTGCTGCCTGCTGCGTATTCCGCGTTTTACGAGCTCACTTCCTGGAATCCCGCGCTTCATACGGTAAAGCAGCTGTGTTCCTGGCGCACCGTCCGCTATCTCGAAAAAATAATGCGCCGCTGTCATGTTACCGACATTGTGTGCTTCCATTTTGCGGTTGCGCCGGCGGCAAAACGCGCGGCAGACAGAGTGCGGCGGAATCTGCCGTTCACGGTTGTAATAACGGATCCGTTTACCGCTCATCCCGCCTGGTTTTTGGTGCGTTCGGCGCGTTTCGCGGTTTTTTCGGCGCAAATCAAAAATGAAATGCATGCAAAATATAAAATCGGGAGCGGCACGGACGATTGTCCGCAGGTAAAAGTGTTTCCGTTCCCTGTCGGCAGACAGTTTCTCGCGCCGCCGAACGAAAAAGAGCGCATGCTTTTGCAGCGGCGCTTCAAACAAAAATACGGCATTCCGCAAAAAAATGCCGTCGTGCTGATGGCGGGCGGCGGCGAAGGACTGCCGAATATAGTCCGCCTTGCGGATGAATTCTTTCGCCGTATGCCGCCTGATATGACGGTGATTGCGGTGTGCGGCAGAAACAAGCAGTCGTATATCCGTTTGTGCCGCCGCAAAAAAAAACATCCGCCGGCTGATATGCGCGTGTTCACCTATACAAACGCGATGCACGAATTGATGCATGCCGCGGACTGCGTGATAACGAAAGCCGGCGCATCGATGACAATGGAAGCCGCCGCCTGCCGCAAACCGGTGATTTTTTCCGCGTTTATTCACGGACAGGAATTGGGAAACGTGGAATTCTGCATTTCCGCGGGAATCGGCTGGTTTTTCCGGCATCCGCGGGATATTTTCGGCAAAGCGCTGGATTTGTGTTTCGAGCCGCCGCTGCGCACTTCCGTTCAAAAAAAATACGATGAAATGGATCTGAGATTCGATGACAAAAAACTCATAGACTGGCTTGTGAACGGCGGGGAATAAGCAATAAAATGAAGCATTCGTTTATTGACAACATCATAATAAGATTTTACGATACCAAAAATGAAGAAGTTCTCTGTTGTTTTCGGCGTTTTTATGATATATGCGGCGGCGCTTTTGTCCGCGGCGGATTCCCGTTCGCCTGCTTTGCCGCTGTCTTTCCAAAAACTGGTTCCCGCAGGACACTGGATCTATGATTCGCTGATGTATCTCGCGCTTGAGCAGGGCGAAGTATCGTTTGTCCAGAATGCGCCGCTTTCCGTTGCGGAATTAAAAGCATATCTTATGGGAATCGATTATGAAAAGCTGACGGATTCCGGAAAAGCGCAGTATGAACGTGTGTCGTCGTATTTTCGCAAAACAGACGGCATATTTCTGCGTTCGAGCGTTATATCGCTCGGAATGTCGGTATCCGTAACGCCGGAATTGTATTTCAAAACAAATGATGACATAGACTGGTCTTTCAATTATTTTTATAAAGACAACGTAATTTCCGCGCCGGTATTTCTTAACGTCGCGGATGTGCTGTGCATAGAATCCGATGTTTTTTTCGGAAAAAACTACTGGGCGGTTTCCGATGCGAAAAACCATTGCAATATTCCGCTGGCGTTCGATCAAATGGAATTCCTGTGGCCGCGCACCGCTTATTTGAGCACCGGTCTGCGTTTTGCGGACGGCAGGGCAGGCATCAATTTTCAGCTCGGCCGCGGCGCAATGTCTGTCGGCTCCACGCAGATGGGAAGCATTTTTCTGTCCGAAAATTTCGAAACGGAAGCCTATGCAAGACTGACGCTGTTTTCTCCGCGCATCAGATATACCGGCGATGTTATCGAAGTCGATGTGAATAAATTTTTGTATCTGCACCGCATCGAGGCGCGCCCGTTCAAGCGCTTTCAGCTCGGCGTTATCGAAGGCACGTATGTGAATGCGCCGCTGGAACTGCGCTTCATGAATCCGCTGATGATAATGCATTCGATGTCGCCCTGGGAAGGCTACGGCAATTACAATGCGGGGCAGGCGGACGGAGAAGCGAAAACGTACGGGGAGTCCCGCGTCTGCGCGTATTTCGGCGTAACGTTCGATTACGCTGTCTGCAAAAACGTGCGGATTTACGGCGTATACGCCCAGAATGAAATACAAATTCCGCCGGAATTGGACGGTCCGCGCGGAAAAATGTTCCCGGACAGTCTCGGCGGTCAGCTCGGAATCGAAGTAAAGCTGCCGTCTGCGAAAAAAGGCATCTGGATAACGGGGCTCGAAGGTTTGTACGCAACGCCCTGGCTGTACATTAAGCATGATCCGAACTGGTCATTGTATCGGGAACGTTTCGATAATCTGGAAAACACGAAAATGCCGATTGCTTCCTGGATCGGAACTCCGTTCGGACCGGATACGATAGCGGTGCAGTTCCGCTTCGGGTATGAAGTGCCTGCAAAATGGTCCTGCGAAATGCAGTACCGTTTTGCCGCAAACGGCGAAAACGGCTTCAATTTGTTTTATAACAAAGACGGCTCGTCTACCGCCGAAACGGAAATATATAAAGGCAAGTATACGTATTATCCGGTCGTCGGCTACGATACGGGAAAATATACGGAAGAACAGGCTATCGCGATCGCGCGGGAAACCTGGGCGCCCACGGGAATTGCCGAATACAGCCACAGAATCCTGCTTAAAGGATCGTATTTTTTTACGGAACGCATTTCGCTTTCGGGACAGTGCGCATATACAATTGTGCTGAACGCAGGGCACGAAGAGGATAATGTGCAGCACGGCGCGGAGTTTGTTCTTTCCGTGACTGCCAAATTGTTTTAGCACGGCACAGTGCGATAGAGTATCGCATCCGCCCGCAATCGAAAATAACTGCCGCGCATTTTGCTGCCGCGGCAATTTTATATTATTTAGGAAAGGGATTAAACAATGAAAAAAAAGGTGTTTTGTCTGTTTGCTGTTTTGGCGCTGTGCGCCGCTTCGGTATGTGCGCAGACACATGTGTCTGTTCACATTGATGACGACATTTATATGCTGATAGAACATGCGCAGATGCTCGGCTTGTGTTCGCCGCTTTCCGGCGCCCGCCCTTATTCCGAACAAACGATAAAACGTGCCGTCAATGAAATTCTTTCCGCGGAAGAAGAATCGGACGGAACTTCTGCGCTTAAGCCGGCAGAAATCGATATATTAAAGCAGGCGGCAGAAAAATTCGAGCGGAAAGCGGGTTTCGACTGGCAGCGCGGCGGCTGGTATTTTCCGCAGTCCGGCGGTGTTCCCATTTCAATGGATCTTACCGCAAAACTCGATTCGTTTATATCCGCCGGCATATACAGCGACGACAAACAATTCGGCGGATATTTCAAGCCGATGTTTTCCGCCGCCGGCGATTTAGGCAGTTCGCTTTCGTTCGATTTGTCGTTATTCGGCGTTGCGGTGCGTTCCGTGCTGTCATACTGGAACGGCTCGTATGAAATAGGAAAGTTCTGGTACGATACGAATAAACCGACAAAGACGATCAAGACATACAGAAACCGCGCGTTTTTTCCGTTTACGTTTACCAAGCCCTGGGACGGCGTCGTATATAAATCCGGCGCAATGGATGCCGACGGGCTTGAAGACTGGTGCGACGGCTTGGCGTTCGGCTTCGGCATGACGGGCGAGTTTACGTATTCCGCATTGCAGAACCGCATTCAAATCAGGCTCGGACGCATAAACCGCGAGTGGGCTGCCATGGACAACGGCGCCTCGCTTGTGGTCAACAGCCGCGCAAAACCGTTTCTCGCTTTTGAAGCGGAAGCGCGCCTTTTCAAATGGCTGAATATTGCGACAATGACGGGCATTCTCGAAGCGCCGCTTTCGGGACACGTATACGGAGATACGTATAAATACGAGCTGTACGAAAGCAGTTACGGCGTAACGGCGTATGATCCGTCGGCTATGTTCCAAAACGCGTATTCCGTTGCCATGATAGAAGCCGATTTCAAATATCTGCATGTCGACGGCGGAACAACCTGCGTATGGCCGAAACGGTTTGAACTCGGCTATATGTTCCCGCTGGTGAATATGGTTTTTTATCAGAACCAAGTCGGCGATTTTGACAATCTGGCCCTGTTCGGCAATATCCGCGTGCAGTACCCCGGCTTCGGCAGAGTGTGGTTTTCCAGTTATTTCGATGAAATGAACGGATTCAGCACTGCAACCGGCATGCTCAGCGGAAAAATTTTTAATGCGACGCGCGATATGTTTGCCTTGCAGGCAGGGTTAAAAGTAAATGTGCCGTTCCTGCCGTTTGCATCGTTTTCCGCGCGCTACACAAAGATTGAACCGTACTGCTATACGCATCATTCGATAAATTATACGCCTTGGTATTTCGGGCAGTATGTTTCCGAAGCCTGCATGAATCACGGAGAACCGGTCGGATATTATATGCCGCCGAATTCCGATGAATTTAATTTTTTGTTTGAAACCATGCCGATGCCGAATTTCCGCGCTCACGCCCAATACCAGTTTGCGCGCTGCGGGGCAGACCACGGAAGTCAGGCTGTCCGCGGCAGTTCTTTGTATTCGGAACTTGACAATGAAGGGCGCGACGACATGAAAAAATATTTTCTGCATGACGGCGCGTATCAATGGTTCCATGTGGTAAAACTCGGCGCGTCGTATTCTTTCAGAAAATTCCGCATTCCGCTGACATTGTACGGAGAAATCGGCTATGTCTACAGCTATTACACGGTGCTTGAAGACGATGCCTACGCGAATGACAACAGCGAACACGACTATACCCGCGCCGACAGCGACGATCCGCAGTACGGCACGGAAAAAGGCTTTATCGCGTCTTTCGGCGTCAAGCTGTTCATATAAAAGAATGCGCGCTGCAGGCTGCCGCCGCAAAGCCGTGCGGAAAACAACGGGCAGCTGCGGTGCGTCCGTTTGTGCGAGTTTCGCAAAGCGCAAGGTTTGCGGCTCGTGCGGTATCGGAAAAGATTTTTCAGTATAGCGCACTTTTCGCAAAAAGTCAAAGAAACGAGCGAAAATATACGCCGAGAAAAAAAATTATTCGCCGAGTTTTTAAAATTATACGGCGTATATTTTAAATTATTCGCCGAGTTTTTTTGAAAACACGCCGAATTTTATTTGTCCGATTAAGCGGCGGTGTTCTCCTTCAGCGCATATCGCAAACAGCCTATTTTGCATACTGCAAATAGACGGTAAATTTAAAATTTACTGCGGTATTTTTGAAAACATCGGAAAGCAGGAATTCCGAAATATATACTCACTGATGCTGTTATTCATAATCGATTCTTTCGATTTTGAATATTACGGGACGTGTGCCGTCGGAGCAGCAGGCAATCATTGTGTTTTCTTCTTTCATCCAGCCTTTCATGATAGAACCGCCCTGCAGTCCTGCGTATATATAGCGGGCGATTGCGTCCCAGGCTTCGGAACAAAAGGGCTTTTGAGGTCCGCCTGCAATTGTGTCGGGATTGCCGTTCGTTTTTGTCAAGGTGTTCAGTCCCTGATGCCAAAAATCATCACGTTCATCATCGCGAAAGAAGACAAATTCGTCCCCGACATTGTAGCATGAGCAGCTCCCTGCAGCGGGATTAGCGCAGAATTGCTGCTGAATTTCCGGGTACAGCTTTTTGTCAATAACGGTTACTTTAACTTTATGTTTCATAATGTTTCCTCCTGTGCGTTCGCGCCGATTTTCGGCGGCAGCGGTTTTCATCGCCGCGTATGTTCGGAATGCGGCGCGTTTATTCTTGTGCCTGAAGAAAATGCGTGTTTACATACTCTTTTGCGGAGAACGATTTTATTTCACGCTTATCGAAAGCTTCCTGGATAAGCGCATCTGCTTCCAGCGATTCGTATAACGCTTTTGCTTCTGCCAAGTCTGCGTGAAGCACCGGATGCTTCGGCGAAAAAAGCACGCAGCAGTCTTCATATGGCAGTATCGATGTTTCATACGTGCCGATGTATTTGGCGGTTTCCACGATTTCTTCTTTGTCCATGCCGACAAGCGGGCGCAGCAGCGGAAAATCGCAGGCGCTTTCCGTAACCGCCATGTTTTCGATTGTCTGGCTGGCAACTTGTCCGAGACTTTCCCCCGTGATAAGACACTGCGCGCGGATACGGGAAGCAAGCAGATTTGCCGCTTTTATCATGCAGACGCGCAGCATCAATGTGGTAAAAGCGTCGGGATTTGCCTTTGAGCCTGTATTTGCCGCGCGGCATTTTTCTTTGATGCGCATCTGCACCGCGGTAAACGGAATGATGTTGATATGCGTTTCGATGCCGTACTGCGCAATGATTTGCGCAAGTTTTTCGACTTTTTCCTGCGCTTCCATTGACGTATACGGATATGCGTGAAAATACACGCATTCGACGCGCATTCCCCGCCGCATCATGCGGTAGCCGGCAACGGGAGAGTCCAGTCCGCCGGAAAGCAGCAGCACGCCTTTGCCGCCTGTTCCCGGCGGCAGTCCGCGGCAGCCTTTATGCGCATCGGCGTACACAAAGCACCGCTCGCGGACTTCGACGGTTATCGTCGTATCCGGATTGTGAACATCTACGGCGAGAATTCCTTGATCGAAGACATCTTCCGCCGCCTGCCGGCAAATATCATACGATGACAGCGCAAATGATTTGTCCGAGCGGCGCGCTTCTATTTTGAATGTTCCGGCGCCGCGGTTTTTTGCGGCAAGCGCTTCCTGCATGACCGCAGCTTTTATGGAATCGATTGTTTTTTCGCATAAAATTGCGCGCGCCCAGCCGGTAATTCCGATGAGGTGCCGCAGCGTGTATTCCGCGGCGTCGCAGAATTCCGCGCTGCATTCGATATACATGCGTCCCGCGCGCAGCTGTATGACGGCATCTGTTTCCGCAAGATACGAACGGGCGTTTTGAATGAGCCGGCGTTCGAATTCGCGGATATTCGAGCCTTTCAGCGTCAGTTCTCCCACTTTTGCAAGATAGATAACGCTGCTGTCCTGCTTTTGAATTGTTTCCATGTTCCGAAGTATAGCAAATATTCGGCAAAAAAAGAAGATGCGCTTTCGATTGCGCGTGAATTAACGGAGCGATAAGGCAGCGGCGCCGATGCCGTGAATCGAGCAGCGCCGAAAATGGTTCTGCGTACTTGTTCAAACGGCGCCAAAATCGTAAAATACACGGAAAGTTATGGAAAATAAACTGATTATAAAAGGCGCCCGCGAGCATAATCTGAAAAATGTCGATGTCGAAATGCCGCGCGATAAACTGGTTGTGATTTCCGGCTTGTCCGGTTCCGGAAAGAGTTCGCTGGCTTTCGATACTATTTTTGCGGAAGGACAGCGGCGCTATATGGAAAGTCTTTCGTCCTATGCGCGGCAGTTTCTCGGAAGAATGGATAAACCCGATGTCGATTATATTTCCGGGCTTTCGCCGGCGATTTCGATAGAACAGAAAACGACGCACAGAAATCCGCGTTCCACGGTGGGGACCGTAACGGAAATTTACGACTATTACCGTCTGCTGTTTGCGCGGATCGGAAAGCTGCACTGTCCGCACTGCGGCAGCGAGATTACCGAGCAGACGACCGATCAAATTATCGATACGGTTATGAATTATCCCGCGGGCACCAAAATACAAATACTTGCGCCTGTCGTGCGGGGCAAAAAGGGCGAACATCACAAAGTATTCGAAGACGCCCGCAAAGCCGGTTTTATCCGTGCCCGCATCGACGGGCTGATGATTGAGCTTGATGAAATAATAAAGCTTGATAAGCAGAAAAAACATACGATAGAATTGGTGATAGACCGCATTATTGTCGATGCCGGCGTCCGCAAACGGCTTGCCGATTCTGTTGAAACGGCGCTGTCAAGTTCCGGCGGCATGATTGCCGTTTTGCGCCGAGAACCCGATTCCGAGCGCGATACGGAAGCGTTTTTTTCCCAAAAAAATGCCTGTCCCGACTGCGGCTTTTCGTTTCCGGATGTGCAGCCGCGTTTTTTTTCGTTCAACAATCCGTACGGCGCCTGTCCGGAATGCGCCGGTCTCGGCGAACGCATGGAATTCGACGAGGATTTGATTGTTCCCGATAAAACGCTTTCCATAAACGAAGGCGCGCTGCAGGGCTTTAATCCCGATTCGAACTGGAATCATACGCGCTTCAAAGCCCTTGCGGCGAAGTTCAAATTTTCCCTCGATGAGCCTGTGGAAAAACTCACGAAAGAGCAGTATTCCGTTGTTATGCACGGTTCTGCGGAGCCGATAAAATTCCGTTATACGCGGCAGGACGGCACCGGCACTTCGGATTTTACGCAGCCCTGGCTCGGCATTGTACCGGAACTGAAACGGCGTTATGCGGAAACTTTTTCCGATGCGCAGAAAGAAAATTTGGAGCGGCTCATGTCGCACAGAATCTGCAAATCGTGCCGCGGCCGCCGGCTCAAACCGGAAGTGCTTGCCGTTACCGTCGGCGGGAAAAACATTCATGAACTGTGCGAACTTTCCGTCGATGAATCGATTGATTTTTTTGCCGCGCTGGAATTGACGCAGACGGAACGGAAAATAGCGGAGCAAATCGAAAAAGAAATAAAAAACCGGCTGACGTTTTTGAAAAATGTGGGGCTCGATTATTTGACGCTGGAACGGCAGGCAGCGACGCTTTCCGGCGGAGAAGCGCAGCGCATCCGTCTTGCAACGCAGATCGGTTCGAGTCTTGTGGGCGTGCTGTATATACTCGACGAGCCGTCTATCGGGCTTCACCAGCGCGACAATCAGCGGCTTATAGATACGCTGCTGTATCTGCGCGATTTGGGAAATACGCTTGTCGTTGTGGAACACGATGAACAGACGCTGCGTACCGCGGACTGGATTATCGATCTCGGTCCCGGCGCCGGCATACACGGCGGAAACATTGTCGCCTCCGGTACGCCTGCCGAGGTGGCAAAAGTTGCGCAAAGCGTTACGGGACAATATCTTGCCGGCGTGCTGCGCATGGAAATTCCCGCGAAACGCAGAAAAGGGAACGGCAGCGAAATACGAATTACGGGAGTTTCCGAACATAATCTGAAAGATATATCGATAAGCATTCCGCTCGGCGTATTCACGTGCATTACGGGAGTTTCCGGTTCGGGAAAATCCACGCTGCTCAGCGACGTATTTTTTCCCGCGGTGTCGAATAAGGTTATGCGTTCCAAGCTGCCGGTCGGCAAATTCAAAACGCTTTCCGGACTTGAAAATATCGACAAAGTGATAAATATCGATCAAAGTCCGATCGGCCGCACGCCGCGTTCGAATCCCGCAACGTATGTCGGCGTGTTCAATGCCATTCGCGATTTATTTGCCAGCCTGCCTGACGCGAAAGCGCGCGGATATAAAGCCGGCAGATTCAGCTTTAATGTCAAAGGCGGACGCTGCGAGCATTGCCAGGGAGCGGGAACGATAACAATCGAAATGAATTTTCTTCCCGATGTGTATGTTGCCTGCGATGCCTGCCGCGGCAAGCGATTCAACACGGAAACGCTTGAAATTCGTTACCGCGGCAAAAATATCGACGACGTGCTGCATATGACAATAGAAGAAGCCGCGGAATTTTTCGCACACATTCCGCATATCGCAAGAAAGCTTGAAACATTGGTGTCCGTCGGTTTGGGCTATGTTCAGCTGGGGCAGTCTGCCCTGACGCTTTCCGGCGGCGAAGCGCAGCGCGTAAAACTGGCAAATGAACTGGCGCGCAAATCCACCGGAAAAACGCTGTATATCCTTGACGAACCGACAACGGGGCTGCATTTTGCCGATGTAAAGCAGCTTATGCAGGTAATTCAGCGGCTTGTCGATCAGGGAAATACCGTTGTTATGATCGAACACAATCTTGACGTTATTCTTCAATCGGATCATATCATCGATCTCGGTCCCGAAGGCGGTTTCCGCGGCGGGCAGGTTGTCGCGTGCGGCACTCCGGAAGAAATCGCAAAGGTAAAATCGTCATATACCGGACAGTACGTAAAAGATATGCTTGAAAAACAGCGGCGCAGATAGCTGCCGAAGCGAAACAGCGCGTCGAGGAATAGTATTGCAATGAACTTCGCTGCTTTCTGCGGAAAAAGAAAAATCATCAGTGCCGCTGCGCTTTGTTTTCTTTGCGGCTGTCTTTTTGCGCAGGAAAGCGCTGCGGCTTCCGAAAAAAAAACGACAACGGTTGTCATTAAATCGGCGGAAAATACCGAATATCGGCATAATAAAGACGACGGCGTCAATACGATTGTTTTGACCGGCGATGTTTGTGTTTCCGTGGAGCAGGGGCAGACAAAAACAACGATTTATGCGGACACTGTTGTTTATGAACGCGAGCGCAGCAAACTGTATGCGCAGGGAAATGTCAAAATCCAAAAAGAATCCGCCGACGCAAATTCCGAAACGCTGACAGCGCAGACAGTGCTGTTCGATACCGATACGCAGGAAGGTGTTTTCGACGGCGGGCGCGTCGTGCAGGCGCAAAGCGACGCCATAAATCTTCCTGCCGGTTCCGCAATGATTATCGCTTCCGAAGAATTCGGGCGCAGCAAATCGGGCGCAATTACCTTTAAGAACGCGAATTTGACATTCTGCGATGATCCGGAACCGCACTGGCGCATAAAATCCCGTCGGTTATGGCTGCTTCCCGGCAATGAATTTTCGTTTTTAGGCGGACTTTTGTATGTCGGCAGCATACCGATTGCGTACATTCCGTTTTTTTATTACCCGAAAGATGAAATGATTTTCAATCCTGTTTTCGGTTATCGGAAGCGGGAAGGCTATTTCATGCAGACGACGACATACATAATCGGCAGAAAGCCGCTTGACACTGCCGACAGCGAGGAAAGTTTTTTTGATTTTCTGAAGACAACGCAGCTGAAAAAGCAAAGACGGGAAGGCTTGTTTCTGCATAACCTGAATGAAAACGATGTCGAATCGAAATCGTACATGAAAATATATGCGGATATGTACAGCAGCCTCGGCGCAATGGTAGGCCTCTCCGGCGTTTTGAATCCGAAAGATTTATTTGTATCCAACGTCGAATTTGTCGCTGCCATGGGATTCAGCCATACGCTTACGCCGAAAACATCCGGCGGCGCAACCGCGTATACGCCTTATGATGCAAACGGCGATTTGCGCTGGGATTCATCGGGGTTGTTCGGAATAGAGCTTCCGTTTCGGTATTTTATGAATTTCAAGGCTTCGTTCAAACAAAGCGCGTTCAGCGGTTCTTTGCAGCTGCCGCTGTATTCGGATTACAAATTCGACGCCGATTTTATGGATCGAGCGGAAACAATGGACTGGCTCAATTTTATCCTCGAAAATCCCGCAATGGTAAATACCGATGAAACGCTTCCGTCGAATTCCGTAACTTCGTTTACTTGGTCTTTTACCGGTTCCGTAAATCCGGGGCTGAAATCGCTCGATCCGTATATTTCTTCGCTGCAAATTTCGAATTTTTCGTCGTCGATGGCATTTTCATCGAAATCGCTGTCATCATCCGCCGCATCCGAGCGCGGAATAACTTCGTATAGTCCCGAATATTATTTTTATTATCCGTATCAGTTTACTCCGCTTCGGGCGACGTTCCAGATAGCCGGAACATTGTTTTCGTATTCTTCTTCCGGCAAAAAGAAAAAAACGAAAGCCGAAACAGCATCCGAAAAAAGCAGTGTTTCGTTTTTTCCGCCTGCCGATCTTGCGGAAGAAAGCGAAGAACAAACCGAAGCTGCGTCGCGCGCCGAAACCGAAGACTCCGCTGCCGATGAAAAAAAGGCGAATGCGGCGCAGGAAAACGGCGAAGCATCGGAGATATTCGGCATTTCGCATCTGCCGGAAATCGCGGTGTCCGTTCCCTCTCCGCAGCAAATGGAAAATGTAAATTATTCGCTGTCCTATGATATTACGCCGGCGTATACATCGCTTATCACGTATAACGGCTCGTCTTTTGAAAGCGCGGATGATATTTCACTGAGCAAAATACAGAATTTGTATCATACCGTTGCCGTGCCGATAAATCTTACCAGTTCCGTTAAAATAAAAAACAGCATGTTTTCCATGACAAATGCGTTTAAATTCAATCCGTACTGGCAGGATCATCCGATTATGTGGATGAAAGAAGACAAAGACAAAAACGTCGTTGATGCGGACGGTTATTATACATATTCGTCTGCGAGTTCCGTCAGAAAAAACGATTATGCCGCGCGGAAAATGGATTTGCTGAATACCAACTCGGTAACGTACAAGCCGTTTGCGAATTATCCGCGTTTTTCGAATACATCATTGTCCTGGAATTCTTCGGTGAAATTGCTGCGCTCCGAATTCGACTCGGATGCAGAAGACTGTGCCGAAAATCCGACCTGGTCATACAAAACTCCCGACTGGGGCAGTATTTTCGATGACAAAGACAGCGTTACAGCCCACACGTTTGACGTAACACTGTCGTCTTCCGGCGCGAAAAATTATTCCCAGCAGCTTACGCTGCAGGCGAATCTTCCTCCGGAAGTGGATTCATATCTGGGCAGAATATATTTTTCGTTTCCGTTTATGACATTTTCCGCTCAGACAAAATATAAACAGACAAGCGAAACCGATTCGAGTTGGGTTTTCGATCCGTTTACGCAGAACGCATCCTGGAACTTTTTTTCGAATAAATTGAAATTAACGCAGTCGTTTTCGTACAATATAGAAGACGATCAGGCGGTTTCTTTTAAAGTCGGCGCGTCCTGGAACGGACTGCAAATATCGTACAACATGCAGTACACGAAAAACTATTCATTCAATCCGTCGTCGGGATGGGCGGTAAATGAAGACGGCGAACAATTCCATCCGTATTCGCTGTCAGTATCATACTCGATGCCTTCGAAAAAACATGTGTGGTGGAAAAAACGCATTCACTTTACGCCCGGTTTGAGCACTTCGATTTATGCGGATTTGGTAAAGCCGACAAACAGTTATCTGGTATTCGAGCCGTCGGTTAAGTTTACGATCAATCAATTCCTCGATATATCGTTGTCGACATCATCGAGAAACAGCACGATTTTCAAATATGTCAACGATACCGTGCTTGCGGATTACGATATTCCGGTTTCATCGGAAACCAATTTTTTCGTTGATTTATGGAATTCTTTCGCCTTTTGGGACAGAAACAAACGTGTTCAGTCCGCGTTCAAACTGAAGAGCTTTTCGCTGAAAGCGGAACACGATTTGCACGACTGGAATCTGTCGCTTGAAATTACCATGCAGCCGCGGACAGAGTATGATTCTTCTGCCAAAAAATATGAAATCCGCATGGATCCGTATATTGCGCTTTCCGTTGTGTGGCGCCCGATGAGCAGCATGAAAACTTCTATCGTGGATAAATACGGCGATTTGCAGCTTAATCCGGACTGAAAGACCTGCACAGCCGCAGTAGAATAAAAACATATTTTATGGCATACTGTTATCCGAATAAACTTTAAAAAGCGAGGAACCGTTTTGTATAAACCCGTCGATCCTAAAGTAAATTTTCCGGAGCAGGAAGAAGAAATCCTGCGTTTTTGGGAAGAAAATGATGTGTTCAAAAAATCAATACGCCAGCGGGATAATTGTCCCGAATATGTATTTTACGATGGACCGCCTTTTGCGACAGGGCTTCCGCATTTCGGGCATTTTATTCCAAGCACGATAAAAGACATTATTCCGCGCTATCAGACTATGCGCGGCAAAAAAGTCGAACGGCGTTTCGGCTGGGACTGCCATGGTCTGCCTGTCGAAAACCTGATAGAAAAAGAATTGAATCTTAATTCGAAAACGGACATAGAAAAATACGGCGTTGCCGCATTCAATGAAAAGTGCAGAGAAAGCGTTCTGCGTTACACAAATGAATGGCGGCAGACAATAACCCGTCTCGGCCGCTGGGTCGATTTCGACAACGACTACAAAACAATGAATCCCGATTATATGGAGTCGATTTGGTGGGTGCTGAAAAGTTTGTGGCAGAAAGGGCTGCTGTATGAGGGACATTATATTCTTCCGTACTGCCCGCGCTGTTCCACGGTGCTCTCAAACCATGAACTTGCGCTTGACGGATACAAAGACGTGCATGATCCGGCGATTACCATCCGTTTTAAAATAACGCAGGCAGGGAAAAATCTCGGCGACAAAGATATTGCAGACGGAAAAACATATATGCTCGCCTGGACAACGACACCGTGGACGCTTCCGTCAAATCTCGGTTTGACAGTCGGTCCGGATATAGACTATGTAAAAGTGCGCGATGAAGATGAATGTTATATTTTGGCGGAAAGCCGTCTTCATGCGTATTATAAAGATCCCGCAGCCTGCGATATTGTATGGCGCAAAAAAGGAATCGAACTTGCCGGCACGCGTTACGAGCCGCTTTTTCCGTATTTTGCGGAACTTGCGAATACAACTGACGGCAGCGACGGAAATCCGCCGTCAATCGGGGCGTTCCGTGTCTTTACCGCGGATTTTGTTTCGACGGAAGACGGAACGGGAATTGTGCATACCGCTCCGGGCTTCGGCGAAGATGACAACAAAGTGTTTAAAGGCAGCGGCGTGCCGACAATCTGTCCTGTTGACAGCGAATGCAAATTTACGGCGGAAGTGCCGGACTATCAGGGACGTTTTGTCAAGGACTGCGATAAAGATATTATCGAGCGTTTAAAGCAGGAGAAAAAGCTTGTCAAACGCGAGCAGATTCTGCACTCGTATCCGCACTGCTGGCGCTGTTCGAGTCCGCTTATTTACCGAGCCGTCGGCAGCTGGTTCGTGAAGGTCGAAGCTATCCGCGATAAAATGCTTCAGGCAAATCAAAAAATCGCCTGGCAGCCGGAACATATCAAGACGGGGCGTTTCGGCAAATGGCTCGAAGGCGCCCGCGACTGGGCAATCAGCCGCAACCGTTACTGGGGAAATCCGATTCCGGTGTGGAAATGTCCCGACTGCGGAAATACGATTTGCGTCGGCAGCCGCGACGAACTCAAGGAGCTTTCCGGAGTATATCCCGAAGATCTGCACAAACATTTTGTGGATGCCGTTACGATTCCCTGTAAGTGCGGCGGCATTATGAAACGGATTCCCGAAGTGCTTGACTGCTGGTTTGAATCGGGTTCAATGCCCTATGCGCAAAATCATTATCCGTTTGAAAACAAAGAATATTTCGAGAATCATTTCCCTGCCGATTTTGTTTCCGAAGGGCTCGATCAAACACGAGGCTGGTTTTATTCGCTTACCGTTCTTGCCGCCGCGCTGTTTGACAGTCCTGCCTTTGAAAACTGCGTCGTGAACGGGCTTGTGCTTGCTTCAGACGGAAAAAAAATGTCGAAAAGCCTGCGCAATTACACGGATCCGGCTGTCGCGGTAAAAAAATTCGGCGCCGACGCTATCCGCTTGTTTTTAATGCATTCCGGCGTTGTAAAAGCGGATGATCTTAAGTATTCCGATGACGGCGTGCGCGACGTGCTGAAAGGTATTTTGATTCCGCTGTGGAACAGTTACAGTTTTTTTGTTACGTATGCGAATATCGACGGAATTCAGCTTTCCGGCCGCGAATTCGATTCCGCGCTGCCGGTAAATCCGCTTGACCGCTGGCTTTTGTCAATTACGCAGAAACTGGTGAAAGATGTTTCGGAAGCAATGGATGCCTACGATTTATCCCGCGCGATAGATCCGATTGTGTCCTATATCGATCAGCTGAATAATTGGTATATCCGCCGCAGCCGCCGCCGTTTTTGGAAAAGCGAAAACGACGGCGATAAACAGGAGGCATACGCTGCGCTGTATTCGGCGCTGAAAACGCTTGCGCTTACGGCTGCGCCGGTAATTCCGTTTATAACGGAAGCGATGTGGCGGAATTTGCGCACTGCCGATGACAGCTTTTCCGTGCATTTGGCTGATTATCCTGTATATAATGAATTAAAGCGCGATACCGAACTCGAATTTAAAATGGCAACTGTGCAGAAAGCTGTTTCCATGGGAAGAAATTTGCGTTATCAATTCAATCTGAAAATACGGCAGCCGCTTCGCAGTGTCGAATTTGTTACGCGCAATCCCGAAGAAAAAGCAGTCCTGCTTGAAATGGAAGAATCTATCCGCGAAGAACTGAATGTGAAAAAAGTTGTTTTTCATGAACGCGAAGATGAACTGGTTGTGTACCGCGCGAAAGCGAATTTTCGCACGCTCGGAAAAGAACTCGGTTCTCTTATGAAAGCGGCGTCTGCTGCCATTGCGGAACTGGGACAGGAATCGGTGCAGTCGATTTTATCCGGTTCCACATTAAGTCTTGATGTTCAGGGCACGGCTGTCGAATTGAATGCGGATAAAATTATTGTCGAGCGGCTTGAAAAAGATAATTTGAAAGTGATAAACGACGGAACGTTAACTGTTGCGCTTGATGCCGAAATTACGGAAGAACTCCGCCTTGAAGGATATGTTCGCGATCTTGTCCGCGGCGTTCAAAATCTGCGCAAAGAAAGCGGTTTGGAAGTAACTGACAGAATCGTCCTCACGCTCAGCGGTCCGCCTGTATTAAAAGAAGCATATCGGCAGTTTTCCGATTACATTGCTGGAGAAACGCTTGCCCTGAAAATTATCTGGACAGATGACGACAGCGCTGCGGCGCTTGCAATTGATTCTGACGGCGGTACTTGGAAAACATCGCTTTCGCGGGCTTGACGGCATGAAACGGCGCCGCTGTTGTGTATTAGGTATTTCTTTCGCATATATATTGCTGCATGTTCTTTTTTTCGGCTGTTCTTCTGTCGGTGTTATGCCGGCGGAAGAAGACGGCTTTTCCGTGCTGTATGATGATTCCGATATACTCATCTATGTTCCCGCTGCCGAAAACAAAGCGGCGGTGCATCAGCTTGCCTCCGTTTTGTTTTCGGATTTGTCTCCCGACAGCGTTTCCCGAATTGCCGGCAGAACGGACGCGGTATGGATCGGTGTTTCCGTATCTGATTCCGATGTGCACAATTCGTCGTTTCAAGTAATTGCATCCGGATCTTTTCCCGCGGCGTTTGTGAAAACGGCTTTTTCAAAGAAAAACGGCTGGACAAAAACCGGCGGCGTTTTTATCCATAAATCGGGACTGCAGGCTGCCGTGCCCTTTTCTGGGCTTGTGCTGTTTTCCGGCGGAACGGTGCCGGTTTCATCGCTGCTTGAAAAAATGCGTATTCCGCCGCTTTGCGGACGCTTTAATACCGAAGAAAAAAACGCGCATTTTTATACAGACGCTGCACATGAGTCTTCCGTGCATTTTTATGTGAAAAATACCGAAGCATTTTTTTATATGCTTATCGGCATGCGTGTTCAGTTCGGTGTCGATTATGCGGCGGGGTATATTGCATTGATGAATGACGGCGAATGTTCGGCAGATATCGATTTGTTTTTGAAAGACGGCAAGGCGGCAAAACCGCTTATATTTTTGCTTTCCGCTGCATTGAAATCGATTACGATATTTTCGGAAAATACTGTATCGGTAACGCAGAAAAACGAGAACTGCGTTTCTGTGTCGGGTTTCCCGCTGTCGCTGCAGTCGTTATTTTCATTGATAAAACAAGCTATGCCGTACTAGGATTAGGAGAGGAGTTTTGACAGGTACAGTTATATTAAAAGCGGAAGATCTTAACGGATATTTGACTGCACAGGATCTGAAGTATCTTGCCGATCTGGATAATTTATATAAACGAGCTATGAATTGTTTCCGTGCAATCGAAACCGGCGGTTCCGCTTCGGCGGCTGCGGCTGAACAGAAAACAATGATTGCGCTGTTTGACGAAATGGGACATATCATGCAGGCTGTTTGCGGACAAGTGCCGGAAATGCAGGTGTTTCCGTTTGTTTCTCCGGCAGGAAGCCGTGCGGAAGCATCCCGCGTGACTGCAAAGCTGCGTGATGTGCGGACAAATCATCGGGAATTTGTCTATTATACGCAAAGGGCGTATGAAATGCTTTTTCGGCTTGCCTACACGGGTACTCATTGCAGCAATAAAAATTATCTTGTCGTAAAAACGCCGGTTTCCGTTCCGGTTCAAAATTATTCTGTGCATAAAATTCCCGATATTGACTGCAAAATCGAGAACACCGTAATGTGCGTATTGCTGCGCGGCGCGCTGCTTCCGTCGATGATTATGTCCAAAGAAATAGAAGCATATTCTTCTCACGGATATGTAACGCCGTTTGCCTTGTTCAAAATCAAACGGAATGAAACAAAAAACGAAAATGATATGGAATATATTCTTAATTTGAATAATTCTTTTTTTAATATAGAAGAACTTGACGGAAAAGACCTTGTTTTTGCCGACCCCATGAACGCAACGGGCGGATCGCTTGTGACAGTTGTAAAATATTTGCTTTCCTGCGGCGTAAAGCCTGCTTCGATAAAATTTTTTAATGTTATTGCCGCGCTGAAAGGCAGTCTGCGTGTCGTCCGTGCGCTTGAAAACTGCACGGTCCATACGTTATGGATGGACCCTGTGCTGAATTCTTCCGCGTATATTATGCCCGGCTTGGGCGATGCCGGCGACCGCTTAAACGGATGCGATACGGAATTTCCTCCGCGCAATATTATTCAGCTGATTGCCGATTACGGTTCCGATGTTGCAGGCTTGTATCGTTCTCAGCTTCAAAAAATAGAACAAACTGTTTTGGGCAGCAAATGATTTTATTATGAAACGAAAGATACTGCGGTTTTCCGCTGCCTGCATAGCCGCCTTTGCCGTTGTCTGCGGATTGTGTTTTTGTTCATCTTCGTACGTGTCGTTTTCCGATCGCTTGATATTGGATAATATTTTTGCGGAATATTATTCATTGGCGGAAGAATATGCAAAATTGAAAAAATATGACAAAGCAATTTTGTATTATGAAAAACTGCTTTCTGTTAAAGAATATACATTGCAGGTGTCCTACAAAATCGCCAGAACGTATGCCTTGGCAGAAAACTGGAATGACAGCGCGGAAATGTATCGGCAGCTGCTGGAAAACGATCCGCAAAACGCCTCGATAAAAACATCGCTTGCGTATGTGCTTGCCAAAAAGGGTGATATCGAAGCTGCCGCCGTCTTGTATGACGAAATTATGCAGATATATCCTTACGAACCGAATGCGCTGAAAAATGCGGTGCTCGTACAGGCGCTTTCCGGAAACGAAGCGAAAATGCAGGAACTTATCGAAACGTTTCGTGTTACGTTCCCGCTCGACGAAAGCATTGCTGCTTTGGAAAAAGAAGCCGCCGAAATTTTTGAAAAACAAGCCGCCGAAAAAAACGAAAACACTGCCGATGCGGAAATTCCCGCCGCAGAAAATACGGATACTATTCCGGCTGATTCAATTACGGCAAATTCCCCAATGAATAACGGCGAAGAAGAACAGGAAACACTTTCCGAAACGGATTTATAATCAGTTCCCTGCGGTAATGTGATTTTTATATTTTTCGGAATTCGCACTGAATGCGACGATCGGCATCGTTTGTTCTTCGAATGCCTTGTCGACTGCGAGATCCGCTTCTTTTAATAACCGTTCACCCGAAACAAGCCGTGATTTCCGCGATGATATTCCCACCGCTGCGCTTGCTTCCGGAGAAAATTGCCGCAGTATTTCATAAAATCTTGTATATATTTTTTCCGCAGCGATCATGGCAACGGCAATATCGGCATCTGTCAGAATACAGGCAAAACCGCCGTCACTGTATTCGAATATAAGATCTTTGAATTTTACAATATCAACCAGTGCTTCGGAAAATTCTTTTATATACGAATCGGCGTTTGAAAGATGCTTAAAACGTACAAGAACAATCGTCAGATCCTCTTCCGCTGCCGCCGCGCGTTCGAGTTCCGCATCGAGCCGCGGCAGGAGATATTGCTTCCAGCCGACTCCTGTCGCCTGAGAAAACAATCCCTGCGGATTATCTGCTTCATCGAGGATTTCACCGTCCGGCTGCGTTCCGTGCAATGCGGATTCCTCTGTCGTCTTTTGCTGTGCGTCGGTTTCGGTGTCCATTCCATTTTCATTCTGCTGTTCCGGCGGCATTTTATCGGAAGCATCCGAAGTTTCGTTTGCGCCGTTCCCGGCCTGCGTTCCGTCTTCGGTCTTTTCCGCTTCGCCGTCTGCGTCTGTGCCGGAATCGGATGCCCGCCGCGACCGATTGTTTTTTATGCTGTTCTGCGGAGATTTCGCTGCCATTAAAACGCAGAACACCGCCGCTGTGCAGCATAAAATGATGAAAAACGCTGTTTTCCCGACGCGGTATATTTCCGCGGGAGAAAGAACAAACACTGCTGCCGTTACCGCATATACTTCGTTTCGATGCGAAGACACTGCGGATGTAAAAATTTTAATCAGCGGAGAATGTATTCGCAAAACAGGTTCTCCGTCTTGTGTGTATGAAAAAAATTGAGAAGAAGCAGGATATATAAAAGGATAGTCGGCGCCTGCCTGTTTTTTCTGCGGAAGAATTGTCAGTACGGCAAAAGCACGGTTCCGTTCTGCGGCATACCAAGCCGATTCGTATATATCGGAAAGAAGCAGCGATTCATCAAACATTCGCTGAATTTCTTCGGTCAGCAAAGAAAACTGCTGCTGTGCTTTTTCCCTGCCGGAAACGGAACTTACGCTCAAATGAACAGCGGAAACTGCAATTGTTGCGATGAATATGCCTGTTACACAGAACGCAAAAATTCGGATGCTTTTTCCAATCATGATTGCATAGTATAATTAGCAATCATTTTCTTTGCAAGGTTTATTGTTTCAAAAAAAAGTATTTTTTTATCATCGCTGCATTTGTCTGTATTTTGATTGGTTTTCATCCATGCGGCAAGCGGAAGTATTGCCTGCACTGCCGGCGGCAATCGAATATCCGAAATATTTGCGGATTCCAATTCGCCGATAATTTTTTTCATTGCATCATGAAAAATTCGAATCGTGTTTTTTTTGTTTATGCGGCAGCAGCATCCGAAATTATCTGTTTGAATTTTGTTTTCCGCCGGAAATCGGGTACAATTTTTCTTTGAATTTTTCGGAACATTGCCGCACAAAACAGGCAGTCCGAGGTTTTTTCCTGCGGGAAGCAGTTCCTGTTCCGCGGAATAAAATAAAATGCCGCGGGTGTTTTTTATGTACTGCGAAAGCGACTTTGCGTATGATTCGAGCACGGAATTTGCATACACTGTTTGTTTTTTTGAACGGTACGGCATGAGCGGTGTCCTGAACATAAGCGAAGCAAATCGGTTTTCAAGCGGTTCGCAGCGGAATGATTTTTCCGCGTACAGTGCGTCCAGATATGTGCCGCCCGCATACGGTTTGCCCGAATGATAGCAGAAATCGCTGCCGAAGAACACAATTTGCGAAAATCCGCTTTTTGCCGCAAAATCGGTTGCCGCTATGGTTACCGTGCCGCTTCCCGAATACAGCGGAAAAAGAAAATCATTCCGCTGGATAGTATCTGTCTGATTTGCGGGCAGCACGCTGTTGATTATCTGTTCCGCAAAACCGCAAAACGGATGAGCGCTTTTCGCAAATAGCAGTTTGCATCCCGATTTTGCCGCAGTCCGCGCAGCTTCCGGATTGGCGCAAAGATCGATTATGCAGAGAAACGGCATTTTGATGTCTGTCATAAAATGATTGTGCGAAATATGCTGGCCGTCTATGGTTACGCATGCGTCGGGGTGTATGCCGCGTGCAATGACGCTTTGCAGCGCCGTATCCGTGCAGACTATGAAAAAATCGCTTCGTTCGTTTTGCAGTATTTTAAGCGAATTGTCGAGCGAAGGGCCGGCTGCGATAATTGCCGCTTTTTTCGATGCCGGAAGTTTTAAGTTTGACGGGAAAATGCAGCATTCCGGATGTTCGAAAAGAAACGACAAATTTTGCAGAATATTGCGCTGCCAGATTTTTCCGAATCTTGCCTGCACGGAATAATCGGCGGATGTATCGCGGATGGCTGCTTGTATTTCCGCAAGAATGGACGGCATCATGTCTTCATGAAAATCCGCCCAGGAACGCAGTGCTTTGAATGCGAAATTTCCGTGCGCAGCGGGAATATACGCTTCTGTTATGTCTTTCCGGATTGTTTCCGTTGTGGAAAACGAAATGTGCGGATTTGAAATCAGTTCGGAAAGGTCAAATTGGGCGCGGAGCGTTTCAAATGAATCCGACGAATTTTCTATCACGATGATGCGTGCTTTCGGATTTTTTTGATGCACCGCCGCAACATGCAGTCCCGACGCGAGTCCGCCGATGACAATAAATTCCGCGCTGCGCAGTTCTTCCGAATTCGCAAATTGCATTGCGTCCCGTTCGGGATTGTACAAAGAGTATGCCGAACGTCCGTCCGCAAAGCATGGACACAGCGTGCCGTTTTTTGCTTGTGCCGGTTCTCCGTAAGCCGTCATTATACCAGTTTCCTAAGCTGTTCGATGAATTCCTGCGTTTTTTTTGCGGCACGATTCAGGTACGAAAGATCGTTGTATTTTACGTACTGCGCGTATTCCGCAGGAGAAACCGTGCGGATTAAAGCAGTGCATTCCGGCTGCTGCGGTTTGTCCAGATTGTTTTCCGCTTTTTGCAAATATGAGCGCAGCTTTTTTTTGCGCTCGTTTCGATCCGGCAATGTATATGAAAAAAACTGCATTTTGGGCGGATTTTCCGGAAGTGCTTTGCAGAATTGCTCGATATCCGCATTTTGAATACTGCCGAGCGTATCCGAAATGCCGTCATGGTTTGTCCGCAGTCTGAAAAAACGGGAAGACATATATGTTCCCTGCATTGAAAACCACGAGCGGTATATGTTTATTGCTCCGGAATTGCATCGGGCAGCTGCCTGCCGTGTTTCCGCAGTCAGAAGTTTTGTGTCGGCGCAGGAAGCGGCGCTTTCCAGCGCGTTCGGCCGTGCATGAGTATTTCCCGTTCCGACGCTCAAATCAAGTCCCGCGGCGCCTACAACGCTGTTTGTTATGTTTAAAAAAAACTGCGCCGCGGTTCCGCTGACAGTCCCGTTCCTATGCGCATTCATCGCATGAATTCCGCATAGATTCATCAGTTCTTTTGCCGCGCTGTCGTCGTATGCAAGCGGGACGATAGTATTTGTTTCGAAAAGCTGTGCAGGAACGGCGCTTTCGTCGGGCGCCGCCAGAGGAATCCGTGTGCATCGCAGAATGTCAAGATGTTTTTTTGCCCAATAGCCGCCGTCTGTGGATATGCATATATCCGGAGCCGTGTCCGCGGCAATAAGCGGCAGCAGTGCAGATGATGCTGCGGCAAAAAAAAATCTGTTCCGGTATTTTTTTAAAATGGGAATTGCCGCTTCAAGCGAGGGACCGGCTGCCGCAAAAATTATCGGAATGCAGCCGTTTTTCAGCAATGCCGCGTTTTGTATCCTGCCGCAAAAACGGACGGAATTCCGCAGCCAGCGCCTGCCGAAAAACGAGCGTGTTCCGAGCACGTCCCTGCATCGTTCTATGTAGCGTTTGATGGCAGACCAAACTGCCCGCTGTGCGTCCGGAAAACAAAGTTCGGACGGTTTCCATGATATGAATAAAACGGAACTGTAATTTTCTTCTGTGATGAATGAATCAAGCCACTGTTCGAAAACTTTGCAGTCTTCTTCGCCGCCGCAATGTGCGGCTATTGCCCCGTCCCATTGCGCGTCGTATTGCCGAAATTCCGCCGAGTACTGGACTGCGTATACCTTTGCGGCGGGATAGCGGCTGCGAAGCGGATTTGCGCAGTAGGGAAGTCCCGCTCCTGTAACAACGATTGCCGTCGGAATGTAGCTGCATTCCAAAGATTTTACGAATTGTTCCGCCTCTGCCGCCGGATTATATGCCGAATGCAGCTGCCTGCCGTTTATTTTGCATGAAAGCTGTCCGTTTTTGGCTGAAAAAAAATCAGCCGGCATTACATGCCCTTGAATATATATGTGCGGAAGCGCGTATACAAATCGGCTGCCATTTCTGCGGTTTTGCAGGCGGCAGCGCTTTGAACGAGCGGACGAATTTCCGCGAGCAGCGACGGAATAACAATATCCGCGGAATCCAAATCGATTTTTTTCTTCGGCGAGTTTTCCGCCATGATAAAAATCAGCGGTACATTTTCATCCGTTATTTTTTTTACATGAACAGCTGCTATTTCTTCTTGTTCCGAAAAAAACTGCCGCAAATGCACAAGATTTTCGCCGCCGAATGTATTCCAGTCATTGCCGGCGGCGCACAATGTACCGTCCCAAAAATCACACGTCGATTCTGATTTTTGTACGGTTTCGGCGGAAAAACCGTGCGCAAAAAACATGCGGTACGATCCTGCGGACGGAACCAGCACCGCAATTTGATCGATGCCTGTTTCTTCGGCAAAAGAATCGAATGCTGCATATATTGCTTCTACAGATGATTCCGGCGGCATCGGCACGGCTGCATCTTCATCTGTGTCAATCTGTTCTCCGTTATTCCGCAGCAGATCCAAAGCTCTGTTCAGCAATCCCGCCGATGAAGAAGCCTGTGCGGAATAATGATTCGTTATATATGCAAGCAAACCCATCAGGATAATCCTAATTCATTGAATAATTTTTTGTACACTTCAAAGTGTTCCGAACGGGCAAATTCTTCGATTTTTTCTTCCGGAAGATTCTCAAGCAGCTGATCCATGTAGGAAAGAACGTTCTTGATTTCTTCTTTCATAGTTGCCGTTATATTTTGTTCTTCGGCAGGAATCTGTTCTTGTTCGGAAATTTGTTCTGTTTCCTGCGCTTCCGGCTGCGGCTCGGTTTCTGCCGGATCAGAATCGGGATTTTCTTCGGCGGCAGTACCGTTGTCAAAATCGGGAACAATTTCGTCTGCCTGTTCCTGCGCGGGCGTTTCTTCTTCCGTTTCCGTATCGAATTCCGCAGCTTCGGGAAACGCTTCTTCTGCACTTATTTCAAGTTCGCCGCTTTCGCCGCCGGCTTCCGAAAGTTCGATGTCCGAAACTTCCTGCTCATCGGAAGCTTCGTTCCACTGGCTGCCGGAAAATACCGCTTCCGTCGGTTCTTCCGCAGACAGATCCTCGGCAGATTCTTCTGCCGCATCGGCTGCATCCGCCGCTTCATCCGGAATGGAAATATCGTCCGCTTCTGCCGAAACGTCTTCCGCATCGTCAAGGATATCTGCCGGCTCGGCATCGGCGGTTTCTGGCGCGTCCGCTTCTTCTTCTAAATTCACGGATTCGGACAAATCCGCAGGAATGTTTTCATCGAAGCTTTCGTTTGCTTCCTGATCGTCAAGCGCGAATTGAATGTCGTCGATAATCGGTTCTTCGAGATTTTCCGTTTCAAAATCGAACGGAAAAGGTTCCGGCTGAGTATCTGCGCTTTCCGCAAACGAATCGTATTCCGAAGTTTCGCCGGTTTCTTCTGTTTCTTCGCCGGCGGAAAGAATTTCCGGCTGTTCCGCGCCGTTTTCTTCTTCGGGAAGGGAACTGTCCGCTTCTTCAAAGGCGGTTTCCGCATCGATATCCGCGATCGGGTTTTCTTGTATTTCTTCCTGTTCCTGCGCGGATTCTTCGTCCGCCGCAGCCGCAAAAGAAGCTTCTTCCGTAAAATCGGCGGAATTTAAAATATCATCAAGTTCGTCTCCCGAAAGAGCAATAGTTTCATCTTCTGTTTCATCACTGAAAAAACCGCCTGTTTGTTCTTCCTGCGGCTGCACGCTTTCCGCCGCAGGCTCCTGAACCGCGTCTTCGGATTGCTTTAATTCTTCGACATCATTTCTGAGCGTTGAAAATTCATTCCGCAGCGCAGATATTTCATTCATGATTTTATCAAACAGCAGTTGTGTCATGTCGTCCATCGATTTCTCCTGGGGAATATCGGTTTTTTTTTCAGCCGGAGCATCTTCTGACACAGCGGCATCTATCAGCGCGTCAAGTTCGGAAAGTTCTTCTTCCGTAGCAACGCCGACAGCAGGGGATGACATATTATAATCCTGATTTTGCTGTTTTTCAAGCGAATCTTTGCTGTCCTTGTCGAACAGCGCAATATTTTCGATTTCCGCACTGTCTTCAGTGTCGTCATGCTTTGCCGAAAACGCACTTTCATCATCGGCGGAAACGTTCAGCGTATATTCCCTGGCGGCTTTTGCCTGCAAAGATTCCGCGCGGTTGTTTTTGCCGGAATCGGCCGGCGCATCGTCGGAGAGTGAATTGAGAAGGTCATCGAATTCCGTTGCGTCGTCCATTTGCATATCGCGGACTGTGCCGGACGCCGACGGAATAAGCGTATCATCGATAATTGCACTTTCATCTATTTCCGGCACGGATTTTGCCGTCTCGTCTGCCGCCGCTTCATCAACGATGCTTTCGTCTTTGATGTTATCGAACATATCATCGAAATTGTCAAAACTGCTGTCTATTGACAGTTCTTCGGCAATATCTGTTTCGACGTTTTCGACAGGATCTGCTTCCGTGTTTTTGGAAAAAGAATCGTCAAAAGCCAAATCGATATCAAGCGGCGGTTCATCGGCAATTTCATCGGTTTTTTCCTGTTTTTCGTCGGGAACCATAAAATCATCCATGTTTACGGATTCCGCTTCGTCGAGAAACGAAGAAATGTCTATTTCTTCGGAAGCGCCGGACGCGCCGGCTTCAGCGCTGCTGTCGGTTCCCGAAAGGAAATCGTTTATGTCGATTTCTTCCGGCAGTATTTCCGCCGACTCGTCTGCGGATTGAGATGCGGATATTCCGTCTGTTTCGGAAAAATCCGCCGATTCCTGCGGAACATGCTGCTCTTTTGGTAACGTGTCTTCCGGATAAACATCGAATGTTTCCGGCAAAATCTCCTCCGAATCGGCATTGCAGTCGCGGGGGGCTTTTTTTACCCACACGCCGTATTGCTCCAGTTCTTCGGAAGTAATGTTTCGTTTTATATCATTATCATTTGCCATAATATGCCCCGCTGAATATGTGTTTGTTACATGTATCGGCAGATCATTTTTTATTTTGACTGAAAAAATAAGTTATAATCTGTTTTGCAGTATACCATACATTTCCGATTCAGGAAACTTTCGAATATGCCGTTATTAGTAGTATTATGAATAAGATTCATTTGCTTGCTGCGGTTTTTTGCGGAATGTTGGTATACGTATTTTTGTCTGTGGTGTGCGGCCAGAACGGCATTTTGGCGGAGCGGCAGCTGGCGGGACAGCAGATGCAGCTGAATGTGCATCTGTCGGAAATACGGCGCATTCATGATGAATTGCAGATGCAGCATGATTTGCTGTCTTTTGATGCCGACGTTATTTCCGCGTATGCCCGGAAAATCGGCTTCGTGTATGAGGGCGAAAAAATCGTGAAAATATCCGGACTTGCGGAAAAAGCTGCGGATGTCTATGATGCCGGAACGCCTTGGCTGAGGGTGCCGCTTATTTTCATGCCGGAATGGATATGCAAATGTTTCGGAGTTGTGATTTGTATTTTGCTGTATTTTTTGATTGTGCTCGATCATATCAGAAAAGAAGAACGCGCGCTGCTCAAAAATCATGCCGCAGACAATGACGGAAGCAATGCATGATTATCGCTAAAACAGATGCGCATTCCGAAGAAATTGTTCTCAATACGCTGCTCGAAAAAAAAATCGTAATTATTCCCACGGATACGGTATACGGTTTTTCGGGCATCGTTCCCGATACGGAATTCATGCTTCGCCGAATAAAGGGACGCGGCGAAGAAAAACCGTTTATCAGGCTGATCGGAAATCCGGAAGATATTTTTTTGTATGCGGAAAATGCGGTTCCCGAAAAATTATGCGCATTGTGGCCCGGGGCGCTCAGCATAATAGTGCGATTGAAAAACGGCGCCGGCAAGGCGGCATTCAGATGCCCCGGCGACAGCTGGCTTCGGCGAATTTTAAATAAATGCAAATGTCCCGTCTATTCCACAAGCGTGAATCGTTCCGGTTTTCCGGTCCTTTCTTCTGTCGATGACATAGCGCGGAAATTCGGCGATGATGCAGCGGTCATCGTTGACGACGGCGACAAAACCGGCGCGCTGCCGTCGACGATAATCGATATATCGGAGAAAACAATGCGCGTTGTGCGGCAGGGCAGTGTCGCTATTGATTTTCGGGATTTTGAATAATTCTGACTTTTGCGATATGAATGACGGAAAAGAAAAATATTCCCATCAGTACAACGGATATATACAATGTAAGCGACAGCATGCCTTCTATTTGAAGAATAATCACCGCAAATAAACTGATTATGAGCTGAAAAAACAGCAAAATGCAGAGCGTTTTTCTTTCGGAAAATCCGAGCATCAGCAGTTTATGATGCAAATGATATTTATCCGGCGAATCAATGCGCCGATGTTCGCGGATTCTGCGCCATATCGCGGCAACGGCGTCGAAAAGCGGTATCATCAAGATAAGGGCAGTGAACGGCAGCGGTATGGATGTTTTTGTTTCTTGTATTTTCAAAAGCGGCAGAATGGCAAGCGCAAAGCCGATGGACTGACTTCCGCCGTCTCCCATAAATATTTTTGCTTTCGGCAGCGGAAGATTGTAGACAAGAAATCCGCAAATTGCCGCAGCAAGCGAAAAGCATATATACATGCCGGCGGGATTGCCGCAATTATGGAAAAAATATGCGTAAGTAAGGCAGACGATTACGGAAAGAGAACCGCACAGTCCGTCAATGCCGTCAATAAAATTGACGGCATTTGTTACGCCGAGAATCCAAAGTGCGGTTACGGCATATTTCGCAAAACCGAAATCAATACTGATATGCGCCGGTCCGAAGTAGATGCCGCTGAACGTGAATTTTCCCGCCAAAACAAAAGCGACTGCAAGTATTTGCGTGTACAGCTTGATGCGCGCGCGCATGGTAACTATGTCGTCGATGAATCCCATAATCATAATGCATAAAAGCGCCGGAATCAGCGTCCAGATGTGCTGTTCCGTGTCGTGAAACACACCGCGGCATATCAGCAGTACGAGCGATATGCAGAAGCCGAGCAGTATTGCCGCGCCGCCGAGACGCGGTATGTTGCCTGTATGGACTTTTCTGTTGTCGATTGTGTCGTACAGAGAGAACTTTTTGGCAATATAAAGAATTCCCGGCATAACACCCGCAGCGATAAGAAACGCGGCAACAGAAATAAAATGGATACTCATAGCGGCAATACCGAGCGGATAAAGTAATTGATGAAATAATGATGTAAATTCATTTAATAGTGCTTTTATTATAAATAAAAAAAGATAGGCTGTCAATTGTTGCGTAAAGCTTAGGCTCTGCTGCGCCGATAATTACAATTATGAAAGAAGCTGCAAGATTTTTTTGTGAAAATTGCAATGCCGAAGTAAAGGCAAATGCCCGTTTTTGCGGAAAATGCGGTAAATTTTTTGTTTCCGTGCGCTGTCCATCCTGCGGAAAAACCGGTCCGCAGGCTATGTTTGCGGCGGGCTGTCCCAATTGCGGATATGCCGGCGCAAAATCGGGCAGCGGCGAAGCAAATAAGCCGCAGACGGATAATTCCGGCAGGCGCTTATTCCGCGGCGGCAAAGCCGGCGCTTCCCGCGGCAGAAAGCAAATGCAGCGGCGTTCGTCGGGCGATTTGCCGTATTGGGTGTACGGAATGCTTGCGGCAATTTTTTCCGCAGTGATATTTTTGCTGTTTAAAATCTATGCGGAATGATTTTCCGCTTTGCATGCCTGCGCAAAGGATGCGTGCTTTTGCGCGCTGAAGCTTTTCCGCGGAGGTTTTTATTTCAGCAGGCAGAATCCTAGCGTTTTTTCCGGCTGTATGCTGCGAATTTGCGCTCTTTGATGCGTTGTTTTTCCTTCCCGTATGAACGTTGTTTCCGGAATAATCTGGCCGAAGCGCACGCGGCTGAATACGGTTTTATCCTGCGGCGAAAATGTCAGCATCGGATACCGGCATGATATGACAGTTCCTGCGGCTGAATCGGTGCTTCCGGGAATTATGAACGAGAAAACCGCATCGGGATTTTCCGGCTGTTCCTGCGGAAAGGCTGTGCCGCTGTTATCAGCGCGCGAAGACGGAGATGCAGCGGTTTCGCTTTTTTCTGCCGGACTTGCACTTGCCGGCGTTCCGCAGATAGTTTCGAGTTTCTGTACGCTGTCTGCGTTTTCCGCATCCGTAACGGCGGCGCTCACATTGAGGTATTCGGCTTTTTTTTGTTCTTCCGCGCTGAAGTCGGGCGGAACAACAAGTATGATTTTCGGTTTTTTGGCGAATGCGCCGCTTGATGCGAACTGCGCGAATATTTTCCAATGCCGCGGATAATCGATGCAGTTCAGTACGAGAATGTCCGGGCTTATTTCTTCGAGATTGTCCATGGCTTTCATGAGCCATCGGTAGCGGATTATGTCGTAGCCGCGCCGTTCGAGAAAACGCGAAAATGAAGATAATACAGATTCTGTTTCCGCTATGAGCAACGCTTTCATTCTGTTCCGAGATTTTCTACTGTGTAATCGTATATCTGCCAGATGCTGTCGCGCTGCCGTACATAATACGTGTATCGTTTTTTTTCGTAAAAGGTATCGTATTTAAAACGCATCAGTACGCTGACAGTTCCTTCATCCTGCGAATAGGACGTCTGTTCTATTTCAAACGTTTCCGGAACGGCAACGATGTCGTTTTCGATGCGCTGCTGCTGCAAATCGCTTTTGTATGTTTTTATCATTTGCTGGCGTTCTTCCGCGGAACGGATACGGTACTGGCGATTCCGTACCGGATCGTTTTTCAGCATTTGTTCGATGTCGAAGTATAAAAAGAACTGATTCCACATGCCGCGCTGTCTTGCGAGAATCGTCTGTTCCACGACTTTATCGGGGGATATGGGATCCGGTTTGAGGATTGTCTGGGCGGAACCGGCTGACGGCAGCGCGGAAACGGCGGCGGCTCCGGGCGCAGGCTTGATATCGAGAATCAAGCGGTTCGATACGATGCCGGCAGTGCTGTTTTTGTATAATTCCGGATAAAACGAAAGATCGAAGTAGTAAACGGCCGGCTCCTGTATCGCCAAATATTCTTTTAAATTTTCGACAAACGAATAACTTTCGCCGCTTTCGAGCGCAATTTCGCGGAAGTAAACGGTTCTGCTTGTGGAACGTTTGCGGAGAATGCTGTTTGTAAAGGGCAGTTTTTCGTTTTTTACCGTGCGTGCGGTGAAATCGACGCTGAACATGCGGTCATCGGCTAATTTGAAACGCAGCGTTTCGCTTCCTTTGTTTGAAATGGTTATATATATGTACACGGGATTGCTGTCTGCTTCGCCCGGATAATACAATGTTTTATCGTAATATCGTATAGAAACTTCTGCCGCTTCGTAATTCTGGCAGAATGCATACTGGGCAAAGGAAATCAAAAAGAATATAATACTGAAAAGAGTACGTTTCACGCCGGTTCTCCGTTCCATATTTTTATTTATTATCGGTTGTTTTATATGAATACCTTACAATCAGCTTCTTTGCAAGAAGAAATTCATTCCTGGAATGAATTAAAAAGCATAATTTCGGAATTAACTGATCGAAACGCAGTGTATCCGCGGGAAATCGAAGGACTGCACGGCGCCATGCACGGTTTTTTTATTGCCGAATATCTTGCGGCGGTTCATGCGCATACTGCGCAGTCGGTACAGTATGCCGGCGGCGGCATATACAGAAACGATATTGCCGTCATTGTGCCGACGGAAAAAGAAGCCGGCGCGCTTGCTTTGGACATCCGCAGTGCATTCGCATCTGTTTCCCGCGGCGCCGGCACTGCCGAAACAGACTGCGCGGCCGAAATATTTCAGCTTCCCTGGTGGGGAATGGTTCCGTACCGTCCCGCCGCAAAAGGAGCCGCCGTTTTCGGCGAACGCGCGTCGGTGCTTGCAAAGCTTGCCTGCTCCGAACGCCGCTTTACTTCGGACGCGAAACCGCGTGTTTTTATCATACCGCAGCGTGCGGCGCAGATTCCCGTTCCGCCGCCGGATTATACGCGCTCTCTTTTGTTCGGCATCGCTCCGGGACAAAAATTCGATCCGACGGAGATTGCGGAACGGCTTTCGAAGCAGGGATATATCCGTGTTCCGCGCGTAACGGTGCGCGGAGAATTTACGCTGCGCGGTGAAGTGCTCGATATTTTTATGCCGGGAGAAGAATTCGCGCACCGCATCGTTTTTGATTTCGACCGCGTCAGCCGGATAAAATCATTCGATGCCGCAACGCAGTCGTCTTTGCGGACATTGGATTCGCTGCTGATTTATTCCATGAAAGAAGTTGTCTGGACTGATGAGCTTGTACATGATTTGGAACGCCGGCTTTCCGAGCGGAAAGACTTTGAAGATTTGATGCCGCAGCTGAGGGACGGTCTTCTTGCGGACTTGCTTGTTCAGCGGGAGTGCGAAGGCGAGGAATTGTTTTATCCGCTTGCGTTCGCTGAATCTTGTTCCGTTTTGGATTATTTATCCGCCGATACGCCGGTGTTTTTTCTTGATTACGACCGGCAGAATAATTCCCAGGAAAATTTCGACCGCGAATATATCGGACTGTACCGCAAAGCACGATCGGTTATGCCTGTTCCGCCGCCGCAGGATATTCTTCTGCCCTTCGGCGATTTTTCCCGCCGGCACGATAAACGGCTGCTGTTCCGTTCAATCGCCGCCGCCGATCCGGAAAATCATCGTTTCTGCGTCGAATGCGATCCGCCGCGAAGTTTTTTCGGCAACATCAATTATTTGAAAGAAAGCATCGAGGAAGCGGAAGCCGGCGGCTGGCATATATACGTGTATGCGGAAAGCGAAAATCAAGCGCTGCGCATCGGCGAATTGCTGAAAAACTACACGGAAACGGGAGATTTTTTCAAAACGTCCGGCAAAAAAACCGGCGCCCGTTTTTCCGTCATTCCGCGCGGAATTTCTGCGGGATTTTCCGTTCCGGCGCTGAAAGTGCTCGTAATTCAGGAAAACGAAATATTCGGACGCAGAAAGCACATTCCGCGCTCGGTGAAGCATGCGAAAAGCGCCGTCATCGATACGTTTATCGAATTGAACCCCGGCGATTATGTCGTGCATGTTAATTACGGCATCGGACTTTTCAAAGGCATCGAGCGCGTAAAAGCGGCCGGAAACGAACGCGATTACATCAAACTCGAATACGCGGGCGAAGAAACGGTTTTTATTCCGATAGAGCAGGTTAATCTTGTTCAGCGTTATATCGGGAACGAAGGCGACAGTCCGCGCCTTGATACGCTCGGTTCGAAAAGCTGGGAAAACAGAAAAAACCGCGTGAAAAAATCGGTCGAAGATATTGCGCAGAAACTCATCGATTTGTATTCCCGCCGAAAAGCAGCACGCGGTTTTCCGTTTCCGAAAGACAATGAAATGGTTACCGCGTTCGATGCGGCGTTTCCGTATACCGAAACAGATGACCAGCTGACGGCGGCGGCGGAAATCAAAGCCGATATGGAAAAAACGGAACCCATGGACAGGCTTGTCTGCGGCGATGTCGGATACGGCAAAACGGAGCTGGCGATGCGTGCCGCGTTCAAAGCGGTTATGGGCGGCAAGCAGGTTGCATTCCTCGCGCCGACGACGATTCTCGCGGAACAGCACTACGAAAGCTGTCTGGAACGCTTTGAGAAATTCCCGGTCAAGATAGCGCATTTGTCGCGCTTTGTGCAAAAATCGGAGCAGAAAAAAATTCTCGAAGAAACTGCACGGGGAAATATAGACATTCTGATCGGTACGCATCGGATTATCCAAAAAGACGTGCGTTTTAAAGATCTCGGACTGCTGATTATCGACGAAGAACAGCGTTTCGGCGTAAAAGACAAGGAGCGGCTGAAAGAGGTGAAAGCGAACATCGACTGCCTCGCGCTGAGTGCAACGCCGATACCGCGGACGCTGCACATGAGTCTTTTGAAAATCCGCGATATGAGCATTCTCGCGACGCCGCCGCAGAACCGCCAGGCAATCGAAACCGTCATAGAACCGTACAGCGACAGCAGAATCGTGTCCGCAGTCAGGCAGGAAGCGGAACGCGGCGGTCAGGTGTTTTATCTGCATAACCGCGTCGAAAGCCTTGACGAAGTGCGCATAAAACTCGAAGCACTGCTTCCGGAAATGATGATTGATACCGCGCACGGGCAGATGTCTTCCGCCGAATTGGACGATATATTCCGCCGATTTAAAATGGGCGGCTTCCATGTGCTTGTCGCTACGTCGATTATCGAAAACGGCATCGATATTCCGAATGTCAACACGATTATCATCGACAGGGCCGATATGTACGGCGTGTCGCAGCTGTATCAGCTGCGCGGACGTGTCGGGCGCAGCGACCGCAAAGCGTATGCGTATCTGCTTTATCCCGAAGGAAAAGCGCTGTCCGAAGTCGCAATGAAGCGCCTGCAGGTTATCAGTGATTTTACGGAACTCGGCGCCGGTTTCAAAATCGCCATGAAAGATATGGAAATTCGCGGTGCGGGAAATCTGCTCGGCAAAGATCAGTCGGGAGATGTGTATTCCGTCGGTTTCGATTTGTATTTGAAATTGCTGGAAGAAGCCGTGCAGCGCCTTTCCGGCAGCGACAACGGCGAGATTGCCGATGCGCTGCTGGAACTTGAATACACCGGATATATTCCGGATACGTATATCAGCAATCCGCAGACAAAAATGGAAATTTACAAAAAAGTCGCGGCGGTTTCCGACCGTGACGAACTTGAGCGCGTGTATGCGGAAATGGAAGACCGCTTCGGTCCGGTGCCCGACGAGGCGGCGAGTCTGCTTGCGATTGCGGAAATTCGTGTTATCTGCCGGCAGCTGCGCATTGCAAGCCTGCGCGAACGCTCCGGAGCCGTTCAAATCGAATTTTCGGATGTATCGCTTGTGCCGGCAGACAAAGCGCTGCGTTTGATTCGGGAAAGCGTGGGCAGAGTGAAACTCGATCCGCATCGTCCGAACATTCTGATTCTCGCAACGGGAAAAATCGGTTTAAAAGAAAAAAGCGAATTTATCCGCGAAAAACTGGAGCAGCTGACAAGCTGAAAATCGGCGGAACGGCATTTTTTCCTGCCGGAAAATATGCGGAAGATTTTCAGTTTTTTTGAAACAGCACGAAAAATTGGACAAAATTATACGCTGCATGAACTGCGCAGATACTTGGTATCGAATCTGTTTTCAAATACAGCAGCCGAAGTATTCCTGCGGCGAATGCGGCGTTCGCAACGGCAAAAAAGCCGAGGTATCGGTGAGCAAGCGCGAACAGTGCCGCCGGAATGATTTCCGCCGCAATTGCCGCGATTTTTGAGCGGCATTTCAGCAAATCCCGTATTGTGCGGAACCGCTGCGGAAAATATATGCGGAAAATAAATTCTTCGCAGCAAGCGTACACGGCAGTCCCCGCGGCGAAATTCGCCCAAAGTGCCGGCGTGTTCGGTGCGCTGACGGCTGCGGCGGACGGCGCGGAAAAAACGGCGGCAGCACGCTGCCATAAAAATGAAAACAGCAGCAGCAAAACGAACGCGGCGGCGGATAAAACGGCAGCGGACAATCCTTTTTTGTTTTTGAAGGCATCATGTCTTTGTTCGGAATGCGGCGGATACGGGTTCTGCCGGCAGGCAAATAAAAAAAAACACGCCGCCGCGGCATAAAAAACAAGCGGAACAATCGGATAAGACACGGAAATAACGGGCGCTTCTGTATATGCCGCGCGCAGCGGCGGTACGGCAAATATCGCCGCCGCGGCAAGAACTTCCGCCGTAATATAAATCAACTGGTGCATCTTGCGGTGTTTTATGATAAAATATCGGCTGAAAAAGGTAAAGGGAAAGCAGCGGGAGTTTTTGTGTATTCATTTATTATTTGCGCAGTTATTTTAGCAATCTTTTTTGCCGTGCTCAAAATTTTTCTGATATTCAAAACGGAAATACATTTTTTTGCGGCGGGAATCGATTCCGGATTTAAAATCCGCGAAATAATGCTGCTGTGGAAACTTTCCGCGGCTGCGCACGTGCCGGATTCCTCTGCGCTTTTCTGGTCGCTGCCGGCTTTGGAGCGCAGCATTGCGGCGGTGCTGGAAGATGCTCGGAGCAAAGGCACGGAAACTTCCCGCAAAACGCAGGATTTTTTGTCGCGTTTGTATCAATTCCGCACAAAAGTGGAACTTGACCCGAAACACAAACACGGACTTTCGTCTACGCGCGGCATCGGCGCCGGACAAAAACTGAGGATTGTGCTGAAAGATTACGGCGTGTTTTTGTCGTCGGCAGTCAGCGTCGGAAGACATCTTATCGTATCTTTGCCCGAAAAAGACGGAAGACGGCTGCTGCGCGGCGCGGAGTGGATAGGAAAAACAATCAGCGTGTACTTTTGGCGCAAAAATGACGCGGGCTACGCTTTCGACACGCATGTCGATGACAGCGGCATGTACAGCAGCAAAGCTGTGCTGTACCTTGCGCATACGGAATCGCTGGTGAGAATGCAGAAACGCCGTTCCGTCCGCAGCCGGTGTGAAATTCCCGCGCAGATGTACATTCTCAAAGGCGAGCCTGCGAATCCGGAAATTCCGGAAGAAAAACCCGGATTAAAGTGCCTGCTCGAAGATATTTCCGAAAACGGCGCGATGATTCGCATCGGCGGCAAAGGAATCGTCAATCTCCGTGTGAAAATTCAGTTTTCGATAGACGCCAGCTGCGTCGTGATGTGCGGTTTTATCCGCGCCGTCGAGTATCTCGACGAAAAAAATCAGTCCCGCATGCATTTTGAATGCACATATACAAATCCGCGGATGCGCAATATGATTTTAAGTTATGTGTATAATATACTTCCGCCGGAAAAGAAAGACGAGGCGGAAGCCATGATTTTGGTGGAAAAAGACGCGGCGGAAGATTCGGAAAAAATTACGACTGACGATATACTGCTTGCGGAAAAAACAGCGCCGGCATCGGCAGACGGCACGAAAAAAACGGACGGCGCGTCGGACGGTTCCATTTCCGAAGTGCGCGGAACAGTCAATGACAATCCGGGAGGCATTTTATGAAAAAAAATATATTTCCGATTATATGCATGTTGTCCTGCGGCATTGTATTTGCGCAGGCGCAGGAAAGCTCCGCTGCTGCGGAAGACATTATCCGCGGCTTTATGGCGGACACGCTTTCAGGCAAAGCGGAGCTGCTGCAAAATACGGATATCCCCGACAGCGTTGCGGCGTTTGTTCTTGATTTTGCGGTGCGCTATTATCCGCATATTGCGCATGATCCTGCCGCTGTACGGATTGCGCTTGCCGCGGTAAACGGACTGCAAATGCCTTCCGACAGTGCTGCCGAACAGCTGCGGGATCTGTACCGGCTTTGTTCCGAATCGGAAGTGCGCGCGGCTGTTTTGCGGAAACTGGCGCTCATATCACGGCACAGCGGCAGCGCTGCGGATTTTACCGCCGAATGCCTGAAAAACGAACTTGAAAAGCCGGAAAAAGATGTTCTTCTTATTGCAGGCGCCGTTCAATCTCTTTCATCCTACAATTCCGACCAGGCGTTTATGCTCATTTTTTCGTGCTGCATGCAGAATATTTCTCCTGCCGTTACAGACGCTGCCGAAAAATCGCTTATTTTTATGATGGCTTCAAGAAAAGCGGCTGTTATCACTCTGATGGAAAACGCAGCCTTTGATGAAAAACTGGCGCTTTTCCATTTGGTTTTGAAGAATAATGAAATTTCCGTGAATTTTAAAGCCGAAATCGCAGAAAAAGCGCTGGCTGCTGCTATTATATATGCAGAGAGTACGGGGGAATATTCAGAAGCCGCTGCGCGTCTTGCGCTGGAATCCGTAAATATGCTTCGGGAACAGTCCTGGACACGTGCGGCAAAACTCGTCGTCAAATATTTCCCGTTTGCGCGAGCAGACTACGAAGCCGCCCGCATGACAACGGAAGAGTTAATCAATATTGTGCAGTGTCTCGGCTCGCTCGCGTCGGCGGAATCGGGGCAGACACTTGCGGCGTATCTTGCGGCTCTCAATTCGCAGGCGGAACAAACCGGAAAATATGACGAACAGTTGGTGCTTGCGGTAATAAAATCAATCGGGGTGCTTGGTGAAAAATCAGCGTTTGATTATCTGCTGTATGCTGTTTCTTTTTCCGCATATTCATCGGAAATTATTGCGGCAGCCCGCGATTCTATTGCGGAATTAAAATGGTAATAAAAAATGAATTCGATTTTTATATTCCGCCGGTTTGTTTCGCCGCATTGTTCTGCGCCGTCTTGATATACAGCGGTATTCTTCCGCATAAAAATCGGACGGCGCTGGTTTCTCTGTTTCCGATGAATAGTATTTCGAGGATAACAGGCTGCGTTCGTTCAAATCCTGTCAGAACACGTGACGGTTCGCGCTATACTATGAATTTTTCCGTTGATTCTGTCGGCGGTTCACTATCGGGGTATAGAACCGCACAAAGATACGGGAACTTTACTTCGGAAGCAAAAGGCACGGTTGTTGTTTCCGTTCCCGCCGCCGCTGCCGAAGCGTATTTGCCGGGTCGCAGGTTTTCTGCCTCCCGTACCGGAAACACCGGCGGCGCAGTCATTGAAAGCGGACGCCGATTGGAAATTTCCGGCCGTATATCGGAAAAAAATGAACGCACCGTATTTTATGCCGATGCTGTCTGCGGCGGAGATTGGAATAATGCGCTTTCCCGTGTGCGCGGTGCATGCAGAATGCATTTCCGGCGGATGCTGTACAGCTGGAAAGATGCCGGAGGATTGCTGTTTGCTTTGCTTGCCGGTTCCCGCGAATATACGGATAGTGTTCTTGCCGAACATTTTGAAAAAGCCGGCTTGTCCCATGTTTTGGCTTTGTCCGGAATGCATCTTTCTTTTTTTTCGGGGCTGGCGGCGTATGCTGCCGTAAGTGCCGGAAAGAAAAAGGCGGAATTTTTTTCTTTTGCCGCGGTTTTATTATTCGTGTGGTTTGCAGGTTTAACACCGTCGCTGATGCGTGCGCTTTTATGCCTTTTTATTATGGCGGTATGCCGCTTTTGTTCGCTACGTGTCGATTCTCTGCATGTTTTGTGTTTTGCGTTTCTTCTGCATTGCTTTATTAAACCGGAAGACGTGCAGACTGTCGCATTCATGCTGTCGTATGCGTCTTCTTTCGGAATGGCTGTTTTTACGCGCCCCGTACTGCGGATTTGTGCTGCTTGTATGCCGCGGCGGATCGCAGACAGTGCCGCTGTGTCGGTTGCCGCGCAAATTTGTGCGCTGCCTGTATGCGCGCGCATATTCGGCGTCATACCGCTTGCCGCGGTTCCTGCATCGGTTTGCATATCTCCGCTTATATCGCTGTTCATGACTGTCGGATTGGCAGGTCTTATTGCGTGCATGGTTATGCCTTTTCTTTTGCAGCCTCTTGGTGTTATTATATCGGCGATTTATAATGCAATTGCGGTTATTGTCTGTATATTTGCCGGAATACCGCAAATAGTTATTGATTCATGACGGCAGGTGCAATACCATGCTTCGGGTCGGCAAAGAGATATACGCAGCTGCAATGTTTATGAAAACAAACAATACCTCAAATGCTCTGTGCAGAGGTTTATTCATGAGGATATGATGGCGCAATTGCTTGTTGATTACGATTCTCCGTCTTTTTTGAAAGCGTTTTTGGAAAGCCGCGGTTTGGCGATGCAGAAAAAATTCGGACAGAATTTTCTTATAAACAGGACTGCCAGGGAAAAATTGCTTGATGCTCTGGACATACATGCTGCCGCCGCGCCGCCGGGAAAAAAAACAACTGTTTGGGAAGTTGGTCCGGGGCTTGGTGCTATGACTGCCGGCATGCTTGAACGCGGCGCGGAAGTAACGGCGTTTGAAATTGACAGAGGCTTCTGTTCTGTCCTTGCGGATATTTTTCCGAATAACGCTCCGTATCCCGGAAAATTTTCGCTTGTTTCCGGCAATGTGCTTAAAACCTGGAAAACAGAATATGAAAAAAACGGAGCACCGGATAGATTTTTCGGTAATTTGCCGTATAATATAGCCGCGGCTATTATAGCCGATACAATAACTTCCGGCGTTCGCTTCGAAAAGGCGGTGGTTACTGTACAAAAGGAAGTCGCGCAGCGGATGAGAGCAAAACCCGGTTCATCGGATTACTCTTCATTTTCGGTAATATGCCAGCGCGCATACAATGTCCTTCCAGTCATGGAGCTTGCAGGCGGTTCATTTTGGCCCCGTCCGAATGTTTCTTCCGCTGCCGTAGCGCTGATTCGCCGGAAAGATTATCCGCATTGTGAAAACGAAAAACATTTTCAGTCCGTCGTGCGCGCTCTTTTTGCTTCCCGCCGGAAAACGGTAAAAAACAATTTTGCCGCGATCTGCGACGGCGCGGACAAAGCGGAACACGTGCTTCGCGAGGCCGGCGTGGATCCCGAAACGCGTGCGGAGAAAATGACTGTCGAAGAATTGGTGCATCTGTCGGATATCAGCCGGCAGCATATCGGGGATTGCGTATGACGGAACATGAACAAATAAAAGAAAATATCGAACGCATCAGGGAACGGATGAACCGCGCCGCGGAACGTGCAGGCAGAAATCCCGATGATGTCGCATTGATGGCGGTAAGCAAATTCCATCCGCAAAGTGAAATACTATCGGCTGTGTCCGCCGGACAGCATTTGTTCGGAGAAAACAGAGTGCAGGAAGCCGCCTCGAAATTTCAGCCGCTGCGTGAAAACGATTTTTCCCCGCGGAACAATGCGCTGAAATGGGGGAATGATTCTTGTACGGTTTCCGCTGCTCCTGATGCGGCGTCGGATACAGGCAGAAAAAATATCGAACTGCATCTGATCGGAAGTCTTCAGCGCAATAAAATATCGAAAATTCTGCCGCTGGTATCCTGCATTCAGTCCGTTGACAGAATGGAACTTCTGGAGTCGTTGTTTTTTCATATCGAACGCACGTCCGGGATGCTCGATGTGCTGTTCGAATATCATACCGGAGAACAAAGCAAGTCCGGCTTCCGCAGTGCCGATGCCGTGTTTCAGGCAATTGATAAAATGCATGAACTGCGCGAGCGCATGCAGAATAAGGCTTGCGGAATTTGCCTGAAAGGATTCATGACAATGGCGCCTTTTTCGCAGGATATTGCTGAAGTCAGAGCGTCTTTCCGCGAATTGCGGGAACTCCGGCGGCAGGCTGCGATGCGTTTTCCGGCGCTTGAACTTCCTGTTTTGTCTATGGGAATGTCTTCCGATTTTGAAACTGCCATAGAAGAAGGTTCTACGCTTGTCCGCATCGGCACGGCAATATTCGGGGAACGGGAAGCAAAATGAAGCGCATTACGGCGCTTGCTGCGCTGCTGTCTTTTATATGTTCGTTATGTGCCGCCGAAACGCTGTCGGATGCCGAACCGTATTCCGCCGCCGAATTTCCGTCTTTTGCCGCTGATGTCCGCCGAACCGAAATAATAACATTCGGATCTTTGCCGTTTACGACAATGGCTGTTACCGCAGGATATCAGATTTTCCGCTACGCAAACAGCGGCTTTTCTTCGGCGTTATTTCCCAATCCGTTTGCAAAATCCTCCGACGCGGCAAATTTAAATACGGCGGAACAGCTCGGCATTTTATGGACGGCGCTCGGCATCAGCTGCGCGATAGGTTTAACGGATATTATCATCAGCATTGTCAAACGGAATAAAAAACAAAACGAAGCGCGCCGCATAACATTGCCGGATAACGTGGAAATCGGTATCGAACCGCCGGAACTTCCCCGTATCAGAACCATTGAAGAAATCGAAGCCGAATCGCCGTCGCTTCCGGATGATCATATTTCGGAAGAAAATAAGGAATAACCGTGCCGTTTTTGCATTTTGTTGTCGGACATCTCGATACTCCTATTCGGCTTGATAAATATGTCGGCAGCGCGGGCGATTCTTTGTGCGCTGTTTCCCGTTCAAGGTTGAAAGCGGGAATCGTACAGGTAAAAGTAAACGGCAGCAAAGCGAAACTTTCTTCGAAAATCGCAGCCGGCGATACCGTTGATCTTGAATGGACTGATTCGGTAACGGCGGATCTTGAGCCGCAGGAGATTCCGCTTGACATTTTGTACGACGATCGGAATGTTACCGTTATAAACAAAAAGCAGGGAATGGTTGTGCATCCTGCTGCCGGCAATTGGAACGGAACACTTGTGAATGCGCTGCTGTGGTATTGGGGCAATCCTGCGCGCAGGGATTTCAGCAGCGATACCTGCAGCCTGCGCCCCGGAATAGTGCACAGACTGGACAAAGACACTTCCGGCTGCATCATTGCGGCAAGGAACTCCGAAGCGGAAACTTGGCTGCAAAATCAGTTTCGCGAACGTCGTGTCCGAAAAGAATACATTGCGGTTGTAAAAGGCAGACTTCCTGCTGCGCGCGGTTCGATAAAAACGCAGATTATAAGAGATCCTTCGAACCGCAAGCGTTTTGTCGCATCGGCCGATACAGCGCGGGGAAAATTCGCTCATACGCTGTATTCCTGTGTCGCGGTTTACGGAATGTATACGCTGGTGCGGCTGCGGCTGAAAACGGGGCGGACGCATCAGATTCGGGTTCACTTGAAATATCTGAATTGTCCTATTCTCGGCGATCCGCTGTATTCGCGGCCGGATAAAAATTTCCCCGGCGCAACGTTAATGCTTCACTCCCGCAAACTTTCGATACGTTTGCCCGGATCGGATGTTTTTTGCGATTTCGTCGCTCCTGTTCCGCTGCGTTTTAAAAAAGTGATGCAGAAACTCCATCGGGAATACGGATGTCATTCCGGTACGGAAACATGAACAGCACTCTGAAAATCGTTTATGCGGATGATTTGTACATTATTGCGGAAAAGCCTGCCGGAATTGCGTCGGTTCCGCTGAAAGGTTCGGAAGCCGAAAACGCGGTTGACATGCTTTTGCGGGAATTCCCTGACATGGCGGCGGTTTCCGGAAAAAACGCCGAAGAATACGGTCTTGTGCACCGCATCGATACGGCGACACACGGACTGCTTCTTGCCGCGCGGACTCAGGAAATATACGACGATTTTATGCTTCAGCAGAAAATCGGCTTGTTTGAAAAAACTTACACTGCGTTCTGTGTGCATCAGCCGGATGCAGCAAAAATACTCGGCGGATTTCCGCCGCTGCCGCCGTCTGTTCAGGCAGTTCGCCGTGCGGCAGAATTCTGCGGCTGCGGCAAAGATTTTTGCAATGCAGGATCTTTTTTGCCGGTTTCCGTGAAAAGCTGCTTTCGTCCGTTCGGCGTTCATCGCGCGGCGGTGCGTCCTGTTTGCATTGAGAACCGCGACAGGACTGCGGCGCGCAAAAAAGCGGGCAAGACTGTCTATCAAACCGATTTGCTGTCGATAAAATCCTGTTCCGACAGGATAAAACCGGATGAAATTGTGTATCGATTCCGCTGCCGGATAGTCCGCGGTTTTCGGCATCAGGTGCGCTGTCATCTTGCCTGGTGCGGTTTTCCTGTCATCGGAGATATTTTGTACAATCCTGCGTGCAGGCAGGAAGCAGCCGGCGGCATGGCGGAGCATAAAATGCTGTTTTTTGCGGACGGAATAACGTTCCGCCATCCGCGGAGCGGAAAAATTATTTCGCACCGGCTTGAAATAAAAGAACCGCTTTTTCCTCTGGATAGATGAGTCAGTCAGCGGCTGTGCTGTTCGCGGAAACTCTGCGGGGCAAAAGCGCTGTGCATTATGTCGCAGGATATTCGGCAGTATTTTTTGCGGTATGCATCGCCGCCGATATTTTTTTTGTTTCCGCGACAAGATAAAAGGAACCGGTAACGAGCAGTGTGCTGCCGTTTTTTGCTGCCTGTTCAAGCGCATACGGAATTGCCGCCTGATAATCGCGGTCGGCGTGAATTGTTATCCGGTGTTTTTTCCCAAAGCGGCTGAATATGTCTGTCAGTGCGGAAAAATCGGCGCTTTTCAATGCTCCTGGGCAGGTTACCGTAATGTGCGAAAAGCTGCAGAAACCGCTGAAAAATAATTCGGCTATGCCGTGCATGTCTTTATCCGCAGCGCAGGCAAACAAAAGTTCGTAATTTTTATCGTTTCGGTATTTTATATCGCGCAGTGTTTTCAAAACGGATGCGACGCTGTTTACGGTGTGCGCTCCGTCAAAAATGATATACTGCGGCTGTGTTATTATTTCGAATCTTCCCGGCAGCACGGCTTTTGAAAGTCCTCTGCCGATTTCTTCTTCGCTTATTTTCGGCAGCACGCTTTTTGCAGCCCATGCCGCCGCCGCCGCGTTGTATAATTGGAAATCTCCGCGCATTTTCAGAACGGCGGCAATCGGTTTTGAAAAGCCGTTCTTGAAGTCCAGCCGAATTTCCATTCCGTCCTGCACATATCTTGAAGAATGCGATGCAAGAATGTCATCGATGAAAACTGCGGATGAATGCATTTTTGCCGCGGTTTTTTCGAATACCGCGCGCGCGGCCGGCAGCTGCGGTTCGATGCATGCCGGTACTCCGGCTTTTATAATGCCTGCCTTTTCCGCCGCTATTTTTTCGATTGTATTTCCGAGAAATTCGGTGTGTTCCAGTTCGATTGTTGTGATTACGGATATTTCCGGCGTAATGACGTTTGTTGCGTCAAGCCTGCCGCCGAGTCCCGTTTCGTAAACTGCCCATCGCATGCCGGCTTCTTTGAAAACCATGAATGCCGCCAGTGTTACAAGTTCAAACCAAGTCGTTTTGCGGTTTTCCGGCAGGCTGTCGGGAGAAATCGCATTGACTGCGGAAATTACTTTTTCGGCAGCTTTGCGGTATACCGCGTCGGGAAAAGGCATGCGCGAGCGGGTAATTCGTTCGGAAAAATCAATGATATGCGGCGATGTATACAGTCCGCAGGGAATGCCGGCTTCTTCCAATATCGAGCTTATCATAACTGCCACGGAACCTTTTCCTTTTGAACCCGCGATATGAAAAGAACGGCAGCAATCCTGCGGATTATTCAGCAGTGAGCACAAATACTGCATAGTATCAAGCCACAGTATGTTTTTTTTCGGCGTGCGCTCGAAATTCAAAAACGATTCCAGCCAGCGTTCAAAGGCTGCCAAGGGCTGATGTATCATTGCCGTTCCCAAGTAACAGGCACAATTGCTTCCGTTACCGTTTCTGTCTGCGAATCGTGCGGCGTATTTTCCATTGCCAATGTTTTTTTTGTGCCTGCCAGCGTGTTTTCGGTTTCCGAGGAAAGCAGCCATTCAATCGGCGGTGCACCGGCAGCGTTTTTGAGAGCGGCGCTGCGTGTTAATTCCGGAAAAAATGACGCATTTTGAGCGCTTGTCTGCACGATTTTAATGCCGCTGCCCGAAATATGGATTGCAATATTCATTGTCGCTCCGTTTTTGAAAATAATGAATCCGCGCCCGCTGCGCAAAAGAATTATTTTATCGATGTGTTCTTCGCCTTTCCAGGTGCCGGATAAAAACTCCAGCGAGGGCATATTTTTTGCGGACGGGGAAAGTTTTTCTTCCGCTGCTGCTGCCGCCGCTTGTTCCGTGCGCACCGCTTGTTCCGTGCTGTTTTTGCCGATTTTTGCCGCGGCCGATTTCGCCGCGATATCCGTAAGCAGCGCGGACAGCGACGGTTTCGCATCCAAAAGAATTTTGTAGTATGATTCGTATGAATGCGAAGATACGGACGAAACGCCGTTTTCGGTATCGAAAGCGTTCAGTGTGCAAAGCCATGTGCCGTTCTGTTCCTGAATTTCCGCGTACAGCGCGATTTCTTCTTCGCCGTTTTCCGAGTCTGTCCGGCTGAATGACTGCGAGCGTTTGTCGATAATTGTATATTCGGGAAACGCCGACAGCCGCGAGTAAAAAAGATCCTGTGCCATTTTGAGTGTCTGGGCGTCTGCCGAATTGGAAACTACCGCATAATAGGCAATTTTTTTTCCGGCTGTTTGAGCGGCAAGAGGCAAAAATGCTGCGAGCAATGCCGCGCTGAAAAAAACACGGCATATATTGCTGTTTTTCATAGAATATATTCCGTCATGTAGTTTGCCGCTGTCTGAATTCGCGCTGCAAATCGCGTTTTATATCGCGCTCCCGTATGTCGGCTCGCTTGTCGAATTGCTTCTTGCCGCGGCATACGCCGAGCCGTACTTTTACGCGGCCGTTTTTCAGATAAAATTCAAGCGGAATCAATGTGTATCCTTTCATTTCCGTTTTTCTGATGAGCCGCTTGATTTCGTCTGCATGGAGCAGGAGTTTTTTCGGCCTGTCGGGATCATGATTGAATACAGATGAAAACGGATATTCCGATATGTGGAAATTTTTCAGCCATACTTCGTTGCGTATGATTTCAGCGAATGAGTCTGGAAAAGAAATAGTGCCGGATTTTACGGATTTTACTTCCGTTCCTTTAAGTTCTATGCCGCATTCAAAAGTTTCTTCGACGGAATAGTCAAACCGGGCTCTTTTATTCTGTGCTATCTGCATAGTATTTCCGAATTTATTCACTGAATATTATAGAATATCTTTCCGACACATACAAGTATAATACTGCTGCAAAGATTTTGCATTTCATGTTTATTGAAAACACTTTTGAACTGTGATATGGTTATGCCATGGCGAAAAGCATTTATGAATTTTCATATACGAGCCGCCGGATTCTGCGGCATAAAATATGCAGCGTGCTGTTTTTTATTGCGGCGCTGTATGTGCTGTCTGCCGTTTTTATGCGGTTCGTTTGTATGCCTGTTGTTGTCCGTTCCGATTCGATGATGCCTGCGGTTTGTTATTCGGACAGAATATATATTTCGCGTTTTTCGGCGCGGCACAGCATTTTTTTTAATGAAAACAGCATATTCCGCGGGGAAATTTTGTACGTTGAGCCGTACAGCGCACTTCCGGTTTCGCTGTGGAAATCCATTGCCGATTCATGCGCCGCGTTTTTTACGTTCCGCCGCGTGTTTCCGTTTGAAAATGCCGCCGGAGGAACGCCGGTGCTGCGCAGAGTTGTCGGACTGCCCGGCGATACGCTGTATATGCGCGATTATGTGCTGTATGTGAAGCCTTCCGCCGCCGATCATTTTCTGACGGAATTCGAGCTGTCCGAATGCCAGTACGATGTTTTTATTTCCGATAATCCGTCCGTATGGGACAAAACGCTCGGTTCGCCCGGAGTAATGGAAGAAATAACGCTCGGCGATGATGAATATTTTGTCGTGGCAGACAATCGCTCCGAGGGAATGGATTCGCGCGTGTGGGGCGCGGTAAAACGCGGCTGTGTTGCGGGACGCGCGGTGCTTAAATATTTCCCGCTGCGGAATTTTCGGCTTCTGTAATTTTTTTCGTGCGGATAATGCGCGGTTTTTTGCATGATGCAGACAGCGTTATATATTCATATTCCTTTTTGCAAGTCCAAGTGTTCTTACTGCGATTTTTTTTCGGAAGTTCTGTGCGCGGAAAATGCCGTTCCCGATTCGTATATTGATGCGCTGCTGGCTGAATATTCGTACCGATCATTGCTGTTCGATTCCGCCGATCATCAAACCGTATATCTCGGCGGCGGCACGCCGAGTTTGCTTTCGCGAGCGCAGCTGAAAAAACTTTCGCGGATATGGGCGGGCAGCAGGGAAGTTACGGCTGAATGCAATCCCGATGATATTTCTCCGGAATTGCTTGACGTATTTGCCGAATGCGGTATTTCGCGTATTTCCGCCGGAATTCAGATTCTCGATGATGACGCGCTGCGCCTTGTGCGCCGCCGTTCTGCGGAGAGTTCTTGCCTTGCTGCTTTGGAATTGCTGAAATCGCTGTGGCTGCCGCGCGCTTTTTCTGTCGATGTTATGACGGGACTGCCGGGCGTGCGCAAATCCGTGTTTGCGGACAGTCTGCGCCGGATACTTTCATATAATCCGCAGCATGTTTCGCTGTATGCTTTGACGCTTGAAGAACACACCGATCTGTATCATTCGGTAAAAAATAAAAACATTCCGTATTCCGATGATGAAAATGACTGTCAGTGGATTTCAGGCAGAAATATATTGCGCAAAGCAGGATTCCGCCAGTATGAAGTATCGAATTTCTCGAAGCCCGGATATCAATGCCTGCATAATCTGTCTTATTGGCGGATGCTGCCGTATATCGGCATCGGAGCGGGTGCGGCGGGTACTGTCGGCAGTTTCAGATATACAAACATCCGCGATGCGGAGCGGTACATATCGTTTTGGAATGCCGCCGCTCATCCGAAAAATCAAGATGATATTCCGCAGGAAACGGAAAATTTAACGGAAGACGTGCGCCGCCGCGAATTCCTGATGATGGAATTCAGAACGGAAGAGGGCGTGTCCGAAGAAGAATACCGCGCGCGTTTCGGAGAGCCGTTTACGGATGAACAGCTCGGCGTTTTTTCGCGCTGGATGAAAAACCGCCGTTTGCGGCGAGAGGGCGGCCGCTATATGCTGACGCCGGAAGGCTTATTGTTTTTAAATACGTTTCTTTGCGAATTGATGTAGATCGCGGTTTATGCAAAAATGCCGTTCAGTCTGCGATATGCATCATTGATTTGCTTCTTTTGTGCATCGGTAACGTTTCCTGCGGATTCATCCGCGAGAGTTTCCAGCGACGACAGACTTTCCGTCAGTGCGGTCGTAAAGCCGCGCGAAACTTTGAACCAGTAATTGCCTTTGCCGTCGGTGAACAGCGCTATAAATCCCAGTTCTTTGTTTTTTTCTTTCGCAACCGTTACGCGCAGAACAGCTTCGAGCGCATCGATGAGAATTTGCGGCGTTTCCGAAAAAGAAACGTTTAATTTTTTGTTCCAAAATTTATCCGGAACAGGATGCAGATCAGCCGCGCGGACAACGGAAAAAATAAGCTCAAGCTTTTCTCCGGAAAGGATTGTGTATTTGTTTACCGACACAACGCCGCGCATGGCGCCGAGCTGCGCCAGCTTCGATTCGCTGCGTTCTGCCGATAATGCGGCTTTCAGCGAATCAAGCGGCAGCATGACATGTTTTTTCCCTTTTATTTTGCGGATGAAAAATTCCGTGCCGCCGAATACGACACTGTCGTCTGTTTGTTTTGCCGCCGCTTTGTTTTTTATTTTTTCGTTTGCCTTTGCGCAATTCCGCGTTTCCGAAGCGTCCGCATATTGTTTGGCTTTTCCGGAACCGTGCTTGTTTTTTACGTTAAAAAGCGCCGATTCCAGCCCGCTGTCGATTTTTTGAAGCAGCGTTTTTGTAAGCGGCGACACGGACATTGCGAACATTCTCGAAGTTCTGACGATTTCTCCGGCGACGATATACAGCGGATCCGCACGGAACATATTCGAGCCGGGATGAATTTGTATATGTTCTGCCGTAAGACTGCGGTAATTTTCTTTTCCTTCTCGGACGCAGACGAACTGAATCATTCCGGATGCAATGCAGCACAAATAATCGTCGGGACTGCCGCCGCCCGTGATCGGAATGCCGAGATTGCCGATGATTTGCGCAAGCTGTTCTTTGATGTTCACTATTTCCGCCATGATGCGCTTGTCCAGATAATAGTTTTCGCAGAATTTTTCCGCATTTTTTACGGCTGAGTATGAATTGAATAATTTTACATAAGAAACGAAATCTCCCCGCATATCCCGAAATGAATGATGCGCGCGGCGTGCGTCTGATTCTTCGCCCTGCGGCAATATAAACGGAGAATTTGCCGAAAGAAATGCCGCCGCGATGAGGACTTCGTCTATAACATCTGGATAATGCATAATTGCTTCGACGATGATTCTGCTTTGACGCGGCGCGAGCGGAAATTCAACCATCAGTTTCCCGACAGGCGAAAGCGTGCGGTCGCTGTTCAATGCTTTGAGCATGGTGAGCGTGTCTATTGCTCCTCGGATTCCTTGGGAGCCGGGTTCCGAAATAAAATCGAACTGTTCGAAATCGGTGATGCCGAGTTCCGCCATCCGCAGCACCACTTCGGAAAGATCCGTGCGGTAAATTTCTTCCGTCGTATACAGCGGCCGTTTGTCGAAATCTTTCCGCGAATACAGCCGGTAGCAGGTCCCCGGCTGCGTGCGTCCGGCGCGTCCTTTCCGCTGATTGCAGGATGCTTTTGACACCGTTGTTTCATTAAGACTTGATGTGTAGGTATGCGGATTGTAAAAATTGAGTTTCGCAAGTCCCGAATCGATAACGGTGGTGATGCCAGGAATGGTAACGGATGTTTCCGCTATGTTTGTGGACAAAATTACTTTTTTCTTTCCGAAAGGCGCATTGGCAAAGACACGTTCCTGTTCTTCTTTTGCCAAACGACCGTACAGCGGCAGCAGATAAATTTTCCGCGAGAACGGCGCGTGCGAAAGTTTTTGCATGCAGTCTTTTATCACTTTTTCGCCGGGCAGAAAGCAGAGAATATCGCCTGTATCATGATTGTCAAGCACGCGGTCAATGGTGTCCGTTATTTTCAGGAGCAGCGCCTCTTCTGCGGAAACCGTCGCTGTGCCTGCCGGAATGCTCGGCGGATCGTAGACAACCGTTACCGGATAGGTGATTGTATCTATCGTAACAATAGGACAGCCGTCGAAATAATTCGAAAATGCTTCTGCATTCATCGTTGCCGACGATACGATTACTTTGAAATCCTTGCGCTCGGACAGCACCCGCTTCAGCAGTCCCAGCACAAAATCGATGTTCAGACTGCGTTCGTGAGCTTCATCGACCATGGCGACGGAATATTTCGAAAGCCATGGATCAAGTTTCATTTCCTGCAGCAAAATGCCGTCCGTCATTATTTTGATGCGCGTGGTTGCGTCTGTTTTGTCTTCGAAACGCATTTTGTATCCGACAGTTCCCGGATACGATGTGCCGAGCTGCTTTGAAATAAATTCGCTTACCGAAAGCGCCGCTATTCGCCGCGGCTGCGTTACGGCGATAATGCCCCGTTCGGAATATCCTGCTTCATGCAAAATAACGGGAAGCTGTGTTGTTTTGCCCGATCCTGTCTGGCTTTGCACGACAATGACTTGATTTTTTGATAAGGTTTCGAGAATTCGGTTTTTCTGTTCGTATACCGGCAGACATTCATAGTTTTTATGCATTCTTTTATACTATACTTTATCTTTGCTTGCGTAAAGCAGACAAAAATCATACAATGCCGTATATGAAGCAGATACGTAATCTTTTGCTGCCGGAAGATCTTCATGCGTTCCGTATTCATTTTGTCGGAATAAAAGGAACCGGCATGACGGCACTTGTCGAAATATGCGTGTCCCGCGGTGCAGTCATAACAGGAAGCGATGTGCCGGAATATTTTTATACCGATGATATTTTGTCTGCGCTTCAAATCCCCGTTCAAACGGAATTTTCCGCCGATCATATCACCGATGATATTCAGCTTGTCGTTTATTCTTCTGCGTATAAACGCGATGAAAATCCCGAACTTGCGGAAGCGGACAGAAAAGGGATTCCGCTTTTATTATACAGCGAAGCGGTCGGCGCTATTTCCGCTGCGTCGTTCAGCTGCGGCATTTCCGGCGTTCACGGAAAAACAACTACCGCCGGCATTGCCGGAACGATAATCCGCGAACTGTGCCTGCCGGCTCAAGTGCTTGCCGGAAGCGCGGTGGCGTCGTTTTCCGAAAACCGCGGCACAGGTTCCTGTGTCTGTACCTGCGGTCATACATATTTTGTAGCGGAAACCTGCGAGTACCGGCGCCATTTCATGGCATTCCATCCGCGCATTATCGTGCTGACAAGCGTTGAAAGCGATCATCAGGATTATTATCCCGAATATAAAGATATTCTGCAGGCATTTGTCGATTATATTCTTCTGCTGCCGGAAAACGGCACGCTGATTTACTGCGCGGACGACAGCGGAGCTTCGGAAGCCGCCCGTCTCGCGGCGGAAAAACGCCGTGATATAAAACTGCTGCCGTACGGCTTTATGCAAAATGATTTTTTGCGCGGAACGGACGCCGAAAAAAAAGCAGCTTCTGCCGCGGCAATAAGTCCGTACCGCATTGTTTCTCATGCTGTTGCGCGGGAAGTGCAGACATTCAATCTTGCGGGCTTTGACGCGGAATTTTCGCTGCGAATTCCCGGCATACATACGGTCAGAAATGCTGCGGCAGCAATTGCCCTGGCAGCCGAATTGTACAAGCGGGAAAACGGCTGCGGAACCGATTTTGCAGGCGAAGCGAAATCCGCTTTTGAACAGAAAACAGCCGAGGGTCTTTATGCTTTTTCCGGCGCAAAGCGGCGCAGCGAAATAACCGGAATTTTGCCTGAACTGAATACCGTGTTCATCGACGATTACGCGCATCATCCGACCGCAATAAAAACGACGCTTGCCGGATTCAAATCGTTTTATCCGGGCAGAGAACTCATTGTCGATTTTATGCCGCATACGTATTCCCGCACCGCCGCGCTGCTTGAAGAATTTGCGCAGAGTTTTTCCGAAGCCGATGAAGTTCTGCTCCATGAGATTTACGGTTCCGCGCGCGAAAAAGCATCCGATTTTGCGGGCGTTGTATCCGGAAAAATCCTCGCGGATCATACGGCATCGTATCAGCCCTGCGTGCACTATTTCGAAAAACTCGATGATGCGCTGCCGTATATAAAAAAACGCTTGAGCGATCCGCTTCCGCCGGGGAAAAAAGGCCGCCTGTTTGTAACAATGGGCGCCGGCAATAATTGGCAGCTCGGCGTTTCCGCATACAACGCGCTGAAGCAGAACGGCAATTAAATCAGCTGGCAGAGGGATAGTATGAACAGTATGACCGGTTATTCGTATATCGAAGAATCCTGCGGGCAAATTTCCGTTTCAGTTGAAATGAAATCGTATAATTCCAGATTCCTCGAACTTTCGGTAAATCTTCCGCCTTATTTGAACCGTCTCGAACGTTATTTCAGGGATAAATGTACGGCAGCGGTTTTTCGCGGAAAGATGGATGTGTATATTAAAATCCGCGAAAGCGACATTCCTGTAACTATCGAAGCCGGATTGGAAACCGCAAAAACCTATTATGCCGCCATAGAAAAAATAATGCAGGCTGTCGGCATGACAGGCAGTGTCCCTGCGGAATGGATTTTGTCGCAGGACGGCGTGCTGACGATGCGGAAAGAGTATGATATAGAAAAATATCAGTCAGTGATAGATCCTGTTTTTGACAAATCATTGACGGCATTTTTGAAAGACAGAAGCAGGGAAGGCGACAATTTAAAAATCGATTTGATTCATTCTCTGTCCGAAATCGAAGAGGCTGCCGCTGTTTTTGCGGCGTGGCAGCCGAAAATGGAAGAACTGTTCAAAAGCAATATCACAAAACGTTTCCGGGAATTACTTGATGAAAATATCGATGAGCAGCGTATATTGCAGGAAACCGCCGCAATGCTGATGAAATATACGATTAACGAAGAAATTGTCAGATTGTACAGCCACATCGATGCATTGAAGCATGAGCTGGAAACGAACGATACGCCCGGCAGAAAAATCGATTTTTTGTGCCAGGAGCTGAATAGGGAAATAAATACAATCGGTTCTAAAAATCAAATTGTGGAAGTCGGGCAGGCTGTTGTTTCGGCAAAAAATGCTTTGGAAAATATCCGCGAGCAGGCACGCAATATAGAATAATCGATATTTGCGGAACCGCGCATTTTTCGCAAAATGAAACGGAATGCGAACCCGTCGGCGGGAAAATCTTTTAATCCGCAAAAAGCGGACAGACGCCGCTGCATCTAATCCGCTTTTTGCCGTTATGGGCGATGAGGGGATCGAACCCCCGACAACCTGGGTGTAAACCAGGTGCTCTCCCAGCTGAGCTAATCGCCCCTGCAATGGAAAATACTATAACCTGAAATAAAAAATGTGTCAATATATTTTCCGGCACAGGGGCAGGGCGAAAGCTGTTTTCGGTGAATTTTTGCTTTATGTAGCTTTATTCAGCCGTTCCGCAATTTTTTCGCGGATAAATTGTTTTTCGTGAACGCACATGAGAGAAAGCACCGCATCCTGCCGTTTGTTCATGCAGGTATCGGAAAGCTTTTGTATATAATGCAGCGCTTCTTTTGTCTTTTGCTGAATATCAACGTTGTCCGGAAAATAATTGCCGAGTCTTCCGCCGGTATATTCGCCTGTTTTTGATATTCCGAGAAAAAGCCGCGCCAAATCCGTATCGTAATATTTCAGTGCACCGACAATTCCTGTGTAATCCGCAAGAATTTCGTCCCATAAAATATCGATGAAGTCATGAAAAAAACGGCGGCAAATAAAATGCGTGCATTCATGATATACTCGGATTTGAAATGATATTTCGTTCCATTCATGTTCCGAAAATTCTGTTTTTGTATACGGAATTCCGCTGTATCCGCCTTTTGATAAAATAATAAGATTGCCGTTTTTTTGATCGGAGTCAATTTGCGTTGCAAGCGGAATATTGAAAATAGAAATTGCTCCCGTTGTTTTAGGCAGATAAACGTTTTTTCCTTTATATGCTATTTGTTTCACAGCCAATTCAAAATCAGCGCGTTCCGCAAGATATACTGCCTCGACCGCTCCTGCTGTTGTCTGCAAAATATAAAAGGCATCTTCATTGGAAGAAACAAAATCCGTATCTGCTACTTGTGATAATTGCGGATATTTTTTTATCAATTCTTGCGTAACAGGTTTTCCGTTTAAAATACATTTCATATAGGTTCCTGATAAATTGCGAAGCGGCGAACATTTCTTCTGTAATGCACTGCGTCCGCCGTGTTTTTATTTTTTTCCTTTTTTAAAAAATCCTATTACAGTGCCTGCTAATGAAATAACCGTGCTTGCAATACCAAACATAGTAAGTATACCGATTCCGCCGGCGACATTTTCCAATGCTTCATCGGGGAGCTCTTTTTTTAATATTGTCGAATGCAGAAAATCAAGTTCTTTTTCGCTCAGAGATACATTTTCTTCGGCGAAAAGTTTTTTAACTTCGTCTTTGGTTGATATTTGCGAAAGTTTTTCGATAAAATCTTCCCGTTTAATCAATTCCTCGACTTTTTTATTCATTTGTTCATCCATGACAATTTGTCTCCTGTTTATAAATTTTTTGTTTTTGAAATATCAGCTGAGAAATTAAAATTCCCAGCTGATATTTCGTTTTTCAGCGACTCCTTGAGAAAATCCGATAACGGAAATGCTCAATGAAACAACCATTTTTGCAAAGCTCTGCTTTTTGTTAGAGTTTACAGAGCTTTATGTAATTTTTATTATCAAAATATTTTAGGTTTTATTTTTTTCATCCAATTATTTGGCAAAGGCGGTTCATTGTACATAGGTTTTATTGTTTTCAGAATATTCTGAATATTTGTATTAACAACTCCGCCAGCAACAGAATCAAGATTTTCATCGGATAATTCTCTCGAAGATTCGGCAAACATTTTTTTTATATCCGACTCCGTAACTTGTACTCCGTGCTTGACAAATAATTCCGCCGCTTCTTTTTCCGATTTTGTTTCGGAGAATTCTTTAAAAAAAGAATCATCTGAAAGCAGTTTTTTTATTTGTTCGTTTTGTTCCATAATTATAGATCACCTTTTATTTTTCCGATTGCTGAAGAATTTAAAAATCGCAGTTCCTATTTCAATTACTCCGTCTGTAATATTTAAAATAGCGCTTCCGAGTGAACCGCCTGCTACGTTTTCCAGTGCATCATCCGGCAGTTCATGCGTAATAATTGTTTTATAAATAAAATCAACTTCATCGTCGGTGAGCTGCATATTTTTTTCCGCAAATGCCTGATGTATTTCTGCCTTGGAAGACAATCCGGAAAGTTTTTCCACAAATGCTTCATCATTTACAAGTTTTTTAATTTGATCGTTCATTTTTTCATCCTTTTAATAAATTTTAATAAGTTTGCATCAGAATACTATTTTTCTGACAATGTTAATTAGAAAATTAAAAATTCCGCCGCCGGAGACATTTTCCAGTACTTCATCCGGCAGTTCTTTGGAAGTAAGCATTTTATAAAAGATGTCAAGCTCATTGTCTGCGATATTTACTCCTTTTTCGGCAAAGGCATTTTTAATATCTTCTTTTGATGTCAGCGATGAAATCTTTTTCAAAAATTCTTGATCTTCCGCCAATTTTTCAATGTCTTTTTCCATAAGCAATTTTTACTCCTTTATTATTTGCTTAAGATATAGTTGTTGTTGCTTATGTCATTTTTCCTCCTTTACTTGATAAACAAGTTTGCGATGCGTTCTATCAAATAAAAATAAATATTATTTTTATTTGCTTTATTCTTTGTATATTTTTAATCAGTTAATTTGCGTCAAAACTCCGTTTTCGAATTTGTGTATATGCACCGGTTTGTCGACTATGTCGCCATTCTTGTCGAATTCATACGGTCCGTTGGCGCAGTTTTGCACGAAACTATTTTTCAGGGCATTCGCTATATTTTCGGGAAGAACCGATCCTGCTTTTTTTATTCCTTCTGCAAATATCATAACTGCATCATAGCATTGCAGTGCGCCTTCATCAGGCTCTCTGTTGTATTTAGCAATAAATTCCGATCGGAATTTATTGTATGATTTCGATACCGATAAACTGTTGAATACAGATACGCCGTAAATGTTCGATGTGTATGTTCCGTTTACCGGAATTGATTCGTCATAGGAATTTCCTCCGATTATCGGAACATGTATATTCATTTTTCTGAATATGCTTATCACCGGATACGGATCATTTGTCGGAAGAAAAATTGCATCGAAAGAAAAATTGGAAATCCAGGTTAAACTGTTTTCTATATGTTCTTTTTCCGTAGTCGATGCGATATAACTTTCTCTGTCAACTATGTCAATGTGTTTTTTCATGCATTCCTGTTCAAATGCATTTGCAAGATTTACGCCGTACGAATCATTTTCATGATATATAAGTATCTTTTCCCATCCGGCATTATGACAAAATGCCGCCGCTTTTTTTCCGAAAACTGTATCGGTCGGAATGTTTCTGAATACTTTATCAAGTCCCTGTGTCGTGAGATCCGGATTTGTTGCTGTCGGGCTTATCATTAAAATTCCGTAATAGTGAAATAATAATGCGGCGGGAACTGCAATGGAAGAAACAGTCGGACCGATAACGGCAATGATTTCAGGATCCGATGCTATTTCATACGCCATTTGCTGGCCGATCGTTTCATCATTCTTATCGTCAAAATATGTTATGTCCAATTGCTTGCCAAGTATGCCGCCGTCTCTGTTTATAATTTCGCATGCAAGTTGTATGCCTTCTTTTTTCATGTCCGGCATTGAATTCCATCCGGAAACAGCAGCTATTTTAATTGAATGCTTGTTTTTCAGAATTGCTTTTTCCCGCTGTTTTACAGGATTATCCGAATTTTCGCAGCCTGAAAAAACAGTGCAAGCGGCTGTCAATAAAAATATTAAAGCGTTAATATTTTTGTAATGCATTTTTTTCATTTTATTCCTCCGTGTTGTATTCTTATACTTGCTGACGTATCGCCAGTTTGTAGAATGTACTTTTTTTATCCATGAGTTGTTCGTAAGAACCGCTTTCAACAATTTTTCCGTTTTCCATAACGTAAATTGTGTCTGCATGAATGATTGTACTTAATCGATGCGCAATAACAATTCTGGTAACATTAAGATTGTCAAGGCTTTCCGTTACCATTGCCTGTGTTCTGTTGTCAAGTGCGCTTGTCGCTTCGTCAAATAAAAGTATTGACGGATTGCGTACAATTGCCCGTGCAATAATAAGCCGCTGCCGTTGTCCTCCCGATATTGTTCCGCCTCCAACCGGAATCAGTGTATGCATTCCCATCGGCATTTCGCGAATGTCATCTGCCAAGCCGACCGCTTCCGCCGCCTGCCATGCATCGTCAACGGTCAGAGAACTGCTTCCTATAATATTTTTGTAAATGCTTCCCTGCATCAATGAACCGTTTTGCAGAACGACGCCCATTTGTCTTCTTATCGAAGAGATATCAAACGAATCGATATCCTGATTGTCATAATAAATGGAACCGCTTTCCGGTTTTTCGAAGCCGAGAAGAAGACGGAGCAATGTTGATTTCCCTGAACCGGACGGACCGACAATCGCGGCGAATTCTCCCTGACGCACCGTAAGTGAAACATTTTGTAAGATTTCCGGACCGTCCGGAGAATATCTGAAACTTACGCCGGTAACTTCTATGTTTCCTTTTAATTTCGGTGCAATCGGTTTTTTGCTTTGCGTTTCGATATCTGTTTCAAGTATCGGTTTTATGCGTTTGTACAAAGGAATAATTCCGATAGAACTTATCGCCGAACAAGTTATGTTCAGGAATGACGACTGAAATGTTGTATAAGCGGAAATAAACGCTAAAAACGAACCGGTTGAAATAATATTGCCCGCGTTTTTGTTAATGTTTCCCATGTAAATAAGATAGAACAGCATAGAAGTTATAACAGGAAAGACAACAAGAAATGTGCTGATAATATTATTTACCGTTCCTGATTTGAAAGACATGATTTTCTGTCGGATGAAATCTTTTGCCCATACGGAAAAAGCGCGCTGTTCGGATGCGGTTGTGTTTATTTTATCGATGCCAATCATGAATTGAAGAAGTCTTCCCATGATTTTCCCTTGGATATTCATAACCGATTTTTCATATTTGTACTGAAGCAGCATAAATCCTGCCGTAATAAGGACAACGAATCCGACGAAAATAATTCCCCATAAAGCGAGCGTTTTGTTATATCGAAACATTTGTATGAGATACACCGATGAAAAAATGAATCCCATTATGCTGTTCAGTGCGGAACCGGATACGATTTCATAAATATCCGTTATGCCCATTGTTCGTTCCGCCATATCGCCGGATGAATATTTCCTGAAAAACGGCGCGGGCATTTTCATAACTCTATCCATTACCGCAGACTGCAATGACAGTGATGTTTTCGTCTGCAAACGTATCATAGCTATATTTTTTGTCAGCTCAAAAAGGCATGTGCTCGACGTGCATAAAAGCATGAGTATGGAAAGTTGTACCATCATATTTTTTGCGGCTTCGGGAATGACTGTGTCTGTGAAAATTCTCGTCATTTCAGGAATAATGAGCCCGATCAGCGCTGTTATAATTCCGAATAATGAATAGTTTAAAATATCTCGCCCGCATCCGTCTTGTATGCAGAAAAATAAAATATCTTTTAATGATAATTTTTTATCAGGAAACGATCGGTAAAATTGATATGCTGTCGGAATTATTTTATCAATATTTTCATTTGATAGATGCGATGTTGTTCCTGTTGCCGGATTATACATAACATATATGTTTTTTAGCGGAATAAGCGCAACAGGCTGCATATTGTCTGAAAATCTTTTATCAACATCGGGCGAATATTTTTCTTCTGAAAAAAATCCCAGAACAGGTCCGTGAATTTTTTTCTGCCAGTCCGTGTCAAGAATAATTTCTCTTATTCTGATGTTGTTGTCTTTCGCTATTTCTTCTATCCCATTATTTTCGATTCTGTATTGCTTGTTTTCGGGATAATGTAATTTTATATTCATTGATAATGCCGTATATCTTGCAGCGGCAAACAAACATTCTTGGTTCTCGGCAAAAGTAACAATTTCATTGCTGTTCTTTTTTTCAAGAATTGATCCTATCTTTTTTAGGATTGCGGCAAATTCATTGTTTGATAATTCTGCTTTTTTCAGAAGACGATTGTTTTCGGCTGATATATTTAGAATGATTTTTTTATGAAGATATTCACTTGTTTTTTCTGAATATAATAAGATATGCGTTTTTACTTGTTCGAGCATATCATCATCTGCTAAAATTTTATTTATATCCTCATTATATTTTAAATGTGTTGTCCATTCCGAAAAAGCGGATTTATATGATTGTAAAATTTCTTTTCGTTCTTCTTCTGTTTTTTTATTGAAATATTGTTTTTCGAGATCCTGCTGCGTTATAAAGCTGTAGGTTGCATTTTGCGTTCCGGTTGCAATGAAAAACATTTCCTCATCCATCGGAAGTGAAAAAAAGTATGAACCGGCGGAAATCGTTGCGATATAAATTCTGCTTCCTGTTTTTTCTCCGTTGATTTTTCTTATGCCGCAGATATGAATTTTCCCGGAATCGACTCGATATATATAGTTCGGCTGCGATATCAGCAGCGGCGATATATTTTTTATTTTTTCCGGACTTGACATAACGATATGTTCTCTTAACGTATTCATTCTTTCTCCTTTAGCTACATACTTTTTATTAAATTGCTGTATTCTCCGCCTTGTGAAATAAGTTCTTCGTGCGTTCCTTTTTGTATTATTTTCCCTTTGCTGAGAACAATTATTTCGTCGCTGTCCCTAATCGTACTTAATCTGTGTGCAACAATTATGCAGGTACATCCTCTTCGTCTGATATTTTCGTCAACGGTTTTTTCTGTTATTGTATCAAGTGCGCTGGTTGCTTCATCCATGATAAGAACTCTCGGATTGCCGGCAAGCGCCCGTGCGATTTCCAATCTTTGCCGCTGTCCGCCGCTGAAATTCATACCGCCTTCTTCCACCTCACTCAAATATCCGCCGGGACGTGCAGCGATTATTTCATGGATGCAAGCATCTTTTGCTGCCTGAATATAGTCTTCTTCCGAGATAGTATTGTCCCACATAGTAAGGTTATCTTTTATGGTCCCTTCGAATAAATAGCAGTCTTGATTTACGATAGCGACGGAATCTGCAAAAACTTTTTTTTCAAATTGCGATGTCTGATATCCGTCATATAATATTTCGCCGTTCCAGCTTTGAAACAAAGTAGTTATCAATTTTGCGGCAGTTGATTTTCCCGATCCGGAAGAACCTACAAGCGCAATACGCGATCCCGGTTTTAACGAAAGATTAAAATGATCCAAAAGCGGCGGCTCAAGAAGACTGTATCCGAATGATACATCTTTCAGCTCTATGTATCCTTCCAGCTTCGTTCCCGGCTTCAGTGCAATTTCGTTTGAATTATTGTCTTCCGGATTTTTGAATACAGATGTCTGCGGATATGCCATAACATCATCAAGCCGCTGCATTTCTGCTTGACCTGTTTGAAGTGTTCCCGCTATATCCATCAATGATTGTACCGGTGCCGTAAAATTTGCCATAAGCGATTGAAATGCTATGAGCATACCAAGTGTTAAATCGCCTTCCATTACGCGTAATGCACCGATTGAAAGAACACATATTTTCAAAAGCTGTTCAAGAAAATTCGGCAGCTGCGATGTTATCTGGTTTATAATAATCAATTTCTGTTGTTCTTTGACGACTTTTGCCTGCTGACCTGCCCACTGCATGAAAAAATCATTTTCGGTTCCGGATGACTTCAGCGTTTCGATTATGCTTATGCCGGACATGGTGGTTCCCTGCAGTATTCCTGTTTCCTGCTGCACTTTCAGGCTTCCTGTTTTTCTTTTTTCTGATACAGCTTTCAGTATCAATATATTTATAAGCACCGATGCAATGCAGATGATTGTCAGCAGTATGTCGTATCTGAACATAAGTACTGCGTAAAAAAATATGGAAACAATTTCAATTGCCGTAACAGGAAGTTTTCCGGAGAGAAGCGATGCAACCGAATTATTCAATTGAACTCTGGTTGCTATTTCACCGGGGATGCGCTGAGAAAAAAATTCCATAGGCATATGAAATAAGTGATATAAAAATTTCGATGATGATGACAGCGATAATTTCATATTAAATTTTAATAAATATAATTTCTGAAGCCATGAAAGAATATATTGAAAAAGTGCAGTCAGTATCATCGCGATAATCATCGGTTTGAATAATGATTTCATGTTTCCGATCAATATTTCATCAATGAAAAAACGAGAAAAGGTCGGAATTATAATGCCGGGAATGAGAAGAAATAATCCGATTGTGATAAGATAAAAAACAACGTCTTCTGCATCATGTAGACGTTTTTTTATCATCGGAATTATGCTTGATTTTTTTCCTTCTTTTTCAAATGATTCATTAGGAGTAAATTCAAGAATGATTCCTGTGTATCCTATATCAAAATCTTCCCAGCTTAAAATTCTTTTCCCTTCAGCAGGATCATTTAAATAAACTTTGTCTTTTTTAATGCCTTCGAGAACAACAAAGTGATTAAAGTTCCAAAAAATAATAGCCGGATATACCGCGTCCGCTAATTCGTCAATATCTTTTCGGTATCCTTTTGCAGTCATTCCGAATTTTCTTGCCGCTTTTAATACATTGTTTGCTTTGCTGCCGTCGCGGGAAACCCCGCATTCAATTCTCAGTTTTTCCAACGGAATGAATTTTTTATAATATCCCAAAATCATTGCGAGTGATGCAGCTCCGCATTCAACCGCTTCCATTTGCAGAACGGTTGGTGTATTTACTTTTATATTATAGTTTCTATTTTTTGACATAAAATTTATTTCCTGTTCTCTTCTTGATCGTCACCAATACCGAAAACTTTTTTCTTTATAGTCGGTATTACCATTGCAATCGGATGCTTTGAGGAAACATTTATAGTTCCGGAACAAAGCATTCCTGAATTGATTTTTATATCAGGACCGCGTGAAGAAGACCATTTGTATCCCGAAGCAGTTGATGAATCGGGAATCAGATCCGCTTGTATTTCTATCGGAATCGAGTTTTGCGAAAAAGAACTTGCAAGTCCTTCATGATGCAAAATGCTCATCATGTATTGATTTGTAACGGGAAATGTCGAAACATTTGTGACTATTCCTCTGATGTATCCGTATTCCTCTTGTTTGACAGAAGCCGGACTTATTGATATTGTCATCCCTCTTTTTATTTTTTTCCCTTCTGTTGCATTGAAATACATCATTGCTTTTAATCTCGGAATATTTCCTGTATCTGGTTCCACTGTTACAAGTGTTGTGCCCGTTGATACATAATCGCCTTTTGAAATGCTTACTTCATATACCGTTCCGGAAATTGATGATGTAACTTTTGTCTGCTTTTTATAATTTTGTTCCTGAAAATCAACTTCCTTTTCCTGTTCTTCAATATTTTGACGCAGTGCGGTTATTTCTTTTTGAGTATTGTTTTTGAATTCCAGATTTGACATTGATAATTCTTTTACTTGGATGTCAATCTTGTCTATTTCCGCTTGAACTGTATCAAGATCGTTTTTTGCGGTGAGAAGCTGCTGGTTTGTAATGAGTCCTTCGCGATAAAGTTTTTGATAATCGTTTAATGTTTTTTGATAATCATTTTTTTGCCGCAGCAAATGTTTCCGCTGATTTCTGAGGCTTAAATCCGTGTTTTCGGATTTTTCTTCCGATAATTTATTGTTGTCAACACTGTATTCAACAAGCGTATTGTATTGAATTTTCAGATTATCAAGTTTCTGCTGCGAAACCAAAAGCTGATTAAGAAGATCTTCCCGTTCTATTCTCGCGATTACTTGACCGTTCGTTATTTTGTTTCCGTTGCTGATAAAAACTTCTTTTACAATACCGGCAGCCGGAGCATTAACGCTGTATATTTTCCCGGAGGAAACAAGTACGCCGTTCCCTGATGCTTTTTCCGGTATCGATCCGAAAATACTCCATATTATAACTGTCAAAATAATGAGAAACAAACCTGCAAGAGCTATCCAGCCTTTCGTTTTTATTATCACAATTGCCTGATCAAGCTGCTCCGGCGATGATAATCTTGCTAATGATTTTTTTCTGAAAATTTCATCTCCCATTTTTATTTTCCTCCATACTTATTTTTTTTAGAATGTATTTAAATTTGTTATGGTATATATATTTTGCATACTTGCATTTCCATCCTTGAATGGAACAGAAAAAAATGTTCCTGTGTTTTTTTTCAGAGTCAAAATAGATTCAAGATATGATTTAAAGCAGCTGTAATATTGTTTCTTTGCACTGACATATTTATCTTCGGAATCATTTAAAGTATCTGCGGTAACAAGGCCTGCTTCAAATTGTTTTTGAGTTCCGATTTGCAAATCGCCGTACATTCTTACAACATCGTAGGAATTATTCACTGCATCCTGCATTGAATATAATTTCGAATACGATAATTTTATTGACTGCTTGGCATCTTCTATATGATAATTGTATTCACTGACTTTTTGTTCGTATGCCGCCTTTGCTTCCGAAATAGAAGCTTTGGTATTCCCGGCGAGATTCATTTTAAATGATATGCCTGCGGAAGCATTCATATTGTATATATTTTCTTTTGTCGATTCGAATAATTTTGACAAACCGTTCCCGTATGTTTTTCCTGTGTAACCGAGTGAACTGACAAAATCAAAATCGGGAAGCGTGCTTATTTTTTTTGCTTCGTATTCTTTTTCTGCTATTTTCAGCGTTATTTCGGATATTTTTGTGTCTGGTCTGTTTGATATAGCTTTTTCGATAAAATGATTGTCTTTTCTTATATCGTCAAACGGAGGTATCTTCGCAAATGATATATCGGGAAACGTATCGCAGATAATTGTTTGCTCCGTAATGGTGCCGGGAGTATAACCAGCTTTTTTTTCCAATTCCGCTATTGCTGCTATCAGAGTATCTTTGCCGAGAGTGATGTCGGTTTTTTTGCTGGCAATATGTGCGGTTAATTGGAGTATTTCGGTTTTTGCCGCCGCGCCTGTTATTGAAAGAACTTTTATCCTGTCCACTTGATCCTGCAAACGCTGCGTGCTGTCTATATCATTTTTATATGACAAATATGCAGATACAAAATCCCAATACGCATTGGTTATTCCAATGACTGTTTCAATGATGATGTTATTCAAACTTGAGTTTTGTTGATTTAAAGCCAATTCCGCTTGCAGTATTGCATTTTTTGTCTGAGCATTGGAAAAAGATTTGAATAACGGAATTTTCATTGTCCAGGCAAGCGTCGCAGTGTTGCTGTCGTCTTTCATGTATTGATTTTTAATATCACTATTGTTGTTTGCGATTTTATTATTGGAAAAAGAATATCGTTCGCCTGATTTGTTCAAGGATAAAGAAATTTTATTTTCCATTCCGTATTTGGAAATTTTTTCCAGCCATATTTCTGTTTCGAGTCCAGTGCTTTTTATGTATTCTGCGGTAATTGTTTTATCGCTGACCAACAACTCTTGCACGGAAGGATCGGCTTTATCGAACGGATCTGTTGTATCGGAATATTGCACTGAGGTTCCCAAATGAACGCCTGTTTCTGCGACAGCATTCCGCAGTGCTCCGGCAGCGGCATCCACATTCATTTTTTGGTTGCGTATGTCAATATTGTTTTCAATTCCGTGCTGCAGAACTTGCATAAACGAAATTTCCGATAAATAAAAATCGCTTTTTTCTTGATTTTCCGATGCGGCAAAACATAGAACATTTGCAAAAAGCATTATGAGATACATCGTTTTACTTTTCATTTCATGCTCCGGATTTATAAATATAAAAATGATGATAGTGTTGAAATACGAATTTTCATGCACGAAATCGATTTATGCGGAAAAAGACAAATAAATTTAAATAAATAAATACTTGCCAGTTGTTTTTTTTTGGTATACACTGCTACTGAATTGTAAGAGTTTTTATGAATAATCTTGAAAAGACTGCCTTGTGTTTTCCGAAAATCCGCGTTGCGTGATTGTATCAGTGTTTGCGCTTTTCGCGCATGAATTGCAATGCTCCTGAATTGAAAAGATTCGGGCTTGTTTTTGCGGGGAATTTTATATGAAAATATGTAAATACGTATTTTTTCCGTTTATTGCGTGCACGGTTTTGTTCTTTGTTTCCGCATGCAAAAGTACGCCGGAAGCTGAGCCGCCGGCTGCCGAAACAGTTCCTTCTGTGCTGCCGCCGGAGGCTGCCGACGTTCCCGTTCGGGAAAACAGCGATGATCAAAAAGCGGCCGCCGAAGCAGCGCGGGAACAGTGTGCGTCGGCTAAAAAAAATGCCGAAAATGTCCGCGCGGATATATCCGCGCCGGAGCAATTCCGGAGCGCTTCGGTGCTGATGACGGAAGCGGAAAATGCGGCAGCTGCCGAAAACTGGACGGAATGTTCCGAGCTGTACGCGCAGGCAGCCGACGCATTCGATGAAGCCGCTCGCTTGGCAGCCGACCGCCGTGCCGAAGCGGAACGAGCTATTGCGGCGGCAAAAGAACAGCAAAAACAAAGTGCCGAATTTGCACGGGAAGCCGATATTGCAGTCCCGCTGCCGGAAGAAGATTCGGACTTTGAACCGGAACTATAAAAAGAGGATGCACATGAAGAAAATAATTTTTACTGCCGGTTTGCTGTTGTGTGCCGTGTTGTCATTAACGGCAAAGTCTTATGAAAACAATAAATATCAGCAGAAAAGCATTGAATTAACGGCAAAGGCAGACGCGGCTTTTGCATCCGGCGATTTTGAGGCTGCGATACGTTATGCAAATGAAGCTGAAGAAAATGCGCGGCTTTCGGCAGAATATATAAAAAAAATGATGGAACGCACAGCTGCTTTTAATGAGATGTGCCGTGCGCGCACCCGTCTTGCTTGGGCTAAAAATAACAAAGCAGAAATAAGGTTCCCCGAAGAATACAAAAAAGCACAGGAATTGTTAAAAGAAGGCGATGCTGCTTTTAACTCGCAATTGTACGATGATGCTGTCCGTTTTGCATCGGAAGTACTTGCCGCTCTTTCAAATGTCAGCGAGAATGCTCCGCTTCCGGCTCAGTACGTAGTTCGATCGACAAAACAAACCGGCGACTGTTTATGGAATATCGCAAAAAATCCGGCGGTATACGGCGATCCTTTCAAATGGAAAGAATTATACCGTGCAAATAAATCAATTTTGCCGGACAGCAAAAATCCCAATTGGATTGAGCCGGGATTGGTTTTGACTATTCCCAGTTTGAACGGTGAGTTCCGTTCGGGAATTTACGACCCAAATACGGAATATATTCCGTATAAAGATCAAATAAAAAAATAATGTTCAACAGTTTATCCGGTGTCATTACGGCAAAAATGCCGCAAATGGTTTATCTGAATGTAAACGGAATTGAATGGGAAATAGCTGTCCCCGATATGACGCTTGATGCATTGCCGCCAGTCGAGCATCAGGCGAAAATTTATACTTGGCTGTATCATCGTGATGATGCAATGAAATTATTCGGTTTCGCCGAACCACAGGAACGTTCTTTATTTCTTGATTTGCAGAAAGTCGAAGGAATCGGGCCGAAAGCTGCGCTGAAAATTTTGTCGCATATTGCGCTTCGGGAATTTATTGAAATTCTTGAAGCAGGCGATGTTTCAAAACTTGAAAAAATTCCCGGTATCGGGAAAAAAAGTGCCGCAAAAATGCTGCTTGCGTTAAAAGGAAAATTGTCGCTGTCGGGAGAATGTCCGGCTGTTTCTGAAAATCGGGACTCCGCCTGGGAAGACGTTGTTTCGGCATTGGTACAAATGGGCTATGATCGCCGCTCCTGCGAAGAAGCTGTGAAAAAACTTGAAAAAAATCTCGATACGTCTGCATCCCGCAATGCGCAGGAAGAGCAATTATTCCGGCTTGCTATAGTGGAGCTTGCGGTATGAATGACAACGGCAGCGCTATTCTGCGGGCTGAATATCCTGATCCCGATGATGAACGTGACGGATCGCTGCGTCCTCAGCGCTTATGTGATTTTCTCGGACAAAAAAAAATAAAAAATAATTTATCTGTTTTTATAAAAGCTGCCCGCGAGAGAACGGAAAGTCTTGATCACTTATTCTTGATTGGTCCGCCGGGACTCGGAAAAACAACGCTTGCTCAAATAACAGCACATGAACTCGGTGCTGATTTTAAAATAACAAGCGCGCCGGCACTTGATAAACCAAAAGATCTTGCGGGCATTTTATCGACAATTACGGAACGCACCGTATTTTTTATTGATGAAATACACCGCTTAAAACCGGCGATAGAAGAAATGCTGTATATTGCTATGGAAGATTATGAACTCGATTGGATAATCGGGCAGGGGGCGGCGGCCCGCACTGTGCGCATACCGATTCCCCAATTTACGCTTGTCGGTGCGACAACAAAAGCGGGCATGGTATCAAGTCCGCTGATAAGCCGTTTCGGAATTGTGCAGCGTTTTGATTTTTACAGCAAAGATGAACTTGCATCGATTATCCGCCGTTCGTCCGAAATTCTCGGTATTGCTGTTGAAGATGAAGCGGCGCTGCTTATGGCATCCTGCTCGCGCGGTACGCCGCGTGTTGCAAACCGGATTCTCCGAAGAATGCGTGATTTTGCGCAGATACTCGGCTGCGGAATTATTACGCGCGATGTGGTTCAATCCGGACTTGAAAATTTGGAAATCGATTTTCTCGGACTTGAAAAATATGACAGAGAAATATTATTATCGATAATACATAATTTCGGGGGAGGTCCTGTCGGTGCGGAAACGCTCGCGATTTCAATAGGAGAATCCGTGGACACTCTTGAAGATTATTATGAACCATATTTAATTCAATGCGGACTGCTGCAGCGCACGCCGCGCGGAAGAATAATTACGGAAAAAGCGTATGCGCATTTAGGCATACAGCACAAACAACACGATGCTGACGAAAGACTTTTATTTTGACCTTCCCGAAATGCTGATAGCTCAATATCCGTCGGAAAAACGCGGCGGCGACAGGCTGATGGTTCTCGACCGTTCGGCTTCCGGAAATCAATATGCCGCTGCGCACAGCGGACATTCCGCATGTGTCCGTCATTGTATGATGAGCGATTTGATTACTCTTATTGAACCGGGAACGCTGATGGTTTTCAATAATTCCCGTGTAAGACGTTCGCGCTGTTATGCAGAAAAAGTAATCACTGCGGGCGCAGACAACGGTACTGCCGGAAAAAAATACGAATTTCTTTTTTTGGGAAATTTGCAGAACGATGCCGGACATTCCGTATGGAAAGCAATGGCAAAAAATGCAAAGAAAATCAAACCCGGCAGCAAATATGCATTTTCCGACGGCAGCATCGGGGTAATACTTGAAAATCCCGATTATGACGGCACTGAATTCCGGCTTATTGCTTTTAATCATGCGGTAACCGAATCTTGGTTTGATGTGAACGGACATATTCCGCTTCCGCCTTATATAAAACGTCCTGCGGCAGAAAAGGATTCTGAGCGCTATCAAAATGTCTATGCCAAAAAAACAGGTTCTGCCGCATGTCCGACAGCCGGCTTGCATTTTACGGAAGATATGCTGCGCTCGCTTTCGGAAAACGGTGTGGATATGGCGGAAATTACTCTCCATGTCGGATTAGGAACGTTTCTTCCGGTTCGTTCGGAAACGGTGGAAGAACATATCATGCATGAAGAAGTATTTACGATTCCGCCTGATGCCGCGGAAAAAATAAATGCCGCACGTGCGGAACACCGAAAAATACTTGCAGTCGGAACAACGACAGTCAGAAGCATTGAATCTGCCTGGAATGAGCGGACAAAAAAAGTCGAAAGCGGCACACGTTCGACGAATATATTTATATATCCCGGAAAAAAAATTCATGTTGTTGACCAGCTGTTTACCAATTTTCATACGCCGGAGTCAACACTTTTAATGCTTGTCAGTGCGTTTGCAGGCAAAAATATTATTCTTGATGCGTATAAACAGGCGGTAGAAGAGAAATATCGTTTTTTTTCTTACGGCGATGCAATGCTTATTTTATGAATAATTTTTTTCGGCGGACGTTATGTCAGCCGTGACAGACTGTAGTTCAATAAATTTAAAAATACGCATTTATTGAATGCATAATTGCTTGTTGTTATTCCCGCAGGAAAGTTATCGTATAACTGCGCTGCTGCATCGAGAATTATTGTTATGTTTTTTTCGGATACCGGCAGTTTTATTCCAATCAGTTTGTTTTCCAATTCCGCGCTGCGGAATATCGTCATGCCGCAAAAAATTATACGAATATCCGTCAGTACGTTCTTTTGAATTTTCGCAAGGAAAACAAATGTTCCGCTGTTTTCTGTGAATTTTTCCGCGGGTTCTGTTTTTTTGAATACACTTATATCCCATTCATCGAGCGGTATGCGGATTCGTGTCAGCATGTGCATTGCGGGAACACCTGAAAATTTGCCTGCCGGGATAATTTTGGTTTCAAATGCGCTGCGTATTTCAAATTTTGCGTCCAGTGCGAGCAGCGGCGCAAATAATGTTCCGTGCGGATTGAATGTGCATATATTTCCGCCGATTGTTGCTGCGTTTCTCACGAGCGGATTTGCTATGGCGCATAATGTTTCGCTGAGTACTGCCGGACTTTTCTTTTTTCCGAGTTCTTCAATAGATGCGAGCGTTACCGCTGCGCCTATGTCAAGATAGCGTTCATGAAGTTCTATTTGTTTTAGTTCATCGATAGTATTTATGATAAGTGTTTTTTGCGGCAGCGGTATGTGATATTCATTTGCTTTGCAAAGCTGTCCTGTACATCCGTTCAATATATGCAAATCGGGAATTGTTTTTAAATAAAACAACGCGTCTTTAACTGTTTTGGGCGTATATATTACGGTGCTGTTATCTGGCATTGTAATGAATCCTTCGCGATGTATTTTTTTTCATATTTTCAATTCTTGTTCTGCGTATTGTGCCGGCAATGAGAATGCTGTTTGTCAGCGTATCTTTTTCCGTGCAGCTGCAAATGCAGGATCTTGCCGCTGCCTGCGCGCTTTTTGTTTCCGGCCGCTGATTTTTCTGCAAAAATGAATGAATCGTAAATATAACTCCCGCATTGCAGAATCCGCACAATAAAACTCCCGCCTGATGAAATCCCGATAAAATATCGGCATATTCGGGAGTTTTTTCGAAATATTCCAATGTAATAATTTTTTTATGCTGCGCTGCCGCTGCCGGAATTATGCAGGACGGAACGGGAACGTCATCTATCAGCACCGTGCATGAACCGCATATTCCGCGGAAGCAGCTGCATTTTACCGAATAATATTTTTTTGAGCGCAGCAATACCGAAAGCCGTTCCGACGGATCTGCATCATATATAACTTCTGTGTCATTTATGTTTAATGATATATTCATATTTCATTCCTGTTGATGTTTGATGATTGTTCTGTGCTGTCATTGCCAGACATAAACGCAGCGAATATTTTTTTCGGTGTAATCGGCAGCGATACGACGGATGTATTGAGTGCGTTGTGCAGAGAAGCGGTGTATGCCGCCGGAATAACATTGCAGGCTGCATTTCCTATTTGTTTGGGATCTTCGTTTGTGTTGATAAAAGAAAGATATATGTCGGCAGTATCAGCCGGATTCGATTCCCGTATGCATGAAAGAATATTTTGCACGTTTTTTTTCACTGCCATTTTTGCCTGCTTTATATCAAGAATCGCACCGCTGTCTATTGTCAGCCAAATACCTTTTATGCGGTTGGCGTATGTGATTGGATCAATCTCGGTTTCTATGACAGCTGCTGCCGCTGCCGTTGAATGGAATGGAATTCCGCTGAATGTTTCTGCATTCCATCCGTTTTTTGCTGTTTTTGCGGAACGTTTTACGGTAATGGGCAGCGGCTCTCGGAAACGCTGACGCTGAATGGCAGCGCAGCACTTTTTCAGCAGCTGCGTCATAATGCTGATATCATCATTTTCCGCGGAAGAAAGCAACGGTTCGGTTTTTTCCGAAAAAGTTGTATCAAACGAAACTTCTTCGGGCTTTATATCAAAATATTCGGCGGCTGTCCGCTTCCAGATTGATTGTATCGATTCGGATGGAAGATACGAATGTATTGATACCGTGTTGTCTGTTTCCAGTGTTACTTCCAGTGATAATGCAAGCGCATCTGACGGGAGCAAAAAGAAACCGCCGCCTTCGAATCCTGCCGCAAAACCGATTCCTCTGACTGAAAACGGATATGCTGCCGCTGTACGGCTGCCGGCGGCATTAAGTGCGTAAACTGCATTTTTTCTTTTGAAATCACTTCGCTGCAATACGTCTTCGATGACCGAATCAAAATACTTATTATTAAAATCAAAAGGATACGATGCGTCGTCCTGCGTAAGAACCTGCGTGCTGTTTATTTGTCTGATAAGAATAGGATCGTTTTTTAACAGCAGTGCGGCTTCCTGCATAAAATTTTCGATTGCAAAGAATGCATGAGAATCGCCCGGCAGCATAGGCAGAGAAGACGGCGGATCGCGGGTTTGTTCCGATATCGTTTCGATTCGCATGTGTTCGGGTTTGTATATGCCGGCGGCAGCAATGCAGAGCCTGTTCAGCTGTTCTTCTATAAACGGGTTGAACGCTCCTGTCTGCATTGTTATGGAAATATCAAGCGATGCAATGCGGCCGTTTCGGCGCAGCAATGATTTATAGCGAATATCAACCGTTGGTTGAGTTTCGATAAAACGCTCTTGTTCAAAGCGCGGCAGCATCAGTTTTACCGGTTTCCCGGTGCAAATCGAAGCAATCGCCGCCTGTGCCGCAAGAATAAAATTTGCCCAGATACTGTTTGTTTTTCTGCTGTTGGATACTGTTTGCTTAATATGAATATTCGTTTCATCTATTTCGCAGACGGCGGCGAGTGCGCTGCGCAAGTTGCTTGTCCACTGTGTCGGGGAATAAACAGTGAGCAGCGATTTTTCGTCTTTCGCGGAATTCTGAAAAAAAACAAATGCACCGCAGGGTTCGTTGTAAGACGGAAAATCAAGATGCGGACGGTACGATTGATTCAAAACCGTAAAATCATCGGTGTCTTTTTTTATTTCCTTTTCCGTTTCGCTGTCCTGCTCGATCGGTTTTGTTCCGTATTCAAGGATTCTGTGAATTTTCTTTTTTGGCTCCTGCGTATTTGTGTCTGCCGAAAATTTCATGACGATTTTTTCCGACAATTCACGCAGCATTATGATATCGGGACCTGTCAATATGCCAATCGGTTCGCCGCCGTATGCGATGTTTTTTTCCGCCAGTATCGGAATTTCGGTGCTGCGAATTTTAATTTTATTCAGTCCGGGAACATCTTTTGCGGTGATGAGCCTGCAATTATCGGGAATGCCCGGCAGCGTGAGCGATCGCAATTCTCCGCATGCTACCGGACTGCGCACGAGTACTGCGTGCAGCATGCCGGTTTGATACAGATCGCTGTAAAATGTTTTGGACAAATGAGAGGAAGTTTCCTTTTCTGTTTTTGCGGATTTACTTGGCATAGTGTTTTTTTCCTGTTTCAATCACGGCTTCGATCACCGTACGCACCATTTCTTGTGTCATATCAGGCCAAAGCGGCAATGTGAATGTCCGCTGATATTGTTTTTCCGCATTCGGAAAATCTTCTGCCGTTATTTTCAGGTGCTGTTTCCAATACGACATGTGAAAGTGCGGGATAAAATGCATGGAAATGCCTATTCCTTTGTTTTGGAGAATATTTGCAAATTCCGTGCGCGTTACGGATAATTTTTCCGGCACAATGCGGAGAAGATATAAATGCCAAGCGTTCCCTGTTCCGTCAGGCGGGCATTGCAGAAAATCATATTCGGAAAACGCTTCGTTATACTGCATTGCAATGGTTTTTCGTTTTTCGAAAAACGATTCTGCTTTTTTCAGCTGAACGCGTCCGATTGCGGATAAAATATCCGGAAGATTGCATTTATATCCCGGCTGCGTTACATCGTATTCCCAGGATGCTTTGTCGGAGGTATAGCGTTCCCATATTGAACGATCTATGCCGTGCAGGCGCATGGCAGCAATACGCGCGGCAATTTCGTTATTTGCTGTGCATATCATTCCGCCTTCCGCTGTTGTTATGGCTTTTGTGGCATAAAACGAAAATACACCGCAGTCTCCGAGCGTTCCTGCGTATCCGGCTGCGGTTTTCGAAGGAAATGCATGTGCGGCATCTTCTATTACATGCACGTTGTATTTCCGCGCGAGAAAAAGTATTTCATCCATATTGCAAATATTTCCGGCTATGTGCACCGGAATTATTGCTTTTATTGCGGAATCTTGACGTAATTTTTTTTCGATTTGAACAGCATCGATATTGTAGCTGTCTTTTTCTATGTCGGCATAGACGATGCCGGCGCCGAGATGCAGCGCCGGTGCTGCGGTAGATATAAACGTATACGGCGTTGTTAAGATTTTTGTTCCCTTTGTTATGCCCAATGCATCCATGGCAAGCGTTAATCCGCTTGTCGCACTGTTTACCGCAAGCGCATGAGGCGAATGCACATAATTTGAAAATTCCTGTTCAAAGGCAAGCGTTTCTTTTGCCGTGGTAAGCCAGCCGGAACGCATTACTTGCAGAACTGCATTTTCTTCTTCTTGCCCGATTGACGGACGGAAAAATGGCACAAACATAAGAAGTTCTCCTGTCAGCAGCCGTGTTTGAAAATTTTATATGAAGGAATCATATCTTCGAGAACGGCTGTCAGCATTTTTTTATCGCGATACAATCCGGCGTCTATACGGCCGTTTTCCGCGTACAATGCGGCTTCCTGCGGGGGCAGGCATATCGCTGCGGTTCTTTTAAGGAATTCCGCCGGCAGTGTTCCCGTTTCTGCGGAACGCAGCCGAAGAAGTTTGGGATATTTCGTTTTTTCGGGATTTTCTTCGGGAATCCAAAGCGGTTCATCGAGCCGTTCGCCGTTCCGCAGTCCGATAAACTGTATATCGATATCTTTGTACGGCTCATATCCCGAAATCCGTATAATCTGCTCGGCTATATCCGAAATTTTTATGGGATCGCCCATGTCGAGCACATAAGAAACGCCGTTTTCGCCGACGCCGCCTGTCATCAGCACAAGCGAGCACGCTTCCGGGATAGTCATGAAAAAACGTTTTGCTTCGGAATCTGTTACCGTAAGCGGACCGCCGTTTTTTAATTGTTCCGTAAAAAGCGGAACGATGGAACCTCTGGAACCAAGTACGTTGCCGAAGCGCACAAACATGTATGCGCTTTCTTCGGTTTCATGCCGAATGGGAGCCGCGGAATCGTTTTTTTTCTTTATTTCCCTTGACGCCGCGATTACAAGTTTTTCGCATATCATTTTCGAAATTCCGTAAACGGAAACAGGCTCCACGGCTTTGTCTGTCGAAATCAATACAAACCGTTTGACATCGGCGCCGATTGAAGCGTCCAGCAGATTTTTTGTGCCGAAAACATTGTTTTCGATTACTGCGACGGGATTTTCTTCCATAAGCGGGACGTGCTTGTACGCCGCGCAGTGAAATACAACATCGCATTTCAGTTTCTGCATGATAAACTGCATGTAGTGCCGGTTTTTCAAATCGCCGATAATCGGAACAATAACCGCTTTTTCGCCGACGCCTTCTTTTTGCAGCAGCCGCAATTCACGATCGATTTGGTAAATTGAATTTTCCCCGTGTCCGAATAAGTATAAACGTTCCGCACCGCCGGAAAGAAGCTGCCGCGCGAGTTCGGAACCGATAGAACCTCCGGCTCCGGTTATCAGTACGCGTTTGCCGCGCAGGTAGGCAAGACTCGCCCGCAGCGGTATGGTAACCGGCGTGCGTCCCAATAAATCGAGCGGGTCGATTCCGCGGGTTTGTATAAAATGCGCACCGCCGTCGGTAATCTGCGAAATGCTCGGCAGGATGCGGATTTTTCTGAATCCGTTTTTCGAGAGCGTGTCGTAAATTTCGCAGATTCGCTCCTGCGTTGCGCTGGGAATTGCAATGACTGCTTCATCATTGTCCGAATGACGCAGAAACGAGCAGAACTGATTTATCGGTCCGATGACGGGAATGCCTTCGATTGTTTTTCCGATTACGGCAGGATCGTCGTCAAGAAAAGCCGCAACGGTTCCGAATATTTTTTTTCTTTTTATTTCGGCTGCAAGCATTTGCCCCGCAAATCCTGCTCCGATTATGTACATATATTTTTCAGAATGCGTGCTCATGCTTTTGCTTTTTTCCTTACATTAAACAGCCGTTTCGCTGTTTAATGTTACAACTATATCATATCGTGCCGACTTCTTCAATTATAGAAAATGCTAATACATGGTTATAAAAAACCGACAATATGAATATGAAACCAATCAGGTATATGCTGTTTGTCTGTGCGGCAATATTTCTGCCGCATTCGGCATCTGCTGATGCAGTCACGATTTTTGTACATCAAAAAAACGGCATAGCCGGAAATATTTGCGAAGAAACATTGATATTCGAAGATGCCGTTATGGATTATTTTTTTAACCGCGGCGCGATTGTTTCCAATGTGCCTGTATCAACGGAAAAAGATGTTTACGCAACATATAACGCAGCCTTTGATGCGTCGGTAAACGGCTACATCGATTATTTGATTATGTTTACCGTGCATATCGAAGCGGAAACAGAACGCATCAAAACGGCAGACTGGCAGCTTGTGCGGATAGCCAATGCGGAAACAGTCGATTCGGGACGCCTTGACGCGCCTCGCCGTATTTTTGCGGAAAAAGAAACGGATCCGGCTGATGTTCGGCGGTTCGCATCCGCTTGTGCCGATGCATCCGCAAAAAAACTTGCTTTATGGTAAATGGGAGGTATATATGAAACGGATTGGAATATGCGCAGGAGTGCTGCTTGTCTGTTCGGTGTTTTTTGCTGCGGCAAATCCGTCTCTTGACGGAAGGGCAGTTGTTGCGGAGTCAGGTACATTCCCTGCGCACGGCATTTACGGAAAAGCAGCCGGATATCTGCCCGGCGACATTGTCATCGTAACAAATCACGCTACCGGATTCAGCATCGAAGTGATGATTCTCAGTTCCGCAGACGCGTCGGAAGGCATCGCGATTGTGCTTTCGCCGGAAGCTGCCGAAAAATTAAAAATCGTCCGCGGAAAAGACGCCTATGTCAAAATTCAAAAGCGTCAGCCGATTGCGTATGAAAAAGCGGTGCGCACGGAAAATCAAAATCCGGTAAAAACACTCTCGGAAGATCCCGATAAAAATGCCTCCAAGCTTATGGAACAAACGCCGGAAATCGGCAAACGTGTTTTTGACTTGGCGCGGATAAAAGAAGAGGAAACCGCCGCGGCAGAGCAGGACAGCAGCGCCGAAGTTTTATCGCCGCAGGAAACCGCAGCCGCCGAAGAGCCGAATGATGAAGAACTGCTGCTCGCCGAAGTGCCTGAAGAAGTACAGGAAATGCTTCCGGCCGATGTCGCCGAGGCGGAAACGGAAGAGCAATTTGTTCCGGCCGATTCCGATTTTCCTGAAGAAATTGCGCTGCTCGATCGGGAAATCGAAGCGGAAATTCCGCATGAAGATAATTCGGATGCCGAAGTCGCTTCGGAAACAGAAAACGTTTCCGAAATTCCATTCCTGTTTGAGCAGGATCTGCCGGAAACAGCTTATGCGGACAACGGCGCGGCGCAAAACGAAAGCGAATTCGCGCCGGATACCGAAGCGCCTGCCGATGAAATAAATGTTTTCGAAGAAAATATTTCGGCGGAAATCGCGGAAGCGGAAGAAATCCCTGCCGTTCCCGCGCCGTTTGAGGCATTTGCGGAAGAAGAAAAATCCGCCGTATCGGCAAATACGCCGTCGGATATAATCGAAACGGCAGTCAATCCGCAGCCTTTTATTCCCGCAGGCGATATGATTGCGGTGCTCGAACCTGCCGCCGAAAATCCGCCGCCGGCAGACGAGGCATTCAGTGCGTACGAAAAAATTATCGCGGAACTTTCTTCGCCGAGCGAACCGCCTGCGCCGGATGCTGCTGCCGAAGATGACGGAACAAATCAAGAAGATTTGTTCTATGCGGAATCTTCAGATAATGCGCCGGAACAATTCGCTGCTGCGGAAAAAACAGCGGCGGAATACACTGCGGAAATTAAAACGGAAAATGCCGTGCAGGTATCGGAAAAACCGGAATATTCCGTGCCGATTGCCGCTGCATCGGATATCGGCGGCGCAGACATCGGGACGGACGAAAATTCGGCGCCGGCTGAGGCTGCTCCGCGCGGAAAATACGATGCGATTACGTATTCGGCATTGAGCGAATTGCAGCATGATAATTATTATGTGCAAATCGCAACAATGCGGGAAGAAAGCAATATCGATTCGCTTGTGCAAAAGTACGGCAGCAATTATCCGATGAACCTTGTAAAAGTTAACGGCGGCCGCGGCTATCAAGTGCTGGTAGGTCCGCTGAATGATGATGAATACGAAGTGATTCTTGCCCGTTTCCGTCAGCGCGGATTCGAAGACTCATTTGTCAGAAAAATCCGTTAAAAAGACGGACTGCCTGCAAAAGCACAAAAAAAGGAGAACCTGCAAAAAGCAGTTCTCCTTTTTTTATTTACGCTGCTGTACGTTATGGTTGGCAGAAAAAGTTCTTTATATTACGGTTCCGGCAGGAATGACAGACGTTTTTCTGATGACAATGATGCCGTCGGCGACATAGTACATGCCGTGATCGCCGTCTTCCGGTATTTTCCCCATGCCGATAGAACAGTTTTCCCCAATCCGAGAATTCTTATCGATAATAGTGCGGCGTATTTTGCAGTTGGCGCCGATCCCGATATTGGGAATGCCTTTCTGCTTGTTTTCCGCTTTTTGTTCCGCGGATTCGTAAAAGTCGGCGCCCATGCAGATTACGCCGTCCAAATCGCAGCCTTTTTCTATGATGCTGCGAACGCCGATAACGCAGCTGCTTAATTTTGCATCTGTTATGACGCAGCCCTCGCTTGCAGTGGAAGCGGTTACATTCGCATTGTTCAGTTTCGAAGGAGGAAGGTTGCGCATGTGCGTGAAAACAGGCTTGTTTTCATCATAGAAATTAAACTGCGGATGTATGCTTGCAAGATCCAGCGTTGCATTGTAAAAACTGCGGATTGTTCCGATGTCTTCCCAGTATCCGTTGTATACATACGAATTGACTTTGTACTGTTTTATTGCGTTCGGAATAACTTCTTTTCCGAAGTCGGTTAAATCATTGTCAAGAACTGCTTCGAGAACCGGCGCATCGAAAATATAAATTCCCATGGAAGCAAGATAATCTTTGCCCGGAGCTGTGTCCGCAGTTCTGGTTTCTTCGGGAATTTTCCAGTCCGATATGTCGAGATTTGCCGCAGGCTTTTCCATGAACGCCGTTATGCGGTTGTTGCCGTCGATTTTCATAATGCCGAATCCCGTTGCGTCTTCCCGCGTAACGGCAGTTGTCGCAATGGTAATCTGCGCGCCCGATTGTATGTGCGCGTCGAGATATGCTTTCAAATCCATTTGATAGAGCTGATCGCCGGAAAGAATGATGTAGTGCGTCGGTTTTTGAATTTTGAAATGGATAAAATTTTTGCGCACGGCGTCGGCGGTGCCTTCGTACCAGCCGGAATGTTCGAGCGTTTGTTCCGCGGCGAGAATTTCGACGAATCCGCGGGAAAAACGATCGAAGTTGTATGTATTTGCAATATGCATGTGAAGCGACGCGGAATTGAACTGCGTCAAAATATATATTTGTTCAAAACCGGAATTGATGCAGTTTGAAATCGGAATATCCACAATTCGATGTTTGCCGCCGAACGGGACAGCAGGTTTCGAACGTTCTTTTGTAAGCGGGTACAGCCGTGTTCCTTTTCCGCCGCCGAGAATAATCGATAAAACTTTTGGCATACATGCCCCTCCTGTAAAGTAACACACTGTGTTCTTCAGTTTTTTTAATTATATATCCATATATTCAAATTGACAATTGTTTTTTGCGCAGCTTACGCTTCTTCGGCGGAAAGTTTTGTCTGTCTTCGGTTGCTGCGGCAGACGTTTTGCGGCAAAAGCGCATTAAGTCGAGTGCGCCTGCATCCGATAATAAATACAGGAGTAGTGCATGATACGTGGCTGGTATACGGGCGCAAGCGGAATGGCTGCGCAGCAGAATAGGCTTGATGCGATTTCGAATAATCTGGCAAATGTCGATACGACAGGCTACAAACGTGATGTTGCCGTCAGCAAGTCTTTCCCTGAGCTTCTTGTTCGCCGCATGAATGATGACGGAGTGTATCTGACTTCCGTCGGTTCTGCGGATGCCGCGCCGGTGATAGGGAAACTGGGGCTCGGCGTTGAAACGAACGAATTGTATACAATTCTCGAACAGGGATCGTTCAAGGAAACTTCCCACAGTTCCGATATTGCCCTGCAGGGAGAAGGTTTTTTCGCGGTGCAGACGCCGAACGGCGAGCGCTACACAAGAAACGGCAATTTCATGATCGGCAAGGAAGGCATTCTCGAAACAAAAGAAGGATATCCCGTGCTGGGAGATTCCGGTCCCATTCATGTTTCCGGCTATGATTTTATTTTAAAAGAAGACGGGCGGTTGTTTACGGGAAACGACATGCAGTTCATAGACAGGCTGCGTATCGTCCGCTTTGACAATGAACGGTATTTGCAGAAAATCGGTTCCAGCTTATATGCCGACACGTATATATCGGGATCGGCGTATTCCGCCGAAGATGCCGAACGCCCGTATGTGCTGCAAAATTATGTGGAAACGTCGAATGTAAATGTCGTCAATGAAATGGTTCAAATGATAGAAGTAAACCGCGCCTATGATGCGAATCAAAAAACAATTCAGTCGCAGGATTCTATGATGACGACGCTGTGGTCAAAAGTTACGCTTTTGCGCTGAACATACTTTTGAGAAGCGGCACGTAAAATAAAACCGCTGTGATAATAAGGAGATAACTATGGTACGAAGCCTTTGGACAGCAGCTACCGGCATGAACGGACAGCAGGCGAATATCGATACAATTTCTCATAACCTTTCAAACGTGAATACTTCCGGCTATAAAAAACAGCGGGTGGAATTCGAGGATCTTATTTACCAGAATGTGAAACTCGCTGGAACGCCGGCAACGGAAGACACCGTTACGCCGGTCGGTATCCAAATGGGAAGCGGTGTGAAAATCGCCGCGACTCAGCGCATGTTTAATCAAGGTTCGCTGCAGAATACGGAAAATCCGACGGATCTGGCGATTGTCGGCGAAGGATTTTTCCGCGTACTGCGCTACGACGGCTCTTTTGCGTATACAAGGGACGGTTCGTTCAAGGTTGATTCTTCGGGACAGCTTGTAACTTCCAACGGTTTCCGCGTAATGCCGGAAATTATCATGCCGGAAAATTTCCGGATAGAAACACTTGCCGTAAGCGACGACGGCCGTGTAACCGTGAAGACAGCCGGCAATGATGATCCGGTGGAAATAGGACAAATGGAATTATACACGTTTCCGAATCCGGCGGGACTCGAAGCCGCGGGCGATAATTTGTTCCTTGTCGGCAATGCGTCGGGCGAAGCGATTGCAAACCGGCCGGGCTTCGACGGCGCGGGAGTTACAAAACATAAATTTTTGGAAATGTCCAATGTGTCTGTTGTAAATGAAATGGTTCAGATGATTGTTGCTCAGCGCGCATACGAATTCAATTCAAAAGCAATTCAGACAAGCGATACGATGCTTGCCACCGCCACGAATTTAAAACGATAAGTTTTTGATTACGGAAAAAGGAAAAAAATAATATGATTGTCAGCAAAACAAGCGGCGGCATACATAATCTGACAGCGGGAGCTTCCGCCGCGAATTCCGCCTCGCTGCACCGCGAAGCGGAAAAATTCAACTCGCTTTTGGAATCTTTTTCCGGCAGCGGGACGCTTTCTTCTTCGCAGATTGCGGATAACGGACGAGTGAACGGCGATTACACAAGCGGCTTTTCCGGTACTTTTACGCATCCGGCTGATGCCGCGGCGCGTCCTGCCGGAGCTGCGGCAAACAGTGCCGCGCTGCATGATTCCGGCCGGCGGATCGATAAAACAAGCAAACTGTATGAAAAATCGCTGGAACTCGAATCTTATTTTGTAAAAATGATGCTTTCTTCGATGCGGGGAACGCTGAACGAGGGAGGGCTGTTCGGAAGCGACGGCAGTTCTGCTTCGAAAATCTATAACGATATGCTGTATGACGAACTTGCCGTGTCCATGACAAAAAACGCCGGATTCGGGCTTGCCGACCAAATTTATTTATCGCTTTCCGCTGATGCATAACGCAGCATCATAGTTTTGCTGCCGTGCTGTAAAGTGCCGTTGCCGTAAGCGCGTTATACGGAATCGCGGCGCATTTTTTTTGCAGCCGCCAAAAGTTTTTCTTTCGTATTGTTTTCGGGATTTTCGATTACATCGTTCAAAAGCGCATTCAAAATCGCTCCCATTTGCCTGCCGGGCGCAATTCCTGCCGCTATCAGATCTTTTCCGCCGACGGCGAGATCTTTCAAACTGAGTGCGTTTTTCTGTTCAAGTATGTTGTTTATGCGATCGGCAAATTCGATCATGAGCGGAGAGCGGCGAACGTCCGGCACTCGATCCTGCGGATCTGCCGCGCCTGCCGCATCCGCCGCGCGCAGATCGAATAAATCGCTGATTACGCTTTTTGCGTCTGCGGGATACATTTTGCTTTCCTGCTGCGGCAATTGGCGAAGCAGAAAATCCGGAGCCGCGCGGATGATAAATCTGCGGACGGCAGCGTCTGTCCAGCTGCTTTCGTAATGAAACATGTGCTGTGCAACCAAATGCGCCGTGTATTGTTCCGCCGCTTTCGGAAAGCGCAGACGTTCCAGTACGGCGGCTGTTATGAGCGCCGATTTTTTTTCGTGATTGAAAAAAGTATGCACGGCAGCGTCCTGTCCGATTCCCGTTTCCGCATTCGGTACCGTGCGGATTTCCGTTTTTTTTGTGTCCGGTTTTCCGCAGTCGTGAAACAGTGCCGAAAGTCTTACAAAGAGATTTTCCGCGCTTGCGGCATCGCACGAAAACAGCAGATGATCAAGTACGTCGAATTTATGAAAACCGCGGCAGTCTGATTGAATTACGCCGCGGCATCGTGCCAGTTCCGGCAGAAAAAAATGCAGTATGCCGGTTTGTTCGAGTATTTTGAATGCGGCGGAAGGTTTTTCGGTTTTGAGAATTTTTATCAGTTCGTCGCGGAAGCGTTCTATCGATATTTTTTGTATTTGCGGCATCGCTGCGGGGATGGCTTGCAGCGTTTGTGCATCGATCGAAAAATTCAGCTGCGATGCAAAACGGACGGCACGAATGGGGCGCAGGCCGTCTTCCGAAAAACGTTCCTGCGCGCCGCCGACGGTTCGTATAAGATGCTTCCGTATATCTTCTCTTCCGCCGAACGGATCCGTTATTTCTCCCGTTTCAAGCGATACGGCAACGGCATTCATGGTAAAATCACGCCGCGACAAATCTTCTTCGATTGTTTTTGCGTATGATACGGAATCGGGATGCCGTCCGTCGGAATAGGCGGATTCCGTTCTGAACGTGGTAACTTCGATATTGCGCTTCATGAATCGCACCGTAACGGTTCCGTGTGCGATGCCGGTCGGAATAACATGATGAAACAGCGATGCGACTTGCTGCGGAGAAGCGTCCGTGGCAATGTCCCAGTCGGCCGCCTGCTTGCCGAGCAGCATGTCCCTCACCGCGCCGCCGACAAGATATGCGGAATAGCCGGCTTTTGAAAAAAAGGCATTCATCCTGCGCAGTTCTGCGGGAATATGCAGATGTGCTGTCATTTTTTTTGGCGCAGTTTTTCCAATACGGATGCAAGCTGCGATGCGTCATCTCTTGTAACCGCGAGAAATTCGATGAGCACGGGATAGTCTTGGAGGATTTTTCCCCAGCGCGCGAAACGTTCTATTTGCAGATAATCATCCGCGGCGTATCCGGCTTGTTCCCGCACGGACGCAAGCACCGATTCGCGTACCTGCGACTGATATGCCGCATACGCGTCTTTTGCCGTCAAATACAGATTTGCATCCGGAAGTGCAGTCTCGGCAATGCCGAGCGACGTTATTTCGATTTCAGAGAACGCGCGCTCTTTTTCGAGTGCGCCGATAATGCTTTCCGTATCCGCGGCATGCGTGCGGAGCTCCTCATTGTCCGAAAAACGGTTTGCGGCGATATATCCGGCAGCTGTCCGTGCGGCGTTTTCGATTTGCCCTGCAAGATATTGATCGAGTTCTGCCTGTGTCTGAATATTTGTTTTCCTGATGAATGCCGGCAATGATGCCGCACGGATTCTCAGAGAAACCGCTACGTCAAATTGATATGAAAAATCGGGTTTGCCTTCGAGCATCGCGCTGTATATTTCGCCGGAAGGCAGTGTTCCGCTTGTTTTTACGGTGTCTGCCGCGGGAGTTACGGAAAAACATCGCAGTTCTGTGTTTGTCGGCAAAAGCCGTTCCCACCTCCAGGTGAAGCCGCCGTTTTCAATCGGAAGCGGATATATTCCGCCTGTTTTTGTTATCATGACCGCATACGAACCAATCGGCACATGCAGTTCTGTCCAGCCTATATATAATGCCGCTGCGGCAGCTGCCAGCAGAATGACGCAGGACAAGAGAAATTTCTTCATTGTATCACCTTGTGCAAATTTATTTTTACACAGTATACTGTAACAGAATGCAAAAGTCCATGAACCATACTGCGGGAAAGCCGATAAATCTGCTGTTTCGAGTGTTAAATCGGGGTGTTGTTTTTTTTCTGCTGTATACGTGCGTATTTTTTGTTTTGTATTTGACCGGCAATACTCGGAATTTTCTTGATTCTACGCTGCTGTTTCTGCTGGAAAGCATTTCGGTACTTTCGGGCGTGTTATTTGTTTGTTCGATCGGAATGCTTTGTGCTTCGGTTGTTTTTGCCGTCTGCGAAAAAAATCCGCTGTATCTTGCCCGCATTTCGCTGCCGCTGTTTTCCTCGGCGTTCTCTGCCGTGCTGTTTGTCTTTTCACGTTCCGTGTATATGCTGTGTACGCCTGCCGTTCCCTGATGATTTGCGTTTTCCGCATCGAATGCTCTTCTCGGAGGAAAGACAAGCCCTGCTCTCCCAGTGTCTAAAAAAAAATTACAGATTTTTCGAAAAATTGCGAAAAAAAGGAACGTTTAAATCACGAAACGGCACGCGCGAACTTCGATTTTAGCGCCTGCCGATTTTTCTTTCGAAACGCACAAAAAAGCGTGATTTTCTTTGCTTTTCAGTGCAGTTTCAAGTCTTTTATCATGATTTTATGCTTTTT
>JAMPCJ010000001.1 GCA_023666275.1 Treponema brennaborense | reverse complement strand
CGCGCGTGCCGTTTCGTGATTTAAACGTTCCTTTTTTTTTCAATAACGAAAAAAAATTGCAGAATTTTATCGTGTGAGGGCAAGCAGCTGAAATCCGCCGCACCACGCAAGTGTTGCTTCGTCGTCAAGTCGGCTCGCAAAGACACACAAAAAAGCATAATACTGCACGGAATACAGCCGCAACATCGCGATATTGCAGGCGTTCATATAGGCAGGAATGATGCCGTCAAACCTTGCGATAAGCGCAGCAAGCGGCTTGCAGAGTGCAAAAATGCGCTTTTTTCGGCACTTACAGACTGACAAAATTATCTTGTGCGTACAAAAACATAATATTTTTGTACTGTCAGCATAATCTTTTTGGTACAAAAACATGATATTTTTGTACGATCGGCATAATCTTGTGCGACGTCCAAGACGATCTTGTGCGGCGCTCCGCATCATCTTGTGTGTCGCACAGCATAATCTCATAAGCCTTGCAGGATGATCTTGTAAGCCTTACAAGAAGATATTTTGTTACTGACAAGATTATCTTGTACGTACTAAGCGGCAGGAAATTTTTCGGTGCGGGTGCGGACTGCAATAATTCGGCGCAGTGTCTGCAACTTTCGGGAATCGAAAGGTGTCTGTATAATGATACATTGCAGTATTGTGAATAACGGCATCTTGACATTTTCTGAAATAATGTTATTCTTTTTTTGTTGAGAATGACAAAAGTCGGCAAAATGTCAGCTTTATAAAAGGTTGGACATATTATGGCGATAGTAATACGCGGTACGGGAAAGGCTGTGCCGCGGAAAAAAGTAACGAATGATGAATTGGCGCTGCGGCTCGATACTTCCGACGAATGGATTCGCTCGCACACGGGAATAAGGAGCCGCTATATTGCCGAGGGCGATGAAACATCGGCTTTTTTGGGAACGCGCGCCTGTCTTGCGGCGCTGCAAAATGCCGCGGCGGCGAAAGAAAACGGTACGGCTGTCGGTGCGGAAGATATCAGTCTGCTGGTTGTTTCCACTGCGACGCCGGATAACAATAATTTTCCGTCGGACGCCTGCCTTATTCAGCGTGATATAGGTGCGCAGAATGCTATGGCGTTTGATGTTGCCGCGGCGTGTTCCGGTTTTCTGCATGCGCTTGATATTGCCGGCGGCTTGATGGAACGGCACGGCTGGCGCTATGCGCTTGTGTGCGGGGCGGAAACGCTTTCGCGCATCACGGATTGGACGGATCGTTCTTCCTGCGTGCTTTTCGGCGACGGCTCCGGCGCGGTGCTGCTCGAAAACACTGACGCCGAAAAAAAATCGGCGCTTTCCGCGGAATCTGCCGCCGATGCGGCAAGGGGCTTGGGCTCGTTTGTGCATGGCGCGGTCGGAACCGGTGCGGATGCGCTGTACTGCCGTCACGGCGGAAAAATGATAATGGACGGACACGCGGTGTATAATTTTGCCGTCGGCAAAATGGTTGATATTATCCGCGATTTAATGGAAAAAGAATCGCTTGCGCTCGATGACATCAGCTGGTTCGTCTGTCATCAGGCAAATGCACGGATTATTCTTTCCGCCGCAAAACGGCTCGGTTTCTCTGCGGAAAAATTCGTGCTGAATATGGAGCAGTACGGCAATATGTCGTCGGCATGCATTCCGATTGCTTTGCATGATATGAGCGTTTCCGGGCAGCTGAAAGCCGGACAGACGATTGTTTCCGCTGCGTTCGGCGCGGGACTTACTTGGTCCGGATGCGTTATCCGCTGGTAGCAGCTGCGGCATTTGGAGGTCGCTGAATGAAATATACCTTTTTATATCCCGGTCAGGGGGCGCAGTTTCAGGGAATGATGCATGATATCTGCGATGCATATCCCGAAGCCATGGCAGTCGTAACAGAAGCGGAGAAAATCGCCGGCGTAAACATTTCCGATTATTTATGGAATATTTCGGCAGAGGAGCTTGCCCGCAGCGACCGCAGCCAAATTGCGATTACCGTTGCGGAACTCGCCGCCGCCGCCGCCTTAAAAACCCGCGGCATTTGTGGTTCCGTTTTTGCCGGATTCAGTCTCGGCGAATTTGCGGCGCTGTGCAGCGCGGGCGTTCTTTCTTTCGAGGAAACTGTTTCCGTTGTGTTCCGCCGCGGTTTGATTATGCAGAAAGCATGCGAGCAAATAGCCGAATCGTCTTCGGGAGCAGCACCCGGCATGGCGGCGTGCATCGGTCTTCCTCCGGAAAAAGTTATCGAAATACTCGAACCGCTTTCTGCCGCGCGGCAGGACGGTTCGGCAGGCATAGCGTTTGCCGCCAATATGAACAGTCCCAAGCAGACCGTTGTTTCCGCAACGGCGGAGGGATTGGAGCAGGCGGAAGAATTGCTGAAAGCTGCCGGCGCGCGCCGTTTTATCCGCCTTAAAGTGGCGGGACCGTTTCATTCGCCGCTTATGATGAAAGGCGCGGAAGAATTTGCGCGCGTGCTGGAAACCGTTTCGTTTAAAGACCCCGCTGCCGGCGTAATGCTGCTGTCAAATGTTACCGGCGCGCCGTGTGTTTCCGGCACGGAAGCAAAAGACAATGCGGTGCGGCATTTTACCAATCCGGTTTTATGGACAACGGAAGAACGCTTTATCGCAGAGCATATCGCTGCGAACGGCGGCAGTGCGGACTGGCGCATTCTCGAAGTCGGACCGGGAACCGTGCTCGGCGGTTTATGGCGCGATTCCGGATATGCGTCCGAAACGCTGACCTGCGTTTCCGTTAATACGAAAGAGTCTGCCGCCGCGGTTGAAATATAATTGCGGATATTCAGCTGTAAATAATGCGCGGCATATCCAATATATTTAGGAGCATATCATGTTGTTGAACGGAAAAAAAGCGCTGGTTACCGGTTCAAGCCGCGGAATCGGCAAAGAAATCGTAAAGCGTTTTTTGGAAGAAGGCGCCGAAGTCTGGGGACTGTGTTCAAAACCGTCGGCTGCGCGGGAAGAAATAGAAGCGTTCGCTTCCGAAAAGAAAACCGTGTTTCATGAGCTGTGCGCGGACTGCGGCAATGCGGAAGCGCTTGTGCCTGCCGTGAAAGACGCACTGAAAGAATCCGGCGGTTTCGATGTTCTTGTAAATAACGCCGGCATTACGCGCGACGGACTTTCTTTCCGCATGAAGCTGGAAGATTTCGAAAATGTTCTGCGGGTAAATCTTACCAGTGCGTTTTTGATTTCTCAAATCATTTCATCGGACATGATTCGGCGCCGCAGCGGTTCGATTATCAATATGAGTTCGATTGTCGGCTTGCATGGCCAGGGCGGTCAGGTGAATTATGCCGCAAGCAAAGCGGGGCTTATCGGCTTGACAAAAAGCCTTGCGAAAGAAACCGGCAGCCGCGGCGTCCGCGTGAATGCCATTGCGCCGGGTTTCATCGAAACGGATATGACTGCCGTTTTGCCGGAAGAACTTAAAGCGTCGATGATTGAATCCGTTCCGCTTAAGCGTGCCGGAAAGCCTAAAGACATTGCGGATGCCGCTGTTTTTTTGGCGTCTGATTTGTCCGCGTACATTACGGCGCAGGTTCTCGGCGTCGACGGCGGCATGGGAGCGTAAATTCCGATGAATATGCGCGTTTGTCCGAAAACGGCGTGCTTTTGAATATACCGAACTTTTTCTGGTTCAATAGGAGTTTTTTGTGAGAAAAGTTGTTGTAACAGGGCTGGGGTGTGTTACTCCGCTCGGAAACAGTGTCGAAGAAACATGGGATGGGATAAAAGCCGGAAAAAGCGGCATAGCACGGATTACGCATTTTGACTGTGCCGATTATTCCTGTAAGATTGCCGGCGAAGTTAAAAACTTCGACGCCTCAAAATATATCGATAAAAAAGAAGCGCGCAAAATGGGATTGTATACCCAGTACGCGGTTGCCGCCGCGTCCATGGCGCTTGCGGATGCGGGATTTACAAAAGAAAATATAGACGGGCAGCGTTCTGGTGTTTTGCTCGGCAACGGCATCGGCGGGTTTGAAATTCTCGAAGCAGGGTTCAAAAAGTACTTTGAAGCCGGCAATACGCGCATTCCGCCGCTGACGATTCCGCAGCTTATTTCAAATGAAGCGCCGGGCAATATCAGCATGATATTCGGTCTGCACGGTACGGCGCTTTCGCTTGCAACGGCATGTGCTTCCGGCACGGATGCGCTGGGACTTGCGCTCGATCAGATACGCAGCGGACGGCTTGATGTCTGCCTTGCCGGCGGTACGGAAGCCACAATCACGGGTTTCGGTATCGGCAGTTTTCAGGTGCTGAAAACACTTGCTACTTCTTTCAATGATACGCCCGAAAAAGCGAGCCGTCCTTTTGACGCAAAACGCGAAGGCTTTATCATGGGAGAAGGCGCCGCAATTCTTATCCTTGAAGAATACGAACACGCCGTTAAACGCGGTGCGAAAATATACTGCGAATTTGCCGGATACGGCGGTTCTTCGGATGCGTACCATATAACAAGCCCCGATCCTTCGGGAGACGGCGGCGCGCTTGCCATGACAAATGCGTTGTCCGATGCCGGTGTCCGTCCGGAAGATGTTCAGTACTACAATGCGCACGGTACTGCTACGCCGGTAAATGATCCGTCCGAAACGGCGATGATCAAAAAAGCTTTCGGTTCTCACGCATATAATATGAAGATTTCTTCGACAAAAAGCATGACAGGGCATTGTCTCGGCGCTGCCGGCGCGATTGAAGCACTGTTTTGCGTGAAAGCAATCGAAGACGGCGTTTATCCGCCGACTATCAATTTGGATAATCCGGACACGGAACACGGCTGTGATCTCGATTATGTACCGAATAAGGCAGTAAAAGCCGAAAACGGCATTTCCTGTGCGGCTTCCGGTTCGCTCGGCTTCGGCGGGCACAACGGAGTTGTCGTTTTCAAAAAGATATAAGCAGACGCTTGAAATCTGCCGGAGCTGTTCGGCATGTCCCGCGGATTTTAATGCCTGATGCCTGCCGGATACAATGCCGGCGCACAGATTTTTATTAGGAGCGCACAAGTGCAGGGAACAAAAGACATAGAATCATTGCTGCCGCATCGGGAACCGTTTTTGTTTGTCGATGAAATTATCAGCTGCGACGAAAACGGCAGCGTCAGCGAACATACATTTACGGAAAAAGAGTTTTTTTTCAAAGGGCATTTTCCGCAGTATCCGGTTGTGCCCGGCGTAATTCTCATCGAAACAATGGCGCAGGCAGGCGGCGCGGCGCTCAGTTTTCAGAAAAAATTCGATGACGGTTCATTGTTTTTTTTGGGAACCGTTGACAAAGTAAAATTCCGCCGTCAGGTTCGGCCCGGTGAAACCGTCAGAATGGAAATAAAAAATTTGCGTGTTTCAAAGCGGATGATTAAGCAGTCGGGAACCGCGTATGTGGGAACGGAAGCCGCTGCCGAAGCCGAATGGATGTGCCTTGTCGGACAGGCAAACTGATTCCGATTCGGCGGCTTGATGCCTGGCGTTAAGCTGCCGGCGTTCGGAACAAGTTTTGTGCCGAAAATAAAACAGCCCGTTACGGGCATCTGCGCGTATTGCGGAGAAAATAAAAAAGCCGGCGTTTGTTCGCGGAAGAACGCGCCTGCTGTTCGCAGATTATCAGGAGTTTTTTATGAAACCAATGGTTCGCGGCAATATATGCCTGAATGCGCACCCGGCAGGATGCAGAAAATCGGTTGAGGATCAAATCGAATACACAAAAAAACGCGCGTCAATGCGTGCTTCGAATTCGGCACGTAAGGATATACAGCGCGCCGCTCCGAAAAATGTATTGGTGCTCGGCTGTTCCAACGGATACGGACTTGCCAGCCGAATCGTATCGGCGTTCGGATACGGAGCCGCCACAATCGGCGTTTCTTTCGAGAAAGCCGGCACGGAAAAAAAATGGGGCACGCCCGGCTGGTACAACAACCTCGCGTTTGACAGTGCCGCCGAAAAAGCCGGTATTTTCGCTTTGACTTTTGACGGCGACGCTTTTTCGGATGCGGTAAAAGCCGATGTTATTCAGGCGGCGCGTGAAAAAGGCATGAAATTCGACCTGGTAATTTACAGCCTTGCGAGCCCTGTGCGCACGGATCCGGAAAGCGGCGTCATGTATAAATCCGTGATAAAGCCGATCGGCAGAACATTCAGCGGAAAAACAATCGATCAGTTTACCGGCGAGCTGAAAGACATTTCCGCCGAACCCGCGAACGAAGAAGAAATTGCCAACACCGTAAAAGTAATGGGCGGCGAAGACTGGGAACGCTGGATTGCGCAGCTTTCCGCGGCAGGCACGCTTGCGGACGGATGCATGACCGTTGCCTATTCGTATATCGGACCCGAATTGTCGCAGGCAATTTATCGGAACGGAACCATCGGCAAAGCGAAAGAGCATCTTGAAGCAACCGCGGAAAAACTGCGGGCGCAGATGGCTGCATTCCACGGTTCTGCCTATGTTTCCGTGAATAAAGGACTGGTAACCCGCGCGAGCGCGGTTATTCCGATTATTCCGTTGTATTTGGCAACGCTGTTCAAAGTAATGAAAGCGCGCGGACGGCACGAAGGCTGCATCGAACAAATAAACAGACTATTTGACAGCCGTTTATTCGGTGCGCCGTGCGGAAGCGATGCCGAGTTGTGCGAAAAACTCGGCTGCCGTGCTGACGCGTCCGGCGTTTTTGTCGATGACGAACAGCGAATCCGCATCGACGACTGGGAACTGGATCCGGAAATTCAGCGTGAAGTAAATGCGGTTATGCCGCAGGTTACCAGCGAAAACAGCGCGGAACTGACGGATCTTGCCGGCTATCAGCATGATTTTCTTGCGACCAGCGGATTTGATATTGCCGGTGTTGACTATGACGCGGAAGTTGCCCGCTTTGATACCATATAAAACTATTTTTTCGGGAGCAAAAAGTGACTGATTCTTTTATTTTGCAGATTATCGATACATTTGACAAAAGTTCCGTTGTGGCGCTGGATATAACACGCGGCGGAGATTCCATTTCGCTCAAAAAATCGGCAGGCGTAACGGGAACCGCTGTGCCGCCGCTGCCGCCGGAAATCGGGGCGCACCATAAAAACGGAATTGCGCCTAAGCCGGAAGCCGAAACACTCGCTGCCGCTGCGTCTGAACATGCTGCTGCTTCTTCCGCGCAAAAAGAAAACGCCGCTGCTGCCGAAAAAGCGCCTGTGCGGAGTGCTGCCGCGGATTCCGAATGTGAAACAATAAAAAGTCCGCTTGTAGGTACGTTTTTCCGCGCCGCCGCGCCTGATTCTCCCGCGTATGTCGAAAAAGGCGATAAGATAAAAAAAGGCGACCCGCTGTGCATTCTTGAGGCAATGAAAATGATGAATACGCTTGAGTGCGAATTCGACTGCGAAATCGTTGATATTCTTGCGGCAAACGGCGATCTTGTCGAATACGATCAGCCGCTGTTTTCGGTAAAACGTCTGTAGGTTCAAAGTTATGATAAAACGTCTGCTGATTGCGAACCGCGGCGAAATAGCGGTTCGCATTATCCGCGCCTGCAAAGAGCTGGGAATTGAAACAGTTGCGGTGTATTCTTCGCCCGATAAAGAAAATCTGCATGTCAGGCTTGCCGACAAAGCTGTGTGCGTCGGACCGGCGCCTGCCGCAAAAAGTTATCTCAACGACAATGCGCTTATTACGGCGGCGCTGCGGACCGGTTGCGAAGCAATTCATCCCGGCGTAGGTTTCCTTTCGGAAAATGCGGCATTTGCGCGCGATATTGAAAAAGCGGGATTGTACTGGATCGGTCCCGATCCGGCGACAATCGAAATGCTCGGCGATAAAGTTCAGGCGCGCGCAACGGCTCAAAAACACGGGCTGCCGGTAACCCCCGGTTCCGACGGTGCGGTAAAAACCGCGGAAGAAGCGGCTGCCGTGGCGGATGCATGCGGGTATCCGGTGATTATAAAAGCGGCTTCCGGCGGCGGCGGGAAGGGCATGCGCATCGTTTGGAAAAAAGAAGACCTTGCCGAAAACTTGAAAATAGCTTCAAGCGAAGCGGAAGCGAATTTTGCGGACGGCACGGTGTATGTCGAAAAATATATGGTCAATCCGCGGCATGTCGAACTGCAAATTCTTGCGGACGGCGCCGGAAAAGTAGCTGTTTTGGGCGAGCGCGATTGTTCTGTGCAGCGCAATCACCAAAAACTGATAGAAGAAAGCCCGTCTCCGGCTGTTTCTGCGGAAATGCGCCGCCGCATGTATGACGGTGCGCGTAATTTATTCAGTGCGCTGAAATACCGCGGCGCCGGTACTATCGAATTCCTTGTGTCCGGCACTGATTTTTATTTTATGGAAGTCAATGCGCGCATTCAAGTCGAACATCCTGTTTCCGAATTCGTGAGCGGCGTGGATATTATCCGCGAACAAATACGGGTTTGCACGGGGCTTCCCATGGAAACAAAGCCGGATAAAGTAAAACTTAACGGCTGGTCTATCGAAGCGCGCGTGAATGCGCGTATGCCGGGAAAAGTAAAAGCGCTGTCCGTTCCCGGAGGTCCGGGTGTCAGATTCGATTCGTTTTTGTATCAGGGATACACGGTTTTGCCTTTTTACGATTCGATGATTGCGAAATTGATTGTGCATGATACGGACAGGGAACGTGCGGTTCTGCGTCTTTTGCGCAGCCTTGATGAATTGGAAATAGAAGGCGTCCCCACTAACATAGAGCAGCAGAAAAAAATCCTGAATACGAAACAGTTCCGCAGCGGAAATTTCGGGACCGGTTTGTATGCGGAATTATTCCCCGACGGATAGTTTCAAAACAAACGTCTGAGTGCCGCGCGGATTTTGCTTCCGCGAAAGGCAGCTTGCCTGCGGCTCGGCATTGCATGCCGCTGTACGGGCAATTTTTGATAAGGAGTGCTTTTTTGGAATGTCAGCATTGCAGAGTCAGTCATGATGATTCTGTGTTCGTAAAAAATTTAATGGTATGTCCCGAATGCGGTATGCATCACCGCATCGGCGCATGGGAACGGATAGCGTACATCGCGGATGAAGGCAGCTTCACCGAATTGTATTCGAATCTGAAGTCGAAAAATCCGATCGGCATGGAAGGCTATGAAGAAAAAATAGACGCCTCGATTGAAAAAACTTCGATGAGCGAAGCTATTATCACCGGCAGCTGCACAATCGAAAAGCGTCCGGCTTTGCTCGGCGTTATGTCGTTTGCGTTTATCGGCGGTTCCATGGGCTCCGTTGTCGGCGAAAAAATCGTGCGCTTAATGCACAAAGGCGCGGAAGAAAAAATTCCGGTTATTATATATGCGACATCCGGCGGCGCGAGAATGCAGGAAGGCTTGTTCAGCCTTATGCAGATGGCAAAAACCGCCGCCGCCGCCGCGGAACTTGACCGTGCCGCGGTACCGTATTTTATTATGTTCTGCGATCCCACTACCGGCGGCGTAACGGCAAGTTTTGCCATGCTCGGCGATCTTATTTGCGCCGAACCGGGCGCGCTGATAGGATTTGCGGGGCCGCGTGTCATTGAAGGCACTATCCGCCAGAAACTGCCCGACGGCTTCCAGCGTGCGGAATTCCAGCAGCAGAAAGGTTTTGTGGACTGCATCGTTCCGCGTGCCGAGCAGAAAGCGTTTTGGGCAAAAATGATAGATCTGCATAAACGCCCGGCATCGTCCGGCGCGGAAGGAAGCGCAAAATGAGCGATATGCAAATGGATCAGGAAAAATTACTGGAACAGCTTCACGCAATGGCAAAATCATCGGGGCTTGATATATCGGATGAAATTGCCCGCATCACAAAGAAGCTCGAAAACAGCGCGGAAGCAACATCGAAAATATGGAAGCAGGTTGAAATAGCACGGCATACCGATCGTCCCCGCACGCTCGATTATATCAACATGATAATCGATGATTTTGTCGAACTGCACGGCGACCGCTGTTACGGAGATGATCCGGCGCTTGTCGGCGGAATCGGCTTCCTTGACGGAATTCCCGTTACGGTTATCGGCAATCAAAAAGGGCGCAATCTCAAAGAAACAATCGAGCGCAACGGCGGCATGGCGAATCCGGAAGGATACAGAAAAGCGCTGCGTCTTGCCAAACAGGCTGAAAAATTCGGCAGACCGATTATTTCGTTTATCGATACATCAGGTGCTTATTCCGGACAGGGCGCGGAAGAACGCGGCGTCGGGGAAGCAATCGCAGTCAATTTGCGCGAATTCAGCCAATTAAAAACGCCTGTAATCTGCGTTATTATCGGCGAAGGCGGCAGCGGCGGTGCAATCGGCATCGGAGTGGGCGACAAAGTATACATGCTCGAAAATGCCATTTATTCGGTGATTTCTCCGGAAGGATGTGCGTCCATTTTGCTGCGTGATGCTTCGCGCGCAAAAGATGCCGCCGCCATGCTGAAAATTACAAGCCGCGAAGTCCTCGGACTGAAAATTATCAACGGTGTTATCAAAGAGCCGGACGGCGGCGCGCATAACGATCCGGCTGCGGCTGCGGCTGCCGTCAAAGTAAAAATAATCGAAGATTTGAAGAGCCTTATGAAACGCTCGCCCGCGGTGCTTGTAAAATACCGCAATAAAAAAATCCGTGAAATGGGCTGTTTCGCCGAATAATTTACGGTATATGTAAAAAATGCCGCTTTCTCATGCAGCTGTCTGTCCGTTTTGCATCAAGCGGTCAGACAGCTCTGAAAAACCTTGTGCCGAAAGCCGCCGCATAAAAACACCGCAAATAACGAATCCCGCATGCATTTAATGCGTGCTTTCCTGTTTTGTTTTCGGAATATTGCATTCCCGAAAACCGCCGCGAATGTTACTATTGACAGAATTTGTTCAAACAGTATATAGTTGCCGTATGTTTCTATAAATAGAATTTTACGGGAGGCTATAATGCTTACGGAAACAATACGCGGCGAACATTTTACGCCGTTTTCTTTGGCAAAAAAATTCAATGCGAAAGCTGTTCTTGAATCTGCGTCTTTTTCTCACGGAAAAAACAGATATTCCATTTTAATGATTGACGAAGCGTTCCGAGTTTTTCAGGATGACAGCGGCGTTTCGTTTTCTGTTGACGGAACGCGGTTTCCTGCCGGCGGAAATCTTGATATTCTCGATGTGCTTTCGCAGATTGCGGCGGAAAACAGCGACGCTGCCGCGCTTTGCGGATTTCCCGTTCCGATGGCGGGAATCGGGTATTTAAGTTATGAATTCTGCCGGCGCTGCGATACAATCACGCTTGCGCCGCAAACCGATGAATTAGGCATTCCCGAATCGCTTTTTATCCTGGGGCATACATATCTTGTGTTTGACCATTTTTCGGAAACAATCACCATTTGCGCGATGAATTACCAAAAACACGCGGTCGATTTGCGTGCATGTTTGGATACGGTGAAAAAACGTCTTGCCGATCTCGATTTTACATACTTGTCCGAGCCGCCGCAGCATGTTCCCTGTGATGTCATCACGGATGAAGCTGCATCAAAGCGCGAATACGTTGAAAAAGTCGAGCAGCTGAAAAAGCACATCGTTGCCGGAAACATCATTCAGGCGGTGCCTTCCCGCCGTCTGCGCCTGAAAAGCGAGCTTCCCGCGCTGGAAGCCTACCGCCGTCTGCGCGCACTGAATCCGTCGCCGTATTTGTTTTATCTTGACTTCGGTGATTTTCAGCTTACCGGCGCTTCTCCCGAAAGCCTCGTGCGCGTCAGGGACGGAAAAGCGGTGATTCATCCGATTGCGGGAACGCGCCGCCGCGGAAAAAACGAAGCGGAAGACGCGCAGCTTGAAGCGGAATTGCTGCAAAATGCAAAAGAGCGCGCGGAACATTTGATGCTTGTGGATCTTGCACGCAATGATTTGGGGCGGGTATGCGCGGTCGGTTCCGTAAATGTGGACAGCTTTATGAGCTGCGAACGCTTCAGTCATGTAATGCATCTCGTTTCGGAAGTATCCGGCGTGCCTGCAAGCGGCAAAAAAGCAGCGGATGTTCTGCGCGCGGCGTTCCCTGCGGGCACAGTCAGCGGCGCACCGAAAATCAGTGCGATAGAGATTCTTTCGGGGCTGGAAAAAACAAAGCGCGGTTTTTACGCCGGCGCGGTAGGATACATCGGCGCAAATGACTGCCTCGATTTTTGCATCGCAATCAGATGCGCGCTTCGGCAGAATGATATGTGGACGCTTCAGGCAGGCGGCGGCATAGTCAATGATTCTTCTGCGGAACGGGAATATGAAGAAACCGCGGAAAAACTTGCGGCGATGCGTTACGTCATCGAGGGTGATGCCTGAAAACTCACAAGCCGCCGAAAACAGCTGGCATGTTCCGTTCTGCGAAGAACAAGCCGGTGGCGCAAGTCAAAAACTGCGGCGTTCCGTTTGCCGCAGCGGGCCGAACGGCGGTTTTCGGCAGGGCAGCGCATTCCTTTGCCGAAAACTATATGCCGTGCGGGGAATCTGCGCCGCTGTCTTGAACTGCATTCGGTCTGCGCGTCAAAGCCGCGGCATTTTCGGTTTGTGTGCCGGCGCTGTGCTGCTCCGATTATACGCCGACAGCCGAAATTTCAGCCGATAATTTCATGCACGGCGGCCGCGATTTTTTCGCAGGTGCAGCCGGCAAAAAAATACTCGCGGAAGCGGCTTCCGGCGAACGCGCCTTTTACCAAATCCCGATCGAGCGACTTGAGGATAACAGTCATATTGGTGTGGGTAATTTTTTTCACTTCATCGAGTATTTTTTTATTGCGCTGTTCCGGAACCGCGCGTTCCCGCGGATAACCTTGCCCCGGTTTTTCCGCGAACAGCTTTTCGAAAATATACTGAAGCGTAATTTCGCCGCCCCAGCCGAATCCTTTGGCAAACGGCAGCGAAATACAGTTGCCGTCGTTAATCTGCGAGAACATATAAGCGTCTTCCGGATCCGTTATGTGGCCGCACAATACGCCCGGAAAACTGTTGCAGGCAAGCATTGCGCCCTCGCCGGTTCCGCATCCGGTAACGACATAATCCGCCGCGCCGGAATTCAAAAGCGTTGCGGCGAGAATGCCGTTCTGCACGTATGTCAGCGATGCCGGATCGTCTGCCGAGTACATGCCGTAATTGATGACTTGGTGTCCCATCGGTTCCGTTACGGATTTCAGCGTGCTGTATATCAGTTCGTTTTTTGCTGCCTGACTGTTTTCATTGATCAATGCAATTTTCATAAAAGCTCCTGTTTGCGGTATAATGTGATAAGGCAGAGTATCGCCGATAATTGCCGATAAGTCAATAATTGCCGAAGCGCGCAATACTTTAAACATTTCCGTTCCATGCGCTATAATGCAGTGTCGGGTGTCCCGCCGCCGTAAATTTTTCGGGAACAAATAAAAGCCGCCGTTCCCCGGAGCGCGCGTTTTATTTTCGTTATCGTTTATCACAGAAGCCGGAAGAAAAATGAACAAAGCAACTGCAGAACAATCTGCGGCGCCGAAAACCGACGCTGCCGTGTCATTGCCGAAAAAGCCGAATCGAAGCGAACGGCTGGATAAATTACTTGCCCACCACGGTTTCGGTACGAGAAAAGACGTGAAAAAACTGCTTCATGCCGGCTGCGTAACCGTGAACGGAACGGTTTGCCGCTGCCCCGACGCGCATGTTTTTCCGCAGACCGATATTGTCTGCGTTGACGGAAAAACCGTTGAAATCAGGACATTCGTTTACATTATGATGAATAAATGCGCCGGAACTGTTTGTTCCGCAAAAGCCGGCGATTATCCGACGGTGTTCGATTTGCTGCCGGAACAATACGGCGCGCTGTTTTTCGGCGGGCATCTGCATACTGTCGGCAGGCTGGACGCGGATACGGAAGGCTTGCTGCTGCTGACAAACGACGGCGCGCTTACGCACCGCCTTACTTCGCCGAAAACACATGTGCCGAAAACGTACACGGTAAAACTGACAGTGCCTGTGCCGCATGCTGTCGGAAAGCAATACACTTCCGTTTGCCGCCGCGGTTTTTATGTGCCGGCAGACGGTTCCGAAGAAGGCTTTTCCGCGGCGCCTGCCGTGCTTGAATGGCAGAAAATCGGCGGCACGGACGACGCATCGGACAGCGCGGTTCTGACGATTACGGAAGGAAAGTATCACCAAGTCAAGCGCATGTTCAGGGAATTAGCTGCCGTCTGTTTCTGCGGCAGCCGCGAAAGCGCTTTGTCCGGCGGAAAAACAGGCATTCCCGAAGTTGCGTATTTAAAACGAACAGCTGTCGGTTCTTTGCGCCTCGATGAAACGCTTCCGACGGGGCAGTGCCGTGAATTAACGGACGCCGAATACGCGCTGCTGAGCAGCGACGCTTCCGTATGCGGAAAATTATAATGCCGGCGCTGTAGTGCAGGCATCCAAATCGGCGCGAATTTTTGCTTCATCCATTTTCTGCCCGATGAATACCAGTTTTATCATGCGGTCGCCTACATCGTTATCCCAATTTTTCGCGAATTCGGGATCGGCTTTTTTTGCCGCTTCGATTTGCTTTTTGCTTGCCGTTGCCATCCATTGTCCGGAAAATCCTGCGGTAATCTGCCTGCCGGCTTGTTCCAGAATATATGCGCCCTCGTTGTCGTCGCTGAACCAGATAATTCCTTTCGAACGGATTACGGTACGCGGCCAGTTTTCCGCGAATGCTTCCAGCTTCATGCGGTCAAAAGGACGGCGGCTGTAATAGACGAAAGTACTGATGCCGTATTCTTCTATATGACTATGCCCGTGTTCATGGTCGTGGCAGCAATGTCCGTGTTCGTGATCGCAGTGAGAATGATCCTCGCCGTCATCATGGCTGTGTTCATGCTCATGATGATGCTCGTGTTCGTGATGATGCTCATGCTCATGCTCGGAATGTTCGTCGTCATGCGCATCGAATTTTTCAAGCGCTTCGACCCAGCCTGCGGTTTGAAACAGCTTTTCGAAATCAAAGGCGCCCGTGCCGAGCACATCGGATATTTCCACGGTTCCGTTGCGTGTTTCGATGCATTTCGCGTGGGGCTGCAATGTTTTTACGACATGACGCACCTGCGCAAGTTCTTCGCTCGTTACCAAATCCGTTTTATTGATGACAACGACGTTGCAGAATTCTATTTGCTGAACAAGCAGCGCCGCAATGTCGTGTTCTTCCAATTCTTTGTTCAGCAGGGAATTCCCTCCGCCGAATTCCGTGGTCATGCGCGCGGCGTCTACAACTGCGGCAATCGTATCCAATTTTGCGACTTGGGGAATGCTTTTGTCCCCTGTTTCGCCGGAAAGCGCGGAAACTGTCTGCGCTATCGAAACAGGTTCGCAGATTCCGCTCGCTTCTATCAAAATGTAATCGTACTTTTCCTGGGAAGCAAGGCTGATGATTTGGTTCATTAAATCTGTTTTCAATGAGCAGCAAATGCATCCGTTTTGCAGCGGCACGATGCTGTCTTTGTCTTCTTCGACAATGCCGGCGCCTTTCGCGATTAAATCGGCATCGATATTTACTTCGCCGATGTCATTGACGATGACCGCGACTTTGTATCCTTTCTGATTATTCAAAATATAATTCAGAAGTGTCGTTTTTCCTGCGCCGAGATATCCGGTAAGCAGCGTAACAGGGATAAGTTTCTTTTTCATACTGAAAATATACTGGAAAACAGGCAGGTTCGGCAATCGGAAAATGCGGCTTCCGTCTGGAAGCCGCTTCGGCGGGAACGGAAGCGGAAAATCTGTCCGCAGCGCGTATGCGCCGTTTTGCTCGGAATATATCCGCGGAAAGCGGCGATTTCTGCGCGTTCCGTTCGTTTTGTGTGTATTTTCGGGCAAGCGGAATTCGAATCCGCGACCCCAAGTCCCCCAGACTTGTACGCTAACCAGCTGCGCTATTGCCCGTTGTCCGCTCGATATTCTGCGGAACGAAATAACTATATACCGTAACAAAACTGCTGTCAAGGCAGGCGGTTTTCTGCGCCGTTAGCAGTATTAACGGAACATCTCCGTCAGCAGCACTAACGGCGGCATTCCGTTAAGGAGATTAACGGCCGCGATGAGATACCTTTAAACATCACGATGATTGGCGAGCCGTTTTCGTGATGTCAGCACCCCTCTCATCACGGGAACGGCGCAGCATTCTCCCGCGGCGGGAGCGGAAGTCCCGTTGTTCCGCACGTTCCCGTGCCGCTATTTTTTGCCGAGTGCTTTGAGCGCAGACTCGACATATTCCACATAACTTTGCGATATGGCTGCGCGGATTTTTTCCATAACGGTTTTGTCGGAGGGCACCGTTGAGGGCGTGGGCAGGAAGAGATGGTACACATCGATTTCAAGCGCTTCGGAAATCTGCGCAAGCGTTTTTTCGCTCGGCCAAAAGCGGCTGAGCTCGATGCTCTTTATTGTATCCTCCGAAACATTCGCCCGTTCCGCAAGCGCGAACTGCGTCAGCTTGTGAAGCTTCCTGATGCATTTCAGGTTTTCCCCAAGCCGATTTTGAATTTCCTTTGACTGCATAAAATTATTTTCCCCGCAAAGCAAGGTAAATAGAATTGTGTAAAACTCTCCTTAATTTGAAAAATGTATTTACAATACATACAAAGTGTACTATTATTACCTAAATATCGATTTGTGTATCTGTTTGGAGATTGTCATGGGAAACTCCGTTCCGCAGGAAATTTCGCGCCGAATTACGTCGCTGCGGTTCCTGCTGATTGCTTTTGTCGTGTTCATTCACGCAAATTTGACGGCAGACGATGCGCTCAACTATTATCACCTCGATTTTGTGCAGCCCGCTTGGATTGAATGGTTTAAGGGTTTCGTGTGCGGCACGCTCGCAGGGGCGGCGGTTCCGCTGTTTTTTTTGTTCAGTTCGTACTTGCAGTTTTCCAAGTATGACGCATATTCCGTTCTGCTCAAAAAACGAAGCCGCACGCTTCTTTTGCCGTACATCGTCTGGACGATCATAACAATCGCGCTTTTTGCCGCGGCGCAGGCAATTCCGCAGACTGCGCCTTTTTTCCAAAACGAAATCAACATCGTGAAAAACTGGAACGCGTTCGACTGTCTGAAGGCGTTCACGTACCACAATCTCGCAGAAAGCTTGAAGACGCCGCTTGTGTATCAATTTTGGTTTCTGCGCGACCTGATGATTTTCATCGTGCTTTCGCCGATTCTGCGCTTTTTGTGCCGTACGGCTCCCTACGCGATGATTGCCGCACTTTCGGCGGTATATGTCTGCGGAATTCCGGTATTCATCACGGTTTCTTCGGGCGCGTTGTTTTTTTATGCCGCGGGATATTTTTTCGCCGAAAAGAAGATTTCGTTTTTCACACTTGCGGATAAAATCCGCTTGCGCGAGTACGCCGTACTGACTGCGTTTCTTGAAATTATGCGCGTGTTTGCGAAAATCGATGTCGGAGTTGCGCAGATTGTTGTTTCGTGCCTGTTCTTTTTGAAGCTTTCGCGCTTCATCGTTTCGCGTCCGCGCCTTTTTTCTCTTGCCGAACGTCTCGCGGGATTTTCGTTTTTCGTGTACGCCGTCCATACGCCGTTTCTCGGAACCGCAATCAACAAACTGTGCTGGAAAGTCATTCCGCTACACGGCGCGTTGTGTCTTGTTCAGTTTCTCGCCGCCGCGTTCCTCACGCTTGCTTTGAGCCTGCTTTTCGCAACCGCGCTGAAAAAATTGTGCGCGCCGCTCTTTTCCGTCCTCAACGGCGGACGCAAGTAACACGCTTTTTGTCTATTGTCCTCATTCTATTTCTGTTCCGCGCGTTTTTTCCTCCCCCCCCCTGTCAGTGCTCAGCATTCTCCCGCGGCGCGGGCGGGAAAAACGTGAAATTATATCGAAAATATGATATACTGCCCTTATACCATGAAAAGACAATAGATTGTCTTTCTTGATTTATCATGCGCTCGTAAACCGCGCCTTTGAATCAAGAGGGGAAAATCCAATGGAAAAAACAAAAAAATATGCATTGTTTGTATTTGTGCTGGCTGTTGTGATGACGGCTATCATAGCAATCTATTCCGTCATTACGGGCAGGCTTGTGGAAAAATCCGCCTTGAACAGCATAAACGAGCTGGCGGCGCATGACCGAAATACCGTTATCATGTTTGTGGAATTTAATTGGAAAAATCTCGGCCGCATCGGCGAACATTTAAAGCACCATGCACGGGAGCTGAAGAATGTGAGGGATATCAACGAGTATTTGGGAAACGAGGCGCTGGAATCGACATTTGACAAAGTGTATCTGCTTATGGAAGACGGTTCCTATTATACCGATATAACTTACTGTCATAATGCCGCAAGAGCGGATTATCATCCGTATATGCATCTGTTTGCGAGCGGAAATTACAAAGTCGTCGGCATTGACTCGCTGTCCGCAATGGGAACGGAAAATATGATAATATACGGTTATGAATTGCGGGGCAGCACGGCAAATATTACGATAGGCGAGGAACAAAAACGGGTTTTTGCCGTGATCGGCATTACCAAGCGTTCTTCGATTACAAACGGATTGATTATCGAAAGCTATATCGATAAATTCGGAAATGTGCGCGGCTACAGCTCCGTCGTCAATTCGGACGGAACCTTTATCGTGGACAAAGAGAATATCGCCAACTACCATGCGGATAATTGGTTTGAATTTATCGACGAATGCGGATCGTCGGAATTGGCAAGTTCGCAGGTAAAAGAACAAATGGCTGCCGGCAGGACATTTTGGTTTTACCAGAAGCACGACGGCGTGCGGGAAATCAATTACTGCATTCCGCTCAGCAAAAATATCGGCTGGTATTTGGTGCTGTCGGTCAATGACATCGCTCTTACCGAGCAGATAGACCCCTTTGTTTTGATGATTGCCGCGGCATTGGCCATCGCCGTTCTGGTGATTGTCATTTCCATGATAGCGATTCTTGTTACGGAGAGAAAGCGGACGCAGGCTTATGCCATGGAACGGGCGCAAAGCGATTTTCTGTCCAATATGAGCCATGAAATCAGAACGCCGCTCAACGGACTGATCGGCTTGAATCATCTGATGACTGCGGCAATCAGCACTCCGGAAAAAATCGAACAGATCAAGGTATGGCTGTCCAAATCGCAGGATACCGCAAAATATCTGCTTTCGCTTATCAACGATGTTCTCGATTTTTCGAAGCTCCGCGACGGAAAAATCACCGTAGAAAACGAACCGATGATGATCGAATCGATTATGAATGCAATCGATTCGATGCAGACCGAAAATATACGGAGCCGCGGCATCGAGTTCCGCAAGGATTTCAATATTACGGTTCCGTGCGTTTTCGGCGATGAAGTGCATATCAAGCAGGTGCTGATGAACATTGTGGGCAACGCGGCGAAATTTACGCCCGCCGGCGGATACATAAAGCTGTCCGTAACTCAAAACGCATTAGACAGCCGGCACGTTCTGACGACTTTTGTCTGCGAAGATTCGGGAGTCGGCATGAGCAGGGAGTTTTTGGCAAAAATATTCGATAAATTCTCGCAGGATAAAAACAACGTGCTTTCTTCTACCAAGGGCACCGGTCTCGGCATGGCAATCAGCAAGCTGCTTATGAATGCCATGGGCGGCGACATTACGGTGGACAGCGAGCAGGGCAGGGGCAGCACATTTACGGTAACGCTTCCTTCGGAAATTGCGGACAAATCCGAGTATCTGACTGCGAAAGAAAGAACCGCGCCGGATCAGCTTTCCGCCGTGCCGGAAGCGGATTGGAAGCAGCGCAAAATCCTTGTGGCAGAAGACAACGAACTCAACGCCGAAATCCTGATGGAAATATTGACCTCCGAAGGATTCAATGCAGAACATGCCGCAAACGGCGAGCAGGCTGTCAAACTGTTCGCGGCGTCCGAAGAGGGCGAATTCGGCGTTATCCTCATGGATATGCGCATGCCCGTATTGGACGGCTGCGAAGCGACAAAGCAAATCAGAAGCCTTGACCGTTCGGATGCGAAGACGGTTCATATTTTTGCCTGCACGGCGAATTCTTTTGAGGAAGACAAAATCGCCGCCTATGACAGCGGTATGAACGACTTTTTGTCAAAGCCGATTGATGTCAGCATCCTGCTGGAAAAAATGGAACGCGTTATAAACAAGCAGCCGTCTTCGAATACGGAAACAGAAAAGGAGTAGATTTTTATGAAAACATTTGCAGATACGTTTCGGGCGGCGGTATTGTGTGCAGCCGCGGCATTCGTTTTCTCCGGCTGCGGCAGGGATGAAGCAAAAGAAATCATCATTAAAGTGCCGCGTTCAAGCACGATAAACTGTATCGCACGTCCCGAAATCGAAAATGTCGAAACGCTTTTGACGCTTGCAGGCGAAAAGTTTTCCGAGCAGTACGGCAAAAAAGCAATAATCCGCGTGGTTTCTTTTGAAGCGGGCAAGGAACAAGATGCGGTATACAATACATTCGGCACAAGCGCCGCGGCGGATATCCTGTACGACGGCTTTTTCAATATGAGTGCGTTTATCCATAGCGGCAACGCCGTGCCGCTGGACGACGTTCTTTCCGCGGAAATGATAGCGGATCTCGATTCCCGCTATGTGGACGGCGGAAAGTATGACGGAAGGCTGTACATACTGCCCTATCTGGCATCGCAGAATATTTTGATATACAACAAAGAGCTTTTCAGGGAATGCGGACTGGAGCGCTTTATCCCTGATGATAAAGAGAGCATCACGAATTGGCCGACAGAAGACTGGACGCTCATCCTCAATACTATGGCGCGGAAATTCGGCAGCGATAAATCGGGCAGAGTTCCGTTTATGATGTACGCCAAGGACAATCAGGGCGACACGCACATCATGACGCTGCTGCGCTCGCAGGGAAGCGATTTGTTTGACGGGAACAACAACTTTGTTTTCGCGGACGATCCGCAGGCGACAGCCGCCCTGCGCTGGATTCAAAACGGTGCGGAGGCGGGCTGGTTTCTGCCGAATCCGCAGAATATTACCATGTCTGACAACAGCAGCAAGTTCAAGGTTGACGAGCTTGGCTTTTATAATTTCAATTTGGGCAGCTCGGTCTACCGCAGCGTTACGGCAGAGGGCGGACTGGACAAATACGGATTTGTGAATTATCCCGGAAACAGATGCACTCATTTTTACGAAGGCTTCGAGGTGTTCGACAACGGCGACAGCGAAAAAATCGCCGCTGCCAAAGATTTCCTCCGTTACTTTTTCACGACCGATGAATGGATGGAGTGCTCCGCGGGAAGCCTTCCTATCAGCACAAAGGTGATGGAAAAATATAAAGACCGAATACTGCTTTTGGAGTCCTTTTCGAATAATGCTAAAAACGATGTGCAATTTACGAGAAATCTTCCGAATTGGCAGGGCGGCGCCGATTCCGTGCGGAGCGTGTTTCATGCGGAAATGGCGAATTTGTTCGTAAAAGACGCAAACGGCGCTTTTGCCTATACGCCCGAACAGGTGGCGCAGAATCTGCAGGACAAGCTGAATGCCGTTATTTCGAGCGGCCGCGAAAACAGCCGTCCGCATCCGTAACGGCGCATTCACCGCATTCGCTCCAAGTACCGGCGGAGGCGCCGTTCAACCAAACGCGTTTGCGTTTGGTGGGAAGCAGGCTCCATTCGAGCCGACGGCGCCGCAGGGAGCTTTTGAACTGCAATGCGCTGTCGGCATTCGTTGCGGCGCGTGTCCCTGTGTGGTATGATACGGCACGATGAATTTTATCCGCGTATTGTATGAAGACGCCGCTGTTGCGGTAATAGAAAAACCTTGCGGACTGCTGACGACGGGGTATCCGGGATCGCGGGAAAAAACCGCGCTCGGCTTGTATGCCGCACTCCGCGAAAAACGCTGCGGACGCAGAAGCGCGCGCACGGCCGCGGCGGTGCATCGGCTCGACAGAGATACTTCCGGCATTTTGCTGATTGCGCTTACAGCCGACGCGCGGCGGAAAATAATGAATTCCTGGCGGGAAATCGTGCGGGAGCGCATATACCGTGCGCTTGCGGAAAATCCGGCAAACACAAAAACAGGCGGACTATTCGGCGCGTCTGATTCGCAGTGTGATGATCCGCGCGCGGCTGACTGCGGCGTTATTTCCGCTCCGCTTGCGTTAAACGCGAATCACCATTCCTACGTGCCGCGTCAGCGTGCCGAAACGCTTCCCGAATATAACCGCATGCGCGCACCGCGGACAAAAGAAGCTGTTACGCATTTCCGCGTGCTGTGCCGCGGCAGACGGCACACGATGTTCGAGCTTTCTCTCGAAACCGGACGTACCAACCAAATACGCGCGCATTTGGCGGCGGCAGGCTACGTAATTGCGGGCGACACGCTGTATCGCGCGCAGACAAATCCGTTCCGGCGGCTGTGCCTTCATGCGCGCACGCTTTCTTTTATTCATCCGTACACGGAAGAACTTTTGTCGTTTGAATCGGCGGAACCGCCTTCCTGGGAAGCATTCGCGCGCCGCTGACGAACCGGAACGCGCCCTTCAGCCGAATACCATGCGGTCGCTGACATCCTGTCCGTCGCCGGACATTTCGAATTTCGCCAGCAAATCGGATACTTGCAGGTTTTGTTTTTCTTCGCCGCCGATGTCGTAAATGATGCGCCCTTTGTTCATCATGATAAGGCGGTTTCCCATGCGGATGGCGTCTTTCATGTTGTGGGTAACCATAAACGCAGTCAGATGATTTTCCGCCACGAGTTCCGCAGTCAAATCCAGCACGCGTTTTGCCGTTTTTGGGTCAAGCGCGGCGGTGTGTTCGTCGAGCAGCAGCAGTTTCGGCTGCCGAAGCGTCGCCATAAGCAGCGTCAGCGCCTGCCGCTGTCCGCCGGAAAGCAGCCCGACTTTCGACGTCATGCGGTCTTCCAGTCCCAGTTCAAGCGACGCGAGTTTTTCGCGGTACATATCGCGTTCTTTTTTCGTGATTCCCCAGCGGAGCGTCCGTTTGCCGCCGCGCCGATAGGCAAGCGCAAGATTTTCGCGGATTTCCATGTTTGCGGCGGTTCCGTTCAGCGGATCCTGAAATACTCTGCCGAGCATTTTCGCGCGGATATATTCTTTCTGCATCGTTATATCGGTGCCGTCCAAAACGATAGTTCCGCAGTCGCTTTCATGTACGCCGGCGATGAGATTCAGCAGCGTTGATTTTCCGGCGCCGTTTCCGCCGATGACGGTTACAAAATCCCCCGGATTCAGATGCAGGCAGATATCGGTGAGCGCGCGTTTTTCCGTAACGGTGCCGGGATTGAATGTTTTGTATATGTGTTCGAGTTTCAGCATGATATTCCTCCGATACTCAGCGTTCGTCCGTGTCGTTCGGAACGGCGCGGCTTTTCGGAAGTTTCTGCTTCAGCACGGGAAGCGCGAGTGCGGCGGCTACGATTACCGCGGTGAGCAGTTTTAAATCCGTCGAACGCAGCCCCAGCTGGAGCACTACGGCAATGATGATGCGGTACACAACGGAACCGAGAACAACTCCGGTCAGTATGTACCAGAACGGAAAGTGCGTGCCGAAAATAACTTCGCCGATAATAATGGACGCAAGCCCGATTACTATCGTGCCGGTGCCCATGCCGACATCGGCATAGCCCTGGCTTTGCGCCACGAGTGCGCCTGAAAGCGACACGAGCGCATTCGAAAGCATCAGCGCAATGATTTTCATTGTGTCGGTATTTATGCCCTGCGCGCGCACCATTTTTTCGTTGCTGCCGGTCGCACGGATGGCGTTCCCCAATTCCGTGCCGAAAAACCAGTACAGTGCCGCAATAATGCCGGCGGAAAAAAGCGTTCCCGCGATAAGCGACGCCGCGGTTTTATCGAGTCCGAGCAGGCTTTCCGCATGCGTCATCAAGGTATCGAGTCCCAAAAGCGGAATGTTCGGTTTGCCCATAATTCTGATGTTTATCGAATACAAGGCAATCATCGTGAGAATGCCTGCCAGGATTCCGGGGATTTTCAGTTTCGTATGCAGAAAACCCGTCGCGGCTCCGGCCAGGCTTCCCGCCGCAAATGCCGCAAACAGCGCCGCGGCAGGCGATATTTGCAGTTCGAGCATTACCGCGCATACAGCTCCGCCGAGCGCAAAACTGCCGTCGACGGTAAGGTCGGCAAAATCGAGTATTTTATATGTGATGTAAACGCCGAGAGTCATCACACCCCATAAAACGCCTTGCGCGGCGGCTCCTTGTATCGCAAAAACAATTCCCATGTATCTTCCTTGAAAAAACGCTGCGGAATGCGGCGGCTTCCCGAAAAAATGCCGCGTTTGCGCGATCGGAGCATGCCGAGGCAGTCCGTGCGCAAACTGCGGTTAAAAAGCGCCGCGCTGTTTCGGCGGCAGCTTCTGCACTGCTTTATTTTATTCCGTACTGCGAAGTTATTATAAATCGGACGGAATCGTTATGCCGATTTCTTTTGCGGTCTGTTCGTTTATTGAAAGATCGCATTTCGTAAGATATTCGATCGGCATTTTGTCCGGCGTATTTTCTCCGCGCAGAATGACGGCGGCCTGCTTTCCTGTCTGCCTGCCGAGTTCGTAATAGTTGATGCCGTAAGTCGCAAGTCCGCCCTGCTTTACCATGCCGTCTTCGCCGCAGATTACCGGCAGTTTGGCGGCATTTGCCGTCATGGAAACCGTTGCCATTCCCGCCGCAATCATATTGTCTGTGGGACAATACAATGCCTGCACTTTTCCGACAAGGCTCTGCGTTACCTGCTGAATTTCATTCGAGTTGGAAACCGTCGCGTCGAAATACGCAATGCCGAGCTGATCGCATGCCTTTTTTGCGATATCGATTTGAAATTTGGAATTCTGTTCGCTTGAGCAGTACAAGAAGCCGATCGTTTTAATATCCGGCACAAGTTTTTTCGTAAGCTCTATCTGCGCCTGAACAGGAGTAAGATCCGATGTTCCCGATACGTTCGTGCCGGGCAGTTCATTTGATTTTACCAGTTTTGAAGACTCCGGATCCGTAACGGCGGTTACGAGAATCGGGATTGTTTTTGTCAAATTGGCGACTGCCTGAGCTGCCGGCGTGGCAATGGCAAGAATCAAGTCGGCGCGTTCGTTTACCAGTTTCTGCGCGATTGTCTGGCAGTTTGCCTGTTCGCCCTGCGCGTTCTGGTAATCGATTTTCAGATTTTCGCCCGCGACAAATCCTTCTTCCGCGAGCGAATCCAAAAAGCCTTGATAAGAAGCGTCGAGCGCCGTGTGTTCCACTAACTGAATAACGCCGATATTGAATACTTTCTTTCCGCCGGCCTGCTTTTTCGTGCAGCCTGTTCCGAACAATAACACCGCGCCGCATAAAATCGCTGCGGCGGTCGCACATTGTTTTTTCATGATTAACCTCTTTAATCTATGATAATTTCTTTTATACTACTCTTTTTGCGCTTCCGTGCGCAAGACAAGCATAACGAAAATTTCATGCAGGCGGAAAAAGCGATCGCCGCCGAAAATCGTTTCGGTTCTCTGCAATTTATGATATACTGAAAGCGGTATGAAACTGATTATCATTTTTTTCAGAATCCTGCTGTATTTGCTGAAGCGGCAGCCGGCACAGCGGCGGGCGTTCAAACTGGAGCGCGAAGGAAAAATACGGGAACGCGATGAGCTGGTGAACAAGCTTGTTTGCCCCTGGGCGCGCTTTATGGTAAAACTTACCGGCAAAGATACGCAGGTGATTGTCGAGGGCGCGGAAAAAATTCCTGCGGAACCGGTTGTTTTTGTGTGCAATCATCAGGGCAATTTCGATATTCCGATTCTGCTCGGATATATCGACAAACCGAAAGCTTTTATCTCCAAAATCGAAATTCTCAAAATACCGATGCTTTCCGGCTGGATGAAACTGATGCAGTGCACGTTCCTTGACCGCAAAAATCCGCGGCAGTCGATACAGGCAATGTCCGAGGCGGTCGAAAACGCGAAAAAAGGATATTCGCTCGTGATTTTCCCCGAAGGAACGCGCAGCCGCGGCGGTCCCGTTGCGGAATTCAAAGCGGGCAGTTTTAAGCTGGCGTTCCGTTCCGGACTGCCTGTGGTGCCGGTTACGATAGACGGTTCATGGCATTTGTTCGAGGAGCACAACAAACCGTCTTCCGGAACAGTGCGCGTAACCGTTCATGCGCCCGTATCTGTTGCGGGGCTTTCGAAAGAACAGCAGGCGCTTATTCCGCCGCAAATTCAGGCGGTTATCGAGAGCGCGATGACTCCGCGGAAATAGGCGTGCCGCGGTTCTGCGCCAGGCATTTTTCGACAAACGCGCAGACCTTTGCCGTGTATGCTTCGGGATTATCCGCGTAGGACTGCGCGTGTTCCGAATGCGGAGAAACATACAGTTCTTTGTACGCGGGACACGCTTCATACAGTTCGTGCACCATGGAGGCAGGCACAAATGTGTCTTCGCCGCCGTGAATGAACAAAACGGGAATTTTCGTCTGCCGAATTTGTTCGAGCGCGGAAGCCTCGAAAAACGAATATCCGGCGCGTTTCTCGCACATTCTGCTGACGGCATTCAGCAGCCATTTCCAGTCGATGTGATACCACAATTTCATGACGTGCCGCAGCTGTTTGTCGACCGAGGTATAACCGCAGTCGTCTACGGCACACACGACGTTCCGCGGCAGCGTTTCTCCGGCGCACATCATGACAGCCGCGCCGCCCATCGATACGCCGTGCAGCACGATTTTCGCATCCGCGCCTGTTTCCGCTATGGCAAATTCAATCCATCGTTTTAAATCGAGCCTGTCGAGCCAGCCGAATCCCAAATATTCGCCGTCCGAAACGCCGTGAGCGCGTGCGTCGGGCAGGAGCACGTTGAAGCCCAATACGTCGCGGTACAATTCCGCATATACGCCCATATCCGGCGCGGTATTGCGGTATCCGTGCTGGATAATCGCGGTAGTATCGGATTGTTCCGCCGCGGGAAAATAATACCCGCGCAGGGTTAAGCCGTCGTCCGCCGTAATTTGTACCGGACGCCAGTCGCTTTTGTGGGCACGCATCCAGGATTTCGGCCAGGCAGGGCTGCCGTCTTCCGCCGTGAGCATATCGAATGTTTCGCTGTTCTGCGGAAGCTGCGCATCGGGGCGTTTTACGGAACTGTCGAACATGTACGCGCAGAGCACTTTGCGTATGCCGACTGCGGATATTGCGAGGACAAAAAGCAGCGCTGCTGCCGCGTATAATATTTTTTTATGAAAACGCTTTTTCATACAATTATCATATAATAAGTCAGCAGCCGGAAAGCATCTTCTGCAGTGCAGTCAGTTTTTTGCGCAGTTTTTGCAGCTGATCGAGGCTGGTCAGTATTTTCGACTGCATATAAATATCGGCAATCGCGCCGTCAAACACAAAATCCGCAAATGTCGCGAACGGCGCGCTGTGCATCGAAAAATCATCCGGAATAACGATGGTTTTCAGCGTACTGTGCAGCTGCTGCAAAAGAGACTGGATTTGATTCATAATCGCTCCGGCATTGCCCAGCTTTATGTGCTTGATGATGTTTGTCAAAGTCTTTCCGCCGAGAATATCGAGAAAGCCCCAATTGCGCGCGCTTTTGAAATACGATTCCGCCTGATTCAGCAGCGGCAGAATTCGGCAGATAAGCTGCTGTGACTGCGCAATGTCCTGCGGATTTGCGTTTATTGCCATGGAAAAAATATAGCAGAAAAAGCTGCCGAAAACAAGATTTCGGTGATGTACTTGACAAAAGTCGTGGGGGGGGGGATATTGTTCCTTATGTTCGTGCCGGACGCAGCAAAATCGCCGAAAACGCAAAATTGTGTTTCGGCGCGGCGCAGTGCGGAAAATGAGGAGGAGATTCATGGCGGAAATAAATCGGACTGCAATATCCTGTTTTGATGCAGACAGCCGCTGCCGTTCCGATGCCGGCGGCTCGGATCGAAGCGTCGGCAGCAAAAAATCATTCAGAAAGCTCGTTGTAAAAACACTCGCGGTATATTCCGTTATTTTACTGGCTGTATGCGCCTTGGCAGTTATTGCCATTTGAACCGCGGCTGATTTTTATGCGCTGTCAATGACGGCTGTGTTTTTTGCGCCGTCCTGATACCATTCCCGTTACAGAAGAAATGCGGCGTTTCCGCGTCCGCAGCGTCTGCATGGCAGTGCCGAACGTTCTCCTGCGCGCCCGTTCTGCGCATCTGTTTCAAATTACAATCGAACATCGGAACAAATGAAAAACACGCATCTGTACAGATGCCGCTACTTGTTAGTAATGTTGCTCACGTCTCGTTAGTAATGTTACTCACGTCCCGTTAGTAATGTTGCCCGCGTCTTGTTACAGCTATAGCAGGCTGTTTTACTGTCGGCATGCCAATCCGTATCGATAACGGCGCATTCAGCGCATTCGTTTCAAGTAGCGGCTGTGCCGTTTAATCAAACGCGTTTGCGTTTGGTGCGTAACAAGGCTTCATTCGAGCCGACGGCGCCGCAATCTGTATTCGGACTGCGGGCAATGTTAGCGCCGTTACCGCTTGGCACTCCGCACACCCGCCGACAGGCTGTCGTCATTGTCGCATATACGCGCTGCCGTGATTTTTCGGCTTTCGATAACGGCGGCTGATTTTTGTATCTATTCAAAACCTGCGTTTGTATGGTATCTTTTGCGCATGAATAAATATGTCAAACGTTACTTTGTCGATGCGCTGGCGGGAATGGCTTTGGGGCTTTTTTCCACATTGATTATCGGTTTGATTATTAAGCAGATCGGTTCTTTGTTTCCCGCTGCGGAAAACGGCGGCGGACTGCTTGCCGCGGCAGGCGTCTTTCTTGTCAGAATCGGGCAGCTGATAACGGTGCTTACCGGCGCGGGAATTGCCGCGGGCGTGGCTCACGCGCTCGGCGCGCCGAAACTGGCTTTGTACGCAAGCATTTTGACCGGCCTTGCCGGCGCGCATGCGACAGGTTTCCTTGCCGGATCGATAATTTCCGAATCCGGCTCGATTGTTCTTTCCGGCCCCGGCGATCCGCTCGGTGCGCTTGCTGCCGCTTTGTGCGGCGCGGAAGCAGGGCGCCTTGTTTCCGGCAAAACGAAAATCGATATTATCGTAACTCCTGCCGTTACGATTTTATGCGGCTGCATCGCGGCTGTTGTGTTCGGACCGCCGCTTGCGGCAGCTTCCGGCATTGTCGGCGGATGGATTCGGCTGGCTACCGAATTGCAGCCGTTTTGGATGGGCATTGTTCTCAGCGCTGCTGTCGGCATGCTGCTTACGCTGCCGGTAAGTTCCGCCGCTGTCGCAATAATTCTGGGGCTTTCGGGGCTTGCCGGAGGCGCCGCGACTGCCGGCTGCTGTGCACAGATGATCGGATTTGCCGTTATCAGCTGGAAAGACAACGGCTTGAACGGTCTGCTGGCACAAGGGCTCGGAACGTCGATGCTGCAGGTTCCGAATATTATCAAAAATCCGCGCATTTGGATTCCGCCGACGGCTGCGTCTGTGATAACGGGACCGCTTGCGACAATCGTCTTCAAAATGAAAAATCTTCCGGCGGGGGCGGGAATGGGCACGTCGGGGCTTGTCGGTCCGCTTCTGTCCTGGCAGGCAATGAGCGGCGGTTTTGCCGAACATGTTTCCGAACGCGCGGCGGATGTTTCGGTGTTTGCGGCTTCTCCGGCAGGGCTTGCCGCATCGATGATTTTTTTGTACGCGCTGCTTCCGGCTGCGATTTCTTTTGCGGTATATGTATTTATGAGAAAAAAAGGCTGGATTCAAGACGGCGACATGAAACTTGCCGTATAAAAACTTCGGATTTTTCCGTTCGGCAATTTATTGCGCGCCTCTTATGCTTCCCCGAACGGCGGCGCTGCTTTGTTCAGGTTAAAGGACTTTCCGTGATGCGGCCGGTTCCCGACGGGGACGCGGGAAAACCGTTTGCGCATATCGGCAGATACCGCAGCCCGAAGCAGCCGTTTGCCGGCAGTGACGAAAGCTGTTTGTTTTTCCTGTGTTCCGCGGACTGTTTGTGTTTCAGGCAGATGCGTTCCGCACGCACAGCTATGGTTAAAGAAGGAATCAGCGTTGCCGCAGACGTGATGATAACGGCAAGCAGTATTCCCGCGCTAATTCCGCTTTTTTTAAACAGATAAACAGAAGAAACGATAGGAATTACGCATCCGCTTAGAATAAGCCCGCAAATACATACTATATTTCTTATTTGCGCGGAAAGCAGTGCCGCTTTTGTGTTTGTATTCCGATTGCGGATGTTTGTTGCTTTGTTCATTATACATCAACCTTCTGTATGTCATTGTAAGCATGCGCCGAACATTTTCAATCTCAAAAGCAAAAATGCCGTATATATCGTATATTATTTCATAAAAGATTGTTTTTTTATCGTTGTGATTTTGTTTTTCGGCGCCGTGGAGAGTGCGCATTTCGGAAGCTGCCGTTTCGGCTGAAAATCTCCGCCGAATGCCGGAATTTGCCGTATACGGCGCGCAAAAAAGCGCAAAATGCGTTATACTGTCTGCGGAGGAATTGCATGGCACCCAAAAAAACGCCGGTTGCGCTGATTTACGATTTCGACGGCACGCTTTCTCCCGGCAATATGCAGGAATTCAGCTTTTTAAAGGCGCTCGGAATTCCTCCCGAAGAATTTTGGCAGAAAACGAACGAACTTTCCGAAAAAAACGACGCAAACAGCGTTTTATGCTACATGAAGCTGATGCTTGACGAAGCCCGCGCCAAGCGCATATCGCTTAAGCGGGAATCTTTTACGAGATTCGGCAAAGAAATAGAATTATTCAAAGGCGTAAAAGAATGGTTCGGACTGATAAACAATTACGGCAGGCAGAAAAATCTCGACATAAAGCATTATATCAATTCGTCCGGCTTGAAAGAAATGATAGAAGGAACTGCTATCGCCTCCGAATTTGCGCGCATTTACGCGTGTTCCTTTTTGTACAACGTTGACGGCGTTGCCGAGTGGCCGGCTGTCGCTGTCGATTTTACGACAAAAACTCAGTTTTTGTTCAAAATAAACAAAGGCATCGACAGCGTAAGCGACAACAAACGCATAAACGAATATGTTCCCGAAGACGAGCGGCCGGTGCCGTTCGCTCAGATGATTTATTTCGGGGACGGAACGACCGATATTCCCTGCATGAAAATGGTGCGGCAAAACGGCGGACATTCCGTTGCGGTATATAAACCGAAAGACGCAGCCCTGCGCCGCGCCGCGGAAAAACTTATTCTCGAAAACCGTGTTAATTTTGTCTGTCCTGCCGATTACACGAAAGACAAGGAAATTTATACGGTCGTTACGACAATTCTCGATAAAATAAAATCGGATTATGATTTTAAGCAATTGAAAAACGGACATTACCGTGCGGCGGAAAAATCGGAAAAACAAAACAGCCGCGCGCCGATTGTTTGAATTTGCATAGCAGGGGAGTTTTATTGTGCTGCCGTTATTTGCGGATACAAGAAAGCTGGACGCCGCTGCCGCGGAGCGTTTCGCGCTGACAGACGATATTTTGATGGAAAATGCCGCCTCCGTGCTCGAAAAAGCCGTTATGCGCTATGCGGCCGATTTCAAAGCAAAAAATGCACCGCCCGATTGTTCCCGTGTTCCGCGTGTTCTTGTCGCGGCAGGCGGCGGCGATAACGGCGGCGACGGATATGCACTTGCGCGCCGTCTTGCAGGACGCAGCGATGTCGGCGTTTGCGTGTTTGCCGTTAAACAGCCTAAGTCTGCGGCTTGTGTGCGGCAGGCGGCGCGGGCTGAAAAATGCGGCGTCCGCATTACGCACGAATTGGAAGCTTGTTCAATCCTTGTGGAATGTATTTGCGGCAGCGGTCTGCGGGGCGCTCTCTCGGAACCGCTGGCGGATTTAATCAGCCGCATGAACTCGGCTGCGGCTGTGCGCATTGCCTGCGATGTTCCCTGCGGCATCGCGGCGGACGGAAGCACATGCGGCGCCGTGTTTTGCGCGGATTTGACTGTTGTCATGGGCGCCTTGAAAACCTGTTTGTTCGGCGATCAGGCAAAGCCGTATACCGGCAGAATCGAATGCGCCGGCTTGGGAATTGCCGCGGAATTATATGAATCCGCCGCTGTTCCCGACGCTTTTCTGCTGGAACAAACGGATTTATGTCTTCCGCACCGCACGAATCCCGCTGTGCACAAAGGTTCGTTCGGACATGCTGCGATTGTTTCCGGCGAAAAATCGGGAGCCGCAGTCATTGCCGCGTCGGCTGCGTTTCGGTTCGGTGCGGGGCTGGTAACGATTGTCCGCGCCGCCGATTATCCGCTTTCCGAAAAAACGGAAAACATCGATGTTCCGCGGGATAATTCAGGCGGAACGCCGCCGCGGTTTTCCGCTTCGCCGAATCTTGCGGCTTTTCCCGAATTGATGAGTTCGGATGAGTTCCCGCCGCGCACTGCGGCGGCTGCGTTCGGCATGGGACTCGGCAGAAATAATCCCGCGGCACCGCTTATACTGCGCTGGCTGCGGCGCCATGCCGATATTCCCTGCGTTATCGACGCCGACATGTGTTATTCCGATGCGCTCGCGGATTTTCTGGAAACGCGGGGAAATGCCGTCATCACGCCGCATGCGGCTGAATTCCAGTCGCTTTTGAAATTATGCGGTTTCGGGGAATTTTCGATTGAACGTATCTGCGCGGAACGTTTTTCTTTTGCCGCGCGATTTTCCGAAAAGTATCCATCGGTTGTGATTGTTGCGAAAGGCGCCAATCCCGTAATTGCGCAGAACAGAAAACTGTTTGTCAATCCGCACGGAAAACCGTGCCTCGCGAAAGCCGGTTCCGGCGACGTTCTTGCGGGACTTATTTGCGGACTTTTGGCGCAGGGACGGACGCTCCTGGACGCTGCCGTTCAAGGTTCGCTTGCCCATGCGCTTGCTTCCGCCGAAATACCGTGCGATTACGCGATGACGCCGTTTTCTTTGCTCGAAGCTGCCGCCCGATTATAAGCTTCGGCGCGCGGCTTGAAGCACGGAATATATCCGCATCTGTTTTGCCGCCGTTTAATACGCTTTGTCGTGAACGCCGGAAACCGCGCGTCCCGACGGATCGTTCATGTTTTTGAAAGCGGCATCCCATTCAAGTGCGGCGGCGGTGGAGCAGGCTACGGACGCTTCATGCGGCACCGTTCTTGCCGCCGTTTCCGACGAAAAGAATTTGGCAAAAATCGAGCGGTAATAGTATTCTTCCTTGTTCAGCGGCGTATTTACCGGAAAGCGTTTTGCGGCGGCGGCAAATTGCTGGTCGGAAACGCGTTCCTCGGTTATTTTTTTCAGCGTGTCAATCCAGTTATAGCCGACGCCGTCGGAAAATTGTTCTTTTTGCCGCCAAACGATTGATTCCGGCAAGTACGTTTCAAAGGCTTTGCGTAAAATCCATTTTTCCATGCGGCGTCCGTCTTTGCCCGCGCCTTTTGTTTCCGCCGTGCAGGCAACGCTCATTTTATCTGCCGGATTGACGGTCATTGCGGCGTCGATGAATTCCTTATCCAAAAACGGAACGCGCCCTTCTACGCCCCAGGCGGCGAGCGCTTTATTTGCCCGCAGACAGTCGTACAAGTGAAGTTTGCCGAGTTTGCGGACCGTTTCATCGTGAAAATCTTTTGCGGACGGTGCTTTGTGAAAATACAAATATCCGCCGAAAAGCTCATCGGCGCCCTCTCCGGAAAGAACCATTTTTATTCCCATCGACTTGATGACTCGGGCAAGGAGGTACATCGGCGTGGAGGCACGGATTGTTGTAATGTCATACGTTTCAAGGTGATAAATAACGTCGCTGAGGGCGTCGAGAGCTTCCTGAATAGTGAAGTGCACTTCATGATGCACGGTGCCGATGTAATCGGCGGCTTTTTTGGCGGCGGCAAGATCCGGCGAGCCCTCCAGACCGACGGCAAAACTGTGCAGCTGCGGCCACCAGGCGTCCTGCTTTCCGTCTGTTTCCACCCGCTTTGAAGAATATTTTTTGGTTACCGCCGCAATAATCGACGAATCAAGTCCGCCGGAAAGCAGAACGCCGTAGGGAACGTCGCTCATAAGCTGGCGCTTTACTGCCGCTTCCAGCGTGCTGCGCAGCACTGCGATTTCTTCTTCGATGCCGCGCGGCGCAGATACGGCATCGTAGTGTTCCCAGCCGCGTTTGTACCAGCGGACAGGCTTTTCGGCGCTGTTTTTTCCGGCTTCGCCGAAGTAACAGCTTCCGGCAGGAAATTCTTCGATGGTGCAGCAAATGCCTTCAAGGGCTTTCAATTCGCTTGCGCAGTAATAACGGCCGTCTTTATCCCAGCCGTGGTACAGCGGAATGATGCCGATGTGGTCCCTGCCGATTAAATAGCAGTCTTTTTTGCTGTCGTATAATGCAAACGCAAAAATGCCGTTCAAGTCTTCGAGAAAATCAACGCCCTTGTCCTGATACAGCGCGAGAATGACTTCGCAGTCGGATTGGGTTTTGAATGCGTATTCTTTTCCGCAGAACGCATCGGAGCCTTTCGTATAGCGGCTGCGCAGTTCTTTGTGGTTGTAGATTTCTCCGTTCACGGCAAGAATGACGCTGCCGTCTGCGCTGACGAGCGGCTGTTTTCCGGAAAGCGGATCGACAATCGCAAGCCGTTCATGACTTAAAATGGCATTTTCGCCCGTATAAACGCCTGACCAGTCGGGGCCGCGGTGCCGAATCTTTTTTGACATATCCAAAACCTGACTGCGAAGCGCTTCTTTTAATCCTTCGTCGAGGGGAACCGAAGCTGTGTTTATATCAAATAATCCGACAAATCCGCACATATTTTTATCTCCCGTAAAAGCCGAGCGCGAAGCTTCCGCTGCGGAATCGGCTTTTGATTTTTGCACCGAAATGAAACAATGATTATAATACGTTTGCGGCGATGACCGCGACGCGTTCTTCGCCGCAAACTCGTGAATAAAAACGCGGTGTGTTTCAGCAGCGTTTTTATTCATATTTTTCAGCCTGTCTTCCTGCCGAATAATGCCGCAGCTGTTCGGAAGAAGTCCGGCTTTAAAATAAAAAAGTCCGCCGGATACGCATATTTTTTACGGCAGAAAACCGCGCCGCAAATAAATATATGTATCGGGCGAACCTCATTGTCCTTTCTTGCCTAGAACGGTACTATATCGGAAAAAATAAGTCAATAGATACCGTCCGTGTGCGGCAAGGTTTTTCGGTTTGCATGCCGAGAGCCGAGTGCCGACGGCACGCAAACCGATTCTGCATGTTATCGGGCTTATGCAGTGCCTGCCCGAAATGCGGAAAAACCGCGCATCGGCATCAGCCGAAATATGCCTTTGCGTTTTCAAACGAAATGTCTTTGATAATTTTGCCCAGCTGTTCCGTGTCTGCCGGATATTCTCCGTTTTCAACCCAGCCGCCGACAATGTTGCATAAAATACGACGGAAATATTCATGCCGCGGATACGACAGGAAACTTCTGCTGTCTGTCAGCATGCCGACAAAAGCGGGAAGCATGCCCAAATTGCCGAGGATTGTCATTTGCTGTGTCATGCCGTCTTTATGATCGCAGAACCACCAGGCGGAACCCATTTGTATTTTGCCTTTTATGCCGTCTCCCTGATAGCATCCCATCAGTGTTCCGATCGGATAATAATCTTTCGGATTCAATGTGTACAAAACGGTTTTCGGCAGTCCGACGCTGTCCGCAATATGGCTCATCAAGCTGGATAAACCTTCGCTCAGCTGATGGTCGTGAACCGCGTCAAAACCGGTGTCCGGTCCGAGTTTATTAAACATCGGGCGGTTGTTGTCTCTGATTGACGCAATGTGATACTGCATGACAATGTTTTTTTCTTTATATGCGCCGGCAAGTTCCGTTAAAATCATTGTGCGGTACGCATCTATTTCGTCTTTTGAAAGTGCTTCGCCTTTCAGTCCTTTTTGGAATGCGGCTTCGATTTCCGCTTCGCTCAAAATTTTAAACGGCGCGTATTCAAGCGCATGATCCGATGCACGGCAGCCGTTTTCGGCAAAGAAATCGAGCCTGTTTTTCAGCGCTTTGGCAACATCTTTCGCTGTTTTTATTTCCATGCCGCTGGCTTTTGCGAGCGCGGCTATATATCCGGGAAATGTCGGCAAATTGATGTTTATTGCTTTGTCCGGCCGGAAAGACGGGATAACTTTTGTTTTTATTTTTCCGATAGGCGCCGTTCCCGCCGCGATTGCCTTGTGGTATTCAAGTGAATCCGCCGGATCGTCTGTTGTTCCGACAGCATACACGTTCATTTTTTCGAAAATGCCTTTCACCGACAGCTCGTCTTTTTGCAGCATGGCGTTTGCTTTTTCCCAAATCGCCGGCGCCGTTTTTTCCGTCAGCGGTTCGTAAATGCCGAAATAGCGCTGCAATTCAAGATGCGTCCAGTGATATAACGGATTTCCGATTAGGTTTTCGATTGTGCGCGTCCATGCCATGAATTTCTCATAAGGCTCGCCGTTTCCTGTTATGTATTTTTCGTCGATGCCGAATGTCCGCATTTGGCGCCATTTGTAATGGTCGCCGCCGAGCCATATTTCCGTCAGGTTCGCGAATTTTTTGTTTTCCGCAATTTGCTGCGGTATTAAATGACAGTGAAAGTCATAAATCGGTTCTTTTGCCGCGAATTCGTGAAACAGCGTTTTTGCGGTTTCCGTTTCAAGCAAAAAGTCTTTGTCCATAAATTTCTTCATATTAAAATCTCCTTTTCGATTTTCAATTTGCGGGGCAAAAAAACTGCGCGGCAGCGGCTGTCTGTGTGCCGAAGTCACCGCCGAAAACCTGCCGGCAGCCGAATCATTTTGCGCGGCAATCGCGGCAAGCGGCAAAACCGGTATTTTCGTAATACGGATGCAGTATTACAGCGTAACGCCGTCCTTGAAAATAGCGATTTCACGGTAGCCGTTTATTTCGTTGCGTGTCTGCTTTTTTCCCGATGCAATGTCGTAAATCAAAGCGAGCAGTTTATCGCGTTCCGGAATAAATCCTGCGGAAAGCGTTCCCGCCGCGTTAAAATCAATCCAGCCGGATTTTTTTTCCGCAAGCGGATTGTTTGTCGCTATTTTTACTGTCGGCACCGGCGCTCCGAGCGGCGTTCCGCGCCCTGTGGTAAATAAAATAATGTGGGCGCCTGCCGCGGTCATGGCAGTTGTCGATACGATGTCGTTGCCGGGACCTTCAAGCAAATTCAAGCCGTGCGCCTGTATTTGTTCGCCGTAAGTCAGAACGCCGCAGACGGGTGCTTTTCCGCCTTTCTGCACGCAGCCGAGCGATTTATCTTCAAGCGTGGTGATGCCGCCCGCTTTATTTCCGGGAGAAGGATTTTCGTAGACGACTTGTCCGTGTTTTGTATAATAATTCTTAAAATTATTGATGAGCGATACTGTTTTTTCAAACATAGCTTTGTCCGTGCAGCGATCCATGAGCATTTGTTCCGCACCGAACATTTCGGGGACTTCCGTGAGCATAACGGACGCGCCTATTCCCGTCATCGCGTCGCATACGCGGCCCACGAGAGCGTTCGCGGTAATGCCCGAAAGTCCGTCGGAACCGCCGCATTTCATGCCGAGCACAAGATTGTCCGCGCTTACGTTTTCTCGGCGGAACGCGCGGCAGTATTCCGCAAGTTCCGTGAGCAGTTTCTTTCCGTCTGCTATTTCATCGGCGCTGTCCTGCGCAACAAGAAATTTCACGCGGTTTTCGTCGTAAGATCCGATAGCTTCTTTGAACTGCGCCATCGTGTTGTTTTCGCAGCCGAGCCCCAAAACAAGCACTCCGCCTGCATTCGGATGACGCACAAGATCCGCGAGAATTGTCCGTGTCTGCACGTGATCTTCCGTCATTTGCGAACAGCCGTAAGGATGCGTCCAGGCAAAGACGCCTTCAAGTCCTCCTGTTTCCGACGGCTGCGGATTTCCGCCGCAGAAAACGCCGTTTGCCCAGGAAGCAAGATGTTCCGCGATTCGGTTGACACAGCCGACTGTCGGAACAATCCAGATTTCATTGCGGATTCCGATTTTGCCGTCTGCCCGCCGATACGCTTTTACGGACGGCACGGTTTCCGGTTTGTTTTTTGCCCATTCTTCCGCTGCTTTTTTTGCTTTTTCTTGGTCGTATGTATACGATGCGTTTTCGGAAAGCAGTGTTTTTATGTTATGAACATGAACGTGTTCGCCTTTTTTTATGCTGTCTTTTGCCGCCCCGATCGGGTATCCGTATTTTATGATTTTGCCGCCGGCGGGAATATCGTTCAGCGCGAATTTGTGTCCGGCGGGAATATCGTTTTGCAGAACAACGGTCATGTTTCCTGCCGGGCTGTCTACGGCTACAGCCGAGCCTTTCGCAAGCGGTTCGAGAGCAACCGCTACAACATCATCGGGATGAATTTGGATAACGTTTTTTTGTGTATTCATCTGGCTAGAATTCCTTATCGTGATACATTGAAATTAGTTCCGGTTTTATTGTATGAATAAAAATAAGCTCCCGTCAACTGTTTCCGGCAGATCCGCTGCGCACGTCTGAATATTTTCATTGACGAATGCTGCGTCTGCCGGAATTGCCGCGGGAGCTGTACATCAGCTTATTTCGAGATTTCTTCAATTGCCGTTTTGATGCCTTTGTTCCAGATTGCATCAAGCCCTTTTGCCACGGCGGCTTCGAGACCTGCGTATTTTGTCAAATCTTCTTTCCACCATTCCGTATTGGACAGGACTGCCTTGGCAATTTTTTCCGGATTTCTGCCGTTCTTGTATAAATCCGCAAAGAATTCGAGAACCGATTTGCTGTCGTTGATAAAATAGGTTTCGCCGCCGCGGTTTCCTTTCAGAACCGTTGCGCCGCGGTCGTTCTGGATAAGTTCCGTGCCTTCGTAAAACGCAATGAGCGCCGCCAGCGAGAACGCGAGAACCGGCGGGATTTTTCCGTTCTTTTTGATAAATCCCGTTAAAGACGGAAGATCCCGCGCCCAGAATTTCGAAACGGAATTCAACGAAATATCAAGCAGCGCGTGCGGATTGAACGGGTTTTGGAAGCGCTCGAATACGTCATTTGCGTATTGAATGAGTTCCTGCTGATTGCCGTCAATCGACGGAATGATTTCATTGAACAATCCGCTGCGCATCATGTTGTATACGCTGCTGTTTTTGAAACAGTCCTGCACATAATTCAGCCCGTTCAGATATGCCGCGAGCACCGTCATTGTATGCGTACCGTTCAAAATGCGTACTTTCCGCGTATGATAAAATTCCATGTTCGGCGTCCAAACGACATTCAGTCCCGCTTTATTCAGCGGAAGTTCGTCTTCGTGGCTTTTGGGGCTTTCGATGCACCACAAATGGAACAATTCCGCGGAATCGAGCAGCTTGTCTTCATAGCCGAGCTTTTCGCACAGATTTTCCGCCTGCGTTTTTCCGTTTTCGTCTTTATTCATAAGCGGACGATAGCCGGGAACAATGCGGTCGACAAGGCTGCTGCATACGTCGCAGTTTTCTTTGAACCAAGTTATGAACGATTCTCCCAGCTTCCAGTCTTCCGCATGCTGCAAAATGAATTTCCGCAGGTTTGTGCCGTTGTCTTCGCTCAATTCGCACGGAATGATAATCAAGCCTTTTGACGCATCGCCGCCGAAATGCTGAAACCTTTTGTATAAAAACGCCGTTAATTTTCCCGGATATGACGCCTGCGGTTTGTCTTCGAGCTTTACCGACGGATCGTATGAGATGCCGGCTTCTGTCGTATTCGAGATGACGAAGCGCAAATCGGGATTTTCCGCGCATTTGAAATATTCTTCAAATTGTGTGTATGCGTTGATGCAGCGGCTTATCGAAGTGATGCAGCGTGTTTCGACGGTAGGCTTTCCGTCTTTCAAGCCGCGGAGAACGGTTGTGTATAATCCGTTTTGCGCATTGATTGCGTCTGCCATTCCCTGCGGAAGCGGCTGGACGACGACAATATTGCCGTTAAATCCGGCTTTTTCATTCGCAATATCTATTTGCCAGTCAACGAACGCACGCAGAAAGTTGCCTTCTCCAAACTGTAAAACTTTTTCCGGACGAGATACCGGTTTCTTGGCTTCGGTAATTGAAATCATCAAAAACACTCCTTAACTATTGCTTCGCTGTGCGGCAATGCGAATTATTGCTTTGCGCGGCGGTTATTCCCAGATTATCTGGATTTATATATTTTATCACCTTTCCATGAATGAATCCAGAGCGGAAATTCATATACAAGCATAATGAACCAGCCGGCAACGCAGGACCAGGCGATTCCCTGAATGCCGAAACGCGGTGCAAGCAGCCAGGCAAAAGAAACGCGTCCTGCCATTTGAATAGCCGTGGAACACAGCGTTACTTTCATGCGTCCCATGCCGCGGAAGTATCCTTGAATGCCGTTGGTCCAGGCGGGAAGCAGATAGGCGGCGGACATAAAGCGCAGATACGCCGTTCCCAGAAAACATACATTTTCGTCTTCCGGTACAAAAAGCTTCATAATTGCTTCCGCACCGAAAAGCACCGCGGCGCATAATATGAGCCAGTATGCTGTTTCCAAAAGCATCCCGCAAGAGAAGCCTTTGCGTATCCGTTCCGGTTTTTCCGCGCCTCTGTTTTGCGCGATGAACGTTGTCATTCCGTGTGAAATGCTTTGTTCCGGCGAAAATGCAAAGTCATCGATTCTTGTTACCGCATTGAAAGTGGCAATCGCATCTACGCCGAGCGGATTTACGGCGCCCTGCACCATAACTTTTCCGATGTACAGACACGTTTGCTGCATGGCTGTTGCCCAGCTGTAATGGATAGTCGTTTTCAGCAGCGTTTTATCCACCGTAAATTCCGTCCGTTTTATGCGAATAAGCGGCTGGGTTTTGTATACGTATCCCGCGCACAGCAGACAGGAAAAAGCCTGTGCCGCGACTGTGGCGATTGCGGCGCCGGTTACGCCGAGCCCGTTGACGGCAACCAAAATAAAATCGAGTATGCCGTTTAACACGGCGGAAACGGAAACGCAAATTACCGGTACTTTTGAATCTCCCGTGCTTCTTAAAGCTGATGCATATATATTGTAGAAAAAAGTAAATATCAATCCGAGAAAAACAATCTGCAAATATTTTGACGTATCGGGAATCAATTCCCGCGGAGTTCTGACCAACAGCAGCAGCGGTTTTATCAGCACGGCGCATAAAATACTTGCCGCAACGGTAAAAATAAATCCGCCCGCCATTGTTGTCGAAATTTCCTGCTTGAGTTTTTTGTAGTCGCCGGCACCGAAGAATTCGCTCATCAGAACCGAAGCTCCCATGCAAATTCCGACGATGAAAAAAATCAAAATGTTCATTATGGGGCTTGCGACGCCGACAGCTGCCAAGGCGGTTTTTCCGGAGAACCGTCCGAGAATTATGGAGTCAACCGCATTATATGTCAGCTGAAATACATTGCCCAAAATAAGCGGAACCGCGTACGATATAAGGTGGCAGGGAATGTTCCCTTTTGTCATGTTTCTCATGATTTTGAAAGAATATAGCTTGTAAAAATTCAGTTGTCAATATAGAATAAAACGACTATATTTATGAAAATATCATTAAAAACCCGCCGAATCGGCTGTGTTTTGGCGTCTGTTCATGCAGGCTCCTCGCTTAATTTATGGCCGAGCATGGCTGCGGAAGCAAAAAGTACCGGAGAAGCGTTTTTCATCTTTCCCGGCGGTATTCTTGATTTTCAAAATGAATCGGAATTTTTAAGAAACAGCATTTATAAACTTGTTAATACGGAAAACCTTGACGGATTTATCAGCTGGGGTTCCGCAATCGGCGGAGTTGTTTCATACGAAGAATTAAATAAGTTCCATGAATCGAAAGAGCCGCTCCCGTATGTAACTATCGCGTATAAAATGCCGAATCACCGCTGTGTAAGTTTCGACGCATATACCGGAATGAAACAGCTTGTTCTGCATCTCATAAAAGAACACGGTGCCAAAAGAATTGCATTTCTGCGCGGACCGCTGACTCATATATCGGCATGCGAACGCTACAAGGCATTTCTCGATGCGATTGAGCAGGAAAATTTATATACCGATGATTACATGAAGCTTGTATCGGATCCGTTTCCTTGGTCCGAGGGCGAAAAAGCCGCTGTCCAGTTGTTTGAAACGCGGCGGCTTGTTCCCGGACGGGATTATGATACGCTTGTTGCTTCGAGCGACATGATGCTTTTTTCCGCCGCGACGTATTTGCAGTCGTATGGTTTCCGCATTCCGCAGGATATCCGCGTCGCCGCGTTTAACGATTCCACCGAAAGCCGAATCTTTTCGACGCCGTTTTCGACGGTTCACATGCCTTATGAAGAACTCGGCGTCGCCGCGCATCGGATGATTTGCGAGCTTTTGGATAAGCCGGACTGCGCTGCCGCCGACAAAATTCTGCCCACGCAGCTTGTTATCCGCGAATCGTGCGGCTGCAACAAACTTATCAGCCTGCGCAGCGAACCTGCCGCCGCCTATGCGCCGGAAAAAACGCGCGAAATAAAAAAGAAACTGCTTGATGATTTATCCGCTTTGTTCGATGCCGGCGATGTCGTGATTTCTTCCGTTATCAGCCCGCTGCTTGATGCGCTTGAAAACAGTGAAACGGAAAATTTTATTTCGCTTCTTGCTCCTGCTTTGAACAGATTTTTTGCCGACGGCAGTGATGTTTCTCTGCTTTTCGAAGGCATCATGCTTGTGCACCGTTCCGGATTCCTTCCGACGGAATATTTCGACTTTGCCGCGAATTTGATATACAAGCAAATAGTGCAGGCGCAAAGCAGTTCTTTTGCATTGAAACAGTACGAAAACGAAAAATGTTATTCCGTAATGAATTCGCTGAAATGCGCGCTGCTTTCCGTCCATGACCGCACGGCGCTTGTAAAAGTGCTGCAAAAGCATTTGCCTTTGGCGGGAATACACACCGCAGCGGTTGTTCTGTATGAAGATGACGAATATTCCCGCTTTGCCGGCGGTTTTTCTGCCGATGCGGATAAGGCTGCCGTGTATGAAGCTTCCTGTTCCGAACTATTTCCCGCGAAACGGCTTTTCCCTCCGCAGTTTGAAGACGATTATGCTTCGGGCGTGTTCCTCGTTCAGCCGCTTTTTACGGAAAACCAGCCGCTTGGTTATCTTCTGACAAACGCTGCGTTTTATGACGGTTCTGTTTACGAAGATCTCCGTTCCGCGGTAAGCAATGCGCTGCACGGTATTTTTTTATTCGAGCAAATGCTTGTTTCAAAACAAACTGCAGAACGTGCCGAACACGCAAAAACGGAATTTTTTTCCAATATCGGCGTTGATTTAAGCGATCCGCTGAAAAACGTAATGGCGAAAATCACTCAAATGGAACGGAATTTGCAGTCCGGCATCGCAGACCCCGAAATTCTGGGCGAACAGCTGCTTTTTTTAAAAGCTCAAATCGGCGAGCAGCTTGAAAAAACAAATATGCTGGTTGATTTGACGCTTCTGCAGGCAGATGATATTGCGCTGGAAAAGAAAATGTGTGCGCTTGCGGATATGCTGCCGGAAACCGCCGGTTTTCCGCTTGTGTACGCCGATCCCGCCCGCATCGAAAAAGCCTTTAATCTTATCAAAGAAGATTATAACGGCGGCGTATCCGCGGCGCTGCGTTCCGACGGCATACATCTCGTGTTTCGCTCCGGCAGCCGGTTTCCTGTCGGCGGCGTTAAGCCGTCCCTGCTTCTTGCGGAAAAAATAATTGCGCTGCATTTCGGCGATTTTATCGCGGAAAAAGAAGTCTGCCATGTAGTGCTCCCGTATCCGAATCTTGCGGGGCTTGCGCCCGTCCGCGGTGCCAAGCTGCCTGAAAAAATCATTTCGTTTTCTCCGGAACTTGCCGATTTCGGCAGCATAAAGTTGCCGGTGATTCAAAAAGCGCCGGCAAATTATTCCGAATTCCCCGAAGCCGATGCATCATCGCCGCTGCTGCTTGCCTGGAATTATGACAATGCATCCGTAAAAGACATTATAAACATGTATTCGCTGCGGTATCATTCGGGGCTGTTCCGCATGCCGATGCTTTTTTTCAGCAAAAACGGCGCCGATGCATCTTTATTGGACATGCTCGAAGCCGCTGTCAGGGCAAAAAAAGACGCGCCGGTGCTGTTTATCGACGATGCGCAGAATATCAATTACGGGCGCTGGGTGCGGGAAGAAAATGCGGTCGTGATAAAATCCCTGGATGATTTCGATGCTGCCGTCAGTACCGTTATGCCGGTGCTTATCGTGCTGAAAAAAATAGATTTGTCCGCGGTGCGTTTTATCCGCCGCCGTCCCGGAATGGTTCTTGTGCCGGTGCTGATACTGCCCGATGCGATTTCGAATTCGCCCGAAACGGAAGAACTTTGTTCGCTTCCGCGCGTTTTGCTGTGCAACAGAGGCGTTGCCGGCGCGCCTCAATTTATCGATCGCGTTAAAAGCATTATTGCCGGAAGCGAAATTCTGCCGCCCCACACAGGCGCTCTCGTAAAAAAGGCGATAATATATTTAAACGAACATGTTTCGTCGCAAATTGTCCGCTGGAAGCTCGCCGATTCGGTGCATGTAAGCGAAGATTATCTGACAAGGATATTTCATAAAGAAACAGGGCTTTCTTTGTGGGAATATCTGAACAGATACCGAATTTTTCTTGCGACCAATCTGCTGCTGAATACTAACGGCACAATCTATGAAATAGCGGAACAGACAGGTTTTCAGGATCAAGCGTATTTCTGCCGCGTATTCAAAAAGATACACGGAGTTCCGCCGGGAAAAATACGGAATAAGATTGATTTTAGAACAGAATAGTCCAAGTTTTACCCTGTATTTTACAGAAAAAATACTGTAATCTTAATTGCGAGGTTTGAAATATGAAAACGAAACTACAAAAAGCGGATGTAGTTGCTTCTTCAAGAATTGCGCTGTGGCGCGATGTTGTAAGAAACCGTTCGATCTACATGCTTGTTCTTGTTCCTTTCTTGTTTTACTTGATATTCAAGTACCTTCCTATTTGGAATGGGCAGATAGCATTTAAGGATTTTAATCCGACAGACGGCGTTATGGGCAGCAAATGGATAGGTCTTGCCAATTTTAAAACATTTATCCATTCGTTCTATTTTGCCGAATTGCTTGGGAACACACTGTTCTACAGTTTCGGAAAATTATTCCTGAGCGTTCCGTTGTCTATTATTCTTGCCGTTACATTATATGAATGCCGCCGCGATGTACTGCGGAAAATCACTCAGACATTGTCATATCTGCCGCACTTTTTGTCCTGGGTTATTATGTATGGTATTCTTCTTGTTCTTCTCGCTCCCGGCGACGGTGTCGTAAACGACATCATCAAGATGTGCGGCGGCGAGGCGGTTGACTTTCTGACGAATACCAAGACTTTCCCCTGGATTGTTCTGCTTTCGGATGCCTGGAAAGAAATGGGCTGGAGTGCGATTATCTTTATTGCGGCTTTGATGGGTATCGATCCGTCGCTTTTTGAAGCCGCAATGGTCGAAGGCGTTACCGCCATACAGCGTGTCTGGTATATTACGCTTCCTTCTATCCGTCCGGTTATTGTTATGGTTGTTCTTATGAAGCTCGGTACCATTTTGGATGCCGGTTTCAATCAAATGTATATGCTGTATTCTGTTCCTGTATACAGTGTCGCCGATATTCTGGATACCTGGGTGTATCGGCAGGGGCTTTTGGAATTCCAATTTGCTTTGGCAACCGCCGTCGGTATTTTCAAAGGTGTTATCGGACTTATTCTGGTTATAGTTACCAATAAGCTCGTCAAGAAAGTATCCGATTCGGGTCTGTTCTAGGAGATAGAAAAAATGGCAAAAGAAACTGTTTCAACTATAAAACTGACAGCGGCTGACCGTGTTTTTTACCGCTGCCTTGATATTTGGCTGGTTTTAATTCTTATTTGCGTAATTATTCCTGTTTGGAGTACGATAACGCTTTCTTTCCGCCCGATTGATTTTCTCGGTTCCAACCTGGAAGGTATGTTTCTTGCTCCCTGGAAATGGTCTACGGCAGCTTATCACGCATTGCTGGGAAACAACGGATTTTTAATGGCGTTTGTCAACAGTTTAAAAATCCTTGTCGGCGGTGTTATCTGCGCTTTGCTGCTTACGATTCCGTTTGCATACACATTGTCGCTGAAAAGTCTTCCGGGACGGAAATTTCTGAACATTTATCTGCTTATTCCGTATTTGTTCAATGTCGGTATGATTCCTACGTATTTTGTTGTTACGCAGACACTGCATCTTGCGGATCATATCGCTGCGGTTTTTCTTCCCGGAGCAATCGGTGCATATAATGTAATTATTATGCGCGGTTTCTTTGAGGGAATCCCCGAAGAACTCAAGGAATCCGCCCGTATAGACGGCGCTTCCGAAGTATTCGTTCTTGTGCGCATTATTATGCCGCTGTCGAAACCGATTATCATGACAATCGGTTTGTATTACGGAGTTTCGTTCTGGAACGACTTTATGCATGCCATGCTTTACCTGAACGACAATGCCCTGCAGCCGCTGCCCATATTGCTGCGCAATATTCTTATGGCGAGCGGCATGAACGAGTTTGTGGAAGTAAGCGCATTCGGCAATGCCAATATTATGGCTATCAAAGCGGCATCTGTATTTATGTCCGCAATTCCGATGATTATTGCCTATCCGTTCATTCAGAAGTACTTTACAAAAGGTACGCTGCTCGGAAGCGTCAAGGGATAATTACAGTAAATTACGGCTGCCTTGCGCAGCCGGAAAAATAAATTTGTTTTCATTGAATTTCGTTAAGGAGGAAAAAATGAAACAATTATTTAAAGTACTGGCGGCTGTGCTGCTGGTATTTTTAATGGTCCTGCCGGCTTTCGCCGAAGGCGGTAAAGAAAGCGCAGACGGCAAAGCGACTGTTATAGATCTTTGGTACGGAGCTGCGGTTACCGAAGCAGGTCCGCCGCCGGCCGACTGGGCTGCTCTTAAAATAATCAAAGAGAAATTGAATATCGATCTGCGTCTGACCGCTCTGCCTTCTGCGGAAAACGATCAGGACGTTAAAATCAACGCCGCAGGCGCCGCAAACAACCTGCCGGACTTGTTCATGGTCCGCAGACCGGTTTGGGCGACATTGGTAAAACAGAACCTCGTTGCCGATGTCGGCGATATGTTTGCAATGATGCCGAACAGAACGAAACTTCAGTATGATGCGGACAGCAAAGCTCACGTTACAATCAACGGCAAAATTTACGGTCTTGCTTCCCCCGGTTCTATCGCGAAAAACGAAGGACTGTTGATCCGCAAAGACTGGCTGGACAATCTCGGACTTAAAGTTCCGGAAACGCTGGATGAATTCTTCGAAGTAATGAAAGCGTTTACGTTTAATGATCCCGATAAAAACGGCAAAGACGATACATACGGATACGGCGCGTTCCTTGAAATCAGTCCGTTGGAAGGCGGACTCGGACGCCGTCTCGAACCGATCATGGGCGCTTTCGGCGTTGCCGGTACCTGGAACATGACAGCGAAAAACCCCGGTCTCAATGTGCGCAAACCCGCGTACTATGACGCGATGGTTTTCATGAAGAAAATGATCGATGCCAAAGTTATCGATCCCAACTGGATGGCATATAGGAAAGACGACTTCCGCGCTGCATGGAAACAGGGCAAATTCGGCATTTTCCGCGAACAGAATGCCGCTTATGCTTCCGAAGCGAACTATGCTCCGTTTGACAAGAACTTCCCGAACGGCAGTTTCCTTATTATCAACGGTCCGAAAGGCCCGAACGGCGATCAGTCAATGGGTCCGTTTACTATGAGCTATCGTGTTTATGCGGTATCCGCAAAAGCTGCGAAAGCCGGCAAAAAAGCCGCAATCGCACGGCTGCTCGAATGGATGTCTTCCGATGAAGGATATATGCTGCTCGGCTACGGACAGGAAGGAGTCAACTATGTTCTCGGTCCCGACGGCGTTCCGACTGCCAACGGCTTGGCGGATCCGTCGAAAGCCTGGACAAAACCGGAAATCCAGCCTTTTACACAGCTGCGCAATATGGTTTACTACAACAGCGATATGGAACTTGTTTCCCGCTATCCGACCTATACAACAGCTGTATCGAAAAAACAAATGTCCGCACTCAAAGCGCTGCGCGACATGCAGGCTCTGAACTGGACAGCTTCTATCGGCGGCGATACACTGCCGGTGCCGAATGCCGACCTGAAACGTTTCTGGGAACAGGGAATTCTCGAATTCCTGACCGGCAAACGGACACTGACAAAAGAAAACTGGAACGCATGGCTTGCCGACTTTGATAAACTCGGCGCTCTCGAATGGGAAAAAGCCGGTATTGAATTTGCCCGCGAAAACAATCTGCTGAAATAACGGAATGTTTGAGTAGTTCAGTTTGAATTTGAGGTCTGTCTGAGAGGGCAGACCTCTTTGTGTTTTAAAATAAAAAATCGAATTGAAAAAAGATTATGTTTTGAGTTTTATGGGAGCCGTGTAAATGCAAAAATTAAAAATTCTGCTGCCGAAAGGCAGAATATACGAAAATGTTGCCGGGCTTTTTTCCGGAGCGGGCATTTCTATTACGCTGCCGGAACGTGCGTACCGCCCGATTGTAAATCAAACCGATTTGGAAGCAAAAGTCATGAAGCCGCAGAATATCGGAAAACTGCTCGAACTCGGTGCGCATGATCTGGGATTTACGGGACAAGACTGGATTGATGAAACCGGCGCGGATGTGGAAAAAATAATGGATTTGGGTTTTGATAAAGTGCGGATAGTTTCCGCTGTTCCCGATTCTATTGACGACGCGGCGCTGCAAGGGCGGAGAATCATTGTGGCGACGGAATATGAGCATATCGCGAAACGCTGGCTTGAAAAACGCAATATCAATTCGCTTGTTGTGCGTACCTACGGCGCAACAGAAGTTTTTCCGCCCGATGATGCGGATATGATTATCGATAATACCGCGACGGGGAGGACCTTAATCGAAAACGGCTTGCGGATTGTCGATACTATCATGACAAGTTCGACCTGCATGTTTGCATCGAAAACAGCCATGCAGGATTCCCAAAAGCAGAAAAAAATTACGGAATTGAAAATGCTTTTTGAGGCTGTTCTCGACGCGCGGGACAGAGTGATGCTTGAAATGAATGTACCGAAAGCGCAGTTTGAAAATTTGGTAAAGGCTTTGCCTTCGATGCGCAGTCCGACTGTGTCACCGCTGTACGGCAATGATGGATATGCCGTGAAAATAGCCGTGAAACGCAGCGACGTGCCTGTTTTGCTTCCGAAATTGAAGGCGCTCGGCGCTTCCGATATTCTCGAATATGAATTGCGGAAAGTACTTGCATAAAATCATGCTGCGGCTGAATGCAGATGCGGACAGGCAAGTTTTATGAGAGCAGGGAGGAAAAATAATATGAGCGAAGCAGAAAAAAGTGCCGTGCTTGCGGAAAGGACTGCATCCGTGCGCCGCAAAACAGGGGAAACGGATATTGAGCTGACTTTGAATTTAGACGGTTCCGGAAAATGCAATATCGAATGTTCCGTCGGTTTTTTGGTGCACATGCTCAATTCGTTTTGCAAGCATGGAATGTTTGATATTTCGGGGTGTTTAAACGGCGATCTCGAAGTAGATCAGCACCATTTGATAGAAGATACCGGAATTGTGCTCGGCATGGCATTTGACGAAGCACTGCGCGGAAGAGCCGGCATTTACCGTTCCGGTTCCTGTTTGTTTCCTATGGACGAAGCTTTGTGCCGCGCCGCTGTAGACTTCGGCGGCAGACCGTTCCTTGTCTGCAATGCGCAGCTTTCCGGAATACCGCTGGTTTCCGTTGCCGGACGTGAGCATGAAGCATCTTTCCAGACAGATTGTTTCGATGATTTTTGGCAGGGATTTGTGAGCACGGCGAAATGCAATCTGCATCTTGACGTGCTGCGCGGCAGAAGCGATCATCACAAAATGGAAGGATTGTTCAAAGCTGCCGCCCGTGCGATACGCGATGCGGCGGCTGTCGATTCCCGCCGTGCCGGCGAAGTGCCTTCGACAAAGGGCGTTATTTCTTAGGACAGGCGGGTATTATATTTTTTGATGCCGATGAAGTTTCATTATTTGTCATAATATAGCAATATTTTCATATTTTTCTATGATTTTCAATATTTTGCTATTGATTTCATATTGATTTTGTATCATAGTAAGTATATTAGGAGTCAAAAAAGTTGCTATGAATACAAAATCAATATACGGCGATATGCCGTTTGTCCGATCGTGCTATGGAACTGTTTGTTTTGCATTTGCATTGCTGCTGCTTTGTATTTTGGCTTTGCTTGTTCCTGCCCGCGCCGAAAATTCTGCGGGAACGTCTGCTGTTTCCCATGCAGAAGATGTTTTGAATACTAATGCTTCTTTGCCGGCGGAACATACGGCATCGAATGATTCCGTGCCGCCGGAACATTTCAGTCTTGCGGTTTCTGCGCACGCTAAAAAAGAAGATTCCGGTTTGCGGCTGTACCGTTCCATGCAGTCGCGTGCGGCGGTTATTTGGTTTTATACGCAAATAACAAAAGATACCGAGGTTGCCGCCGCCATTCTGCATTATGCGGATAAAAATGACATTCCGCTTTCGCTTGCATTTGCTTTGGCTCATACGGAAAGCGCTTTTAAAGCCGATGCCGTGAATAAAAATCAGGTAACAATCGACAGAGGCTTGTTTCAATTAAATGATTCCTCATTCCCGCAGCTTACGGAAGAACAGTTTTTTGATCCCGAAATCAGTGCGAAACACGGATTGGCATTCCTGCGTTACTGCATAGACTGCGCGGGAAACGAAGTCGGCGGGCTCGCAATGTACAATGCAGGTCCGGGACGCGTGCGCAGCAACAGTACGCCGCAGCGCACGCTTAATTATGTTTCTGTTATCATGGATTATCGGAACGGACTTGATGAATTATTTAAATCGCAAATCGAGCCCTTTTATGCAAATGAGAATAACGCTATTATAGCTCAGCTTGCTTATTAGTGGGCCGCCCGCAAATCATGCGGCATGGGGCAATGGTTCGCTTTTTGTAAAAAGCGCGTATGCCGCAATCGTTTTTTGCTCGATTGACCGGCTGTTATTTACAGCGGCTGTGTCAAATCGTCTGTTTGCCTGCGGTTATCCGAATTGCACATCGTTCGTTTTTTGCTGTTTTTATATACAGGCGCTGCTGCCCGCTATTCTGCGATACGGTTCCGCTTCCTGCAATGAAGTCGATTTTCCGTTCCGGCGGAAAATGAACATCGGGAATGTATAATTCTGTCATGCAGTCTGCATTGTCAGCGCCGCAGGGTTCGGCATCCCATTCATATTCAAATACCGCGGGGTTCTCGCGTGTCTGTTCGTAAAACTGCATTCTTACGGGAATTCCCGCTGTAGCGACTGCATAAGGGCGGCACAATTCCTGCATGCATTTTTCGTTTTTGCTGCCGGCTGAAGCCAATGCGTTTTTCGCAGAGAAATCTCCCGCAGCAGCCGAAAGAAGATGTGCGTCGGCAAATACGTGCTGTTCTTTTGCGGCTGCGGAACAGCAGGCGGATGCTTTTTCTGCGGAGTTCGTTTTGTGTGCTGTGTCCAGAAAAAGCGGAATCCCCGCAGCAGCAGCGGTTTCCGCAAAGGTATGCGTTCCGTCCGCAGTTTTTTTGCCGCCGTTTTTGCTGTTTTGTTCCGAACTTACTGCGGACTTTCCCGTTATTCCGCCGCAGTTTAATACGCCGATTAAATTATGCGGTTCTTTTTCATGTTCCCAATACGAGAGAAAATTATCCGAACTGCCGTTTACAAAAAACAATAAATGCCCGTGTTTGATTTGCATTTCACTGATATATCGTTTTTGGAACGGCTGTACGAAATCTTTATAAAAATCCGACGGCGTTTCGCAAATATTTGCAAGCTTTTTCAGAAAATGAACGTATCCGCTGCCGGCAATTTCCGTTTCGTTTTTTTCGGCGGAAATGTCATCGGCATCTGTATATGCACTGCCGAAATTTTCCATAATTCCGCAGGCAATTACGGCGCGGCAGTCTTTTAATCGGCGGGCGGTATGCCGCATTGCCGCAATATAATGGTTTTGCAGATAATTTTGCAGCGGTTCTCCGTCTGCTTTTAATTCGGGGGCAATTGTGTTTCCGGCAAAAAAAAGCGCCGTCATAATAGTGCCGATTTGCGGTTTGCCGGACTGTCCCGATATTGGTGCCGAATGCTGCGCATTGAAATCGGCGGCATGCAGCGTCCATTCGGGGGCGCCGTATCCGCCGGTAAAGCGGCTCCATCGGTGCAGGCATGGCGTAATGCACACGAAAATGCCGTATTGTTCTGCTTTTTTCAATACTCGGCGCAGACATGCCAGGAATTCTTCGTCATATATTTCCGGTCCGCTGTGTTCTATTTGCTCCCAAGTAATATTCCAGCGGATAAATGTGCAGCCTGCCGCAGCGAGGCGGGAAAAATATTCGTCGGTTTCTTGTTCCGAAAAAAATCGATTTGCGGGCAGCGGTATTCTTCCGTCTTGGACATTTTGGGCTTGTTCCGTTTTTTCCGGCTGAAAATATGCGCTGCCGCTGTCAAGGCTGCATCCTCTGAAAATGCGCCGTCTGCCGAGTGCATCTTTTATCCAAATGCCGTCAGTGTAAAAAAGGATTTCATGTTTCATTGTATTTTCTCATGCATAAAAAAACCGTCCGCCTGAAAACAGGTTAAGACGGTTTTTTACGGCGACCGTGAAAAATATATCGCAAATAAACAGATATGATTTTATTGCAGCTATTCTGTCAGAATTTTAATAACTTCTGCTTTATCTGCTGTGCTGAGAATTTGCTGACGTTTTTCCGCGCTTTTGAAAAGCAAGCTGACTTCCGCAAGAAACTGAAGATGCGGACCTGTTTTATTTATCGGAGAAAGCGTCATGATAAAAATACGGCACGGCTCTTGGTCCAGCGAATCAAAATCAACCGGATCGTCGGAAATGCCGATGCAGGCAACAAGATCCGTTACTGTATCTGTTTTGCCGTGCGGAATGGCTATGCCGTGTTTCATGCCGGTAGACATTTTGCGTTCCCTGTCAAGCACGCATTCCCGTGCCGCTTCTTTATTTGTTACTTTGCCTGCCGCAATGAGAATCTCCAGCATTTCATCAATAATTTCTTCTTTCGTCTTGCCTTTAAGATGAAGATTTACCGTTTCCGGAGTTAATACAGTTCGTAAATTCATAACTCTAGTTTACGTTTACTTGCATGAAAAGTCAAGGAAAAAAACTTTAATTTAGTGTGTAAAATATTTATTTATTGTGATAACGAATTTCTAATTTTATGCTATATAAAGAAATATACTTTGATTGAAGTTTTGCGCGGAACAAATTGCGCTTTTCGGCACGGCGGCGGATCGTTTTCGGCGGCGGAATTTACGGAATTTGCCGGCGGAGGCTGTTTCTTTTTTTTTAAGCAGGGTATACTTTTGTCATGACTCATGCAGAACTTTTCGAAGCGAATGTGCGGAGAATCCGCAAATATGATCGGTCGGAACATGCGGGCGTTTATAATGCGGCGCGGGTTTGCGCGAAAATAATGGAAGCCTTTGAAAAAGAAAATCCCGATTTGCGGCCGCTTTGCCGTGCCGCTGCCGAATATTGGCATGAAAAGTATATAGCGCCGTCCGAAGAATTCGATAATGAGCCGACAGATGCACATGTTCGCTGGCTTTCCGACGCTGTTGAATTGTTTGACGGAAAAAATCCGGAAAACTGTGTGTTTACCGATGAAGATTGGCGGAATATTTGCGAATTGGTGAATTATGAAGCATCCGGCATTCCTTTGGAATTGCTTTCCGCGATGATGACGGTGTTTCTGGACAGAAATGCGGTTCGCTGAAGCCGATTTTTTCCGCGCTTCTGTTTGTTTGATTCATGCGGAGAATTTAATGCCCCGTTTTGCCGCAAGCGCAAGAGGGCATTGAATTCCCGCTGTGATGGTTTTATAAAGCAAACGGAACCTCGAATACGCGTTTCGTGCCGAGGTTCCGTTTATTATGCTATGGTGTTTGAGCGCATAAATGCAAATCATCGGAAATCGATGCTTCCCGATGTACGGCATTTTCGAATGAGCAAAAGCGGTTGATAAAGCGCATCAGGTTGCCCATAGTTAATGCGAGATCGTTTTTGGCGCGGAGCCGATTCATTTGATAATCTGCGGCAATCCGATTTATGCTGAATATTGCGGAAACACCCAGGTCGTATGCTTTTTCGATGTTATTATCGATATCTCCGACAACCGCGATTACCGGAACTCCGAGATTTTTTGCCCGCTTTGCAACGCCGATAACAACTTTTCCGTGCAGCGTTTGTTTGTCGATTTTGCCTTCTCCGGTGAATATTATATCTGTGGTGGAAATATGATCATTGAAGCAGGTAACATCGAGAATTGTTTCGATGCCCATTTGCAGTTTTGAGTTCAAAAAAGCCGTTAAACCGTATCCGGCGCCTCCTGCGGCTCCTGCGCCCGGCGTATGAGCAACGTCGAGATTCAGATCGCGTTTGACGATTTTTGCCAGATGCACAAGACCGTTGTCCAAACGTTTGATCATTTCCAAATCGGCGCCTTTCTGCGCGGCGAATAGATATGCGGCGCCTTTTTTTCCGTAGAGAGGATTATCGATGTCGCAGATAGTTATGATTTCCGTCTGTTTTATTTCGGGAAGAATGTGCGATACATCTATGTGATCGATGCAGGAAAGTGTTTTTCCCGTAGGAATAAATTCCGTGCCGTTTTTGTCCAGAAATGTTACGCCCAATGCCGCCGCCGCGCCGCATCCGCCGTCGTTTGTTGCGCTGCCGCCGAGACCTATAATTATTTTATTGCATCCGCTGTGCACCGCGTCGATAATCAATTGGCCGAGTCCGTATGTTGTGGTTTTCTCCGGATTCGGCGTGCCTGAAACAAGCGGCAGACCTGCGCATGCAGCTATTTCAAGGATAGCGGTTTTTTTGTCGTTAATAATGCCGTAAAAAGACGGTATGTCATAGAACAGCGGTCCTTTTACGGTTATTGTTTTCTTTTTCCCGCCGCATGCGCAAAGGAACGCGTCGACGCTGCCTTCGCCTCCGTCGGCAACCGGAATGCTGACAATTTCCGCGTCGGAAAAATACGATTGTATAACCTTAGTCATTATTGAACAAATTTCTTTGGAACTCATTGTTCCTTTAAATGAATCAGGGATAAGCAGAAATTTTTTCATGAAACAGATCCTATAAATTTTCGCAATATAAAACCGATATGGTTATCTGCGGTGCAGAAAAAATTATCGGAAAAACATCGAGAGAATGTACACGCCGGCCATTGCCGCGATGCCGATAACAAACGTCATCATTGTATGCGCTCTGTATCCGTCCTCGACATTCATTTCTCCGAAATTCGCTACAATCCAGAAGTAGCTGTCGTTGGCATGCGAAACGGTCATGGAACCTGCGCCGATTGCCATGACGCACAATGCTGCGAGTATCGGAGTGTCAAAGCCTATTGCGTTCATAAGCGGTGCGAGAATTCCCGCGGTTGTGGTAATGGCAACAGTGGAAGAACCTTGTGCGGATTTAATGACAGCGGCGAGAAAAAACGGAAAGAATATTCCGATTGTTCTGAATGTTGCCGAATGCTGTGTGATGAATGCAACCAATCCCGATGACGCGACAACTTTGCCTAAAATGCCGCCTGATGCTGTGATAAATAAAATCGGACCGACGACTTTCAGTGTGTCGTTGGTGATTTCATAAAATTCATGTAATTTTTTTTGCGATGCGAGCAGAATTATGCCGAAAACTGTTCCGACGCCAAGCGCTATAATCGGTGCGCCGAAAAAAGAACACAGGCTGGCGGATGTGCCTTTCCAGCCCAGCATTGCCGAAAGCGAAGACAGCGACATCAGCAAAATCGGAACAACAATAGGCGCCAAGGTTAAAAATCCGTTCGGCAGTTTTCCGTAGCCGGCAAGCAGTTCTTCGTATGTTTGGGTTATAAGACCGGAATCTTGTTCATCATTGGCTTTGATTTTTTTTCCGATATATATCGAATAAAAGTAGCCCGCTATCAGCGGAAGAATTGATGCAAGAATGCCCATGCCTATAACAATCAGCAGATTTTCTCCTATGCCGAGCGTGTTCGCCGCTGCAATAGGTCCGGGTGTCGGCGGGATAAATACGTGGGAAATATACAAACCGGCGGATAAAGCGACAGACATTGCAACGCTTGACGTTCGTGTTCTTTTCACAAGCGCTTTTCTGATGGGATTCAAAATAACAAATCCGCTGTCGCAGAATACGGGGATTGAAACAATCCAGCCCATGATGAGAATGGAAAGTTCCGGCTTTTTCTTGCCCACGATTTTTATGACCATGTCGGACAGCTTCAGCGCTGCGCCGGTTTTTTCGAGAAATGTACCGATCAGGGCGCCCAGAATAATGACGATGCCGATATTGCTGAATGTGCCGCTGAAGCCGGCGCCGATTATTCCGGGAATATCCCGAAGCGGAATTCTGGCAATAAATGCCAGAAGAAGCGAAATGCCCATGAGGGCAAGGAACGGATGAATTTTCAATTTTGAAATACTGAAAATCATCAATGCTATCGCAAAGAAAAATGCGATAATTAACGGGAGTCCTTGCATATTCTCTCTCCTCCATGAAAAATCGACGGCAAATAATTTTGATTTTACCATCGATTTTCAGGCTGCTCCGTTATGCAATAAAGAGCAGCAGATTGTTATACGGATTTGCCATGCAAATCCGGGTAAATAAAAACGCCGAGAATATCGCCGCTTTTATTTTGCGCAATAATCAAACTTTTGTATTGTATCTACTATATGTCTGCTGTTTAAAAGAAAGATATGTTTTTGATGCCAAAAATTATCGGTTTATTATAGTATGCACGACAATGCCTGCTGTGATTGTTCGCTTTGTTTAGGTTTTATCATATAAATCATGATAGAAATATATGGCGTTATAGAAAAGCGAAGAAAATTGTATGGAACGCGGATCGTATCCTGTGAGCAGATGCAGTTTTTTCAGTTTGTATTGCACTGTGTTTTTATGAATGCCGATAATTTTTGCCGTTTCTGTTATTGACGCTTCTGTTTCATAATATGTTTGAAGAAACGAAACCAGTTTGCCGATTGTTTCAAACGATTTATTTTTGAATACGCAAGTGATATATTCTTTTTTTATATGTTCCGAAATTTCTCCCGCAAAAATTTCCATATTGATGCTGTTGTATAAATGCGGTTTTTTTCCTGCCGAACGTATGCATGCTTTCACTGCTTTTTCTGCTTTTTTATAAGCCTGCTTAATATACTGATAATTTTCCATTCTGCTGTCTATGCCGACAGCAAGTGTAACAGGATAGTGTGTTTCAATTTCATGTTTTAACTGCGACATAAAATCTATCATCAATTTATCTGGACGATCCGATATAACACAGGTATACATATTTCCGGTAATAAGTATGGCACCGCAAAAATCCTGCTCAATGTATTTTTTTATGCTGTTATATATATTGTCAAAAAGATGCTGCTGTTCCACAAGCGGAATTTTTGTGTTGTTCAATATCGGCAGAATTATAAAAACACGGCGTTTTTTTGTAACATCAATTCCCAGCAGCAAGCCTTGTGCAATGAAATCCTGCGTAAACTGATTTGCTTCTCCGAAAAACCATTCATTTAAAAAACGGCAGCGAATACGTTTTTCAATATCATTGCGGGTTTTGTAATATTCTTCTTGTATCAGCAGTTCTGTCATTTTGCAAATAACTTTTTCATATTTTATGACCTCTTGGTATGGTCCGGTAATTCCGATAGCGCCGATAATTTCTCCGTTAAGTATCAGCGAGGTGTTTGTGCCCGCAAGAGAGTTTTCGTATTCATGATCGTAAAAAACAACAATCTCATTAAGTTTTTGTTCTATCATTTTTTTTGCGGCGAAATGAATAGAACCGATTCGCGACGGATCGGAACTTGCGATAATTTTTCCTTTGTCGTTTATTACATTTATTTTTTGATTGATGATAGAACTTATTTCATTGACAATATTTGCCGCATTTTTTTTCAATATTTGCTGCATGTTTTGATGATGTATTATGCGGAATAAAAACAAAAGACAAGATGCAAAAAAAAATTAAGCATAGCGATAATTTTATATTTATGACAATCAAATGATTGCCGAATATGCTTTTATGTTTTGCCTAACGGCTGATATTCGCGGAAAAACCGCTGGCACGCAAGAATTATTTATAAGAATTTTGTATTTTTTATTTTTCTGCAAAAAGAGAAATTGCTTTTCCCTGTTGTTTTTATTATTTTCGATATAACAATAAACAATGGAGGAAAAATGAGAAAGACCGATCAAAAAATTTCAATAGCATTTTTTGATGCGAAACCGTATGATGTTTTATATTTTACGGAAGCAAATAAAAAATTTTTATACACAATCGATTTTTTGGAACCGCGTTTAAATGAACAAACCGCAAATCTTGCAAAAGGTCATGAAATAGTTTGCGCATTTGTCAATGATAAAATCAATGCGAAAACCGCGGAAATACTTGTAAACAGCGGCGTGAAATTATTGGCAATGCGCTGTGCCGGCTATAATAACATTGATTTAAAAGCAGTGTGGGGAAAGCTTCCTGTTGTCCGTGTTCCTGCTTACTCGCCTTATTCCGTTGCGGAATATGCTGCTGCTTTATTGATGTCACTGACAAGAAAAATTCCGCAGGCATTTAATCGGACGCGCGACGGCAATTTCCGTCTTGACGGTCTTACCGGCCGTGATTTGCATGGACGAACGGCAGGCATAATCGGAAGCGGAAAAATCGGCAAAGTCATGGCGGATATATTATCCGGTTACGGAATGCGCATTATCGCTTATGATGCTTTTCCCGATAAAGACTGGGCTGATAAAAAACAAATTATGTACGTACCGCTTGAAACGCTTTTTTGTGAATCCGATGTGATAAGTCTGCATTGTCCTTTAACGGCGGAAACATATCATGTAATCGATGAAAAAGCATTCAGCCGCATGAAGCCTGATGCAGTGATTATCAATACCGGCCGAGGTGCGCTTATAGATACGCGCATGTTGGTGGAAGCTCTGAAAAACAAACAAATCGGCGGCGCCGCGCTCGACGTATACGAAGAAGAAGATGCATACTTTTACGAAGATTGGTCGCAGACAGTAATTCGTGATGATATATTGGCGCGGCTTCTGATGATGCCGAATGTCATTATTTCAAGTCATCAGGCTTTTTTGACAAAAGAAGCTCTTTCTGCCATTGCGGAAATTACGCTGCAAAATGTCAAAGATTTTATCGAAAGAAAAAACCTGCCGAATGAAGTGTGCTATCAATGCGGAAGCGCAGACGTGTTTTGCCGTGCGGGAATGCCCGAAGATAATTCACCGCAAACATCTCCGCGCTGCCGGAAAAAAGCCGGAAAAAATTGTTTCTGATTTTTTCGTATTAAAATGACTGCTGTCGGTTTGCAGCATAATCAGCAGAACAGACAGCAGGACACAGCTGATCATTTGTTTTGAATCTTGAATAATTTTGTTCGGCATATACAATATATTCAGGAGCGTCGTATATGATAATAAAGTGCTTTCGGATTGATTTATACAGACAATGCGTGTCCCGATTTTTCAGCCGCCGGCGGAAAACGCGTTTTGCCACGGTGCCGCATGATAATGAATGCCGCCGTCAGCTTGCCGCTTCAATGAAACTGTATGGTTTTGTTACGGCAGCATTCCTTTTTCTTTTTGCGGCGCCGTCGTATTCCGAAGCATACGGTGCGGCTGCTGCCGATTTGCCGCATAACATCAAAAATCAATTGCCGCCGAATTCCCAATCTGCGGGATCTGAAAAAATTGCTGCGGACAGAAAATCCGTGGCGCTCGTTCTTGCGGGCGGCGGCGCCAAGGGATTCGCCCATATTCCTGTTTTGGAACTTCTTGAAGAACTCGACATTCCTGTCGATATAGTAATCGGAAACAGTTCCGGTGCGATAATAGGCTCTTTGTATTGCGCAGGATATACTCCGCAGGAAATTCGGCACAAACTGACGACGCTTGACTGGAGCAAAATATTTCAGGACGGTTCGCATCCGGCTTTTGAAAAAACGCTGGAGAATCACAGCAGCTATTCGGCTCCGTTTGCTGTCAGGTTCGGCGCGAATATGGCTTTGGAAATGGGCACGGGTATTCTTACCGGACAAAAAGCGTATGAACTTTTTAAGAAACTTACGCTGCGGATTCCGTCCTACACTGATTTTGATACGCTGCCGATTCCGTTCCGTGCGGTTGCGGTTGATTTATATACGGGCGAAGTGCATGTTTTCGATTGCGGCGATTTGGCGGAAGCTGTCCGCGCAAGCATCAGCATTCCGGCATTTTTCGAACCGTTTGATATCGACGGGAATGTATATATCGACGGTCTCGCGCGGAATAATCTGCCTATCGATGTGGCGCACGATATGGGATACGAGTGCATTATTGCCGTGGAATTGCAGGCGCCGCTGAGTCAGGATAAAACGAAATTCGAACAGAATCCGCTTGTAGCGCTTGGGCAAATGTCGATTATGGAACAAGCTGTGCGCAAAAAGAAAGAATACGCAATGGCGGATATTGTGCTGTTTCCGGAAACGGAGTCGTTTTCGCTGATTGATTATTCGAAAGCGGAAAAAATATACCGCCGTGCGAAAACCGATTTGGAAAGATACCGCGATTCGCTTGCCGCACTGCGTGAAAAAATTTTTTCGGAAAAACAAGCCGATGTTTTGCCGCCGCATTCGTCCGCTTTGCCGAGTTCCTCCGCGTCCGTGCCGCAAAGCGCCGCTGCGCGTTCGATAGAAAAACGCATGTCGGCGTACAGCTTCGCGGAATATCCGAAACCGAAAACCGCGCGCGATTTTCGAAATGTTTCCTATGAAGATTTGCCGCCGATTATTTTAAAGCGCATGACGGTTTCCGGAACAGTCGGCAAGGACGCAAACTATATCCGAAAAATGTTTTCGCGTATCAAAAATCAGCCGCTGAAAGAAGAGATGCTTCATGCTTTTTTCGATTCGCTGTATGCGACAGGCAGGTACGCGAGAATTGTAATTCGTCTGAATACAAACGAAACGGATAATGCCGCGCTCGAAGTATACCTGACGCCGGTGAAAACAAAAACCGGACTTGTGCTTTTGGGCGGCAATTACGAAGGCACATATTCTTCCGATTCTTCTTCTTCGCTTGCGCTGTCGGCAGATGCGCAGTACCGCGGTTTTTCCGGAGAAGGTTCGGTGCTTTCGGTTTCCGCTTCTTGTCTTAACACCGCGGCATTCCGCATGATGTATATGCAGCCGCTCGGCGCGCGCTTTTTTCTGCGCTTTTCCGCGGAATATGAAAAACGGAAACGCTGGATTATATCCGGATGGAATTCCATGCCGGCGGGATTTTTTATTTCCGGAAAAAAAAGCGCCGAAGTCGAATTCGGTTTTCCGTTTTCCGAATATCATTATCTGCTCAGCGGCGCAGGCATACATCACTTTGACACAACCGAATCGGAAATTGCGGGGAAAAAAACATTCGCGGGAGATTTTTCCGCGTCATACACGTTTAATCTTTTAAATCACCAGTCGTTTCCCACAAAAGGCGTGTATGTTTCCGCGCGCGGTTTGGGAGTGCTGCCTGTTTCCGACACAAACACTGTCCGCATTTTTGAAACTGCCGCGCTGGATGTTTGTTCCGCATTTTCTTTCGGAAGAAAAATTTCATTTGTTGTCAGCGGATTTTCCGGCTTTTGCTTTTCGGAGCAGCTGCAAAAACTGCCGCATCTGCTGCCGGTGTACGGTTTTTCCGACGGGGATCGCCGTTTTTTTCCGCAGATTGCGGGAACGGCGCAGTTCGGTCTTCATAAAATTGTCATCGGCGGCGCGTTGCAGTTTGCGCCCTGGGATCAAATCACGATTCTCGGCGGGCAGGCATTTTTTTCTGTTTCCGGCGCTGTCGGCAACGTGTGGCAGTCGTTCGCGGATATGTCGCTCGCTGCATTGCATTGGCGTGCGTCCGCCGATGCCGGCATCCGCATCACGGAAAATTTCAGCGTTGTTCTGCGAATCGGCGCGGGAACAACATCCGCTTCGGCACGGAAATCCGTTCCGTTTAATGCTGCGGAATCTCATCCGAAGCAGGTGCGTCCGTTTGTTTCATTTGATTTCGGCAGCATTCGCTATTGATATTTCTGCGAATTCTTGACTTGGAGTCAACTCCAAATTATATGATATGGCAAATCGCATCGAAAACAGCAACGGAGATTATATGACAATTGCGGAAGTCGCGGAACGGTTTTGCATTTCTGCCGATACATTACGATATTATGAAAAAACAGGTCTTGTGCCGCCGGTGCATCGCAATAAAAGCGGGCTGCGTGATTACACGGAAAATGACTGCAATTGGGTTCGTTTTGTTATCTGCATGCGGCGCGCGGGAATTCCCATTAAAGCGCTTGCCGAATACATATTGTTGTTTCAGCAAGGCGAAAAAACACACAGCGCGCGGAAAATGCTGCTGCAAAAACAGCTCGCGGATCTCGAACTGCGTCTTGCGGATATGGAAGAATGCCGCAGCAGGCTTCAATGGAAAATCGAGCATTACGACGATCAGTTAATTGAAATACAAAAAAAATTGGAGTAATGCGCATGTATTTGCTGCTGCCTGAATTTCGGAATGAATAATTTTTTTATTATTGAATGCCTATCTGTACGTTATATGTTTTCATAATGCCTTTCCCTTTGACATTGCACAGGACGGCATCCGTAAAGCAGATATGCTGCTGTGCGCGTTCTTTTACTTCTTCCGTTACAAGAATATAACCCGGAGTGCACAGTGACTGCATTCTGCTTGCCACATTCACCGTGTCGCCCCATAAGTCGTAAACGAATTTTGTTTTTCCTATGACGCCCGCAATTACGCTGCCGGAATTGATGCCGATGCGCAAATTAAACGGTATCTCCGCAGATTTGTTGTAATCGGCAAGATCTTCGTACAAGCCGGCGGCGAATTGTATCATAACTTCTGCGTGATTTTTATTCGCTTCCGGCAGGCCGCACACTGCCATATAAGAATCGCCGATGGTTTTTATTTTTTCGACGCCGCTTTTTTTCGCGCGTATATCGAAGCGGCTGAATAAATTATTCAGCGCGCTGACGATTTGTTCAGCCGATAATTTCGCCGCTATTTCCGTGAATCCGACTATGTCGGCAAACAGCACGGAAACTTCTTCGAAGCGGTCTGCAATAGTCATTTGTTCGGAATGTTTTAAACGTTCCGCAATTGCCTGCGGAAGAATGTTGCACAGCAGTTTGTTTGAATTATCGCGTTCGTTTTCAAGCGCTTCTGTTTTTGCCTGTACCATTCGCGATAATTTTTTCTGCGTGCTGAGCATCTGCATATAACGCAGACGGATAAAACAGACTATCAGCATAATGCACGTTCCTGCGCATACTATCCAAAAAACAGCGCGCTGATAAAAAAACGGCTGCTGAATGCATACCGCTTCCGCCGGCACATCCGTCCAAACATCGTTTTCGTTTGCGGCTTTGATTTTGAATGTGTATGCAGCCGGCGGAAGATTCGTGAACGACACGGAATGTTCCGTTGTCGGTTCCGAGTAACCGCTGTCAAATCCGTCAAGCATGTATCTGAATTTTACCGCTTCCGGAAAAGCAAAATACAAACCGCTGTAACTGATTGTTATTCGTTTTGTTCCGGCGGGAATAATTACCGGCCGCGAAAAATCCGATGTACTGCCGCCGTTAAACTGCATCGATTCTATATACACCAGCGGCGCGGCAGTGTTCCTGTTTGCTTTGAGCGGATCGTATACGGCGTATCCGTCTATCAGCGGAAACCACAGTTTGCCGAAAGAATCGCATAATCCCGATGACGTCGCCGTGATGCCGCCGGACTGCAAGCCGTCGTCTTTGCGGAAAAATTTTGCCTGCACTTTTTTCTTCCTGCCGTTTTTTACCGCGTTCATTTCGTCAAGCGGCACCGATGCAATGCCGCTGCTGCTTGTCATCCATATCGTATTTGTTTTGTCCGCGATTATTTGAAAAACGGAATTCGTCCCGATTCCGCATGACGCGCTGTACGTAAAAAAAGATGCATTGTCGTATCGGCTGATGCCGGTTCCGGTGCAGATCCAGATTGTGCCGAAATAATCCTGCGCAATATGAAAAATAACATTTCCCGCAAGGCCGTTCTGCGTAGTAAAATGAGAAACAATTTCATCGTTCCGCAGAACGTATACGCCCGCGCCGTCTGTGCCGATCCAAATGTCGCCGTTTGTTTCGCATATACACGTAATAAAATCGTTGTCGAATCCGTTTGCATGCGTGATGTTTTTTGCGACGGCGTTGTTTTTTATAATGCTCAAGCCGGTAATGCTTCCCGCGTATATGGTACCGCAGGAAGATTTCAGCGCAGTTCTGATGTTGTCGCCGGCAAGTCCGTCTTTTGCCGACCAGCTGCGCACCCGTGCGCCGTCGAACAGCAGAAGCCCCGGCGCGCCGTACATGCTCACGAGAATAGTTCCGTCCGCGGCGGCAAACACATCCCGCACGCGCCTGCCGCTGCATTCCTGCGTCAATATGTTTTCAGCAGCCGCGGATTTTTCTCTGCAAACAAGTCCGCTGTCTGTGCCGATCCAAACGCGTTTTTCGGTATCTTCGGTTATGCAGTTTACCGCGCCGGCGGTATGCATTGTGCGGAATTTCCCCGGATTCAGCCGTTCGATTCCGCCTCTGTCTGTCGCCAGCCAGATATTTCCTTCGGAATCTTCGAGAATGCGCTTGACATTGTTGTTCGCAAGCCCCTGCTGTTCCGTATACGACGAAAATTTGCCGTTTTTCAGCAGGGCAACGCCTTTGGTTGTGCCGAACCACAGCGAATCCGTTTTGTCCCGAACGATATCGTTGACCGCCGAATCCCGAAGCGGCGGCGGCTGATTGAAAAGCCTGAGGCTGCCGTTGTCGTACTTGAGCGCTCCGCAGCCCGAAACGCCGAACCAAAATGCGCCCGACGCATCCTGATTCATGGCGGTAATTTCAAAATCCGCGTATTGTTCGAGTCCGCCGAATTTTTCGAATGCATCCGCGGCAAAGCGGTACAAGCCGCCGTGATTTGTTGTTCCCAGCCAGACGATGCCGCCGGAATCGCAGTACAAAAACGAAACGGACGCTTTTTCTTCTCCGTATTCGGCAAGCCCGCTCGGATATGCAAATGTTCCGTCCGGCGTCAAATACGCGGCTCCCGATGCCGTGCCGATCCAAATGTTTCCGCGTGCATCCTCGATAATGTCCCGAACGGAATTATTCGGCAGTCCGTTTTCCGTTGTGTAAACAGCCGCCGTGTTGTTTTGCAGTTTTGCAAGCCCTTCGTCGTTGGTGCCTATCCATATAATTCCGCGGGAATCTTCGAAAATACAGCGCGCGGAAAACCGCCTGCCGTCCGCATCGTTGTCTGCGGACACTTCGGCAAAACGAATGCCGTCGAATTTCACGAAATTATTGTATGTGCCGATATAAATATATCCCTGCCTGTTTTGTATTATATCCGTGATGCTGTTGCCCGGCAGCCCGTCGGCAGCTTTCCATTTTCTGCTGACATAATCTTGCGGAAAATTCTGCGCCGATACATTGTTCAGCAGGTACATGCATGCGGGAATAAAAAAATAAAAAAAACGATGTTTCACACATAATAGTATGTGTTGTTTCGCAAAAATTGAAACAGAATTTCGGCGGAATAATTTGGCAAATGCGGGAATAAATAAAACTAGCGGTGCTTATCGGCAATTTTGCAGGCTTTTTCCCGACTGCCGCGGCGTGTTTACTCGCGGGGCGGATTTACAAGCAGTTCCAGCCGCAGCGGCGTTTGTTCCGTGCCGTTTTTGTCTGCGGAATACAGCACCGATACGATAGTGCCGATTGTTTCCGACGGCAGCGGCGAACGGCGGGCAATCCTGTATAAAAAAGAATCGGGATTTTCATGCCCCTGCATTACTGCCGCAGACACCGTGCCGCCGCGGAACAAAAAATAAAATGTTTCCGCACAGCGCTTCCCGTCCGCGCGGTATTCCCGATCGCCGGTGAGCAGAAACGCGCCCGATTTATCCGCCGGCGAACAATATATTGTTTTGCAGCTCGGCAGAATATCACAGCCGTCAACCCGAAAGCGGATAACGGCGTCCCTCTGCGATTGTGCAGCCGTATTGCCGCGCGCGGCGTTTTTTCCGCTTGTGCCGCCGATGTCTGCCGCATCGCTCTCTGCGGAAGATGCAGGCGTTCCGCGGCGAACACTGCCGCCGCCGTCAAGGGAATCCAGTTTTTCAAGGATGCGCAGCAGCAGCACCGTATCGGCAGCGGATGCGTTTGTGTTTTTTGCGGAAAGCAGCCCCGTGTTCGAAAGCATCTGAAGTGTGCCGTCTGTTTCGGATAATCCTGCTGTTCCGTATTCTGCCGCGCTGCCGGACAGTATTGCCGCCAGCAAATCGGATTGTCCGCCGCCTGCGATGCCGAGAAGCGCCTGCGCGGTAAGTTTTCCGGAAACTGCCTTGGCGGCGGTTCCCGTGCCCGCGCGGAGCACTGCGCCGCTTTTGCTTTTGCCGCCCGTGCCGGCGGACAGCTGCGGCGGATCCACTTTCGGCATGGAAACTGTCGGCGCCGACAAAACAGGCGCTTGTATTTGCGGCATATCGGCGTTTGCGCCCGCCGCGGACAGCACCGACAATACAGCCGCAATTAAATGCGTATAATGTTTCATTATATGAAATCCGTGTGCCGATCTGCCGTGCAGGGCGCGGCTTGCCGCCGCTGCCTTGTCTGCCGCAGAATAGGCGTCCTGCTTCAGAACGCCTGCACGACTTCGGTAATTTCGGGGATAGTTTCTTTCAAGAAACGTTCAACGCCCTGCTTGAGCGTCATGGTCGCCATGGGACAATTGCCGCATGCGCCCGTGAGTTTTACAAAAACTTTTCCGCCGTCTTCAAGCGAAACAAATTCAAGATCGCCGCCGTCGGCCTGCAGCTGCGGGCGCATTTTTTCAAGTGCTTCTTTTACCTTTTCTTCGAGTGTCATGTCTTGCTCCTGTAAAAATTTATAGTGCGGAATTTCCGCAAAACTGCGGTTTGTCGCGAAAATCACATTGCAAGAATATCCTATGATGCGGAAATTGTAAACCAAATTTAATATACTGTGCAGCCGCAAAATATGTACGGCTGTTTGTGCCGAAGATTCGAGCAGAGTGAAGCGCTGCTGCGAAGTTTTGCCGGATTTTTTCAAATTGATGCGGAAAAATATCGGCGGAACTGCAAAAAATGTCTGCACAAACGAAAAGGAACGTTTAAAAGCTGCATCTGAAATATCGCCGCAGCTTTTAACTCGAGTTTCTGCAAGAAACTTGCTCATTTATTGCAGTTTCCGTCGGAAACTGCGTTTTCAATAACTCAAAAATCGAAATTTTTTTTCGTTATTGAAAAAAAGGAACGTTAAAAATTGACAGTGAAACAGCGCATCATTTTGACAGTTTGAAAGTCGCAACTTCCAAACTGTCAAAAAAATCAAGGAATGTTTATAAAAACCCGCGCGGCAAATCAGCTTCGGCGCAAGCCGTGTTCGATTCTGTACATGATAAGCGGAATGACCGCCCACTGGATCAGAATGCCGGGGAGTGCCGGCAGCAGCATCGAGCGCAGGGATGCAAGCGATACATTATCGGCATGGAAAAGATACACTGCCGCGAGAACGGCAAGCGCGCGCAGAATACGGCCTGCAATTTGCGCCGCAAGTACTTTCAGAAATACCGGCATTTCTTTTTCGGCAAGGAAGCCGCTGACGAACCCGTATCCCGCAAGTTCGATTGTCATAAAGGGCAGCGTGTGTGCCGCCGGCATTCCCGAAACGATCATGCTGACTGCGGGGCTTGCGATTCCTGCCAGCAGACCGATTATCGGACCGCCGAGCAATCCGGCAAGGAATACGCCGTAATGCATGGGCAGAAATATTACGCCCGGCAGTGTTCCGGCGCCGCTTATGCGCCCGACAAAGTGAAAAAGCTGCGGAAGCGCCACTGCGGCGATAATTCCGCCGAGCAGTACCAGACTTTTTTTCTTCGTTTCAAACGATGCGATTGCATTTGTTTTTGTCATAATTGGACTCCTTAAAAATAATTTATATCAGTATATCAATAAAGATGCCAGATATATATGCAAAATTTATCACAGAGCGCATACAATAAACAATTTTATTGAAATTTACTCTTTGGAGCGCGCTCAAAGTCAAGCAGTATTTTTCGGTTCTGCGCTTTTTCGCGGCGTCAGTTTTTCAATTGATACACGCCGAAAAAACCGCGCTTTTGCAGGCGCACGACGCTGTTTTCTTTTTCGAGTTTTTTGAGTACGGCGGACGTATACAAAATGCCGCGGCTGATTTCCCGCGAAAGCGTAAAAATATCCGCGGAAACGTTGGCAAGCAAATAATCGAGGATAATCTGCCGCTGTTCCGTTTCGTGCGTGCGGCGGACGCTGCGGCTGAAAAACCGGCGTGCGGCGGAACATATTCCCGTGCGGCGCTCTGCCGTTTTTTCGGCGCGAAGTGCCTGCGTGTGCGGAGAAGCGCCGTATTCGCCGTGTTCCGCGGAAAAAGACAGCGGCAGCGATATTGTTACGCGGTCGGGGCCGAAAGATTCTTCGAGCTTCGGCGCAATCCAGCCCTGCTGCTGCCATACCGCTTTTATAAACGGCAATCCTGCGCCCGTGCGTTCGCCAATGCCCGCCAGCGCGAAAATTTCGGTCAGCGTTGCGTTTCTCGGATCGGCGCCGCATGCATTGTCCGCATTGCCGCAATGTCCCGTGTCGGAAAGCACCGTGCCGGAGCGCAGGCAGCCCGGATTCGAAATAATCACTGCCGTTTTGCATTTGCGGATTACCAGTCCCTGACGGTCATAGTAATTTGCGTGCAGCACCGCGTTTGCGAGCGCTTCGCGCAGGGCGCTGTGTACCGGTTCGTGCACCCATTCGCCGCTTGAAGATACCGTGCTGCATCGGATTCCGCGCACGATTCTGCGGTACACCTTGAAATAAAAGTCGAACAGATTGCCGCTCCAGTCGCCGGAATCGGATACGATGCGGTCGCTCCAGCCGGATTTTCTGCCGAGTTCTTCGCGGTATTCGAGATAGTAATTGGGAAACTGCGCCGTAATGAAATTTTCGCAGCCGAATGCAAGAAGCCCCGCGATAGTCGGATGCAGTTCGGCTGTTTTTCTGCCGCCGTGTTTGTCCGCTGTTTTTCCGCCGCGGGAAGCTGCCCGCACTGCTTCGAGAAAGGCATCGTCGCCGAGCGTGTTCAGTTCATGGGACGGATGCAGATTTTTCATACGGGAACGAAAGCGGCGCACGGTATCCGCGCATAAAGCGGACATCGGCAGTGCGCAGAGCGGTTCGCCGTCGTCGGGCACATCGCCGCGGTCGCGGAACATGCTGCGCACTTCTTCCGCGGAACAATGGTAATCGCCGTCCCCGCTGCGCCGAAATGTGCCGCTGTACGGGTCGCTGCCGATGAATACCGGACGGTAATGTCTGTCCGCGCGCGGCACTTCGATAACTACGATGCGTCTGCCCTCGATGTCGGCAATGTATGACTGGTCTTCCTTCAGAATATTGACGCTGACGGCATGACGGTCTTTTACCGTGCGGCGGAATTCGTCAAGCCGTTCTTCCGCACAGGAAAGCCCGATAATCCGCAGCTCTTTGTCATGCGTTTCTTCCACGCCGAGCAGAATTATTCCGCCGAATGTGTTGGCGAACGACGAGTATGTTTCCCACAAGCTGCGCGGAAATCCGCCGACGGCCTGCTTGGCTTCAAGTCTGTTGTTTTCACGGTATTTTCCGATATTGCTTAAATCAATCATGAACGCGTCCTGCTGTTATCATACCGCATTTTCAGCCGTTTGAGTATTTGCGCCGTCCGTGATATACTTGCTGTGCGTTTTTTTTCGAAAAATACGCGAAAAACGAAAATTCTGCGTACCATGGAGATGACAATGAATGCCATTGCGATTACGGATTCTGTCAAATATGCAGGCGTTGACGACAGAACTATTGATTTATTCGAAAGCCAGTATGTTGTTCCCAACGGCGTATCGTACAATTCCTATGTAATAATCGATGAAAAAACCGCCGTTTTGGACAGCGTGGACAAACGCGCAGCCGAACAATGGCTTGCGAATCTCGAAGCCGCGCTCGGCGGCAAAACGCCGGATTATCTGATTGTAAGCCATTTGGAGCCGGATCATTCCGGCAGCATTATGCGGTTTGCGGAAAAATATCCGTCCGCACAGCTGGTAATGTCCGCGCGGGCGCAGTCGATGCTGCCGCAGTTTTTCACGCAGGATATGCGCGGCCGCTGCACGGCGGTAAAAGAGGGCGATGAATTATGCCTCGGCGCCCATACGCTGGTGTTTGTCATGGCGCCTATGGTGCACTGGCCCGAAGTCATGGTAACATACGAAAAAAGCGAGAAAATCTTATTTTCCGCCGATGCGTTCGGGAAATTCGGCGCACTCGATGCGGACGAAGACTGGACGTGCGAAGCGCGGCGCTATTACTGCAACATCGTGGGAAAATACGGCGCGCAGGTGCAGGCTTTGCTGAAAAAAGCCGCGGCTTTGGATATCCGCACGATATGTCCGCTGCACGGTCCGATTCTGAAAGAAAACCTTTCCTATTATATCGATAAATATGCTGTCTGGAGCAGCTACGAAGCGGAAGAAGCGGGAATTTTTATCGCCTACGCTTCGATTCACGGAAACACTGCCGCGGCGGCGGAAGAACTGGCGCGTATTCTGCGCAGCAAAGGCGCTCCGAAAGTAACAACGGCGGATCTTGCGCGCGAAGACATGGCGGAAGCGGTGGAAGATGCGTTCCGCTACGACAGATTGGTGCTGGCGTCGGCAACCTACGACGCGGGACTTTTCCCGTGCATGGAAAGCTTTTTGGCGCATCTGAAATCGAAAAATTATCAAAAGCGCACGGTCGGCATTATCGAAAACGGCAGCTGGGCGCCGGCAGCCGCAAGGCTTATGGCGGAACAGCTTTCCGGCATGAAAGACATTGCCGTTTTGGCGCCGACGGTAACGATAAAATCAACGCTGAATGCCGAATCTGCTGCGCAGCTGGAAGCCCTTGCGTGCGCGCTGCTTGCATAAAACGTAAATTGTGCCGTGCTGTCGGCATCTTGTCGGCATATAGTATATATCGCCGAATAGTACGGCGGATTGGAGAATCTTATGAAAATAGCAGTTCCATTTGAAGACGGAAATATTTTTCAGCACTTCGGACATACGGCGCGGTTTAAGCTGTATGATACTGCCGACGGTTTTGTCGAAAAAACCGCCGTTGTCGATACAAACGGCAGCGGACACGGCGCGCTTGCGGGATTTCTGCGCGATCACGGTGTTACGCATCTTATTTGCGGCGGCATCGGCGCGGGCGCAAAAAACGCGCTTGCGGAAGCGGATATAACCGTGTACGGCGGCGTAACCGGTTCGTGCAATGATGCGGTATGCGCGCTGCTGGCAGGAACGCTGAAGCATAATCCGAATGCGGCATGCGCCGGTCATGATCACGGCGGCGGAAAAGAACATTCCTGCGCGCATCACGGTTCCTGCGGCGGTTCCGCTTCCCAAGATTAGTTCTGCGCTGCCTGTAAAAGCGCGGCTGCACCCGTGGACTGCGCCTTGCGTGCGGCGAGTGCCGCGCGGCGGACAAAGCCGAACCGCACGGCAGGACTGCGCGGGCAAGGGCGCGAGTGCGCTGCGGGGCGCCGCATTGACGGCGGGCACGTTCGTATGTTCGCCGCAGTCAATGTCTGTGCGGAATGGCTGCACAATGCGCCCCCCAAAAAAATACGATTTTTCCCTCCCCATATATAGAGATTTCGTGCCGTATGAATTCGTGAGCAGCGAATATCATACGGCTTCAAGCTGCCTTTTTTAACATACTTCTTTCATTCCGACATTATATGTCGCTCCGCTGCTTTATAATAAAATCCGTAAGCTGCGATGATTGGAGGTTTTGTCATGGACAGTAAACAGATTCTGATTAAGTGCGGAAAAAATTGGTTTGAATTTTCAAAAAGCCGGACAGGACAGCTTGACTATGCGGGAAAAGTCGCTGACGGCGAGGCTGTGAATGTTGAAGGTTATCAAAAAATCGAATCAAGTGCATATTTTTCTTTGGGACAGTACCTTTATATACAGGACGAAATGAATTGTTCGCCGGTGCTTTTTGTTTCTCCGAAAACCGATATTTCGGACAAAGATTCGTATGAGTTTTTGCTCCACGCAGGTGCATTGCTGTGTGCGGCGGAAGCAAAAAACGCATTCCTTGCCGGAAAGCTGTACTGGCGGCGGCGGAATTCGTTTGCAAAATGTGCAAGGCTTGCCCAATTCATCATGCGGCCGCTTGCTGCGGAAATCCTGTTCTGTCTTGTGTACGGACAGTTCCGCGCCGTTTCCGAGGAAGATGTTCCGCTTATATTTGACGAGGCAAAAAAATCGCTCGGTTTTAATCCGGCAAAGGAAACGCTGGAGCAGGCGTTTGTCCGCTATTTCAAGGAGAAGAAGCGCATCATTTCTCTTCCTGTCGTGGGAACAAATTATTATCACTGGTCGCCGTATTCCGAAGTTTTGGAAAATCTTTTTCGCAATATAACGCCGGATGCTTTTGAAAATCAGTTCAAAAATATATATAAAGCGAAGCGGAGCTCTTATGCGAATCTTTCCGTCGCAGTTCAAGCCGAGCCGTACAATCCGGCCGATAAAAATGCCGTCACTGTGATGATTGAAAATATTGATGCAAAATTGGCGGGAAATTCCATTCATGAGAAAGCGGGGTATATTCGTGCGGCGGCAGCACAAATAATTCGTGCGGCAAAACCCGAAGTGATGGCATTTCCCGCAAGACTTGTTCAGCTTTCGGAACAGGAAATTGCGGTGGAAATCGAAGTGTGATATTTTCCAACGGCACGGCTTTTCATGGTATAGTTACAGTATGGATAACGGCATAAAAAAACGCGACAGTATCAGAGAACATATCCGCTTGATTCAGATTGATAAAAAACTGCGGGGCGGCGCGTTCGTTAAGATGGAGAATTTGCTTTTTGAATTCGGAGTGAGCCGGCGCACCATTGAGCGTACTTTTGCATATCTTCGTGACGAAATGAACGCCCCGCTTGAGTACGACCGAATACGAAAAGCGTATCACTATACCGATTCGACATTTTCTGTTCCGAATGTCGTCCTTACCGAGGGAGAGCTTTTTACTGTTTCCGTGATGACGCAGCTTATCGAGCAGTATAAAAACACGCCCCTTGAGCCGTCGTTCAAGAATATAATGAAGAAACTCGCGTCTTTTTTGCCCGAAAATGTTGTTGTCGATTCTGCGTTTTTGAACAGAGATGTCTGTTTTATTTCCGACCCGCTGGCGAAAATCGACGAGAATTGTTTCAATTCGATTTTTAAGGCAATTCGAAGCCGCACCGTCATTTCGTTTGAATACAAAAGCAACAAGAGCAAAACATATAATGAAAAAATTTTTGATGCATACCGCGTTTTATGCCAAAAAGGAAACTGGTACGCAATCGGATTTGACCACGGTACAAAGGAAATCCGCGTGTATGCGCTTGCACGAATCAAAAATATTGCTTTCAAAGCCGAAACCTTTACTATTCCGAACGAATTCGACATAGAAAATCACATAGATATAGATTTCGGTATTTGGAACAATCCGCAGCAAGTTGCGGAATATGAAATTCTGTTTTCGCCGCAAACAAGCAATTACATTCTTGAACACGAATGGCACAAGGATCAGCAAACCGAAATTTACGAAGACGGCTCTGTTCTTTTGAAATTCGAGTCAAATCAAAAACAGATGATATTTTCTTGGCTCATGGGATTCGGAAACAGCGCCGTCGTAATAAAACCGCCCGAACTCCGCGAAAAAATCAAAGCGGAATGCGAGGCAATGGCGAAGAAATACGAAACAGATAAAGCGTGAGAGAGAAGTTTGGAAAAAATGGAGGAATTTTTATGAAAATTTCGGAACAATTCTGCGGACAGGAGAACGGGTATTCAATTTCAAAGACATTGCGTTTTGAATTGAAGCCGCAGGCCGCGACGCTTGAGAACATCGAAAAAGCGAAATTGCTTGAAAGCGACTTTAAAAAGTCTCAAGATTACAAAGATGTTAAGGTCATCATAGACAATTATCATAAATACTTTATCGATGATGTCCTTCAAAATGTGAATTTGGACTGGACAAAACTTGCCGACGCTTTAATTGAATACAGCAAAACAAAAGAAGACGATTCTTATGTCAAAAAGGAACAGGATGCGCTTAGAAAAGAGATTGTAAAATATATTAAAAAGGACGAACGGTTTAATCCGCTTACTGCGTCCACTCCAAAAGATTTGTTCAATTCCCTTTTGCCTGAATGGTTTGAAAAAAACGCATCCCTTATGTTGAATGAAAAAGCTGTCGAGACCTTCAGGAAATTCAGCTCTTATTTTAAAGGCTTTCAGGAAAACAGAAAAAACATGTATAAGGAAGAGGAGATTCCCACGGCGGTGCCGTATAGAATTGTTCATGACAACTTTCCGAAATTTTTGCAGAATGTCAATTCCTTCAACGAAATGCAGAAAAAATGCCCCGAAGTCATCGAGCAAGTGGAAACAGAACTTTCTGTCTACCTCGGAAATAAAAAATTGTCTGATATTTTTAATGTACAAAATTACAACAACTATTTGTGCCAGACAGGAGCGGAAAAACAACGCGGAATTGATTTTTACAATCAAGTAATCGGTGGAATCGTTCAAACCGAAAACGACAAAAAACTCCGCGGAATAAACGAATTTTTAAACCTTTACTGGCAGCAAAATGCCGATTTTGCAAAGACAAATCGAAAAATAAAATTCATTCCATTGTACAAGCAAATTTTGAGCGACCGCACGTCATTGTCATTTAAAATCCAGACAATTGATTCCGATGAAGAATTAAAAGAGTCGCTTTTGTCATTTGCGGAAAAAATGAATTCAAAAAACAATGAAGGGAAAACAGTTTTCACTGTCGTAACAGAACTTTGCGAAAATATCATACAGTTTGATTTGTCAAAAATTTATATAAATCAAAAAGACATAAACACTGTTTCACGAATTTTGACAGGCGACTGGGCGTATTTGCAAAAACGCATGAACATCTTTGCAGAAGAAACTTTAAACAAAAAAGAACAGAAACGCTGGAAAAAAGAGCTTGATGACGACACTTCCAAAACAAAAGGAATTTTCAGTTTTGAAGAACTTAATGCCGTTTTGGAATATTGTTCTGAAAACTGCTCGCCTACAACAATTCGCATACAAGATTATTTTGGAACGACAAACCGCTATTATTTCGACAAGCAAACAGAAATTTTTACAAAAAGCGAAGAAATCATTGAGCCGTCAATAAAAGATTTGTGCACGGAAATAGAAACTAATTTTGTCGCAATGCATACTGTTTTTGAAACTGTTCCGTCTGAAAAGACACTGCGTGAAAAACCTGCCGATGTTGAAAAAATCAAGAGTTATTTGGATTCGGTGCAAAACCTTCTGCATCGCATCAAGCCTTTAAAGGCAAGCGGTTTGGGAGATGCGAATTTTTACACGATTTATGACGAAGTGTATTTTGCGCTCAGTGAAGTAATTTCTCTTTACAATAAAACAAGAAACTACATTGCGAAAAAAGCAAATGCACCGGAAAAATTCAAGTTGAATTTTGATTGTCCGACACTTGCTGACGGCTGGGATGAAAATAAAGAGCGAGAAAATGGTGCAATCATTTTGATAAAAGACGAGAAATATTTTCTGGGAATAATGAATGCGCACGACAAGCCCAAATTTCAAGAAAAATACGAATCGAACGGTGAAAAGTGCTATCAAAAAATGGTTTACAAACTGCTTCCCGGACCGAACAAAATGCTTCCGAAAGTATTCTTTTCGAAAAAAGGAAAAGCCGATTTTTGTCCGCCCGAAGAAATCTTAAGCGGCTATGACAAAGGCTTGCATAAAAAAGGCGATATATTCGACAAACAATTCTGCCGTTCATTGATAGATTTTTTCAAGGATGCAATCGGTCGTCATCCTGACTGGAAAAATTTCGGTTTCACATTTTCGGACACAGCGTCATACAAGGACATAAGCTGTTTTTACAGGGAAATTTCAGAACAGGGGTATAAAATCACTTTTACTGATGTCCCGGAATCATACATCAATTCACTGGTAGATGAAGGCAAACTCTACCTCTTCCAAATTTACAACAAAGATTTTGCCGAAGGCGCAAACGGCACGCCGAACATGCACACGCTTTATTGGAAAAATCTTTTCAGCAAAGAAAATCTGCAAGACACTGTTTTTAAACTGAACGGAGAGGCTGAGCTGTTTTATCGTGAAAAAGGAATAAAAGAGCCTATCGTCCATAAAAAAGGCTCGAAACTCGTAAACAAAATCACGCAGGACGGTTTTTCTATTCCGCAAGAGATTTACGAGGAAATCTACAAATTCGAAAACGGCACCCAGAAAGCACTTTCGGCAGATGCACAAAAATATGCCGATGAACACAAGGTAATTGTAAAAACGGCTCGGCACGATATTACAAAAGACAGACGATTTGCGGAACCGAAGTTTTTGTTTCATGTTCCAATCACCATCAACTTTAAAGCGCAGGGAAACGTTTTTACAATGAACGAACGCGTCAGGGAATTCTTAAAAAATAATCCCGACGTTAATGTCATCGGACTTGACCGCGGCGAGCGTCACTTAATCTATTTGTCGCTTATAAATCAAAAAGGCGAAATACTCAAACAGTTTTCGTTTAATGAAGTTGAACGCAGCAAAAACGGACAGTCGGTAAAAGTAAACTACCATGAAAAACTTGACAATCGCGAAAAAGAGCGTGATGCCGCCCGAAAAAACTGGAACGCAATCGGCAAAATCGCCGAATTAAAGGAAGGATATCTTTCTGCCGTAATTCATGAGCTTGCAAAACTGATGATTCAATATAACGCCGTTATCGTCATGGAAGATTTGAATTTTGGCTTTAAGCGCGGACGATTTCATGTTGAAAAGCAGGTTTATCAAAAATTTGAAAAAATGCTCATAGACAAACTGAATTATCTTGTGTTCAAGGACAAAGGTTTTTCCGAAGCGGGCGGAGTCTTAAATGGCTATCAATTAGCGGGGAAATTTGAAAGCTTCCAGAAACTTGGCAAGCAGTCAGGATTTTTGTTCTATGTTCCCGCCGCCTACACATCAAAAATCGATCCAAAAACAGGATTTGTGGATTTGCTGAATTTGCGCGATTTGACGAATGTGCATAAAAAACGCGAGTTTTTTTCAAAATTCGATGAAATTCGCTACGATGCAGAAACCGAATCTTTTGCGTTTACGTTCGATTACAAAAATTTTGACGGGAAAGGCAAAACCGAAATGGCTGCCGCAAAATGGATCGTTTATTCCTGCGACAAAAGGATTGCTTATTCATCAAAGTCAAAATCCTATTCAGATGTTTATCCGACCGATGAATTCAAAAAGATTTTCAGTCAGTGCGGCATAAATTTTGAAGACGGCAGGAATTTAATCGATCCGATTTTGGAAATAGGCGCGGATTTGAAAGACGGCGAAAGACCGGACAAGCCCATCGCTGATTTTTGGGATGCAATGCTCAAAAATTTCAAACTCATTTTGCAAATGAGAAATTCCAATGCTTCAACCGGCGAAGATTATATTATTTCGCCCGTAAAAAACAAGGACGGCACTTTCTTTGACAGCCGCAAGGAAAAAGAACTCGGCGGCAAAGCAAAACTTCCGATCGATGCCGACGCAAACGGAGCGTATCACATCGCGCTGAAAGGGCTTCTGTTGCTTCAACGGTTTTCTGACACAGAGGATGCTAATCTCAAGAAAGCGGATTTGAAAATTTCCAATGCCGATTGGTTTGAATTTGTGCAGGAAAAAAAATATTTAAAATAATTCTGCTGTCGTGTTATGCAATGATGTATGCAGCCATCATTGCATAATTTGTTTCTTGACTTTCCGTACGATATACCGTACGCTGTAACATAGGAGACGGATATGTCTGTATTAACGGCAAGTGCAGCGAGAGCAAATCTTTACAAACTGATTGATGAAACAAATGCTTCTCATACTCCGGTTATAATTTCCGGAAAAAGGAACAATGCGGTTCTTGTTTCGGAATCGGACTGGAATGCCATTCAGGAAACACTTTATCTTTCTTCTATTCCCGGAATGAAAGAAAGCATTATCGAAGGCGCAAAAGAACCTTTATCCGAATGTGCGAACAAATTGGATTGGTAAATGTGGAAAATTGTTTATTCAAAGCAAGCGGTTAAGGACTCAAAAAAAATAAAAGAATGCGGCCTAAAAGGCAAAGCCGCGGCATTGCTTGAAATTCTTTCCGCAAATCCTTTTCAAAATCCGCCGCCTTACGAAAAACTTGTCGGCGACTTGCTCGGTTTTTATTCACGCAGAATTACGATACAGCATCGCCTTGTTTATAAAGTCTACGAAAGTGAAGGAACCGTCCAAGTATTGCGTATGTGGACGCATTATGGATAAGACAATTTATGACAAAACAGATGCAATAAAATTTAAGCCATGGAACTTTATCTTAAAATCAGTTATCTCAACGACTTTATATTTTGCCCGCTTTCGATTTATTATCATCAGCTCTACGGCGAACTTTCCGAGCATCTGTACTATGGAAAGGCGCAGCTTGACGGAAAGGCAGCTCACCAGGCAATTGACGGACACAGATATTCAACGCACAAAAATATTTTGCAGGGAATCGACGTGTATTCCGATGAGTATAAACTGTGCGGAAAAATCGACATTTTCGATACGAAAAAAAATCTTTTGACGGAGCGGAAAAAACACATCGAAAAAATATATGACGGCTACATCTTTCAGCTTTACGCGCAATGCTTCTGTCTGCGTGAGATGGGCTGTACGGTGAAGCAGCTTCGATTTTATTCCTTTGACAATAATATTGTTTATCCCGTTCCTCTGCCGGAAGAAGATCCGGCAATGCTTGAAAAGTTCAAAGCCGTAAATTACGCCATGCAAAACTTTGACTTAAATTCGTTTGCCCCTGAGAACAAAGAAAAATGCGCACACTGCATTTACAACGATTTCTGCGACCGGCCGCTGTCTCCTAAAAAGTACAACGGAGGTTTTTTATGATGAGCACGAGGGACTTTGAGCACAAGCAAATTGCCTTTGTTTTTTCGAACCGCGGCGAAAAAATCAGTTTTAAAAACGACAACATCATTGTTTCCGATTCGGAAGGAAAAACAAAACATCAGTCCACCTGCTACCGGCTTTTCGCCTTGTTTGTGTGCGGAGACTACTGCCTGACAACAGGGCTGCTTGAGCGTTCCAAAAAATTCGGCTTCACCATTGTATTTATGACTGCCGGTCTGCGCGTGACAATGATTCTGCCTTCGAAAGCGGAAGGAAATGTGCTTCTGCGAAAGAAACAATACGCATACGAAAAAAACGATATCGCTGCCTGGGTGATTTCAAACAAAATTCGCAATCAAAACTTTCTTTTGAAAAAGATGCGGAAAAAAACGGATGATGAAAAACGTGTGATTGCAGACCTTGAACGCTATGAAAAAGACGTTTTGAATCCCGGCTTGTCAGTTCAGGAAATAATGGGAATCGAAGGCATAAGTGCAAAACAGTATTTTAAAACATTGTTTGCCGCCTATAACTGGAAATCGCGCCAGCCGCGTGTAAAAAACGATATTGCAAACACATTGCTCGATATCGGCTACACTATTTTGTTCAGCATTGTAAATGCGCTTTTGGAAATGTACGGATTTGATGTATATAAAGGAATTCTGCATACGCAGTTTTTTCACAGAAAGTCGCTTGTCTGCGATCTCGAAGAGCCGTTCCGTCCGATTGTTGATGCGGCAATACTAAAGGCGATGAATCTCGGACAAGTGAGCGAAAAGGATTTTTGGAAAAATCAAAAACAGTATATTCTTCCCTGGAAAAATTCACAGAAATACATTTCACTGATTTTGAAGGCAATTATGGAATACAAAAACGAAATCTTTATTTATTTGCAGAGCTATTATCGTGCCTTTATGCGGGATAAGTCTGCAAAACAATTTCCTGTTTTTGATATGGAGGAGGTATGATAAAAGCGCCGCACAAATGCGCGCACTTTTATCATGTCAAGTTTCCGTTGGAAACTTGCATATCAACTGCTGCTTCTTGCGAAGCAGCGCAAAAAGTCAAGAAGAAAGTTCAAACATTCTTCTTGACTTTTTATGGGAGTAAACTATGCTTTTGATAACGTATGATATCAGTGATGACAAACTTCGCACGAAATTTGCAAAGTATCTTTCAAAATTCGGATTCAGACTGCAGTATTCTGTCTTTGAAATCCGCAACAGCGAAACCGTCCTGCGGAATATTGAAACAGAAATTCAAAATACATATATGAAGCACTTTACAGAAGAGGACAGTATTATTATAATCAGTTTGTCCGAAACATGTAAAAAAACATGCTATGGATATGCCAGAAATGAGGAAAAGGAAATTTTCATCGTCGGCTGAAAACTGCAAACTCTGGGTCTTACTGTGATGAATATGAAAAAAGAAGCGATTTTGCCTTTCTTTTTATGCAGCAAATGCGAAAAAAAGCAAGATACCGTACTGTTGTACAAAAGTTAGGGGTTTCAGACAAATACAAAATTTCTACTGTTGTAGATCTGTTCAAATAACTCTTTATTCTGAGGTTTCAGACAAATACAAAATTTCTACTGTTGTAGATAGGCTGTACTCAATAAGCAAATTAAGTTTCAGACAAATACAAAATTTCTACTGTTGTAGATCCTGCTAATCTCATATCGAATCCAAGTTTCAGACAAATACAAAATTTCTACTGTTGTAGATAATAAGTTTTCTAGCTTGCTGGAAGGTTTCAGACAAATACAAAATTTCTACTGTTGTAGATAATTAATTTCTTAGCTTGTTGAAAGTGTTTCAGACAAATACAAAATTTCTACTGTTGTAGATGAATGAACGTCACGTAACGCATATAGGTTTCAGACAAATACAAAATTTCTACTGTTGTAGATAAGACCCATATTCTGTTCAAAGAAAGTTTCAGACAAATACAAAATTTCTACTGTTGTAGATTTGTTGGTGAGTATGGCGAAGACAAAGGGTTTCAGACAAATACAAAATTTCTACTGTTGTAGATACATGAAGTGGAGATATATCCTTGATGGTTTCAGACAAATACAAAATTTCTACTGTTGTAGATTCTTATGATGATTTTCACCTTCCTTGTTTCAGACAAATACAAAATTTCTACTGTTGTAGATATATATCGGAAAGTATAATTCACGATGTTTCAGACAAATACAAAATTTCTACTGTTGTAGATCAGAAACAGATAATTTAGCGCGAACAGGTTTCAGACAAATACAAAATTTCTACTGTTGTAGATATATTCCATTTGCTTTGCGTAAAAAGTTTCAGACAAATACAAAATTTCTACTGTTGTAGATAAAAACATTCATGATCGTAATGTGATAGTTTCAGACAAATACAAAATTTCTACTGTTGTAGATGAGTTTGGCGGAAAACTTACATACAGTTTCAGACAAATACAAAATTTCTACTGTTGTAGATTTTGTCCAATGAACAATTGGATTGAATGTTTCAGACAAATACAAAATTTCTACTGTTGTAGATCGGAGCCGTAACCGTTCCGGTATCGAGTTTCAGACAAATACAAAATTTCTACTGTTGTAGATTACCAAAAACATCTTTGTATGTCTCAAGTTTCAGACAAATACAAAATTTCTACTGTTGTAGATTTATCGAAAATATTTTTCTTCTGAAAACGATAAATAATTCCCGCAAAACAAGCCTGCACACAGCGCTGTATACTTAAAAGGCATAAAACGACATGAAAACAAAGTATTAGACATAATCGGCTGTGCACGCTAAGATTTACAAAACTGCAAGGAGCTTTGAAATGAAAAAAATTCTTTTGACGATTGCGGCGGTTTTTGCCGTAAACATGGCGGCGAGCGCGAAAAGCGTGGTGGTTTATTTTTCCGCGGAGTTCGGGAACACGCGAAACGCGGCGCAGCAGATTGCCAAAATCACCGGAAGCGATATTTTGGAAATCAAGCCGCGTGTCCCCTATACGAAAGCCGACTTGAATTGGCACGATTCGAATTCGCGGACGACGAAAGAATGCCACAATTTGGCGACGGTTCGTCCGGAAATGGCGGAAGTTCTCGACATTTCATCTTACGACACGGTTTACATCGGCTATCCGATTTGGTGGGGCGAAGCGCCGAACATTTTGTACACGTTCGTCGAAAGCGCGGACTTCAGCGGAAAAACAGTCTATCCGTTCTGCACTTCAGGTTCGAGCGGAATCGGCGGAAGCGCGAGGAATTTGGCGCGAAAAGCGAAAGGCGATTGGAAGAATGGAAAACGCTTCACCCGCAGCGTGAGCGAAGCGCAGGTAAAGGATTGGAAATGAAGAAAATCGCTTTTATGATTACATCGGCAATTTTGGCGGCGGCAGCTTCCGCGCAGTCTGCGAAAATCGATGACGGATTTGTCTTGATTCCCGCCGGCAGCTGCACAATGGGAAGTGCGCAGAACGAAAAATGGCGCGAGGACGATGAGGTTCTGCACAGCGTAAAAGTCAATTCGTTTTACTGCGATCCGTTTGAAGTGAAGCAGTCGGATTTTGAAAAAATCATGGGACGCAATCCGAGTTATTTCAAAGGCGCGAACCTGCCTGCGGAAAATGTAACGTGGTTCGACGTGATAGAATACTGCAACCGCCTTTCATCGCAAAGAAATCTTACGCTCGTATACGAAATTTCGGGCGACACGAAAAGCGGCAAGGCGAGCGTAACTTGGAACCGCAGTGCAAACGGCTACCGGCTTTTGACCGAAGCGGAATGGGAATATGCCTGCCGCGCGGGAAGCACGACGCGCTACAGTTTCGGAAATCAAGTGCATTCCGATTTTGCAAACTTCGAAGGAACGTATCCGTATTCTATAGAAGACAATTATGTGCATCATACCGACCCAAGCGTAAAGCCGGGACGCGCCTTGCACAGAACGCTTGCGGTGGATTCGTTTTCGCCGAATAAATTCGGCATTTACAATATGCACGGAAATGTTGCGGAATGGTGTTTCGACTTCTACGCGCCTTACGATGTGAACAATTCGGAAAATCCTGCGGGAAGCGCGAGCGGACATCTGCGCGTGAACCGCGGCGGAAGTTTCAACGATTTCGGAAAGCATCTGCGTTCGTGCTACAGGAGCGCAACGAATCCGATTGATACGGATGAAAACTTGGGCTTTCGGATTTGCCGCAATGCGGATGCGTCATACCCGCATGGAGCTGCTGCCGAATTTACTACGACTTACGATTTGAATATTTCCGTTCCGAAAAATCCGAAAATCCTTGTGGCGTATTTTTCGTATTCGGGAAACACGGAGCGCGGCGCAAAACTTATTGCGGAACTGTGCGGCGGCGACTTCTTTGAAATCAAAATGCAGCGTCCGTACTTCGGCGCCATTTACGAAGCAAGCCAAAAAGATTTGGGCGCATACTACAAACCGCCGCTTGCTTCCCATGTAAAAAATATGGCGCAGTACGATGTGATTTTGCTCGGTTATCCGACTTGGTGGGGAACGCTTCCGATGCCCGTAGTTTCGTTTTTGGAAGAATATGATTTTGCCGGAAAAACAATCGTCAGCTTTTCAAGCCACGGCGGAACGAAATTCGGCGACAGCGTTTCGGCATTTTCGAAAAAAGTTTTGCAAAGTTATGTCGGCATCGGCTATGAATGGGAATATTCGCGCCACAACAGGAATGAAATCGAAGCATGGCTTTCGCAAAACGGAATTCCCCGAAAATAATTTCTGCGATGCACTGTGAATCGAAGCGGACTGTATCGGGCGCAGGTGTTAGCGCAATGCGGCGGCAGTCCGATTGTGATAAGGAGCCGGAATGAAAAAAGGTGCGGCGAAAAAACTCGCCAAGATGTTGACTGACATTGTTATGACGGCGATTTTGGCATTCCTTGCCAATCGGCAGAACGGCACGGGGCTTTTGCTTCACGCGGTTTTGGGGATTGTGCTTTTTGTTCTTTTTGCGCTGCACCATTTTCTGAACGCTTCGTATTTCAAATCGCTTTTCAAAGGCACGTACAATGTGCGGCGAATTGTGCTTGCGGCAGCGAACGCGTCCTTGTTCGCGGCGATGCTTTTGATGGCGGCAAGTTCATTGATGATTTCGGGGCTTGTTTTCAACGTCGCTTTTCTTCCGGTGAATTTCGCATGGCGCAACATTCACGCGTCATGTTCGAGCTGGATGTTCATGATTGCGGCGTTTCACATTTCGCTGCACGCGCATTCCGCGCTTTCCCGCTTTGAGCGGAAAATGCCGCGTGTGATTTTTGTGGCTGCTTCGGTTTTTGTTTTCGGTGCGGGAGTTTTCGCGTTTTCGCAAAGCAAGATTTTTTCAAACCTTTTTTTGTTTTACACGGACGCAAGCCTGCGCTATTCTTTCAAAACGCAAATCGTATTTTCGATGCTGATGATTTTTGCCGTGTGCCTTGCATCTCATTTTGTGCTGAAAATTTGTGAACGCCGAAAAGCAAATTCAAAAAATTGATCGGCAGCGAAAGCGCAGGGCTTGCGCTGCATTGTTAATCCCGCAGCGGCAACAGATAAATTCGTCACGTGCCGAATTGTTTCGATACGGGCGCTTTGTTTTTTTCACTTTCGCAAAGCCTGTCTATTGCCATTTCCGCGTCAAGCGTGTGATATGACAAATAAACTTTCGCCATCGTTTTTGCGTCGGCGATTTTGTGGATTTCTTTGCTGGAAATATTTTTGTAATAGTGCCAATATCTGTAAACATAGCCTGTCCAGTAAAGCGTTTCTTTGGAAAAAACGTGTTCCGTTTTTTTTATTTGTGACTCATCGCAAAGTTCGTCGAGCAGATACGCTTCACCCGCCCATTGAAAAAAATCGAATTTCAAGTCGAGATGAAAGGCAACATCGGAATTCATATATTTGCAAATGAAGTCGCAGGAGTCAAAGCCGTGCACAGCGGAAAGTTCAAAAAGCCTGCCTTGTATGTCGCAGAGTTGTTTTTCTATGGAATTCATTTTGCATGCTCCAAAATTTCATCAAAAAACATTCCGTTTCTTCTGTGCTTTCGGCAAATCTCTTCTGCCAGTGAGATACCTTTTTCCCTGTTTTCCGCGCTTTTTTCGGAAAGTTCGTTTTTATATTCTTTTGCAAGTTTTTCCGTCTGAACGATTTTGATTTTTCCGCACGCCTTGTGCGTAATTGCGGCATACTGTTCGCCGAGTTTTAAGGCGCTCAAACATTCCACAAGAGCGGCATCGGTTATCGTTCCGCCGAAAAATCTGTCCAGCACCACGAACATTCTGTCGTTCGCAATGTATCCTTTTATGACATCGTAATCTTTTGCGTAACTTTTCATTTTTTTATAGAGATTTGAGTTTTTTGCCGAATCCAAAAGTCCGCGATTGTAAGCGACGAACAAAGCCCAATCAATGCCGAGCGGAATTTCCAGAACTTTCAATTCGTCCAAAGAAAAATGCACTGTGTACAAGACGGCGTTCTCGTAACTGCAAACCAAAGTGAGCGGCTGGAGTTTTTCCGTTCCCATATAAAAGCCTTTTCCGAAATCGCACTTGTCGCGGCTTATGGGAGCGATGCCGCCTTTGATGCCGTTTTTCGACCCGTGATATAAAATCAACTCGTTCATATTCCGCTCCTTTGTTTTTCGCAAAATCGATACACCGTCACGTGCCGAATTGTTTTTTGATTGCGTCTATTTCATCTCTGATTGCCGCCGCTTCTTCGAATTCAAGCCGTTCCGCGTGTTCGAGCATTTGCTGTTCCATGATTTTGAGCAGTTTTTTCCGATCGGAAGCTATAAGCATATTGCAGCTTTTTTTCAAAACGGAAAGTTCCGTGCCGATTGTTTCCGCTGTTTCGGTTTTCTGGCGGACAAGCATATCGTCAATTGCTTTTGATATTGTGTGCGGCGTAATATTATGCGCTTTGTTGTATGCGATTTGTTTTTCGCGCCGATGATTTGTTTCGCTGACGGCTTCTTTCATTGCGGGACTCATTGCATCCGCATACATTATGACCGTGCCGTTTTGATTCCGTGCGGCGCGGCCGATTATCTGAATAAGACTTGTCGCCGAGCGGAGAAAACCGATTTTGTCCGCATCGAGAATTGCGATAAAAGAAACTTCCGGCAAGTCGATTCCTTCGCGCAGCAAATTGATTCCCACAAGAATATCGAACTCGCCGGCACGCAGTCCCTTCAGTATTTCAACTCGTTCTATGGTTTCTATTTCGGAGTGAATATATTTCACTTTCAGCGCAAGGTTCGAAAGATAATCGGTAAGATCTTCTGCCATTTTTTTTGTAAGCGTTAAAAGCAGGCAGCGTTCGTTGCGTGCAATTCGTTCTTTTATTTCATTGTAAATATCCTGCATCTGTCCTTCGCTCGGACGGATGTGCACGACAGGATCGAGAAGTCCCGTCGGGCGGATAAGCTGCTCGACGACGCGGGTGCTGCGTTTGAGTTCTTCTTCGCGCGGTGTTGCGGAAACAAAAATTGTTTGATTGAGTTTTTTTTCGAATTCGGCGAATTTCAGCGGACGGTTATCGAGCGCGCACGGCAGGCGAAATCCGAAGTCAACCAAGTTCTGCTTCCTGCTGCGGTCTCCTTCGTACATTGCGCCGATTTGCGAAAGCGTAACATGCGATTCATCGATAAAGCACAAAAAATCATCGGGAAAATAATGCAGCAAAGTTGCGGGCGGTTCTCCTTTTTTTCTGCCGGCAATCGGCGCGGAATAATTTTCTATTCCGGGACAGTATCCCATTTCGTTCATCATTTCGATATCGTATGTCGTGCGTGTTTTGAGCCGTTCCGCTTCGAGCATTTTTCCTTCCGCACGCAGAAAATCGACGCGTTCATCCAGTTCCGCGCGTATTCTGTCTGTGGCGGCTTTCAGCATTTCAGGCGGCACGACAAAATGTTTTGCCGGATATACGACTGTTTCATCGAGTTCTTCCGTAATTTCTCCCGAAATAGTATTGTAGCGCCGTATGCGCGATACATTGTCCCAGTCAAGTTCGATGCGGTATGCTTCATCGGTTTCCATATATGCGGGAAACACTTCGAGCACGTCGCCGCGGATACGGAATTTGCCGCGCTCCAAGACAGCGTCGTTGCGTTCGTACTGAAGCGCAATAAGTTTCTGCGCGAATTTCTGCGGAAACAGCGGCTGTCCTTTTTCGATATGGATGCGCATGTCTTTATACAAATCCGGCATTCCCAAGCCGTAAATGCATGATACGGTTGCAACGACAATGACGTCGCGGCGTTCCATAAGACTGTATGTTGCCGCAAGGCGCAGGCGGTCGATTTCTTCGTTCCGTGACGAAGTTTTTTCGATATATAAATCGCGTGCGGGAACATAGGCTTCCGGCTGATAATAATCATAATACGAAACAAAATATTCCACGGCGTTTTCCGGAAAAAAACTTTTGAATTCGCGGTACAGCTGCGCGGAAAGCGTTTTATTGTGGCTGATGACAAGAACCGGCCGTTGTATTTGTTCGATGATTTTTGCCATGGTGAACGTTTTTCCCGAACCGGTAACGCCTTTGAGCGTTTGGTAACGTTCTCCGTTTTTGATGCCTTCCGTCAGTGCGGCGATTGCTTCCGGCTGATCTCCCGAAGGCTGATACGGCGAAACTACTTTAAAAGGACGCATATCTTTCCCTTAAAATAAAATACCTGTGTTTTTGCCGCGGCGCATGCAGTTTTATTTTTCTTCTGCCAGGCGCACTTGAATATCAAGGTCGTGGTTTCCGCGGCGGATGCTCACGGCAACGACATCTCCCGGCCGCTTGCTTTCAAGCACGGAATAATAATCCGCAAAGGTATTTGTCGGAATGCCGTTGATTGCCGTGATGATGTCGCCGCCGAGATAAATTATCTGCGGATTCAAGCGGCTTCCGTACTGCGCCGCTTCCGTTCCCGCCCGCAGTCCGGCTTTTTCCGCGCTGCTGCCTTTTTTTATTTCCGAAACAAGCAGTCCCTGCGAGATTTTTACGCCTGCGTACCGCGCAATGGAAGAATTCATTTGTACAAAACGGGCTTCTATAATTCCGCGCCGCACAGATCCGTATTGAATAAGATCGGAAACAACGCGCTTTGCCGTGTTGACGGGCACCGCAAAACCTACGCCTGCGGAACTGCCGGACGTTGAATAAATCATTGTGTTGATGCCGATCATCCGTCCTTTCGTGTCGAGCAGCGGACCGCCCGAATTGCCGGGATTGATTGCCGTGTCGGTTTGAATCATATCGCGGATAATAGTATCTTTGGACGACTGTATCGGCCTGCCCAGTCCCGATACAATTCCCGTTGTCATTGTCCGTTCCAGTCCGAACGGATTGCCGATTGCAATTACTTTTTGTCCCACTTTCAATTTCGATGAATCCGCAAACGAAATCGTTTTCAGTTCCATTCCTTTCGGCGGATCGAATTTGATAACGGCGATGTCGCTTGCGGAATCCGTTCCGATAACGGTGCCTTCATATTGTGTTCCGTCGGAAAGGGAAATGTATATTTTATATGCGTTTTGAATGACATGCACATTTGTAACGACATATCCGCGCGTGTCGATAATGGAACCGGATCCGGAACCGCCGTCTTGGGGAACGGGTTCCAAAAACCAATTGATTGCCATAATCTGCGTGTTTATGTTGACGACAGCTTCGTTGCAGCGCTCGTAAACCAAAATATTCTGCGTTTCGTCTATTGTGTAATCGCTTGAAGCATCCGCCGCAAAAACAGGCTCCGGCCCCGATGCCGTGTTCAGCTCGAATGACGTAGTATCCGACGGAATCGAAAGTTCTTTGCCGGAAGAAATCATCGTGTCCGCCGCAAACTGCGGGTCGTTTTTCCGCACGGACGAATATGTTTCGGCGCCGCTTTTGCGCTCCTGTTTTTTCTGAATATGTTCCGAAAAAAAATAAATGCCGCCGAAAACTGCCGCGGCGCAGACTGCGGAAATCGCAGCGGTTCCGATAATCTGATGCTTGGTGTAGAGTTTCATGCGGATAACTATATCAAAATAGCGGCGGAAAATCTACAAAAGCGCCGTGTGAAAACGTTTTCGTGTGTTGTACGGTATGTCTTGTGCAGATTATGCGTGCGGCGCTACAATTGCATCATGATTATCGATTTTCATACGCATGTTTTTCCCGATAAGATTGCATGCAAAGCGCTTGATTCTCTTGCCGCAGCGTGCGGCGGAATATACAAGCCTGTGTCCGACGGAACTGTCCGCGGTCTTGTTTCCCGCATGGATGAATGGCATATCGACATGTCGGTTATTCAGCCTGTCGTTACAAAAGCCTCGCAGCTGCCTCATGCAAATGAATGGGCGGCAGCGGCGGCGTCCGGCAGAATCGCTGTGTTCGGCGGCATATACCCGCATTCCGAAAATTGGAAGCAGGAAATCGACCGCATTGCTTTTCTCGGATTGAAAGGCATTAAATTGCATCCCGAATATCAGCAGTTTGCTGTCGATGCTCCGAAGATGCTGCGAATGTATGATTATGCGCTGTCAAAAAATCTGATATTGCTTTTTCATGCCGGTGCGGATCCGGCGTTTCCGCCGCCGTATCACAGTTCGCCTGCGCAGTTTGCGCATATTGTCGATGAAATGCGCGGCGGCGTCATTGTGGCGGCGCATCTCGGCGGGCACAAACAATGGGACGATGTGGAACGCTGTCTTGCCGGAAAAAACATTTGGCTTGATACATCGATGGGATTTTCGTACTTTTCGCAGGAACAGTTTCTCCGCATTGCGGAAAAACACGGAACCGATAAAATCCTGTTTGCGTCCGATTCGCCCTGGAGCGATGCGCGGGAAGAAATCCGCCGCATCCGCGCGCTTCCGTTAGCGGAAGAACAAATAAACGCAGTCCTCGGCGGAAATGCGGCGGCGCTGCTTGGACTGTAAAAACAGCTTGCAGTCCAAGCAGCGCCGCCCGAAAGCAGTCGCGGAATACTGCGTTTGCTTTCGAATCTTTTCTTTTATTTTGTGCCGGTTTTTGCTTTTGTTTTTGCTGCCGATTTGCCGGACTTTTTCGCTGCCGGCGCTTTTTTGGCAGAAGAAGCCTCAGGAATTTTTCCTTTGCCTTTTTCAATCAAAAGCGTTTGGGACGGATTATTGCATACTTCCGCCGGTCCGTAATACTGAATGGAACCCGGAAATACATAGCGGGAATTCACTGCCCAGTCTTCGCGCGCTTTTTCAAAAGTTTTGAACGGCTTGCCGGTCAATTCGACAAGTGCTTTGCGTATAACAGGTTTCTGTTCGCCGCTGCGCTGTTCCATGTTCATCATCATCGTCAGCGGAACTCCGCCTGCTGTCCAGTATTTTGCGGGCGCCGTCAAATTTTTGACAGAGGCAAGGTAGCCGGTTTGTCCCGAAGCCGCCAGCATAAATGCGGTAAAGCCGAGCGCGTAGCAATAGTTCGCATCGAAATTGGAGGGAAACGCACAGCGTCCTTCGTATCCGAAGAAATGCGTGCATGAAGCAAACTTGCCGGAATAAGTATTTTTCTTTTTCATGGCTGCAAGCTGTTTTTTGACCATGGCTTCGAGCAGTTTTTCCGTTTCTATTTGGGAAACCTGCACATTCCCGTGCGGATCGCGTTCGCCGAGCAGCTGGTCGGCAAAAATATCCGGTATTGAGTCGAGCGTTTTGTATTCTGCGCTTTTCAGCTTTGTTTTAAGCCATTCTTTTTTCTGCTCGAACTTTTCCAGTTTTGAAAATTCCGCGCCGTTCAAAGCCATTACATCGTTGAGGTTTGCAATCAGTGTTTTCATTTCCGGAATGAATTCGATCAATCCTTCGGGAATAAGAATTGCGCCGTAATTTTCTCCGTTTTCCGCGCGTTTTGCAATGACTTTGCAAATTTCATCCGTTATTTGAGAAAGCGTCATTTTCTTTTGTGCGATTTCTTCCGATATAAGGCAGATGTTGGGCTGTGTTTGCAGTGCGCATTCCAGTGCGATATGACTTGCCGAGCGTCCCATCAATTTTATGAAATGCCAATATTTTTTTGCGGAACAGGTATCGCGCAGAATGTTCCCGATGAGTTCGGAATACGTTTTTGTCGCCGTGTCAAAGCCGAAACTTGTTTCGATTTGATCGTTTTTCAAATCTCCGTCGATGGTTTTCGGTACGCCGATAACTTTTGTTGTTAATCCCGCCTGGATAAAACGTTCCGCAAGCAGCGCCGCGTTTGTGTTTGAATCATCGCCGCCGATGATGACAATTGCGTCCAATTTTAATTTTTTTGCCGTATTTATCGCGGCCTCATATTGCTCCGGCGTTTCTATTTTTGTTCGTCCGGAACCGATTATGTCGAATCCGCCGGTATTGCGGTACTGATCAATCAATGCATCTTTTATTTCGACAGCGTTGTTTTCAATCAAACCTGCGGGACCGTTTTGGAAACCAATCAGGCGGGACGCGGGATTGGCTTTTTTCAGTCCGTCATATAAACCTGCGATAACATTGTGTCCGCCGGGCGCTTGGCCGCCGGAAAGAATTACGCCTATTTTCATTTGATTGAGAACATCGGGGTTTTTTCCTTTTACAAAAGAAATTTGCGGTTTTCCGTATGTGTTCTTGAATAATTCGGAAAGCTCCGCCTGATCGGCAACGGACTGTGTTTTTTTTCCGAATTCCACTGCGATGGTTTGCGGTTTCTGCGTTAAAATCTCAGGCAGTTCCGGCCGGTATGAATAACGATCATTCTGTAAGGGTGATATTTTTTTCATCGTGCATCCTCTCTTGGCTAAGAATTATATCATGGAAACAGTTTAAAGTACAATCTCATATTTTTGCCCGCGGCGCATCCTGCGTCGGAGAGTTATTGCAGGCTGTTTTATTTGCGATTCGCGCGGGAAGATTCACTGCGAACGGCGCGGGGCGGAAAAAACAATTGCATTTGAAAATTGCTTGTTTTTTCTTATCCCGTACTTCCCGTATCGAGGAGGGGAGAAAGAGGGAAAAAATCGGTTTTCAAAAATCTTACATCAGCGATGAAAAAAGTCTGAAAAATCCCCACCAGGCTTTGCGCGGGCTGAATCTGCGTCCGAAATCTTTCGGTGTTAATTCCCTGCTGTTGTTCATGTCTTCGAGAAAAACGGATTCGCATGTCGCCGCGATGTCTTTGTCAAAAAGTATTGCGGTTACCTCGAAAAGCAAATCGAAACTTCGCGTATCGATGTTGGCAGAACCGATTGCCGCGATTGCGCCGTCCACGACAATCGTTTTTGAATGTATGAATCCGTTGTAACTGAAAAATCGGATGCCTTCTTCCATTAAATCTTTTATGTATCCCATTGCGGCGGCTTTTACATACCATTTATCCCATTTTCCGGGCACCATAATTCTGACATCCAGCTTGCAGCCGGTGGCAATCCGCAGAATGCTGAAAAATGTTTCGTCCGGCGTAAAATACGGAGTTTGGATGTACACGGTTTTCCGCGCGCTCATAATCATTCTGATGAGTGTGTCGCGGATTTCCGATTTGTGCAGCGCGTTCGGGCTTGTCGCGAGTATCTGCACCGGTATGGCTTTTCGCTGAAATGAATTTGCCATAATCTGTTTCGTGTAGTCAGTCGATATTGTTTGGTTCAGATGCGCAAAATCGGACAGCGGAAAATATTTGTTTGCCTCTTCAATCGTTTTTATCATTTTATTGCCGCTTGCCATGCTGTAAAAGTCCATGAGAAAAACGGACTGCATCGACAAAACGGTGCTTCCGGTAAATCTGATATGCGTATCCCGCCAAAGAACGGCGTGTTTTTTTTCGGAACAATTTGCATATTCGTCGCCGATATTGACGCCTCCCATATATCCGATTTTTCCGTCGATAATCGTGAGCTTGCGATGGTTGCGGAAGTTGAGCGAAAACGGAGAACCTCTTCTTATCGAAAAAAACGGCAGAATTTCTCCGCCGGCTTTGCGGAGCGGGCTGAAAAAAGAAAGCGGCGTGGAAATGCAGCCGACATCGTCATACAGTACTTTTACGGCAACGCCGCTTCGCGCTTTTCTGCACAGCAGGTCGCGGATTTTTGTTCCGGTTTTGTCTTTGCGGAATATAAACGTTTGAATGTGGATGCTGTGTTCCGCATTTTCCATATCGCGGATCATTGCCTCAAACATATCCTGCCCCCAGCAGTAAATGCTGAACGAATCGGCAAAGGTCATAAGGCTGTTGTTTCCCGCAAGATTCATGTTTATAAGATGTATGTATTTTTTTATTGTTTCGTTTGGAATGGATGATATATTTTCCTGAAAAAATTCTTTCTGCTCATTGACAATCGGAAGAATTGTGTCGCTGACGATTTTCTGTGCCGTTGCCATTTTTCTGTTTTTTGTGAAAAAATGTCCGCTGAGCAGAATATACAGCAGCGCTCCGATGCCCGGAACAAAATAGAGCGTAAGCAGCCAGGCAAAGCGGCGCGAAGACGATTTTCGTTCGAAAAATAAAATGAAACAAATAAAAACGGTATTTAAAACAGAAATAATTGTAAAAAGATTTGTTATGATATTGCTCATCGGTGCTTCCCTATGTGTTTTCGCGTAAAACTAAAGCGCGGCGGCGCGGGGATAGTATAGCTGTTTTTTTTTTCAAAAACAATCACAGCGGAACGGGAAAAACAAAGATTCGGCTTTCGGAAAATTGTATTCACGCAGCGCTGGCGCGGAGAACGGCGCGGAAATCGAATTTTTTTTCGCAGGCGTTGTTATCCGCCACCTGCTGTTTCCGATTCGCTCTCGGAGAAAAAGCCCGATTCCCGAAAACTGAAATATCCTGCCAAAGTAAGAATAATATGATCCAAAAAATTGATGCCGAGCAATTCCGCCGCTTTGTTCAGTCTGTTTGTTACTTCGATATCGTTGACGGAAGGTTCGAGCGTTCCTGCCGGATGATTATGACAGACAATGATGCCTGCCGCGCGCTCTTTTAACGGATCGGAAAATATTTCGCGCGGATGAATGATAACTCTGCTTTGCGTGCCGAGCGAAACGACCCTGATTTTCAGCAGTTCGTTTGCGCCGTTTAAACTGACGCAGATGAAATTTTCCTGCGGCTGCAGTGCATAATACTGCACCAACGGAATTAAATCCTTGGGACCGGTGATTTTCACGCCTCTGTTTGAATTGTATCTTCTGCCGAGTTCCAGTGCGGCGCAGATGACGGCGGCTTTTCCCGAACCGATGCCGTTTTCTTTTATCAGGACTTCAATCCATTCTTCGCTGTTGTGTCCCCGTATTGCGGATAAAACCGATGCCGCCAGTTTCTGCACCGGAATTCCTTTTATTCCGCTTCCGAGAAGCAGCATAATCAGTTCGTGGTCGCTCATGAATTCCGCGCCGAATTTCATAAGGTTTTCCCGTGCGTCCGGTTTTTCCCGCTTCAAATACGGTTTTTTTATGATATTTTCGTACAATATTTTCTCCGCTGTCTATTTTATAATGGCATTTCGCATGATGTTTTTTTTGATTATTTTGCATTTGTTTGAATTTTAAAATTCATCGCCGCGCCGCGTTGCTGTATGTTATTGAAAAATCGATAAAAATCCGTATAATTTTGTCTATGCCGATGATATTGCCGAAAAAAACGCCGATACTTTTGCTGCTGCCTGTTCTTTTGTGCATGTATTCATGCGGATCTGTCAAATTGCCTGAGCAAAGCAAGATTTATCCGCCGCAGGAGCATGTTTCTTCCGTTATTGCCGCACGGGGCGTGAAAACCCCTGAACAGCTGTTTCGATTTTTTATGGCTGAACAGCCGCTTGCCGATTCTGCAAAGGTGATGCGGCTTGCCGAATATTATGTGGAAGAAGGAAAGTTTGAAAGCATCAACAGCGATCTTGCATTTGTCCAGATGTGTTTGGAAACAGGCTTTCTTCGCTTCGGCGGTCTTGTAACGGAAAGCATGAATAATTTCTGCGGGCTCGGTGCGATTGACAAAGAACATCCCGGCGTGCAGCTGCCGGATGAAATAACCGGCGTCAAAGCGCATATTCAGCATTTGCACGCATACGGCACTACGGCGGCGCTGAAAGGAACGTTAGTCGATCCGCGCTATATGTATGTAAAGCCCCGCGGCAAAGCTTCCGATGCCGTCGAGCTCGGAGGAACATGGGCTTCCGATTCCGCATACGGAGATAAACTGCTGGCGCTGCTTTGCCGTCTTGAATCGTATTGAATGTGCGAAAAATACGCATTCGCCGATGCCCGCTTTAATATGTGCGGAAATCAGTCTGAGCCTGCGCTGTTCTGCCGAAGCGCACGAATTCCTTGTGTTCCTTGGCGGCGCGGTTCATTCATTTTCAGTGCAAAAAGCAAACCGCACCGCGGCAAGAGGTTCAGCCTATCGTTGTTCCGACAAAATTTTTGCCGTCCAAAATAGCCCGTGTGTTTTCTATGTTTCTGCCTGCCGCACAGATGACGGAAATCCCTGCTTTTTCCGCTCTGCTGCTTGCGACGGGATCAAACGGACAATTTTTGCCGGGAACCCATTCATTGCCGACCATTTTTCTGAATTCTTTCCATGAAATGGAATCTATCGGCTGTGCCGCAGGATTTTTTCGCGGATCATCCGTGTACACTTTTTCGATATTCGATAAGTTGATAACTGTTTTTGCCGAAAATCGTTCCGCGAGCAGCACGGCGTCATTATCTGTTGAAAATCCGGGTTTCCAGCCGGCGGCAATAAGCATGCGTCCTTCGAAATCATCTGCCGCGGTCGGGTTATATACAACTGCATCGCCGCACAAATCGGAAAAAACCGCTTTCAGCAGCTGTGCGTTCAGTCTTGTTGCCGTGATGCCGATCCAGTCCGCTTGTTCTGTATTGTAGCTGCCGGCTCCGCAAATTGTTTTGTACGCGTTTTGATATATGCGCGCCGGTCCGCCGCCGCCGACGACAAGAATCAGTTTCCGTTTTTCGTCCGCCGAGAGCCAGTCCCTAATCATCTGTGCGAAGCGCATCAAAAAATCCGTGTCCGGCATTTCGGGCACAACAATGGAACCGCCAACTGAAATAACTTGTACCATTTTTTATACCTCGTTTCCTTATGCGAAATATGAGATTTATTGTTTTGCTTAATATATCCCCATAATGTAAATATCGCTCCAATACGAGCTGTATTTTTTTATGTCCGGAGATGATTCTTCCCAAATTGACTGGAGTGCATACATTTTGGGATGATATACCGTTTTCCCGTCATTTATCATTTGCTGATGATGATTCCAGCCGCGGGAAAATACGATATGCTGAGCGTCTATATTCCCGAAATAAAATGCTTTGCCGTCCTCTTTTTTTTGAAACGCCTCATAATCAAAGCCTGCGCCGAGCGCCGGATCTGCCGGAATCCAGCCGAAGTTTTCTATGTAAAATTCGCACCACCAATGATTTTTGCTTTTCATGGCAGCGTCGATGAGAATTCCCGCGTTGGGAACCGTCGGTATGCCCGATGCACGTGCAAGCGCGCAAAACGCCATCGCAAAATCATACGAGTCGCCTTCTTTCGTATCGATAAAATCGGTTGCGGATTTGTTTTTGCGGCTCCTGCCGCTGACCGCTGTGCAGTTTTCCGTAATCCAATTGTACAGCAGTTTTGCTTTTTGGTACGGATTTTTTTCCTGCCCGATGATTGTCCGCGACATTGCGATTATGTCTTCGTTGTTTGCGGGAATATCGGTTTCTTCATCCAGATATTGCCGGTACAAAGCCAATGTTTGTTCCGAATAATCCTTAACCTGCCGCTGCTGAATTGTTGTTGCAACGGCATGAGCGGTTACGACAAACGAATGCGAAATGGATATTTTCACGTTCCGCGCGTTTTTTCCCTGCGGAGCCATAATTTGATGAACAATGGTGTTCATATAATCGGAAAAAAGCGGCTCTTCCGATGACGCTGTGACGGAAACATCTGTTTGCGACGCCGTAACTGCCGGTTTCGGAAAGCGTATCGTTATTGCGGAATTAGGCGGCGCGTCTATGTCTGTAATATCGATTGAGGCGGACAGCAAGTATATTCGTTTGTCGGAAAAACGTTTCGTTCCCGGCATATTGACGATATCCAATTGGAATTCGTTGCTTTTTCCTTTCGGGGTTTCGACGTATATCATGCCGGAACATGTGCCGTCGGGAATGCGCACGCGGATTTCCTGGTTGTTCCAAAAATCATACATGCCGCCGGGATTTGAATGAAACGCTGTTTCTCCGCTTGTTTGTTCTTCCGGCAGCGGAAAATATACTTTTGATGTGCTGCGCAGTGTCCCGAAATTTATGCCTTCAATCGTAAGTATGCCGCCTATGGTTCCCGTTTTTTCTTTGAGTCCGGTAATGACCGGCAGCGATGTTTGTGTTCCCTGCGGAACGGGAACTGGAACCGCTGCTTTATTTGCGAAAATTCTGGGTTCCGAGCGTCCGTTTGCGGTAACAACGTAAATAAGTCCGTCTTGTATATTGGGCGGCAGCTGTATTTTTATAAGCGTATCGTTCCATGCCGCATATCTGGAAACTGTCAGTCTGCTCCCGCTGATTTCCACGTAGCTGTCTTTTTGCGTTTCTCCGAAATTTTTCCCCGATATTGACAGTATTTCCTCCGGATTTGCCGCGGCCGGAGAAATGGCAGTTATTTCCGGCGGTTTTTTTTTATCTGCTGTCCATATAAGCGAAAAAAATACGCCGGCTGCGACAACAAAACAGGCGCATACAAAGCGTATTTGCGGATATTTTCGAAATGAATAACCGATATGTGAAAAAAAGTTCACGGCAAAGGATCCGGCGTATGATAATGAAATATGTTCCTGTCAAACGGAACTGCCGGTATCTGCCTGTCCGCTGCGGGCAGTGCGTATATGCTGATGTTTACGGGAAATCGATTCTGCGCGGCAAAAAAATCCGGCTTGAAAATATCAATGGAATCAACATTGGAAAAATACCGGTTTGATTCGGTTTGTTCCGCAATTGTATGTGCGTATACTGTCTGCGGAATGCCGGTGTGTTCTTTTTCTGCCGTTTGTTCCGCGCGGTTTGCCGCTAAAGTGTTTATGGCTGCCGCGCGGCTGTCTTTGAATAACGATGCAAGCGTTGTATGCGGAACATTGCCGTCTATTATGATTCCGCGGTTTTTCATCAGCGTTGCTTTTTGAGCGGATGCCGTCATTGTCTGGCGGTATGTTTCGTCTATGCCGTGCGTAATTCTCAGCGGCAGAATCAGTGCGAAAACCGCTGCCGCCGCAATTGCCGGCAGTGTGTATTTGACCGCGGATAAACGGATGTGCGGGGACTGTTCTGTAACGCAGCGGAATTTCATTCTCGACAACAGGCGCTTATAACTGTCTGCGCATTCGTCTTCCGTTAATGCCGAATGCTGCGCGTCTTCCGCACACATCTTTTTCAGCGCGGCGTACCGCTGATAGCGTTCGCGGCAGACTTTGCATGCGGCAAAATGCGATTCTATCTGCGCTTTATATGCGAGCGGAAGCTCTCCGTCGAAATATACGGAAATTATATCGCTGTCAGGACATGTAGACATCATCTTCTCCTACCAGTTTCAGCAGCTGCTCTCTCGCGCGGAATACCCGGACTTTTACGTTTCCTTCGGTTATTCCCATAACGCGGCCTATTTCTTTATAATTGAGTTCCGCATATTCACGCAGAACAAGAACCATTTTCAAATTGACGGGAAGTTTATCAAGCGCTTCCCGCATTTTTTTTCTGGTTTCCGCTTTTAAAAGTTCCGTTTCTCCCGAATCGACAGAACGGCTGTCTTCGTACAATGCGCGTTCATAAGCTTTGCGTTCCCGCGTTTTCCGTTTTGCATAATTCAGCGATGCGTTTTTTACAACCCGTATCAGCCAATATTTGGCATCGTCAATCGACGGAAATACCAGCGCTTTTTCGTTTGCTTTTATAAGCGAATCATGCGCAAGATCTTCGGCGGCTTCCTCATCTCCGACGACCCTATACGCGATTTTGAACAGCAGCTGCATGGTTTCGTCGTAAATCTTTTTGAAGTCGGCAGGATCATTCGCATGAAGCTGTGTGCCGGTTTTTAATCCTGATAATTTTCGCTGTACGTCTGATAACAACGCATCCCCCCGGAATGTTACAAAAATTGTTTTGCATGAATCCGCAAAAACTTATCGCAGTCAGGGGATATTACTGTTCTGCTTTTTTCCAGACTGTTCCGTTCGGAGTGTCGGTCAGCAATATTCCTTTTTCAGCCAGCATCGAGCGAATTGCATCTGCTTTTGCGTAATCTTTGTTTTTCTTTGCTTCGGTGCGTTCGTTAATCAGTGCGGTTATTTCGGCTGTTTGCATGCCGTTTGTTTCCGTACGGATTTCCGTTTCCGCATCGAGCGTTTTTTGGGCCTGATCCAGCAATTTCAAACCGAGAACTTCATCCATTCGCTGAATGAGCGCGGTTTTTTCTTCATCGGACAATGCCGGATCCTTTACTGTCTGCTGCAGTTCCGACAGCGCTTTCGGTGTGGAAAAATCATTTTCCAGCGCTTCCCGAAACCGCGATAAAGCGTTCTGCGCTTCCTGTCCCGAAAGAGCGGCAGGTTCCGCAGCGGGCGGCGCGCTGTTTTTGCCTTTTGCGATGATTTTCGCAATCCGCTGCACCAATGCGCGGCGGGCGTTTTTTGCGCTGTCCATGGCTGCCCAGGAAAACGCGACCTGGCTGCGGTAATGCGCGCCGAGCAGGAAAAAGCGGTAATCCATTGCATCGTATCCATTATCTAAAATGGTTTGAAGCGTCAGAAAGTTACCGGCGGATTTGGACATTTTGCCGGATTGTCCGCTTTCCGCCGCCGCTCCGTCTGCTGCATCCGCGGCTGCCGTTTTTTCTTTTGCAATAACAAGAAATTCGTTGTGCAGCCAGTAATTCACCCAGCGCTTTCCTGTTGCGCCTTCCGATTGGGCAATTTCGTTGGTGTGATGAATCGGAATATGATCTATTCCGCCGGTGTGAATGTCGAATTGCTCGCCTAAGTATTTCATGCTCATTGCGGAGCATTCTATGTGCCAGCCGGGATATCCGCGTCCCCAGGGAGAATCCCAGGTAAGCGCCTGGTTCTCGAATTTGCTTTTTGTGAACCACAGCACAAAATCATAGGGATTCCGTTTGTTTGCGTCCAGCCCGATGCGTGCGCCCGGCTTAAGATCGGTCAAACGGATATTGGCGAGTCTGCCGTATTCGGGAAACGTTGTAACATCGTAGTATAAATTGCCGCCGGCTGAATATGTGTGCCCGTTCGCTTCGATGCGCTGTATTAAAGCTATCATATCCGAAATGTGTTCCGTCGCTTTGCACACAATATCCGGCCGCCGAATATTCAGCCGATCGATGTCGCCGAAAAATGCCTTTGTATAAAAATCGGCGATATCCAAAACGGACTGCCCTCTGTCTTTTGCGGTTTTGAGCATTTTATCTTCGCCGTCATCGCTGTCGCCGGAAAGATGTCCGATGTCGGTTATATTCATGACATGGGTAACATCGTATCCGAGAAAACGCAGCGTGCGGTCGAGTATGTCGAGAAATACGTAGGCGCGCAAATTGCCGATGTGCGCATAATTGTACACTGTCGGTCCGCAGCCGTAAAAGCCGACTTTATTTTCCCTGATGGGAATAAAATCCTGCAATTGCCGTCCCATGGAATTGAATACGCGCAAACCCATTTTTTCAGCCTCCAAGCCGTGCCGTTTTGTTCATGCGGAACGTTCCGCATCCGGTCTTTGCCGAAAAAGCAATATTCTGCCGCGGCACGTTATTGAATAAGAATGAATCCCGTATTGATTTGCGGGGCTTCATTCATTTTTTTCTTTTCATTATACTTATTTTATGCTGCATACTCTACGGAAAATAGCGGAAAATATCAATACGGAACAAAAAGCGTCGGGAACATACCGCGGATCCGTGCTGTTTGACGCGCCGATGTCGGAATATACCACGTTTAAAATCGGCGGTGCGGCGGCGGTCCTTTTCGAACCGTCTGATGTTCCGTCGCTTTGCCGTGTTTTGGATTGTCTGCGCCGCGAAAAACTTCCTTATTTTATTTTAGGCGGCGGTTCCAATCTTGTTGTTTCCGATTCGGGGCTGCCGTGCGCCGTTATTTCTGCCTGCGGTTTGCGCGGCATTGAAGTCTGCTCCGAATCGGGGCAGCTGCTGCTTTGCTGCGGCGCGGGCACGTCTTTTCATGACGCAGCGGAATTTTGCATACGGCACGGATATTCGGGGCTTGAAACTTTTTCGGGGCTGCCCGGCACAATAGGCGGCGCCGCTTTTATGAATGCGCGCTGTTATGACGTGTCATTCAGCGATGTGCTTGTTTCCGCGGAATACATTCCCGCCGGTATCGCTCCCGAAAAAAACGCGCCGCCGTCCGCAGAAGAGAAAATGTGTTCGCCGGCAGTGTATTTTATGAATAAAGCCGATTGGGCATATAAATGTTCGCCGTTCCGGCAGGGGCGTTCCGCGGCAAAAGAAACTGCCGGCGGCATTATTGTCGGCGCGCGAGTGCGCATCAGACCGGGAAATCCGCATGACATCAAATCTTTGTCGGAATCGTTTATAGAAGACCGCCGCTTAAAAGGTCATTTTAAATATCCGTCTGCCGGCAGTGTTTTCAAAAACAATCGTTCTTTCGGAAAACCGAGCGGGCAGCTTATAGATGAAGCGGGACTGCGCGGTTTTCGCTGCGGCGGTGCGCAGATAGCACCGTGGCACGGAAATATCATCATAAATTGCGGCGGCGCGACAGCTTCCGACATAAAAAAACTTGTGGATATTGCACGCGAAAAAGTATTTGCATCCGCCGGTTTTATGCTTGAATGTGAAATAATTTTTACCGATGATATAATCAGTAGATGAACCGAAAAGCAATAATTTGCCGTGCTTGACAAGCATTTTTATGTTCATATACTTTTAAAATAAGAATGCATTGAGAGGAAATTGTGTTACAATTATCGTTTGCGAATTTTAAAAAAGATGCTTGCCTGCTCGTTGAAGGCAATTCAGATAACAGCCGGTTTTTTATTCTTCAGAAAGGACATGTCCGCTGTTTCCGTGAATTTTCCGTCGGAGAAGGTCAGTCGGGTGTGCTCGGTCCGGGAGATTTTCTCGGCGTTATTCCGTGTATGTCCGGGCATAATCAGCTGGAAACAGTTGTCGCGCTGACTGATGTTGTTGTCATTTCCGTGGCACGGGAGCAGTATCCCGAACTGATAAAAAAGAATATTCCCGTTGCGCTGAAAGTTATCAAAACTTTTGCGAACAAAATGCGGAATTTTAACGAAACGCTCACAAAATTGACGCTGAAGAACAGCATCGTTTCTTCGCCGGAACAATTATTTGCCATTGCTTCATACTACGAAAAAAACGGAAAAATAAGTCTCGCGGTGTACGGATACTATCAATACATGAAAGCCTGCCCGCACGGAATGTATATCGAGCAGGCAAAAGTCCGCTTTCTTGCGCTTCGTCCGCATTCTCATGCGGTGTATTTTGAAGATTCTCCCGATCAAATCAGAACATATCCGAAAGACACGATGATTTTTTCGGAATGCCAAAGCGGGCAGGATTTGTTCATTATTCAGGAAGGGCAGGTAAAAATCTCGAAAGTGGTCGACGGGAACGAAGTGATTCTTGCCGTGCTGAAAAAAGGCGATTTTTTCGGCGAAATGGCATTGCTGGAAAACAAGCCGCGTTCCGCAAGTGCGATTGCACATGAAGACTGCCAGCTTTTGGTGGTAAACCGGCGGAATTTCGACCAAATGGTTTCCACGCAGCCGCAGCTGATAGCAAGACTTACAACTACGCTTGCCGAGCGTTTATGGGCAATGAGCCGCCAGCTTGAAAATACGCGCCTGTCCGATCCGCTGTTTAAACTGTTTGACATGCTTGAACTTCAGCTGGAAAAATCAAAAGTGAATATCCAGCCCGGTATGCCGTATCAATTCGATCTGACGCCGGCGGATCTTGCAAACATGTGCGGAATTCCCAAGGAAGAACAAAGCGCCTGTATTGCCAAATTCATCGGGGATTCCCGCATAAAAATTACGGACGATAAGATTTTCGTTCCGGATTGTTATGAATTGACAAAATCAGCCGGTCTTTATCGCAAAAAATGAAAAAAACGCTGTCCCGCCTTCGGCGCTCTCTGCGATGTTTTTTTCTCGGCTGTGTGTTTTTAGCGGCGGCAATTCCGCTGCTGTTCCCGCAGACATCTGCCGCGGCTGATGCGGATGCCGCTGAGCGGACAGAACACGGCTTGCCGGACACTTTCCGCGGAATACAGCTTGGAATGCCGCTGAACAAAGTGAAAGGTCTTCTGCTTTCCGATGCGGAGTTCGGATACCGCGAAGAACGCGATGTTTCCATGCTTCCCGACAGCGGATGTGCCGTTATCGAAACAGCCGGAAAAAATATATTAAAACGATGCTGGTTTCAGTTTTCCGCCGATGACGAATTATATATCATGATTTTTCAGCTGAATCGGCACCGCACCGATCATTATGCTGTTTTTTCCGAATTGACTGAGAAGTACGGCGAACCGAATTCGCTTTCTCCTGAAAAATCGGTTTGGAAAAATGATGCGGTTTCTCTTGTGCTTGAGCGGCCGCTTACGCTGAAGTATATATCGGTTCCGGTGTTTGAATCGTTGAAGCAGAATGAGCAGGAGCGCCGTGATTTCAATCGCATGGAAGAAAAAGATTTTCTCGATTCATTATAATCGGATTGCGGCTGCCGTCGAAAAATGCCGCGCGGAACAAAAAAATGATATTTTGTTTTGCGCACTTCTGAGGTGTATAAAATGAAAAAATGCGCGATATGCGGTGTTTCGAAATGCATAAATTACGTGCTGCTGTTTGCCGTTTGTGCTGCGCTGTACGGCTGCGGCAGTCGGAACAGCTTAAAAAAAATCACTTTGACAATAGAAACGCAGGCAGGGCAGATTTCCGAAGTTTGCACGGAGCTTGCCTTGACAGAAGCGCAGCGAATGCGCGGTTTTATGGGACGAAAAAAAATTCCGGCAGGAACGGGAATGTTATTTGTCTTCGATTATGATATTATCGCGGATTTTTGGATGAAAAATACTCTTGTTCCGCTTTCGATTGCGTATATCGATTCCCGCGGAATAATCAGAAATATTTACGATATGACGCCGCACAGTCTTGCATCGGTCACAAGCACCGTGTCCGTGCGTTACGCGCTGGAAGTGCCGCAGGGCTGGTTTGCCGAAGCCGGCATTGCGGTCGGCGACAGGCTTATTTTGCCGGCTTCGTTTTAGGAATCGGGAAATTTTTCGCGCCGCTTTTGTACGGATTTGCGTTAAATCAAAGGCGCATGTGCTTGTTCAGCGCATGTTTTCCAGCGCCGCCGCGGCTATTTTGTCTTTAGGATTGTATTCAAGTACGGTGTTAAAGAATTTCCGCGCTTCGGCGTCGTCATCTTGTTTCAGCGCAAGAAAACCGAGATTCGACATGATTTTTGTATTATCCGGTTCCATAGCAAGAGCTTCGTACAAGTATTTTTTTGCTTCGTCATATTCTCCGAGTTCCATAAGACATATAGCAAGCTCATTGCAGGTGTCTGCCGTGTGCCCGCCGCAGGAAATTGCCTGCAAAAAAGCTTCTTTTGCATCGCTCCAGCGTTCAAGTTTTCGTAATCCCCAGCCGAGCATAAACCAGGCGTTCCAAACTCCCGGATTTTTTTTGATGAACTGCCTTATTTTTTCGATTCCTTCCGCTTCTTTTTCCATGGATATGCAGTCAAATGCGGATTTGAAAAGTTCATCATCGAGATTTCTGTTTTCGATATCCTGTATTATTTCCGCGGCGCGTTCTTTTTTATAGCGTAAATTTTCGTCCGCATCTTCTTCGTTTCCGCCGTCTGTCAGCGAAAGATATGTTTCGAAATATTCTTTGCCGCGCAGAAAATTGCGCTGCTTCAAATAAAAAAAACCGGCGTTGAAAAACGCATCGGGAATCGGCGGATCGGCTGCCAAAACCTGTTTATAATATTGATGCGCGCTTGCGTCGTAAGCGTCCGCGTCTTCATGCAGTCCCGATTTTCTGTATGAATCTGCCCGCTCGTCAAACAAGAGCGCGGAATTCAGCAGCGTGGCGGAATTATCCGGATCCAAACCGCGCAGTGCCGCGAAAATTTCTTCCGCAATGTCAAAATCTTTATTCCGGGCTTTTAAAATGGCAGCTTCCGTTAATTCCTGCTGAATTCCGGGGCGCACTGCCGTCAGCAGCTTTCGGTAGTATGAAATGTGTTCGTTCGAAACATCATAAGCGCATATTGCGAGAATTCCGGACAAAATCATTTCCTGCGTGAGCGATGAAATGTCAAAAGAAAGTGCATTTTGTTCCGCGGAGCACTGTACCGGCAGCGGAATTGCGGGATCGAATGTGAAATTTTTATCCTGCACGGCAAGCGAAAAACTTTCCGGCAGCGAAATAAATAATACCGAAGAAAGGTGATCAACACCGGACATATATGCAGTCCCCTCAAATTTACGCGGTTTCGGAAGCCGCGGATTTAGGCGAAGAATGCTGGGCGCTTCCCGACGGCTGGCTAGTATATGAAGTTAAAATTTTCTTCCGGGAAGCGGTAATATATGCATTGATGCGGATTTTGTATGCCATCGGCACCGATTTATCGTCGTATTTTATCGAAACCGACGAAAGTTCTTTTCTGCCTTCAACTTCAGTCGCGGAAACAATCTGTCCTTTTATGCTGATAATTTCATGCGGTTCGTCGAATTCAAACTGAATCAGTGCTTCTTTGGTTTGCAGAAAATGCGCAATTCCGACGAGTATGACTTTTGCGCCGGAAAAAGATACATCATGCAAAATGCAGTTGCGCGGCACATTCTGAATCGTTACGATTGTTTTTTCTTTTATAAGATTTAATCTTTGTTTTGAATCGGCGTTGATGATAATGCGCTCTTCTTTCCGGCGGATTGCGTTGACATTTGCTTCGAGCAATTGTCCGAGTGTTTCTATCAAGTCATCCGGCGGGCGCTGCGTGAACGTCAGCGTTACTATTGCCAGATCTGCGGATGTCATATATTGCTTTATTTCGGTAACTTTCGCCGAAACCAAAAAACTCAGCGGCTGATTTCCCTGCTGCACAAAACAAAAACGCAAATTGACTGTCGGATTGTCTTTTGAGAGTGCCGCGTAAGCGCCGCCTTTTGTGCCGATAATAATCCGCGAAGCGATAAGCGACGAAGAATTGATAATGCACGGCCATTGTCCTCCGTGGCATTTCAAATATATTTGCCGGGGATCCAAGCACAACGTTTTGATGATTTCTTTTGAAAATGTAATTTCCGTATCGCGGTACATATCATAGTACCGCTCCAGCTGCTGTCTTGTGGCTACGCCCATGAAAATAATTATTAGATTATTGCGAATGATTTGTCAATACTGGCTTTTGCAAAAAAGCCGGATACGAAATTATTTGCTTCGGACTTCGGGGAAAACAAATGCAGATAAAAAAAGCCGCCTTTCAATAAAGCCGTAAAGCTTTTTTAGGCAGCTTTTTGACACTAATACGCAGATTTTGTGTCGTGCGTTTTATGCGCTTTTTTCAGCAGTTTCCGCTGAAGCGCTTTGTTTTTTCGGTTTTGAATAGTGGAAGGTTTTTCATAGTATTCGCGTTTTTTCCATTCGCGGATAATTCCTTCTTTTTCAACCATGCGTTTAAAACGCTTGATAGCTTTTTCCAAATTTTCGGAATCATCGACAATAATTCGTGCCATATTTTAATCACCTCCCTTCGGCTGCCCGTAAAAATCATGCATATAAATATACAGAAAAACAATTGTCCCGCAAAAAATAGGATTTGTCAAGATGCTTTTTGCGCGAATCTCCGGCATTACGGAAAAATTCCGCTATATAAAACGCTGCGGCGGCGTTACGACCCACAGCGCTTTCAGCGGGCAGCTTCCGCAATTAGACAATATATGAGGTGCGTTTGCGGAAAACGTGATGCTGTCGCCTTCCGCAAGATCGTAAAATTTCGATTCATACTGAAGTTTCGCGTTTCCTTGAATTATAAAGCCCATTTCCCGCCCCTGATGTCCGTAGGAACCTCGGTGCGTTTTGCCGTTTACGGGAATTTCCACAAGATATGATTCCATAGCATGCGTATCATTGTTGTCGAACGGTTTCGATATTTCTTCGTATATAACTTCGCCTTCGTCGATAGTGCGCCGTTCATCGGCACGGACTATGTTGACAGGCCTGTTTTTTCGGTATTCCTCGAATAAAAATTCGAGATTCACGTCCAAAACATCCGCAAGTGTCAAAAGCGTATCGATTGCGGGGGAAACTCTGTTGCGTTCTATTTGCGACACAAGGCTTTCGCTGACGCCGGCTTCTTTTGCGACGATTTTCAGCGTGAGTCCTTTGCGTTCCCGTACCGTCCGAAGCTTTTCGCCGAAACGGTACGGGCGCTTTTTATCTTGCATAGACGTCATTGTACTGTTTTTCCTTATTTTGTTCCAGAATGAATCTCATATAGTGATCTTCGAGTGTTGCATGCGGTCCTTGAATATTCATTCTTTTGCGTGCATTCGCATTTTGGCGGCGTATGGAATACAATAGGAAAAAATTTCTCGGATCATCGCCGTGGGAATGCAGAAAATCGGCGCCCAGAAATTGTGCCGCTTCATCTCTGCTGATGGCGGAAATGCCGCGTTCTTTCAACATATTTTTCAGTTTTTGTATTTGCTCATGGGAAAGCCCGAAAAGAAATTCTTCCATTGCCGTTACTACTTCGGTAATTCCCATTTTTTCCGATATGAATTTGCGCCACTGATCGTCCATTTCTATGGAAAGCAGCAGCAGTTCGCTTGTGCCGACCATCGTGCCGAATGCCGGCGCGAGCTTTCGGCGGGCTTCCCATACGGCGGCGAGAACCGGCGCCATATCGGCGATGTTTTGATCGCTGCGATGTTCCCACAATATAACGAGGGAGTAGGCGATTTGCCGCCTGATGTCTACCGGAATGGAATGATCTTGGAGCAAATTCATGTACACATCTTCTGCCATTATCGTAAACATCAGCGTATGCACAGCTGTCTGCAAATTCGAAGTGAGTTTTTCCGAAAAGCCCGACTGCCGCGCAATTCTGACTATCGAAGAAAATGTCTGAAATTTGGCAACGAGAAAACCTTTTCCCAGTACGGCTTTTGCCGGCAGATGCAGCATGTTGTCTCCGTCCCGCTGATAGAGCAGCGATTCGACAAGCGTATGCTGCGTTTGAATTTCTTTGGAAAGCGTCTGCCGCTGCAAAAGCGACGGAAACTGCGCGATGCTTGCCGCCAGTCTTTGAATATCGGATATTCTGTTTGAAAGGACTTCATACGTTTCCGGCGATATTTCTTTGAGAGTATCAAGCGATTCTTTTACGAGCCGCGATTCTTCTGCCGTAAGAACAATGATATCCGTGGAAAATTTTGCGTCATTTTCTGCTTTTGTATCATAAAATTCTTCTATGTCGACAGGCGTGAATACAAAAGAACGGCTTTTGTTCCGATTGTCGTTTAGCGGAGATTCTGTCTTGCCTGCGTGTTCTTGTCCGGCTGAATTCACAACAGAGCAAAGTATATCATAGCGGCTGATTTTTGAAAATACTTTGCCGAAAAAGCCTGAAATGTTTTCGGCGGGCTCGGTTCAGTATTCCGTTACGGTGCCGTCGGCATGTGCAATAAATACGATAGGATGTTTTTTGGTAAAAAAGCCGTTTTCAACGACGCCGGTTATGGAATTTATGGCATCTTCCAAAAAAAACGGATCGGCGCATGATGTTTTCGTTCCGTCTTGAAGCTGTTTTTGCTGCCACAGGCAGTCAATGATAATGTTGCCGCTGTCGGTGATAACCGGACCGGCTTTTTTTATTCCTTCCCGAATCGTACATGCTGCGCCGAGTTTTTCCAATTCGCGCATGACGGGAACGCGGGCTGCCGGTATCACTTCTATCGGAACCGGAAATTTCGTGCCCAAATGCGGCACTTGCTTCGATTCGTCTGCTATAAAAACAAGATTTTTTGCATTGTATTCAATGATTTTTTCCATCAGATGCGCCGCGCCACCGCCTTTTATGGCTGCCGCATTCGGAGTGATTTCATCCGCGCCGTCAATTGCAAGGTCAAGACTTCCTGCAATTTGACTGCTGTTCAGCGTGAATAACGGTATTCCGTATGTTTCGCAGGCAATTGATGTCTGAAAGCTGGTGGAAACAGCGTGTATGTCTGCGAGCGTGCCGTCTGCGATTTTTTCCGCCAGATGCCGAACTGCCGTTGCCGCGGTTGAACCCGTGCCGAGACCTATATTCATTCCCGAAAAAATCATTCCGCGTTCTATAAGCCTGTCTATCGCTGCTTCCCCGACAAGTTTTTTTTGTTCCTGCTGAGTAAGCGGTGCGGTGTTTTGGCGCTGTGTTTTACTGCACATATTGTATTCCCGTAAATAAAAGAAATTGTTTGTATGCCTGATACATAAGCATTGTTTTTCCGTTTTGTATTTTGCAGCCGGCTTTTTCCGCCCGCCGCAGAAGCGGCGTTTTTTCCGGAGTGTAAATAAGATCGTAGACCGCTTCTCTGCCGCTGAAATTATAAAAACTGAGCGGATCGTCGCTGCTTTTGTATTCGGTTTCGGAAGCGTTCATGCCGCATGACGTTGTCTGAATAATCAAGTCGGAATACGAGTCAAGCAAATCTATGGAATTTTCACTGAGCGAAGCATATTTGAAGTTGTACATGTCCGCAATGCTGCGTGCGCGGGTAACCGTTCTGTTGAAAACGCAGGCATTCCCGCGCATCTGCTTGACTACGTATGCTGCCGCTTTTGCGGCTCCTCCCGCTCCGATAATGGCAACCCGCTTATGTGCCAATGATTTTGTTCCGAGAAATTCGCATAATGCCTGCCGCAAGCCGGCAGCATCGGTGTTGTATCCGATCCATTCGCCGCCGCGTTTTATGATTGTGTTGCATGCGCCGATTTCGCCGGTTTCTTCGGAAATTTGATGCAGATGGTGCATCACTTGTTCTTTGTGCGGAACCGTTACGGAAAGCCCGTTTATTTCGGCTTCATCCATAAAATCGAAAATGTCTTCGATTTTTTCGGAACGGATGGGAATGTACACCGCGTTTAATGAATGTTTTTTGTATCCGTGATTGTGCAGTTGCGGGCTTTGCGTCGATGTGAGCGGAAAACCGGTGATGCCGTACACTTTTGTCTGTTCGTCTATTTCACGGAAATGATAGGTTTCGTTCAGCGAAATCGGGTCGATTTGTCCGAGCTTGGCGAGATCCGGAAGCGTTTCTGCCGGCGATGTGTACGTTATAAACGAATGGAGCTTGCTTGCGAGAATTCTCGACGGAAGACCCAACGGTCCCATTGTTATCAGAATGTGTTCCGTGTTTTCAAGTTCTTTTGCCTGCCGAAATAAATCCGTAACATCTGCAAGCGTATGAGGCATGCAGGCTATTTTGGGAATTTCATATCCGGTGCGCATCATTTTTTTCATGTATTCCGCGATATTTTTTATCGGTTCGTTCATATTATGATGACTGCGGATAACCCGCGTCCCGAATGCAACCGCGCTGTCCTGCAGACTGGGGACATCGAAGTCGTCTTCCATATCAATGTATGCGAAATTTTTCGATGTATCTTGGTCGGCAAACGCAAGCCCGCGCGCCATCAGTATGGTGCGGTATGTTTCGCCTTCGTTGAAAAGTCCGCCGTCTATGGTCCGCCTGATTGTCAGAATGCAGGGAATGTCGGTCATCGCCGGAAATTTTCTGATTTGCAGCTGTTCGTCTTTTGTCAGATAATCGACGCGCAGTTCGGCAATATCAATCCATTTGCGGTATTTATTCAGCATTGCAAGGTCTTCTTCAAGTGTGGAGCCCGTCAGGCACAGGCAGATTTTTGCTTTTGACATGAATTCTCCTGAAAATATAGATTATTTATGCGGAAGATACATTTTTACTCTTTTTGCTGCGCAACAGAAACGTATCCGACTGCAATACATTTTGAAAATGAATGATAATCGGGACTATCGTTCATTGCAAAAACTGTGGTATTATAAAGCAGTATCAGATTATCTGCAAGGCTGGCACATTTTTCCGCAGTTCGGCGGTATTGATTTGCGCAGAACCGAAAAAATGCGGATGCTGTCTGCCGTTTTGAAACTGCATATTCATATTATTGAGGGATTTTTATATCTTATGGAACACTTCGGGCTGTGGGGAATTATTCCGCCGATACTTACTGTTTTTCTTGCGTTCGCTACAAAAGATGTATGCGTGTCGCTCTTTCTCGGAATTTTTTCGGGGGCGCTGATTATCGCCGGCGGAAATCCGATTGCCGCGCTGATGCATTTGACTGATTTGCTTGCATCGTCTTTGGCTGATGACTGGAATATCCGGATTTTCTTGTTCTGCGCATTGCTCGGCGGTCTTGTCGGACTGCTCTCTCATACCGGCGCAACCGGCGCATTCGGCAGGTGGGCGTCTTCAAAGCTGCGGACAAAAAAAAGCACCCTGCTGATGTCGTTCGTGTTCGGAATTATTGTGTTCATCGACGATTATTTTAATTCGCTGGCGGTCGGCACGATAATGCGTCCCGTTGCCGACAAGCATAAAATTCCGCATGCGAAAATGGCGTATATTCTCGATTCGACGGCGGCTCCCGTATGCATAATTGCGCCGGTTTCGAGCTGGGTTGTTACCGTTATGTCTATTGTCCGATCTTCCGGCGGATTTGAAAAACTCGGCATGAGCGAATTTGCGTTTTTCATCAGAGCTGTCCCGTATAATTTGTATGCATTGATGTCGCTGTTGTTTGTGTTTGTCATTATATTGAGCGGCAGAGATTTCGGACCGATGAAAAAAGCGGAACAGCGTGCGGCGGAAGGAAAATTATATGACGAAGAAAAATACGGATATATTGCCGGCGATGTCGGCGAAGCGGCGAATTCCCGTGCAAAGCCGTTCGATATGCTTTTTCCGATTTGCGTGCTTATTGTCAGCGCCGTCGTTTTTTTTCCGGTTGTTTCCTGGATCAACGCCGTAAAAAACGGCGACGCTTTATCATTTTCGGAAGCGCTGCGCGTTGTTTCCGTAGGGCAGGCATTCAACGATACGGATTCTTCCGCGGCGCTGCTTTATGCGGTCATCGTTACGCTTGCCGCAACGTACATATATTATCTTTCCCGCCGTTTAATGAACTTGAAATCTGCCGGTGAAGCGCTGCTCGGCGGCATAAAATCCATGGTTCCCGCCTTGATCATTCTGACGATGGCTTGGGCGATCGGTGCGCTCATCAAAACTCCGCGGGAAGACGGCGGGCTTGGACTCGGCATATATCTTTCACGGATTGTCGGAGAATCGAATTTCCCGTTGTTTATGCTTCCGGCTGTGGTATTTGTTTTATCGGGGCTGATTTCGTTTTCAACGGGAACAAGCTGGGGAACATTCGGCATAATGATTCCGCTTGTGCTGCCTATTGCCGCCGCTCTTGCGGAAAATAAAGCGCTTCCGATGCATCAGTTCATGAATAGCATGTTTATTGCCGCTGCGGCGGTAATCGGCGGCGCGGTGTTCGGCGATCATTCTTCTCCGATTTCGGATACAACTATTTTGTCCTCGACCGGTGCGGGCTGTCCGCATCTTGAACACGTCGCAACGCAAATGCCGTATGCGTTTTTTACCGCCGTCTGTTCGTTCATCGGGTTTATTTTTGCCGGCGTATTTATGAATATTGCCGCCGCATGGCTTGCCGCCGCTGCGGTGTTTGCCGCCGGTTTTATTTTTCTGCCGCGAATAAATCGGAAATAGCCGCCGCGGTTTTCCCGATTTATCCGCTTATCTGACGGTGATGCGGGTTATTTCTTTGCCCAAAACGCTTAGAATCAGCACCGTATTCCGAGGAACGGCATACGGAATGGTGCATAATTTTCCCGGATGATTCATTGTAATGACAGGCTGAAGATTTCCGTTTTTGCCGAGCGCGTCGAGCTGGATTTGCACCGGATAAGGATATTCCGGGAGATTCGCGGAAAATACGCCGTATGCAATCGTGCCGGTTTGCTGTTCCGGTACGGCGAGGACCAGTTCCGCACGCGTATAAATTTCACGGACTGTTCCCGCCGGCGGATTCTGCGAAATAACGGTACCGGGAGTTTCATCCGCCTGCGCCGGCTGTTCCGTAATATCAAAGATAATTTTCGACCGGCTCATTTGAATCAGCAGGTCATTTACGGAAAGCCCGCGCATCGCCGGTATTTGAATTTGTTCCGCCCGACGGCCTTTGCTGACGACAAGTTCTATTTGCAGCGGATCCGAAATATTCGTTTCCGGCGGCGGATTCTGCTCCAAAACAGTGCCCGGTTCCGCTTCGTTGAAAACATACAGCGGCGGTTCCTTCAGTGAAATAAGCGGGCGGGAAGAAGGGAATAAAGTTTGAAGATGAATTTTTACATCCTCGAATTTTTGTCCGATGAAGTTTTCGACATGATCGATAATAACGCCGCGGCTTACCGTAAGCTGTATTCGCCTTCCTGCTTTGACAATGGCGCCTGCTTCCGGTTCCTGCGACAGAATGTGTCCTTTTTCATCGGGACTGCCGGAATACCGCAGCTGTATTTTCGGGTACAATTCTTTTATCTGCATATCAAGCAGCGCTTCCGACAGTTCTTTCCCGACAACGTCGGGAACAAGTACTTCTTCGGAACCTTTGACTGTTGAAAAAAACGCAACCGCGCACACTGTGCCCATAAGGATGATAAAAATAATCGCCATAGGAATATACGTTTTTGCGTTTTTTTGGACAGTTTCCAGCGTATCTTCCAAACTGCTTCTGAAATCTTTCATAATCAATACCTCTGTTCACAATGCCGGGAAATAATTTGCGGCGATCCGTTTAAAAAATCTTTCCAGTTCATGGCTTTTTTTGTCTGCCATTGCAAAACGGACACCGCAAGAATGCCGCATCCTGTTTGAATTAAAATTCCGTGTTTTTTATCTGTTCCGATGATAGTTCCCGGCAGCGGCGCGCCGGAACACGAAGCCGCATTGTACCCGTTTTGGGAATTATCTTCTGCGCAGTCGGGTTTGTAAACCGCGGCTGCGTGAATGCGGAGCTGCTGTCCGTTTACCGCCGTGAATGCGAGCGGCCATGGATAAAATGCCCTGATGCGGGCGTCTATTTCCTGCGCGGAAAGATTCCAATCTATAAAGCCGTCTTCTTTTTTGAGCATTCTGCAGTACGAAACCTGTTCCGTGCTTTGCGGAACGGACACAGCAGTTCCGTCTTCAATAGCGTCGAGAACATCCAGCAGAATTTTTCCGCTTTTTCGGGAAACTTCATGCAGCAAAGATTCCGCCGTTTCTGTTCCGGCAAGCGGAATTCGGGTCGAGCTTAAAATATCGCCGGTGTCCATTTCTTCGGCAATCCGCTGCACAGTGATTCCGGTTTCTTTGTCTTGATTGAGAATCGCTGCGGGAATCGGTGCGCATCCGCGGTATTTCGGCAGCAAAGACGGATGCAGATTGATTCCTCCGCGCGGAAACAACGCCATAAATTTGGGACCGAATATTTTGCCGTAAGCAAAACACACAAGAATATCCGGTTTCAGCAGGGCAACTTGTTCCCGCGCATTTGCGTCAAGTTTTTCCGGCGTCAGCACAGCGACTGCACGCGGTTTTATGACGGACTGCGCGGCGGATTCGGCAATGTTCAGTTTTTCGTTATATGAAGCTGCCGTCTGTGCTACCGGCGTCGGCAGCAGCTTTTTGCTCCTGCCCTGCGGCGACGGCGGATTGGTGAGAACTCCGATTATTTCATGATTTGAATTCGCCTCTCGGAAGCCGGTGAGCAGAAAATCCAGAGGCGCCGCCGCCGCTTCCGGCGAACCGGCATACAAAATTCTCATCGGTTTTTCAGTTCCCTTTGTGCTTGTTTCGCGGCGATTTTCGCGGCTTTCGCTGCTTTTATTTTTTCTTTCTGTTTTTGTTTCTCTTCGCGTTTTGCCATGATTTCCGCAGCTTTTTGTTTAAACGCTTCGTCTCCGCGGTCTATATACAAAATTCCGTCGAGGTGATCGTACTCGTGCTGAATAATGCGGGCAAGGTACCCGTCGGCTTCGAGCGTGAACGGTTTGCCTTTTTCGTTCGTTGCCTGAACCGTTATTTTTGCCGGACGGGTTATATTTTCGTACAGGCGGGGAATGGACAGGCAGCCTTCTTCATATACGCACGTTTCCGCCGATGTTGCGGTGATTTGCGGATTGATAAAAACGCGGCGCACATTGTCGTCTGCAATGATGACGAAAAAGCGTTTCAGGATGCCGATTTGCGGCGCCGCCAAACCGACGCCTTCTTTTTCAAGCATCAGATCGAACATGCCGTTAAGTGTATTCCGCAATGTGTCGTTTATTTCTTCTTTTGCCAGCGGTTTTGATTTCTGCCGCAAAAGTTCATTTCCCAAATACAAAATTTCCATTTATTTACACTATACAATCAGTGTCTTTTTGTCAAACCGTGCGGCTGTGCAGACAAAAATCTCCGCACATGATACAATCAAGCGTATGAACATGGCAATTTTATGGGACATAGAAAATGTTACGCCGCCGTCGGGCAGCAATTATGTCCAGAATATAATCGATAAACTGTCGTCGGACGGAAAAATTTCCTACGCAATGGCGTTCGGCGACTGGTCGAAGCAAAATAAAAAACTTGCGACGGATCTTGCGGCAAATAGTTTTGAATTGATTCACGTGCCGCATTTGCGGAATATAAAGGACAGCGCCGATATGTCCATGGTTGCGCACGGCGTTGAGCTGATTTTTCAGTATCAGCATATAGACCGCTACGTGCTGATTACGGGCGATGCGGATTTTCGTCCGCTGCTTCAGTCGCTGCGGAAGTACGGCAAAGAAACATTGATTATATGCAATGTCATAAATGCTTCGGAAGATTTGCTGAAAATGGCGGACAATTTTATTGATTACCGCGATCTCATTGACGACGATGACGATGACAGCGCCGGCGACGATGCGGAAGCGGATGTAACCAAAAATCAGGCGTTTGAATTGCTTGAAGAAGCGCTGCGCAGTTTAATCGAAGAAAAGAAAACGCCGCATCTCGGCGTGCTTAAAATAAAAATGAAACTGCTCAATAATCGTTTTAATGAATCGGCGCTGGGGTTCAGAAGCTGGAAAGCCTTTGTGAAAGAAGCGGCGCGCCTCGGTTATGTAAAATTTTCGCCTGAAGCGGATGACGTACTCGAACCGGGCGATAATGCGCGGTGCAGTCTGCCGGAAGTTTTTGATGTGCTGCTGAAAACGGTTCCTGCCGCAGACAGCGGAAAATGGATGCCGTTCAACGAAGCCGCGAAACGCGTGCCGTTCAGGAAATACGGCTATCGTCAGTTCAAAAAACTTGCTGTCGACGCGGAAAAAAGAGGCCTTGTCGAATTGCGCAACGAAGGATTTTCCTGGTCCGTGCACGCAAAATAATACGGCGGTGCTCTGCTTTTTTGGGAAATTTGTATTGCGGATTATTTTCCGAATACAAGGCTTGCGGCGCAAAGCAAAAGCGAAAATGCCATTGCAATGTTCACGGCTTTTGTATGCCCGGCAAAAAATCTGCGCAGAAAATCTCCCGCGAAAAGCCAAGCCAAATTGCAGACAGGACCCGTGAACGGCAGAAACATTCCTGCGAGAAAAACCGCCGCAAAATTCCGGCTGTACGGCAAAACAAAAGAAGTGAGCGCGCTGATGCAGAACAAAATCACTTTTACGTTGGTGAGATTCACGAAAAGCCCCGTAAAAAATCCGGGCGTTTTTTGCGAGCCGCCTTCCGCAGAATAAGTCTGCCGAAGCATTTTTGCCGCAAGGTAAATCAAATACGCTGCGCCGATGTACGCCAAAAATTTCACATAGTCGTTCAAAATCGTTCCCAAGAAAAACGCAATGAAAACCGCCGCCATCGCATCCGCGAAAAATCCCGCCAAAAGTCCCAGCCATTGTTTAAACGCCTGACGTTTGCCGAATTGCATCGCCGCGGAAAGCGAACACAAATTTGCGGGACCGGGCGTAATTCCCGTGATGTAGCAATAAAACAAAAAACTCGGAAGAATTTGAATCGGAACAAACATTTTACAAAAAAAACCTCCGCAAAGAAATTGCACTTTCGGGACAAATTGCGCGGCAGCAAAAACAATGCAGGCATTTTGCGCGCTCCGTCATTTTCGTTTTTCCGTTTTTTATATTCATTTTACCCATTGCCTCTTCTATGTAAATACATAACCGTTGCCGAAAAGGCTGTACCGAAGCGAAGCGGCTCGCAGCGGATGCCTGCACGAAGTTCACGGCGGAACTGCGTACAGTAAAGCGGCACCGTTTTGCCGTGAACTTTGAACTTTATGTTCTGCGCCGCACGGTAAATTCAAACGGCTGCCGATGCCCTGTGTTTTTGCTCCGCCGGCGGTATATACTGCGCAGTTCTTTTTGCGCCTGAAATGCGTGTTTCCCGCGGAGTTCGGCGTTAGGTTTCCATTCGCCGCTGCTCAGCAGCGTAAACGAAGAGGCGGTGTCTTTGAAATAAATATCCAGAATATCCTTAATTCTGCGGAATAAATCTTCCTGTTCCACAGGAAACATCAATTCAACCCGTTTATTCAAATTGCGGTCGAGCCAGTCCGCGCTGGAAAGGTACAATTCTTCCGCGCCGCCGTTTTGAAAATAAAAAATTCGGCTGTGCTCGAGGAACCGATCTATGACGCTGGTTACGGTAATATTATCGCTGATATTTTTAACGCCGGGCACCAGCATGCAGATTCCTCTGACATTCAGCATAATCCGTACATTGGCGCGGTTTGCTTTATACAATGCATGTATGATATCCGGTTCCCCCAGACTGTTCATTTTTGCCATAATAAGTCCCGGAGTTTCCGGCGTTGACAAAGCGGTTTCCCGCTCAATCAGCGCGATAAGCTTTGATTTCAGATTAACCGGCGCCATGACAAGTTTTTTCATTGTCTGAATCGCAGAATATCCCGATATCATATTGAAAAAAACAGTTGCGTCGTTTGCTGTTTCGTTGTTTGCCGTAAACAGAGAAAGATCCGCATATATCTGTGCTGTTTTTTCGTTGTAATTTCCCGTTGAAAGATGCACATACCGTTTGATGCCCGCGTGTTCACGGCGGATAACGAGCGCCAGTTTTGCATGAACTTTCAGATGCATAATGCCGTATACGACTATGACGCCTGCGTGTTCAAGCTGCGCCGCCCAGTCAATATTTTGCTGCTCGCTGAAGCGGGCCTTCAGCTCCACAAATGCGGTAACTTGTTTGCCGCTGCGTGCCGCTTTTTTCAGTGCGTGTATGATCGGCGAATCTCCGCTTGTGCGGTACAGCGTCATTTTTATTGCAAGAACATCGGGATCTTCCGCAGCTTCTTTGATAAACGAAATGACAGGATCAAACGATTCAAACGGAACATGAAGCAGAACGTCTTTTGCCGCGATTGTTTCCCAGATCGGCGCACCGTTGTTGAATTCCGGCGAGGGAATCGGTTTCCATTCGGAATATTTCAAATGATCGAATCCGTCAATGCCGGCAATATCATCGATTGCGGCAAAATCCAGAATTCCGTCGAATGTGTATATATCTCTGCTTTCGATCCGAAGTTTTTCCGCAAGCATGCGCGTTAAATGCGGGCTGGTGTTGCTGCATGTGAGCCGTGTCGGAATCGATGTGCGGCGTTCTTCCAGCACTTCTTCCATGGCTTGAATAAAATCAAGTTCCCGTTCTTCATCCACGGAAAAATCCGCGTCCCTTGTTACTTTAAATAGCATCGTTTCAAGAACTTTATATCCGGGAAATAATTTTGTACCGTGAAGTTCGATAATATCGTCGAGCAGCGTAAAAACTTTTGAGCTGCCGCTGTTTTGCAGCCATATAACGCGGGAAATGCATGAAGGCACTTGTACAATAGCGGCAGGTTCCGTTTTTTCTGCATGCATAAACGGCGAAAGAATTTCGGCATCCGTTGTTTTTGCCTGCGGATTGAACAGCGGCGCGAGCAGAAACGCGGCGTGAAGTTTTTGGTTTGCCAATTCCGGCAGACTGTTTTTTGTGTCCGTGCGCAGCGGCGTCAGCAGCGGAAAAATTTCATTGGAAAATAGATTTTCCGTATACAGCCGCTGTTCCGCCGAATATTGCGAGCGCGGTACATAAACAATCCCGCTGCGCGCAAGTTCCGGCAGAATTCCGGTGTTCAGCAAAGCATTCCGCTTGGATTGCACTTCATGCGCCCGCTGCGAAATGCGTTCAAGCTGTTCCTGCGCCGTCAGTCCGGAAATATCGCGCAAATGCGGCTGCGTTTGTTCCTGCCGTTTCAGCCCGGCTACGCGGACCATGAAAAATTCATCGAAATTCGCACTGACGATATTCAGAAAACGCAGCCGTTCCAAAAGCGGAACATCCTGCCGTTCCGCTTCTGCCAGTACGCGGGCATTGAATTCAATCCAGGAAAGTTCTCTGTTGAAAAAGATTTGCTCCGCCATAATTTCTCCTGCGCTCACGCCATTTGTATTTTGTATCCAAAAACAGCTTCGAACATATCGCCTTTTTCGGAAACGGCGCTTTTTTCCGGTATTATGTCGTGCACTCCGTGCAGATGCAGAATCATGGCATCTTTTTTCAGTTCGATATCAAAGCTGCTGATGCGCTGATTGTGCCCGCGATCGAGCGCATCGGCAATTCGCAGAATTGCAGCAAGTTTCTGAACCGTTATTCTGTCCGTGCGCGGCATTGCATAAAAATTGGCGTCGGAACTGTCGGGCGGCGCTCCCCGATGATAGCGCGCGACCTGCGACACAATGTTTATATCGTCGCGGTTCAATCCGAACAAATCGGAATGCGCAATAATATACTGGCTGTGCAGCTGATGATCGGTTCCTTTTATAAACATGCCGGTATCATGCAGCAGCGCGGCGATTTCAAGCAGCGTCCGCGCGCGGCTGTTTAATCCCAGTTCTGCTTTAAGAAAATCAAACAGCCGCAGCGAGGCTTGCCGCACAAAATCCGCATGTTTTTCGTCAATCTGATACTTTCTGCCGAGATTGCGCGCGGAAGCGACCGTTTGCATCAGAAATTCCTGCTGGAGCGTCGTTTCCGCGCCGGCCGCTTTGCTGATAATAATTCCGTCCCTGATTGAAGAATCGGGAACAAGTATCGTGTCCGCCTGCGTCAAGCCGATAAACAGTTTGCAGGATAAAAGTCCTGTGCCGAGAGAAGCCGCTTCGCTGTACGGAATCTTGAATTGCGCGGCGCATTCATCCGCCGAATATGTGCGCACCTCATCGGCAAAATCGAAAAAATCCGCGCGGCTTACAATTCCGCAATGTTCCGAAATTTTTTTTCCGGCATAATGCGCCGCCAGCCGCGCTTCCGAACCGATAGTGATGAAGTTATCGACTTTTTCCAAATTAACTTCGGTGTTCATGTTGACGCCGGCGTTGTGTATGTATTCTTCCAAAAAGCGCGCCGCATCTTTTGAGGAACCCATCATCGACCTGATGTGCTGTTCGATGATAACCGTGCCGAAGCGGAGGCTGTGCACCGCTGCCATTCTGCCTTTTTCGAGCAGCATGATTTCCGTCGAACCGCCGCCGATTTCCAAAATCGCCGAATTGCTGTTTTTCAGACTTGAAATTTCCGATTCCAAAGAATGCAGAACGGCAATATACAAAAGACGGTTTTCTTCTATGCCGTCTATTACGATGACTTTGAATCCTGTTTTGACAAAAATGCGGTCAAGTACGACGTCCCGATTCTGTGCTTCCCGCAGCGCGCTTGTTGCAATCACGGTGAGGTGCCGCTCGTCGATTGCCCAGCTTGATAATTGTTCCTTAAAGCGGTCAAGAATGCGCAGGCATTGCAGAAGCGTGCCGCGTGCTACTGTGCCGGTTGTGAAAACGTCCCAGCCGAGCGCGGCAGGCAGTTCCGAACGGTCTACAATGTTCCAGGAGCCGGAATCCGATATTTCTCCCACAAGAAGACGTATTCCGGTTGAACCGATTTCAATTACGGCTTCAAGCGAGGATTTCACTTAAAACCGCCTATAGTTTGTCGATAAGCATCGAACATTTCCCCGACGGAATGGGAAGCGTTTTTTTCTTTTGACCGAGAATATTTATAGTAAAATAATACAATTTTTCGCTTTCCATCTGAATTTCCCAGCCGCGCGTGCTTTTATTCGATAAAATCGTTATCATGTTGCGCTTAAGCGAAAGATTTTCGATTCCCATAATTTCAAGATTGGGTATAATCCAGTCTACGGTTTTGCGCGGCAGACTTATGGAAAGTCCGATAACGTTTTCAATCATCAGCGCAATCGTGGATAAGCCTGCGGATGCGAGATATTTGCCGCGCGGAAAAGACGGATTGCCGGCCATGGACGCACGTCCTTCTTTGCAGGGCAAATACGCTTCCCACAAATCTCCTTTTGCGCGCGATCCGCCGGGATACATGCAGTCGAGCACGTAATATAAATGCCGGATTGTGCATTCGCGCGCGAGATCCCAGCGCTGATATTTTTCAAGACCTTTTATAACCATGAAATTAAACTGCGGAAACACGCTTCCTCGGAATCCTTCTCCGGCTTCCGAAAAAGCACTGTCATCCGCGGAAAGCGACGGGAACGGATGCTCTGTCCCGAATGTGGCAGGATTGCTCAAATGCGAAATGAGCGCATCGGCTTTGTCTTCGTTTGGAATTTCCGCAAGCAGCGGCCAAAAACCGGCTATTGTTTTCTGCGGAAGTTTGTTTCCGGCAGCATCGAGGTCGTGATAAAATCCCGTTTCCTCGTTCCACATCAAAGAATTTATGCGCGTTTTCAGTGAAAAATACATGCGCTTGTACTGAAAACTCAGTTCTTTGTCGTTGAGAATGTCGCCGAGCGCCGACATGTACAAAACGTGCGCCGCCAGCGCCGAATTAAAGTCCACCGGATACACGGTTTGTTCGCGGGGCGCGTTGAACATAGTCGATGCCGCCGCCGGAACGGAATACAGTCCGTTTTCCTGCTTGAAATTCGATTCCAGCCATTCGGTGTATTTTTGCAGAACGGGAATTATTTCTTTTATGCGGCGTTTGTTCGCCGATTTATGATACAAATTGTATTCTGCCCAGGCAAAAAGCGGCAAGCCTACGCCGGAACGGTTTTCCGGCGGTATGACAGGCGAATCATCCTGCACGGAATAGCGCCATCTGATAGCGCCGTCCGGTTCCTGCCGTGCGTAAAAGTAATCTATGTTTTGGCTTGCCTGATAATTTCTGTTTGAATATACCAGAAAAAAAGAAGAAAAAGTGGCTTCAAACTGATCAAGGTATTTGTTTTGTTCAAGCGGATATATCATACAGCCGTTCGGATTCGGTTCTCCTGTTTCCGAATTCAGCCAAAAATCCTGAAGCCATGACCACGTTTTGTCGTAAATATCTACAAAATCCTGATCGTAAAAATGGATTTTAGGAAAATCTCGCTTGTTCACTCTTTCTCCTTGCTGATGTTCAGGGCATTTTCGGGAAAATTTCCGCATGCCTGAGTCAAAATGAAGTAACGCAACGATGTATGAGTATATCACAGATAACGGAAAAATGGTACATTGTTTTTATTTTTTATTTGTTTTTGAAACGAATATCCGCTTTATCCGTATGTACGGCGGGAATGTCCTGCTTTGCGCATATCAGTCTTCCGCGGAATTTATATCCGCTTCCTGCTGCATATCCGGCGCTTCTTCGGCGGCTGTTTTTGTTTCCGGCTGTTTTTCTTCCTGATATATCAGACGGACGATTTCCGTTCTCGATTTATGCCGGTATTTTAAGAACAATGTTTTGGAATTTCTGTCGTATACATATCCGGAAGAATTATACGATTCGAAGCGCGGATCGGATCTGAAGCGCGTATTGTAGATTTCGATTGCGGAAAAAGGTTCTATGCCGTTGAGAATCATGTAATGCGTTCCGTCGACGGGGAATTCCGCGGAAATGACAATATTCCCGCCTGAATGCTGCATGGAAACCGACTGCGCAATTGTCCAGGCTCTGACGCAGTTTGCGGCTGTTTTTTCGAGAATAACTTCATGCGGATAAAATGTGTTGCTGCGGGCGGCAAATTTGGCGTACAGTTCGGCGGCTGTGTATATATCCGGCGGCTGTTTTTTTAACTGCGATACGATCATCAGCCTGCCTGCCGCCGCCGCGTCTTCACGCTGCGCAATTCTGCCGTATGCTGTGAGTGCCGCGGAAGTTTTTATCGTCAGCTGAATGTCTGCCTGATTGTGATTTTCGAACAGCTGCAGGGCGCCGTTTTCGAATCTGCATGAGTTTTCGATAACGGAAAGACTTGTATTTATGTACGGCTGAAGTTTTTCCGCAAACTGAGGCAGTGCGGAAACAAGCGAGCTGTATGTTTCGATTATGCCGGCTGCCTGCTTCAGCGTGGGAACGAAATCGGGAATTTGATTCGGTATGGAAAGAATCTGTTCGATATCCGCGCTGCCGATTCTCATTAAATATTCCGCCAGATTTTCCAGTTCGAAAATGTCTGCGTCACGGCGCGATACTGCGCGGGCTGCTTTGTATGCTATGTTGTTGTTGTGCATTTCAAAGCTTTTGTTCATTTCGACAAGATTGTCCAGCGCGGGCGCCGTAAAATAGGTTCTGTTTTTTCCTGTTTTAAAAGAAGCCGGAATGCCGGAAACCGCGTCCTGATACTTTCTGTTCTGCGCCATTTCCGCGATATATGCGGCAGCCGTGCTTTCCGTTATGTCCGGCGCCGAATGGAACGACGAAACTATATTGGTTCTTATTTGTTTTATGTACGCATCGAAAACGGATATCCTTGCATCGGCTTCTGCCTGCGTCACTGAGAAAGCAAACTGTGCCTTTTGTTCAAACGGAGAATACGACGCCGTTCTGTTTGTCTGATGCAGAACAATGCTTTCTTTGTATACGCTTGCAGCGGCGAGCGACATTTGTTCGTCTTTGGAACTGAATACGGCTTTCCCGTCGCCGATTTCCGTGAGGGAATGCGTGCCTGCTGTTTTATACGGAACGGCAAGCGAAATCGCGTCCGGCGGCAAAGCTGCGGAAATGGAAAGCGTATCTTGATTTTTGCCGGTCAGTTCCCATAAAATAGAAACACCGTCGGTAAAGTGCAGCACTACCGCATATTCGGAACGCTGTTCCCATCCGGAAAACGAAACCAGCAGCTGAGCGCCGTCGGAAACTGCCAGCTTTACGTGATTGTTTTTGCCGGAAAAAAATGTTATGCCGTTATACGAAATTTGAAACGAATCGGCGTATTTGTTCTCTTTCTTTTTCGATTCGGAAAGAATTAAATGCAGCTGACCGAAATTGCGTGAAAATATAGTCTGGCTGGTAAACTGAATTATAAAAATGCCGAGAATTATACAGATGTAAATAAGCGTCAGTCTGAAAAATTTACGGATAGGATGTTTTTCCATTTGTAATGCAGTGTAGCTAATGACGATGACAAAATCAACTACCGCCGTTGCGTTGAACGGTTTTTAATACTTGATAATTTACATGCCGAGCGAAGTATTCATTCCGTGCTTTTTATCGGCGTATTTATGGAGCTGTCCCTGATATGATGACAAAAACAAAAACATGGCGATTGCAGACCGCGGCGTGCACCGCTGCCGCCGTTCTGTTCGCATCCTGCGCTTCGAAAACAACTGTGCCGCCGGATTTCGCAAATGACGAAAGCAGCGCTGCTGCCGTTCCGCAAAAAACGCTGCCGCCGGAACAAGAACCGGCATTCACGCCGGAAAATTTTATATCCGGTGTTCAGGCAAGCCTTTCGGGCGGAAATATTTCCGACACATTGGCGCTGTTTGCAGACATTCCCGACGAATATAAAGACGATCCGGGCTTGAACAAAATTCATGCCTCGCTGCTTGTTTCTTCAGGCGATCTTTCCGCCGCCGCAGATGCGGGCAAAAAACTGTGGGAGCAGAATCCCGATGACATAGACGTCCTTGTGCTGAACGCGATGATTGCAAAAGCGCAGGGCAATGAAAAAGACAAAAAGAAGCTGCTTGAAACAGTAATCAAAAAAGATCCGCAGAATACCGATGCGTGCCTTGAGCTGGGACACGAGCAGATGATTAAGCGCAATTTCGCTTCGGCACGGGATTATTACCGGCGGAGCATGACATCGGATTCTTCCAATACGGAGGCTGTGTTCGGTTACGGACAGTCTTCCTATTATCTCGGCGATCTCAAAGAAGCCCGGAAATCTTTTGAAAAAATTACCGAACAGGACGCCGATTTCGGGCTTGCTTATTTGTACCTCGGCAAACTCGAAGTTGAAAAGGAACGCTATGCCGCAGCCGCCGCATACGCCGAAAAAGCGATAGCCTGCGACGATTCATATTATGATTTTTGGATCGATTACGGCAATTATTTGTCGCATCTCGGCCGGCTTGCGGAATCCGAAAAAGCGCTCAATCGGGCTGTTTCGCTTAATCCCGATAATTTTATCGGATATGTGTACCGTGCCGCTGTTTACGATGAGCTCGGCGAATTCGAAAAAGCGCTTGCCGATTACCGCGTTATCGGCAAATTGAATCCGTCGTATACGCATGTGCATGAAGCACGCGGCGTGGATGCCTGGATTCTCGGCAGATGGCAGGAAGCGCGGCAGGCTTTTTCCGCGGCATCCAATTACAGCAAAGACAATATTTCGTACATGCTGATGATTTCCGCTTCGTATATTGTCGAGGGAAAAAAAGCGGAAAATAAAACATTCCTGGACAATATAATTCGGAATATGGACAGGACATCCGCGGAATACGCAATCCTGAGGTTATATCTTGACGGCTACGGACCTTCTGCGGTAGAACAAAAAATCAGAAGAGTTCCGTCGGCGGCGCAGAAATCCAAGCTTTTGTTTTATTTTGCATTATTCCACGAAATAAACGGCGATACTCAGGCGGCGAAAAAGTATTATGCCGAATTGTACGGTGCCGAAGCGCCCATGCAGTTTGAATACCGTCTTGTCGAACAAGCATTGAAATAATTTTCGGGGAAATTACAATAAAGGCGGTTCATATTGTCGAAAACAGAAAAAACGCTTTCGCTTGCTGGACGTGAATTTATTTTGCTGGGAACGGCGCATATTTCGCAGGAAAGCATCGTACAAGTCGTCGAATCCATAAAACGCGAAAAACCCGATTGCGTGGCAATCGAACTTGATTCGGAGCGGATGGCTGCGCTCAAAAATCCCGAATCATGGCGTAATTTGGACATCATCAAGGTTTTGAAAAACGGGCAGGGATTTTTGATGCTGGCAAACATTATCCTTTCGTCGTTCCAGCGGCGTCTCGGTGCCGATGTCGGCGTAAAGCCCGGTGAAGAAATGAAAGCCGCCGCCGCCGCTGCGGAAGAAATGAATATTCCCGCAGTTATGGCTGACCGTCCGATAAAAATTACGCTGCGCCGCGCCTGGGCAAGAAATTCTCTGTGGGGCAAGTGCAAGCTGCTGGCATCGCTGCTTGTCAGTGCATTCGACAAGGAAGAAATCTCCGCAGAACAAATAGAAGAGCTGAAAACATCAAGCGAAATGGATTCCATGATGGCGGAGCTTTCCGAATATCTGCCGAAAGTAAAAGAAGTATTGATTGACGAACGCGACAGATTCCTTGCCAGCCGGATATGGACTGCTTCCGGAAATAAGGTTTTGGCGGTGCTCGGTGCGGGGCATTTGAATGGCGTCGCGTCGGTTTTATCAAGCCTTGCGTCCGGCGCTGTTTCTGCCGACACGTCGGATATTGATTCGGTTCCGCCGAAAAAGAATTTTACGAAAATCCTTTCATGGCTTATTCCCGTCGTTATTGTGCTGCTGATTGCTGCCGGATTTTATATCGGCGGAAAAGAAAAAGGAACACAAATGATCGGCGGCTGGTTCTTATGGAATTCGCTGCTTGCGGCTCTCGGCACGGCCCTCGGCGGCGGTCATCCGCTTGCCGTGCTCGCCGGCGCACTGAGCGCGCCTTTTACGTCTTTGTGTCCGCTGGTCGGCGTGGGAATGGTCAGCGGTTTTGTGCAGGCAGTATTGCGCAACCCGCAGGTCCGCGACATGGAATCCGTGCATGACGATATTCTTTCTTTGAAAGGCATATACCGAAACAGAATTTTGCGGATTTTTGCCGTTTTTTTGTTTTCTTCTATCGGAAGCAGTGTCGCTACATTTGCGGCGGGCGCTTCTTTTCTCGGCGTTGTCGGGCAGGCGTTTTCGCGGATTGCCGAAAACCTTGCGGCGTTTTTCCGTTGAAAGTGCATTCACGATTTTTCCGCGGATTCGATTGTGCGCCGCGTGCGCAAAGCCGAAGCCGAAGTGCGGAAAATCGGATTTTTCAGTCCGTCAAGGTGATTTCTTCCAGCGTTCCCGCAGTTTTCAAAGATGATGCCAGGTCAAGAATGTCGATTTTTTCCGGCGCCTTAATGGAATAAGCAAGGCAGATTTTCTGTTCCGACATTTTTTTCGATGCATCGATTGTCGAAATAAGGATTCCGTGTGATGTCAGCGCCGCCTGAATTGCCGAAAAATCCACCGTGTCCGATGTGAAAACAAGCAGCAGCCGCTTCGACTGCGTGGCGGGAAATAAGCGCGATTCGACTTTTTCCAGCAGAATGAGCGCGGCAATACTGACAGCCAGCACCGTCATTGCCGACAAATACATTCCCGCCCCGATTGCCATGCCGAGCGAAGCGCTTATCCAGATAATCGATGCGCTTGTCAGTCCTTTGACATTCAGTCCTTTGTGCAGAATCGCGCCGCCGCCGAGAAAGCCGATGCCGGAAACAATTTGCGCGGCAATGCGCGATGCGTCTGCGGCATAACTTCCCATCAGTATGGAAAGCATCATCAGAAGCGTTGATGATTCCGAAATGAGAATGAGCGTTCGTAATCCGAATTGATGCTGTCCGAATTTCCGTTCAAGACCGAGCACGAAACCCGCGATAAAACTTAAGAATACCCGAAAAAAAATAATTCCGCAGCTTAATTGTCCGGACTGCATGAGATCGCCGGAAAATATTGTCTGCATATATGCTGCCGCGTTGTGCAAGTACTGCATAAAATTCTCCCCTTTGATAAGGCGCTTTCAGCTGAAAAGACAGCGCGCCATTGTTTTGATATCGCCCGTATAGGTAATATCCGGCTCCTGTTCCGGAGCGAGAATGCGCGTGTAGCCGAGGTTCCGTGCGGTTTTTGCCCTGCTTTTCATGCGGTTTACCGGACGGATTTCTCCGGCGAGGCTTAATTCGCCCGCGAGCACCGTGCCTTCCGGCAGGGGAATGTCCGCGCGCGCGGAATACAATGCCGCGGCAAGTGCGGCGTCAATTGCGCTTTCCGTAAGACGGACGCCGCCGGCAACATTGATGTATAAATCCTGATCGCTGAACCGCAGTCCGGCGCGTTTTTCGATGACGGCGGCAACACGGCTTACCCGCGCGGAATCGATTTTATCCGAATATACGCGCGTTACGGCTGCTTTTGCCGGAACCGTAAGCGCCTGTATTTCCACGAGAAAAACACGGCTGCCTTCGAAAACCGGCGCAACCGCGACTCCTGCCGGCAGCTTTCCGTTCCGCCGCGTAATGAATAACGTCGACGGATCCTCGACCGGATGCAGACCGCTTTCCGTCATGGAAAAAATGCCCAGTTCGTCTATGGAACCGAATCTGTTTTTCTGTGCCCGCAGAAAGCGTATTTCGTCATTATTGCGGTCAAATGAAATTACCGTATCGACGAGATGCTCAAGACTTTTCGGCCCCGCAATAATTCCTTCTTTTGTTACGTGCGCGGAAATTATAAGCACGGAATCTCGTCCCTTTACCCAAGTTATCAGTTCGTTTGCGCAGTATTTGAGCTGATTTACCGTTCCCGGCACAATTCCGGCTTCCGCGCTGAATACGGTTTGAATCGAATCGATGACAGTAAAAACAGGATTCAGCGTGTTCAGTGCGTCTTCGATATCATCCAGTCTGTTTGTGCACAGAATATCGATGCGTTCCGGAGAAAGACCGAGCCTGTCGGCGCGCGCGCGTATTTGCGCAGACGATTCTTCGCCGGAAACATATAGGATGCGTCCGGCCGGCGCGCCGCTTTTTGCTATCGAAGCGGCAGCTTGGAGCAAAAGCGTCGATTTGCCGATTCCCGGTTCGCCTCCGAGCAGTATTGCGGAACGTTTCATCGCACCGCCGCCAAGCACGCGGTCGAATTCGCTGATTCCGGTGCACAGGCGGGAGCCTTCCATAGGATTTACGGAAGACAGCGGCGCGGGTTTTGCTTTGGCTGCCGCGGTGTTTCCCTGAATAGATGCATCTGCCGCGTATTCGACAAAGCTGTTCCATTCGCCGCAGTCGGGGCAGCGTCCTAACCATTTCGGCTGCGCATATCCGCATGAGCTGCATTTGAACACAGTCGCGCTGTTTCTTTTTTTAGCCATTTATAAATGATACTGTCAAAAAGAAATACCGTCAAACGTCTTTTATTCCGATGATTTTCGGCTGCATCGGCAGCGTTTTTTTCGGTTCTGCCGGCTTTAAAATCCTGTCGCGTCGAATTCCTCAGATTCTTTTCGGGTATTCTCGATTCTGACGACAACACGGTTCGGCAGGCAGGCAATCCATTCGCCGCTGCGGCGTATCGGCGGGCAGGCTGCGCATGTTTTGTTTGCGCACGGCGAATCGCTGACATACACGCAGCCGTCGCTGATCGCAACCGACGTTTCGCCGAGCGGACCGGAAAAACTCAGTTCGGCATTTTGGTGCACGTCGTATATCCATTGTCCCTCGGACGTGTCGATGATTACGCGCGATTTATTTCCCGATGTCCTGATTGCCGCCGCCGTCATGCAGAGCACAAATATGAAAACAAAAAAAATAATAAAATCAAATAATGCGAAGAATTTTTTCCCCATATCATTTTTTCCGAAACGTCTTATCCGAAAAAGTATTTTCCCGATTTCCGAATCGATATGTTCACAAAAAAGCAATATACATCAGCAAATATCCGTTTTTTGCTGAAAAAAGACGCTAAAAACTTGACATTTATGCTATGCTGTACTATCTTTATCATGGCTTATAAATAAGCTGATAAACTCTCTCCGATGCCTATTGAAAAATAGGCGGGCTTTCAAGCGGCGCTGTGCTGTTTGAAAGCCTTTTCTTTTATAGACTGCCGTGCCGTATGCTGCGCTGTTACCGCGTGCGGTATATTTTGCTGTACGGCGCAACCGAATCTACAATCCATACATTTCCGCCGATGATGCTTCCTGTTCCGATAACGGTTTTTCCGCCGAGAATGGTCGCGCCGGCGTAAATGGTAACATCGTCTTCGATAGTCGGATGCCGTTTTTTGTCAACAAGGTCTTTTTTTACGCTGAGTGCGCCGAGCGTGACGCCTTGGTAAATTTTCACATTGTTGCCTATAACGGTCGTTTCGCCGATAACGACGCCTGTTCCGTGGTCAATGAAAAAACCTTCGCCGATAACCGCTCCCGGATGAATATCTATGCCGGTTTTTCCGTGCACATATTCGCTCATAATGCGGGGTACAAGCGGCACGCCGTTTTTGTGAAGAAAATGCGCAATCCGGTAAACACAGACGGCTTCTATGCCCGGATACGATAAAATGATTTCTTCGCTGCTTTTTGCCGCCGGATCTCCTTCCAGCGCGGCATGAATATCCGTATGGATTTGCCGCCGAATTTCGGGAAGATTTTCCAGCAGCGCAAGAACCGTTTTTTCCGCCAGTCCGAAGCACGCGCCGATTGATCCGCCGCCGTTTTTTCTCGTGCTGCAAACGTACAGCAGCGCTTTCTGCGTTTCTTTGGTCAGCAGTGAAATAACGCGGTTTGCCCGTTCGCCGGTCGCGTAGCGCAGACTGTCTTTATCAAGCATTTCGGCTTTATGAAAGCCGGGAAAAATCAAAGCCTGTATATCCTGCAATGCGGAAACGACAAGCTGCCTGTTCGGAAAGTTTGCGCCTTCTTCCAGATTTATGCCGCCGTACGTATCGTATGAAGCAAGCAAATCGGTAACGATTTTATCGATAGTGTTATTCATAATAATTCCATGTGACTGCGGTAAAACTATAGCTTGTAAAAAAGACACTGTCAAATAGCGGCGGCACTGTGCTGCGTCGCTTCGGTTCGTAAAAGCAGCGCTGCGCGGGCGGGCAGCGGCTTTGTTTTCGCTTGCGGCTTCTTCGGGATATGCTTATAATTCATATTTATGGAAACACGTAATATTTTTTTGAATATTTCCCCGTTGGATCATCGGTATTCGCTGTCCGAAGCCGCGGTTTTCGACAGCCTGTCGTCGTTTATTTCGGAACAGGCGGCAATTATTTCCTGCGCAAAAGCGGAAATCGCGCTGGTAAAAGCGCATTTGTCTGTACGCGGACAGCTTTCCGCCGAAACGGAAAAAGAACTTGATACAATCGCCTGGACGATTGATCCTGCCAAAGTATACGCGGAAGAAGAAAAAACGCACCACAATATCCGTGCGCTGGTCAATGTCCTGAAGACGCTGGTAAGTGCGGATATTGCACCGCTTGTACATCTCGGCGCGACAAGCGTGGACATACTTGATACCGCGCTGTCCGTGCGTGTCCGCGACTGCACGCAGCAGGTGATTCTGCCGCTGCTTCGGGAACTTGAAAGCGCTTTGTGCGCGGTTGCCGACAGAGAAGCTTCCACGCCGCAGGTCGGACGCACGCACGGGCAGCATGCGGTGCCGATTACGTTCGGGTTTGCTGTCGCGGAATACGTGAGCCGGCTCGGCAAATCAATCCTCGAAATCGAGCGGCTCGCGAAAAACTTGCGCGGAAAACTTGCCGGTCCTGTCGGCGCATATAACGGTCCCGCAATGATTGTAAAAGATCCGGAAGACCTTGAGCGGCGCTATTTGAATTATCTCGGACTGGAACCATCCGAACATTCCACGCAGCTTGTGGAACCGGAATATTTGCTGCGCCTGCTTTTGGAAATGAATGTTGCTTTCGGCATCATCGCCAATCTTGCAGACGATCTGCGCAATCTGCAGCGAAGCGAAATCGGCGAGGTGTTTGAATATTTCAGCTCCACGCAGGTCGGATCTTCAACTATGCCGCAAAAGCGCAATCCCTGGAATTCCGAGCATGTAAAATCGCTGTGGAAAGCATTTTGCCCGCGGGTCATGACGTTTTTCATGGATCAAATTTCCGAGCATCAGCGCGATCTTTCCAATTCGGCAAGCCAGCGCTTCGTTGCCGATTATTTGGCGGGCTTTTCGCTTGCCGCCGCACGGATGAAAAGCGTGGTTTCCGGATTGCAGGCGGACCATGACGGAATGCTGCGCAATCTTTCGAACGCCGGCGGAAAAGTAAAAGGCGGCGTTCTTGCGGAACCTGCGTATATTCTGCTCGCGGAAAGCGGCGTTTCGGACGCGCATGAAGTTATCCGAAAAATCACGCTCGACGCGGAAGAAAACCACTTGTCGTTTTACGATGCGCTTTTGAAGCATCCCGATGTATACGCGCGGATAACCGTTCAGCTGGAAAAACTCGGCACGGAAGATGCTGCCGGTTTTTTTGCACATCCGGAACGCTACTGCGGACTTGCGGTGAAAAAAGCGAAAGCGCTTGCCGCAAAATACGCGGAACTGATGAAATAACGGATACCGCAAAGGCACGGCGGCACATCGCCAGCCGCGAATTTGCAAGCGTCAGGAAGCGCTGCCTCGAAATATGTCTTCCGTGCATATCAGCTGCCGCGCGTTTATGGATGGTGTCTGCGTGATATTTCCTCTGCCCGAAAAAAAAGCATGGCGTCATTGCCTCGAACTGATGCATATTCTCGATACCGAAAAACGCATCGATTTTTCCGTTCCCGCGGAAAAAGCCGATCCGCGTTTTTCGACGGACTGTCTGTTTTCAGGCGGAAAAGGCCGGATGTTCGGAATATGCGTGTGCCTTGATTCTTCGGGGCAGGAAATTGTGCTGCGCGCATTTTCGGGACAGTACAGCAGTTCCTGGTGCGCTGACGGCTGGGTGCCGCCGGCGCTCGATCCGGAACAGTTTTCCGCTGCGACTGCCGAATCAGACCGCCGCATTCATGAGCTTACCGATGAAATATCCGAAACCGAGTGCGCGCGGAAGCGCGGAGAATTGGCGGCATTGCGGAAAAAACTTTCGCGGAAATCCATGAAAGAAATCTTCGCTTTGTACCGAATCCACTGCGTGCAGCGCGTTTCTGCGCCTTGGAGGGCAGCCTGCGCAAAGAACGCGGACGGTGTCCCGCCTGTTTTCCGCAAAAACGAATATACGTTTGAAGATATTTTCGGGGCGGAAAAAATGCCGCCGACCGGAACCGGAGAATGCTGTGCGCCGAAGCTGCTTAATTATGCCGCGCTGCACGGATTGCGTCCGGTGAGCCTTGCGGAATTTTATTACGGTTCCGCAACGCCTTCCGGCAGCAGAATTCACGGACAGCTGTATCCGCCGTGCGATGAAAAATGCGCTCCGCTGATGCCGTTTCTGCTCGGACTTGATATCGTTTACCGCGATGACAGCATTGTCGTTGTGAATAAACCGTCCGGCTTGCTGTCGGTGCCGGGGCGCACTCCGGAAAAACAGGACTGCGTTGTATCGCGGCTGAAATTTCTGTTTCCGGACTGCATCGAACAGCCCGCGGTTCATCGGCTGGATATGGATACATCGGGATTGATGGTGCTTGCGCTGACGCAGAGCGCGCACTCAGCGCTTTCTCGGCAGTTTATGGAACGGACAGTCGTGAAAAAATATCAGGCAGTCCTTTCCCGCCCGATCCGGATAAAAAACGAGTTGCCGCCTGCCGCCGATAATATGCGGAAAAATGACGGCGCCGAACCTTTCGGCTGTACGGTAACACAACGCGATGCCGCCGGAAATCCGCTTGCGGGACGCATCGTGCTTCCGTTCAGGCTTGATGTCGGCCGCCGCCCTTTGCAGATATTCGATCCGATTTACGGAAAAACGGGAATTACGGACTGGCGGCAAATCGGCGCGCAAAACGGCGGCGAAAATTCCGTTATCGAATTTACGCCGCACACGGGAAGAACGCATCAGCTGCGGCTTCATGCCTCGCACGAAAACGGCTTAAACGCTCCGATTGCCGGCGACAATTTGTACGGCGGCGGCTGCAAAACAAACCTTATGCTTCATGCCTGCCGTCTTGAATTTTCGCATCCGCAGACAGGGCGGAGAATGATTTTTTCCGCGCCGCCTGCCTGGAATGCAGACACTTCGGAATAATCCTAATTTATGACATATTTTTTGGAACGGAAACTTCTATAATAAACGATAAAGCTGAAAAGTCGTTTTGGAATCGAAGTTTTGATTACGGCTTTTTATGGGAGGAAATATGTATTCTGTGAAAAATAAGAAAACGGCTGCCGTGCTGCTGTTCGTTTTGCTGGCTGCGGCAGCTGTTTTTGCGGCGCCGCAAGGCTGGAAGTTATATGTTCCCGGAACGTATGATGCGCGGGATGCCGCGGCGGACGTGCGGAAAGCCGGATTCACTATCGGACCGGAGTTTTCGAACCATTTCGGTTTTGTCGACAACACGTCAAACGGAAAAAAATGCCTGAAATTGGATACCCGCGACGGAAAAGCCGATGCGCTGATGCTTCCGCTTGCCGGCGGCGAAAAACGCGTTACGATTCTGTTCAAAGCAAAAGGCTCCCTGATTCCCGATGCAGGGACCACGCCGTTTGGAATTTTGTGGGCATGCTGGCAGCGGGAAAATTACCAGGCGGTGCTTCGCCACAATCAGACAAATCAGATAAAAGGCTCTTCCGGTCAGACGAATTTACGGCCGGATGATGTTGTGTCCGACTGGCATGATTTCCGCCTTGTGTTTGAAACAGCCGATGAAGAAGGCCGCGCGATGACCGCAAGCTGCTATATCGACGGCAAGCTTCGGCATCAAACGAAGAGTTATAAAAAGAAGACAGTCGATACGAAAAAAATCGGCTATGATCCCGAAACGATCAGCGGAAACGGCAATTATGTTCTTTTCGGCGAAAACGACGGCAGCACAAACGGATTCGGGCGGTATGCGTATTTTCTGTTCATTGTGAACGATGATGTGTCGGCAATGAGCTTGGCGGAAATCGGCGCGAAAGCCGGAGCGGATCTTGTTACCGCGCCGGTAACCGCCAACGATCCCAATCCCCAGTCGCTGCGTCCCGCCGCCAAACCTGCGGGAATCACGATGACAAAAGCGGACGGAGTTCCGGTCGATGCAGCGGGCAATGTTCCTGCGGATGATTGGATCGATCCCGCCGCTGTTTCCGACGGCAAAATCGATCTCGACAAACTGCCGTACAGCAAAAACAAGGCGGAAAAACTTGTCCGCACGCCTAAAAAACCGAAAATCGGCAAAAAGGCCTTAATTGTCGATGCCGCAGGCGGCGCCGGTTCATATACGACTGTCGGAGATGCCGTTGCCGCAGCTCCCGAAACCGGCGCGACGATTTACATCAAGCCGGGCGTATACCGTTTGCAGGAAAAACTTCTTATTTCCAAAACGGGAATAAAGCTTGTCGGAGAAGATCCCGCAACGACAATTCTTTACGGATACGAAGCAGACAAAAGCAATATCGACGGCAACTTGCTTGTGGAAGTGAATTTGCTTGAAGCGGCGGATCCGGAACCCGGAACGGAAAAAAAGGTTGTGTACGCGAAAAAGAATGCATCGTTTTCCGCGGAAAACATAACGTTCTATAATAAAGGTGCGGAATGGAATGCGACATGGCAGTCTTCGGAACGCCGTTCTATTGCTTTGTCCTTGAAAGGCGTAACGGAGGGATACATTAAAAACTGCGTATTCCTCGGTCAGCAGGACACGCTGTATTTGAAATCGGGGCGTATCTATTTCGAAAACTGCTACATCGAAGGCGAAGTCGATTTTATTTGCGGCGGTGCCACGGTTTTATTTGGCAACTGTCATATCTATTCGATTTATTACAAGAACGGCGGATATATTACTGCCGCGGCGCCGGCTGATTCCGCGCTTGCATCTTCCGACGCCGAACTGTATGCGAACGGCTATGTGTTCCGCAGCTGTCTTGTAAACGGCGATGAGGGTGTTTCGGATATGTGTTATCTCGGACGCGGCGCCTGGGTCGGCGGTTCGAATGCTCCCGAAAATTCTCAGGCAAAAGTCGTGTACATTGACTGCGAGCTTGGCAAAAATATCATCGACGCGGGCTGGAAAGACTGGGACAACGTAAATACTGCGGAAAAATGTTTTTTCCGTGAATATCGTTCCGCAGGCGAGGGCGCTATTCAGGCGGAAACAAAGACAAGAAAATTTATGACTGACGAAGAATACAATGCACGCTATGCCAGTACCCAAAAAATCCTCGGATTTTCTCCCAAACTGAAATATTAAACGGAATTATGTGCATATAATTGGAAACGGGCGATATGAATTGCATATTGCCCGTTTTTTTTTGCGTCAATTTAATACGGTGAATACAGAAAAAACCGCAGACACTGCATAACGGGAAAAATTCGGACTGCCGCTGCCGTATTCCGCGCCCGTCGTGAGGAGAACGCGCTTTCATCACGAGGAGAGACCTTTAAACATCGCGATGTTTAAAGGTCTCTCTTCACGATGTTAAGGAGCTTAACGGAGCACGATTGTTAGCAGCCGTAACGGAAAACGTCCGTTAGTACCATTAACGGTGTTTATCCGTTAGTCCCGCTAACGGCGCGCGCTGTTAGTCTTGTTAACGGAATATTTTTTCGGAAGAATGATGCGGCTGCGCAGAAAAAATCTGGATTGATTTTTGTTTACGGAAAACTTTTTGTTTCGGTGCTTTTCATGTCCGTACCGCACGGTATATGCTTATGCCGATGCTGCAAATGAATTATATATCGATTATCATTGTTACGTTTTTTTCGGGCGTGGCAGGCACGGGACTCGGCGGCGTCATAGGCGCGGTGCTTCGGCGCGATTCCGATAAAACGGTAAGTTTGCTGCTGTCATTCGCGGCGGGAATTATGCTTGCCGTTGTCTGTTTCGATCTGATGAGCACGCCTGTGGAAATGATGAAAGCGGGCGCGCTGCCGTTTTCGGCGCTGTTTTTTGCGGCGCCGGCTGTTTTTGCAGGATATGTGCTGGTATGTTTTTTTAACTATATTATCGATTCGCGTACAAACCGTGAGGTTGCTCATATTGACAAAACGCACCCTGCCACAGCCGATAACCTTGACGAGTTGATACATTCCGATCACATGCGCGTGCATAAAAAAGAAAAGCGCGGTCTTTTTGCTGCGGGGCTTGTTATGCTGTGTGCGATTGCTTTGCACAATGTGCCGGAAGGAATGGTTATCGGCACGTCTTATGCGGAAGCGACTGATGCCTCGGCAAACTTGTTTTCCGGCAGCGGCTTTATTACGGCAGTTGTCATAGGTCTGCACAACGTGCCTGAAGGCATGGCGGTTTCCGTTCCGCTTGTTTCTGGAGGAATGGGGCGGATAAAAGCGGTTTTGCTGACGCTTTTAAGCGGAGTGCCTACGGTGCTCGGCGCGGTTCTCGGATACGCGATCGGCGGCATAAATGTCATGATGCTCGTGCTTTCGCTGGGATTTGCAAGCGGTGCCATGCTGTATGTAGTGTTCGGCGAACTGCTTCCCGAAGCCGTGTTGATGTGGAAAAGCAAAGTGCCGGCGTTCTCCGTGTTTTTAGGCGTGCTGACGGGATTTCTGCTGGTTCTGTTTTGAATGCACCGCACGTCCGAAAAAAAGCATTGCGGTTCCTTTTCAAATCTTTTGCAGCAGTGCGGAAAAAAGCCGTTCGGCGTCTTCTTTTTCGCAGCGGAAAGCGATGTTTTTTCCGGAACACCGTATGCGTATGCGTCCGCTGTTCTTATCCGCCGTGCAGCATTCCGGCTGACGGTAAAAATCAATGCGGCGCTGATGCGCGCAGCCTGTTTCGGCGATAATTCGTTTTGATGTAACCGCGATAAAATCCGTTTTTTCCCGCTGTCTTGCGGAAATGCTCCGATACAGCGCGGCAAGAAGCAGGCAGGTAACAGGCGTTCTGTATACGGGTGCGTGTATCGGCAAAAGCCATGCGGCAGTCAAAAGCGCCGTCGCTGCCGTATCTGCCGCGCGGTGTTTCTTGATGCGGCGGATGAAGACAAGCAGCGTTTCCCCGTCCGCAAGCCGCAAACGCGGCATTTCTGCGGAATCGAGCGCAGATTTAATGCACAGCGCCGCACAGATAAACAGCAGCATCAGCGGCAGCCAATCTCCGAGTGCGACGTATGTTGTTGCGGCGCGTTTATATATCGGTGCTTTAATCAGCTTTGAATCGGGAGTGAACAGAGGCAGACTTTCCGTAATTCGTCCTGCGGGATCCAGCATGACGGAAAATCCGGAAATAGTTGCGCGCACAAGCGTCGTTCTGCATTCGACCGCGCGGTACGCCGCAATAACAAAATGCTGCATTTCCGCCGATTTCGTTTTCGACCAGGCATCATTGGTAATATTGATGAAAATTTCGCTTCCGGCTTTGTACAGTGCGCTGCATACGGAAGGAAACGCGTCTTCAAAGCAAATCGGGGCGGCAAAACGCACGGTATCGCCTTCCGCTGTTTTTACGGAAAACAAATTGAGCGTACTGCCCGGCGTCCAGCCGTAAGAAAAGCCCGCGATTTTTTTCATGGCGGCGCGCACAAACGGATACTGCGCGTAGGGAATGCATTCCGCAAACGGAACAAGATGAATTTTCGCATAAGACGCGGCAAGCAGACCGTCCGCCGAGAACAGCAGCGCGGAATTTGTCTGCTGATGCTTTTCCCTGTTTATGAGCACCGGACCGCCGATAAGAAACGGAATTCCCGTTTTGCGTATAAACGGCAGCAGCGGCGAAGCAGACGGATGCTGTTCGTAATACTGCGCTCCCTGCGGCATGGCGCGCGAAAGAACCGCTTCTCCCCAAACAACAAGATCCGCCGCTTTTCGTGAATGCTGCGCGTTTTTTTCCGTGCTGCCGTCTTCCGCTGCGGAAAAACTGCCGAGCGCTGCGGCGGTAAGCATTTGCGAAGTCAAAATGCCGTCTTTGTCTCCGCCGTCTGCCCAAGGATCGCTGTTTTGCTGCACAATCACAAGACTGCATGTTTTTTCCGGAATGCGTGTTTTCAGAAGCTGAAAGCCGCCGTATACGATTGTGCAGGCAAACAGCGCGATGCATGCCGCCGCCGCCGCCGTATACGGCAGAAGCGCGTTTTTGGCATACAAATGCGTATACGGCAGCAGCTGAATTCCTTCCGCAAAAACCGCCGAAAAAAACGCAAACAAAAACGTAACGCCCCACATGCCGGTGATATCCGCAATCTGCATGACAATCGGCCATTTGTATGCGCTCATGAACAATGTGCCCCAGGGATACGCCAAAAATCCGGATGATTTTACCCATTCGTACAGCGTCCAAAAAGCGGCAAAGAAAAAAATGCGTTTTGCGGCGCCGCCCGCGGCGGTTCCCGCGTATTCTTCTATTTTAAACGGCGGAATAAAATCTTTGCGGCGCGCGGCTGTTTTTCCGCGGATTGCCGGCGGCGTTATGCGTGCCTGCGCGTACGGTATAAAAAAGAAACGCCCGTAATACAGCGCGAAAAGTGCGTATGTTGCGGCGCTTGCGCCGAGCGTAAATGCCGCGTATCCGTGAAAATTGCCGAGCCAAAAACTCGAAAGCAGATGAACGGAAAATATTTGGACGGAAAAGAGAAGTCCTGCCATTTTGTACGAGCGGCAGTTTGCGATTGCGATGTACAGCGGCACGAGCGCGAATAATCCGGCGGCAGGCGAACCGAATGCAAGAAGTTCGTTCGGAATTGCGAGAGTGGTCATTATTCCGGAAAATAACGCGCAAAAAACTTGTAAAATTTCCATCATTATATTATCATTTTATCTGATTTTATTCGGAAAAATCAACAATAAATGACGGGGTGATAATTGAAAGACATGGAGCAGGTCGTTGCTGCGCATTCCGGCGAGTATGAAGATTCTCCCGAAGTTATTGTTTCCGCACCGGGACGCTTTCATCTGATAGGCGATCATTCCTGGTTTTTCCGAGATAAAACAATGTCCATGGCGGTGGATCTCCCTGTTTCCGTTGCAGTTTCCCGCCGCTCCGATACTTCTCTGCGCTTTTATTTTCCGCAGCTGCGCGAACGCAAGCGCTCAAGCACCGTTTCCGTAAAATTCCGGCGGGAAGACCGCTGGGCAAACAGCATTAAGGCAATGATATTCGGCTGCCAGTCATTCGGTTTCGATTTTCCGGGTATGAACTTTACGGTATATTCCGATATTGTGCCTTCGGCGGGATTCGGCATTACAACCGCCATAAAAGCGGCGTCGGCGATTGCGCTGCAAAAGATGTGCGGTTCTTCCCGTGCAGACAATATTGTGCGGCAAGTAATCGACTGCGGAAACAAGCGCTTTCTTTCCGCGGAAAGCTATGCGGCGGATATAAATACCGTTTTGTACGCGCGGGAAAAACACTGCATCATTACCGACCATAAAACAGGAACATATTCGTTTGTGCCGTTTCCGTTCGATGACGCGGCGATTGTGCTTACCGATGCCCGCGTGCCTCGTATTTCCGTGTGGAACGAAGAATCGCTGCGGACGGAACAAAACAGACAGCTGCTGGCAGGCTTGAAACAGGAAAAAAACGGCAGCTGGGAATACGAACAGCTGGAATCCGAAATAAATGACGCGCTTGAATCTGTCAGCGAAGAAACGCGCCGCCGCCTTTTATGCGTTATGAAAGAACATCAGTGCCTGCTGGAAGCCGCCGATGCACTGCACGCCGCCGATTTTATGCGCTTTGCGCGTGCCGTGAATAAATCGCATGAAATGCTTCGCGATTTATACTTGCTTTCGTGTCCGGAAATAGACTGGCTTGTAAAGCGCGTGCTCGAAATGGATAACGCACCGCTGCGGAATCCCACTGCCTGCGCGCGGATTACGGGAAAAGGATTCGGGCGCTGCACGTACACTATTTTGAAAAAAGAAAAAGTCGGCGAATATATGTCCCGTCTTGCCGAATATGAGCGTATTTTCGGGTTTCATCCGGCGAGCTATATAGTAACTCCTGTTTCCGGCGCATGTTCCGGCCGGCAAATTGCGGCGGAGGAATTGTTATGAATGATGCTATGGCTGAGGGAATCGCTTTGTATGACCGCGGGCAGTACGATGCCGCGCTTGCCTGCTTTATTTCCTTGTCGGATGAAATTCCGTCGAATTCCGACGTGATGTATTATTCCGGTTTATGCTGCGCGCGGCTCGAACGTTATGAAGAAGCCATCGAATATCTTGAGCAGCTTGTAACATCGGGAACGGTGAGTGCGCGCGAAAATCAGTGCCGGCTCGTGCTTGCGGTTATATACAGCATGACCGAGCGCTCGGATCTTGCCGAATTTGAATTGAAAAAACTGCTTGAAAGCGGCTACAAAACTTCTTCCGTGTTCGCCGCACTCGCATATATTGCCTGGGAACAAAAAGATTCTTCCGCTTCCGTACAGTATTACGAAAAGGCGCTTGAAGCAGATGCCGAAAATCCTACCGCGCTGAACGGGCTCGGCTATGTTCTTGCCTGCACGGGGCGTGATATTACGCGCGCTTTGGCGCTGTGCAAAAAAGCTTCGGCGGCAGTGCCGAATTCGGCGGCGTTTCTGGATTCTTTGAGCTGGGTGTATTTCAAGCTCGGTTTGCTTGACGAAGCGAAAATGTACATCCGCCGCGCCCGCGAAAAGGACAAGAAAAATTCCGCGGAAATAGCGGAACATTACAAAGCGATTCACGCGGGAATTGCCGCGCTGCGTGAAAACGAAAAAATATCCCGCAGCATGCCGCGCAGAAGGGACGGCGAGATATGAGCATAGCGGCAAAAAAAAACTTTGTCTGCGCGCTTTGCCTTGCTGTTTCGGCAGCGGCAGTCTGCGCTTTATTTGCCCAGAGCGCAAAGCCGTCCGCATCCGCTTCGGTTTTTGCGGAAGAAGAATTCCGCCGCGGCGTACAGGCATATTACCGCGGATCGTTTAATGACGCGGTATTTCAATTCGAGAAAACGCTTTCGTATATTCCGGACAACGCGCTTGCGCTCGACTGGCTCGGCAAAGCGTATTATAAATCGGGACTGGAAGGCGCGGCGCTCCGTCAGTGGGATCACGCGGTATCTGCCGGCTACGGCGGACAGCTTTTGAAAACGCGCATGGAAATTATCCGCGGGCGGCGCGTCGAAAACTCGCTGTTCAATGAAAAATCGCGATTCGCCGATGCCGGTGTTTTCCCCGGCAGCAGCGGCGGCGTATTGTATTTCAGCCAGCCGTCGTCCGTTCTGCCGCTGGAAGACGGTTCCTGCTGGGCGGCTGCCTACGGTTCCAACGAATTGCTTCATTTTTCCGTGAACGGCGCGGTAATAGACCGCCGACGCGGTCCGCTGAACGGTTTTGACAGACCTATGGATATTATCCGAATGCCGGACGGAAGAATGGCGGTAACGGAATACGCAGGGGACAGAATTACATTTTTGACGGCGGACGGAGCGTATATTTCAAGCTTCGGGACTTCGGGGCGGAACGAAGGACAGCTGCTCGGACCGCAGTACATTTCCGCAAACAATTCCGGCAATATATATGTTACCGATTTCGGCAATGCCCGCGTTTCCGTTTTCGATGCGGAAGGAACGTTTTTGTTTGCTTTCGGAGCGGCGCAGAATGGTTTTTCCGGATTAAAGGCGCCGTCGGGAATTGCCTGCACCGGCGGATGCGTATATGTGGCGGATTCCGTGTACGGCGCGGTTTACGCGTTCGACGAAGCCGGAAACTTCCTGCATACGCTGGTTCCCGAAAATACGTTTGCAAAGCCGGAAGCCCTGAAAATATACGATTCGTATTTGCTTTGCGCGGATGGCAGTTCTGTCCGCGTTATTGATTTGAAAAACGGCGCGGTGTTTAACGCCGCAAAAACTACCGCGAACAATTCGCGCGTTACGTGCGCTGTCTGCGACGTGAACGGAAATTTGCTCGTTACGGATTTTATCGAAAACGAAATATATGTTATGGCAAGAATGTCGGATCTTATCGGCGGTTTATTCGTTCAGATAGATCGGGTATACGCAGACAATTTTCCGGAAATACAGCTCGATATTCGGGTCGAAAATCTGAACAGGGGAAGCATTACCGGACTGCAGGGCAGCAATTTTTTTATAAGTGAAGAAAAAAGACCTGTTTCCGAACAAAAACTTGTCGGCGCGGCATACAAAAATTCGTTTTGTGATATAACAATTCTTGTCGACCGTTCTGAGGCCATGGCTGGCTATGCCGACGCGGTGCAGACAGCTGTGCGCGGAATTGCGGAAGCAATGGACGGACAGGGAACTATGCGCGTGATTTCGGCAGGAAGCATTCCGGTGCTCGAAGCATCCGGCAGTCCGCGTATGTTTGCTTCGTTTTCCGCTTCGTCTTTGAAAGCCGCTCTTTCGCCGCGCGTGGCGCTTGATTTAGGCATACGGCTTGCGGCAAACGGTCTTGTTACCGCCGAACCGAAGCGCGCGGTGGTGTATATTTCCGCGCCGGGAAGAAATGATGCTTCGTCCGGCGTCTGGGCTGCCCTGCATTCGTTTGAAAAATACGGGCTGACGGATTTAACAGCGTATTTGAACAACAACAGCATTCGATTTTATACCGTGAATGTAACGCAGAATGCGCTGCCGGCGGAAATGAAATACATTACCGAGCAAACGGGCGGCAGCAGCTGGTATATATACCGCCGGGAAGGAATTGCCGGCATAGTGAAATCCATAGCGGAAACACCTTCCGGTTTGTACAGGATTTCGTATACATCTCATTTGCCGACGAATTTCGGCAGAAAATTTCTGCCTGTGGAAGCGGAAGTGTATTTGCAGAACCGTTCCGGGCGCGATGAAACCGGATATTTCGCACCGCTGCAATAGCAGTTAAGCATCGCCATCGGTGCAGCCTGCCGTATGCTGCGTGCCGAATTTCTTGCGGACAGCTTGTTTTTTGCTTTTGCAGAGAAAACAAAAAGGGAGAAAAAATCATGTCTAAAATAGCAGTTCTCGCCGAAGACGAAAACTCCGAAGCGTTCGCCGTGCGGAATTTCGAAGAAGCGAAAAAAGGCAAGCGCCATCTTTTTCCGGAAGAAATTGCTGTTTTGGAAAAAAACGGAAACCGTTCGTCCGACGCGGAATGGAAAAATATTTATGTTTCGGAGGAATTCGATCCGGAAAGAATATGTTTCAGTCAGTTTTCGGGCACGGTTATTTTGGGAAATCTCCGCCGGACAAAACTGTGCTTTCATGACCTTGAAATGAGCACGGGAATCGCTTTTTCTTTTGTTTCGGACTGCATTCTCGGCGACGATGTCTGCGTGAAAAATGTTCACTATCTGGTAAATTACCGCATCGGCAGCCGCGTCATATTGTTTAATATTCAGGAAATGAGCTGTACATCGCACGCGAAATTCGGCTGCGGCACCCTGAAAGAAGGCGAACGGGAAAGCGACAGAATATGGATCGAAATCGGCAACGAAAACGGCGGGCGCAAAATTCTGCCGTTCGAATCGATGATTCCCGCGGACGCGTTTCTTTGGTCCCGTTTTCGGGATGACGAAGAGCTGCAGCGGCGTTTTGTGGCGCTGACCGAATACGGCTGGGATACCGCGCGGAACACGATGGGAATTATCGCGGACGATGTGGTCATAAAAAATACCCTGCTGCTGAAAGACGCAAAAATCGGCAGCTGTTCGTATATAAAAGGCGCATTCAAGCTGAAAAATATTACGATTTGTTCTTCGGAAGACGAACCGTCGCAGATAGGCGAGGGCGTGGAAATGGTAAACGGCATCCTCGGATACGGTTCGAAAGTGTTTTATCAGGCGGTTGCGGTGCGTTTTGTTATAGGACGCAATTGTCAGCTGAAATACGGCGCGCGGCTTATCAATTCCGTTCTCGGAGATAATTCCACGGTTTCCTGCTGCGAAGTGCTCAATAATCTGCTGTTCCCGTTTCATGAACAGCATCACAATTCGTCTTTTCTTATTGCCACTACGATATGCGGACAGTCCAATATAGCCGCCGGCGCCACCATCGGATCGAATCATAATTCGCGCTGCCCGGACGGAGAAATCATTGCGAACCGCGGTTTTTGGCCGGGACTTTGTTCCGATTTCAAGCATAACAGCCGTTTTGCGTCGTTTACGCTTGTTTCGAAAGGTTCCTATCCGTATGAATTGAATATCAGGTATCCGTTTGCGCTTATTGCCATGAACGGCGCGGATCAAAGTCTGCATGTCATGCCGGCATACTGGTTTATGCACAATATGTTCGCCGTTGCCCGCAATAACGTGAAGTTCAAAAACCGCGACAGACGCGTGAAAAAAATTCAGCATATCGAAATGGATCCGTTCGCGCCGGACACAATGCAGGAAGTATTTTTTGCCATAGAACGTATTGTGGAACTTACCGGCAGATGGCTGAAAGCGAACGACGAAGTGGTAAAAGTTTCCGGCGATCTCGATGTGTACCAAACCGCGAAATTTTATCTTCATAAAAATTCCGATTCCGGCTTGATTCTTTCCGATTCTCAATGCATGAAAAAATACGGCGCGAAAATCTTAAAACCCGCGTGCGCGTATAAAGAATACCGCAAAGTAATGAAGTATTTTACGGTAAAAACACTCATGGAATACTGCGAGGCGCACGGCATTTCCGTTTTAACCAAAAAAGCGCTTTCTTCGATTGAGCGGCAGAATTTGTATACGAGCTGGTGCAATATCGGCGGGCAGGTTATCCCCGAAGCGCGCGTGCATGAACTGCTGAACCTGATAAAGCTGGGCAAAATAAATAACTGGGACGAAGTGCACGCGTTTTACGATGACTGCGCGAAATCCTATCTTACGGATAAAACCGCTTACGCCATGTATTTGCTTGAGTATCTCTATTCGAAAGGCATAGAATTATTCACGTCCGACAATTTTTTGGATTTATATTCCGACGTCCGCGAAGTGTCTGTGTACATGTACGAAAGTTCGGTTCGTTCTCGCCGGAAAGATTACGAAAATTATTTCAGAACAATTACATATCGAAACGAAGAAGAAATGATTTCCGTCATCGGTCAGCTTGAATCGAATGAATTTCTTCGGCAGATGAAAACCGATATGGATGCCTTTAATTTGAAACTGGAACAATTTTTTGCGGAATTGAAATAAAAACACGCATCAGATATGCTGTCTGTTGACTATTACAGGATAGAGGACTTGAAAAAATATGGCAAAATACAATCCTGTCGGCGTGATTTCTTTTGCGGAAAGAACCTGGCCGCAGAACCGCATAACGCATGCGCCTGTCTGGTGTTCCGTTGATTTGCGCGACGGCAACCAGGCGCTCGCAGTCCCGATGAATGTCGAAAAAAAACTCGCGTTTTTTGATATGCTCGTCGAAATAGGCTTTAAAGAAATAGAAGTAGGTTTTCCCAGTGCTTCGCAGACGGAATATGATTTTATCCGCAGACTGATTGACGAACGGCACATTCCCGATTTGGTTACAATTCAGGTTCTCTGTCAGGCGCGCGAACCGCTTATTTGCCGCACGCTGGAAAGCATCCGCGGTGCGCCGTCCGCGATTTTCCATTTGTATAATTCCACGTCGCCGGCGCAGCGCAAGTACACGTTCAATATGACGAAAGACGAAATACGGGAACTTGCCGTCGAAGGCGTGCATTTGCTGCGGAAAAATCTGCATCTTGCAGGAAACACGCCGGTGCGGCTGGAATATTCTCCGGAAAGTTTTTCCAGCACGGAACCGGAGTTTGCGCTTGCGATCTGCGAGGACGTAAAAGCCGCCTGGAATGCTTCTTCCGGCAACAAAATTATTTTGAATTTGCCCGAAACAGTGGAATACGCAACGCCGAATGTATATGCGGATCAAATAGAATATTTTTGCCGGAATATTTCCGACCGCGCCTCTGTCATCGTGAGCCTGCATACGCATAATGACAGAGGAACCGGCGTTGCCGCCGCCGAACTCGGACTGCTTGCCGGCGCCGATCGTGTGGAAGGTACGCTGTTCGGCAACGGCGAGCGGACCGGCAATCTCGATCTTGTTACGCTTTCTATGAATTTGTTTGTGCAGGGAATAAAAACGGGACTGGATTTTTCTTCTATCGATGCCGTAAAGGAGCATTTTACGCAGCTTACGTCAATGGAAGTATACCGCCGCCAGCCTTACGCGGGCGATCTTGTATACACCGCGTTTTCGGGATCGCATCAGGACGCAATCCGCAAAGCTTTGTACGCGCGCACGCAAATGCCGCCGGATGCGCCCTGGGATGTGCCGTATCTGCTTATCGATCCGAAAGATGTCGGGCGGGAATACGAGGAAATAATCAGAATAAACAGCCAAAGCGGCAAGAGCGGCGCCGCCTGGATTTTGGAAACGGAATACGGAATTTTCATGCCGAAAAAAATGCAGCTGCTTTTGGGCACTCTTGTTACGCGGCAGGCGGACATTTTGCAGCGCGAACTTAAGCCTGCGGAAATTTATCGGCTTTTCAAGGATTCTTGGTTCAATAAACGCGGACCGCTCGAATTGCTGGACATTGCAGAAACTCATGTAAACGATTCGGATACCCGCGATACGGTTCTGTGCCGCGCGAGCATTCGCTTTCTTGAAAAAGTGTATTCAATCGGCGACAAAGGCAACGGACCTCTTGATGCGTTTGTTTCGTCGCTGCGGAATACGCCGGTGCCGGTTTTTACTATCGGCGAGTTCCAGGAGCACAGCATCGGCGCCGGTTCCGATACGGACGCTATGGCATATATTCAAATTACCTGCGAAGACGGCCGCACGGCTTGGGGATGCGCGCGCAGTTCAAACATCGGCAGAGCGGGTATAAACGCAGCAGTAAGCGCGGTAAACAATCTTTTCGGCGAGCAATTTCCGCAATGAGTTGTAAAATCTGCTTTTTTGCTGTATGCTGTAATATGTATGCATATTTGAATGTTGTAATACGGAGGATATATGGCAGGAGATTTACAGCTTCAGCTGGTAACGTTTCAATTAGGTGATGAATTGTACGGCGTCGATATTATGGATGTTAAAGAAATTGTGAAAATTCAAAATGTCCGTCCTATTCCGAATGCGCCGTATTATGTTGAAGGCATTTTTAACTTGCGTAGTGAAATAATCCCTGTCATGAGCCTTCATAAACGTTTTCGTTTGAAACAAATGGAAGTTTCGGAAGACGATGAATACCAAGGCGGCTTTATTATCCTGAATATAGACGGAAATAAAATCGGCATAATTATCGATAAAATTGCCCGCGTCGTTATGGTGAACAGAGATGATATAAAGCCGCCGCCGCAAATGCTGACAGGCATCGGTTCCGAATACATTTACGGCGTTGTCAGACAGGAAAGCGGCTATCTTATCATGCTTGATATCAGAAGATTGTTCAATTCCAAAGAACTGCAAAGCCTGATGGGAATCAATCAGTAATGAAAATTCAGACATTCAGTTCTTCTATCCGCAGAAAAGAAATGGATGCGGTTTTGACGTGCCTTGTGGAAGAAAAAACCGGTCCGGGAGATATGAATGCGCGCCTTGTTCAGCAGGCAAAGGAATATTTCGCTGTTGAAGGCGCCGTTGCGCTGCGCAGTCCCGCGGTGGCGCTTGCCTATATCGTCAAGGCGCTCGCGCTGGAAAAAAAAAGCGGCATCATGATTTCCGCGCTTGCCCCGGCATGGCAGTTAAAAACAATAGAGGAACTTGGATACGAGCCTATTGTGCTCGACGTGGCGCCGGAAACCGGACTGGTTACGGCAGCCCAAATTCAAAACGGCATGCAAAACGGCGGGCGGCTTTTAATCCTGCATGAAAATATGGGGCTTGTTCCCGATTTTGAAGCCATTGCGGCGCTGGGCATTCCGTTTGTCGAAGATATTTCGCAGAACGCCGGCGCTTCTGTAAACGGAAAAAAAGCCGGTTCTTTCGGCGTGTATGCGATTCTTGGACTTGAGGAACATGATATGGCAACAGCCGGCGGCGGGGCGGTTTTACTGGCGCCCTCGCGCCGTGAATGGATTGTGCTCAAGAAAATCGCGGAAGAAGCTGCTTCCACCGATATTCTGCCGGATATAAACAGCGCGCTCGGCTTTGTGCAGTTAAAGGAACTTGACCGCAATGAAGCCGTCAGGCAGGAATTGCGGGAAATGTATGTGCGTTCTCTGATGCAGGGAAAGCATACGTCGTTTTCGCGCTCCGAAAATGCGCTTTCCGTTGCGTATTCGTTTCCTGTCGTATTGGAATCCAGCATGAAAGATGTCAAGCAGTACGCCGCGCGCAAAGATATCGAAATTTCCGCCGCGTACGAAAATTCCGTTATTGCGCTGCGGGAGGAGCTGCTGCCGGATTGTCTTCAGGCAAAATCTTTGCTGCTTCGCTGCGTACTTTTTCCGCTGTATCCGCGGCTTGGGAAAACCAATGCCGTTAAAATAGCAAAAGTTTTGGCAACGCTTCCCTGATCGGCGGGCGGGAAGACGCTTTTTATGAAAAAATGTGTCATTGTTTGCAATACATTTAAAAAAGACGCGCAGTGTCTTGCGGAAGAAGCAGGACGTTTTTTGCATGAACTGCGGATTTCGTCCGAAATTTTATTGTATAAAGGGCAGACCGATATTCCCGATTTTTCGGAATTCGATGCGGCGGCGACATTCGGCGGCGACGGCACTGTTCTTTTTGCCGCACGAGCGTGTGCGCCGCTCGGCATTCCTATTTTTCCCGTGAACTGCGGGGAATTCGGCTTTATTGCGGGAATCAGCAAATCCGCCTGGCGCGATTCGTTTGCCGAATTTTGCGGCGGAACGCTGCCGTATGCAGATCGCAGCATATTGCAGGTCCGCGTTATCCGGCAGCAGTCGTGTTTTTTTTCATCACTTGCGCTGAATGAAGCCGCCGTCAGTGTGCAGAACAGCGCGCGTATCGGTGAGTTTGACGTACTTTGCAATGGTATTCCGTTCGGCAAATACCGCGCGGACGGCGTTCTCGCTGCGACGGCGACCGGATCTACTGCGTATTCCGCGGCGGCAGGCGGTCCGATTGTGGATCCCGCAGTTGATGCGATTGTTTTGAATCCGGTGTGTCCGTTTTCGCTTTCAAACAGACCGCTGGTGCTGCCGCCGGATTCCGTATTGGAAATATCCGTGCTGCCTGCGCGGGGAACGGAAACATCGCTGGCTTGCGACGGACAGGCTGCCTGCGCGCTTTTGCCCGGTGATATTATTCGGATTGAAAAATATCCCGCGCCGGTAAAACTTGCGGGCTGCGGGCGGCGTGAATTTTATGCGGCGCTGCGTTCAAAGCTGCGATGGTCGGGTGCATCTTCCGCGGACGATGATTTTGATTTTCATAAGGGCGAAGCAGAATGATAGAAGATATTTCGATAAAAGATTTCGCACTGATAAATGAGGCTTCTCTCGAATTCAAAGACGGTTTTACCGTTTTAAGCGGCGAAACCGGTGCCGGAAAATCGATATTGATAGGCGCCGTTTCATTTCTGCTCGGCGGAAAATGCGGGGTCGATGTTATCCGCAGCGGAATGCAGGAAGCGTCTGTGAGCGGAACAATCGTTCTTCCGTCCGGAAAAACCGCTGTCCGCGCCTGGCTCGACGAACACGGCATCGCGGCCGAAGATAACCGCGTTTTGCTGCGCCGAGTAATCCGTGCGGCGGGAAAATCATCAGCCTGGATTCAGAGCGTGCCGGTAACAAGACAGGATCTCGCTGCTTTTACGGAATTTCTTGTTGACATACACGGGCAGCATGAACATCAGTCTTTGCTGCGCGTTGCGGAACACCGCCGTTTTCTCGATGAATACGCCGGCATTGCGGAACAAGCGGAAGCTTTTTCGAAGATGTATTCGGAGCTTGTCCAGAAGCGCCGCCGGCTGGAAGAATCGAGCGCTTCCGATGAACAGCGCGTTCGGGAAACGGAAATGCTTTCGTATGCATTGCAGGAAATAGACGGCGCGCAGCTTCAGTCTGCGGAAGACGAAACGCTTGCGGCGGAAGAAGCGCGCATGTCGCAGTTTGAGCAGCTGTATGAAGATACGGAATCAATGACGCAGCTGTTGTCCGACAGCGACGAAAATGTTATTTCCGCCGTAAAAAAAATGCGCAGCATTTTCGATCATGCCGCGGGATTGGATGCATCGCTGCGGCCGCTTGCTTCGCGCATCGATTCTGTGTTTTATGAACTCTCCGATATTCACGAAGAACTGCGCACTTACCGGCACTCGCTTGTGTTCGATCCCGCACGGCTGTCCGAAATTCAGGAGCGGCTGGCGCTGCTGTTCAAATTAAAGAAAAAATACGCCGCTTCCGTTCAATCGCCTTTGTCCGAAGTTTTAAAATATGCCGATGACGCGCGTGCAAAGCTTGCGGCATTGGCGGACAGCGATGCGGATACGGCGGCGCTTCAGGCCGAAGTGTCCCGGCTTGAGCAGCAGGTGCTTTCCGAAGCAAAAGCGTTATCCGAAAAACGCGGCAAAGCCGGAATAATGATGGCGGAAGCCGTCGAGCGCGTTCTCGCCGTTCTCGGAATGCCGGGCGCCCGCTTTGCTGTTTCTGTCGAGCAAAAAGAAAAATCGCAGTCGATGCAGAATTGCGGACCTTACGGCATAGACAATATCGAATTTCTTATCAGCACGAATGCCGGAGAACCGCTGAAGCCGCTTGCGAAAATAGCGTCGGGCGGCGAACTTTCGCGTGTGATGCTTGCGCTGAAAACGGTGCTTGCGGATTCCGATGCGGTTTGCACGCTGATATTCGATGAAATAGATACCGGCATCGGCGGCGAAATAGCCGTGGCTGTGGGAAGTCATCTTAAGAATCTTGCGAAGAAAAAACAGATTTTGTGCATAACACATTTGGCGAGCATCGCATCTTGTGCCGATACTCAAATGAAGATTGAAAAAAAATCCGCAGACGGGAAAACAACCACTTCCGTCAGAGAAATAAACGGGGAGCAGCGTGTAACGGAAATAGCGCGTATGCTCGCCGGAGATACGATTGATGAAGTATCTTTGGAACATGCCCGTTCGCTGCTGCGTAAGTACGGAGGCTGAAAATGGCAAAAATCGCGGTTGAAAGCAGAAATTTATATGGCGCAAAAATACAGCCGTATAAGGATTTAGTTCAAAGTTCGCTTGAAAAAGAAAAAGAAATTTTAAGTCAAATCGAAAAAAACGCGGACGGTATGGCATACAAAAAACTGCAGCTTGCGGAAGAAATGATTTATATCGCAACATTGTATCTTACCATGAACAACCTTTCCGTGGAGATCGTTTCCGTAAAAAATACGGAAGCGCTGAATGAAGGGCGCAAGGCATTGTATAAAGCCATCATTTATTTCGAAGAAGTTGTTACGAATCAAGTCAATTGTGCGTATACGGATTATGAGGAACAGCTTTCGCAGATAAAAGACCTGTCTTTGGAAAAACGCTATTTCCTTGTCCGCAAGCTCGGACTTGCGATCCGGCTTATTATGGATGCGTACGGCGACAATACGAAATGGAAATGGGCGTTTGTCGAACTGCAGGGACGCTTTGCGGTAGTTGCGAAAAATCTTATCGATATGAAAACCGCGGTTTCTGTTTATTTCGAGCCGAGTTCGCCGGAATATGATACGACGGTGTTTTATATCCGCCTGATAAAAAAACTGCTCGGACAATCCGCCGACGGCTATCGGGACCGCTATGAACTTTCCACGCGCCGGCTTGACGACATAAAACTTGCGATACAGTTTTTGCTTGCGCTGCGCCGGCTGCATATTTTGATTGACGAGCGGGATGAAGCCGAAGAAATCAAGAAAAAATCCGTTGTCTGGAAAGATAAAATGGAATCCGACCGCAAAAAAGGCGCGCTTAAATAACCGCCGTCCGCCGCCGCGTTTTTCGTGTTTTGCTGTTCCGCGTGCGGGCGCAAAACTCCGCGCGCCGCCGCAATGTTTGTTTATGAGGCATGAACGCCTGCGTCTGTTTGCGCTCGCGCTTTTACGGAGATACGTATGCTGCAAAAAAAACTTGCACTGAAGATATTCGAAGCTTTTTCCATTGAACGCTGGAATGATCTCATCCGTCCGTTTGCCGTTATTGAAATGGATAAAGCCGCGGAAAAAATGGTAATCGCGTATATCGTCGGCAAATACGAAGAACATGAAGGTCGCGTGCTGGACTGGGATTGGATGATTCACGCGTCGTTATTCGATTTGCTGAAAAAAATCGCGCTGTGCGATATAAAGTCGCCGGTGCAGCGCATGATCAGACAGGAATATCCCGATGAATACAAAAAACTTGATGAATGGGTTACCGACAGCTATCGGAATATTATCGGCGATGAAATATTATTTGCCCGTTTCAAGTCGTATATTCAAAACGATTATGCCGTAACGCCGGAAATTCGGCTTGCGTCCCGCGTATTGCGTGCGGCACATAAATACGCGACACTGCGCGAACTGCAAATGATAGAACGGGTGAACGAACCGTTCCGTCTTCGGGATATAGAACGCCAGCTGAATTCCGATATGGAACAGTTTCTTGATTTGCGCGCTATCCAGCTGCTTTTTACAAAACAGCGTCCCTACGAATTTTTAATGATAATCGAACAGCTTCGTTTTCAAACGCGCTGGAACCAAACGCCGCGGGTGCCGGCAACTTCTGTTTTGGGACATTCGTTTTTTGTCGCGGTTTTCACGCTGCTGCTTGAATATCAATCGGGAATTCCGTTTTGCGAAAAAAGGCGGTACAATAATTTTTTTTCCGCGCTGTTTCATGATTTGCCGGAATCCGTTACGCGGGATATTATTTCTCCCGTCAAGCAGGCAACAAAGGAACTTCCGGAAATCGTGAAGCACATTGAAGATGAAATTGTCAAAAAAGAACTGCTTCCGCTTATGGAAGATTTTTACGCGGATGAACTGCGCTATTTTACCAGCGACGAATTCGAAAACAGAATTATTCTGACCGGTTCCGATGCTCCGCGGAAAAAAAGCGGCACTTCCGATGCGATGTCGGATATTCTGCCGATGTGCGTTTCGTTTGAAGATCTCAATGAAAAATTCAACAGTGCGGAATATTCTCCCGTTGACGGCAGACTGATTCGCTGCGCGGATCATATTGCGGCATTTATGGAAGCAGACAGTTCTATTCGGCACGGCATCACATCGTCGCATTTGCGGGACGGCAGACAAAATATTTTGTCTTTGTATCCCGCCGGAAAACCGATAAACGGCGCGGATATCGGCGCTTTTTTTGCGCAGTTTGACGAATCAAGCTCAATGTAACCGTATTTTTGCCGATACATTATATATATGAATAGGATTTTCTGCTTTCTTATTATATGTGCCGCCGCTTTTTCTTCGGCGTATGCTCAGGAAAATTATGTTGTCCAAAAAGGCGACACGCTGTATTCTATCGGCCGCAAATATCAGGTAACAGTCGCCGAATTATGCGAAGCAAACGGCATAGCGGACTCGTCTGTGCTGAAAGCAGGACAAAAAATCATTATTCCGTCAAAAGAGAATCCTCCTGCGCCGTCTGCTTCGAAAGATGCGGGAATCCCCGATAAAACGGAAAGCTATACGGTTCAAAAAGGCGATACGCTGTATTCCATTGCGCGGCGCATGGGCATTACGGTTGATATTTTAAAGATATTGAATCAGATGAGCGGCAATAATACGATAAAGGTCGGACAAATTCTTTCCGTGCCGCAAAAAACATCGGAACATGCCTCGCCGCCGCCTGCAAACGGCGGGGAAAAACCTGCGCTTCCGGATTCTTCGCTCGCCGATGAAACGCAGCCGCTTGTCGATCCGCGTTTGTATGACAATTCGAAAAAAGCGGATCCGAATCTTGTATGGCCGGTTAAACCTATCGATATTGTATATACAAAAGGCAAAGTTTCCGGCGTGCAGCTTTCGGCGGAAAAAAATACTCCGGTTTTTGCGGTTAAATCGGGTTCTGTCGTTTTCAGCGGAGTATACCGCGGTTTCGGACAGGTTGTGTTTATTCAGTCAAAAGAATATATGTATGTGTACAGCGGTTTGGGCAGCATTTCCGTAAAGCAGGGCGCTTCCGTTTCATACCGCGATGTCATCGGCACCGCCGGAACGGATGCGCTGTCGAAAAAATCAAATGTGCTGTTCATGGCATTTAAAAACAATACGCCCGTCGATCCCGCAAAAGTTCCCCGCGGCTAACCGATCGGTACGGCGGCAATGATTTTCAGAAAAATTTCCATGCAGACACGGGCGTCGTCTTCTGCCCTGTGCGCATGATGAACGGGAATAAGAAAATGTTCCGCAAGTTTTGCCTGCGTATATTTTTCCAATCCGGGGAACAATTTCCTTGCCATAAACAATGTATCGGCCGCAGGCACCGCGGGCGGCTTCAGCTGTTCCATGCCGCATAAAGTCAATTCTTTGTTGAGAAAAGATATATCGAATCCCGCATTGTGCGCGGCAAACTTGCTGCCGCGGGTAAAATTCATGAAAGCCGGCAGTACGTCTTCGGCAGCGGGCGCGGAAAGCAGCATATCGTCGGTGATTCCGTTTACTTTTGACGCATTCGGAGAAACAGAACGCGGCGGCTGCACGAGCGTGCCGAAGCGGCTGATGATGCCGTCTTTATTGAAGCGCACCGCTCCTATTTCAATGATTCTGTCTTTTTTCAGATGCAGACCGGTAGTTTCCGTGTCAACCGCAGTAAATTCCATTCCGGATGCGAATAATTCCGCCAGATATTTGTAATTACGCATTTTTTTGTTTGCTGGAATAGATATTGTTCTCAAAAGGCGTTTTGCTCCCGAAACACAAAACGCCGTCATTTGCATAAAATAATGCGGCAGAGGACATTGCTTTTCTCCGCCGAAAATGCGGAAAGCGAATGTCCTCTTCGGCATAAATTACATCGATTTTATTTCGCGGACGAATCAAGCAGTGTTTGTATTTCGCGTTCAATGCGTTCGCATAAATTTTTCGTATCCGCTTTTGCTTTGTCAAGATTTCCTTCCGTTGCCGGCGACGTTGCGTTGATGTAAAATTTGATTTTCGGTTCTGTGCCGCTCGGACGGGCGCTTACAACCGTTCCGTTGTCGAGGAAAAACTGAAGCACATTGCTTGCCGGAAGCGAAAGCATTTTTTTGATTTCCGCGTGAGCCGGATCAAACGAAATTCGCCTGCCGATATCCCTGATCAGCGTGATTTTTGCGCCGCCGAGCGCTGCCGGCGGCTGCGTGCGCAGTTTTTCCATGATTTTTTTCATTGTTTCCGCGCCGCTGCTGCCGGGGAAATTTTTCGATACGGCGCGGTCTTCGAAATATCCGTGCATCGCAAACAGCTGCTCAAGCCGTTCGAGCAGCGAAATGCCTTTCGATCTCCAGTACAATGTCATTTCCGCGCACATAGCCGCGGCGGATACGCCGTCTTTGTCGCGGACAACGTTTTCCACAAGATATCCGTAGCTTTCCTCGAACCCGAAAATATACGTGTTTGCGTTTGTTTTTTCGTATTCCGCCATGACCGCGGCAATCCATTTGAAACCTGTCAGGCATTCTTCGAGTTTGACGCCGGAAGCCGCGGCAATCCGATCCGCCATCTGCGACGTAACGATTGAACGAACCGCTGCGGGATTGCGGGGCATTTTTCCCAGTTCGGCAAGGGACGTTATGATATAATCAAAAAGAAGCACGCCCATTTGATTGCCGCTGATAAGAACATATTTGCCGTTTTTGTCGGGCACCGCTGTTCCGAAGCGGTCGGCATCCGGATCCGTTGCCATAACAACGTCGGCTTTTTCTTTTTCCGCGAGTGCTACCGCCATTTTCAGCGCCGGCGCTTCTTCCGGATTCGGTTTTTCCACGGTCGGAAACGCGCCGTCGGGGTCGCGCTGTTCCGGAACGGTGATAACCTTTAATCCGAGGTCGCCGAGTACTTTTTCGACGTGCATTGCGCCGGTTCCGTGAAGCGGCGTGTACACAATTGTCGCTTCCTTTGCTTTTTCGCGGATCAGCTGCGGGCGGAATAACTGCGATTTAATCATTGCCCAGTATTTTTCATCGATTTCTTTGTCGATTAAAATCAATTTGCCCGCCGCAACGGCGTCGTCCCTGCTTATGGTTTTTACGGCAGACACGGAATTCACTTCGTTTATGATGCCGGCGTCATGCGGCTCGATAACCTGCGCGCCGTCATTCCAGTAAGCTTTGTAGCCGTTGTACTGCGGCGGATTATGCGACGCGGTAACAACAACGCCGGTATCGCAGCCGAGCGTGCGGATTGCAAACGAAAGTTCCGGCGTCGGGCGCAGTCCGGTAAACAAATACGTTTTGAAACCGTTCGCGGCAAAAATAAGCGCCGCCGCTTCCGCAAAAACATCGGAATACCGGCGCGAATCATATGCGATAACCGCCGAAAGCGTTCCCGCGGCTGCTTTTTCGGGAAAAGCTTTCATCACATAATTCGCAAGCCCCTGCGTTGCACGGTTGATGACAAACGTGTTCATCCTGTTCGTTCCGCCCGCGATAATCCCGCGCAGCCCGCCGGTGCCGAATTCCAGCGTTCGGTAAAAGCGGTCTTCAAGTTCGGCAAGCGCATCGGCGGCTTCCGTTCCCGCCGTCGATGCCGCGGCGATCAGTTCTTCCACTTCTTTGCGGAATCCGGAATCTTTTTCTTCGGAAATATAGGCGCGCGCGCGCGATATAATTTCGTTCTTATCCATAAACGGAGTCTCCTTTTGAGCAGCATTACACAAAAATTATACATCAAACATTTTCATTCGGCAACCGCGCTTTTTTGTGCCGCGCTTTTGTCTGCAAAATCACTCTGACGCTGTCGCGCCGATATTGTGTTCGGGCGCATTTTTTGCTGCGCAAAAAAACGGGCTTTGCGCGGTTGCGCTTCGCTTCATTCCTGCGCTCGCTTCCGCTCGCTTCGGAACGCGCCTGCTGCGCGCCGCTTCAATCCCTTGCGCTTTTCTCCCGCAGCGGAAAACCGCGTTTGAATTTATTTTCCGCAGTCCCAAAGACAGCGCTGAATGCCGGCGGCGACGGAAAGCAGCAGATTCCGCTGCGGTTCCGCCAGCGAAAAATAGATGTGCAGCAGCTCGGCAGATGCTTCTTTTGATTTGACGGACTGCTCTGCGCCGCCGAGCGCCCTGTGCGGAAATTCCGTTTCCGCGCCGCTTGGTTCCGCGCTTTCGCTGAAAAATTCCCGCGGCGGGCAGCCGAGACAGTCGCATATCGCAAAAAATCCCCGCAGCGACGGAAAACGTTTCCCGTTTTCGATCAGATTGATGTAGTTCACGTTCTGACCGAGGGCAATGCTCATTTCCCGCGCGGAAAAATTCTTCTTGTTGCGCAGAAACCGCAGCCGGTCGGAAAAGCGCCTTTCATAGTTTCCGCATGATTCGTTATCAGTATCCATGTGCATACTGTAAGATGTTGGTTTTATAAACTTGCAATCTTAAAGAGTATACTGTATACTCGTAACATCTATGAGATTGTATATTTGCCGCAGGGAGATTGCGCTTTGACGCGTTACGCACTTTTGACGGGTGCGATTGAGCCCGAAAACGGAATGCAGAAAAGCCTCGTTCGATTCAAGGATTTCCTCACAAGTCCTGCGGGCGGAAGCTGGTGCGAAGACGAAATCATGATTACGGGACCGCTTTCCTGGCAGTTCGCGCAGCTTTTGCAGGCAAGACTGCGCGAGTACGATTTTGTGCTCGTGTACCGCTGCCGCTTTTCTCATTCCGCGGATGCGGACGGAACGCTCGGCTTCTGCGGAAATGCGGCGAACTTTGCCGAAGCGGATTTCGGCGAGAAACTGCGCGGCTTGACGGAAGGCGGGAGCGGCGTGTTCATCGGCGATGTCTGCGACGAAGTAGTCGGCGCGGAAGAGCTGGGCTACGAGCGCGCCTCAGCGGCGGCAGCGGAAACACGGCGGGCGCAAGAGGCGGCACGATGATTTCCGGCGGTTCTGAAAAATCGGCGCTGTGTTCCGATTTCGTTCCCAAAGACAACGGCTTTCATTTTATCCGCCTTGCCTGCTGTCTTGTCGTGCTGTACGAGCATACGGCGGCGCTTGCCTGTCCGCGGCTTTTGTGCCTGAACCTGCGCAGCGCGGCGGTGAACGTGTTTTTTATTTTGAGCGGATTTTGGGTTACGCAGTCTTTTTTGAAAAGCGAAAGCCTTCGCGAATACGCAGCAAAGCGCGCGCGGAAGATTTTTCCGCAGTACGCGGCAGTCGTCGTTTTGTGCGCGGTTTTACTTGCAGCGTTCAGTGCGCTTCCCGCAAAAGAATATTTTTCCGACGGCGGATTTCGGAAGTACCTTGCGGCGAATCTTTGCACGCTGAACTTTCTGCATCCGCCGCTTCCCGGAGTCTTCGGCGGCGCTGCGGTGAACGGCTCGCTGTGGACAATAAAGGTAGAACTTGCGTTTTACGTCATGCTGCCGCTCATCGTTCTTGCGGCGCGCCGCGCGGACACGAAGACGCACGGGGGGGTACAAAATCGTGCTTTCTCTTGTCTACGCGCTTTCGGTTTTGTACGAGGTGTTTATGCCGATTATAGCTGAAGCTTTCCGCCTGCCTGCGGAAACCGCGCACCAAGCGCCCGCGTTTTTTTCGTATTTTGCAAGCGGAATGTTTTTTGTCTTTGACCGCGAAAATCTTGTTCCGCGTTTGAAATACATCGCGTCTGCGTGTGCGGCGCTTCTTGCAATTTGTACAGCATTTGAAATTCCGTTCGTTTCTGCGTTTGTGCGTCCGTTCTGCCTTGCTTCCTGCGTGATGTTTTTTGCGCTCAAGGCACGGCCGTTTTTCTTTGCGGTGAAAAACGATTTTTCTTACGGAATCTATCTTTCGCACTATCCGCTCGTGCTGTGTTTTGCATCGTTCGGACTTTTCGAACACAATCCCGCGTTCGCCCTGTTCGCGGTTTTAGCGTCGTCGTTTTTCTGCGCGTATTTTTTGGATGCCTTGCAAAAGCGTTTGTTTGAAAAAAAGAAAATCCACGGCACTTTGCCGATTGTGCGAGGTGCGTCATGACAGGAAAAAAAATCACGGCGAGCGTCGTCCTGTACAACACGCCGAAAAGTCAGGTGGACGCGCTTTTGAAGTCGGTGCTCGATTCCGCGTGCGTGGAAAAATTTTTCGTCATCGACAATTCGCCGAACGACAAATGGCGCATTTTGGAAAAGGAGTCGGACATCATCCGCTACATTCACAACGAAAACTTGGGCTACGGCGCGTCGCACAATCTTGCGATTCGCGAGGCGGCGGAACTCGGCGCGGATTACCATGTCGTCTTGAATCCCGACATCCGCTTTTGGAAAGACGTGCTTTCCGCGCTTGCCGATTTTATGGAAGAAAATCCCGACGCGGGCTGCGTGATGCCGAAAGTCGTCCATCCCGACGGCGGGCTGCAATACCTGTGCAAGCTTCTGCCGGCTCCGAGCGATTTGATTTTCCGCCGCTTTGTTCCGCCGCTCGGTTTTTTGAAAAAGCGGAAAGAGAAAAAGGACGCGCGCTACTGCCTGAAAAGTTCCGGCTATGATCGCGTGATGAATCCGCCGTGCCTTTCGGGCTGCTTCATGTTCCTGCGCCTGAAAACGCTTTTTGAAAACCGCGTTTTCTTCGACGAGCGGTTTTTTATGTACTTTGAGGACTTCGATTTCGTGCGCCGTCTGCACCGCGTTTCGCGTACGCTGTATTTTCCGGACGTTTCGATTGTCCACGAGCACGCGCGCGAAAGCTACAAGAACCGCAAAATGCTCGCCGCGCACATCAAGAGCGCGGTGCGGTATTTCCGCAAGTACGGCTGGATGTTCGACCGCGAGCGGCGCGAGATGAACGCGCGGATTTTGCGGGAGATTGAGGGATGAGGGGAAAGTAATGTTTTGGGACAAGGTGGAGACGTACCGTCGGCAGAAAAACCTCACGTACCGCGCCATCGCGCGCGCGATGGGCAAGGCGGAGACGACCGTTTCGTCGATGCGGCAGTTCGGGACGGAGCCGCGCATAAGCGACGGCATCAGGATAGCGGACGCGCTCGGTGTGGACATAAGGGACTTGGCGGAGTGAGGATGGAAAAGGAAACGGCGGAAAATCCAGTGACTTTTTGTGAAAACTCAGTGAGTTTTTAAAAAAACTTACTGGCTTTTTGAAAAAACTCACTGAGTTTTTTAAGCGGAGAAACCGCGGTGCGGTACTGAAAAAGCCAATTTGTCGGTTCTTCGTTTTTTATTCAGGAAAAATACAAATGAAACGCATAATAACCTACGGAACATTCGACCTCTTGCACTACGGGCACATACAGCTGCTGCGCCGCGCGAAGGCGCTCGGTGACTACCTCATTGTTGCGCTGTCGACGGACGAGTTCAACTGGAACGAAAAACACAAGAAGTGCTATTTCAGTTGGGAAAAGCGGCGGCAGCTTCTTGAGGCGGTACGCTATGTCGACCTTGTAATTCCGGAAGAATCCTGGGAACAGAAAGAAACCGATGTAAAAGAATTCCGCGTGGACACGTTTGTCATAGGCGACGACTGGAAAGGGCGGTTCGATTTTCTCAAGCCCTTGTGCGAGGTCGTGTATTTGGAGCGGACGCCGGAAGTTTCCACGACGCAGATTAAGAAAGACCTGGGAAAGTAATAATGGCGGAAAGCGAGCGAAACCTTGCAAAGAATACATTCTTTCTCTATCTGATGACATTCAGCTCGTATATTTTTCCGCTGTTTACATTTCCGTATGTTACGAGAGTGCTTGGAGCGGAAAAATACGGCGTTGTCGTGTTTGCCGCAGCCGTGATGCAGTATTTTCAAATGGTTCTCGAATTCGGGTTTATTCTTTCCGCCACGGGAGAAATTTCTTTTTGCCGTGATGATAATCGCCGTGTGGCACAAATCATGTACGCTGTTTTGGGCGCAAAAATGATTCTTGCAGTCGCGGGACTTTTCGTGTTGAGCGCGCTCTGTTTGTTTATCGAAAAATTTATCGAAATCCGCGCCTTTCTGTTTTTGTATTATATCGCAACCGTTTTGACCGCGCTTCTTCCCGACTATCTTTTCCGCGGTTTGGAAAGGATGAGCATTCTCACATACAGAGTGATACTCTCGAAAATCGTCAATCTGGTTTTGATTTTTACGTTGATTCGTTCGAGCGGCGATTATCTGAAATATCCTGTTGCCGCGATAGGCGCGAATCTGTCCGCCGTTTTCTTAACCTGGTTTGAAATACTTTTCCGCTTGAAGATTTATCCTGTGCGGATTTCTTTCGGGAGCGTGCGGGAGGAGCTGAAGAAATCATCGCAGTTTTTTGTTTCCCGCGTTGCCGTGAGCATGTACCAGACGCTGAACACCGTGCTTTTGGGATTGAAGTTTCCTTCGGCGCAGCTTGCTCAATACGGCGCGGCGAACAATTTGACTTCGTGCGCACGGCAGTGCATATCTCCGATTTCGGACGGCATATATCCGTACATGGTCAAGAACAGGAACTACCGTCTTGTGAAAAAACTCATTCTGATTCTTGAGCCCCTCATCATTGCCGGCTGTGTTGTTCTCTATTTTATTTCGCCGTGGTTTATCAAGGTGTTCTGCGGTGCGGGCTACGAGAGTGCGGTTCCTATTTTTCGCGCGATGCTTCCGTTGGTGGTCATTTCTCTTCCCACATATCTTTTCGGCTATCCGCTTATGGGTGCGCTGGGAATTATAAAATTTGCAAATCTAAGTGTGATAATCAGTTCTGTTTTTCATCTGTGCAGGCTTGGGATTTTGTATCTTGCCGGAAGAATGGGTTTTGTGTCCGTGGCGCTGCTGACATTTGCAACAGAGGTTGTCGTGTTCGCGATTCGCGTTTATGCGGCGGCGAAAAAGTTTAGGGCAAATTATGATTTATAAAAAAATGCAGGGGGGGGATTAAAAATGAACATCAAAACTTTTTCGAAAAAAATTCTGCCTAGCGATTTGTGGAATGTCATGCGCAGGATTCACAGCGAATTGATAACTTTGTCCTTTTATGTTTTCCGTGTATTCCCTGTTCGCAAGAACAAGGTTGTGATGGTGAGTTTTTTCGGCAAAGGTTTTTGCGATAATCCCAAGTACATTGCGGAAGAACTTTTGAAGCAGAATGAAAAATACGACTTTGTGTGGCTTGTAAATGATTTGCATGACAAAAGTTTTCCGGAGGGAATTCGTCTTGTGAAAAATAATTCGTTGAGGGCAACTTATGAGCAGGTTACGGCAAAAGTTTGGATTGACAACTGCCGAAAGCCGTTTTGGGTGAGAAAGCGAAAGAATCAGTTTTATATTCAGACATGGCATGGCGACTTGCCGCTAAAAAAAATTGAAAAAGATGTTGAGGATCAGCTGTCAAAGAGTGGTTATGTAAAAAACGCCAAGAATGATTCAAAAATGGCGGATCTTATGGTGGCAGGAACACAGTGGACGGCGGATTTATATAGAAAATCATTTTGGTATGACGGTGATATTGCCGTTTGGGGCTCTCCCAAGAGCGAGCGATTGCTTGAAGATTCCAGTGATATTTGTAAAAAGGTAAAGGATGCGCTCGACATTTCAAATGATACTCACCTTGCTATGTTTGCTCCGACATTCAGGAACACAAACCTCAATTATGAATATTTTTTTGACTATGAAAAAATCACAGCGACACTTGAGAAACGTTTCTCCGGAAAATGGACAATTATAAAGCGCTATCATCCAAATGTTTCCGAGATTAAGCGAGCCGAGAATGATTCCGCAATAGATGCGACACATTATCCTGATATGCAGGAACTTTTGATTGCGGTTGAGGTTTTGATTACCGACTACTCAAGTACAATGTTCGAAACAATTTATAATCCCCGAAAAGTCTGTTTCTTATATGCGGACGACTTGTCTGAATATGACAGGGGTTTTTATTTCGATTTGAAAACACTTCCATTTAGCTTTTCTCAAAATATGTGCGAGCTTGAAAAAAATATTCTTGGTTTTGACAGGGAAGAGTATTTGAAGAAAACGATGGAGCAAAAAAAATTGTTCGGATTTTTGGAAAAGCCGTGCGGCGCAGTTAAATGCTCGGAAAAGATACGGAATATTGTTTTGAAGACATAAGGAGGCAGACTGAACAGGAATTGACATTCGGGGTGAAAGAGAGTATATTTTGATTATGTATGAAATGAGTTCGGAAACAAAAATCGACTTGCAAACGGCGATTTCAGTCTGCAAGAATGACGAAAAGCCGGTTTTTCCCAAGAAACGAGATCTTCGCAGAACGGGACGGGGCAATCCATTGCTTTCTCGCAGGAGATTCCGAACGATAGAGGAAATTGATTCCGGACTTGATACACTGCTGAAACAAGAATGAGCATCATCGCAGCGGAATATCAGGATAGAATTTCTGCAATTTACAAAGAGTACAGGGAAGTCGTCTTTCCGCTTGTTGCTTTTTTGGAAGTTGCCGATTCGGAGTTTCCTGTTGAAATACTGAATGAAATACGCTCTATCTTCAGCCATTTTTCAAGGATGTATGCCGACAACATAAGTGATGCGGATATTTCTTCCGAACTTGCAAAGGCGGAAAGTCACTTGAAGCGCGCGTTGCTTGACTGCTACAAGTACGGCTGCCTGTCGCTGTCAGACTTTTACAATGCATTTAAAAAGGAATACCGTTTTGCTGATTTATCCGTCATTGATAACGGCGATTTTTTATCCCGAATTACACGCAATTTTACAGAAGGACAGAAGCTCCTGCTCGAAGCGAAAATATCAGAAAGGCAGAACAAGCATTTGAATGACCTGTACAGAAAATTTGAGAGTGCTTTTGACATGCTGCTAAAAAACTACAATCTAATTTATGAAAAAATCGGAATTATCCACCGTGTGGAACGCAAAGCAAAATGGACGCGTTTCTGGGGAACATTCGGATTTTGGATTTCGCTTGCATTGGCAGCGGCAGGAATCATCCTTGCTTTGTAATATTCCGCTCTCATCGAAAGAATAGTTCCCGTTCAGCCGAAAAATATCATGGCTGAAACACAAAATAAAAACGATTTTTCTCAAACCAATTCGCCGTTCGTCTCCGTGATAATCCCTGTGTATAAAGTTGAACAATACTTGAATGAATGCGTTGATTCGGTTTTAAACCAGACTTTCAGTGATTTTGAAGTAATTCTCGTAGACGACGGAAGTCCTGACAGATGCCCCGCGATTTGCGACGAATATGCCGCAAAGGACACTCGTGTAAAGGTGATTCACAAGGAAAACGGCGGTTTGAGCGACGCGCGGAATGCAGGAATAAATGTAGCCACCGGCGAATGGCTTTTGTTTGTTGACAGCGATGATTATCTTGAAAACTCACAAAGCATGGAGCATTTTGTTGAGTTTATTAAACAGAATGAATTTAATTTGATTTTGCAGAATAGGACGATTCGCGAAAATTTTAATCAAAAAGAAATAGATCATTGTGTTATGACAAAAGAAAATTTTATACATGGAATTCTTGCGAAAAAGTTTGGACATTTGACTGCATGGTCATTCGTTGTAAAAAGGGAATTCGTACTCAAGAAAAATCTTTATTTTGTAAAAGGAATTTTGCACGAGGATGAAGAGTGGATGCCTCGCACGATATGTTCTCTTAATCACGACGAAAAAATAGGAATTTTCAATAAGCGTTTTTATTTTTATCGTGTAATGCGAAAAGGATCAATAAATACTAGTATAAAGCAAAAGAATATTTTAGACAAATTGTTCATAGTAACAAAGCTTTACGAATATTCACTAGAAAAATCAAATTATATAGAAAGCACTCTCCTTTTAACTTATGCCGCGAAGATTTTAACCTATGTGATTTTGAACGGAAAAGAAATCTATTCGAATGATGAAAAAATCAAAAATAAAATTTTCGACAATCTTTTTCTTCTTAAAAATTCAAAATATGTAAAGCACAAGATTTTGTTTTTTGTGTTAAAAATTCGGGGTATAAAATGAGACATTTCGGAAAACAGTTTTATTTCTATATATCTTTTTTGTTATGTATTCTCGTTTTATATTTTAGTTTTTCCAACATCGATGCTCATTGCTTGCCCGCTTTTCATTTGCATTTGCGCTTCAAAATTATGGCTAAAGGAGTTTCTTGATATTTGGGGAATAAAATTTATTCGACAGAGTTTTATTTTTCTTTTGTTTGTTTGTTCGGTTGTATTTTTTATTACATGCTTTTTTCAACAGTATGATTGGTCACTTCTTATTATTTTATATACACAAATAGTACATTTTGTTTGCGCTACTTTTTTCTTTACTTTCTTGAAAGTGAACAAAATTTCTTTTAATAACCTGTGCGATGCATTCGTAAATATTTTTGTTGTCCAAACTTTTATAGAATTACTTTGTTGCATGAATCCTGACACACTTGGAAAAGCTGTGCGTTTTTTCAATCATTACGACTTTGACGACGTTAGAGGAATTGGATCTGTAGTACGCGGTTTTGCTCTTTCCGCTGCAACATGTATAGAGCAGAGAAAAGCGAGCGTTTTGCCGAAGAAAAGACGGGATTTTTTGGGAAAAAATGGTTTTTATCGGGAATGTAGTGCAAAGCCTTTTCATAGTGTGCAATAAATTCCAACGGGAGAAAAAGCGTTTTTCATTTCAAGAACCGGCTGCGGATTAAAAATATGAGAACATCTTAGTCGATATTAAGGCATCAAGTTCTTTGATTCGAGTTTATCACAGTCGATTCGTCCTCGTAGATAATCTGTTTCTTTGTGTCTTTCGCGTAGTAAAGTTCCATCTGTGCGCCTTTGGAATGCTGCCAGTCTTTCTGCATATAAACCGCGTCGCACACATCAATCATCGCATAACAGATGTGCATATACTCGCCGTGCTCGAAGCCCTCGTTCAGCAAAAGGACGGCAGGCGACATCGTGATGTGCCCGGTTTCTTTGAGCATCTTTGCGCTCGCGCAGAATTTTTTGAAGATTTTATCTTTGGGAAGCCCTGTAACTTTCCCTGCGATGTATATTTTCATATTTCTCTTCGCCCGTTTTTTCGAACTGTCGTTTTTTCCATCAAAAAGGCGGGCGCGGCGGATTGCGATACTGCTTGCCGCCGTTCCCGCTGATGAAAGCGTGATTTCAGTCTAGGAGAAGAAGCTCGTGTGTATGGTTTAACGGCGGTTAAAAAAGAAGTTTGCCACTTGACTTTGCAGGAAGAAGGATATAAGTTAAAAACAGACATGCGGAAAAAGAAGCCCGGAATAGCAGCGGGGACTGGCTCAGTTTGATGCCATTTGCAGTTGGTTAAAATCCAATCGTTTTCGCATAAAATAAAAGCAGTCGATTTCGGCTGCTTTTATTTTATGCGCGTGAAGTTTAAAATCGTTTGTGCTGCAGTATTTGAAATTTTAAAAAATGTCCTTATGGATGGTTCGTTTATTTTCAGAACATTTGACTGCGGGCGCACGGCAATTTTCAGCCAATTCTCCGCATCATATGGATGAAGGTAAATCAAACTTTCCTTAGCTTGAATGCCGTTCCCGTCTGTTCCCCAGAATACCTTGCCATATAAGAGCGTATCAATGATAAGCTCTGTTTCATCGGTGATTGAATGACGGATAGCCTTGCATCCTGTAATAAGACGAGATTCCAGACCGATTATGATATTATCCCCAATATCAATTCCTTTGTTTTTTTTGAGCCATGTCGAAACCGTCTTATCAATAAAGCCGACAGGTTCAAACCCCTGCCATTTATCTTCATGCAATGACTTTTCAACAAAGTTTTTAAATGCTTCACGCTGTATGGTATTATTAAAGAGAGTTTTTATAAAATCTTCTCGCCCCACAGCTGCCTCAAAAGACCGTTTTGAGATTACATTTTTTATAGCAGTATAGTTTCTGCTCATGCCGCCCTGATTCCAGTTGAAGCCGGGAGTTATTCCCTGCGGGATTCGCTCGATAATTCCTTTTCGAACATTCTCGTAGACGGTATATGCCGTTTTCGGCGCGGCAGTCTGCACGGGGAATCGCACGGTTTTGCCTATGTCGGGATTGTAGGCGGGAACACCGTCGCGCTCGTAACGCTCTTTCCGTGCCTGTGTTACGGCGACAGTGTAGCACTTGCAGCCGTAGCTGTTCGGCGGGAAAATCGAGTTCCAGATCGGGTCGCCTTTTGGCAAGATTAAATTGTTCCATTTCAAGTGCTGCTCGCGATGGTGTACGCTCGCGCCGATTCGATACATCAAGTACGGATGCGCATCGCTTTTCATCGTGCGCTCGTATTGTCCTTTTTGGTATGCGCTGCGAAGGTTCGTCTGATAAATCGTCTTCAAGCGGTGGTCGCTTCCGAGTTGGGCATTCACGGTTTCGCCTGTGAGCGGATCTGTTATTTCTTTTCGGCCCCACCATCCTTTCTGCATCAGCGTAGGCTTCAAGTCTTTCTTGAACTGCTCGAATGTTGTGCCGTCCGCAATTGCTTTTTCGACTGCGGTCTTGATGTCGAAGAGCACATCGAGCTGCATTGCTTTTGCCACAGTGAACGCAGCGGCGTGTTCTTCATTCCACACGTCTTTGTATGAAAAAGCCGGATGCAGTTTCTTGTTTTTAATGTAGTTGAGAGCCTGTTTCGGAATGAGTTTGTCTGCCATTTGCTACCCTGCGAATTTGCTGTCGCCTTTTGCACGGGCAGAGAAAAACGCGACTGCCATCAGCTCGGCGATTTTGTCGGGCGACCAGTCGGCGGCAATCCGTTCGAGTTCCGCTTTAAAACTGTCGAAATCGACAGCCTTGCTCGAAGCCTTTTCAAGGACTTCCGCAATCTCGTCGCTTATCGGAATGAAGTCGCCCGAAAAATCCGATTCAAGGTCTGCGGTCTGATCTCTTCCCAAGTCGCAGGGTTTTGATACCGAGTTGAGTTCAGGTCTTGCCGAGTTCATATCCTCGTTTTCAATCGGGAGCGGCGCAATGCCGCCAATTATTTCGTCATCTTTTTCGGGCTTCGAAAGTCCGAGCATACTTCGGATTTCCTCAGCCTTTACGGTCAGACCGTGCGGAGTGAGTTTTTCAATTGCATTTACCACCTGCTCTATATTCTGTTTGTCGGGCTTGTACAGCACGATTTCCGGATAGCGTTCCTGCTCGCCGAAATTGAAATTGACATAGGGAACGACAAGCATTGTATTAAACGTGTCGGCGACGGCGAGTGCATCGGCTGCGGCAATATCCTGACGCACTTCTTCGTGGACTTCGCTTTGTGCACGGCTTGATCCGTCGTCGGTGGTCATCGTTTGACCGAGTACGAGTTTTGAAATTTGCTTGTCAATCCAAGTCGCCATTGTCTGATAGGCTTGGGAATTTTCGCTTGATGTTTTTGATTCGATTATCTCAATCGTTACGCTTTCGGGAACGACTGCGCCGAAGTCTGCGCCCAGAGAGGCAACCGCACGGCGCAGTGTCTTGATGTCATCCTCTGTTGCTTTCTTGCCGTATTTTGCAAGGCGAATCGGGAATCCATAGCGGTCAATGAACGCCGCCCAGCTCGTAACATCGTAACTTTTGAGCATAAAATAAAAGAGAGCCGGCAGCGCAAGCCCGCCGGCAATCTGAGTTCCGCTCAATAAATGCGGTTCATGAATTATGAATTTGTTTGCTTGGAGCGGATGAAGTTCCGCAGTAAGTCTGTCCCGGAGCATAAGCGTTTGTCCGGTTTCTTTGTCGTAGCGGAACCATCTGGGATCGCGCCATTTGTAGCGGCTCGGCTTCCAAGTTTTTCCGGCAGTATCCCACACAATTTCCGTTACGGAAAAACCTTTTGCAAGTGCATCCAGCATATCGCGTACAAGCGGGATAAAACGCGCCGAACGGTTTTGAATAATATCGTTTTCAACGGCTTTTGCAATTTCAATGTCGCGCTTGTCGTTGCTTGCGGGTTCAACCTTGATTTCCAAACCGCACACTGCATCCTTGCGCGTGGAAAGCACTGAACGGTAATGAAGATCCCGCATTTCCATATCCTGCGCGAGTTCCAAATATTCGGCAGGGCATTCGCCGCTTCGTACATCGCGAAGGATTGCAGCAAGTTTTTCGGGACTGAGCCGCTGCAAAATTGAAAAATCAGCCCATGGCGTTCTGTTTGTATACGGAACGGCAAACGCCTGTTCGCCGGAGAGTTTCTTTTTTTCGCCTTTGTCTACCATTCGTCGTCATCTCCTTTTGTTCGGAATCTGTTCGGGGAAGAAACCGCCTCGTATGTCATCGGCTGATAGCCTGATTCTTCAAGTTCATTGTGTGCAAAAAGCGACATTGCCTTTGCGATGCAGTGGTCGCCGTGCCGTTTCGAGCGCTTGTTCCCTGTTCTGTCGGTTATAAGCGGAATGCCCTGTACAAGGCTAACCACTTTGTAATCGTCTTTTATGAATGAATCGTCGGGAATGTTCGTTGTGTTGTCTTCAAAGGCTGTTTTTAGGCGCGGCATATTCTCTGCATACCATTGCCGCGAGAGCATAACTTGAAAAATACAGCCGGGATATTCCTGCGCGGCAAGTTCCGCAATCATCTGTCCGTTTCCCCTGCTGTCGAACGCCGCTCCGTCAAAATTTTTGAGCGTATCGCAGCACAACTTTATGAATTGCCACTGCTGCGCAAACGGAATATTGCGCAGTTCAACAACACAAAGCGTGTCGGTATTTCCGTCGGAAAGTTCCATATCGAAGTGAAGAACGGTAAGATCGCCCGACCGCGCGAAGTCCTCGCCGAAACAGACGGGAAAGTCCGAAGCAAGCAGAACCGGTTTGACTTGCTTGAACCATTGACGGCATTGTTTTTCGCGCCGTTCTGATTTTTCAAAGGTGAATGAATCATCGACGGCAAAGCGGAACACGGGTTTATCCTTGACGGCCACCTGTGCGATGAGTGCGGCAGGAAAATAGCGTTCGCCGCTTCTTGCCGGAATGCAGTACAATTCTTCTTCGGCAGCTTCTCCGTAGTCCTTTTCAAGCTGTGCAAGCCAGTGCTTTTCTATTTCTTCAGACCATTCTTTGTCCTTAGTTTCGCAGATTCGCTTGTATAGACCGTCCGCAAGTGCATCGGTAATTGTCGTATGGTGAAGACTGTAATCCTTGTCGCCCGAATGAATCTGCTGGATGAGTATGTTGAACGGATTATCGTCGCCGTTGTGTGTGGAAAGAATGGAAACCGAACCGCCCCACATCAAGAGAGCCATAGCTGCCTTGAGAAGTTCAGCCAAGTCATCCACGAACGCCGCTTCGTCAATGACCGCGTGCCCCTGCTTTGAACGGAGCGAGCGCGGAACGGACGGCAAGCCCCAAATCTCAAAGCCCGAAGCAAAGCGGATTCGGTAGACCATAATATCCTTGTCTTCGTCTTTGATGACGGCTTCTTCCATATCCGAACAGGCGATTCCAAGAATGTGCGCCCAAAACGCACAGTCAGTTATGAACTGCTGTGTCATTTCTTTTGAGTACGAAAGATAGTAGCAGTTCATTCCGCCTGCCGGCTTTGTCAGCATTGCAATCAACACGCAGTTCAATGCTTCCGCATAAGACGCACCGATGCGGCGAGATTTTTCCCACACCTTTACCAATGCCTTGTCGAGTAACCACTGTTTTTGATACGGCAGAAGAACCGCCTTGCCCATTGCTTCCTGTATTGTCATTTTGTGATGCTGAAAATCTCCGATAAGATTGCTTCTTTTGTTTCTGCAGTTACGCCTTTCTGTTTACAGACAGTTTCCACTTTTTCGGCGGTTTCTTTCTGCACTGATTCCTTGATTTCAGATTCGTGCTGTGCGTTGAGTTTTTCCGCTTGTTCCAGTTCCTTGATGGCGCGTGAAACTTTGTAAATAATATCCGCCAAGTCCTCCGGCTTTATCTCGCCGTCAGTGTCTTTCAGTTCTTCAAGTTCGGTCGTCAAGTCGAACACCATCAACTTGATATATTCGTTTACGACCTTGCCCAGCTTGTTGCGGTTTTCCGTGCCGTATTTTTCGATGTATGCGTCAGCAATCTCCCGCGCTTCGCGGCTTTTGGCGGCAAACTTGTCCATACGGAGTTTGTAGCGGTTCACGCTGCTTTTTGAAACGACGGTTTCTCCCGCCGCTTCATTGATTGCGTCTACGACTTCTTTCTGTGTAATTGCCGGATTTTGCAAAAGTTCAATCAGTTTTCCGCGCAGTTCGGGCGAAAGTTTATCTATGCTCGATTTCTGTCCCATGGTTCAGTCCTCCACAGGCAAATCGACGCCGTCCTCACGAGCGAAACCGAGCGCAACTTCTTGTCCGTGCTTTGTGAGCTTCATTGTAAAAAGTTTTCCGTCGAGCCGTTCTATTGATACAAGACCTCTTTGCTCAAGCCAAATACAGACGGCGTTCACACTTTCAAGCGGGAGCGTATAACCATAAACGCGCAGGAGCCGCTGTGCCATTTCGTTTGAGAGCGTGATGTTTTTTTCGATTCCCTGCAAAATTATGATGCGCTGGTTCCCGATAAAGATGTTTTTCATTTTTCGTCCCGCGGCGTGTTGTTGATAAACCAACCCTGTATCTGTTTTAGAATATTGTTGATTCCTTTCATTTCACCCTCAATGTTGCTGAGCCGCTGTCCGAGATTAAGGTTTACATCGCGCTGCAAGTCGGAAACATTCTTTTCAAGTGCGGCAATGCGCCGCTCCAGTTTTTCCGCTTTTGCGATTGACCCTTCGCGCACTTCCTTGATTTCAATTCTGGCGGCAGCTTCGGTTTCCTTTATTTTCTGACTTGCCTGTGCCTGTATTAACTGAATCTTGTCGTCGGTTTTCTTTGAGTAGGTTTTCCATATTCCCATGAAAAAACCGGAGACGGCAATGAAACTTCCGACGCATGACAATACGAATTTTGCAATTTCCATAGTTACTCCTTTGAAATGGATGTTACCAAAATAAAAGAACGTCCGTGCTTTAACCGGCGTTAATAAAAAAGTCAATTTTGAAGCCGTATCGAAAAACCAATTCCGCCGCCCAAAACAAAGCCGGCACCGAATCCGCCGAAAACGGAAATCCACCGCTCGCGTTTGAGCCGCTTGCTTTCCGCTTCAGCCTGCGCTGACTTTATGCGCCAGTATTCCGTTTCTGGAGCGGAAGCGATTAAGCCTTGTTTGTATCCCTCATCAAACGCACGGTCAATCGCAGTTTCCGCTTCTTCGGTTGCTATCTGAATCAAGTGCGCCACTTCCGAGCCTGTGTAGTTCCGATTCAAGTCTATGCCGGAGTCGCATGCGGAAGGCGGCTTTGATTCCGTCTTTTGCTGCGAAAAGACCAGCTGCATTGCCAGCATCAGCAACAAGGTCAGCAGCAGAAGTGTTTTCAATTTCATTTTTCTTGTCCTCTTTTGCTTTTTCCGCGCTGTCGTTTTCTGTCCTGCCGTTCTTCCTTGAAAGCAGTGCGCCTGACAAAATTCCGAGTGCGAGCAAGCCGGCAACAGTGAGCACCGATTTAATTACTTGCAGGATGCTCTTCATTTGTGCCTATCCATTTTTTGATTTTGCTGAAAATTGCCTCGTAGCCGAATACGCTCACCGCAAAGATTGCCGTACAGTAAAAGACCGCCTGTTTCCAGATGTAGAATTCACCGAAGGCGAGAACCGCACTGAACAGGGCGGAAAGCACGGCTGGAATATAGATTCGGTAGCCTTTGAGCCTATCGTTTTTGTCTGCCTTTTTGATGATTTCCGTGAGCATCACAACAAGGACGCAGGACAGTATGACTGCGGCAGGAAGAAACTGTGTCAGGTCGGCGTTCATGAGATTACCCCTTGTTCAATGACTTCACCGGTTATGCGGTCGCCCTGTTTTACTCCTGCCTCTTTGAGTTTTTCGTTGAAACCAGCAAGGTCGAAAGATGAGAGAATGAAGCAGCCTGCGCTCCAAGCGTAATTTGTATCCCTGCCGATTTTTTTTGAAAAGCGGTCGTGGATAAGCCAGCGCCCGTTCTGGAATCCCTTTGCTGAAATCTGCATTGCGTTCCGATCGATTCTCTGACCGTCAAGGTCGGTGGCATTGGTGATTGCGTGAATTTCGCCGTGGAAGTTACGCGGCTCCGCGAAGCAGCGCACGGTAAATTTACCCGGCGCAATTGTGTCGCCGTGCGGCAGTTTGTCGCCCGAAGCCATCGCGCCGAAACAGTAGTTTGCCACGCTCTGGCAGTTTGCCGTAAAGAGAATCTTGTTTCCTTGAAAAAGAAAGATACGGTCTATGCTGTTGTGAAGCCAGTTGTTTTCAAAACTGTCCGGCTTTGACTTGTCGGCGCGAAAGTCGTAGCTCCGCTTGTCGCGCCATATTTCAATTTTCAAATCATTCATTGTTCACCTCTTTCCATAAGGTAGCAGGGAGAAAAGTGAACGATGATTTAACGGCGGTTAAAAGGAATTAAAAACGGGTTTTTGTATTTTTACAGTTTCCAACTTTCGATAAAGTCATCAAGGCGCGCCTGATAGTTCCGCACCTCTTCCATCGGAACGACATTATCCAGTTTTGTCTGCATCGCGTTTTTTGTGTCCAAAATTTGCAGGTATTGACGGATAGTTTCATTTTTGCCGTTGAAGAAATCAATCCAAGTGTTGATATTTGCAATCTGCCGCATGAATTCTTTTTTGTATTCGGAATCGGCGGCTTCCTTGTATTTTTGGATTTGGACGGGAATGGCGTTCAGTTTATCAGTGTTGTCTGATATGATTTGCTTGTACTTCTTTTCGTTTCCAACTGCCGTTCCATACGCAAGTCCAAGTTGTATGGCGTGATTTTCAAGTTCGGTTATTCGTTTCGTATTTTTCTTTTTTGCCGATTTTAGCGATTCCAATTCCGCATGTTCTTTCGTGATGATTTCCTGAATTTGTAATGGCGTTTGCATTTCATCCAAAAGTTTCTGCGCTGTTTCTATGTTTGATTGGTGTACTTTCGCATTGTTTTCTAGGATTTTTATGTTCGGGTCAGTGTATACCGGCTGCAAGGTTTCTGGCAGATCGTAATGCTCTATATCCCAATATTGAACGGAAAAATTGCTCTCCATAGATTTTTTGAAGTCGGCAAGTTCCGTTTTTGATAACATTCCGCTTTCCTCGACTTTATTTTTCGCCTGTTCAATTTGTTCGACATAGCGGCGGACAGTTTCATAATTCAATGCCAATTGGTCGGAATAAGCTTTTAGTTCCAGTTCTTTGCTGCGCCAATCTACATCAAGATTAGTGTTCCCTGTCTTGAGGAAAGCATCCGTTAACTCTTGAAATGCCACGATAACAGATTCCGCGTTTGCTTCAACTTTAGGAAGTTCGCAGAAAACAGGAAGACCAAACACAGCTAAAAAAGATATAAGGATATATTTTTTCATATTCACTCTACATGTTTCAATGTGTAATGTACGCGTCCGATTATACTAACAGTTTCGCTTTCTGCCGGTTCTTCCCAAGTTTCATATTTAGGGTTATCAGAAATGACGACAAGCTTTCCCGGCTTTCGAGCAAGCCGTTTTATATATCCGCATCCGTCCATTCGAAGAGCGTAGATTCCTTCACCATCCCAGCCGCAGCTATCACACACTACAAGATCGCCGCGATGCAAAGTCGGCTCCATACTGTCGCCGGCAACATAGAGTGCCGCGAGTTTTGAGCCGTAGCGTTTCAATTCTTTTGGTACAGCAATGTAGCCAGTTGGAACATCGTCATCAGGCAGAGGCTGACCTTTTCCTGCCGATAAGCCTTGGTCAAGAATTTGTACGAGAAAAGAACCGTCGCCGAGTTTTGTTTTCAATGACGGAATAGTTTTGGATTTTGTAAAATTCGGCAAAGATAATTCATCTATCGGCGTGTTAGGCGAGTAGTCTTTCACTTGTTCAAAACACTGTTGCTTTATATCTACTTCTGACAATCCTGTTGCTTTTGATATTCTTTCAAGAACCTCTTTTTTTGCTGATTTGAAACCTGGAATATCATAGCCATAATTTTGCAATTTTATAATAAGTTTCAACGATGGTTCAGACCGACCTGTTTCGTAATTAGCCCAAGTTCTCTGCGGAATTCCCAGCCAATCAGCCATTTTTTGCTGAGTAAATCCTTTTTCTTTGCGAATATTAGCCAAAAACAGTGATAATTCTGACATCTTAAGCCCTTCTGTGCTTGACTTGTTAGCCCAATAGGGCTATATTTAATTATCGGCAGCAAATAATAATTTATTTACCGCCGACAAAAAAGCCGAAAGAAAAGGCTCTGTAAAACTGATTCTTTCGGCTGAAAAAACAAACCGCAGGGAAAATCCCTGCAAAGGAAGTTTTATGTATTGTACCACAAGAAGTCCTTGTCTGCAACGATTGAATCCGAACAAAGGCAAATGGCTTACCTATCAACTGAAACTGAAAGGCATTACCCAAACGGATATCGCGGCACGCGCAGGCTGTTCGCAGCCGCAAGTGTCAAATGTACTTGCAGGGCGAACCTCGTCGTCGAAAGTTTATACCGCTCTCTGTGACATTCTGGACATCTCTTGTTTAAGCGGCTTGCTGGCAAGAACTGAAAGGAGCGCACCGTGAAATGGGATTTTTCAAACCCGATGTTTCATAAACCTAAGGCAGAAAAGCGGCGCAGATTATTGCAGTGGCAAGAAGAACTGGAGCATACCCGCTCGCAGTTCGGACGCTTGCTTTGCAATACGCCAAGAACAAATGTACTTCGGCTTGACTGGAGCGACCATAACGGCTGCGTTGACATCATTTATAAGAACGGCTATCGAAAACCTGTAATGGTTGCAGGCGATTCAGCCACTGCATTTATGCAGGACATTTTAAAAAAAATTAACTAAGGAGAACTAACTATGGCAAAAGAATCAAAAGAGTACTTGGAAGATGCACAGGGGCGGCTTACTCCTGTATCAGCAATCAAACCGTTCGACATGAAGAGACACGACACCGTCACTTCGATTATGAAAGACACCTTTGCAGAGCGCGACCGTCTGATTGAATTCAAACGCAGCATTTGGGTTCGTGTGCAGGAGTTTCTTTCCGAATCGGCAAAGGACAGCGGCTCTCGAAAATTCGGCGGGGCGAAAGGAAATGTAACACTCACGAGTTTCGACGGCAAGTACAAAGTCATTGTTGCGGTGAACGACACGATTTTGTTCAACGAAAAGCTGCAGGTCGCAAAACAGTTGATTGACAAATGCATTGCAAACTGGAGCGAAGGCGCGAATGAAAATCTCCGTGCAATTGTGGACGATGCTTTTAACGTGGGAAAGAGCGGACTTGTTTCGACAAGTCGTGTCTTGGGCTTGCGCCGCCTCAACATTAAGGACGCGACTTGGAAAAAGGCAATGGATGCGATTTCCGAGTCGATGCAGGTTGCCAGTTCAAAAACTTATATGCGCTTCTATGAGCGTGTGCAGGATGGCAGTTACAAACAGATTCCGCTCGATGTAGCAGCACTGTAAGGGCGTGCGTATGATGGGCTTTGTGTACAGGTTGGGTATGAAAATCAAAGATTTCGGTGAGCGCATTCACAACAGCGGCATTCAGCGCATGGGGATAGCGATTAAGAATGCCGCATTCCAGATGAAAGTAAGGTGAAGTATATGGAAAAACTTTCGAGCCAAGAGCGGATCCTTGCGGAAATCCTTGCCTTGAGCGAGAACCATATTTCAGGCATGGCAAACAAGGATTTGGCGGAAGCAGTAGGAACAACGGCAACGAATGCTTGCCGCGATCTTGCTGTATTCGAAAGATTTGGCATGGTCGAACGTAACGAGAAAGGACGATGGCGGCTTTCTCCTAAATTCGGAGGACTTGCAGGTCAGATAGCAAAAAGCTATCAAAAGGCAAGGCTGGAATTGTCCAGAGAAGAGGAACGCTACACAACGGCGATGCAGTAAAACCAAATTCGCACGCGTCTGCGAATTTCAAAATGAGGTAAAGTTATGGGCAGAAAACCTTTAGATACTGGAAACGAAGAAACACAGGCAATGGACTTGGTGGCTCTCTCAGCTGAAGCAAAGTTAAAGCGGAAACAGGAAATCAACGCCCGCTTTCTTGAAGAAGGAGAGAGATACAATCTGAACCTCTGCCTTGAAAAAGCGAAAATGTACCAAGATCAGATGGCGAGTGGTCTGTTGGGACTGGGCGCACAACTTCTGCTTCTGAAAGCAAATGAAGAGCACGGCAACTTTGTCGCTGCAGTGGAGTCGCTTGGACTTGCTTATCGATCTGCGAGTTACGCAATGAGTGCCGCACTCAAATTCGGAAATGTGCAGACGTCTGCACATTTGGTTGAATTAGGAAAAGAAAAACTACGCGCTCTTACCGTGCTTGACGACGACCAAGCGCAAGACCTTGTGAACGGCGGCGAAGTGGAGGGACTTGGAAATCTTGACGATGTAGCGCAAATGACGGTACGTGAACTCAGAAAGACACTCCGAGAAGTTCGCAGCGAACGCGCAAAAATGCAGGAAGACCACGAAAAAGCAATCAAAGCCGTTGAAGAAGTTGTCCGCAAGAAGGAAAGCAAAATCTCCGAACTGGAAATGGAAGTCGCGGGCAGGCAGCCGCCCACCAAAGAGGAACTTGCGGCACGGTCGCTCGACGGTATCCGCGTAAAGATGATGCGGGAACTTGCGGCGGCAAACGATGCCGTGAACCGTCTCCGCGAGTTCGTGGACGAAGCGCAGAATGTGGACGGCGTGAATTTAGACCAACTTGACGGACTAGTAGAACAAGTAAGCGACATATACACACTGCTCGACAGCAGCTACACCGAATTCACTCAAGATATGGAGAACATCCGCCCTGCACGGAAGGAGGAATAACCGTGTACGAGGATTTTGTTCTGCAAATGAAAACGGCAAAGACGGCGGCGGAACGCAGCGCGGTCATATCCGAAATGTGCCGAATGTTCGCATTTTCCGCCGCAAAAGCTTATGCTGTGCTGAAAGAAGCAGGATGGGATAGCGGGCGCAAAAAACGCAGAGATGCAGGCGAATCATCGCTTGACGAAAAGACTTTGAGTCTTTTAGCCGCAGTCTTGCAGAACAGCGTCCGAAAGAACGGCAAAAAAACTATGAGTGTAGAAAACGCACGAAGTATCCTTATCCAAAACGGTTTTGATGTTCCAGTATCAAACAGCCGACTCCGCGAACTGATGACAGATCGGACGCTTTCCACGGAAACAACAGGGAATTCAAGCCCGCACCAAAGAATGCGCACGGAATATCCGAACCAAGTACATTTTGCAGACCCTTCGGTCGCGCTGATGTACTTTGCTCCGAACGGCAAGCAGAAGTTCTTAAAGGACGATGAAGTCTACAAGAACAAACCGTTTCTTGAGGGACGGGAAAATTTGAAGTGCTGGCGCTATGTGCTTACCGACCATTATTCAAGTTCAGTCTGCGTGAAGTATTACGCGGCTGCGGGTGAAAACTCTGTGAATATGTACGATTTTCTTCTTTACGCTTGGGGAAAGAAGAAAGACCCGCTGTACAACTTCCATGGCTTGCCCGAACTTTTGATTTGGGACTGCGGCTCTGCCAACATCTCAAAACCTGTCACCAATGCGCTCAAAGCCTTGCGGGTGGAAACGAAACCTCACCTGCCGGGTAATCCGAGAGCAAAAGGACAGGTCGAAAAAGCAAACGACATTGTGGAGCGACAGTTTGAAAGTCTTTTAAGGCTTGAACCTGTCAACTCAATCGAAGAACTGAACGAAGCAGCTGAACGATGGTGCGCGGCATTCAACGCAAACGCACTCGAAGGTCGTGATACGCGGCTTTCCCGCGCGGGCGGACGCAAGGTCGGAAGCCGAACAATGCTTTGGAACAGGATAAAACCTGAGCAGTTGCGTGAGCTTCCCGACGAGGAAATCTGCCGACAGATTTTCACATCGGGCACACAGATTCGGAAAGTCGGCGGTGATCTTGCTGTAAGTATTGTACATCCGAAAACGAAATCCGCGATGCGCTACAGTCTCAGTTCCCTGCCGGACATTATGGCGGGACAGACGGTGAACATTCAGCCGATCCTCGTGAGCGAAGAGGCACTTGCGCTTGTGAGCTACGAGAATTTTCGGCACGAAATCATAAGCTTTGAGGTGAAGCCGATTGAGTACAACGATGTCGGTTTTGACATTGCCGCCCCTGTTTTCGGACAGGAATACAAGAGCCAGCCGGACACGCTTCGTGAAAAGAACGCAAAATTTCTTGCGGAACTTGCGGCGGCGGACGAAAAGTCAAAAGTTCCGTTTGCATCGTCTACGGACGGGCAAGGCTTTAAAACGCACAGTCTTATCCATAGCGAAGAAAATCCATGGTTCAAAACGCAGCGCGGAAAGCAAATTGAAGTTGCGGCAGGAACTGTGGAAGTTCGCGATATCCTTATTTCAGCTGTGGAAACGGCAAAGCGTTTCAAGGCAAGAACAGGATATGTTCCCGAAGGTTTCATTACAAACTTGAAGAAGGAATACCCTGACGGAGTTCCTTCAAGGCTTGTCGATGATTTGATTGCAGAATACGAAAGCGGAAACACCTCCGCAAAAATGGCGTAAAAACACAAGGAGAATAAAATGCTGACGCTGAAAGCGTACAAAAAATTCGGGCTTTTCCAAGACCCATTCAATGGTGATGTCACAAAGGCTGATGATGTCTATCTTACAGACGAAACCCGCTTTATTGCGGAGTTTCTGTACCAGACGGCAAAAGTCGGCGGCATGGTCGCACTGCTCGGAGAATCGGGCAGCGGCAAGACGACAATCCGCCGCTATGCCATGGACAGAATCCAGGCAGAAGGACAGAAAATCAAAATCATCGTTCCGCGTTCAATCGATAAGGCACGGCTCTCTACGAGTGCAATCTGCGACGCAATTATTCAGGACTGTTCGGCAGAAAAGCCGAAGCGGACGCTTGAAGCGAAATCGCGCCAAGTTGAACGAATTCTCACCAACAGCTCCCGCGCAGGTTATAACCATGTGCTGATGATTGAAGAAGCGCATGACTTGAATATCTGGACGCTCAAATACTTAAAACGTTTCTGGGAGCTGGAAGACGGATTCAAGAAGCTGCTCGCTATCGTACTTATCGGTCAGACGGAAATGAAAGCGAAACTCGACGAATCACAGAACTGGGAAGCCCGCGAAGTTATCCGCCGCATTGAAGTTTTGGAACTAAAACCGCTCGATACGGGAAAAGAAATTGCGGAATATCTCGGCATCAAATTCAAGCGGCTCGGCAAGGAGCGTGCGAAAATTATCTCCGATGACGGATGTGAGGCAATTGCAGAAAAACTTCGCAAACAGACTCGGCGGGGCACGGTCTACAGTGTCGGCTACCCGCTTCTCATTAACAACTGGACGCGCTTGGCAATGAATCAAGCCGCCGAACTCGGTGCAGAAGCAGTGGACAGAGATGTCGTGAATTCATTGTAAGGATATGCAGATGACGACAGATGAATTTGCAGACTTGGTAAAATATATGCGCTTTGCACAAATACAGTATTTCAAGACGCGCGCGCCGTCAGATCTGACGACGTGCAAAAAGCTTGAAAAGCAAGTTGACACAATTCTTGCGGAACGCGAACAAAATCTGCAGGACAGACTTCAGCAGAAACTTTTTGATTAGGGAATTTGAAATGGGTGGAAGAAAAATCTTGATTACCGTGACAGAAGAACAGCATGAGGCTTTAGAACGATCGGCAGCGGCGCAAGGCTTGAGCAGGGTTTCGACGCTTGTAAAAAGCGCGGCAATAAAATCCGTGCAGAACGAAATCGCGCCGGACAGCAACAGAAAAACGATGCTTGTTCCTGTTACCAATTACCGTGAACTTGCGGACTATGTGGAATCCAAAAAGTTTGGAAGCATTGAAAGTTTCGCCACTTTTGCGATGGAACAGTATATGACGAAATATCCTGTTTCCGCACGAAAAAAGGCAGGAACGGAAAATTAGTCGGCTTTCCCCTGTATCATGCGTAGGCTGTACAGCCGAACGCGGTACAGGGGGCAGTTTTTAGGCTTGCGAGATGAGCACAATGAAAGGCAAAATCGAAAGATCGAAACTCATTCAGTTAATCCATATCGCAAAGGCTCAGCTGGGGCTTACGGATACGGATTACCGTGCAGTCTTGGAAAGTGCATCAAGAAAATCAAGCTGCTCCGATATGACACTTTCAGAACTTGACGGCACACTCAAAGCAATGAAAAAACTCGGCTTCCGCGTGAAAAAAATGGAAACAAAGAAAATTGAACTTGGCTGCGTGAGCGAGGAGCAAATGGACTATATCAAGGGAATGTGGGAATTGGTCGCGCGAGAGAAAACGGACAGTGCCCTGTACAAATTCATCACGCGCATTACAGGAGCTGACCATCCGCGCTTTATGAGCGCAAAAGGTGCCACCGATGTTATCACCGCGCTCCGAAAGATGATGATTGCTTCGGGCTACAATCCCGACCGGAAGGAAAATGTCAATGTCAAATGAACTGAACCTTGCAAGCGAAATGGTCGAAAGCTGCGCCGCACGGCTTGGCAAAGGTGAGCGTGAAGAAGCAGTAAAGGGAATTCGCGCAATCTGCCAATACTACGGCGGACAGATGATTTTTCTGCCGAAGTTCAAGCGTGATAAATCCAAAACGGCTGAAACGCTTTTCGGTGTTCTTGCCGATGCGGTCGGCGACGGGACGGCGGAAACAATGCTCGATGTAATTATGTCGCAGTTCGGCGGAGTGCAGATTTACATTCCGCAGGAAGCGCGGGCATTCAGGGACGAGGTAGCGAAAGAAATTTATGAAAAGTACGATGGGACCGACGAATCTCGCGGCGACATTTGCCGTGAATATAAGATAACATTCTCGCAGATTTACCGTCTGCGCGAGCGAGCATTGGCACTGAAACGGCAGGAAAAACAACCGTTATTGTTTAATGATTTGTAACAGCGGTTAAAATATTCGTGCCGGAAAAATAAGATAGGCTGACAGTATGAAAATTACTGACAGCCTTTTTTTATGTCTGAACTCAGCCGACGGGAGTATCCCTGAACGAATCCAAATCCTGCCCGCAGGAAAGGAAATCAAAGGCGCGGACGGTCGGCGCTGGACACTCTCCGATGCTACGGCTTTTTGTTCACGGATGAATGCAAGCGGCCACGCAAGGAAATGGTGTATCGATGAAAACCACTCCACAGACCTTGCCGCTCCTCAAGGCAGACCGTCTCCCGCAGTCGGTTGGTTTTCGAACCTCACGGCAGAAAGCGACGGCTCTATCTGGGCGAATGTGGAGTGGAATGCGCGGGGAAAAGAAGCACTTTCAAACAAGGAGTACCGATTTATCAGCCCTGTATTCATGTGCAACGAAAAAAAGGAAATTACGGAGATTTTGCGGGCGGCATTAACGAACACTCCGAACCTTGCAAATCCGGCATTAAATGCAACGCAGGACGAACCTGCGGAGGAGAAAAATATGGACAAAGAATTGTGTGCAGCTTTGGGCTTGCCTGAAACCGCAACGAATGACGAGGTTCTTGCCGCAGTTGCTTCGCTTAAAAATGCGGGGACGAACGGCACAAAGAACGGACAAGTAGACCTTGCCGCATACGCACCGAGAGCCGACTTGAACGCAATGCAGGAACGCGCGGAAAAGGCAGAAAAACAACTTGCGCAGATAAATGCGGCTGCTCTCAAGGCAAAAGCAACTGCAGCCGTTGAACAGGCGGTGAAAGACGGCAAGATTGCCCCCCGCAAGCAAGGATGAGTATCTTACGCTTTGCGCAACACAGGACGGCTTCGACAAGTTTGAAAAAATTATGACGAAGACACCAAAAATTTTCGACGAAGGGCAAGTTCCCGAAAGTTCCGCGCCGGAACCAAATTACGCAGAACTGAATGCAGAAGAAAAAAAATGGGCATCTTCTATGGGCTATTCATTAGAAGATTGGAAAAAAATCAAAGAGGCAGGTGAATAATGGCTATCATTTCAAGTGCGACACTTAACAATCTCCGTACAACTGTTCGTGGGGAATTCAAGATTGCGTTCCAAAACGCGAACGCAAATTCCTTGTACAAAAAGCTTGCAACAGAAGTCGTGTCCGCAAGCAACTCCAATACATACGGCTGGCTCTCAAAGTTCCCGCAGATGCGCGAATGGGTCGGCGAGCGTATCGTCAAGTCGATGTCAGAATCAAGTTACGCGATTGAAAACAAGAAGTTCGAAGCTACGCTTGGCGTAGACCGCGCCGACATAGAAGACGACAATCTCGGTCAGTATTCGGTAATTGCACAGAGCATGGGGCAGGAAGCGAACGACTTCCTTGACCGCAAAGTTGCAGCGTTGCTCAAAAACGGTTTTGAGTCGCTGTGCTATGACGGACAGAACTTCTTCGATGAAGAACACCCCGTCTTCGAAAATCCCGACGGAACGGGAACAAAAACTCTTGTTTCCAATATCTACAAAAAGAGTGATTCCGACAACAGCGCAGCTTGGTACTTGGTTTCTTTGAACCGTCCGATCAAACCGTTCATACTTCAGCAGCGCACGGGAATGGAAATAGAATCTATTACCGACACAAAGAACGACACCGTATTCACCAAAGATCTGTATCAGTACGGGATCCGTTGGCGCGGGAATTTCGGCTACGGCTTGTGGCAGCAGGCGGTAGCTTCGAAAGCGGCTCTCACTGCGGACAATTTCGCCGCGGCACTTGCACAGGCACAAAGTTTCAAGCGCGACGGCGGCGACCCGATTGGCATCAGACCGACTGCGCTTGTTGTGCCGCCGAGTCTTGAAGCGGACGCAAAGAAAATCTTGGAACGCCTGACGCTCGAAAACGGCGAAGGCAACATCAATTACCATGCGGTTGAACTTATCGTCAATCAATGGCTTGCATAAGGAGCAATTATGGCGACAACGAATAAGAACAAATCAACGGAAGAAAAACTTCCCGAATCACAGGCGAAAGAAACGACAGCTGAAAACGTCGACAACGAATCTTCGGAAAATTCCGCGCACGAAACAGCTGAACAAACGCCGAAAATCGCTGCGGAAGAACAAGAACAGGCTGAAGGCGGTGGCGACAAGTCCGCAGAGGGAGTTATGGCGGGAAAGAAAGTAAAACTGATCTTGAAGCACAAGAGCAACACGCTGCACTATCATCGTTGCGGGCTTACGATCACAAAGACTTTTGCAGAATACGAAGTTCCTGCCGAAATTGTCGAAAAACTCAAGGCTGACAAATGGATTGAAGTCAAGGAAGAAAAATGAAGTCGCTTCTGACTGCGGCAGAACTGGAAAAACGGCTTCCGCCCGCCTCGCTCCCGCTTGCTGCTGACGGGAACGGAATCGACAGGGAGCGTGTGGAAATCGCACTCCAAGAAGCGACAGGAATTATCGTCGCACAACTGCCGTGGCTCCTTGACGAAGAAACAGGCGACATCCGCGAGGTAATTCCGCCGCAGTTCGAACTGGCGATTTTAAGCTTCTGCAAGGACATCGCTCTCCATCGGCTGTCGGACACAGTCTTGTCAGCCGAGGACGAACGCGAGTGGTTCAGAACGACAATGTGCCTTATCGAGAAAATCGACAAGGAATACAAAGGCGGTCTTTCCGGTCCCGGCTTGCAGGAAAGCTTTGTCGTGGAAGCTGACGGGAAAAACGGAATTCCCGAAACTCGTTTTTTCAAAAAAGGACGGATTTTCTAATGGCGGCACTTGTAACGATTCAAGATGACGAGCTGCGGGCTTTATGCTCACGCCTCAACAATATGGCACTGAAACCGGCTGATCGAAAACAACTGCTCACCGATATCGGCGTTGAAATGGAAACGCAGACAAAAGAACGTTTTGAAACCAAAACAACGCCTGACGGCGACACTTGGAAAGATCTTGCCGATTCCACGAAATACTACTACCGCAAAAAATTCGGTTCAGACGATCCTAGAAAAGGACTTCTTTACCGTTCGGGCAGCTTGCTTGACAGCATCGAATCACAGCCGGATTCCTGGAAAGTGCTTGTCGGCGCAACAAAAATCTATGCAACCGTACATCAACTTGGCTGGAAAGAAAAAAATATTTCTGCCCGTCCGTATCTCGGATTGAGTGCAGAAAACAAGTCAGACATTATCGGAATTATAAATGGATTTCTTGCAAGGATAGGAAAATGAGCAGGTACAGTTACCTGGACATTCGGAACGAAGCAGTCTGCCTTATCGAATCGGCTTTTGCGAAGCACAAAAAAGTTAAAGTCGAAGCACATGCGGGGCAGTTCACCGAGGCGGAAATACGGCGGCTTGCCACAAAAGCTCCCGCAATTCTCACGTCGCTTATGGAAATTCGCGACGGCGGGGGAACCGATAACGCGGAGTGCCGCTTTGTCAGTTGGGTACTCTGCCGCGCCAGCAACGCGGACACGCTCTATGACGAAGGCTTGAAGATGACATCGCTTTTAATCCCTGTTATCAGAAGCATCCCCGCTAAGTCGAAGTACAATGCAACAGAAGTAACGGATATTGCGGCTGAAAACCTGTACAGGGGAACGCTCGATCAAATCAATATTTCGATGTGGGCTGTTTCTTGGAGCTGGTACAATCGCGCAGCACAACTCGATGACGGCTGTATTGCGCTCGGCGACGAACTTGAAAACTTTGAAGGCGCGGACGGCTGCGCAGAAATGGGCAGCCTGTCGGTTGAAGAAAAAATAAATATGGAGAACTAAATGGCAATTCCATTCACTGAAATTCCTGATGCACTGCTTATTCCCGGTCAGTATCAGGAAATCGACAATTCGCTTGCGGGAAGCGTGAGCGACGTAAAAAAAGCCCTGATAATCGGCACGATGGCAGCGTCGGGAACGGCAGCTGCGGGAAAGGCTGTGCAAGTGCGGAGCACAGACAAGGCAAAAGTTTTGTTCGGGAACGGAAGCCCCGCCGCGATTATGGCGGCTGAATTTCTTTCGCGCAACACTACCGAAGAACTGTGGGTGCTGCCGATTGCAGAACCGAGTGCGGGAACAAAGTGGACGCAGAGTTTTGCTGTTATCGCGAACAATGCGGCGGCTGGATCTGTTAGCATTACGGTGAACGGGGATTCGGTTTCCGCTGCCGTAAAAACGGAAGCCACAGCAAAAGAAGTCGCAAGCGCAATTACGGCAGCAGTAAACGGAAGCGACAATTTTCCGGTCGAGGCGGAAGTTATTGAAGAAGAGAACTCTGTTTCGGTTTCTTTTTCTGCCGCGGTAAAGGGAGAATCAAGCAACGCCGTGCGCGTAACGCTTGCATCTCTTTCTTCGGGAGTGACGATTACCGCAGGAACGGTTATAAAAGGGACACTTGTTCCCGATCTTGCAGCTCCGCTGGAAAAACTCGGTGCAGTTCGCTATCACTATCTTGCAAGCGAATTCTCTGACGTGCAAAGCCTAAAAGCGATTGCCGCCGAACTGAAAGACCGCTATACCGCGATTCGTCAAATTGGCGGGCGATGCTTCATCGCACTTTCGGGCGAACTCGGCGATGTTTCCACGGACGAAACAATGCTCAAAGCAGCAAGCACTGTGAATAGTCCGCATATTCTTCTTGTTCCGCGCGGAAATGCCCCTGCGCTTCCATGCGTGTGGGCTGCCGCTTGGTGCGCGGTGCTTTCTCGCCGCCTTGCCGATGACCCTGCCGCAAACACCACCGACCTTGAAGTCGAGGGATTGGAAGCAGACGAGTTTGATTTCAACGACAGAGATACAATGCTCAATAACGGCATTTGTACCTACCGTCTTGATACGGTGGGAACGGTGCTGATTGAACGCGCGGTTACAAGTTACACGGAAAACACCGACGGCGCGCGTGATACAAGTTATCTTGATATTCAAGTAGTGGAAACAATTGTGTCAGCATTTCGTGATAATTTCGCTATTAGGACAGCACGAGATTTTTTCGTCTTGTCTGAAGAACGACTGTGCAAGGTATTGAAACGGGGTTTTGCATAGTCGCTTTTGCGGCTAAGAAAAGACGGCTTATTGAAATTTCCCGTTTCGATAAAAGCCGTCTTTTTTATTTTAAACTGATTTTCAAGATTCGACAGAGAAAATTCACCAATTGGGCGGGCGGATTTTCTGTCGAGTTTTGGAAAAGGAAGTATTATGGTTATCACTTTTTCAAGCATGAAAGGCGGGGTCGGAAAATCGACGGACGCCGTTTTACTTGCCAACAATTTGGCAGCGCGCGGATTCAAAGTCCTGTTTTTTGACATGGACACGAATAATTCATCAACAATTTATTATTGCATGGGCATTGCCAACGAGTTTCCGACGCAGAACGTCGCCGAGGCTCTTACTCACAGGACGATAGAGGGCTGCACGGTAAAGTCACGAATTGAGAATATTGACATCGTGCCGTCGTCCCTGCGGCTTTTCGACATCCGATCGATTGATTACCACGCACTGAAAAAAACATTGCCCGTCGATACTTATGATTTCATCATCATTGATACCGCGCCGACATACGATAATCTCGTGATGAATGCGCTTTATGCGGCGGATTACATTTTCACGCCCGTTCAGCTTGATTTTTTCAATCTCACGACATCACGCTTTCTGCGGTCGCATCTTTACGATGAATTGCCTGAACAAGTCGACAAGTGGTTCATCTTTTACAGTTTCTGGCAGGAAAACCACGCGCTGTTCGCGGCTTCGGTTCAGTCGCAATTCGCAAGAATTTTTGAAAGAGAATTTTCGAATATTTTAAAAGACATCCAAATCCCGAAAACTCCCGCAATAATCAAGTACACGCAGACAGACGAAAAAGTAAGCGTTCATTCGCGTCTTATCGGAAGTCAGCGTCTGGCTGTCGCATTCAACCATTTTGCGGATTTAATCACACAGACAGAAGTAAAAAAAGATGAGAATGGGAATGAAATATTTTCCGTGGAGAAATTTTAATGGCAAGGCAAATAACATTAGAAAAACTGGGCGGGAAAGCGCCCTTCGCCGACGGCGGGCTAAAGCTTTCAAAATCGATTTTAATCGAACAAATCGAAGCGCATGAAGATTTCCGGTCTTTGTTCAAAATTGAAAATGAACTTTTGGAGCGTATTACCGATTCAATAAAAGAAAATTCTTTCGATGCTTCACAACCGCTGCATATCTGGGTGAAGAAAGAAGAAGACGGCACAAGCCACAATTATCTGATTGACGGATATACAAGGCTGCAGGCGGCAAAAAACGCGGGGCTGAACACCGTTCCGTATTTCGAACATAAGTTTGAGAATTTTGACGAAGCATACAAATATGCTTTGGGATTACAGGTTAACCGCCGTAATCTCGAAAGCGCAGAATTGCTGCGTAATGTCTCAAAACTTTTGGGAACGGAGTTTATCAAAAACACGAGTGGGAAAAAATCAGAGGCGATTGCGGAAGTGTTGGGTGTTTCACCGAGAACCGTTGCGGAAGCAATTTCGGTCGCAAAAAACGCAGACGAAGAAACACTTGCAAAAATTGATTCAGGCGAAAAATCTGTACACAAAGCTTATAAGGAGTCGAAGGCAAAATCAAAAAAGCGCATCGACGAACGTGCGGAAGATTCCGGCATAGAAGATTTTGAGGACATTTCCGACGCGCTGGAAGAAACTGCGGAAAATCCTCGGGAAATATTTGTGCGCAGCCGCGACATGAGCGAACAGTACAATGCGCCCGCCGAAACCGAAAGCGACAAACGCATGATTGAACGCTACAAAGACGGATTTGCCGACGGCTTCAAAAAAGGCTTTTCAGAGGGCGCTTCTCGAATTTACGGCAAAATTATTTCCGCAATAAAAGACGGGATATATAACAGCGCTGAAGAAATCGAGAACGATGAAATTTTCTCTGATTTTACTTTCAGTGAAATTGCATCGAAACTTGCAGTTCCTGCGGACAATGAAAACATTCTCAAAGAATTTAATAACTCTGAAAATGAAGACGAAGACTTTTTTTTGTGAATTTGTAATGCACTTAAAAATGCAAAGCCGACTGAATGCAGGAGCGAAGAAAATGACGAGAGAGAAATTGCGAGCAAAACTTCGGAATGAAAAGGCGCAGTGTGAGAAATATTGCGGAACGTATAGCAAGGCAGAAAAGGATTGCAAGATATACGGATGCCGCCATCCTCGTCCTGCGAATTGTCCGTATTACATTGCAAGACAGTTGAATTTTGTCTTGCCGTTTTAACAGTGAAAATGAAGGGGTAGAAAAATGAACGACGACTTGAAAGAATTGAAGGCAGAAATAGAACGGTGGAAAGAACAAAATGGTGATATACAACTCGCCTCCGTCTTGGACTGCATTTTCAATTGCATTAAGCACACAAGACAAGGATAGAGGCGCAGGAAGAAAATGATTGATTTAAATGAATTAGCATATAAAGCGTATTCTGTTTCTTGTGTACGTGCTCAAAAAGACGGTGTAGGTGTGCAAGCTCTTAATTTACTAAAACACTGTGCAACCGAAGTAGTGGAAGCAATGAATGCGTATGATGCTTACGAGTTTGAAGAAAATACAGAAAAAAGAGAAATACTGTATAAGGATTTCGCAGGGGAGCTTGCCGACATAATTACCTGCGTCTTGATAATAGGAGCAAAAGAACCGGTAATCAATATGGAAAAAGCATTGCAGCAGTGTTTGGAGAAAAACAAGAAACGCATTATAGATGCGGATAAAACGATATGAAAATTTTTGAAATGGTTGGTGCAATAATTTTTTGTGTGTATGGCTTACTCTGTGGGCTTTGCGGAATATTAACCTTTTTTATCAGCGATAATGAAAAGAAGCAAACAAAGGATAGCGTATGGAGATAAGAACTTGGAGCGATTTTTTTTCTGGCTGTAAGCACGATGCGCACGGCACAGAAAAAATATTTCAGAACAAGAAGTGACGGTGCACTTCGTGAAGCAAAAGAGTTTGAACAGCTAATCGATGAAGCAATAGAAGCGCATAAAGCAGCAGCGGCGCCGAAACAGTGCGAACTGCCGTTATGAGAAAGTATGAGGAGAGAAAAAATGCTGACGTTTCCGTTAAAAAAAGAACAGTACGAAAACATTTGCTGTGGCGGAATGCTGATTGATTACCGCGAAGTCAAGCCGTATTGGAGTGTACAGATTGAAAATGAACTCGGTTTGGGGAAAGCCGTAGATGAGCTACAGAAGAAAAACGGGGTTTTGATTCCTTTTCAGAAACCTTGCATCCTCCGCCTCGGTCTTACGAAGAAATGTACGACGGCACAAATAAATCAAATCGCAGTTCTGGACGGCAAGGACACGGACTTGAAAATCGACAAGCTCGTATATGCGTTTCATATTGAAAAAGCAACAACTTTCTCGCCGGAAGAAACAAACGTCAGTGCGTGCGCTTCTGCCTCTGTCGACAATATAAACCGTCCGGAACATTATACGCGCGAAGGTGCAATGGAATGTATTGACGAAATGATGCTTGTGTTCGGTGCGATGCGGTAAAAAACTTCTGTCTGCTGAATACATGGAAGTACCGCTACCGCGCGGCAAAAAAGAACGGCGAAGAGGATATAAAAAAATCCGACTGGTATATGGCGAAATACAAAGAAGTAACAAATGGGAAGAGAGAAGATGTTATTGCATTTTTGAACGAGGAAACGGAATGAAATATAAGTGCAAAGAAAGCGAGCACTTTGGTGTTTATAGACAATCCGGTGTTCAAGGGACAAAGCTGCAAATTAAGAAAGGCGAAGTATGGAATTACAAGGGCGATGTCATTGACGGGAGCTTTGTGCTCCTTGAAAGTGGCTGTAATTGGCTTGTACTGCCGAAATTGATATTCAAGGATTATTTTCGGAAAACGAAATGAAACGGTATGAAAAAATATATAAAGAAACGTGCAGTCAGCATTGTCATTCGTGAAGTGCTATATCAAATAGGACGGTTTATAAGAAAAATCGTTTTCAAAAAATTATAGAGAACAAGCGATAATGAATATCCGAGATGAAAATTACATACAAATCAGCGGCTGGATGATCAATGAACTGCATCTTAAAGGCAATGAACTTTTACTGTATGCTCTTATTCATGGATTTTGCCAAGACGGGAAATCGGTCTTCAAAGGAAGTCTTCCGTATATTATGTCCTGGCTTGGTATATCAAAGCAGACATGCATTGCAACAATTCAAAGTTTAATCGAGAAAGGTCTTGTCGTAAAGAACATTATTCGCAACAAAAATTCTGTTGCCGGCTGTGAATACTGTACAACAAGGTCAAGAATGACACAAGGCAGTAAATTACTGTCTCGCGAAGAATCGATAATAGGTGGTCAAAAAACTTTACCACCTCAAACAGAAATTTCTGCCGGATGTGGTAAAAAAATTATATCGGGGTGGTCAAGAAATTTGACCAGAGGTGGTCAAATTTCTTTACCCAATAATACTAGCTATAATACTAAAGATACTGCTGCTAATACAAATAAAACAGATTTAAAAAAATTGTCTGAAAAATATTTCGGCGAAAACGCTTTTGATGCAAGCTTTGCGGAAAAAGCAGCAGCTTTTTTGACAAGTCAAAATATAAATAATTTCGAAAACTATTTCGAGTTTATCAAGTCAAAGCTGAATGAGAAACAAAATTTATCGCACAACAATATTTTAAATCCCAGAGGTTTTGCCTATCGGCTCTTTTTCCAAAAAGATATTGCACAGGAATTTTCAGGCAAGCAGCAACAGCTTATGTTTAATACACAAAAAGAAATTGAGAAAGAACGCAAACTTGAAGAAAGCAAGATAACCTGTCCTTGCTGTCAGACAAGTTTTCTGCCTGATTTTTATTCGGCTTGCCCTGTCTGCGGCTTTAATATTTCCAATTTCAAGAATGAAACAAAGATTATTATTCATAAAAGATTTTTGCAGCTGCCGAAAGAAAAACAAAAAAGCTATGAAAAAGAACTGGGAGAAATATACTGCGTCGATCTTGCAGAAAGTGTACGAATGACCGAATTGCAGAAGCTTCTTGATATGGCGCAAAAACAAAATCTTGAACACGAGCTGAATATTAAATACGGACTTTCCGGCTGAATCGCCGAAAAAATAAATCTTTACAGGAGGACATAGTATGTCGGATTTTAACAAATGTTTTGTGCTGGGGCGGCTTGTTCGCAATGTCGAAACAAAGACAACAGCGGACGGACTTTTTATCGCACATTTTTCGATTGCCACAAATCAGGCAAAGAAAAATCAGGATGGAAGTTGGGATAAAATTGCACATTTTATTGACTTTTCACTTTACGGAAACAGAGCAAATGCGCTTGCTCCTTATTTGATACAGGGACAGCAAGTTGCGATTGAAGGGCATATCATTCAACGCAGATGGGAAAAAGACGGGAAAAAGTTCTCTCGCCTTGAAATAGCAGTTGATGACATCAAGCTTATTGGAAGCCCCTCTTCGAAAAACACCGATACTGAAACAAACTCATCGGAAATTGAAACCGCACCGCTTGAGGAACACATGTACTCAAGCGAAGTTCCTTCCGGAGAAGAGTTTGCAGAACCGGAATTTACTGAGGATATTGTTCTTGAAGAGGATGCTTCAAGCGAAGATATATTTATCGGTGATGAAATGTAAATTTACTAGGCAAAACAAATGTTTGCTTCTGTTAATTTTCAGCTGGCATTAAATAAATTTACACATATTCTAAACAGAATATTTTCGGGAATATTTTATTTTTTTGACAGTCATTTTACGTATCTTGCACTCTTGCTTTTTTGCACAATCGGAAGTGTATTGTTTTTTCTTGCAAGTTATTTGAGAAGATACGGCAAATATGACTGGTGGAATTGGAAAAGACGGGCTGTATTCAAAAGCATAAGGCTGTGTCTGACTTTATTCGCATTGAAAGGAATATTAAGGAACATCAGATGAATTCAATTGCATTACACGGCAAAGTAATAAAGGATGCAAAAGTTGCTTTAGTAAACAACAACGGAATAGAAACTCCGCTTGTAAGTTTCACATTCTTTGACGGAGGACTTCCTTACCAGAAAAGCGAACCGATGTTTATCGAAGTCCATTTCATGAAAGAGGCGGCAATGCATATTTTCAATTTTTTGAAAAAAGGAAAGGAGATTGCCGTTTTTGGATGTCTGCGGAGTAAAAACTACACAACGCGAAACGGAGAACAGAAGCAAAAATATTATATTTCCGCAGACTATATAATGCTCACGGGACAGAAAAGAGTGAATGATGGGTATACCAGTAACATTGAAAATAGACAGTAAAACAGTTGCGCATCTTGCGGAAGAATACGAAACAAACGAAAGCTCATTCGTAAAATTTTTTTGCAGGGACTTGCTTAAAAAGATTGCGGTTGAAACAAACAAAATTACCGGAGTCGTAAACGAAATCAATAAAGCGAATCCATACGGAATTCCGCTTTGAAAAATAAGACAGGAAAGGAACAAAGGCTATGAAAGATTTTAGAAATTTGCAATATGTTCGCATCATTACGGAGGAAGGGATAATTGCAAACGGTGATTATATTACGGATGACGTTGTCATCAGATGCAAAAACGGTTTGCTATGCGATTTGCCCGGCGAAGACGGCATTCTTTTACCCGCAATCGAAACGCGGGATGGCAGCCACTCGGAACACTGGAAAAACGGAGTTCTCCATTGCGAGAACGCTCCCGCTGTTGTGGATAATATCGATAAATATGAACTTTGGTTTATAAATGGGACAGAATGTCCGCCGCAGAAATAAAACTTTTGCTTTTAGAGAGAATGATATGAATAATATAGAAGATAGTGTCAAAACGGAAGAACAGAATTTATCTGTGCAAAATGAAGAGATAAAAGTACAGAAAAAAACACCGATGTCAAACATTCGCTTTCCGGTTAAAGAAAAAGAAGAGTTAATGCCTTACGAAAAAGAAAATTATTCGTCAATCGAAAAAGCAATTATTGAGCTTTCGCAAGAACTTATGAATTTGTCGGAACTTAAAGATGCAATAGAACAGTCGTTCAATGATAAAAACCTTGCTGATAATAAGTTTCAATCGGAAGTAACGACTTATTTCAATTCGCTGCGAAAACAGTTTGACGAATTTAACGAAAAATTCTCAAGAGAAGTTGATTACACCCGCGAACTTGAATTGAAAATTCAGAACCATGAATACAATGGTCAGATTTACCTTTTAGAGAAAGAGCTGAACGAAGAACGCGCTAAAATCACCATTGAATTGGACAGCATCTCGAAAATCGTGAAAGAAAAATTGCAGCTTGTTTCAGATAAATGCATGGAATTGAAATCCGCAAACAATCTCATTGAAGAAGCGATAATGAAGTTTCGATCGGATTCACTGTCCGCTTCCGAAAATGAATATAAAGTACTGAAGCAAAATTGCGAAACGACTCTCAGACTTTTTACGGACAATGCGCAAAAAACGCTGGAAACAGTAAAGAAACATTCTATTGACTTTATTACGCAATGCGAAAAAGAAAACAAGGCGCTCATAGGAAAAATCCCCTCGATAAAAGGAAAACTCACGGCGGAAAACTGGATTGTAATTGTGTTCGGCTGTGTCGGGATCGCAAGTCTCACCGTGCGGTTATTTTTGGTATGAAATTGAGATACTTTGAATGTACAGAAACGTTCTCAGTCGGTATATATACCATATATGGTACACGGCTAGAGCATGGAGCATCAATTAAAGTTGAAGAGCATACGGTATGGAAAGAGTGTGCTCTTCCTGATTCGACAACGACTGTGCTGAAAAATGGAGAGCAGGTGATTGCAATTACGAAAGATGTTTTGGAAAAATATTTTGTTGAAACTTAAAAAATTGCACGAAAAAATAAAAGAGCACTGCAAAAAGAAAGGCGTGTTCATTGGTGAGTTTTACGTTGATTTAATCTCGGCTGCAATTGCATTTGTAATACTCATTGTAATTATTCTAGGATTGTTATTGTCATGAAACGTCACAAAAAGGGAAGTTGAAAATATTCAAGAACTTGCTGAAAAAGTTACTTCTGCAAAAGAGCAAGTCGGAAGCGGAGTAATAGCTGTGTTGAAACATTGTTCCGGCGAAGTTGTTGAAGCAATGCAGGCGTTTACCGATTGCTATTGGAATTGTTGTAATTTTTTTTCGCGAACAGATGATGAAAAAAAAGAATTCAAAATACGATTCGCCGATGAGCTGGCAGACGTTATCATCTGCGCACTTATCGCTGCCGAGCGGGAAGACGTGGACATTGAAGCGGCATTGCTACGTGTGCAAGAGAAAAACGCAATGCGGGCTGAACAATAAATAAGGAATGTTCAGAAGATTATCCGGAAGAATATTTCCTCGTGGAAATTGCGCAGCTGCGGTTATTATATCGAGATTTCAAATAAAGTTCTGAAAGAGTTTTTTGTCGAGGTAAATATTTTCATGTGGTTAAAGTATAGAAAAGCAATGTTTGCACTTTTCCATGATTTTTCCACAGCAGATGTTCGGAGAAGTCGCAGGAGAACTTTGCAGAACATCGTGAAGCTGTGGTAAAATTGTGGGAAAGTGATGTATTACGGAATCAGCGCTCAATATCAAAACGCATTATATTATTTTTATGCGTCTGTTTTTTCTCCTGCCTTTTTTCAGCTTTTTCCCGTTTGGCATACTCTTTCAGAAATGTATCGCGCGGGACATCGTAAAAAGATTTATTTCCATCCATAAGCGTTACAATGTTTCCCTCTTTTGAAGATGAAATGATTTTACACTCGCAATAAAGGCGATCCTTGATGCCGAAAGCTGTTCTTTTAAAAGCACTATTTTTATTTACATTAAAATTCATTTTTACTGTATCGCCGACTTTTAAATTGAAATCTCTGTCGATTTTTTCACCTTTATTCGAAAGAGTATCATACATCGGTCGGGCAATTATTTTGTCGTAACGCTGCGTTAAAAGATACTGTTCGTTAAGAGGAGTGTCTTTTATGGCTTCATTGTACATATCGACTAAAACTTCATTGATTGACTGACCGTTTTCTCTCATTAAATTCAACAGGTCTTTCGTTTTGACTTTTTCATTGCCGGGCATTTGAGTGATAATTTTGTTCGCAATCTTAAGCGCGTCAAGCGGCGAATTCGCTTCTTTTCGACACATAACAGAAAGATTATGGCGAAAATTACTCGCACAGTTTTTTCTCGTCTGAAAAAAATCATTGTACTGCGCGGCTGCCATTCCCTGCTCAAGTTTTTCTTTTTTGAATTCAAGGTCTTGCGCGTCTTTGCCTGCCTCATGTTTTTCTTCAATCTGCAAGTTTACTTTTTCGATTTCTTTCTGCCGCTCGTCCGATAAAAACGTACTCATCGTAGAAGATTGGACACGGACTTGCTGCGATTTGTCTTCGGAAACCAAAAGATATGAATCTGTGCTTTCTTCAAAGTTATCAATTGTCATATCGGTAAAAATCTTGAATCCACTCTGCGTTGTCATTGCGAATTTCGTGATTTTGGTTTTTCCGAATTCGATTTTTGCTTCGGAAGTTTTCCCGTCGGCTCCTTTTATTTCGATTATTTTGTCTTTCGGCACGGCATGTTCATTCTTGGCACTGCGATTGATTTTCTGCGGTTCTTCAACTGCGGAAATATGATAATATTTTGTTTGAACAAATTCTTTTTTGCCGTCTGTTTCGACAGGAACGTTAATCAAAATAAAATCATTTTCGGCACTTTCTTTGATTTTCGTTCCTGCGGCATGGGCTTCAAGTTCGTTTACCAAAACAAAATCATCGTCAGCTTTTGCAATTCCTGCGGCAACAAGCTGCTTTTGAAATTCTTTTACGGTTTTTTCATTCCCGCCTGAAAATTCGTTTTCATATATTGATTTTATTTTACCCGTAATTTCAATATATTCCGGCTGCGGAATCGCTTCCTCCCTTTGAATTATACCGCCTGATTTTTCTGTCATTTCATAAGTATGACCGTCTTTTTTGATAAACAGATCCCCGTTTCTTACTGCCGCTACCGCTGCAGCTGTCGGCTGCCATTCTCCTGTTTCGGGATTTTGTTCAAGATATTTCATCTGAGGAACTTGACAAATTCGATATAATCGCATATCGTAATATTCGGACGGAAAACTGTCCGAAAGCTCGTTGCTATCCCGACGATTTATCGGGTTAACTGCATCGGGCTTGTTTTTTATGATTTCAACAAAATTTCCTTTTTCTATTGTCGATAAACTTTGGTCATAATAAACTTCTCCGTTTTTATTTTCTGTGAATACGATTTTAGCCGTATAATCTTCATTATCAAGTTTTATTCCCAAAGCATAATAATAAAATCTTTCTAATTCAGGTTTTCTATCGTCTTCATTTTTTTCTTTTCCGATATAAATTGCATTATTTATAATTGCAGGAATATTAAAAATTCCTTCGATATGCCCTTTTTGATATAAGTTATGATGTCCTGTTTCTTTTATTCCCGAAAAATTAAATTTATATTTTTTACCATCATCTTTTATTATGAATATAGGTTCTGCAAAATTATTTAAATTTTGTTCAGTACGAAGATTCTGAAGCATTTCTTTTCCTATACCTGCAACAAGATTAGATAATTCCCGTAAATTTTTATTGTTCGGATTATTTCGTAATTTATTTATATGCTCAGTTTCATCAATTCCATGTATATAGATTTTATTATCTATCGTAAGCGCTTGGGATTTTTTCAATTTCTCCAGTCTGTTTGCCTTTTCCCAATCGCCGAATTTTTCGATGAACTGCGGCGAATGTATGTACTCAAAATCCTCTTTTGTCAGTGCGGATTTTTCTTTCAGCGCTTCGGCGTGATTCAAAACAATGGGTGTAAAAATTTCGGCATAGGTGTCTTTTTCCCGTTCATATTCTTCCGTTAAAAGATATTCATTGAGTTTTGCAATCGATTTTTCTTTATTGTTTTCTTTGATTTCTGCGACCTCAATCAAGCGGAAAACAGCAACTTTATCTTCATTCGGCAAATTCCAGTTTTCAGAGTCGATATTTTTGAACTTCTCAAGAATGTCATACAGTTCCGAAGCATGACAGATTCTGTTATCTACAAGTGTGAATGCGGGCAGAATTGAAAATTCTTGATTACGCTTTTTGTTATGTTCATCAATATTTTGGGAAGAGTCGTTTTCTTTTTTAACAGATGCTGCTGTCTCTTGAGCCGTATCTGTTATTACGTTGTTTGATTCGTTAAACACACTTTCACTTTGTCCGTTTTTTTCAATACGGAGTGTTCCGCTGCGTACAGCTTCTTCCCGCCGGAATGCCGCGCTGGACAGCCTCATTGTCTCCCGCTCCTCTTCTGTGCCGTTGTGCCACGCCTCCTTCGCCTCGATCGGATCGTCGTAGTCGGTGGTCGCCGCCCTCCACAGCCTTTCCGCCGTCTCCCGCTCATCGGGAAGCGCACGCGCGGACGTGGCGAGGTCGCTTACATTCTCGGCGGGCGTCGCCATCTTTTGGATTCTTTCCGTTCCCGCGTTTTGCGTTTCGTCAACCATGATTTCCGTCTGCCCCTTTTTCTCAACGCGGAGTGTTCCGTTGCGCACGGCTTCCACCGCTTCCTTTGTGGGCATCAAGTTTTTATCGAGATATTTCATCTGCGGTACTTGACAAATATTGATGAGACGCTTATCATAATATTCGAAAGGATTTAAATTCCTTTCGTAAAGCTCGTTGCTATCCCACCCTTGTTGTTGTGGGTTAAATGCCACGGGCTTGTTTTTTTGATTCACCAAATCGACGAATTTTCCTTTTTCAATCGTTGACAGCGACTGGTCATAAAAAAGTTCGCCGTGCCTGTTTTCCGCAAACACAGCCTTACAAGTGTAATCCTCTCCATCAATTTTTATTCCACATCCAAAGTAATGGAAATTTTTGAGGTCAGAATTTCTGTCATCCTCGTTGCGTTCTTTGCCGATATATACGGACTTGCCAATGATTTCAGGAATTTTTTGTAACGCCTCTATGTGTCCTTTTTGAAAGAGATTGTGATGTCGGATTTCGCGGATGCTCATACTTTGAAAGAAGAATTCTTTTCCCGTGTCATTGTTTTTAAATTTTGGATTCTCATATTCATTTAGACCTTGTCGCTTGCGTTCTTCCGCAAGGATTTCTTTCCCAATGGCATCCGCGTACTTTTGAAGTGATTTTAAATTTTCACGGCTGTAGGTTTCTCGAAGTTTCGTTATTTCTTTTGAAACATCCCTTTTGTTGACAATGACTTGCGAATTCATTGTCAGCGACTCTGCCGCCTTCAGTTTTTCAAGTCGCTGCGCTTTTTCCCAGTCTCCGAATTTTTCGATGAACTCGGGCGAGCGGATGTACTCCAAGTCCTCCTCCGACAGCGCGCTTTCTTTTTCCTGCCCCATCACGATGTCTTTCCCCGCCGTCAAATCTTTCATCGGCTGTGCAAGGAATTCCCGTGCAGTTTCATAGCGGATAAACTCGGAAACATAATTTTCGTTTCCGAGTTCGGGCTTCGGAAATTCCGCGCCGAGCTCGCCTGCGATGTACTCTGCAACTTCTTTATCCCAGTCGATAACTTGGTCGCGCAAAAGCCCGCCGTTTTTTTCCGCAATGCGGTTCAGGATTTTTTCTGCCATTTTTCCGACAATTCTGCTGTGGCACTCTGAAAGAATCTCATCGTCGTTGGAAAGATTTTTGTAATTTGCATCGCTCATTACCTCGTTCCAAAGAACAGTTCCTTTGAAAATGTTTTTGCCTTTCTCCCAAAGTTCGGGATTTGTGCGCTGCGTGTACGCATCCCACAAGTGCGTATATTCGTGAGCGTAAGTGCCGCTCTCCGCAATTTCCGGATCTGCATAAATCCTGCCGTCATAAGCAAAACCGTAAATATTGTTTTCTCCGTCAATCATATATTGCACGCGGTTCGTAACTTTCATGTCCTTGTCGCTGAAAACAATGTAGTTCGCATGATTCATTTCCATTCCGACATAGCCGATTTCTTTTAGGAATTTGCTCGCGCTTTCCCTGCTGCCGCCGAAAACTTTTTCCGAAAGCGTATTGAAGTAAACGTTTTTACCGATGTCGTTTCTTGAAACACGCCAGCCGACATTCAATTTTTCAAGCTGTTCGTTTATTCTGTTCGCATGTTCGATTCCGATCGGATTGCCGTACAGAAGATAGTTTGTGCTGTCGTTGTCGGGAATATCAACGGAGTAAAGAAATGTCTGCTCCCGTTTGTACTCAATCAAATCAAGCGAAAACAAAGTTGCCAAAGTGTCCCTTTCTTTTTCCAATGTGGCATTTCCTTTTACATCTGCTGTTAAAAAATCGTCTGCAAGATTGCCGATATTGCTGTCTTTGAATTGTTCCAAGCGGCTTATCCAATACGGCGAGAAATTTTTCTCTTGCAGAAATTCATTGAAAGGCTTCTCGTTAATGTAAAAATTTCCGCCGTACTTTTTAGCCGCGATTTTAATTCCAAGCTGCTTTGCATTTTCTTCATTCACGCTCACAACATACGTTCCGAATCCGCTGAAAGATTCTTCACTGCCGTTTTCGAGGTTCTGATTTGTCCCGTACTTTACCGCCATTTTCTGGACATTTTTTCCTTCCGCCAAAATCGCTCTCATAATTCCTGCATCTTCAACCATTTCGATTTTCGCTTTTGAAAGAAGATTCTTAAGATATTCCTTCGGCGTAAGAAGATTCTCGGTTACGGCTTGCAGTTCATCGATTGCCTTTGCATAAATGTCTGAATCTTTTGTGAAAATTTGTTTGACATTTCCAAAGGAATCGAGTATTCTGGTTAAAGAATCCAAGTTCAAGTATTCCACCTCAGCGAGATTGGTTCGCTGTTGGTTTACTATGGCTTGGATTTTTTCTGCCTGCCGTTCAAAATTCGCCTTTGTTTTTACAGAAAAACTCTTGACATTTCCGCTTGAATCTGTGATAGTAATCGTATCGGCGTTGGTTAAAGACAGCAGGAATTGTACCTGTCTATCCTTTAACCACTCCGATATTTTTTTGTCATCAACATATTTCATCAATCCTTTTTCAGTCCATTTTTCAAGCATGTTTTCGCCCTTGCTGTTTATCAATGTCGTTCTTGGATGCACACTGCGAATTTTGTTGACGACATAATTTTTATTTTCGCCTTGCTTTTGGATTTCCATTTCAAAGCCAATCGCAAGCGGCTTGTTGTTTTTGTCGTTCGCCTCCGTGAAGATTAAGACACTGCTGCCTTTTGCCTCGCTTTTTTCCTTGTCGGACTCAAAGATAATTACGGGATCCGACAAGCCTTTTAGCGCAGAAAGAATTTCCTCGTTATCAAGATTGTGTGCCTCGTCTTTCGCCTTGTTGAGAACCTTTGTCGTCATAATTATTTTATGGTTCGGAATTCCCGCATACTGAAGAATTTCGGGAGTCACTTTTAAATTAAATTCGTTGTATATAGGCGCAATTCCGTTTTTCAGATAATTCTCGACGGCTACAAAGAATTCTTCTTCATCCGATCGCATTATTTCATTTTGCAATTTATTTTTAGGTTCTGTCATTTTCTGCTCCTACCGCTCCATTGCAACGGCTTGCATTTTTTGTTTTGCATTAGAAATTTCATTTTGTCTTTCAATGTCTTTCACGATTTGCGCGGATTTTCTGTCGGCGTTGAAAAACAGCTCGTTTAACTTTCCGATTTTCTTGTCAAATTCATCTTTCTTTGCGAATTGATTATCCAAGACTTGTGAAAAACTCTTCTTGAATTCTTCTGCGATTTCGGACGATACTTTCATTTTTGCACCTATTTTGCAGGCTGCGACATAGTTTGCAAGATATTCTTCAGGCTCAGCCGAAGTGATTTCAACGGTTTTATTAAAATTATTGCTTTTGCGAATTTTTCCTTCAGCGAGTTTTTTCACAGCTTCGGGATTTTCCGTCTGCTCCGAGAAGAAAAACTGCGTCGTTCCGATTGAACCGTCATCACGCTTGAAGTTGTAGAAAAATCCTTTTTCGCCCGCTTTGACGCTGGTCTTCGCCGCATTGATGCTGTTCTTAGTCGCCACGACTGCGGAGGACAACGAGAAATTTCCGTCCGCGACAATCTGAAGCGGAATCAGATCTTTTGCATACAAGCAAAAACCCGTATTCGCATTGTAAATCGGTCGTGCAGTGATTTCACCTTCCTCGTTCGGCAGGAATGGTGCATTTCCTTTGTTCATCGACTCTTTGATGATTTTCGCGTTGTGGAACGGAATCCAGTTTCCCGAAAACTGCTTTTCCGAAACGCTGTTTTTATACGGCTGTTCAGGATCGATAGCTTTGGAAATTTTGCGGGCTTTCGAAATCTTTGATTTTTCATCACTCGAGCCGGATGAAGTACCGAGAATTGAATCTTCGTTCTGCTGTATGCCATTTCCAGCTGATTTCGTTATTTTTTGCGCAGAATTACGCATGAGAAGCATTTCCTCGAACCGTTCTTCTTCAAAAATCATCACATCGGTCTTGTCGATGCCGTGGAATTCCATCGCACCGTCGCAGGCTTTTGTAAGTTCTGGAATGTTTCTTTTGTCGTCGAATACCGTGCCGATTTTCTTTTCCGAAACCAAGTTCAGCTCAACGTCATAAAGCCTTGAATTGAATTCGAATTCGTTATCCGTTTCTTCCACAAGAAGGAAACGCCCTGTTTCCTGTTCTTCGAAAACCATCTTTTCTTTTTCTTTTTTTACCGCATGAATAGCATTCATTCTTACTTCAAACTCATCTTTATTCAGCAGCTTTTCGCGCAGAATGTCATCTGCGATTTTGTACATATCGCTAAATTCGATTTTATCGAGATTTTCATAGCGGGAATCGATTCCTTGAAGAATAATCTGCTTGATATAAAAATCTTCCGGAGTATAACCGTTTTCTTTTTCAAGCGAATCGGAGAAAAATTCTTTTGTATCAGAAAAAGCTTGTTCAAAATCTATCTTTGTTATCATCGGAAAATTCAATTTCTCATAAATAAGCCTTGTTTTCTCCCTCACGAATTCGGATTGAATAAAATCCTCATATGTCATTCGATCAAGATTTGTACCTATCGTTTTGTCCCGTTCCGTTTCTGCCATTTTCTGAACGGTCGCTTCTATTGTTTCTTCAACTCCACTTTTGCCCATTTCTGCAGCAGGATTCACGCCTTGGATAAAGTCTTTCATCGGCATCGCAAGGAATTGTTCAAGCGTGATATTTTCAAGCGATTTGCTTTTTTCAAGTTCGACGATTGCATCTTTTAATTCTTGAACTTCGTACTTTAAACTTCGGACAAGCATTGCCCTGTTTGTCGGTTGCTCATCTCTGTTCCGGTCAAAATATTTTGATGCATCAAATTCAACTATGTGCTTTGCTTTTGCAGGATCGTTTTTCATAATCTGAAAACCTGTTTCCATAAAAGAATCATGCACAAATGTGCTTGTATCAGTTATGATCGGTTGATAAGAATGAACAAACGCACTAGTTGCAATACCTGCTAAAAATTTTTCTTTGCCAAATCTTTCTTCAACGGTTTCTTTTGAAATTTCCTTTCCATTTTCATCTTTAAATTTTATAAACTCCAAAGCGTCATCAATTTGATTAAGATTTTTTTCAGGAACACCAAGTTCTTTTAAGATTTCCAAGTCGCTTTCTTTCAAATTGACAAATGCACCTTTTTCGGCAAGCTCTTTTTCCGCAATCGGAAGTTGACTTTCTGCCTCTTTAAGCAAACTTTTGAGCGTTTCGATTTTCTTGTCCGCGTCTATTTCGTAGTCCGTAAACGTATCGATAACATATTCCCAAGCATCTCCGTTCCACCTTCGTGTTTTTTCTTCGGTGATTTCGCCGTCTTCTCGAGCGATTTGAGTGAAGCATTGCTCGGCGCGATTTCCTGAAAGTCGGGCATGAACTTCGCTTGCAAGTAAGTTTTCATCGTCCGCGATGTCGGCATAAGCGGGAGAGTTTTTGATTTCGTTCCACATTGTCGTTGTTTTCAAAAGCTCAACGCCGCGTTTCCACAATGCGGGATTCGTTTTTTCGATAGCCTTGTCCCAAAGATGCGTATACTCGTGGACGGGCGCGTTCGAGTTTAGGGCATCCGCGTTAAGATAAATCTTGTTGCCGTAGGTAAAGCCGTAGACTGTGTTTTCTTTTATGTATGCTTCGGTGTCAACTTTTGTGGACGCGTATTCGTTTATTGACTTTTCCACGAATTGTGCTATACTTTCGTTAGATGGCTGTTCGTGAGAAGTAGAGTTGACCGCTACATCAACAGTTTCTGTTGACCTAAATGGTGAAATGGTCGCACCCTCGTGAACGGCTATTTTTATATTTTCAACATTAGATTTTGCACTGTTAATGCTTATGACATTTTCTAATGCTTCATTTGTTAATTCGCCATTCTTTTTGAAGAAAGTTTTCCCGCGCAATGTTTTGTTCTTGTTGCCCTCAAGCACCGCTTCAAAATAAAGGTTCGTTCCTTTTTCGCTTTCTTTGACATAGATAACTCTCTGCTGGTCAACCATTTTGCCGCCGATAAATTCTTTCCTCGTCGTTCCGTACACAACGCGGTCGGGATTTGAGATTACTTCGCCGAGTTTTTTTAAGTCGTCTTTTGTAATTGCGACATTTCCCCGCGCCGCTTCGGAAATCGCGTTTCCGTGGTTCTTCACGACATGAGCGATGAATTGGTTTGTTATTTCGTGCTTGTAACCTGAAAGGTCAATTCCTGCTTCTTTTGCTTCCTCAACCTGCCAGTCCGCGACTTTGCCGAGGTCGAGTTTTGAAAACGGAATATTTTTCATAAACTGGATTTTTGGTGTTTGTTCTTGCTCTATGTTCAGCGACTTGACGGCTTCGACAAAATTTGTTTCAAAAGTCTCATTTTCTTCTTTCGCCATTGTTTCGGCAAGTTTTTTTTCATCCCTTCGCTTTGCAGCGTTTTCGATAATCTCTTCAAGATTTTCGGCTTGTGTTTTTTCCGCAACTTTTGGTCCGATTTCAACTTGCTCTTTTGCAGAAGTAACTTTTTCAGCAAGTTCTTGAATATTTTCAACTTCCATTTTAGTGACATTTCGGCTTTCCAACTTTAATGTTGCGCCAAGCGAGCGAAGCTCTTCTCTTAATTCCCACGAAACTTCTTTTGGCTCATCAAGCGTTCCAAAGATTTCAATCGCCTTGTCAAGCCCAAGAGTGTCCATTGCTGCAACTCGCATAGGGTCAACAAAGTCTGCTTTCTCAACAAATTCCCATTGCTTTGCTTTATGCGCCCTTTGGGCGTAGCCATCGCTGTTCAACATTCCATCCGCAATATTTACTACTTCTTCTTTTGACACGCTCCTTTCGCCGTTACCGACCGACTCCATAAGTCTTTGCAGCATTTCCACGCGAATATCGTCAAGTCCCTTTACATTCAGTTTGTCATCAAGGTCAAACGTTGCGCGGTATTTTTCGCCGATTTTTTCATCGCTTGTAATCGCGCTTTCAATTCTGTCGCGGAAGTCATATTCGTTTACAGCATAAGTTCCGTTTACAGGCTCTTTCGTTATGCCGGGAATTACACTTTCGTTCTTTTCAGTTTCCGCGAGCTTTTTATCAGTGTTGCTTACTTTGTTTTCCGAACTTTCATTTCTCTTGCTTGACAAATCATTTTTTTGTGATATACTTTCACTTACAGACGGAGCGATGTCATTTTGGACACTGGGTTTATAAGCCTGGGAGGTCGGAATGATATTCATAGTTCCGTCTTTTTTTATGTTCATTTCAAAATACTGATTTGCCTTATCAAGCATAAGAATAAGCCGACCGTCAATCATATCAGGGCGAATGTTTTTAAATTGGTCTTGAATTGAAGTAATAGCTTCTTTTGCTGTAATATCAGATTTTACCCTAACAAACACATCCCGTGCCTGTTCTTTACCTTGTGCAAAACGTTTTCCAACTTTTGACTTTCCACCTGTTACAGTTTTCAAATCAAGAAATTCATTATCTGTCAAAGTATCTGCCGCACTTTGTGCTGTTGTGTAATGTTCAGGCAGCAAATAAACCTCGTGGTCGTTATCAACAAGAATTTTCGACTGCACGAGTTCTTTCAAGAAAATCTCTTCAGTAACAGAATTGATTTTTCCTTCAAAAACATTTACGCCGTTAATTTCAACATAGGGCATCTTTTTCAATGTTTTTTTAACTCGCTCGCTTTCCTCTGGTGTAAGGTCAACAACATTTCTATCTACAAGAATTGTGTTTTCAACTTCGCTGTTCTCTCTTTTCTGTAAATTGATTTTTTCCTGCAAATTCTCGTAAACTGTATCTTCCAAAAACTTTGTAAGGCTGCCGTTTCTGTTGACCAAAGAATATTCAACCAATTCATCAATTATTTCGTTAAGTTTTGCATCGTCATAAATGCTATAGTCAGGAATTTCATCGTTGTATTCATTCACATAAAGAATAAAATCATTTCCCCGCCAAATCTTAAGATGATCACCTCCTGGTTCCTCGCATATTTTTGCATTGATTTTTATCAAAACTTCATCATCTATAAATTTATCAAGTTCTTTTACTGTTTGGAAAAAATCCTGCAAATTTGATTTTGTAATCTCTTTGTCTTTTTGCTTTCTGTCAGCCTCAACTTTTTCTTGTTCCTTCAAAAGTTCGGCGTGTTTTGCTTGGAGGCTGTCGAGTTCCGCTTTCAACTTCTTAAACTCTTCCAAATCTGCGACCATTTTCTGCAACTTTTCCGTGCCGTTAAGAATTCGGTTGAATTCCTCTTTGTCGAGGCTTACTGCAACTCCTGTTTTTTCAAGCATTTCAAGCGCAAAAGAAGTCGCCTTTTGATTTGCGATTGCATCTTTCAAAGTTGTCGTTTTTTCATTCAATTCCATAAATATTTTCCTCCCAAAAATTTATCTTTCAACGCCCGCGCATTTTTTCTGTCGTGGAATTCCGCCCACAACGAGGTGCGCCTTTACCCATTCGTCAGAGGCGTTCGTTTTTTCAATGATTTTTGCTTTCACCGAATTTGCAATGTCGGAAATTTTCGTTTCCGAGACATTTTCTTTTTGTTCAATGACATTATCTGTGCGCTTTGCATGCTGCGTTTCATCAATATCAAAAAGAAACAATTGTTTGAAATTTTTCGACTCACCAAAAGAAATAATAGCAGCAGACTGCTGTGTTTCTTTTGATTCCGCCGTTTTCTTTACGTTTTGCTCGAAGCTCGTTTCCGGCTGTGTTTCTTTCACGGAAGATTCAAGGCTTTCAATATCGCCGTTAAGCCATTCGTAATATTTTTTGTAGCCTGCGGCAATATATTTGCTGCGTTCTTCCGTTGTGATTTCGCCTTTTTCCCATTTTACGGAAAGCATTTCTTCAAACCGTTCTTTTCTGATTTCGCTTTCCACTTCATTCATCGTGCGCAGATTTTCCTGAATGCCTTCCGTGAAATCTTTAAGCTGCTGTTCCATAGACGGAAGAATCCGCCGTGCTTCGTTCATTTTGAGTGTTTCACGTTTGAGAAGTTCGGGAAGTTCGCTCCTTTTATCCGCAAGTTGTTTTTCAAGCAAATGTTTTTTTTCGTTCATAGTCGGAATGAATCTTTCCAAATCTTCTTCCGTTTTTATTCCCCAAGAAGCAAGTTTCCGGCTTATCGTTCCAAGTTTTTGTTCGTAGTTCGTCTTATACTTCCGCATGTCTTTGAATTCTGATTTCAGCCATTCGGGAATCGCAAGCTTTCGGCTTTTGTAATCGTCAATATTTTTTTCGTATTTTTGAATACCAAATTCCGCTTCAATGAAATTTTTCTTGAGTTCGATTCTTTTTTCACAAACTTCGTCAAAAGACTTCAAGCGGCTGTTCACTTTGTCAAGTTCATTTTGAATTGTTTTCGTACCATCAAATTTGAATGTGATTTTGCCGTCTTTGTCTTTTTCTTCAATTCCGTTTTCGAGAATAAATTTCGCTCTTTTATCAGGGTCTTTGATAAGATCGAATTTTAAATCTTCGGGATTTATGTCTTCGACATTAAGAGAATCGCCATCCTTGTAAGTCCAAAGTTCGTTTATACGGCTTCGTTTTTCATCGTGTTTTTGATAAAGAACAGCATCGATGCTGTCATTCATCACGGGATAGCAGCAGTGAACGTGTCCCTGCATATTTCCCTGCCGCCAAATACGCCCTTCGGCTTGAGTTGTTTCCGACGGATTCCATCCGAGAGAGCAGTTATACATCACAAAAGAATTTCCGTTAAGATCGATTCCTTCACTTGTATTTTTGCCGCCGATGAGAATTTTGCACGGATCTTTCGGATCGTTGAATTTACCGGTTATTTTGTATTTCTTCTCGGTTGAGTTGTTTATCTCGCCGTTGATTATTTCAACCGATTCTTTCGGCAATCCGTGTGCAACAAGATAGTCCTTTACAATTCCGTGCGCTTCTTTTCCCAAGGGCATATAAATGAACTGCCCTTTTTCGGGATTGTTTTTGTACATTTCGATTACGGAATCGCAGACGAATTTCAGTTTCGGGGAAGTTTCGACCAATTCTTTTTTGCCGGGCAAAGTAAGTCCCGCATAGCGTGCGGGATCGGCAAGAGCCGGTGCGACAAGTGCAAGCCGCATTGCATTCATAGAAGTTATTACCGCCGCAGAATTCCCGTTTGCAACATCATTCATACTTTCGATATCTTGCTCCATCATCTTCTTTTGCAAATCGGACATTTCAAGTTCCTGTACATGGCTGAATTTTTTCGGTCTGATGATTTCTTTTAATTCTTCGCCGTCAACTTTATCGATGTATTCTGTTAAAAGTTTTTGCAGCGCCGGCAATTCTTTCCAGTTTTTCATTACCTGCTTTTGGTCGATTTCGCCTTTCGAATTGACGCCGAGTTCGAGTTTTGTGTGTGCAAACTGATTGCAAAAATCGCGGAGAGAATACAATCCCGACTTGATTAAACGCTCGCGCCCTACATAAGAAAGCATCGAATAAACTTCCAGCGGCGAATTGGTGAACGGCGTTGCCGTAAGCAAAAAAACATTTCGGTTTTCGTTGCGGCGCTGTGTAAGCTGTGTCATCCCGTAAAGTTTCAACGCTCGTGCGCTCGGTTTCCCCGACGGAATTCCTGAAAACTCGTTCGATTCTCCTTTGTTCTTCGGGCGCGGAACTGTCCATAGGTTTTTAAAATTATGCGCTTCATCGACGGTGATGTTGTCCCATCCGCAATCTTCATAGAAAACATAACCGGTATTTTTTACTTGACTTGCAGATCCGATAACGTTTTTTATTTTTTCTGCGTTCTGTGCATTTTCCCTTGTCGTTCCCTCAAAATCCTCTGATAAAAGTTTTGAAAAGTCTTCCTTGAGTTCGTTTTCGCAGGAATGATCGGTGAATGTTATGTTTTTCAGCGCTTCGTAAGTAACAAGCGAAATTGAATTTTCAGGAATTACAAGTTTATGCGGATTTTCGCTGTCTCGGTATTTTTCAGTCGATTCTTTATTTAAGTTATAGAGATCGTTTATTTGAATATTCGGAAATAAATCCGATATATCTTTGTACCATTTTGAATATACGGCATTCGGTACAATAATAAGAGGTCGTTTGCTTCTGCCGGTCTGCATTTGAGCGACATTCGCGACAATTCCCGTCGCCGTCTTTCCGACACCGACATCATAAGCCAAAAGTCCGTTGCCCTTGTTCGCGAGAAAGGCAGCGCCTTTTATCTGCTGGTCGTAGAGTTTGAATTGTTTGCCGTCCTTTTCTCTGCTCATCCCGTCGATAAAAAGCGGAAGTTTTGCGTAGTCGGGTGCGACATAAGAGTTAAAACGCCGGTTGTATTCGGACTCGACTTGTTCCTTCAATTTTTCAGAAAGTCCTTCGTGCAGATATTTATCGAAAAGTTTGTCCGCAGTTTCGCTTCGTGCCATTCGCTTTTCGTCTGCTTCTTTTTTCTTCTGTGCCTTGTCCGCTTTGATTTCGTCCTCGCTTTTTCTCCAGGAACTCACTTTGTCGGCTTTTACAGGTTTTTTATCTATGTATTCGATGATGTCGTACCAAGAAATATTCGGCGGAAATTCCTCTTCTGAAATATTTGCAGTCGCAAAGTCAATATTCCATCGCCAATAATGATTGTCCTTATTGGCCGACTGGAGTGTATTTCCTGTTGCCCATAGAATGAATGATTCCTGCAAGTTGAGCTGCTCGATTTGCCCATCGTCATTGATGTGGTCAACCATAAATTCTTCAGCCAAAGTCGAGTTCACACCAAAGTGAAGCCGCTCTATCGGAATTTTTGAGGGAAGCGCGTTTTCGAGCGCAGCAAGGTTTTTTTTGTAAAGTTCGAGTTTTGAATTGTCTGCTTCTTCCCACATTTCTTTTTCAGAATTGTAAATGCGACCATTGTATTCTTTTATGTCGCGCTCGAAGCGGGCGATTTCGTTTTTGTAATGCTGAATTTTTTCCGCGATATTGCCTGATTCAAAAAGAACCTTATGCGTAAATTTCCCGGGTTCTGTTTCGACATAGTTTTCGTTTGTATGAAGGATTCCCTCTTCGTCGACGGAAAGCCTGTTTCTGTCGATAATGCCTTCCCAGTTTGTCGCCTGCCAAATCGAAATTTCTTCTTTTACAAAGTTTTTTCCGTAAAGTCGGCAAAAATCTTGCATGGACATAATTGCATTATTTTCTTTTTTTTGTCCGGAAGATTTTAACTGAGAAAAACCGCTTTCAAGCGCAACGTCGCGCTCTTCGTTTTTTTGATTTTGGATATTGGTTTCAAAAGCAGCAGTTTTTTCTCCGCCGTTTTGTGTTTCGGCATTATCCTTAAAAATGTGCTTCGGACTTTTTGTTCCCGTTTCTGAAAATTGTTCTGCTGCTGATAACTTATCTCGATGTTTTTTGTGCGGCACTGCGCGTTTAAGATGTTCTGCGATTTTTCCGAGCTCATCCTCAAGCATATTCGCACCGCGAGTCCGTATTTTCGTCACTTTTTTTCCGAACCTGTCCGTGTCGGCATATTCCTCGCCGAGAATTTTTTCGGGATGCGCTTTGAAGAAATTGTCGCCTGAAATTTCTTCTGCGCGGCACAAGCCCTTTTTCAGCACGATGATGTCCGTTCCCACATCGGTGGTGTCGAACGCACCATTGGGAAGCCGGTACGCATCAATGAGCGCGCACTTTTCCGCAATAAGGTATTTCGTTTTGTCGGGAAAACTTTTGAGAAAACTTGACGGCATCACAAAAACCAGCACGGAATTTTCGTCCCTGAGTGAATCCATAGCTCGCGAAAGAAAGTATTCTTCGATTCTCGCGAATTCCTTTCCTTCACCGCGTCCAGCCCAAATACTTTTGTTTTCGCCGTAAGGCGGATTTCCGATCACGAGGTCGTATTTCGGAAGCTCATAATCTTTCTTGACAGCGCGTCCGTCTTCGTCAAAAAACTGCGCTTGAAACGCACCTTGAATGACGTTCGCTTCCGGATGCAGAATTTTCGCAATGCGTGCAGAGGTTTCGTCAAGTTCGCGCAGCGTAAAATCATTTTGAGGACGGTTTTCCGCAAAACGCCCAATCCCCGAAGACGGCTCCAAGACACTTTTCGCATTCGGTGCATAATAATCCGCCAATTGCCATACCGCTTTTACAACCGACCTCGGCGTGTAAAACGCATTCAAAACTTCTGCTGATGTGCGTTTAGCTTCACCTGAAAGACCTCCGCCGCCTTCGTATTGTGCGAGCAGCGAAAGCATTTCGGGATTTCCGCTGATTTGTTCATCTGTGTTTTCTGCAAGAATTTTTTTTGCTTCCTCACGGATTTTTCGCATTTGGTTTTGTGTGTGCCGCTCACTTATAAAAAGGTCTTTCGGCTGCGAAAGTTTTTCCTCTTGAACGGATTTTTTTTCAACTTCCGTTGCTGATTTGTTTTGTGCGATTTCTGCGTCTTTTTCATTGTCAGGATTTTCATCTTTTAATGCCAATTCTCCATTTCTGGCATATCCAAATTCTTCTTGAATTTTTTCTCCAAGTTTGGAATTAAAACGATCAAGCATTTCTCTGTATTTTTTCTGTTCTTCAGTTTCTGGAAGTTTTTCCGCATACTTCAATCGCAATGATCCTAATGCTTCTCTGGCAGGAAACGGAACGAAATTTGGGAATTCAGGCTCAATTTCTTCAGCAACTTGTCTTAAATTTTTTGAAAGAGAAGTATAGTAATTCGCAATATTTTTAAAAGTTTCAACATCATTTTCTCCTTTCAACTCTCTTTCAAAAAATGACTTGTATTCCTGTTTTAGTTTTATTCGTTCTGCAAAGGGTAATTTTGCTTCATTTTCGTGTCTCTCTGTATCTGTTAATACAGTTGTTAAATTCTGATTTTTTGCGACCTCGCCGAGATAAATCGGCTTATTTAATTTTCCGTCTGCCACTCCGTTGTCAAGCAAAATTTCTTTTATTCCGCCGCCAACAGTTTGTACCTCCGACACTCCTGTGATGTCGAGAAAATTTCCTTTTTCATCACAGCGCCATATGCTTCCGGAAAAATCTCCGTCATCTGTTATTTTCCAATAAAAACCGCTTCCCGCATCTTTTATTACGCCGCCTTTTTTGATTCCCAATAAATCGAAATTTTCTTCCGTAATAAGCTTGCCGGAAGTTTCTTCGTTTAGCGCTTTTTCAGCTTCAGTTTCAGTCGCACGATTTGCCGTTTGCGCTTCCGTATGTTCTTTCAATAAATCGCTTGTTGACAAAAGCTTTGTTTTATCGTACTTTGGATTAAGGGCTTGGGTATTTATACCTTTTAGCTGCACAGGGCTTCCCCCTTTCGAAAGAATTAGCGAAGCCACTCGGCTGATTTCAGAATCTGCATAGATTATCTGGTCAGCCGTTTTTATTTGCCTGACAAACCGCGCAATATCCTTGTTGTGCGTTCCGATAGAAATATTTTCACCGCTCTTGAAGATTATTATCGATTCGACAATTCTTTTATGTTCCGAAGTTTCATGAACGAACGACTTTCCATAAACATGTACCGGCTTGAAATCGCCGCTTTCGGCATTAAGCGTTTCTTTTTCGAGAACAAGCGAGGGATTTGAAAGCGTTTCATACATCGCGCCCAAAAGATTGTTTCTGTCTTCTTGTTGCAGTTTTTTAAATTGATTTTCGCCGAGTTTTACGGTTCCTATCGGAGTTTCTACCGTGCCGTTCGGAAACAGCGCATTATAATTGTTTCGCGTAAGCGGGATTTCCGTTAAAACTGCCGCGTTTTCTTCCAGCGCCGCCTGCAATCCTTTTTGCAGCTCAATAACCGGCGGCGCAGCAGGAGTTTCCAAAACCGAAGCAAAATCTTCTTTGCCGATTTTCGTTTCCGCCGAGAGGTCGTCAAAAGGAATTTCTTTTGCTTCGGATTTTTCGACAAGGGACACAGCATAGGCATTCGATTTCTCGCTTTGGTATGCCCACCATTTTTGCTGCCGTTTGCTCCACTTGAATCCCGCATCTTTGATTTCCTCAATCATTTCTTCCGTCATTTCATCATTGAACACAATTTCAATGCCATTCATTCGTGTGTTTACTGTTACTGAAAAATCATTGTTTTTATAGTTTTTTATTTCCGGCATTTTATTTTTTAACACTCCGTGTCTTTTTTCCATAATTTTTCCACAGCAGGTATTCGGAGAAGCCATGAGGAATTTCGCAGAACACCGTGAAGCTGTGGTAAAATTGTGGGAAAGAGAATTGTTTGCTTTCGTTAAAGCTGAAGAAACTAGAACGAAAAGCTTTCTCCAGAAAAATATAAATTTAGGAAGACCTTTCCATTTCCTGCGTTTGGGATTTTTGATGTTCTTTTTTCTTTTGCGCGGACATTTCCGTATTGATTTTATTCGCCTGTACGTCAACCTTGAACATGAACTGTCCGAGTGTGTCCATTTCCTTATCGCGCTCCGCGCCTCTTGCAAGCTGGTTATTTAAAAGCGGTGTGAATTTTTCGGTGAATTCCTTTGCAACTTCGCTTGAAACTTTCACGCGCGCACCTGACTTGCAGGCAGCAACATAATTCGCAAGATATTCTTCAGGTTCGGAAGAGGTAATTTCAATGACTGTATCAGGTTTGAACTTTCTTTCGATTTTTTTCTCCGTAATTTTTTTCACGGCTTCGGGATTTTCGGCTTGTTCCGGAAAGAAAAATTGCGCAGCGCCGATCGAACCGTCATCGCGCTTGAAGTTATAGAAAAGACCCTTTTCGCCTTCGCGAATTTTCGTCCCTGCCTTGCTGATTGTGCTGAATGTCGCGACGACATCCGATTTTTCGCCTCGTGTGATTTGAAGCGGAATGAGTTCTTTCGCATTCAGGCAAAATCCCGTATTTCCATTGTAAATCGCTTTGCCGGAAAGATTTCCCGATTGGTCGGGCAAAAACGGAGCGGTACCGTTTTCGATTGCTTCTTTGATAATTTTTGCATTTTGGTTTGGAATCCAGTATCCGTTGAACTGTTTTGGGGATACGGAGTTTTTAAAAGGTGTGTTTTGGTCAAGAGAACTCATAATTGTTCCTCCTTAAAAAATTTTGCAGGAGGAACAAAATCCTCCTTGATTTTAATGCGCTTGTCCTGCCGATCTAGGAGTTCCGAACAGCAGGACATTCAAGGAGCATTAAAAGCAGTTTCTGACAGAAACCGGCTGTACAATTAAAAACAACAGTTTATTTGTACAATTTACAATATCATAATACTGTTAAGTATTTTGTGCAATAATATATTTGCACTTTTTACAACATTGAGTAATAAAATTTTTTATGCTATAATTTTTGCATGCGAAATAACATATGTGTGCATGTTCCCATAAATGCTGTAGTTCCTTACTCGCTTTTTGCGCAAGGGCTGCCTGCTGATATTCCGAAAGACAGCGAAGACGGAAATTATGTTGTATTCACATTTTTGGGAAGAACGGTTTTTGTTCTTTTTTACACATTCGCCGATTTTCGGAGGGCATATTTGGCAACGGAATGGCAGAACGAAAAAGACGGAGATGCAGTAAGACTTCCGGGTATAGACATTCCGCTGTATGTTTTATATAAGGCGAAAGGACGCAAAATAGACGACCTGAAACACGCGCTTTTTATTCTTACAAAAAAAGACCGTTATGCGCCTTTTTCGCTGTCAGTGGATTTTTGGAAGAAACTTGCCAATCAAATTGAATTGTACGGAAGCCGCAAGGAAGACATTTTTTTTCTTTACAACAAATACTGCAAAAAAAGCAAAAGGCTGGAAATCACATGAACATAACAAAAGAACTATTGGACGGGATGAATGTTATCTCTCTCTTTTTTACACAAGGGAAGAACGATATAAACTGTGTTTTAAAACGAACCGAGAAAACAATTCTTTTTTTCAAATTCTCTGGCGACTTCAAGTTCGCCGAAGGCGAAAAGCTTTTGCTTTCGGCAACTTTTCAGAAAGACGCCGTACATACGATTTCGCAGGCACGTTTCAAGGTTTTTGAAAGCGGATTGGACTGGCTTGCAGGAACAGTTGAAGAGTGCGAAAAGGATTTACGGGAAGTTTTAGAGTACATTTCTTCTTTAGAACAAAAATACGAAAAGTACGGCAGAAGAAAAGAACAGCGCATTAAAATCGGAAAAACAAACTTTTCAGCTTTCGGACTTTCTTCTCCAGAACAAAAACTTTTTTCAAAGACCGCAAAAGTAATCCAGCCGTGCGCATTGCTTGATGTTTCAATGCACGGTGTTTGCGTTATAACACCTTTTGAAAATCCGTTTTTCAAGAACCTTGAAAATTTCAGCATTCACATTTCTTTTGTCAATCCCGAACAGTCGGTTTTATTGCAGGTGCATAAAGTCCGTTCAAGGCTCGACAATGCAGACAGCAGAATCTTTTCGACAATTTCCTGTCAGTTATTAGAGCCGATTCATTATATTTGGAAAGAGCGTGTTATAAATCTTTTGGAAAAGCAATTTTAAAAATATTGATGCAATCTATGTTTTGAGTTATTATATTTGCAGCAAGTTCAATTTTGCAGAATATGAATTATTAGGTTTAAGGTGAAATAGAATGTTGAAGCAAATTCCGAATCGCATAACGTATGCACAAAAAAAAATCATTGAATTGACTGAAGAAAGAAAACTTCGCAAATGGTGCCAGGACAACGGTTTGCAGCACTCGACAATTTACAGAATCGGAATCGGAGAACAAATACCGACATATAAAATCGTATGTTCAATGGTTCATCTTATTCCCGCTATTGAATGGCTTTATTACACGGATGAAAAACTGCCGTTTAAACCCGTTTTGATACCCGCGTGGAATCCTGAAAATAAATGCAAATTTATAAAAGAGCATCGTTATGATTACAAGGAAATCGCAAAAAAATACGGACTTTCGGAACTTTCAGCTTACAATATCTGTGTCGCATCCCGCGCGCAGCCAAGTCTTGCTTTCATCCGAGAATGCTGCAAGGATGTGAATCCGATAGATTTCTTTATTGACGGCGAAGAAGTCGAAGTTCCCAAGAAATTTTTCCCCGACCGCGGCGACATTGTGAACATTCAGGGAAATATCGTTTTAGTCCTTTCAAAAAAGCAGGATATCGAAAACACGAATTATTTAATCTGCTCTCCCGTTTTGGCAAAGTGCGAAAATTCGGTTGAACTTACCGGTACAAAAACCAAGGGCTTTGTCTGCGCAAGAAATCTGAAAACGTTTGTTCTTGCACCGCGCTGTCAGGCAAGTTTTATCGAGAGTGTTTCAAGCAAAGATGTAAATGCCGTTCTTGCCGAAGCGCGGGCAATTTTAAAATAATTTAATTTTATTTGTCTGTCATTTCGCTCTTACGCGATGTTCCGATTCCTTCGATTTCAGATTCGGAAACCCCGTTTTTTGAATCTTCCTTTTTTATATTGTCATCCTTATTTGCCCTGCCTTTAATATCGGGATTGACCAAGCTGTCGCCGCCGATGCGGTTTACATCAAGGTTGCTTTGCGGTGTATTGTAAACTCTGCCGCGCATCAGCGTATCTTTCGGATTAAGAACTGCTCCCGAATAATGAGCAATCATTCTCCCTGTTTCACCTAAAACTCCGCCGTGTTTTCTGTCTTCCGTTTTCTGCTGCTGCTTTGTTTCCGATCGGGCGTTTTTTCCTGCGGTTTTAATTTTATCATTTATTTCGTCTTTTCTGTCGGAAGATTCGCTGTAGATTTTCCATTTTTTATCAAGGTTTTTTTGTCCGGCTTTTGTTGATGTATCAATTCCGTGAGCGCTCGCAAATTGGTTTTTCATTTCCGATCTTTGTTTTTGCTCGCCGGCTTTGCCCGCCGCGGTTCTTTCCGACCAGTCGTGCGCTTTCTTTTTTGCCAATGCCGCAGCAGGACTTGCAATCGTTCCGGCAGTGTTTTTTGCGACAGCACCTACGCCTGCGATCGCACCGAGTCCCGCCATGAACTCGCCCATAGAAAGCTGCGGCTGTCCCGTAAGAAGCGTCATTGCGATTTTCGGAGCATTGCTCGTCAAAATAAACGAAAGCAAAACAATAAAAAAGCATTCAAATACGGCGCTGAAGGTGTTCAGGCTTCCGCTTTCAGGCGAGATTTGCGCAGCCGCGAAATTCAAATACAAAGAAATCACAAACATCAGGCAAATTACCATTACAAGAATTTTTATAATAAAACCCGTAAATACGGGAACTAATTTTTTGGGCATGTCTTTCGTGCCGTCGAACAAATACAGCGGAATAAAGCCTGCGCCGATTCCTTGAATAATGGTAAATTCCAAAATGCACATTACATATTGAATTGTCGCAAAAATAATCGAAGCCATTATGCCCAAACAACAGATAATCGCAAAGAACATCGCCCTGAATTTTTCAAGCGAGAATTTGGAATATTCTTTTACCGTATACGTTTCGTTTCCGTATTCGTCTTCCTGCACAATAACCTGCATCGAAGATTTTTCCCAAATTATTTCGCAGATAAGACAGCCGATTCTGATGAGCGCTGCCGCCGAAAAATAATTCGTTCTTTCTTTATTTGAATCTCTCAGCCAAATATCCAACTCCGGTTCGCTTACCACATAAGCACCGGTCAAATCTGTTTTTTCTCCTTCCGTATTCCCGTAAACCAAAACCGATTTTAAGGCTTTCAGCGTTTTTGCTCCGTAAATAGTTTTTTCTTTTTCGGGACGATTTTTTTTATATGCAGAAAGTTTTTTGTTGAAAGCATCTTTTTGCTGCTTTGAATTCCATTCATATTTTTTTTGAAAATTCTTAAGCGTTTTGACATACGCATCAATATCATCATCATCCGCTTTAATGTAATCAAGTTCGACACCCAGTTCCGCATTGTATAGGTCTGTCAAACCTTTGCTCCATTGTTTTTCGAGCTGTAAATCGGCTTCGATTCTCGTTTTTAAGTTCTTGAAATTCGAAACAATTATATTTTTCCCGCCGCCTGCGTTTATTCCGACGGAATTTGCAATTTCGCCGATTACCGTTGTTCCCGCATAATAAAAATTGATGAGGAGCAAAAAAACAAACCATTTTGAAAGTGAATCCCAAAAAGCACTGCGCATATCGATACGGGAATTCACAAGCCGTATGCCTGTCCAAACCAAGCCGAGCATTCCGAAAAAATTTCCGTATGTCGTCGCGAACATCAAAAACCATTTCGAAACACCCTGAAAATAATCAATTGCGGCAACAATCGGCAAATCAAGAAAATCTATTCCCTCCATTTACTTTATCTCCTTATCGAAATTTTATTCTTCATAGATTTTCGTTCTTCCTGCCGCAAAAGAATAGGGAAGATTATTCCGCTCGAATTTTTCGCTTTCTTTTTCCGCCATTTTTTCGCTCGCTTCGGCTTCTTTTTCCTTTTCTTCGGCGATAAGTTTCTGCGCAATTACTGCTGCGGCATCGTTAACCGCTTCTTCCAAAGAAATACATTGGTCAATCATCATTTGGCTTGCAAGCAAAGATGCTTCGTCCAACGCGCCCTGCGGAATTGTTCCGTCGGCGGTTTTTGCTTCCATTGCTGCTTTTACAATGTTGTTTGTCCTTGTGATTTTTTCCGTGCGGACAAGCTGCCTTGCTTCGTCCGTTGTCTTGCCGATACATTCGAGCGCCTTATTGCGGACTTGCTTTGATGCCTGCGCGACCATATAATAATTCCGCGGAGAAATACCGTATTTAGCCCAGATTGCCATTTCCTGCGCTTCCGATAAATTGCCCACTGCTGCCGCAGCTGCTTGCTTCAGGTTGCTGCTCATATAACCGTAAATATCGGAGATACATGTGCCGAAGTTTTTTCCGTCGTCGCCCGCACCGCACAAGTCGGCAAGTGAATACGATACGCCGTCCGCGTTTATAATTGTCGTAGTCAGCGAGTTCCTTATTGTTCTTGCCTGTGTTAAAAGTTTGTTTACCCGCAGGTTTGCATCCTTTATGTCGTTGCGAATATCAAAATCCCCGTCAAATTGAATGTTGTCCCAGTCAATATTTTTTGCGTTTTCGACAGCCTGCTGAATCGTTCTGTACTGATTCTCAATTTGCGTAATTGTGTTCATTACCATATCGTAATTCGAGTAAAGCGTGTCGATTGCCGTAAGCCAGTTCGAGAAAATCGGAATGTTGTTCACCGGATCGTGAACAATCGACGGAATCTGCGCGAAAGCCGGCACCGCCGAACATACGGCAAAAACCGCCGCCGTTAAAATTACCTTTATTTTTTTCATTTTTTTCTCCTAACTCGCGATGCCGAGCATAATCTGGTATTTTTCATAGTCAAGATTTCTTGGGTCTTTTTCAGTTCCCATATATTTCTGTCTTGTAGCTTCCAGAACCTCAAAAGCAAGTTCTTTCGTCGTATTTCTGCCGTATTCGGCTTCAACTTTGTCCAGAATCTCGTGATCGCTTGAAATAAGGGCGAGCTGGAAATCATCCAAGTCGAGACTGAACATACGGCAGCCGAGCGGATTTTTGAAATAATAATCGTGCTTCATCTGCGCATTGCTTAACGCAATTATTTCGGAATCGGTCAAACCGAAATCCGCGTAGCTTTTTGCCAGTGCGGGGTTTTGCGCCGATTCATCGGCCAGATAGATTTTTGTCAAGCACTGCTGGTCGATTGTTTCTTTAAGAGAAGACTTGCTTGCCGCCGAAACTTCCTGTGTGGCGAAAACACAAAAGACTTTTTTCTTTCGCAAAGTACGAAGCCACTCCTGAATGAATTTCGCAAAAATCGGATGCTGCAAATAAAGCCATGCTTCGTCAAGGAAAAGAAAAGTCAAAGGCTGTTTTTCTCCCGCAGGAACATTCCAAAGTTTTTCAAGATAGCGGAAAATATAAAACAAAGCAGGCGCAACGGCTTTTTCGCTCAAACGCATTAACGAGCCCATTTCTATTGTCATCAATTTCGAAAGATTCAGCGTCGTTTTGTCCGCATCGAAAATACTTCCGTACTGCCCGCCTGCGCAGTACGGCTCAATGCCAAGCCTGATGGTGTTTTCACCTGTCTTTGAATCCTGATACGTTACATACTGCTGGAAAGTCGTCAAATCTTTGCTTGGTTTTTCGGATACAAGGCGCAATGCTTCGGTAATCGCCTTGCTCATTGCCGCCGAACATTCGATATTCTGCTGCGCCAAAAGCCCTTCGATAAATTGCTGACACCATAAAAGACTTTCGTTGTAAACTTCAGGCGTACATTCCTGCGGATTTTTCAGTTCACCCAAAGGCTGAAATGCGACGGAATCTTTCCCCGGCTCAACATATACACCGCCGGCGGCAACCATAAAAGCGCGGCTTGAAAGCTGTTTGTCTATGCATACAATATTTGCGTCTTTGTATTTTGTTGCCTGTGCCATAAGAAGCGCAAGCAGCGTCGATTTTCCCGCGCCGGTAGGACCGAACACAAATGTATGTCCCACGTCCCTTACGTTGAGATTCATAAAAAACGGTGTTCCGTAGCTTGTGGAACAAATGCAAAGAGGAACAGAACTTCCGCATGTTTCGTTCGTAAAATCGTTTTCGGCGTTGCCCTGCCATGCAGACGAAAGCGGAATGATGTTTGAACACGTTTCGGAAGATATAAGCGGACGGCGGATATTCGCGTAAACGTTTCCTGCCCACATTCCCTGCCATGCGGAAAAATTGTTCAATGTTTCTTCTTTTACACCGAAACCGCAGCTCCTTATCACTTGCTGTAATTTTCGGCTTTTTCGTTTCGCTCGTTCCAGCTGTGTATCCCAGCACATAAGAGTGCTTGTATAGTAACCGAGAACATAATTTTCCATTGTCAAATCTTCGTTTATTTGGCTTGCCTCGCTCGCCATTGCCAATGCACCCTGATTTTCCTTGCCGATAGATGCACCCAAAAAATTTTCGGTCAAAGCTGTCATGGCGGACTTTCTTTTCGAAAGATATTTGTTCTGGTACTTATCCGCTTCCTTAAGAGAAGTTTCTCTCGACAGCGGGATAAATCTGGTTGTCCAACGGTATTCCTGCATTGTGCGGTTCAGTTTGTCGAAAACAGCAGGATAACTCATGCTCGGAAAATCGTTTACCGTCATTACAGGAACATAATACTTTCCGACTTTCAGCGGCATGGAAGTTTGAACATCTTTTTCGCAAATGTAATTATCCAAAAAAAAGAAAACATCGTTCGGATAAAAAAGTTTTTCCTCATCGATATTTATGCAGGATTTTATATATGAGAACAATTCATCTTTATTCAAATGATAAATCCAAAGCTTGTTTGTCATCGCTCCCATAATTTTTTCGCAGTCGTCCAAAAATTTTTCACAGTTATCCCAGACGGCTTTTAAGTCGCGATTGTGTGCCCAGTCTTTTTTTGTTTTCTCTCTGTCTTTTTTCTCACTTTCATTTTTCAAAAACAGTGCACTTCCTTTTTCTTCCATATCGTTTGGAAGCTGCCAGACAAAACTGATATAGTATTTCGATGTGTAATGCTCGCCGAATTTTTCGAAATTTTCCGCCCGTCTTTGGTCGATAAGCCAGCCGGCAAGATTCGAAAAACTTCCCGCAGGATAGTCTTTGGTTTTTACGCGCCGAACGTCAAAGAAAATCGCCCAGCCTTCGTTTTGTGCAAGCGACATTATCGAATTGTTGAAAAGCGCCGCGACGGCGGCAATGTCGTTTGCCGAAGAAGATTCAAGGTCGGGATATTCAATTTGATAGGTTGTCATCAATGCGCCGTCTTTTAAAAGACAAATATTCGGTTCCAGTATAAAAGCATACGGCGAAACATATTTGAGTTGGTTGAGCGGTTCTTTGAATTGCCGCATGTCAAGAAAAGGTATTTTCATAAAATCAACTTCTGTAAATATTACTTGTTAAAATACGCTCGAAAAGCGATTCGAGAAAATGCGGATCTTTGCGTGTCGCAATCTTCGCAATAATCACAAGCACCATTCCCACCAGAACGCACCAAATACTAACCAAACGCATTAAAATTATTGTAAAAATCACAATAAGACACAAAGGAGCAAGTCCAATCCCGAATTGAACGTCGTCTTGAATAAGGCTCTTATGTATCGGCGTCGAATAATTGTAAACACTGTCTTTTTCCATATTTCCTCCCTGAAATCAAACGTAAAAACAGAATGGCGTCCGATATTTTCGGACTCCATTCTTTATTTTTTCGCACCGAATTATGACGAGAAATCCAGTCCGGTAAGAAAATAGCTGCAAATTCCGTTTGCCGAAAGCAAAACAACGGTTCCGACAACCCACGGCGCAAATTTTGAAATAATCGCTTGAATGTCTGCACCTTGTTTTCCCATAACGACAACGCCGATAGCTTCAACCACCAAGGCAATCAAACAGACTGCGGTGATTACGCCCGAAGAAAGAAACGAGGTTACTTTTTCTACGGCTTCTTCAATTCCGGTGCCGTTGCCCGCCGCGAATATCGGAACCACGGCACACGAAAGCAGAAGCGAAAACGCTAACACTTTTTTCCAGACGACGGATTTGTTTTTTTCTTTTTCAGAAAGAACTGTTTTTGAATTTTCGAGCGCGGCATCGCGCTTTTTTCTGAATAAATTTTCATGTTGATTTTCCATAAATAAAACTCCTTGAAATTGTTTTGCAGAAATTTTCATGTTTCTTCGTTCTTTCCTAATACTTCGTTTTTACAAAAGCGTTCCCGCTTAAAACCGATTCTTCAAAATAAAACACTTGTTTTTTTCTTTGCGCCTCCTTTGCAAACTTTTGCGGTAAAAATTACGAAAAACATCAAATTAAATGATTTTTTTCAAGTTCTTCCATAAAGGTTGAATTTGTCGTCTGATGCGTTTCAACTATTTCATTTATAATGGGACCTGATTTCGTCGGAATCATGTGGACAACAAGCTGAACGCTTGTGGCGACATCGGGAAGTTCTCCAAGGATTACTTCGCGTAAATATGTCCGCAATTTTTCAATCGTGAGCAGTGCGCTGTCAGAGTGGACAGTCGTAATCCCGCCTCTGTGTCCCGTATTCCAGGCTTTAAGCAGTTCGTTTGTCGTCGAACCGTAGCGAAGCTCGCCGAAAATAATTCTGTTCACGTGGCATCGAAGCGCAATGCGCACGGCTTTTACCGTGTCTTCGCCTTCAGCCCAAATCGAAACCGTGTCTTTTGCCCGGCATTGAATTTCTCCTGCATCTTCCACAATGTAAAAACGATCGTCAGGCGTATATTCCGCCATTTTTGCTATAATCGCATTCAGCATCGTCGTTTTTCCGGAACCTGTCGCGCCGCCTAAAACAATGTTGCTCCTCATTTCTATGTGCTTTATAAGCAAGTCGTATTTGTCTTTTGTAATTCTTCCTTGTTCGATATATTCTTCCAAAGTGAAAATTTTGTTCGACGGTCTTCTGATAAAAATCATCGGACATTCCGCGCTTCTCGGCGGCAATATTCCTTCGAAGCGAATTTTGTAATGCGTAAGTTTGATAGTTCCCTCGACAATGGGATTTTTGCTGTCAATCGTAATACCCATAACCGCCGCACTCGCGTAAATGATTCGTGTAGTTGTCGCTTCGTCAAAGAAAATCCCCGTGTAGTTTTTATCCATTCCGATTCCTTCGACTATAAGTTCTCCGCCGCGTCCTATCGCAATATCCGTAACATTTCTGTCATCGATAAAAGGCAGAATAAGTTTCATGTCGTCCTCTAAGTTTCTGAGCCATTTATCCTGTTTTACTTTTTCCGAAATGTTTTCGATAGAGGCGTTCATTATTCACCTCCCGATTTTTCATAAATATCAAGCACCATAGATTCGAGTTTCCCTCTGTGATTTTTCATATTCGCCGAAAGTTTTGTTATAAGTTCTTCATAAAATTTTTCCGAAATACTTTCGGGGATTTGTTTATCGGGAAACGTCCGTGTATACATTTGGGCAAGCTCCATTACAAGAAGCGCCATAATTTCTATTTTATTTTCCAAAGACGTAATTTTATTTTTTGTCTTCATCATATACTGTGTGATAATTTTTGCGTCGCTCAAGTTATCCTCAAAATGCTGCAAGATAATTTCCCGAATAACAGTTGCCATATCAAGATTTTCGCGGCTTGCCTTTGCCTTGAGCATTTTTTCGGTTTCACTTGTTACGCGTGTTCTTATGACAGCATTCAGTTTTGCTTTATTGCTTTTTTTCATTTTTTATTCCGCCTGATTCGACGCCGCGAAAACGTCGAAATTCGAAAAAACTGCTTTTTTCACGTCAATGCCTTCGACAATTTCTTTTGTGCTCTTTTTCGATGTGCGCACAATTTTATTGCTCGGCAAAGTTTTGATTATTTTTTCAAGCTTTTTGAATTCGGGAATCTCAAGGAACTGTTTGTTCTTAAAACGCGGATCTTCGTAATACACGACTTTTTTCCCTTTATAAGGCGGCTTCCCTTCAAGCAGAACAATGCATCGCGAGAATTCAAGTTTCATCAGCTCGTCGGGATTGATAAGAGAAACGGACGTTTCCTGGCTTGAAAGGTTCGATGAAGAAAAATTCGCCATGTTGGCAGAAATGTTATCTATCAGTACCGAGCGGTTCCCGATTGACTGGCAGATATTGTTCGCGTCCTTGTAGTTGCCCGATGCGTAAATAATTTTTGTTTTGCAGTGATCGAGAAACGGATGATTTTCGCCGTAGACATCAACAATCTGATTTATCGACTGCGAAACAATAAAAAACGTTACACCGTATCCCGCAAGAATTCCCGCATTGAGCGCGATGTCGGGAAAGTAACCCAAAACAGGGAATTCATCGAGCAGGAAAAGACAGGGAATTTTCAGCTTTACCGAATTTGCGTTCGTCGCGCCGTCGGAAAATTTTTTAATCATAAAAGTGATGAGCATACGGAACACGGGCGCAATCCGCTGAATGTGTGCGTAAGGAACAATCAGATAAAGGGAAATTCCGTTCTTGCCGTTTATGAAGTCATCAACCGAAAAGTCACTGTATGCCGTAGCTTGTGCGATAAGCGGCGACTGGAACAGCGAGATTTTGGAAAAAACCGTTGAATATGTTGATGCCCGTTCTTTCGGCGTTTGTATTTTCGAGCGGTTCGCGGCTTTTGTTATGATGCCGTCAAGCTGCGCGTTTTCCTCCGGAGTGCCGTTTTTATTGCGGCAAACATGATGCGTTTCAATCATTTCCCTAAGCATTTCAGCACCGCATCCGCCTGTTTCTCCGTCATCGTCCGCATCTTCCTCCTCCATACTCGCTTGGGAAAATATTTCCAAAACTTTTGCAAGGTTCTTTTCTTTCCACGGAATGTCGGGCGAAAAGCGAACATGCAGCACAACACCGGAAAAAATATCGCGCGCCGTATTGTTGAAATAAGCCGTCGCATCGTCTCCGCCGCCTTTCTTTTCCGCGCCGAAAAAAATCGCGCCGATCATATCTGCCCAGTCAAAAGCCGTATTCGGATCGTCGGGTATTTCGTGTATCGGATTGTAGTGTGCGGTATTGTCGTCGGGATCAAGCGGTCTGAATGGAATAACGACAGAAAACTTGCTTCTGTACCCTGCCGTCGCATCGAAGTTTTCTCCTTTCGGATCAAAAATAACCATTGAGCCGCGCCCTTTGATTTTTTTTCGATGCGTTTCATTGTCGTGCGCCCAATAAGGAACACCGTAGTTCAAACACGTAGGTATGATAGTCGAAACGCCTTTTCCGCTTCTGGTCGGTGCAATCATCCAAGTGTTTGTTGCCCCCGAATGACAGACAAGCGGCGCAATCCGTTCTTTTTTCGTAAAAAAATTCTTTCGGATATGCAAAACAAGGTTTCCCTTTTCCGGATTGATTTTTGAGTACACATCGGAACTCGCAAGTTCTCCGCAGACAACACCGTATCGCTGCAAATGTCCCAAATCGCGCAAGTCTTTCACGGTCGCCCAGCGGGCAGTTCCGTGAATGTGCTGATTTTTCTGGTGCGAATTTAAAATCAGCGCGGTTATAAAATACAAAGAGAAAGCAATGACAATCGAAAAGCCCGCAGGCGGAAATGCTTTGAAAAAATAATCGGAGTACGTGCTGTTAAAGGCGTATTTGAAAACTCCCATCAAAAAAATGCCGGGATTGTAAAGCCTGCGCCCGTTTGCAAAGACGTGAATCGGCGTTCCTATGACGCTTTCGTCATAATTCATCATCGGTGCGAATTTTTGTGCCGAAATGAACAATCCCGCCGCAACAACACAAATGGGGATAATCCAATTCAAAATGCGCAGAATATAATATTTGCCGTAGGATTTCGGATCTTCCCTTGAAAATTCTTCTTTTTTGCCGAACAAAGCTTTCCTCTTTTGGGCGGGCGGAAAGTTTTTACAAAAGCAATTATAGCTTCTTGTTGTATTTTCTGCAATATATATTTTGTATGTGTATCGTAAAAAACAAACATATTTCAGCGGAACTTGAAATTAAAATTGACAAAATCAAGTTAACAAGTTATACTCGAATTATGAATGAAAGAAACTGGGGCGGAAAACGGCAGGGTGCCGGACGAAAAAAAGGAACTGTCAAATACAAAACATTTTCCGTTGCGCTGCCCGAAGAAGAAGCCGAATTGCTCAAAGAAATCGCCGCACGGCAGAAAAAAACGGTAAGCCGCTTTATAAGCGAATATTTGCAGCTCGGCGTTGCTGCGGAAATCGAAAAAAAGCAAAAAGAAGAAATATCGGAGGAAAAATTATGATTATTATTTTAGGTTAGGATCTTTGGATACTGAGTCGGGGAGAAAAGAAAACAGGAGGTCGAAAAATGACAAACGGTACTGATTATCTTTCCTTGATAAGGGAAGAATTTATTGCCCGCGGGATTCCAAACGGCGGCGAGGTTTCTTTCTGCAAAGTCAAAAAGGAAATCACGAAAGAAAACTTTACGGACGAATTTTCGGACAATCTGATTGATGACGATGACTTGCCGAAAACGGCGGATCGCATATTTTGGATCCCGATTAACACGCAGAAGTTTCCCGGAGTTTGCAGAAGCATGACGGCAAACCAAGCAGGATATTTTGCAATCAGAAAATGCAAAGAGCAAGGATGGGATTTTCTCGAAGATTGGGAATGCGTTCTTTCCAATCTTGAAATGGATTTGTAAAAATGGTATAACTTTCGCATAAAATTCCATATACTTTGGTATGGTCGGTCATTATGACTCGTAAATCCAGCACTCAATCCCGGCGGATAGAGGACTTCTCCAAGTTTTCGTAGTGCAACCGGAAAATTTTTTTTATAATGCCGGATTTTCCGGCAAGGAAGCATTATGATAAAATCCAGCATCGGCAGGGCATTTGTTTGCGCCCTTGCGCTGACGTCGGCAAATGCCGCATTGTCTGCGCAAATTTCAATCGGCGGCGTAACGGCGGGAAACGCTCAAATCCCGCAGGAAAAAATCGAAACAAAATACGGCACTTTTTCCGTAAAAGGCGGATTTCCCGCGGAACGATATGAATCTGGCGCGGTAAAATCTTTTTATATCGAAGACTTCGGACAGCCTGTCCGTATTTCGTATCCTTCCGCAACTTTCGGCGCGATTTTCATTGAGACGCCGGTTCCTGGAACTGATTATTTATCACAAAAAAACGCGCAGCCCGCGGAATTTTACGAAAACGGGAATTTAAAAACCGTCCGCCTTGCAAACGTAAAATACGATTCTCTCGGCGGCGACAATTATCTTCATATTTCGTTTGAGAAATATAACGAATCGCTGGCGATTTTTCCCAAAAGCGTAATTCGCTTTTACGAAAACGGAAATATCGAGTCGGTAAAAGTCGCGGCAGACCAATCGTTCAAATTCCTGCGCGATTTGAGAAAAAACGAAAAAACCAAAGCAGTTTTCAAAAATCAGTCGGAAGTATTTTTTTACGAAAGCGGCGCCGTAAAAGAATTCGTTCCTCAAGGCGCGAATTACCCCAATCCCTTGAATTTCTCGCTGAAACTCGGAACGTCTGTTGTCGTAAGCGAAGACGATCCGACAAAACTGCTTTCGTTTTATCCCGGAAACGGTTCTGCGTTAGTCTTGGGCGACGGAATAAAAGTTACCTGTATTCCGGGCGAGCCGCTTGTTTTTTATGAAGACGGAAAAACCTTAAAACAAATTTCCTGGACATTCGAAAACGTAAATTTTACGCTCGGCAATGTGCGTTTTTATTTCAATCCGAAATCGGACTTTCCGCCGAATACGACAAGCCAAATCGTTTCTTTTTCCGAAACCGGCGCGGTAAAAAGCATGAAAGCTGTAAAAGGTTCCGATTTTCCCGCATTGGTCGAAAACAAAGTCGTTGCGGTTAATCAAGTTGATTATGATGAAAACGGCGAAATCACAATGGCGTATTTTGCCGAATCGCAGATTCTTTCGGAAATCGAAACAAAAGACGGCATTCAAACAATTTTCGCTTGGAAAATATATTACAAAGAGGGAAAAAGAAACGCCGCGCTCGGATGCGCTGTTTTGCAAAGTTCGCGGGGCTCTTTTTACAACACAAACTACAACTGCGCGGCAATTTTCGACGCAGATAAAATCAGGACGGTAAAAATAAGCGAACTTTCCGCCAAGGACTCGTTCATTTTTGACGAGAGCGGAAATCCTGCGGCAGTTTTGATAAGCAGCAGCGGAAAAATTATTGAAATAGAATAAATAAAGGAGGTATTTCTATGAAAAAATTTATGAAAGGAAACAAAGCAGTTCTTATTGCTCTGCTTTGTGCAGGACTTACTGCATTGCTCGGCTGCGCTGATGACGGCGAAAACAGCGGGGGGGGGGATTCGTTAGTAGCAGAGTCGAATGCATTCAAGACAAAACTTCTTGAATGGAAACACGGCAGCGGCAATCTTACCATAAGCGAAGGGGAGCTTGCGGGAACACAGGTAAGCTATAGCGTTAGTATTGAAGAAAACGGAAGCTATACGGAAAATGGAGAAACAAAAAAAGCTTCTTTCCTTATCACAGCAACACAAACCTATAACGGCAAAACGTCATCCGATTATATGCCGTATAACGATGTGTACTTCTTTTCGACAGATGTGTGCAAGGAAGCAGAATTTCTCAAAAAATATGCAGATTTATTTGAAACAGGTGAATACATTATTTCTGACTTTGATGGTATATCCGGTTCGCTGAAAGAATACATGGCTTTTCAACTGACAGGCGAAACACTTCGCATTATTACATATTCCGTTAAATATTCCGATAACGGCGAAAATCCCAATAAATTTGTTATCACCGCGAAGAAAGACTGACATACATTTTCCTGACAAAAAGGAGCTGCAATAATTGCAGCTCCTTTTTGTTCTGTTTGATGCTATTTGAAAAGCACTTACATCATCTTTGCGTACAAGCGGAATTGCGCTTGACGACATAAATCAGATAAGACTTTTTCCGCTCTTTGCCGTTATGTTCAAATGACACTTCCAAGACATCTGCCTGTGTTTCCTCCACAATTGCTGTGTCAGGTGTTACATCGTAATATGCGGCATCGATATGGTCAGTGTCGATTTCTCCATATTCATGAACAAAAGTGAGTTTGTCGTTGCCTCCGTACTCTTTTTCCCAGGCGGGGACATAATACCACAAATAGTTTTGAAATTTTTCCACAGAATAACACGTGCCGTCAAGACTTGTGTCGCGAATAACACCCCAATCATTATTTTTAGAGGATTTATCTTTCAGCAATTTGCGAGACGTACCTCCTTCATACTCCCCAGAGTATATCTCATACAATCTACTTGAAGTTTTGTCATTTCGAAGATAAAACCAGGCTTTTCTTTTATTATGATCACCGGTAAGATTCCACCAATGATAATCATCAGAGGCCCATTCCTCTCTGAAATCATCCAGTTTTATCGGCGTCCCGTCAGGATACGAGACAGAACCTTTATAGGTTGGTCTGTATCCTTTGTTTATCCTGTATGCAGGAGATTGAAAATCAGTCTTGTGGCTCAGTATGAACTGCCCGCTGACAGCACCTGGCTCCAACAAGATGTTCGTGTCTTTCTTACTTTTCAAAGCGGCGCTGATTTTCAAGTCTTTAAGCTTCGTTTCCGAAACTTCAAACAAAAATGTCAGTTTTTCTCCGTCCCCTAAGGTAATCGTATCATTTTCAAAATCAGACCACCAAGCTGTCTTTGTGTTGTCTGCGTATGCGACATCGCTTAGTTTTTTATATTTCACTGTAATCGAATCATAGTAGAACGTTCCGTCCACATTATAGCTGCCTATTATCTTGTTGCTGTCATTCGGATTCTTTGCCTTGATTGTTATTGCATCCGAACCTTCTGTGTGCGGCGAGATTTCTATTCTGCCGTTTCCGAATCCATCGTCGTTCTGGGAGAATTCGCATAATCCGTTTCCAGCTACATCAATAACGGCATCAGCCGGGCTTACTTTGTATTCAACGACGTATAGATTATCAGGGCTTCCCGAAAGCCGTGTCGAATATATTTTGAACTCGTAATTCCAATCTACTTTGATACTCATCTGACCTTTTGCACCGCCGTCGGTGAGACATACCAAAGTGCCGCTGCCTTCTTTTATTCCTTCAATTTCAACATAGCCGACGCCTTTTTCGTCGCAGCCCAAGTCATTAAAGCTGAAGTAGTCGTCTCCTTGATTTATCGTCCAAGTCAAATTCGCATCCGGCGGACTTACCGTGTACTTATACTTTTTGGAATGGAACGGCTGCACAGTGCCTCCGCTTTGCTCGAATGTAAAACTCTTGCCCGCCTGAACCAAAACTGTGCATTTTGCGGTGCTTGGGCTGTCGGGAAGCTGCGCCATAACTTCTGCTTCGCCGACATTTATCGGATATATCGTTACATTCTGTCCGTTTCCCATTACGCGGCACACTTCCTCGTTGTTCGACGAAGAAACCGTCCATATAAGATCGTTGTAATCGTTCGAACTTTCCGCGTTTTCGATTGTCGCTTTCAATGTCGTGCCGGAAGAGCCTTTCGTAAGCGTAATGTAGGATTTATTGAGCGTTACGGATTTTGTGCCGCTTCCCGGAACCAGAACATAAAACATCAAATCACTTGCCGCTTTCTCGTGCGAACACGTGATAAGCGCTTCGCCCGCTTTGAGTGCGGTAATGTAAATCGACTGTCCCGTAACCGTGCCGTCAGAAGATACGCCCGTAATGTTTATTACATCGGTATCGCTTGTCGTCCATTTTAAATTATAGCGGTCGCTTTCCGCAATTCCCGTGCCCGAAATCGAGGCACTCAGCGTTTGGCTTTTCCCTTTGTTCACGGTATAGATTGTGCTTGCGGCGGAAATATAGCATGCATTGACGGCGGCTTCTTTTACATAAACCATCATTTCCGCGCTTGCCTGAGAAACACCTGTCGAAGATGCGACGAGTTTTGCGCGGACAGTCGTTGTTCCCGCCTTGACCGCCGTAATCTGCGCCGTCGTCTTTGTTCCCGTAATCGAGCAAATATCGGGATTGTCCACAGAGTATTCGACATACGTTGCGACTTTCGTTGTGGGAACCTGCATTGTCTTAAACGAAACATTTCCCTGCGTTATGGAAGTGTAATCGTCGGGAAAAGCGAACGTTGTATATTCCTGAACTGTTACTGCAATCTGCTGGTCATAAGCTGATTTCGGGTGATGAATGGTAATTACAGCCTGCCCCTGCTGCAAAGGCGTGATTGTGCAGACATTGGCGGAATACACAAAGTCGACAATATCATAAACATCGAGCGACCAAGTGAAGTTGTATTTATCGGTAGCACTTCCGTTTATAAGATTTGCCGTGATGGTTTGGCTTGAATCTGTCGGCTTCATTGAAATGATGCTTGACGGAACCGAAATGTAACATTCGCTTTCTTTTACTTCATCGCAAACGACAAGCAGCTGCGCCGAATATTGCGCTTTCGGATGAGAAACCGTGATATACGTTGTTCCGGATTTCAATGCCCTTATTTTTCCCACTTCGTTTTGTCCGTAACATACGCAAACAGATGAATCGCTCGAAGTCCAGACAAAGTCCGAAAAATCTTTTTCGCTGCCGCCGACCAAATCCGCGGAAACAGACGTATATGACGAACTCACATTCACCGTAATAACGGAAGATGTAAGCTGAATGTACGGATTTGCCGCTGCTGCGATCGGATCGACGCACTGCGCAATGATTTGCAGCGGATATGAGCAGTTTTTGTTTTTCACTTCAATAACTGCGGTTCCTATTGAATTCCCCGTCAAAACAGCAGTACTTCCGCGCCCTGTTACGTCGACAATGCTTGCGTCGGAAGACGACCAGGTGTAGCCGTCGACAATCACCGTGTCCGAATTTTTCACGGAAACGGAAACTGTCTTGGTGTTTCCCTCGCCGACCGCAACAACATTCGAACTTGTTGTAAGGTACGTAAAACTTTTGAGTTCCTCGCTCGAATTTCCCACAACAACCAAAACTTTTTTTACGATGCTCGTTTGTGTATGCGATATCGTAATTTCCGCCTGACCGCTTGAAACCGGCTTTATAAAGGCAGTCCCGTTTACGGACTGGCTTGAAATTGCCGCGACTTGTTCATTGTCTATTTCAAAAGAAAATCCCGATGTATCCGTTTCGGTGAAGTTCATCAAAACGGCGGTAAGTTTTTGTGCAGGATCGTCTTTAAGCATTGTCAGCACATCGGCGGCGGAAATATAAACGACCGGTTTTGCATCCGGAATAACATATTCACTTCCGACCCGTACATAGATTTTAAGCGTGTTTTGGCTTTTTTCGTGTGATGCGGAAATTACCGCTTCGCCTTCGGACACCGCCGTTATGTTCGCGCTTAATCCGTTCCCGATTACGGTCGCAACGCTTTCATCGCTTGAAGTCCAGTCGATTTTTGAATATTCGGAAGAAGTTAAATTGATTGCGGAAATTCTTATCGTGCTTTCTTTTCCCGCACCCGAAAGATTCACAACGTTTTGACTTGTCGTAAAATAAATTTCAGGTTCTGTCTGAATCGTTCCTTTGGGATAAACGGTGATTGCATATTCGCACGTATATGTTCCCTCGCTGTCGGTTACGCTTACAGCAACAACCGCAGTTCCTGCTTTAAGACCGGTTATACGAGCCGACAGCGGATTCTGCGTTATTTTTTCAACCGAACAAACAGAAGAATCGCTTGTTTTCCATACTGCCGTGCTGAAATCATACGGCACAAATTTTTCCGTTTCATTTCCGTCAGCATCAATTACTGTTTCTTTTTTATCAAAACCCACATAATCTGTCGAACAATAAGCCGCATCGCCGACTTCGAAATTATAATACAGTTTATCGGAATACAGCGCTTTCATATTTTCAAGTTCTTCTTCCGTATCCGCCGTCAGCACCAGCACTTTTTTATCGGCATCCGCTTTACTGTGGCTTATCGTGAGGGTGGAAACCGTGTTTCCGATTCCCGAACTTGGCGCTTTAATTTCGGCAACATTTGCGCTTGCGGAAATATTTATTTTCGTATTGTCGCATTTCCATTCAATGTCATTGTCATCACCTGTCTTTTTGTTCTCGCCTTTAAGCAGTACCGTGTATTCCTCTGATTCGCCGTTGAGGATTCGGATAATGCCGTTCCCCGTAAAATAAAGCGGCTCATCCAAAATCGCGTCTTCGCTTAACACTTTCACCAAAATCTCCGTCGGATATACGACTTTCGGATGCGAAACGGTGATAACCGCGGTGCCGGCACACTGCGGCTCGATAAAAGCCTGCCCGTGCGCGTATGTCTGCAGTGCACTTCTGGCGTAATTGACATTCCCGTGCGCCGTATCCATTGAAACAACATCGTTTGCACTTCCGTCCGCTGCAACGCTTTTTATGCTCCAGACAAAATTGTTTTCGTCGCCGTCTTCGCCGCCTTTGAGCGAAATATCCACAGACGTTCCGCTGCCGCCTGCTTTCATGCGTATATAGTTTTGACTTGTTGTAATGTAACAGCTTGAGTCAACCGCATCGGTGAGCTGACCGTTTACAACGAGCAGAACTTCCCGTGTGTAGGCGGCTTTTTCGTGCGCGATTAAAAGTTTGCACGAGCCGTTTGCCTTTCCTTTGAGCATGACTTCGTTTCCGACATAGCCGACAATTTCCGCGACATTGTAATCGTCAAGTGTATAGGTGTAAGCATCAACATCGTATTCACCTGTATTGATGTTTTCAAGCACCGATTTTACCGTCGCTTCTGTATTTCCCGAAAGCGTTACCATTGTTTTATCAGGCTGAATGTAAACATTTTTCACAACGGAAATTACGCGGCACAAAATTTCAAGCGGATAAGATGCATCCGGATGCGTTACACGCAGTGTGCAGCTTCCCGCTTTAAAAGGCGTAATTACAGCTTTGTTTCCGTTCGTTTCCCAGCGAATCGGGCAATCGCTTCCGTCGTTTACAACTTCCCAAGCAAAACTGCTGTCGGAGGAAGTGTCTTTCCCGTTTACAAGCGAAACCGAAATTGTCTGTTCGTCGTCAGCAAGATTCATTGTAAGAATATTTGCCGAAGTCGTTATGTAACTTACTTTCGTCGCATCGGAGAAAACGTAAACGCCCATATAGTACGGATACGCGGCTTTTGCATGAGTGATTTTTATGCGCGCATATCCGGCATCTTTTGCCGTAATTAAACAATACTGTCCCGCAGGTTCTATCGAACAGACACCTGCGTTGTCAAGAGTCCAAGAATAGCCGTCAATATCCGCTGCGCTTCCGCCGTACAAAGAAACATATACTTTTTCCGTTATTCCCGGCGAGGTTTGTATAATCGAAGTACTCGAATAAATATACGGTTCGATTGTTTCCTCATAATTTTCAGCGAAACCTTTCACTGTGATTATGCATGTCGCTTCATAACCGCCATACGAACATTTCAAATTCGTTTGCCCCTCTTTTAAGCCTTTTATCGTAACTCCCCAAGCGGAATCTGTATCGGCTGTAATAATATTGCTGTCATACGACCAGTTGAGTTTTATATCTTTTTGAACATCCGCAGGCTTCATGTTTACGGAAATATACGCCATTTCACTGACAGAAACAGAAAGCGCTTGCTTCGCGAGCGTTAAGCTTGTAATTTGAATGCCATTATTTTCATCTTCGGAAAAGCTGTCCAAAAAACTGCATGAATAGAAAATAAACAAAACCAAAGAAAATAAAATCACCGTTTTACCGGCTTTTAGGTTTTTCATCTTTTTCATTCCCTCATCCTTGAAAAAAAATTTTGTAAACCTAATAATTCTCGATTTCGCTAATGCTTCAAAAAGCGCGACGTCGCGCTCAAAAAAATTAAATACTTCGTGATTTATGTACGACTATTTTGTCCTTACATATTTCCTGTTTACCTGATTCACTTTCACCGGCGGAAGTTCCAGAGGAATATTCGTAATAAATTTTATTTGGGTTCCCTGCTTGATTGTGATTGTCGGCTTAATGTTCAAAGCACGATCGACAATCTTGTTGCCGAGTTTGCTCGCTTCCGCATAAACATCACTCATGGAATTTTGCAGGTATTCGTTGTTCTGCGATTTTATATCATTTGTAAGTTCCGTTTGAATAACTGAAAATACGGCAACCATGCCCAGCGCTTTCAGCGTTTCAAACGGATGATTGGTAACTTTTCCTTGTGTTCCGCTCTGTCCTTGTGCATCAACTCCGTTCATATTGCCAAGTTCCATTCTGTAGCCGTCGGGTCTGATTAAAAGATTCCAGGCGATTTGAACTCTGTCTTGTCCGTAGCTTATCGAAGAATTATATGTCGCATAAAGAAGCGTTCCTTCGGGAACAAGCAAAAACGAATTGTCATAACTTGAATAAACATTTTCGGTAACTCGGGCAATGATGACACCGGGATTATCCGTATTGACCGCCGTAACGAGCGCACCGGTTATAATCGTTCCGTCCCACAAAGAAGCATAAGACAAATACTGTCCTTGACCTGCCTGTCCGTTCGAATTCCTATAGAAACTTTCTTTGTCACCTTGATTTACTGCACCGGCATTTTGGTTTCCATAACTTTTGCTTCCGTAAGAAGAATTTACTGCCGAACTTTGCCTCATAAGCTGCGCGATGTATTCTTCTTTTGATATTCTTTGCTGCTTCCCGCCGGCGTAGCCGTTCATCGCATCGGCGATTATTGACTGATTGTTTGCGGTTGCATTTGTATATTCCTGTCCGCCGATTCCTTCGATTTTCCTGATTGAATTCGAATTCCTTGTGTCGGGTCTGTCGGACTTATAAGAAACGGCTGCACTGCTGCCGGTATTTAGCGGCGCAGTCCCGGACACAGGCTGTTGAAAATCTTCGGGAAGGTTGTTGATTATTTCATCGACATCCTTTTTGTTCTTCATTTCTTTTTCGAAAGCGTTTTTATCTTCGCTTTCAATCAAAGAATCAATTAAGGGAAGCTGCTTGTCTTTGAGTGTGATATCGGGAATATATTTATTGCCCGCTTTATCCAGTTCGGAATTATCTTCGGCTTTTTTTGTGTGGATTTTTCCCATAATGACTATCAAACCGATTATGATTGCCGCGGCAAAACCGATCACCATAACAATATTTGTTACATTAAGCTGCTTTGCCGTGTTTTCTTCGTCGGGCGGCGACAGTTCCGTTTCATCGTCTTCAATGTTGTCCGTTAAATCGGAACTTTCATAGTCAAGAGAAAGATTTTCTGTGCTTTCATCTTCTTCCATAAATCTACTCCCGATTCTCCGTTTGTTCATCATCAATATTGATTTTTCGTGCTTTTGCCTGTTTTTTTTCGATTGTTACTTTTTGATTTTCAAGCCGCAAAATAATTTTATTTATTAAACGCGGAATAATAAAAACATTTTTCTTGACTGCATAATTTACAATTTCATTTCTTTCATTGAAAACAAGCGGCAGCTGTTTATGCAGAACAATGTCGTCAACAACAATATACGTTTTGTTCCCGTCGTCATAAACTCTCTGCGGCAAAAATTCGGGTTTTTTGAATCCGTATTTCATTTTGTAATCAAAGGAAAGATATTCCGGATTTGTTACGGTAATATAGTCATTTTCAATGCTTACGCCATTTGCAGCGGCGCTGTCATTCGAACTTCGCGCCCAAACATTTTTTGTATTCGGGTAAGTGAATTTTACCATTGCCATGTGCGTATCTTTGAAAGACTTTATCCGCATGTGGTAAACTCTTCGATCCGTAATTACGATAAATGAAGAATCAAGTCCCGAATAAGCAGGTTTTATGAACAAGTGCTGAATATTATCGCCCGTTGCCGGATTTTTTGCGACATTCGCCGTCAATTCCCAAACACTTTCATCTTCACTCAAAAGCGGATTCCCAAGAACAACTTCACCGTCTTCCAAAATAATATCCGTCAAATGATAAGGCTGCGCATAAATCTCATAAACAAAATTTTCGTTATAGGTGTAATAGAAAGTTCCGTCTTTGTAGTTTTCCGGTTTGATTGTCGCTTTTTCCAGACTGGCTTTGCTTGCCTCGATTCCCGTATCTTTTTTTTCTCTTTCTTTCCCGGTGCCGAATGGAACATAGACAGGTTTTTCAATATAAACCACAGTCGGTGCAATGTCCTGAACCTTAACTTCTTCCTGAATAAAATATTCATGCATTTCTTCTTCATTTCTTTCTTTTTCATTCTCAAGTGATTTCAAAGTTTCATCGCCGGAAATTTTAGGCTCAATTTGTTTTTCAAGATCAACTGTTTGACAGGAAACAAATACAAACAAAAGATTTACCGTAAAAACTATTGAAATATTTTTTACGTTTTTTTTCATTTCCAATTCTCCTTTTTTATCTGATTTCTTTTATATCAAAATCTGTTATGTAAATCCCAAGCGGATTGTCTTTGATGTCCTCTTCGGCAGGATTCAATGTTTTAATTGTAACAACAGCCCGTTCTCTTTTTTCTTCCGCAATTGCTCCGGTGTTTATTCTTTTTGTAATTTTGTAGTCAACTTGATAAGTATCTTTTGAAATTTTTAAAGGATCGGTTTCAAAGTTCACTTCTTTGGTATAATCACCAAAATCATTATAAGGATTGTTCTCACGGAGCAATGTCGCATACTTAGTTGAGGACACGGCGGTAAGACAATGGTAGGCTTTCTCTATATTCCTTTTTACAATTGCTTTGTCGCTCGAAAGAGATTTATACAGATTGATAAATTCCTTTACTTTATAAGTAATAGCAAGTTCGGGAATATTAAAACCCTGAAAATTCTTTTTTGAAACTTCGCCCACATAGCGTGTTTCGCCAAAGTCGTTCATTGTTACCAATACCGGAGTGGTATCTTTTTTGTTCACAGACCAAAAACAGAAAGTAATTGCGATTATAACAACAAGAATTGCGAAAACAAAAATAACAAATTTCAATATGCGGTTTTCGTTTATTGTTTGTCCGCATATCATATCAAAGTGTTCAAGCTGCGGATTGAATGGCGTTGAATTTGTTCCTTTAGCCGTATAGCTTTTTGACGACAATTTCATATCTCCTTTTGGGCGGGCAGATATGCACTGTTATTATAAGTAATTATCTGTATTAAGTCAAATATTATAATTGTATTGTTTGCAATTATCATTTTCCACGTCATAAGGCGCAGTAGCGCGTTTTTAATCAATTATATTGATATTTTTGTCTGATACCTGCCGTGCAATTTTTGTTTCATCGCCTGTTTTGCAGATTGAAACTGTTTTTCCCTGCAAGTCATCTTTTTGCAGCTGCCAAACAGGAACATAAATACGATTCTTTCCTGTGTTGATAATAAGTGCATCATTCCAAGATTCGTCTTTGTCAAAGGAAATGACTTTTTCGACCTTGCCTTTGATTCTGCCTCCTGTATAAAGGCTCAAAGGCTGTTCGGGATTTTTGCAATATTCTTCAAGATACGAGTTGTATCTTCCTGCCGCCTGTAAAATATTCTTGTATTCTTTTGAAACCTGCCAAGAATTTTCTTTCCAGTCAATCTTTGCAAGTTTCAATTCTGCAAGATAGGAAAAGCGTGATTCATATTCAGGTATGAGATTTTTTCTTAAAACTGCAAAATTATTTTCTCTTACAAGTAATTCCATTTTTTCATCAAGCATAGACCATCTTTTTGCCGTAATATAATTTTTCCTTGCCGCTTCAATTTGTTCGCTTGTCCGTTCACCAATCATCTGAGTTGCCGCATTTTCGCACATAAAGCGCATAAGCTGAATCATATCCTTGTTAAAATAAATCTCATCACCGTTTCGATCTTTGCCGTTTATTACGACATGGGCATGTCTATGCGGCGTATCATTATGAATACAGCCTTGCCAAACAAGTTTATATCCTGTCTGATATTCAATTCTCTTTATAAAAGATTTTACGAGTGTCTGTAAATTTATGTTTTGACTTTCAGGCGAAATAATGCACTTAAAATTAAGCGGGGCTTTATATTGTTCATATTCTTCATTGTTCATACCGAAAAGTTCGGGTTTTTCGGCAACATAATCTTTATTTATTTGCGGCATATAATACTTTCGGTATTTGTCATGACTTGCCATAGAATGCGAATAAGACATTTTGAACATTACGCGCTGATTTTGTTCACGCATCTTATATGCACTCCCGATTTTTCCGCCGTAAAAAATATAATCCTTTTTCCGATAATTCCGTTTTAACTTAGAATAACTTTTAAAGAGTCTGTTAAATGCTTCTAAGTCGTCTTTGACATACACGGGCTTTTTGAATTTGATTTTGTCGTCATCGTCAAAGTGATTTTTATTCGGCTTCCGATTGAATATGTCTTTTCCCATATACGATAAATTCACCTTTCAAAGTCGAGCGCAACGTCGCGCTCCAAATTTTTGCGGGAAATAATCCCGCCGCGTGAACACAACTGTTTGTTGTATTGGTAGTTTTTAAGCAGTTCTTCCAATTCGGCATTTGATTTTATCACGCGGATACACGGAAGCATTAAGTCATCAATAACTTTTTCATAGTCTTCCGCTGCGATTTCTTCAAGAGGAACTTTTACATTTCCTCTGCAAATCTCCTCGGTTACCTTAAAAGTTTTCACGAAAGACAAAAAAGCAAGGCTTTTCAATTCCATAAGAAAGGGCAGATTTTGATTATTTGCAAAAAGCAGCAAATACAAATACGGACGGCAAACTTCGCCGTCAATTTCAATAATCAGTTCTCTTGTAAAACCTGCAAACCACTTGAAAAAAATGCTGTATCGATTGCGACGCATTTTCAACCAGTTTGCCAAAAGAAAATCACAAATTGCAATCAGATCGAATTTTGTGCATTCGCCGAAACAAATCTTCATTGTAAAAAGTTTCAAGCCTTTTTCGTTTACAAGTTTTTTAATCAAGTTTTTGCTTTTCTTGGTAAAATCTTTAGTCATAATTTAATTTCTCTTTTTGATATTTTTTTTTCCGAGCGCGACGTCGCGCTCTTTGCCATATCTGTTTTAAGTTGTCTTTGCTGAAATTTCGCATATCGTGTTATATCGGCTTTTTGACATCGATGAACTTCAAGTGTGGTGTAATCAATAAAAACTTTTTTATTTTTCTGTTTCTGTATAAAAGTCGGTTTGCCACACACAGAACAAGGAACAATTCCGCTTGGAGCTTTATTTTTATCTTCTCTGCAAAAATGCGGTTCTCCTGAGGCAGAATCGCAGGGAATCCACCTTTCGTTCTTTGAACGCTTGTATGAAATTTCCGCTCCGCAATATCTGCAATAAGACATTTTCTATCCTCCGTACATAATTTTTTCGGATGCAACGTTGCATCTTTTTTTCGAATAAAGATAAATTTCGCAAATATTTATGGTTTTCGGGTGCGACGTCGCACCCGAAAACTGAATAAAGATAGAAATTATCAATATTCTGTTTTTTTTATTTTTTAAAGTCAATATATTGTTTGTATGTTTTTTAATATTGAATAATAACAAACGAAAAAATCAAATTGTCTACAAAGCGTATATAGAAGAAATAAACAACTGACCACAAAAAACATTAAATGTCCACCGATAATTTTTTGCAATATATAGAATTATTGCAATGCGTCTACATTTCTTTATCTTGCCGTAAAGGTCAGTTGTGCATTTTTCTTCTTTGTTTTTTATTTTTTCGGGTGCGACGTCGCATCCGAAAACTGAATAAAGATAAATTTCGCAAATATTCATAATTTTCAATCGCATTGCTTTTATGTCTTGATTTTTATTGTATTTTATACAAAATATAAGACGAACCGCCTGCCCAAAGGAGTTCGCAATGTTAATTCTCACAGAAAAACCTGCCGTCGCAAAAGACTTCGCAAATGTTCTCGGCTGTCAGTTTCACTCTGGATATTACTCAGACGGAAAGACAGACATCACTAACTGCGTAGGCCATTTATTCCGATTGGAAGAACCTTGTTTTTATGACGAACGTTTTAAATCCTGGAAAGAACTGCCCTGCATTCCCGAAAAGTTTTCATATGCGGTAAACGATACTGTAAAAGCACAAGCGAGCGGAGTAACATCTCTTTTGAGACGGCATCGCTATGATACAATTCTGATTGCCACTGACGCCGACCGCGAGGGCGAAATTATAGCTCGCGAATGTCTTGAACAATCAGGTATCATTGATTTTTCGCGTGTCAAAAGATTTTGGGTTTCTCAGGCGCTCACTCCCGAAGTTATCCGAGAAGGTATTAAAAACGCAAAGCCTCTTTCAGAATACGATAAGCTCGCCGAAAAAGGATTCGCCCGCCAGCATTCCGACTGGCTTACAGGGTATAATTTTACACGCTATATCTCCATCGCTGCGAAAAAAAAACTCTCCATCGGCAGAGTAAAAACCGCAATTCTCTCGGCGATAGACGCAAGATGCTCTCAAATACAGAATTTCAAAGCTGAAAAATATTATGAGTTCTTCGGCTCGTTCGGAGCGCAACGTTGCGCTCCTGTCTGCAAGGGAATTTTTTTTGTGCCTGAAAATAAAACTCAATTTTCAAACAACGCCTTGGAAACAGAATTGAAAGCCGATGTTTCAAAAGCAGCAAACGTTGTCGAAAATAAAACCGAAAAAAAAGAAATTCCCGCGCCGCAGCTCTACAATCTGAATGCAGTTCAAAAAGACGCATTCAAACTCTACGGATTTTCTGCCGAAGAGACACTTTTCGTCATCCAAAGACTCTACGAAGAATATAAATGCGTTTCCTATCCGCGAACTCCGTCAAAAGTTATGGGAAGCGGCAACGTTGCGCTTGTGAATAAAATTTTCGGCGATCTTGCAAAAACTTATCCTGATTTCAATGAAGCTTTGAAAATTTCTGATATCTCATTGAATAATAAACGCTGCTTTAATGATGCAAAACTTGAAGCTCACCACGCTCTGATTCCGCTGAAAACTCTTCCGTCAGATGCGGGCGAAAAAGAAACGCAGATTTACAGCCTCATCCTGAACCGCTTTAAAGTCGCGTTTGCGTCGACGTTCGTCTACAACAGGCAGTCCGTCGTGCTTTCCGTGAACGGACACACTTACAAAATTACGGGAACACAGACTTTGGATTTGGGATGGAAAAGATTTTCGAGCGCGACGTCGCGCTCCGCCGAAGAACAATCGCTTGAAAACATCGATTGGAACAATCTTTGTCTTTTGGAAGCCGAAACAAAAGAAAAATGGACAAAACCGCCGAAATATTTTAATGAAGCGTCAATCCTTGCCTTTATGGAAAATCCGAAAAGCGAGGACGAAAACGGAAAACTCTTGGGACTGGGAACCCAGGCAACACGGCACACTTTCATTCCCGAATTAAAAGCAAACGGCTACATCAAAGTTGAGGGGAAAATTTTGATTACTCAGCTTGGAAAGACGGTAATCGAAGCGGTTCGCAACTCTTCGATAAAGTCCTTTGCCGATATTGCACAAACAACCGACTGGGAAAAACGTCTTGAGGAAAATCCTGAACTTTTTGAAAGTGAAATAAAAACGTTTATAAAAACAGCAGTCAAGGTTCCTTTTGAAATCGAAGTTCCTCCGGATGAAAATCAAGTTTTATGCCCGCGCTGCAAACAACCGTTAAAATACGGAACAACGAAATCGGGATACAAACATTGGTTTTGTACAGGATATAAAAACAGCTGCGGTTTTACGATATGGGAAAACTTCTGCGACAGCAAGCTTTCCGAGCGCGACGTCGCGCTCCTTTGTTCTGGCAAGAAAACGCCCCTGAAAAGGCTGCATTCAAAGAAAACAGGCAAAGATTTCACTGCGCGGCTGTATCTTGATTCAAACAGTCAAATCAAAATGGAATTCGGGCATTGATTTTCGATTGAAATTCGGATAATAAAATTTTTGAATTATTAGGGTTTGAATTTTCGGGTGCGACGTCGCATCCGAAGGGAAGGATTAGGATTATGGAAAAATTGGAATTAACTGACAGACAAACTGCGTACAAGTCTGTTATCGAAAAAGTAATCAGAAAGGAAATCAGCACAAAGCAGGCAGCATTTGATTTGTGCGTTACCCAGCGCTGCATAGAGTATAAAGTCATTGCGTGTAAAATCTTAGGCGACAGAGCTTTTATCCACGGCAACAAGGGGAGGTCATACGAAAAAGAAGAGTTCAAACTTATCAGACAGAAAATCGTTGATATCTTTCAAAATACGAAAATCGAAGGAGAAACATTCGAGGGAATATCATATTCCTATTTTGTCGAAATTTTAAAAGACAGCTTCGGCATCAAAGTTTCCGAAAGTTATGCGAAAAAAATCCTTAAAAAAGACTGCCGTTATATTTCACCGAGGTCGAGCAGGCTGAAAGACAAGATATTTCATTTCACCCGTGAACGAAAAGCAAGGAAAGGCGAACTCATTCAAGCGGACGGCTCGGAACACGACTGGTTTCGGGACGGACACAAGTCGTGCATTCACGGATTTATTGACGACGCCACCGGTCAGCTCGTTTCGCTTTACATGACAAAGAATGAATGTTCTTTCGGCTATCATGAATGTTTCAGAACGATGGCGTTGGAACACGGACTTCCCGAAGCAATCTACACCGACAAGGCGCAGATTTTCTGCACGGTGCGAGACGGAAAGATTACAGATGATCCGACTCAATTCGGCAGAATTATGAATAAATTCGGCATAGAACTGATTCCGGCAAATTCGCCGCAAGCGAAAGGCAGGGTAGAACGAATGTGGCAGACTTTGCAGGGGCAGCTTCCGTTTTGGTTCTGGTTGCACGGCGTAAAGACCATTGAGGAAGCAAATGCAGTGCTTCCGAAGTATATCACGAAATTCAACAGGAAATATGCAGTTAAGCCAAAAAGCGATGAAAGCGCATTCATTCCGGCGGACATGGAGCAAGTAAATCAATATCTGCGCCTTGTAACAATCGGAAAAGTGGACAGCGGCGGCGTATTCGAGTTGAAAGGCTACCGGTTTTTTTGCAAAGAACTTGCCGGTCAGAAAGTTAAAATCTGCCTGTCGATAAAGGGCGGACTTTGGTGCGAGCCTGAAAAGACAAAGACGCACTATAAGGTTGAGCTTCTGGAAACCGACACCTCTGGAACCATGCCCGAAGTTTGGAAAGATCTGATAGAGGAATACTTCTTGAAAAATGCCAAACCGAAATACAGAGAAGTATACAAGGAACTTGAATACGAGCTAAAGCCCGCGTAGCAAAATCGATGTTCCAATCAAAGTCAAATTGCCTCAATTTTCGAGTGTACTATCGGTGCATTCTGTTTCGTTGTGCCCTAAATTAGTTTAAAACGCCGCAAAATGGGCTGAATTTCAATTTTTGTAAGCTATCTTGCCATAAAAAATCCGATTTTAGCTAGTTCCTGTAGAAAAAAGCAAAAAAACTCAAAAATATTAGAAAAATTCAAACGAAAAAATTAAAAACTGTTGACAGATTTTTATTCTTCACTGCATTTAATAAAGGCGCGTTTCCGTCTGCATCTTTATAATCCACATACGCGCCCTTTTCCAATAAATTCAAAACTTCGTCTTTGTCATTATTGCCAGCGGCAATAATGAGTCGCTGTTGAATAAGCATTTTTCTTTTTCGATGTTTTTTTTCACGTAACTTGGTAATTATTTTTGAAATAACCAATATCAAAATCAACAGTGCAACAAACGAAATAATGACAAAAGATACATTTACTTTCAAAGAAAATTCGTTCTGCTCATTTTTAAATTTATCTAGGAATAGCGAAACCGAACTTGATATTTTTGCAATTTCACCAACTTTATTATCCATTTCCAATTACCTCACTTTCCTTTTATTTCAAAAATTCCGGCCAAACTCAAATCGTCGCCGGAACCTTGCTCGCTCAGTTTGGGAAAATATTCCTGCAATCCCTGCTGCGTTTTTTCGCGTCCTTGCTCATTCATATTGTGCAAAATGTCTTTGACAAACGCGCCGAATTTTTCTTTTGCAAAAGAATCCGCCACTCCGTCTGTGCAGACTACAAGCGTGCTCAGTTTCGAAAATCCGAATGCATGCCGAAAATTTTCCGCAGCATTTGAAGAGCAAATGCTTGTCGTAACTCCGAAGCCTAGTTTTTCGTCGTCGGGAATCGGCAGAAATTCTTCGCCGTTTTCGTCCAGCGCAAATGTTAAGCCGTCGCCGATTTGAAGCGCAATCCAAAAGGATTTTTTTGAATTGGGAAATTTGAGCGTGGGAGTATACAGCGCACAAAGCAGCGTGCTTCCGTAGCATTTGAGGATTTCCGAATTGCGAAAGCGAATGCCGCAGATTTTTTCACGTTCGCAATTTTCTTTTTCCGCCATGCAAAAGTCGATTTCCAATTTTTCCGCGAGTGCGTGTTCTTCCGAAGAAAACGGATGCGCCGCAAAATCTTCCTCAACTTTATCCTGCCATTTTTTTACGATATTGCTTTCAAGCGATTTTAATGTTTTCTCCCAGTTGATCTTTCCGCCCGGCAGCTGTCTTGAAACGGCGAGAAAAAGTTTTTCGAATTCCGCCTGCGCAACTTCAACTGCCAAGCGTGATCCGATGCCGCTTCGGAAATACCGTTCGCCGCCATGCCCGTCCGCAACGGAAATTATCGAGTAGTCTTTTTTCTGCACCACGCTCACCGCATCTTGGCAAGGTTTGCCCTGCGCTTTATGGGAAAAGCCTTGCGCCTGCGCTTTTATACATTCAATCATTTTATGTTTGAATCAAACACCTCAATTGATAAACATTCTTGAATTGCAATATTTTACTTATTGCAAAAGTATTTCTTAATTTTGCAGCAACGTGTCTTACAACGAACTCGTTGCGCGTAGTTTTAGGCGAAAATATAGCAGTTGATAAGGCAGTTTACAATGCAAACTGTAATTAAAGTACACAGCAAAATTTTGCCGTGTACTCTTAAACCTACCTTTCGAGCAAGATTCTTACGGTCTTTTCAGGATCGCCGTTGTGTGAGCATACCCTGCTCCCATTTCTGTCAAAAATGTCACCACCCCAATACTCGCCCGCAGGGTTGCCATCTTTATCAAAAACTTTGCCGATGTCATTACTCCCCTCATAAGACCCTAGCTTGTTACCATTTGAATCAAGTACGATTCGTGCCATATTTTGTCTCCATAGCAATAAAATTTATTGGAATGCGAAACTCGCATTCTTTTTTGAATGTTGTGTTTTACTCTGCCGCACCATAAGCTTGCAGTAAGTTCAGTATGTTTTTATGCTCTTCCTTTTCAGCCATACTCATCTTCGCGCGCCGTTTTCCAACAGCAACTGCACTATGTTATAGTATCCTCTTGCCGTTGCTTTTTGCAGCGGAGTTCCCATAAAAGCAGCGTTCGCGTTCACATCAGCCCCTGCATTTACTAATAGTGCAGCTATGTCATAGTCTCCCGTATCGAGTGCCCAATGAAGTGCATTGCAACCAATAAAATTCGTTGTTCTCGCATTTGCGCCATTGTTCAAAAGAAGTTTAACAATATCTTTCTTGCCGGCGCCAGCCGCGAGTGCCAATGCACTATCGCCGTCTTTATTGATTGTATTCGCCAAAGATTTATTGCTTTGCAAGGCAGCTCGGACAAAATCAACATCACCACGTTCGCACGCTGAAAGGAATGTTCCTCCGTCTACATTTTGGAATTTATCTGTATGCAATTCTGATGCACTGCCAGTCTTTTCTGCGTCTGTATTTCTACTTGAGCGCACTCCTGTCCATTTAAATGAAAGTTCTTCAATTTCATTTGTCATTTTCGCGATACTTTTTTCATCACCGCTTTCCAGTGCCTTTTTGAACGCGTCTATGTTCAAAGAATTCATTTGTTTCACCTGTTTTGTTTGTATTTAGCATTAAGCCTAATTATATGCTCCGCTTTGAATTAAAAGATTTTCTATTTCTGTAAATTCTTTTCCCCTCGCTATAGATAATGCTGTAGCACCATTGGATGCCTTTACATTTACATCTGCTCCATTTTTTATCAACGCCAATATAGCATCAATATTTCCAGCGGATATTGCGAGCATCAGTGCCGTTTTAGCAACCAGACCTTCAACATCATAGCTTTTTTTATTCATATCGGCTCCTTTACTTATCAAAAAATCAATAAGCTCTATAGTGTGTTCTCTCTGTTGTTTATAATAAATAGAAGCAAACATCAATGCAGTCAGACCATAAGAACTTTGGCTGTTTACATTTGCGCCATTTTCCACTAAAAGCTTTACCATTTCTATATCATCGTTATAAGACGCAAACAACAAAGGTGTTATATTCCCATCTATATATTTTTTTAATTCATCTGAGTACTGGTTATAACTAACGAGTTCAAGATCAAACACATGCTTAGGCATGTTAGGTTTGTTAATATTAGAAGGAATAGTATCGATATTAGATATTTGTGAAATTAAAGATTTCACTCTCTCTACATCATGACAGCCTATAGCATAAACAAAGTCAATATCAGCCTTATCTTGTTCTTCTGATTCGGCTTTTGTTTTTGCACCATGACCTCTTAGAATAGAGATTATTTCATCCTCTTTGGCATAATCTAAAGCTCTTTTCCCGTCTGCTTCTTGATTTACATCTGCGCCTTTATCTATTAAAAGGGAAACAATATCTTTGTCACCGATTTCAACAGCAACTTGTAGTATTGTCTTGTTTCTGCAATTGACAAACCCGACATAATTGACATCGACATCATCTGCTATTAACCTTCGGGCAGTTTCTTTGTCACGCCTATTTATAGCGTCTAACAAATCGTTATTTCTTATAGTCTTTTCTTCGGCTTCTTTTTCTTTCTTTGCTAGATTTCTTTTCTCCAAGACTAGCGTTGCTAGCATAGTCAATACAAGAATTGCATTGATAATATTAGAATAATTAAAATTGGAATTAAGAAAACACACGGTGCTAACTAACTTCGCAATTCCAATTAAAAAAAACGGGAAAAATGCATTTGTTACGCTGCATAAAAATACAAACAGATAGAACACTGTGGCATGAAATGCAATGGAAAAAAATAAATTTGAAGCAGAAAACAATCCTATTATCAAACATAATATTGCAATAGCGCAGAATATCTTTTTCCATAGATCATAATTGTATTGAGGCATTTCCCATATGAAGCAACGTAATACAATACATAAAATTGCTATCTCAGCGATTATTTTACCACCCATAAAATTCTCCTCAATATGTTTTCCAAACAGGCGCAAGTAATTACGCCTGCTGGTTTTGAAAATCACCGTTTTGCATTAGCATAAGCGGCTTTTATTTTTTCATATTCTTGTATATCCAATTGATAACAGGCCTTTGATTTGGGATATTCAATAAAATTTTTAATCAACATAACAGGGGCTGCAAAGATATAAAAAATGATTTTAGAAAATGAAAATTTCCCTTGATCCGTGTTCGACCATATAATTGATTTTATACTGCCTTTATTATTTTCGTGTCCCCGAGTTTGAATAAGACCGGACAATAACCAGAACAATATCCCTATTAGAACTCCTGCTGTATCTCCCTTTCCTTCAACTATTGAGGGGATAAAACAAAGAATAGCTAAAACAAAAAATATAGTGGAAAAAATCAATTCTCTTTTTATTCCTTTCAAAAATTTTTTTTCAGAATCAACATTTTCCTCTGCCTCTTTCAAACTGCATTCTATGCAGTGCGGTTGCCCATTTTTCGTTTTAAAAAACGCTTCTTTATTACATGACGAGCATATTCCCGCACCGCAATTTGCGCACGTTGTTACAGCTTCTGCTGTGGGATGAAATTTGCAATTCATAAAATATTCCTTGCCAAGCAATTCTGCATGGACTTTTAAAATATTTCCCGAAAATGCTCCGCGCACTTTCGAGAATAATCAGGCATACCGCCCGATTTTCACAAAAAAATTTGTCGCGAAATTTTCTCCGAATTTCACCAGTCATCGCTGTTTGTTGAAGTTGTGTTCAAGTCGGCTTCGGTTTGCCGGATTTCCTTGATTTCGTCGATAACCGCATTTTGCTTTGTCTGAACTTCACCGTCGCTCATCGGCTGGCTTCTGCTTCCGATTTTCGAACTTGTTACGGAAACCGCGCGAATCCATTTTTTTAAGGCTTCCGGCGTGTGGACTGTAATCACTGCCTCGATGTTGCCTGTGAATTCTTTGAGCACATCTTTATTTGCGTCGTCGCCGATTGCCACTGCCACTTTGATTGCGTTTTTGAACCAATTGTTCTCGCGCAGTTTTTTCAAACCGGACACATAGTCATCAGTCGGTTCGCCGTCGCTCATCAAAAAAAGTGCGGGCGCAACACTTGCGGAAGGCGCCTTCAAAAATTCGTTGCGTGAAAGTTTCTGGGAAAGCTCTTCGCATGCCGCGCCGAAATCCGTAACGCCGTCCGCCTGAAGTTCCTGCCATGAAAAAATTTCGCTCGCGACAGGATTCGGATACATCCATTCGCAGCCCGTGGAAAATTTCAGACACGCCACTTTCAAGTCCACATCGCTCCCGCCTGCGTCCTGTAACTCCGGCAGAACATCGCGCACTGCCTGGTTCACCGCGGTTATTTTCGTTCCTGTCATGCTGCCGGAGCAGTCAACGATAAAAAACAAAACCATCTGCCGCTTTACGATTCCTTCCACATCGTCAAACATTCCCATTTTTGCCTCCGATCAATTTGTCTCTCCCTCAAAAAATTTTACAGTACGATTTTCGCATTCACGCCGCCGAAGTTGATTTCCATATCCGCTGCAATCGGCAAAACGGAATTTTTCCCGACTTTCTTCACCTCGCCGCCGGCAATGAAAGTCCAATCGGTATCGCCCGAATTTTTTATTCCCCACAACGCCGGATTGTTTTTGTTCATAATCACTTCGCCTTCGATTTTTTTGAAATCGTCACTTTTTTCCGTAATATGACAGGCGCGGATTTTCTGACCTGGGAAAAGAGGAATTTCGTACCCCTTGCTTTTGAGAATTCGCGGATAGCTGAAATTGTGCCCGCATCCGAATTTCATTTCGTTGCCTTTTTCGAATTTGTAAATCATGTGTTCGCTTTTGCAAATCGGGCAGACAACCATCTCGTCGAGAAAGCGCATCAATTTTTTTTGCCATTCGTTGTCTGGCAGGCGTTCGTTTGGATTTTTTATTCCGTCTACGAACGATTTTACAAACGCATCGCGGATGTAAGGCGGAAGCCTCGGCCAAAGTTTGAGCGGATTCGGATGAACGCCTGGAACAGGACGGTTCGAAGCATCGTTCGGATTGAAAATAAAAACAGGCTTCGTGCCGTAAAGTTCCATTTCGCGACTTTCCGTGATGCAGACGCTTTTCACAAACGCATCACCCATCATCGGATCGTGCCGGCAGAAGAGCTTGAACAAAATTACGGCGAGCGAATAGTTGTCCGATAGCACTCCGGGAAATGTGTCGCCTCTGAAAACTTCGGGAGCCATATAGCCGGGCTTCCCGCCGATGTTGCCTGGATTTTTCATTCCGCCGGGAGTTACGTTGTCGTTGTCGCAAATCAAAACGTCGCCGTTTTCAACATTAACAAAAAAATTTCCGTCATTCAAATCTTGGTAACTCAATCCTTTTCTGTGCAGTTCGCGGAACGCATTTGTGATGTTAAGCGCGGCGAGAACGCTTTTTTGCGTGGAAGTGAATTTTATTTTGTTGTTCAGGATGTCGGAAAAATCGGAAAATTCTTTCGGGCGCAAATCCATCACATATCCGAAGCTTGCGTATTTTTCTTCTGTGAGAAATTTCGGCCATAAAAATTTTTCGTCGGGTGCGCCGCTTGAGATATTCGCCTGCAAATTGGCGCGAAATTTTTTTGTGTTTTTAAATCGACACGTGTACCATTTGAGCGCGCAAGGCTTCCCGTCCACTTCGACTTTGTAGACAATGCCTTGTCCTCCTTCGCCGAGTTTTTCTTTTATCGCGGCAATTTTGCCGCCTTCGAGATTTATTCGTTCGCCCTTTCCGAATGTCATCACATTCCTCCGCCTTGAATTTCAAGTGTTTCCGCAGTCTGATAAATGCCGGTTTTTGCGCACCACGGGCATTTCATTTCGAACTGATCTCGGTTTAAGGAAATTTCGTTTCCGAAGCAAAATAATTTCCCGCACGCTCCGCATTGTGCCAGCGAAAATCCGCCGCAATACGGGCAGCCGTTGTAGCCTTGCGCTGCGTCCAGCGAACTCGTGATTTTCTGCGAGTCCCAGCTTTCGTGTTTTGCTTTCGTTTCGTCGATTTTGAAACTCCATGTTCGCTGCCAAATTCTGCCGCGCTCTTCAATTCTTGTTCCGAAAAAATTTTCATTGTCCGATTTTTTTGCGCAGCGGCATAAAATGACTTTCGCGCGAATTTTTTTTGTTTCTTCGTCTGAGTTGACCAATTTTGCCGGCAATTTCATCATGGTATGGCAAATTTCTCCTATATTTACCCAATTTAATTGATAAATATAATTTTATTATCAATTAAATATTATTTCAATGCTAAAAACTGCATTTTATACTGGGAAATCATGGATAAATACCAGAGAGACTTTGTGACAAACGTAAAGTATCTTCGCTGTAAAAAGGGTTTTTCTCAGGCGCAGTTTGCGGAGGCGTGTAATGTTGCGACCGGTACAATTGGCAACATTGAGTGCGGAATCGCGAAGCCGTCGTTCGACTTGATTATCACCATGGCAACTGTTCTTTCTGTTGAGCCGGCAGAATTTTTCGCTTCAACGGAAATCCAGAATTTATCTGAAGGAAAAGGCAATATAAGTATAATAGAAGAACATAGAATGCTCACTGCTATTTATGCAACGTTAAAAACATATTTTGAAAAATAACTGCTATGGACGGTATGAAAACAAAGAGCTGGTTTTTAGATTTTATGAATTTATTGTTTTGCATCACGCTGTGATGCGTATTAGAAAAATAGATTCCACTTGAGGCGGATAGGCATTCCCGTGCGCCGAACCCGCCGAGGCAGCCGCGTTCCCGCATACCAAGCCCGCCGTGCCGTATCTTGCCGCGCGGCTTTTTTATGCCTTACTTATCTCCGATTACCCCTGTTGCTCAGCTCCCGTGAGTAACATTACTCAGCTCCCGTGAGCAAGACTTGTTTTCAAATCGCTTCTTTTTTCAGATCTGTTTGCGGAAAAGCTATGCGGCAAGGGTATTGCATGACTAAAATGCAGGCATTTCCGAAGAAATTGCCCGCCGCGCTTCCCGCAATCCGCCGCCGCTTTGCTTCCTGCGTCCGCGGTGCTGCTCGTGCAGTTTGCGCCTGCTTGGGAACCGTGCCGCTGGGATTGCCTGCGTCTGCGCGGGCGCAGGCTTGGGAATGCGCCGTGCGCGGATTTCGTGCAGGCAGGCGGCTGTGTTCCGTGTTATCGGCTGAGGCGTTTGTACAGCTTTTTCAGCAAGCCGATTTTGCCGAATAAAAGCCACCAGAAAAACGCTATGACGGCGCCGAGCGGAATTCCGCAGACGGCAATGTACAGCAGCACTTTGATAAATCCGCCGAAAAAGTCGACGACATTTGAAACGAATCGGCGGAAGCCTGCGCCGAGATTCGGCCATTCGAAACCGCCCGATGTTGTCCGATACGGCAGCGATATGTTCACGTCGATTGTCGAATATTCTATTTGTCCGGAAAGCCGCTTCATGCGCCCTTCCATAGATTCTATGTCCGACAAAACGGAATTCAGCTCGCGCTCGATTTGCAGCATGTCTTTTACGTCTTTTGCCTGCGCAAGATACGTCCGCAGCCGATCGCGCATAATTTTGCGTGTTTCAAGGCGCGTCTGCAAATCGTAAAACTGTTCCGAAACATCCTGCGCGGAAACGGCGCGCGACAGTACCGTGCCGATATTTCCCGCCGCCGCCATTGCGGATTCGAATTTGTTCGACGGAATGCGCGCGGAAAAATATGCGCTGCGCTCGCCGCTGTTCGATGAAGCAATGTATCCGCCGAATGCCGTGCACCAGGATTCCGCCGCGGCTTCCGCTTCGGCAAGATTTTTCACTTCGAGCGAAAGACTGCCGGATTTGATGAGCTTGCGCTCATAGCCGCCGTCATTCTGCGTTTCTTGGTCTTCTGCTATTATATTGCCTATATTGCCCGCGCCGTACACGGCGCTTTCCGCCGCAGGGGCTGGGGCTGCCATTGCCGCAAAATCCGCCGCGGCTTCCGTTCTTGCAGCCGTTTTCTGCGCCGCCATTCTCGGCACCGCAAACGTTTCCGTTGATTTCATTACGGCAGTATTTTCAGCGGCGCCTTTGCCGCAGGAAACAAACGCGAGTCCCGCGCACAGCAGCATAGCGGCGATTATCATCTGCGTGTTTTTTTTCATTGATGTGCTCCTTTTCGGGATTTTTTGTTATTGTAACGACATATCTGCGGGCAGGCAATGGATTTTCGATAATTTTCCGCGCGTGCCGATTGACTTGTATTTGCGGATATTTGCGGACGCACATGCAGACCGCCGTGTTTTTTCGGCAGCCGCACGTGCGCGGTTGTAATTGTTTGGTTTAATTGATGAGGGATAAAATATTTGTGAATTTCGAATTGGAAGAGATATTTGTTACCTTGTTTGTATCCGCGTTGTATACTCTGTTTATAACATCAATTCCGTATTCCGCAGAGAAATAAACATCGGATCCCGCCGCTTCGAACGTTAACAGCATAAATTGCTCGCTTGCTGCTTCGGGAACTTTTGCGAATATATCGGTAGTCTCGCCATTGTCGATGTTAAGCATGTACAGTTTGTTATCAGTGCCTATAAAATAAAATTTATTGCCGAAAAATTTGACAGATCTGCTATTATAGGAACCGATTTTTATCTTGAAATCTTGCACTTCATTAACTAATATTCCGTTGGTATTGATAAATTTTACGAGAGGTGCTTCTCTGTGTTCGTTAGAATTGCCGATACCATACAGACAGCCACCGTTCATAATCACTAAACAATCTATCCAAATTTCATCGGAAGACGATGATTCGAGTTCGTTACATGCCGGCGTGTTTGTGCCTTTTATAAAGCAGATTTTTGCAACATTTTCAAGAGAAATTGTGTAGCTATAGCTGCCGTCTATGATATATAGATAAAATAGTCCCAGTTTTTCCGGGGTCTGCGAGATAAATTTTATTGCTTCTTCGTCTATTGCCTCGGAATATAGCGCACCGTATTCGTCGTCGTTTTTGAACCCGTCCAGGCGGAATTCTTTGTCTCCCTGTACGTTGCATAACGTGAAAAAGCTTTGCAGAACTTTTGCGGCGTTCACGGAGCTGTCGGCGTTTTTGTACTCATCTTTCCAGTCAGCCAAGTAAACATTCGTGTAGTTAAAAATATTAGGTGTACCTGGCCTTTGATAATAATCAGTGTTTTCTATTTTTTCCAAGCAGGAAATATTTGCACAATCACCGTTGTCAGCAAGTAATTTTTTTGTGTCTTTCAAATAAGTTATGTCTGCAAGAAAATTATAGTGATAGTTTCTGCTAATGGAGTCATCCGGACCATATCTGCTTATCGCTTCTTTTGAAGAGTAATAGTAAGTATTAAACAGTTTTCCGAGAAGCTGTTTGTGAGATTCTGACGAGAGAACTGCTTCAAAGGCGTCTTCATTTTTTTTACCTTCGGCAACTTCCGCCAATGATTCCAAGCCTTTAATCTCGGCAAATTTGTCAAAACGAAAATCGTATTTTGTCGCAAGCGCTTCCAATTTTTCTGCGTCGGTGTTGCCGCTGATAGTATAATCACCTAGCTCCCAAAGAAATGCATTTTTTATTTCAGACGTGTTGAGATTTCCGCTTTTATCAGTCAAAAAACAATTTTTGGAATTATACCACGTGTTATGCAATTCCTTGAGTACATATCGTTGCTCAGATTGATAGCTTAACATATAGTATGCATCAATTGAATGGTCTCTGCCGAAGATTGTTTCGGTATTGTTAGGTGAGTATATTCCGTCTTGTTTTACGAACTTTTGAACAGATCCGCTGTTTATAAAATAGATATCGTCTTCATAGCACAGCCAGTTGCCGTAATAACTGGTATCACTCAGATTCTTGTAATTGCCCGGTTCGGCTACCGGAATTGCGCGGAAAAAATCTGAAGAAACGTTTGATCCGTATTGGCAGCCGGTTACAAAAAGCCATTCGCCTTTGCTGTCGACCTGGAGCTGGGAGTAGCTTCTGTTTTGTACCGATGCGGTGAGCCGTGTATTTGTTTGCTGCACGGGATCGTATTTGAAAATTACAGTTGCGTTTGAACTGCCGCTGCTATAGGCACAGTAGTATGTGTTGCCGTATCCGTCAAACTGCAGGGCGCTGTTTTCGGAGTTATATGAAAGATAATAGTTATCCTCTATAACTCCCGTGCAGCTTCCGTCTTCACTAACGCAGATAACCTGCGGGAGAGTTTCGGAGCTATCACCGTTCCATATAGTGGAAGTGTATTGAAACACAATGTACAGATAGTCTTTGCCGTCGGAACCCGTTTGTTTTATGAACTGAACAACGGGCGGCAGCTGCGATGCGTAATCCGTTAAAATAATTTGTTTTGTTGCGCCGCTTTTTTCTATTCCCACAATCGGACCGTCTTCCGATTCGACGGCGCGCATGCCGCTGCCATTGTTGTCTACGGACGCGATTGCCGACACGCCCGAAAGATCGAACTTCAGTCCGCTGATCGTGCTTTTGCCGCCGCTTGAGTTATAGCTGCCGCTGCCGTCGCTGCATCCCGCAAACAGCAGTATTCCCGCAGATAAAACAAGCGCGAATTTCAATGCGTTTTTCATTGTTTCCTCCTTAAAATTAAAGTCCTCGAATTGATTATCTTGATGAAAATATTGCTTATAACATCAAGATTTTGTTTGTGTATAACTTTATACAACAATATTTTGAGTATTTCAAGCTGGAAACATCATTATTTTGTTACTATAACGGTATGAAATTCAAAGACAGGCTCCGAGAGGAAATGGAATTCAAAGGAATGCTTGTAAAAGAAGCTGCCGCAGCCGTCGGCATCAGCAGCAGCACGTTTTTATCGTATATCGACGCGCGCGGCGTGCTGCCGAATGTGGAAACGGCAGTGAAAATCGCGGAAATGCTCGGAGTTTCGGTCGAATATCTTGTTACCGGTCAGGACGGCTTTCATGCTGCGCGCTATAAAGAAATTCAGGCAATTATAAACGATTTGCTCGAACTGAAGAGCGAAGAGCTTGAAATCCTCAAAAAAATGACCGGTGCGCTTGCTTGCTGCCGTCGGAACGGCTGTTAAAATCGGATATTTTGTTTGGTGTCATTTGCTGCGGAATTGTTATGTGCGCGGACAGTTTCGGCTGTCGCTGTACTGCGCGGTGCCTGCCGCTTTTTTCTGCACGGCGATAATAGTAATGTCGTCTGTCTGCTCCTCTTCTTGTATGTGCGTATATAATTCATAGCCGCTTTTCGCTGCGGATTCCGAAAGCGCTTTTTTGTGTGAAAAGTATCTATTATACTGCACAAAATGGCGGGATAAAAACGCATCCAGCTTTTTGTCTATTTGTATGCAGTCGTATTCCGCCGCGTTCGAATCTTGGCGCATGCGGAATATTTTTTCGGCGGCGGCAAGCGCCAGCACCGCGTTTTCCGGCGTTGCTTCGCATGTCGAAAAATCGAACACGCACGTGTGCGGCGAATAGCGCTGCGGTGATGCTTTCTTTTTCAATTCGTAGCGGCTTTTTGAAAATACCGCATCGATTATATCGCGGATGCGCGCGGCGGACAGTTCTTCTCCGTCGTCGGCGCTTTTGTTTTTTCCGCCGTCTGCCGCGCCGTTTGTCTGCGGCGGCGTATGCAGCGCTTCGCCTGCGGCATTGCGGTACAATCGCTTGGATGATTCTATGCCGTCTGTGTATAAAAATAATGTGTCGCCCGCATCGAGGTGCACGGTGCAGGTTTGGTAGCCGCCGTGATTTTTGACGCTTTTCGAATCAAACGGACCTGCGGCGGGTGCCTGCGGCAGAATAAATGTTTTGTATTCGTATTCCGAAGCGTCGTAAATATGAATAATATTGTCGCCGGCATTGCAAAGTGAAATATCGCCGCTTTGCATATCGAAAACGGCAAGCGTAAATGCCGCGAACCGTCCTTTGAAGTTTCGTTTATACAGCTGATCGTTTATTTTGTACGCCAGCCGCGGTAAATCGATGCCGCCTTTCTGCACGGACGGCGCCGCAAAATAGTCGCAGAATAAAGCGGCGACTTCCGCCGCAATCAGCGCCGCGGGCGGGCCTTTGCCGGAAACATCGCATTTTATCAGTGCGTAACGGCGGTTATCGAGATTTTTGTAGTCAAAGTAATCTCCGGAAACACCCTGCGCGCCTTCATAATACGCAAAAAAGCGCGCGCCCGCCGTTTCTTCGCGTCCCGTGGATATTTTCGTTCCGTTTGCGGCGTCTGTCGTATCGAGCGGCAAAAAGGTGCGCTGTACTTCTTTGCCGGCAGACAGCATTTCGCTGCTGCCCGCGGCTTTTATAAGACGGCGCGCCATGATGTTGATGTTTCCGCAAAGTTCTCCGATTTCGTCGCGGCTTTCGATGACGGCATCGGGGATGTTTTTCAGTCCTTTTTTGGTTTCGCTTGAGCGCAGCCGCGTTGTGTGCGCCGCAAGTTTTTTTACGGGATGCGCAATGACCGAAGACAGCAGCAGAGAAAAAAGAAGTCCCGCGAAAAACGCCGCGAGCGTTATTTTCGCCGTTTCGGAAAATACCGCCTTGTCTGTTTCCGCAAGTTCCGCCCGCAGCATTTGTGCCGAAACTTTTATAATTGCCGCGCCGTAAATCAGACTGCTGTTTGCATTGCTGCGGCATACAAGCGGCGCATAAAACAGATATTCGCTGAGGTTGCGGCGCAGATGCTTGGCATCGGTGCGGAATTCGGGATATGAATATATTTCCGGCTGAAAAAATTCGGGCGCGGCGGCAGATTCCGAAATTTCCCTGCACTGTTTTGCGATATGCGTCCAAGCACTGTCCGCTTGCTGCACTTCTTCCTGCTCTTTCTGCACGCGCAGCGCTGTTTGCGCGGAATTATGTGTATCGTTTTTTTTGCCGCCGGAATAATCATGTATCGGAATAATCGTCTGCCGGACAATAAATCCGAACTCGGATATTTCCATTACAGCGGCGCTTTGTATCGATGCCGATTTATCGACGGCTTCCGGCAGGGCGGAAATCGGAACACTTTCTTCCGATAAATATGCGCGCGCCGCCGGCATCAGGCTTTGCAGTGCGGCATGCATGGTTTCCTCGAATTTTTCCGTCAGAACATTTTTCTGCGAAGACTTCAGTATGCAGTAAAGCGGCACGGAGGCACACAAAATGCTTAAAAACGCAAGCGCTGCGATGGATATGAAAAGTTTATATTGCAGGCGCATTCCGCGTTTTTTTGATTTGCCGTCGGTTTGTTTTTTTCGGCTTGATGTATGATTCCGCGGAAAAAATGCCTGCGTTTTCCGTTTGAGAAAGTATGCGTTTTTCAGTGCCGCTGCTGTTGCGCATAAAAACACAGCGAATGCGGCTGCGGCAAACAGCAGGAGAATAAATGCCGTTATATTTGCCGGATGAAATAAAAAATACTGCGCACCGATGCCGTTTCCTGCTGCGGCATGGCAGTCCGCCCGTTGTGCGAAAATCAATGATACTGCAAGTAGTATGCGGTTGTTTTTGATAATATATCTCCGGTTTCTTCCTTATATTTTCGGCGGATTTCGGGAAAGAATTGAAAAATATCTGCCTTGATTTCAGCTTCCGATAACTGCAATCATATATTTTCGTTCGTCTTTTGAAAAACGTCTGTACTTCTGTTTTTTCTTTACAATGTGCACATTATAATATACATTATAATTATGGAAAGATCAGAACCTTTAAAAGCGGCATTTTTCAAAACCGAAAAGGATAATCAACCTTGCAGGGACTTCATACTTTCTTTGTCGCAGGATGATAAAAGAGAGGTCGGTGCAAAAATCTTTGAAGTTCAAAAAGGATTTCCAATGGGGTTGCCGCTTGTAAGAAAAATAGGGGCTGATCTTTGGGAAATCAGAACGGACATATCGGACGGAATATGCAGAATATTCTTTACGATAATGAATGAAACAATGATTTTGCTGCACGGCTTTGTGAAAAAATCACAAAAAATTCCGCAAAATGAATTAAAAGCGGCTGAAAGCAGATTGAAGCAGTTTAAGGAGATGAATAAATGAAAGGTATCGGGCAGGATTTTGACGAGTTTATGCGGGAACAAGGACTTTATGACGAGGCTAAAGAAATTGCTTCCAAAAGAATTGTCGTCTTGCAGCTGGAAGAAGAAATGAAAAGGCAGCATATATCAAAGGCGGCAATGGCGAAACAATTAAATACATCAAGGGCTGCGGTTGATAATGTTTTGAACATTTCTTATAACTCATCGCTGGAAACTTTGGAACGTTTCGCAAAGGCTTTGGGTAAGAAAGTTCAAATATCTTTGGTTTGATTTTTTATGAGGCTGAAATAGTCGCTGTCTTACGAGTTCCGATAACTGCGCCGCGGGAAACAAAATATTGATAAAAAACAAAATATTGTTTATGATGTCGAAATAAAGCAATCATAGTTATCTTTTTGTCCGCTGTTTTATGGGGGAAAAATGGGAGAATCCGGCTCGGAAAACAACATTGAAAGAATCGTCTGGGATCCAAAATACGAGACGGGACTTCCTGTTATCGACGCACAGCATAAATCGCTTGTTGATTTGTGCAACAAATTTTATCAGGAACTGATGCAGCACAAAGTATCCGGCGAACCGAAGCTGGAAGTCTTGCTTTCCAAGGCGCTCAAAGAATGCGTTGAATATGTGAGAATGCATTTTAAGAACGAAGAAAATCTGATGACCGCAAGCGGCTATAAAAACTTTGCGGCGCATAAATCGCAGCACGATGCGTTTATCAAGCAAATCCTCGAAATAAGCAAAAAATTTCCCGGCGCAAAAGTGAAATTTTCTTTTCAGTTCATAAAATTTATGGAAGACTGGATTTTATCGCATATTGCGTATGAAGATCAGCTGTTCGTCAAGTGCGTTCAGGATTATTATCAGCGCACGCAAAGCGACAGCTTATGGAATATCGAAGAACTGCAGAACTGAAACCGCGGCATGCTGCGGCATTTCGTTTTGGGAAAAAACTCGGCAAATACAATTTCGGATACGGAATTTATTCCGTAAACTGCCCTGCATTTTCCGCCGCGCATGATCGGAAGCGCAGCGGATTTTTTTCAAGTCCGTGCGGGTTTATCGAATCCTGCTTTGAGAAGATTCGATAAACCCGCAGCGGTTCCTCTCGAAATGTTTCCTGCGGTATTTGCGGGAGGGGAGGGATTATCCGACTACTTTTTTTACAATGGCAGTCAGTTTTTCGGCGGTAAACGGTTTAACAATCCAGCCTGTCGCACCGGCTGCGCGTCCTTCCTGCATTTTTGCGTCCTGGCTTTCCGTTGTGAGTGCAATAATCGGCGTAAATTTATACGCAGCTGTCGCACGCAGTTCTTTTATAAATGTAATGCCGTCCATATTCGGCATATTTATATCTGTGATAACAAGCTGACATGAATCTTTTTTTGCTTTTTCAAGCCCGTCAAGTCCGTCTTCAGCTTCAATAACCTCGTATCCTTCCTGCTCTAAAATGAAAGACACGCTTTTTCTTATTGATACTGAATCGTCAGCTACAAGAATTTTTTTCGCCATGTATACATACCTCCGGCAGAATTTCGAAGCAAATTTATATTTCTATAATACTCTATAATACACGTTATGAATACGACATTCAAGTATCGCATCTGCAATGCCGTTATCAAAATCCGCTAAAATAATCGATTCGCTGATAACCGAATTTATCCGATTATCAGCGCGCGCGTTTCAAAACTTCTTCCGCTATTTTTTGCAGCGGCAAAACAATGTCCGTACCTCCTGCTTTTATGGCTTCTGCCGGCATACCGAATACAATGCAGGATTTTTCGTCTTGTGCGATGCAGTATGAGCCGGCTTCATGCATTTCAAGCATTCCTTTTGCGCCGTCATCGCCCATGCCTGTCATGATAACTCCGACCGCGTTTTTTCCCGCATACCGCGAGGCGGAACGGAACAGCACGTCGACCGACGGGCGGTGCCTTGAAACAAGCGGACCGTCTTTTACTTCGACATAATAGCGCGCGCCGCTGCGTTTTAACAGCGTATGTTTGTTCCCCGGCGCGATAAGCACGGTTCCGCGTACTACGGAATCGTTGTTTCTCGCTTCGGCGACCCGAACTCGGCACAATCCGTTCAGCCGTTCCGCAAATGAGCGCGTAAAATGCTCCGGCATGTGCTGCACAATGACCATTCCCGGCGCATCGACGGGCAGCATTTCCAAAAAGACTTTCAGCGCCTCTGTTCCGCCGGTACTTGCGCCGACAACGACTATTTTTTCCGTAGTGTCGATATATGAGTGCGGATCGCCTTTATCCAAAATGACGTCGGCAGTCTGCTTCGGCTGAATGCTCCGTGAAAACGCTTCCGTGGAGTGCTGCACCTGCTTTGCGCCGCGTATGCCGTAAGAAGAAATTCTGTTTTTTGCAAGATATGCGGCGTGAACGGCATCGCATATTTTGATGCGCGATTCTTCGAGAAATGCGCGCGTGCCCATTTTCGGTTTTTGAATGATTTCCACGGCGCCGTATTCCATGACAAGCATGGCATTGCTGCTGCCGTTTTCCGCCATGCTTGAACAAATAATAACGGGAATGGGCTTTGTTTCCATCAGCTGTTTTAAAAACGTAACGCCGTCCATGCGCGGCATTTCTATATCAAGCGTGATGACATCCGGAGAAATTGTTTTCAGTTTTGTGAGTGCAATAACCGGATCAGACGCTGTTGCGATAACTTCTATATCGCTTTCCGCAGAAAGTATGGAAGTCATAGTTTCCCGTACTACTGCCGAATCATCGACAATCATGACTTTTATCATCGTTAATCTCCCGTATTACAATAAATGATTACACATCGCCTATCTTTTTGTATACTGTCGGCGCAACCGACTGCAAAGGCAGGTTCATAGAAACTATTGTTTCGGAATGTCCCAAAAACAGGTAGCCGCCTGTTTGCAGGTGCCGCAGCAGTTTTCTGATAACTGCTTCCTGCGTCGGTTTGTCGAAGTAAATAAGAACGTTCCGGCAGAAAATAACTTTGTAGCGTTCCGGCATGGCAAATACTTCGTCCATGAAATTGAGGCGCATAAAGTGGACTTTTTGCCGAAGTTCCGGTTTTACCCTGACCATTTCCGAGTTTTCGCCTTTTCCGCGCAGAAAATAGCGCTTTTTTAATTCATTGGAAATAATTTCTATTTCCGAAATGTCGTAAACGGCGTTCATGGCTTTGCCGAGCACTTTTGTCGAAATGTCCGAAGCCGTAATCGAAAAAGACGAAATTGCTCCTTGATTGGTGCGCATGTATTCGCTGAGCACAATGGCGAGCGTGTACGGTTCTTCGCCGGAAGAACACGCGGCCGACCAGACTTTCAGGTCGGAGTATTCCGCCGCCGCGAATTCCGGAAGAACCTTGCTTGTAAGATATTTGAAATGATCCGGTTCCCGAAAAAAATCCGTTTTATTTGTTGTCAGGGAATCAATCATCAAAATGAGTTCTTCGCCGTTTGTGTCGTGGTTAAATACGTAGTCGATATATTCTTTGTACGAAGAAAGCCCCAAATGGCGCAGTCTGTGCGTCAGCCGCGACTGCATCATAATTCTTTTTGTCGGCGGCATTTTTATGCCGACATTTTTTTCTATATAATTCGCGATAGTCGCGAATTCATGGTTTGTCATATCTTCGATCATAATTTCGCACCGTTCTTTATTTTGTATCAAGTTCCCGCACTATATCCGACAGTTTGTATATGTCGAGAATCAGCGCTACGGAACCGTCGCCGAGTATTGTCGCGCCGGAAAGCCCCGTCGCGTGCTTATACAATTTGCCAAGCGGCTTGATAACCGTTTGGTGATTGCCGATTGTTTTATCGATAATCAGACCGATTTTCGAATCCTGATCGGTAACGATTATTATTTGTTCTTTTGCCGGAACCGGATCCTTGATGTCAAAGAACGTCCGCAAATCTATATACGGGATAACTTCGTTCCGTATATTTATGGACGAGCACATTTTGTTTTCGTGTCGCTCGAATTCGAGGCATTCGATAACGTTTGAAAGCGGAATGACAAACGAACGCTTGCCGATTTGAACGAGAATTCCTTCTATGATGGCAAGCGTCAGCGGCAATTTCAGCGTAAATGTTGTTTCTTTTCCCGCCGTAGAAGAAATCGACACGGTTCCGCCGAGCGCTGTTATGTCTTTTTTTACGACATCCATGCCGACGCCGCGTCCCGAAACAGACGTAACTTTATCGGACGTCGAAAAACCGGGGAGAAATATCAAATCGAATATTTCCTGATCGGTCAGTTCCTGACTCGGCTGTATGAGTCCCTTTTCCAAAGCTTTTTTCAGAATTTTATCTTTGTTCAAGCCGGCGCCGTCGTCTTTTATCGTGATGAGAACAAACGCCCCTGCATGCTGCGCTTTCAATATGACAACGCCCTGTGCCGGTTTTCCCGCCGCAACGCGTGCTTCGGGCAGCTCTATTCCGTGATCGGCGGAATTGCGGATAAGGTGCACGAGCGGATCGTTCAGCTTTTCAATGACGGTTTTGTCAAGTTCTGTTTCCGCGCCTTCCGTAACCAATTCGATATTTTTTTTCAGGTCGCCGGAAAGATCTCTGATAAGGCGCCTAAAGCGCGAAAAAATCGTTCCTATCGGCAGCATCCGCATGTCCATGGTTGTGTCGCGCAGTTCAAGGATAAGCCGCTCGCCTTGTTCGCCGAGCGTTACCAGCTGCGGATTATTCAACATGCCGGAAAGCTGTCCGAGCCGCGCATTGAACGTAACAAGTTCGCCGACTAAATCTATCAGTTTGTCAAGTTTTTCGGAATTGACTTTGATTGACTGCGCGCTTTGTTCCTGCTGTTTTTTGCTTTGAATTTCTTTGATGTGACTTTGCTCGGCAAGCGCGGCTTGAATGTCTTCTTTTGAAACAAGTTTTTGTTCCGTTAAAATTTCGCCGAGCTGTTTTTGCTGCGACAAAGCCTGTTCTATTTGCTCGTGGCTTATGATATTTTTTTCGACAAGAATTTCGCCGAGTTTTTTTGCCTGCCCGCCGTTTTCTACGGCATCGTCGCCGATTTGCTTAATGTCGACAACGCTTTTGCTGTCGAGAAAAATAAATACATCTTTTACGGAATCGACGTTTTTTGTTGTCGTCAGAAGAATTTCCCATGAAGCATAACACGTGTCGGTCAGTATTTCCTGCAGCGGCGGAATTTTATTCAGGAACGCAGTCGTGGACATTTTGCCTAAAGAATCGAGTTCTTCAAACAGCGCATGCGGTCTTGTGCCGTTTTTGAAAATATCCGCAGACGGAGTAAATGAAATTCGATATATTTTTTCTTCCGAATTTTCCTGCGCGGCTTCTTCCGCAGCCGTTTCTTTGGGCAGATCGTTCATAACGGAATTCGTCAGTTCCGGATCTGTGGAATTTTTGGCAAGATATTTTTTGAATTCAAGTATTATTTCTTCCGATTTTTCGGCGAAAGCGCTGCTGTCATCCGCATCGAGCATATTTCTGATATGGTCGCGCGTTTTGAGCGTCAGCGTTATCAGATCCGGCGTAACGTGCACTTTGCCGTTTCTTACCGCGTCGAACGCATTTTCCGCTTCGTGCGTGAAGTGCGAAATTGCGTCAAACCCGAACATGGCGGAAGAACCTTTTATCGTATGCATTATCCTGAATATAGCGGAAATTGTTTCTGCGTCTTCCGGCTGTCTTTCCAGTTCCAGCAGCAGGTCTTCCAGTTTATCAAGCAAATCGGATGCTTCGTCGAGGAAGATTCCGGACATTTTATCTAGCATGCTGAAGCCTCCATTTTTTCTTTGAGAACTTGATCGGTGTTTTCATCCGGAAAATCCGGCGAGCGCACAAATCCGCAAATATACAGTTTCCTTTTCAGTTCATACGGGATAGCTCCCGTGAATTCTATCGTTTTTTCTTCTTTCATAATTTCCCGATAAAAAGAAAAAAGCAGCTGATACACAGAAATATCGATATCTTCCAGTTCCGATATATCAATCGAAACTCCCGAATATTTTTCCGAAAGAGCGGACAGCAGCATTTCTTTTACAGTATCTGCTTCATTGATGGTTTGGCTGCCTTTCAGTTTGAGTTTTTTTATTTTTTTTGCCATATATCCTCCTGTAAAAAACTTGCTATTTACGGCTTCTTGTTTTATTATCAGTTCATGGAGTGCTCGATGAATACTGAAAACAAAAATCGTACTATATGTTTTACATTCACGCTCGGCGATGTTACTTACGCAGTCGACGTGAAGTCGGTAAAAGAAGTGCTTGTTTACGAAAGCATAACACCCGTTCCGCGTTCTGTGGAGTACATGAAAGGTGTTATGAACATTCGCGGATCCGTAATCCCCGTAATTGATTTCCGCATCTTGTTCGGTATACCGGTTGCACAAAACGGAAAAAACACTTCGATTATTGTTACCGAAGTAATTGCGGAAGACGATGCGCCTCTCGCATTCGGTTTTATTGCCGATGCCGTGGAGGGTGTCAGCGAACTCGACGGCGAATTTTTGCAAGATCTTGCTGACTCCGGTCAGGGCGCCATTCAAAACCGCTTCGTAAAAAAAATCGGCAGAAACGGCGACCATTTCATTCTTATGCTTGACATGGACGAAATTCTCCGCCATGTGGAGCACGATATTGAATCTTATGCAGCCCGCTGATTTTTCCGAGGGCATTTAAAAACCGTTCGGCAAAGAGAACCTTGCTTCGGCAGCGTCCCCTTTGCCGCAGGCGGTTTCATCGAAAAACAGCCGCAGACATTAAAACCAAGTAATCGTGCCGATCTTTTCCTGCATTGTTTTTAATGTCTGCGCATATTTTGCTTCACGCTGTTTTATTTGTTCCATAGATAATCCCTCGCGCTGTATACGTTTCAAATATACTTTTTGCGTAACCGGATTAACGTATATTTTCCGCGGAAAAATTCCGCCTACATCGTTTCCCAAAACAGGGATATGTTCTTCTTCCAAAAAGTGAAGAGCAAAATTGATGTTATTCAGACCTGTCATATTTCCGGGGGATTCCAGAACGTTGCCGCCGCCGAATACTTTTGCTTTCAGTCTGCTTTTTTTGGCGCCCTTTTTATACAAGTCATTCAGCAGCAGCTCGACTGCGTAATCGCCGAACCTGCCTTGATCGCTTTGCGCCGGCTCATCTTTGCGTGTCGAAGAAGGCAGCATAAAGTGATTGAGTCCGCCTAATTTTAATTCCGTATCAAACAAGGCTATGCTGATACACGAACCGAGCACCGTCGCAATGAATATATCTTCATTTGAAGAATAATACTCGCCGGGCTGAATTGTAATAATTTGTCTTTGAAAATGTGTGTCGAAATGCTGATTCATTTTGTGCGTCCTGCCTTTAGAAGAGAGTTATTTCTCCTGCTTCAACTCCATTATCAATGTTGATACCTCCAATCGATGCAACCATGTGCTTATCAGTCATTATCGTAAAGCGATTCAAAAATGCCTGAAGTGCATCATTTTGCACCGGTTTATCCTGCAAATTATAGGCTGCCGCATGTTCGTTTTTCTTTGCCTCGTACTGCGAATGCATGTCTTGGAGCATTGACTGTGATTCAAGGCAGAGAGAAATCAGTTCTTTTATGGCACTGATTGATGCGCAGATTTTTTCGTATCTGTCCATAAAGTCCTGAGAATATACGGAAAACCTCGAAAGGCTCGATACAAGTTCGTTTTGCATAAACTGCATATTATCGGTACAAGTATTTTTTTCGGAAATTACGGTGTCGAACAGCACTTTGTTTTTCGCCGCATCATCGGCAAAATTATTCGACTGTATTGTGATGGTGTCCGTAAAATCCTGCAGCATTTGCTGTGCGTTTTCGATATTGCGGTTCGTCTGCGTTATAAGATCCGACATGTGTTCCACCGTGCTGTGGATAGAACTGATTGCTTCGTTGCGGGCAACCTCGATGCGCTGTGCGATTGCGACATACTGCAAGTTCGTAATAATCGGATTGAATGATTCTATGCAGTTCTGCATTGTCCGCACTTCGTCTTGGATAGAAAAGACGCGTTCCTGCACAAGATGCTGGCCTTTCTGATATGCCGCGCATAGTTCCGCGAATTTCGCAAAATTATCGCCGGCAGCATCTATGCAGGACTGAAGACTTGCGGTTGTTTCGCTTCCGTTGATTGTTCGGCTGATGAAATTTTTCCGCCGTGTTTCGATTTCATCAAGAATAGATGTTATTTCTATCCGGTTTTTATCAAAACATTCAATGCTTTTTTCCAAATGCTCTTTTATATGGCTCAGGCATTTTTCCGCAAGTTCCGACAGCTGGCAGTTTGCGCTCAATTGCTCGTATTTCGCTTCCGGATCCGAGCTTAAATCTTCGTCCGATATCTGCGATATGACAAGCGATATATCATCGAGCGACTGGCGGACAATGTCCTGCGTTTGAATGCCTTCCATTGCCCGCATAATCGGGGTTTTTACTGTTTTCGAAGCGGTTTGTATATCCGACAAAGACTGCGTAATATCGTTTATAACCGCCATAAGATTTGTCTGTTCCAGTCCGCCGCTGTTTTCTTCGCCGCTGTCAAGACCGGAAACTTTATCAATCGCTTCGCTCAGGTGATTTATCGCAGCCTGCACAGCCGTTTCGTCTTTCATCAGCGCATCGGCTGACGCAATAAGATTCAGCGAAAGCCGCTTCAGATTCGATGTTATGTATGAAAACGCTTGTCCTTCTCTGCCTGACTTTATGGAAACAACCATAGCGTTCAGAGAAATGATTTCCATTTCCATGCTTTCGTCTTTTATCTGGCTGATAATATTGTTCATGTTTTTCAGCATCTGCATTCCTTCGGAAAAACTGGTGAACAATTTTGTGTTTTTGGTGTGAATTGTCTGTATCACCGACTGATTCGTCTTTACCGTTTGATCGTATTTCTGGAGCATTGCGATAAAGTTATCCTGCAGTTCGGAAAAATGCCGCATCCAGTTGTTTTTTTGCGCGGTCTGTTTTTCCGAAGCGGAAATTTCCTGAATCAGTACGGGGAAACAGTCGCTTAAATTCAAAAATTCCCTGCCGCTTGCGCTGCTTATTGTCTGTAAATTTTTTAATATATCTTCTTTATTCGTCATATGAAAACACCTGCTTTTCATAGAATTTCTTTACAATATCTGCAAAGTCTTCCTGCGCTTCCTCCAGCGAAAAAGATGCGGCTGCCGGTTTTTGCGCGCATATTTTCGCTGCGATGCCTGCAAAGACTGAATAAAATTTCGAGTGCGGATACAATGTCGCCATCGGCTGCCGATACGCGACGGAAACGGAAACCGATTCATCGTGCGGTACAAAGCCGAGATATGTAATCTTCGTTGCAAGTTTGTTGTAAGCGAGATTTCCCAGCCTGTACGCCATTTCAGCGTCATTTTCTTTGCGACCCATATTCATTATAATTCTCGGCGTTAATGTCTGCAAAGCTGAGCGGGCTTTTCGTCCAGATCCCGGAATTGCAGAATCTATCACGTCTAATATCTGCGGAAAAGAATAATCTTTCCCTTCTATTTTTTTCAGCATGCTGTTGATGAGAATGGTGCGTTCGGGACTTTTAGGAGGGTACAGTCTGTAGCAAAAACGGAAAACAGCCGACTTCAGAAAAGAATATGCGTTAAGTACAGACGTAAGCTCCGGTGTAATAACAATAATTCCATCCGGTGCTGTAAGAAAAAAATCGGTTATATTATATGATGTTCCGGCACCAAGGTCAAGAATAACAAAATCGCAGTTTAATTTTTGTATTTCTCTGATAATTCGCTGTTTTGTGAAGAAGTCCATGTTTGCCGCGCCGGGGAAGAGGCAGTCTCCCGCAATGAACTGAAGATTCGGGATGCCTGTTGCCTGCAGCAATGCGGACATGTCTGTTTCCTGCTTATATATGAAATGACCGAGACCTTTTTGATTGTTTTTTAATCCCAGCATTGTATGTAAATTGGATCCGCCGAGATCCAGATCGCATAGTATAACTCGTTTGCATCGTTGCGTCAGTGCAATAGCGAAGTTCAGTGAAAAAACGCTTTTCCCGACTCCGCCTTTCCCACCGGCAACCGGTATAACAGCTGACATAAAATCTATTATACGACATAAAATGATCGCAAGCAAGTATTATGCGCAATCCGCATCGAAGCGCTTTACGCGGCGGGATTTATCAAGTAAAATGCCTACAAGAATGCGGCGGCTGCGTGTTTTGCTTCGGAATTGTGAAGCAGAACAAAATACATGACGCGGCTGCCGGAAAGAAGAGGTTTTATTATGAAAAAAAAGCTATGCGCGGTAATTTTGCTGTGTACGGTTTTGCTGTGCTTTTCGTGCAGAAAAAAAGATGCGGATAATTCTCTTGCGGCTGTGCTGGAAAAAGGCGTTTTTGTGCTCGGCTTGGATGATTCGTTTCCGCCGATGGGGTTCCGCGATGAAAATAATGCTGTCGTCGGCTACGATATAGATCTTGCCGCCGCGGTTTGTGCAAAGCTCGGCGTCGAACTCAAAGTGCAGCCGATCGACTGGGCGGCAAAGGAGCAGGAACTTGCTACGGGGCAGATTGACTGCATTTGGAACGGATTTACGATGACACCGGAACGGGAAGCATCTTTGTGCTTTTCAAAACCGTATCTTGACAACGCGCAGGTCGTGTTTGTGCGTGCGGATTCCGGAATCGAAACGCTTGCCGATCTCGCCGGCAAAAAAGTCGGCTTGCAGGCGGCATCCAGTGCGGCGGACGCGCTCGATGCAAATGCCGAATTGAAAAAATCCTTAAAAGAAGTTGTCGAATTCAAAGATAATCTTACTGCATTCATGGATCTTGAAATAAAAGGCATCGACGGCGTTGTTGTCGATATGGTCGTCGGCAATTACAGCGTGCAGACAAGCGGCAAGCCGTTTGTCATGCTGCGGGAAACTTTGTCTTCCGAAAAATACGGAATCGGTTTCCGCAAAAACGATTCCGCGCTTCGTGATGCCGTGCAGCAGGCGCTCGAAGAACTTGCCGCGGACGGAATAATCGCCGCCATTTCGACGAAATGGTTCGGCGCGGATATTTCCGTTATCGGAAAATAAAAGCCGAAAAGCAGATGCAGAATGCTGTGTCTGCTTTTTGCCGGCGGTTTGCGTGCAGACTCTCCTTTTTCTGTTCGTCTGCGCGGATGCCGAGGACTTCCGAAAACGAATGTCTGCGGCGGCGCCGTATTCTGCACACTTTCGATTGAAGGTTTTGATATGTCCAAAATGCTTGCCGCAATGTTCGGCGGGACAATTGTTTCTCTCCAAGTATTTTTTTTTACATTGGTTTTTGCGCTTCCGCTCGGCTTGGTTGTCGCTGCCGGCCGCATGACAAAGCTGACGGCGGTTGCGGTTCCCGTCCGCATTTTTATGATGATTATCCGCGGAACGCCGCTTATTCTTCAGCTGATTTTTACTTATTTTGCGCCGTATTATATATTCGGTTTGTCATGCAGCCGTTTTGCCGCCGTTATTATTGCTTTTTCGATAAATTATGCGTGTTATTTTGCGGAAATTTACCGCGGCGGAATCGAATCGATACCGTCCGGCCAGTACGAAGCGGCGAAAATGCTCGGTTTTACGAAAACGCAGACTTTTTTCAGAATAATTTTTCCGCAGGTTTTCAAACGGATTCTGCCGGCTGCGGGAAACGAAGTAATCACGCTGGTGAAAGATACGGCGCTTGCCCAAGTAATCGGTGTGGCGGAATTATTCCGTGCGGCGCAGAACGCGGCAAGCCGTGAGTTTTCTACCATGCCGATTTTCGTTGCCGGCGTGTTTTATTTTTTTATGAACTGGATTGTCTCGGCGGTTTTTGCGCGGATTGAAAAAAAGCTTTCGTATTATAAATGACTTTCGGCACGCGGCTTGCGGCAGATGAAAAACAGGATGCGGATATAATGGATGTAATCAATGTAGAACATGTATGCAAATCATTCGGAACATTGCGTGTTTTGAATGATATTTCGTTTTCCGTAAAGAAAGGCGAAGTTCTTGCGATTATCGGACCGTCCGGTTCCGGCAAATCGACGCTGCTGCGCTGCATAACGCAATTGGAAACCGTGTCCGGCGGCAGCATCCGTATTTGCGGAGATACCGTTGTTTCCGATGAAACAGGCTATGCCGACAAGCACTTGCTGCGGAAAATCGGACTGAAAGCAGGGCTTGTGTTTCAAAATTTCAACTTGTTCCCGCATTTTTCCGTGCTGCGCAATATCACGGAAGCGCAAATTCATGTGCTGCATACGGAAAAAACCGCAGCGGAACAGACAGCGATGTCGCTTTTGAAAAAAATGGGGCTCGAAGATAAGGCGCACTCGTATCCGTTCGAACTTTCGGGAGGCCAGCAGCAGCGTGTTTCCATAGCGCGTGCGCTTGCGCTGAAACCGGAAGTGCTTTTTTTCGACGAACCGACAAGCGCGCTCGATCCGGAATTAACCGGCGAGATACTCAAAGTTATAAAATTTCTCGCGGAAGAAAAAATGACAATGGTCGTAGTTACGCATGAAATGACTTTTGCCCGCGATCTTGCCGACCGCATTATTTTTATGGACAAAGGCGTTGTCGCGGAAGAAGGCCCCGCATACGAGCTTATTACGAACCCGCGGAATGAACGGACGCGGATGTTTTTGAACCGATATTAACAGCATTTTATTTGATTTTTCCGCACTGTTTGGCGAAGCTTTCAGCCGTTATTGACTATTTTTTATCGTTTTCGTATTATTTAAATGTTAAATAACTTTTATACACAATGAGGAGATCCATACGATGATTAAAGTAGGAATCAACGGTTTTGGACGTATCGGGCGGATGGTTTTCCGCGCTGCAGTGGAAAATTTCAGTAAGGATATCCAGATTGTCGGAATAAATGATCTTCTTGACCCCGAATATCTGGCATATATGCTGAAGTATGATTCGGTGCACGGTCGGTTTGATCATGATGTGAAAATTGACGGCGGTTTTATGGTCGTTGACGGAAATAAAATCCGTATCACCGCCGAAAAAGATGTTGCCAATCTTAAATGGAATGAAGTCGGCGTGGAAGTTGTCGTGGAATCGACAGGTTTGTGGCTGACCGACGAAACAGCACGCGGACATATTTCCGCCGGTGCGAAAAAAGTCATCATGTCTGCGCCTTCGAAAGACGCAACGCCGATGTTTGTGTACGGCGTAAACGACAAAACGTATGCGGGACAGGATATTATTTCCAACGCTTCCTGCACGACAAACTGCCTTGCGCCTATTTCGAAAGTTCTCGATGAACGCTTCGGCATTAAGCGCGGTCTTATGACAACCGTTCATGCCGCTACTGCCACACAGAAAACCGTTGACGGTCCTTCGAAAAAGGATTGGCGCGGCGGACGCGGAATTCTCGAAAATATTATTCCGTCGTCAACCGGCGCCGCAAAAGCTGTCGGAAAAGTTCTTCCGCAGCTGAACGGAAAACTGACGGGCATGTCAATGCGTATTCCGGCTTCGGATGTTTCCGTAGTCGATTTGACCGTGGAACTGAATAAAGCCGCAACGTATGAAGATATCTGCGCCGCCATGAAAGAAGCCGCAAACGGCGAATTGAAAGGAATCCTCGGCTACACGGAAGATGCTGTTGTTTCGACCGATTTCCGCGATGATCCGCATACTTCTATTTTCGATGCAAAAGCCGGTATTCAGCTTGACCCGACGTTTGTGAAAATCGTTTCCTGGTACGATAACGAATGGGGTTATTCGAATAAAGTTCTTGAAATGGTGAAAGTCGTTTCAAAATAACCGCAGTTTTATCCGGCGGAGATTATTTTCCGCCGTTTATATTTGCTGTGAAAGGCTGTCTTTTTGAAGTCCCGCGATTTCGAAAGGACAGCCTTTTTTTGCGGCAAGTGCACCGCGCGGTTTTCTCGGCGATCGGCGCTTCTTCAGCCACGGGAAAGCGTTTCTCGTGCCGCGCGAAGACGTTTCCCTGGCCGCGCCGAAATCACTGTTTTACGCGATTTCCTCTAAAGGATCTTGAATCGGCGCGCCGTTTTTGTAGAGAACTTCGGCATCTAAATCAAGACAATTGGCACCGTCATATTTTCCGTCAAGCGTCCACGCCAAAGTATGATTGAGCACGGTGCAATTGTTTCTATAGAAATCTTCGTCTTTCAAAACATCGAAAACGCCCCGCCCGACAAGGTGCGAAACATCGCATTCCTTTATTGCACCGTCGGAAAAATAAACAGCAACTTTGTAGTTTTTTTTCGGAATGACTTGAATTACCGTGTTCATTTCAACTCTCCTTGCGCCGTTTTAAAGCGGATTGATTTTTTTTCGGCATTTTCATGTCTTTTACATCATTCCATGCCTGCATAAGTTCCGCTTTGTGCAGTTCACACCATCCCAAAATCAATTTTGCCTTGTTTGCGGGCAGCATTCCCTTTAAGATTACGCAATTTTGAATATCTATCAGCGCCATAAAATTCGAATACTCCGCGTGAATGTGCGGCGGAAGATGATCGTCCCAAATATATGCACTTTGATTCCGTTAAACTCGCTTAATAAAGGCATATTTGTTCGTCCGATTTTATCGTACACGAATTTTTCTTAAACTTCAATAAAATGATTTTCAAGTACCGTAAAAAACGGAGTTTAAAAGCTGCGTTCGGAATATTGCCGCAGCTTTTAACTCGAGTTTCTTTCAGAAACTCGCTTATTTATATTTTCAATAACTCAAACATCGAATTTTTTTTCATTTTGTGAAAAAAAGGAACGTTTAAATCACGAAACGGCACGCGCGCAATTTGATTTTTGCGCCTGCCGATTTTTCCTTTGAAACGCACAAAAAAGCGTGATTTTCCTTGCTTTTCGGCGCAGTTTCAAGTCTTTTATCATGATTTTCTGCTTTTTCCAGTATAGCACAGGTTCCCGAAAAAAACGTTCGTTTTTTTAAGGAGGAAAATGTGAAAAAAACAACACGTATTGCCGCGCTTTTGGCTGCCGCGGCGCTTATTTTCGGGGGACTGTTCTTCTCGTGCTCGGACAGCGACGACGGCGGAAATACAGGTTCAACAACAACCGGCGGAGCGACCGATACCGGAACCGACAGCAGCACAAGCACTCCTGCTGCGTACACGCTGGATTTTAGCAAATGCGAAAAAGTAGGAAACAAGGATAGCTATGCTAGTACAGAAAAGAAAGTTGATGATGTTGTAACGCTTATTGCACAAGCGGACAATAAGGCTATTGATGTCAAAACTTCTTATCTTAAAATGACAAGCGGGAGCGCAAATATTACGGACAACACAAAATATGGCGTTCAAATCACTTTGGCACAAAAAGCAGACATTACAATAAAAGCGCTTTCAAAAGAAAGTAGCGTTGCGTGTCAGTGGGTTTTAAAAACAGCTTCTGATACTATTGAAAGTACTGGCAGTCCTGCTGTTGCAAGTGCACAAAACAATGTAGAAAATGCCGCAGAATTGAAATTTGCCGATGTTGCAGCGGGAACGTATATGCTCGGTGCGAAATCAAACGGCGGTTATTTAACAAGCCTTGTAATCACTTATAAATAAAAACCGCAATCGAAGCGGCTTACTTTTATCAAGGCGGAGCACATCGTGGTGTTCTGCCTTTTTTGTACGCAGGGCAGGTGCAAACTGTCCTGTGTGTGCCGCGTATTGCGGGTTCCGCCGTTTATGAAGCTGGCGGACATATTCCGTTAATAGGACTAACGGACGCACTCCGTTAATGCGGCTAACGGAACAGCACCGTTAAGCATCGTAACAAAACACTTCCGTTAGCCTCCCTAACAATCACGATGAGAGACCCTGTAACATCATGATGCTTTAAGGCATCTCTTCATGATGCGGGGAGTATTCTCATCGCGGTGTTCCGCCTTTTTTTGCGTGCGGGCGGCACACAAGGCGCACTTTGCGGCGGCGGATTGCTTCGCCCGCCCGCTTTCGGCGGACAAGCTCGCAATGAGCTGCTTAACGAGTTTTCTTGCGAAAACTCGCTTGCAATGGTACGCCGCTTTGCTTCCGTTTTACTATGTTTCGGAACAACGCCGATAACCACAGTTAACGAAGATTTTGCTTGCACATTTTTTTCTTTTGGGTTACTATCGGAATGCTTTAATTACATTTTTGTATGGGGTTTTGAGAAATGGGTGTTATTGGAATTATCTTGCTGATTGCTTTCGTGATCATCTGTATTCTGCTGGTTTGCATTGTTTTGATACAGGGTGAAGAAGGCGATGGTTTGGGCGGTTTGTTCGGCAGCGGAACTTCCGCGACATTTGGCTCCCGTTCAGGCAATGTAATTACAAAAACTACCTATATACTCGTTACGTTGTTTTTCCTTTCCAGTTTCGGACTTGCGCTGGTAAACAAAGCGCCCGCCGTTAAATCGCTTGATGCCGCCGCTGTTCAGGAAGAACAAAAAGCTGCCGGCACGAACGAATACTGGAATATCGATACCGAATCGCCGGCAGAGGCTCCCGCGGAGATAAACGCCGCTCCTGTCCCGCCGCAGGAATAATTTGCAGCTGCGAGAACCGTTTTATCGGCGGTTCTTATTTATATCGGAACCGGAGAGCAATATGATTTTTAATCAGGTTTTCCATCCTTCAGCCATTAAAGTGCCGCTGGAAAGTGCAGACAGAGAGGAAGCGTTTCGGGAGCTTATCGAAGTGCTCGTGTCGAAAAATCCCGGCGCCGACCGCGAAAAAATCCGTGCGGTGATTGAATCCCGCGAGCAGAAAATGAGTACCGGCATAAAATGCGGCATCGCCGTGCCTCACGGAAAAACGGATCAAATTCGCGGTGTGCAGTGTGTTGTCGGTATTTCGCCTGCGGGAATCGATTACGGCGCACTCGACGGCAAACCCGTCCATATAATTTTTCTGCTGATGTCTTCTCCGTCCGAGACCGAATCCTATTTGCAGACGCTCAAACGCCTTGCCCGTGTATTTGAAATTCCGTCATTTTACGAAACGTTATTATCGCTTTCCGATCGGCAGGCCGTTTACGATGCGCTTTGCCGTTATGAGGAATTGCTGCAGTAAAATCTGCGCAAAGGATTTGCTTTATGAATTCTGCTGATGTGATCGGACATTTAATAGATATGGAACATGAAGCCGGCGGGCTCCTGCTTGATGCTCAGGCGGAAGCGGATCGGCGGATTGCTTCGGCAAAATCGGAAGCGGATGCACGTTTTAAGACGCAGTACGCCGAATTTGTAAAAAATTTGGAATCTTCATATAACGAAGAAGTTTCGGCAGTGACTCGTGCGCACGAACAATCGATGAATGAATATGTGCAGTCTGTGAAAAGCGCAAAGCAGGATAAAAAGAGTTTTGCGGCTTTTCTCGATTCCGTTCTTTTTGTATAGCAGAGGCAGATTATGGATAAATCAGCAGCTTCCGCGTATGTACATGCAAAAGCCGCCGGAATGCTTGCCAAAGCATTTGTTGGAGAACGGGCTGCTTTGCTGTTTGATGCGAAAACTCCGTCTGACTTATGGACAATTGTTTTCAAAACGGAAATACCGCTTATACCCGGAAAGCTGCTTGTACGCCGGATAGAACAGCAGGCAGAAGAAAAATTCGTGGCGGATTTTGCAGGACTGCTTGATTGCTACGACAAACCGGATCCGCTTGCGGCGGCGCTGCTGCGTTCTTTTGAATTTTCGAATATAAAAGATTTAACGTACGCAGTCCGCGAAGGGCTTTCGCAAATTCCGCGCTTTGTCGATATAGGAAAATACGGGCGCATCCGCTATGATAAATGGCCCGATATTGCGGCGATGACTGCCGGTACGGATCTTTCCTGGTATAATGAAGTGCCGCCGCTTGCAAAACAGGGCAAAATGGATTTTCTGCTGGACTGCCAATACGTGCGGGAACTGTGGAACGCGGTGCTGCATCTGTCTGCTTTCGATCGTGTATCTGTGGCGGATTATATACGGGAAGAATTGATTTTGCAGTATTGCGTATGGGGACTGCGCCTGCGCGTGTATTACGGCATGAATCCGGAGGAAGCCGCCGAATATCTCGCATTCGATCGGCACTCATGCGTTGAATTGAAAGAAATATTGAAGCCTGCGCTGCAAATACTTGCATGGCCTTTGGATGATTACAATATCTGGTGCCGCTGGACGTATTCGCATCTTTTGAATCCGAATGACGGCAGCATCTGGAGCGTAGATCCGCGCTGGATACAGCAGACTGCCGCTGTTATGATGTACAAAAAAGCGCATTTCTTATTCCGAACGCAGCCGTCTTCTGCCGCGGTGCTTGTGTCCTGGTTCAAAATAAAGCAATACGAATTGAATTGCATAAAAGCAGCTGCGGAAGGCATTCAGCTTGATGCGGATAAAACGCGTTTGAAGCATTTTGTGGAAACGGGCGTTTGAAGAATAACCGGTGAGTGCTGCGGATAAGGAGTTTGTATGGCAAGAACCGCGCCGATGCGGCTTATGGAACTATTGGTATTAAAAGAAGACATTCAGCCGGTGATTGTCTGGCTCGGCATGTACGGAAATTTCGAATTCCGCAATTATTTGTCTGATTCGAATGAAAGCGCTCAAACGCCTTCCGCGCCGGATCCGTCGCTTGAAATGTTTGAAAAACTCAAGACTGTTCGTTCCTGGCTTCAGCTTGATAACGACGTATCCGATGTCTGCACATCTTTTTCAAGCACGGACAGGCTTCCTGCCGATGCGGATTTCGAAGAAGGCATGAAGCTGTTTACTGCTGCCGGAAACCTGCATTCCCGCAAACTTGCCGCCGCCGAGAACAAAGAAAAAATAAACAAAACGTACACGGAAACGCTGTCGTTCGCCAATCTGAAAGTTCCCTATTCGGAATTGGAGCATTTGTCGTTTCTTTCTATGCGCATCGGCGCGATTGATCCTGCCGTATATGATGATTTGGTGTTCGCCGTCGGTGCAAGCGGCATCATTGTTCCGCTCGGCGACGATAAAAATCACATTTTGGCCGCTTCGTCCAAAAAAGCCCGCTTTATGCTTGACGCGGAATTAAAGCGCCGCGGATTTGTTCCGCTGGAAATACCGGAAGGCTTTCAGGGCGTGCCGGACGGCGTTGTTGACGGTTTGAAAAACAAACTTGACGAGGCGGAAAAAACACTGAAGTCGCTGGAAGAAGAAAACGCTGCTTATGCGGAAACGCACAGAGATTTGCTTGAAAAGCTCCTGCGCATTTTTTCTTTGGGAATGCAGGTAAGAAAAGTGCAGGACACGCTTGAAGCAACGCAGCTTGTATACCGCATTGCCGGATGGGTGCCCGCCGCCGATGTCCGCACGATTATGAATGAACTTGACGACCTTACCAGCGGACGGATTGCAATCAGGCAGTATGATCCGCAGGAAGTTCCTTCTGTTCGGGACGGAACGGAAAAAGTTCCGGTCAAGCTGTCGCACGGAAAACTTGTCGGCAGTTTTGAACGGATGGTGTTCAGCTACGGTTCGCCGCTGTATGGCGCCATAGATCCGACGCCGATAGTCGCTTTTTTCTTTACGCTGCTGTTCGGCATCATGTTCGGCGATGCGGGGCAGGGGCTTGTTTTTGTTTTAATCGGTATTCTCATGATGTGCGGGGTTATAAAGAAATTCCCTGTGTCGCCGAAATTCGGTCCGATTTTTACTGCCATCGGATGCAGCAGTGTTGTTATGGGACTGCTGACCGGAGAATTTTTCGGAAACGGAGAAATTCTCAAGCCCTTTGCTTTATTTGTAACCGGACTTTTCGGCAATCCGCATGCGCCGATTCTGCACTTAATGCCTTCCGCGGATTCCATTCACAAATTGTTTTATTTCTTTCTGTTCACTGTCGGAATCGGCTTTATTATCAATTCGATAGGGCTTGTGATAAATATCGCCAATCAGTTTTTTTTGAAGCATCCCGGAAAAGCGTTGTTCGGAAAAACGGGACTTTCCGGCGCGCTTTTTTTCTGGTATGTGGTATTTATGGCGGTGCGGATTTGCGTTTTTAAGATTCCCGTGCACACCGCGGACTGGATCTGCATCGGCGTGACGCTTTTCGGCGTGTTTTTTGCCGAGCCGCTCGAACGTTTGGTTGAAAGGCGGCGTCCCGTTTTCGAAAACGGCGCGGGCACAGCTTTAATTGAAGGGCTTGTTGAAATTCTTGAAGTTATTTCAAGTTATCTTTCGAATTCCGTCAGTTTTCTGCGCGTCGGTGCGTTTGCGCTTGCGCATGCGGTTCTCGGATATATTATTTTTTCCATGACGAGCCTTATTCAAAGCGGCGGCGGGGCAGGAAGCGTGCTCGGTGCGCTGGCTGTTTCCGTGCTGGGAAATGCCGTCGTTATCGTGCTTGAAGGCATGATTGTCGCGATTCAAGTTGTGCGGCTGCAATATTATGAATTCTTTTCAAAGTTCTTCACGGAAACAGGCAAAGAATTCCGGCCGTTCAAATTCGGACAGAATGCAGCTGAACAGAAAATTAAATGAGCGGGAACCGCAGACTGTGCCGAAAACAGCGCTGCAATGGAAAGCTGTGTTTCCGGCTGCGGCATTAAAATCGAAGAAATGGTTTCTTCCTTAATTATTTGGTATTTTTGCTTTTATAGGAGTTTATATGAATAAAAAACAAATTATGGTTGTCTTTATGGTTGTCTTTGCTGCTTTATGCAGACTGTTTGCGCAAAGCGGAGAAAACGCAGCGCAGATAACCGATGCAGCTGCGGTGCAGGCTGAGGAATCTGCCGCCGCCGCGGAGCAAATCGATGCGTCTGCCGAGGATGCTACCGCAGAAAAGAACGGTTCGATGATAAAATATATTGCGGCGGCTTTGGCTGTGGGACTTGCCTGTCTTGCCGGCGGCATGGCAGTCGGCAAAATCGGCGCCGCGGCCATGGGAGCCATGAGCGAAAATTCCGAATTATCCGGAAAGGCGCTGCCGTTTGTCGGACTTGCAGAAGGTATTTGTCTGTGGGGATTCCTTGTTGCGCTGCTTATAATTATTTTATAGCTTTATAGCCGCAAAATGGATTATTTTATCATCGGGGAACGGGAGCTTGTACTTGCGTTCGGATTGATAGGCGTAAAAGGTGCGGCTGTCGTGAATCAAAAAGAAGCGCTGGAAGCATTTTCCCGCGCGACCGGAACAGCCGCCGGCAGCCAATCTTCGCTGCAGAATATCGTTTTCCCCGGAATGCAGCTTCCCAAAATTCTTATCATAACGGAAGATGTTTCTGTGTGGCTTGAAGACGAACTGCAAAGCTGGCAAATGAGCGGAAAATATCCGCTTGTTGTGGAAATACCCGGACTGCATGGGCATATTTCAGGGAAAAAAACTTTGACAGATGCTATCCGAGAGGCGGTTGGCATTCATATTTAGGAAATTGGCATGGAAGAACTGCGTTCTACGGAAATTCTTGACAGAGAAATTCATGATGACGCCCGGAAAAAATCAGAGCGCATCCTGCGTGATTCGGATGCGGAATGCGAACGGATTTTGTCTGCGGTAAAAGACAGGATAGAAACTTCTTGTTCTGAAATAAAAACTGCGTATGAAAAAAAGGCGGCAGTGTTTAAAAAAAACGAAAGCGCGTCTTTGCCGCTTGAAAAAACACGTTTTAAAGCTTCTTTTGTGAATTCCGCGGTTAATTCTGCGCTGGGTTCGTATTTTTCGGAACTTCCGCATGAAAAAAAGATTTTTCTTATTTGCTGGATGCTGAAAAAATATGAGCCGGTTTTGAAACTTGCGGCTTTGCAGAACCGAAAATCTTCGGCGGCTGCGCTGAACGGCGAAGCCGGTTCGGAACCGCGCGGGCACAAAAAATCAGCCGCTGCCGATTCCGAGTGCCTGCTCATAGACTGCACTGCCGCTGGATTGTCCGCGCGTGAAGCGGAACAGTGCGTATCTTCTGTTTTTGACAGCTGCCGTATTGCTGCCTGCGGCGAGCAGACCGTTTCCGATATTTTCGATACCGGCATATATATCAGCGTCTGCGGCGGCGCCGTGCGGTGCAAAGCGGCGTTTCGGCAGCTTGCCGATTATCTGCTCGATACGTACCGATACGAACTTGCGGACGCACTGTTCGGCGGGAGGATTCCCGAATGACAGCAGTAACAGGAAAAATAACCCGCATTTCCGGACCGATTATATATGCGGAAGGACTCGAAAGCTGCGGATTGTATGATGTTGTAGAAGTAGGAAACAAAAAGCTCACGGGCGAGATAATCCGCCAGTCAAACGGAAACGTTACCATTCAGGTATATGAAGACGATACGGGAACGCATATCGGCGAGCCGGTCGTGTGCTTCCGCCGTCCGCTTTCGCTGTGGCTCGGTCCCGGTTTGGTAGGCACTATTTACGACGGAATCCAGCGTCCGCTGGCGAGAATGTATGAGGACGCCGGCGCGTTTTTGCTTCCGGGCCAGCAGACAGTTCCGCTTGATACGCAGAAAAAATGGCATTTTGTTCCTGCTGCGCCCTTTGCCGCGGCGAAAAACGCCGATTCCGCTTCGGCTGTTTCGATTTCAGCGGGAATGCTGCTCGGTACCGTGCAGGAAACGGCGTCTGTGCTGCATTCCGTGCTGATTCCTCCGTATATAAAAGGTACTTCCGTTGAATTTTGTGCGGAAGAAGGCGACTACACAATTGACGATATAATTGCAAAAACGAATCTCGGCGAGGAAATTCAGCTTGCGCAGTACTGGCCGGTCCGCACGCCGCGTCCTTATGCAAAAAAACTGACGGTTTCGGAACCGCTTATAACAGGACAGCGCGTTATCGATGTGTTTTTTCCGCTTTCAAAAGGCGGTACGGCGGCAATCCCCGGCGGATTCGGCACCGGCAAAACGATGACACAGCACGCTGTGGCAAAATGGTGCGATGCGGATTTAATCGTGTATATCGGCTGCGGCGAACGCGGCAATGAAATGACGGATGTTCTTACGGAATTTCCGTCGCTGATAGATCCGCGCACGGGACGTTCGCTTATGGAACGGACGATTTTAATTGCCAATACGTCGAACATGCCGGTCGCGGCGCGCGAAGTATCGCTGTATTCCGGCATTACGCTTGCGGAATATTACCGCGACATGGGCATGGCAGTCGCAATCATGGCCGATTCCACGAGCCGCTGGGCAGAAGCGCTGCGCGAATTATCGGGGCGTATGGAAGAAATGCCGGCGGAAGAAGGTTTCCCCGCATATTTGCCGACACGTCTTGCGGAATTTTACGAGCGTGCGGGGCGGACAATATCGCTGTGCGGCAAAGAAGGTTCTGTTTCCATAATAGGCGCGGTTTCTCCGCCCGGCGGCGATTTTTCCGAACCGGTTACGCAGCACACCAAGCGCTTCATCCGCTGCTTTTGGGCGCTTGACCGCGAGCTTGCGAATGCCCGCCATTATCCGGCAATCGGGTGGATAGATTCTTATTCCGAATACGCGGATGAAGTACGCGGCTGGTGGGACAAACTCGATCCGCGCTGGTCGGATGTCCGCATGCGTGCCCTTGATTTGCTTAAGCGCGAGCAGCGTCTGCAGCAGATTGTCCGTCTGATCGGCGCCGATGCGCTGCCCGATACGGAACGCCTGCTTCTCACCGCGGCAGATATGATAAAAAACGGATTTTTGCAGCAAAGTGCATTCGATGCTGTCGATATGTATTCTGTTCCGGAAAAGCAGATACGGATTTTGCAGCTTATCATGACGTTTTATGAAAAATCGCTTGCGGTTGTGAAACTCGGCGCGCCGCTTTTGAAAATCCTTGCGCTGCCGGTGCGGGAACAAATAATCCGCTTGAAAACAACGGTGCCGAATGATGATGTAGCGCGTATCGGCGTCACGGAAAAAGAACTTGAAGATCAGCTGAGCGAACTTGAACACATGTACAGCAAACCGGAAATCGGGAGTCTTTAGAAAATGAAAGGAATTGAATTTAAAGGCGCGGAATCTGTCGACGGTCCGATTATCATCGTAAACCGCCGTGAAGATATTTTTTACGGAGAAATCGCATCTGTGCGCGATCGCAGCGGCGCCGTGCGGACAGGCCGCGTTGTGGATGTGTCGGAAAAATTTGCGGTGATCCAAGTTTTCGGCACGACTTCGGGACTTGACCTTGCCGATACGAGCGTTGAATTTCTTGAAGAACCGATGCGGCTGCGTGTAGGCGAAAGCCTGCTCGGCCGTATTTTTAACGGTCTCGGCGAACCCGTGGACGGATACGGCGAAATTATTTCATCGGAAAAAGCGGATGTCAACGGCTGTCCGATAAATCCTTTCGCGCGCGTGTATCCCAAAGATTTTATTCAAACCGGCATCAGTGCGATTGACGGCATGAATACGCTGATTCGCGGACAAAAACTGCCTGTTTTTTCCGGCAGCGGACTTCCGCACAACAAACTGGCGGCGCAGATAATCCGTCAGGCGAAAATTCGGAATTCCGACGAAGAATTCGTGATGGTTTTTGCCGGCATGGGAATAAAATACGATGTGGCGCAGTTTTTCGTCAATACGTTTGAAGAATCGGGCGTACTTTCGAAAGTCGTCATGTTCCAAAGTCTTGCCGACGCACCGTCGATTGAACGCATCATCACGCCGCGCTGTGCGCTGACTGCCGCGGAATATCTTGCGTACAAAAAAAATATGCACGTGCTTGTTGTTATGACTGACATGACAAATTACTGCGAAGCCTTGCGCGAAATATCGACGACGCGCGGCGAAGTTCCCGGACGCAAAGGTTACCCCGGATATTTGTATTCGGATCTTGCGGAATTGTATGAACGCGCGGGAAAAATAAAAGGCTCGTCCGGTTCCATAACGCAGATTCCGATTCTCACGATGCCCAACGACGACATCAGCCATCCCATTCCGGATTTGACCGGTTATATCACGGAAGGGCAGATTGTGCTTGACCGTGAAATGACGCAGCGCGGCTTGTATCCGCCTGTTGCGGGGCTGCCGAGTTTGTCCCGCTTGATGAAAGACGGCATCGGCGCAGACATGACGCGCGAGGATCATGCGGATGTATCGAGCCAGCTGTTCGCCGCGTACTCGAAAACAAAATCGATACGCAGTCTTGCCGCTATCATCGGGGAAGAAGAATTGTCTGCGGCGGATAAACAGTACTTGAAATTCGGCGAATGTTTTGAGAAACAGTTCCTTTCGCAGCGGGAAGACGAAAACAGAACGATTGAGGAAACGCTTGACATAGGCTGGCGGCTGCTCGCAATGCTGCCGAAAGACGAATTGTATCGAATAAAGCCGGAATTGATTGAAAAGTATATGAAAGCCTGAGAACGGCCGCCTGAAACGGCGCGGCTGCTTTTAAAGCCTGTGCGGACAAAATAATCGTTTTCGGAAAATCGATATTTTCTGCGGCGGTTTTTTTCGGAAAGGAAGTATCCAGTGAGCAAACTTAATATTGCGCCTACAAAGTCCAATCTTCTCCTTGTAAAAGATCAGCTTGCCGTGGCTGAAAGCGGCAATGCGCTGCTTGAGCAAAAACGCGAAATTCTCGTAATGGAATTGATGCGCATGGTCGAACGCGTAAAACTGCTGGAAAGCGATATTCAAAAAGCGGTAGATTCTGCGTATCCTGCGCTGCGCAGAATGCTGATGACGGTCGGCAGCGACGGCGCCGCGAGAATATCGCATGCGGTGCACTATGATTTTCATGTGAGCGAAAAGCGTGTTTCCGCGGCGGGCATGAATTTTCCGTCTGTCGAAATGAATCTGCCGGAAAAAAAGCTTTTTTATTCGTTCATGGATTCTTTTGCCGATACTGATAAAGTAATGTCCGAATTTTTCGATTTGTTAAAGCTGCTTACCGAAATGGCATCAATCCGGACAATCGTCTGGCGGCTTGCATCCGAAGTACGAAAAACGCAGCGCCGCGTTAATGCGCTGGATAAAATGGTCATTCCGCAGACACGCGAAACAAAAACATATATAGAAAGCGTACTTGAAGAGCGGGATCGGGAAAATATTTTTATTTTGAAAGCTTTGAAAGCGCGTCAGTCGCAAAAATAGGAGATGCTATGATTAAACCGCTTTTTCAGCAGCTTCTTGTTGTCGTCAACGGAACGGAAGCTTCTGTCCGTGCCGTAAAATACGGTATTCTGCTGGCAAAAACATATCGCTGCCGGCTTCATGCGGTGTATATTGTCGATACGGCGACTCTTTCGCAGCTGACACTCGGCAAGTTTTTTGTCGAAGACGAAAGCCGCGAATACGAGGAAAGCCTTTCCGCGGACGGTTCCCGATATTTGCGCTATGTCAAAGATTTGGCGAAAGAAAAAAGCGTCGCCGTAGAAACGGAAATGCGGCGCGGTGCGGTGTGGTCGGAAGTATTGGCTGCGGCAGATGAAAAAAAAGCGGATGTCATTTTGCTCGGCGGGGTGGATTATGCCGGCGAAAGCAGCCGCAATGTATTGTCGTCTTCGTATCGGGAAATTTTGCAGAATGCCCGCTGCTCCGTACTCGTTGTCCGCGAGAAAAATATCGATCGGTTATTCAAACTTGCGTAAAACGCATTGCGGATAATCGTTTGCAAAAAACGCAGCGCCGCATCGGGAATCGCGGATTTTCGGGAATTGCCGTTTGTCTGCCGTGCTGTTTGCGGCAGCGTTTCCCGCGCATTTGCGGGCATATCGGTACAGCAGATGCTTGTGTTGCAGGCTGCGCTTAAAATCAGCCGCGTTTTGAGCGTTTAATTGGAGAAAAAAATGAAGATTGCCGTTGTGCATTTTTTGCCGAAAACCGACGGAACAGACGGAGCGATATTGCGGCATTTATCGGATGCGCTGCGCAGCAGCGGTCACGAATGCACCGTTATTGATGCCGCCGCGTGCCGCGGAAATTTTTCTTTGAATCACTATGATTATATTGCGATGCTGATTTCCGGCAGACCGTTTTTCGGCGCCGAGCTTCCGCCGAATTTTCGTGATATTTTAACGGAAAGCGGTTCGCTTCTCGGCAAAAAAAGCGCGGCGCTTGTAACAAAACGCGGATTTTGCGCCGGCAAATTGTGTACCCGCCTCATGAACGCTATGGAAACAGAAGGCATGTTCGTCGACTATTTTGAAATAATCGAAAATGCGGCGCACGCGGATTTTATCGGGAAAAAAAGGATAGGCTGATTAGTCGTGGAAAATTGTTATGCGGTGCTCGGTGTTTCGCGATCGGCATCCGCGGCGGAAATTAAGCATGCATATCGGACAAAAGCAAAACTCCTGCATCCCGACGTAGCGGGAAACAATTTCGAGAAAATCGAGGAATTCAGAAAACTTGTTCATGCCTACGAAGTGCTTTCCGATATTCGGCAGCGCTCTATTTTCGACATGTCCTATACCGTGCGCGGCGGAAACGAACATGCCGGACATAACCGCGGCGGCGGGCAGTCATTCGATTATCGTGCATGGCTTTCTTCCCGCGATGACGACGAAAGCCGCGCCAAGCTGATTTTTTTTGATTTGCTGCACTGCCGCGAAGACGATGCGGTTGCGCTTTTTAAAAAAATGAATACGGAACGGGCGGATTTTTCGCTTTCCCGCTGGTTTACGCGGGAAGATTTTATGGATTACGGTTTTATTCTTGCGGAAGAACTGCTGATCCGCGGGGAATATTACGACGCTGTGCTTTTGCTGGAAAAAATTATTTTTCTGGAAAACAAATATCCGTATTTCCGCTTCTTTTTCCCCGAAGTCATGAAGCTTGCTTCCGATGCGCTGCATCGTCTTTCGCCGGAACAAATAGGCGAAGAGCTTGCGCTTGATGCTTTCGAACGCGCGCTTGATCTCGGTTTTCCGCCCAAGGAAGACGCATTTTTTTTGCGGCGCATGGCGGAATTGTATGCGAGGATAGGAGATGCGTATACTTCCCGGATTTGCCTGGAAGAAGCCGCGCATGCCGGCGGTCGAAAGACGAAAAGCAGACGATGAAACAGCGCGGCGGTTTTTGCCGGCAGTTTGCGTGCGGACTGTTCTTTGTGCCGACTGCGCTTTTGCGCGTAAAATTCCGCTGCGGATAAACTCGAATAAAACAGGAGAAAATATATGATATGTTTAAAAAACGAAAAACAAATCGACGGCATCCGAAAATCATGCAGGCTGCTCGCGGAATTGTATGACTGCATCATTCCGCAGATACATGCCGGCATGACGACGCATGATATCGACGTTTTATGCGTCGATTTTATCAAAAAGCACGGCGGAAAACCGGCTTGGTACGAAGAAGATTTCCCCGGTGCGGCGTGTATTTCGGTCAATGATGAAGTAATTCACGGCGTTCCCTCAAAGCATAAAAAAATTGCCGACGGCGACATTGTTTCGCTCGATATCGGAATCAATCTCGGCGGCTATATAAGCGATTCCGCCCGCACCATTCCCGTCGGGCGCGTTTCTCCCGAAGCGGAAAAACTTATGGCGGTAACAAAAGAATGTCTTGCCGCCGGCATAGCCGCATGCCGCGCCGGCAACCGCATTCGGGATATTACGGATGCGGTTTACGAAACTGCCTCGCGCGCCGGATACGGTGTCGTATATGATTACTGCGGGCACGGCGTGGGACTTGCGGTGCATGAAGATCCGTCCATTCCGAATGCACCGTGCCGCGGCGGCGCCAATCCGCGCATTCAAGCCGGAATGGTGCTTGCCATAGAACCGATGATAAATCTCGGTACGGCGGACGTTGATTTGCTGGACGACGGCTGGACCGTCGTTACGGCAGACGGCAAAATTTCCGCGCATGAGGAACATACCGTTGCGGTGTTTCCCGACCATACCGAAATACTGACTGTTTCCGGCAAGTAACGTTTTCCGCATAAAATTGTATTTATAATGTGTGCACAATAAAATTCAGGCGAATCGGACAGCTGATTATTTGATTTATGTACGGAGGTTTTATATATGAAAACATGGACAAAACGAATTGCGAGTATATGTTCGGGAACAGCGCTGATGTTCGGCATTGTTTCTTTTTCCTGTTCTAAAAATACAGCGGCGCCGAGTGTCGCATTTGCGGATACGCAGCCGCCGTCGGTTTCGCATCCGAATTCGCTGGCTGCCGTCGAATCGCTGCAAAATGTATTCAGAAACGTTTCCGATACCGTACTGCCGTCTGTTGTGGAATTGGATGTCGTGGAAACAAAAACGCGCCCCGCGAATCCGTTTGAGGATATTCCGTTTTTCTTTTTCGGACAGCCGGACAAAAGCGACAAAAACGGCAATGAGCGCCAGCGGGAATACAAACAAGCGGGGCTCGGATCGGGCGTCATTGTGCGCAGATCCGGTTCAACCTATTATGTTCTGACAAACAATCACGTTGCCGGTTCTGCAACGGAAATATCCGTCAAACTTTCCGAAGACCGCAAATACACCGGAAAACTTGTCGGCAGCGATGAGCGCAGGGATATTGCGCTTGTGTCGTTCCAGTCTGAGGTCGAACTGCCCGTTGCGAAATTGGGAGATTCCGATTCCGTTAAAACAGGGGATATTTGCTTTGCCATGGGAACGCCGCTCGGCTATTTCAAATCGGTAACGCAGGGCATCATCAGCGCAACAGGCCGCGCGGGTACGGGCATCGGCAATATCAGCGATTTTATTCAGACCGACGCCGCGATAAATCAAGGGAATTCCGGAGGTCCGCTTGTCAATATATACGGCGAAGTTATCGGCATCAATACCTGGATTGCCTCGCAGTCCGGCGGCTCGCAGGGACTCGGTTTCGCCATTCCGGTGAACAATATAAAACGGGCGATAGAATCATTTATAGAAAGCGGAAAAGTTACCTACGGCTGGATGGGCGTTTCGCTAATAGAAATTTCCGATGAATACGCGCAGGAACTCGGCGTCGGAAAAACTGCGGGCGCATTTGTTGCTCATTTGTTCCTTAATTCTCCGGCGGAAAAAGGCGGAATTCGCTGCGGCGATTACATTACCGTGCTGAACGGGAAAAAAGTGAAATCCGTCGATCAGCTTGTCCGCGATGTAGGTGATTTCACGGTCGGCGAAAAAGCTGTTTTCGAAGTGCTGCGCGGCGGAAAAACCGTTTCCGTTACCGTAAAAATAGAAGGGCGCAGCAAAGATGTTGCCAATGACAATTCAAAACTGTGGCCGGGATTTATCGCCGCTCCGATTACCGATGAGGTCCGCAAGGAATTGAGCCTTGACAAAAAGATAAAAGGCGCCGTTGCAATGAATGTTCTGCCTAAATCGCCCGCCGCAGCGCTTCGGCTGCAAAACGGTGATATTATCACGGCAGTGAATGATAAGCCTGTATCGTCGATTGCCGAATTTTACGCCGCACTTGCCGAAAACGGAAAAAACGAAGTGTGGTTTGATGTGTATAATGACGGGCATACTATTTCCACCGCTCACTATAAGTTCCGCTGAAAACTTTTGAGCCGCATACGGGCGCCGATGCACAATATCGCCGGCAGTATAACGGCGGCGAGTTTTGCTTATTTTACGCCGTTATACACCGCTGTCCATTTATTTACAATGAATGGCAAAATATGATAGTATAAAGGCGCAATTGCTATTTTATGTATGGAGGAAAAAATGAAAAAAACATGGTTTTTGCCTTTTTGCATTATGTCTGTGCTTGCCGTTATCAGCGGCTGCGCAAAAACTGATTCCAAAAATTACATTCTCGCAACAGGCGGTACGAGCGGAACCTATTATCCGTTCGGCGGCGCTATTGCGAATATTTGGAATACAAAAATCGACGGCATGAATATTACTGCGCAGGCTACCGGCGCTTCGGCCGAAAATCTTCGGCTTATCAGTTTCGGCGAAGTGGAAGTCGCTATAGTTCAGAACGATGTTATGGATTATGCCTACAACGGGACCGATATGTTTGCCGGCTCCAAACTCGAAAATTTAATGACAATCGGCACTCTGTATCCCGAAGTTATTCAGATTGCGGCGTCTGTTTCCAGCGGCATTAAATCCATAGAAGATCTGCGCGGCAAACGCGTTTCGGTCGGCGATGCGGGTTCCGGCGTCGAATTCAATGCAAAGCAGATTCTCGAAGCCTACGGACTTTCTTTCACCGATATCCGCAAATCGAATCTTTCTTTTAAAGAATCAAGCGACGGCATTCAAAACGGGACGCTTGATGCGTGTTTTGTTACGGCCGGCGTGCCCAACGCTGCTTTGCAGGAACTTGCCGTTGCAAACGGGCTTGTGCTTATTCCCGTCGACGGCGCGGCTGCGGATGCCATTTGCGAAAAATATTCGTTCTACACAAAAACAATTATTCCCGGAGAAACATATAAGGGCTCCGACAGCGATGTTCCGGCGCTTGCCATAAAAGCGACGCTTGCCGTGAGCGCGAAACTCAGCGAAAACGTTGTGTATCAGCTGACAAAGGCTTTGTTTGAAAATCAAGGCGAACTTGCAGCTGTCCATGCAAAAGGCAAAGAGCTTTCTGCGGAAAAAGCGATAACCGGTGTTTCGGTTCCGTTCCATCCGGGTGCCGCGAAATATTTTGCGGAAATCAATCTTCCTGTTAAATAATTGCAGCCAAAACGTTTGTGAAATTATTTGCTTGTTCCCGTTTCGGCAGAAAAGCCGGAGCGGGAATCCTGCTTTGTACAATATGCGCGGCCGCTGTTTTATTTTCGGCGCCGCTGTACCCATGTTTTTGTCTTCGCGACCGTAAAAACTCCGGTTGTATATTGTATATTCCGTGCCGCGACGACAGGGAATTCGTTATTTCATATACACATTCAGTCAACCGCGGACGCGTTTATGATTTTTACACAACCGGCAAAGACGGCGGTTTGTGCATCACTAAATCGCGGTTTGTTTCCTACGGCGCGGGAATGCCTGAGCCGGCAGATTATCCCGGACAGCAGTTTGTTTCCTGCGGCGATTATCTCGAAATGAGAAATATCAACCGCACAATGCCGGAATTGCTGCTGGCAGTCGGCGTTGTCGCTGCCCATGTGTTTGAAACCGGCGGCCGTCAGTATGTGCTGACTGATTACTTCAAGCCGCAGACAAGTTTGATAATTCGGTTTGAACGTGTTTCGCTTTTTTCTATGATGAAATTTAAAGGCAAGTGCTGAAAAACTTTGCCGTTACGATATACGCGTGTTTTTTACTGCGCGGAATAGGTTTTATTGTCGGAATTCCGCTGATTTTTCGGCGTTTGCGCCGTAATGATGATATGAAGTTCCGTCCGCAGCCTTATAAGAACGAATGACGCCTCGTATACATTCTGCGCCGAGGCTGTTCATTGAAAATACAGGAGGTTTCGCTTGAAAGATCAGAAAAAGTCAGAAAAAACAAAGAATGCCGAGCAGCATTCTGCTCCGCTGATAGATGCGATTATTCCCACGGCAAACGAGGGCGATTTAAAGCAGATCCTCAGCGAGCTTGACCGTGAATCTGCGTATCGGGAACATCACTGCTGGCGGCAGTATATTACAATTGCCGTTTCTGTCGCATTTTGCGCGTTTCAGTTATATGCGACGTTGTCCGGCGCTTTTACTGCCCAAATACTGCGTGCGACACATCTTGCGTTTGTGCAGCTGCTGTGTTTCCTTTTGTTTCCGGCAACAAAACGAATGCCGCGCAACACGCTGCCGTTTTATGATGTTCTTATCGGCATCGCAGGCGCATCGGCATGGCTGTACATAAGCTTTAATTTCGATTCTATCGCGCGCCGTGCCGGCATGTATACGCCGCTTGATATTGCAGTCGGCATAGTGGGAATTATTATTTTATTCGAAGCATGCCGCCGTGTAGTAGGGCTGCCGATTATGCTGATTGCCGGCTGTTTTATTATATATGCGTTTATCGGTGCGTATCTGCCGGGATTTTTGAATCACCGCGGATATTCGTTTCAGCGTATCGTATCTCATTTGTTTTTCAATACGGAAGGCATCATGGGAACGCCGATAGGTGCCTGTGCGTCGTTTATTTTCCTGTTTATTTTGTTCGGCGCCCTGCTTGAAAAAACAGGAATCGGACAGTTTTTTATCGATATCTGCAATGCCATTGCCGGCGGCGCGGCGGGCGGTCCTGCCAAAGTTGCGGTTCTTACCAGCGCGCTTGAAGGAACCGTTTCCGGCAGCTCCGTTTCCAACACCGTCGGATCGGGAAGCTTTACTATTCCCATGATGAAAAAACTCGGATACCGTCCGGAATTTGCCGCTGCGGTGGAAGCATCGGCATCTACCGGCGGGCAGCTTATGCCGCCTATTATGGGTGCCGCGGCGTTTCTTATGTCGGAAAGTCTGGGAATCCCGTACTTGCAGGTCGCAAAAGCAGCGATTATTCCCGCGCTTTTGTATTTTGCCGGCATTTTCATTATGGTGCATCTTGAAGCGAAAAAAATAGGATTAAAAGGCATGCCCCGCGAAACGCTTCCAAGGCTGCTGCCGCTGCTGGTTTCCCGCGGGTATTTGGTACTGCCGCTGGCTGCCATTATCTTCTTTTTGATGACCGGAAAAACACCGACATTTGCCGCGCTGATGGGAATTGTCTTTTCCGCCGGTTTGGGCGTAGTAACATCCGTTGTCGATGTGTGCCGCGGAAAGACGCCGACTTTCGGACTGTCGGATATAATCGACACGCTGTGCGGTGCGGCACGGAATATTATCAGCGTTGCGGTTGCGTGCGGCATGGCAGGCATCATCATCGGCGTTGTTACATTGACAGGACTCGGCTTGAAGCTCGGCGCCGGACTTGTGGCTATATCCGGCGGCATAAAATTCGTAACGCTGCTTTTTACAATGATTTCTTCTATTATTTTGGGTATGGGTGCGCCGACAACAGCGAATTATCTTATCACGTCAACGATAACTGCGGGCGCGCTTATCATGCTTAATGTAGAACCGCTTGCCGCGCACATGTTTGCGTTTTATTTCGGTATTGTTGCCGATATTACGCCTCCCGTCGCGCTTGCTGCGCTTGCCGGCGCCGCTATTGCGAAATCAAAACCGATGCGCACGGCCGTTGAATCCACAAAATTGGCGATTGCCGCATTTATTATTCCGTATATGTTTGTATACAATCCTGCCATGCTTTTAATAAATGCCACGCCGCTGTCAATAGCCGGCATTATCATAACCGCGCTGTTCGGAATGTTTTGTCTCGGCGCAGGATTGGAAGGATATTCCATCCGAAAATGCGGAATTGCGGAGCGCATTTTATTTCTCACTGCCGGTTTGATGCTGATTGCGCCCGAACTGCGGACGGATCTTGCCGGCGGTGCGCTGATTGTTGTACTTATTGTTGTTCAATGCATTCAAAACCGCCGCGAACATAAAAAAATGCAGATCGGCGTATTGGATTGAATGATCCGATGCTGCGCATATAATGCGGCTTGGACTGCCGTTTATGCGCAGCAAGAAAAACGCGTCCGCTGTGTCCTGCGCGTGCACACACGGATGCGCAGAATCTGCCGCAAGAAATATTTTGCGGCAGATTCATAAATTGCGTTGATTTTTTATGATCGGCTGTGCGGCACGTACAGTCCCGCAGCGGCATTTTTTTCAATTCGTGTTGTTTTCGCGCCGGCCGCGTCTGAATTCTTCCTGTTCCGCAAGATTTTTTCTGCTGAGCGTTTCTGTTTCATGAAGCATGGCGGCGGGCACCCCGTACGCTTTTTCAAGCGCTTCCGCTGTCAATACTTCGTTCGGCGTCCCAAGTTCCATTGTTCTGTCGGGATACATCAGCAGAACTTGTTCCGCGTATTTTCTGGTGAGTTCTATTTCATGCATGGAAATATATACCGGCACCGCGTATTCCCTGTTGTATGCGCGGAAAAATTCGAGCGCCGCCTCTTTGTGCGCGGTTTCCATGGCAAAAAACGGTTCGTCCATAAAAATAGATTTCGCGCCGTATAAAACCGAAAATGCGGACAGCACGCGCTGGATTTCGCTTTTTGACAATCCCGTCAGTTTGCGGCTGAGAAGCGGTTTGAGTTTGAATGTGTTCAATGTGTCGTCGAAAAATGAAGACGGAACACTGCGCGAAAGATTTCCGTTTCGATGTCCGCCGTTATCGAAAACAAATTCCAAAAGCGCGCCGGTTTTGCCGTCATCTTCGAATTCCATATTCTGATAAACGAATGAAGCGAGCAGATTTTTTTCGGTTTCTTTTTCCGGATTCGGCATTTGGATGATAAACGCGCGTTTTTTTTCGTTCGGATTATCGGTGTCCGCCGTACTGCGGAAAATGCTTTGTTCCGAGAAAAAAGCCCGCGTATCGGTTCCCAGCAGCTTAACGCAGCCTTGCTGCGGGCACAGCCGTCCCGCCGACAAAAGCATGAGCGTCGATTTTCCGCATGCGTTCGGTCCGACAAGATGCATAAAAGAAGCGGGCAGTTCCGCGCTGAAAGCATCGAAAACCGGCGGTGGTGCGGCAATTTCTTCCGATTCCGCTGCGATGACAGGGTACGAAAAGCGGACATCTGTAAATGATAAAAACGGCGTATTCATAGTGCTCCTACTTAAAAATATGTTATTTCGTAATTTCCGATTTTACGGAATCCGATGCGTGAATAAACAGCTTTCGCCGATTCGTTTTTCGTTTTGACAAATAAAACCGCTTGTTTTTTTTGCGCTTCGATGTGCCGCACGACATGCTGCATCAAGACGGATGCTATGCCTTTGTTTCGCCAGTGCGGAACAGTAAACACGCCGCCTATTTGATCACATCTGAAACCGCGGGCATTTGTTCCTGCTTTGGCTATAAACGAATCCCGATATTTTACGCCGAACACGCATTGTGTTTCCAGCTGTTTTTTCAGATTTGACAGGCATGCCGATGCGCTGAACATGCTGCCGCTCGGAATGACTTCTTCTATGTCGTAATTTTTTTGCAGCGGGAACAGTTCGTCCGCGTCTTTTATCGAACAGCGGACAATCGAGCATTCCGGCGGCAGCGGTTTTACATCCTTTTCGCGGAAATTTTCTGCGGAAAAAACTGCCGACGGTGCCGTGCTACGGCTCTGCAATTCAAACGAAACAATTGTCTGCGGTTCGCGCCTGCAGATGCTTCTGATAAAACGGTTCCCGACTGCATCTCCCATAAGGCAGTATAATTTTTCCGCAGAAAAAAGCGGCGCAAGGCATTCCCGAACGGCGTTTTCGTGCGGCATGACAGCGGCTGATTTGCGGCCGCCGGTTTCTGCTGGCATTTTTTCGGCAAGCGGATGATTTTTCAAAAGCGGCAAATGATGCTGCATCAGTCCCGCGGCGGAAATCGAAATGACGCCCGCAATGTTTCCCGCGCGGCGCAAAATCCAATAACGATACGAAGCCGGCGGCATAACAGGAACTCCGCCGCGGACAAGCCGTTCCGCAAGCGATACGCAGAATTGTTCGCCTGTTTCCAAAAAGCGCACGGTTTCCTGCAATGTTTCGCTGCAAAGCCGTTCCGCAGTCAGCGCAGGTTCTTTCTGTGAATTTTGCGTGCCGGCGTGTCCGCTTTCGGCGGCACTGTGTCTGTGTTCGCATTTCTGCGGCTCGTGAGAAACAGGATATTCAGTATTCAACGGGGATTGCTCCTTTCGGTTCAAAATCGCCGCACAGCGCGCCGAATGCGGCAGTGAAAGAATACGGGGAATAACTGTATGCAAGCAGAACCGCGTCTGCGTTTGTAATTTTGAGCGCGGGAAACGGCGACATAATGGAAATGACCGCGGTGCGCGCGGTGTTTCTGCCCGTTCCGCTTGGGGAATCGGCGCGTTCCGCGGCGGCATACGTGCAGACAATGTCCGCTATGTCTGCCCCTGCCTCATCTGCCACGCAAAAAATAACTGCGTCGTATGAAGAAACGCGGTTTTTCAGGATTTCTCCCTGGCGCAGAATAGCGGCGCGGTTCGAATCCGTGCTGAATTGATAGATATCCGCGTCGGCATAGCGTTTTTTTCCCGCCGCAAAAAAAGACGCATACTGCCCTGCAAGCAGCACTTTTTTTGTTTGTTCCGCGGGAAACGGCTTTCCGTCCCATTTAAAAGGCGTGATGGAACGGCATGCCATATTCAAAAAAAACGCTTTGCCTTCCGGATCCGGAATGCGCGACGGAATGCTCTCCGGATCGGGATACAGCGGTGCGCTTTTCCCGCCTTTGAAGTATTCGAGCTTTGCCGTTATGACACGCTTTGCCGCGTCTTTTACGCGGTTTTTGAACGCTTCCGATGTGCGCATTTTGTCGAGCGCGTATTTCCAGACAACATCCCCGAATCTCGGCGTTGTCGATGAAATGATAATATCGTTTCCTGCTTCGACTGCAAGGCAGACCGCAATCGAAAAACCGCCTGCGTATATGGTCGCGCCGTTCATCATCATATCGTCTGTGATAATCAAGCCGGAATATCCGAGCTGATTTCTGAGAATATCCTGCAAAAATGTTTTTGAAAGCGACGCCGGCGTATTTGAACCGAGAATAAGCGGAAAACTCAAATGTCCGGACATGATTGCCGGAATGTTCGCTTCGAGCAGGCATTTGAACGGAACAAGTTCTCTGTTTGCGAGCGTTTCCGAATCGATTCTGATTTCCGGCAAAACACCGTGCGAATCGTCTTTTGTATCGCCGTGTCCGGGAAAATGCTTGGCGGTGGGAATAACTCCCGCGTCCATTGAACCGGCGGCAAATGCGGTGCCGAGAATGCCGGTGAGCAGCGGATTGTCGCCGAACGAACGCGAGCCGATAATCGACGACTGCGGGTTCGTGAACAAATCGACTGTCGGCGCGAAGTTCATATTGACTCCCATGGCAAACAGTTCGCATCCGATATAATATCCGGAATAATATGCGTCAGCTGCGGAGTCCGCCGCTCCCGCCGCGAGATTGCCGGGCGTTTCGCTTGTGCCGCCTTTTATGTGCCGAATCCAGCCGCCTTCCTGATCCGTTGCAATGAATAACGGAATTTTGAACCGTGTTTCCTGTGCCGCTTTCTGCACTGCCGCCACGGAGCGCGCAACGTCTTGCGTGTTGTCCGTGCCCCAGCCGAAAACTTTCGCGTTTCCCATATAGCGCTGCCGAATCCAGTCGAAAAGCAGTGTTTCCGGTTCTTTTCCTGCCCAGCCGAACATCAGTATTTGTCCGAACAATTCTTCGTCCGTCATGCGCTCCGTAATTTGCGCCGCAAGTTCGCCGTTGTCCATCTCGCTCCAAAATGAAAGATCGGAAGAACTGCTGGCGGCGGAAATCGGGCGGTTTTCAACAGCATGCAGATGTCCGCACGGCGCCGAATGCAGAACGAATAATGCAGCGGCGAAAATAAAACCGGCGGATGCGGAAAAACGAAAATGCGTTCGCCTGAAGAAAAATACGGCAGGCATATTACGAATGAATCCTGCTGCGCAGGGAATAAATATATTCTCCGGCACAGTGCGCCGCGGTTGCACCGTCTGCCGCCGCCGTTATGAGCTGACGGAACGGCTTTGAGCGCACATCGCCTGCACAGTATAATCCGGGAATATTCGTTTCCATGCGTTCATTGGTAATGATATAGCCGTTTTGATCCTTCGCAATTGTTTCGAAAAGAGCGGTTCGCGGTTCCATTCCGGCAAAAATGAACACGCCGTCTGCCGGCAGTTCCTGTTCTGTGCCGCTGATTGTGTTTTGTATAATCAATGAATGCACTTTGTCGGTTCCGCGTATTTCCGTAACGATTGTGTCGAATAAAACGGAAATGCGGGGATTTTTCATGACGCGTTCCGCGAGCGATTTTTGGGCACGAAATGTGCCGCGCCTGTGAATAACGGTTACGGACGGGGAAATCGTCGAAAGATATTCCGCTTCGTCGCATGCGGAATCTCCGCCGCCGATTACCGCGATTTTTTTATTCCTGAAAAACGGTCCGTCGCAGGCGGCACAGTAAGAAACGCCGCGGCCCGAAAACATATCTTCCCCCGGCACGTTTAATTTGCGCCGCGCGGCGCCGGTTGCTATCAGCACCGCATAAGCGTGCAGTGTTTCATCGGACGTTTTGATCGAAAACATGCCGCCGGTTTTATCTACCGACAAAACCGCTGCCTGAATGCATCGGGCGCCGAAAGCTTCCGCCTGCTTTTTCATATTTTCGATATAGCTGTTTCCCTGCGCGGGCGGAAATATCCCCGGATAATTTTCCAGTGCGGAAATATTGAGTGCCTGCCCGCCGTACATTCCCGATTCGATGACGAGTGTCTTTAGATTTGCGCGCGCGCCGTACTGTGCCGCCGCAAGTCCTGCCACGCCGCCTCCGATGCTGATAAAATCGTATTCTGTGTCCCGCATAATTATATCCAGTGCATTTTGTCCGGCGCGTATTCTTTCACGTAAATGCGGGAATACCTGCCGGAATCGCGTATTATTGTTTTGTCTCCGAAATACAGTTCGTTCAAAAACCACAGTACATCCTGAATTGTCTGTTTTACCGGAGACTGCGTGTATCGAAAATATAACGGCGCGTGTTCCAAAATGATTTGCAGATTCTGCGGTTTTTTATCGTCCGGCTCGATGCTTTCGCGTATTTCCGAACGAAGTCCGCCGAGCCAGGCTCCGCAGACGGTCAGCAGATTCAGCGCTTTTTTTTCATCTTGGTAATACAGTTCGTAAATTCCCGAAACGGAAGGGACGGTATTTGTTACCGTGTACTTATCCGCCGTTTGCAGCGCGGACCAATATACCGTAAAAAAGCCTTCTCCGTTTTTTTCAGATGCTTCGATGCGCGGCTTTTGTTCTGTCATAGTTCTTATTATACACGACCTGTTGTCTTGACACAATCGGTTTGTTTTGGTAAGGTTTTTATATACGGCGTCGTACCCAAGCGGTAAGGGAGCGGTCTGCAAAACCGTTATGCAGCAGTTCGATTCTGCTCGACGCCTGAAAAAGACTTGCACGGCTTGTTTGCTGCGCAAGTCTTTTTTTTTCGCTAAGAGCCGGAAGCGCCGCCGGAAAAGCCGCACAACTTGATTGATGACAAAATGCGGAATTTTCACAGAGGAAGCAGTCGTTCCTCAAAGAGAAGCCGCCTGCTGCGCACGTGAGAAGCGAATGCGTTCTCACAGCGGAACAAAAGCCCGTACAAGTCAGGCAGCCGTTCTTTTTCGGCTTGCGTTTTTTAATCATGTGCGGCAGAAGTTTCCGCATAAGCGCAAGTCTTTTTTCACCAAGATCCGGAAGCCCCGCCTCCGCCGAATCGTCCGCCGCCGCCCGAAAAACCGCCGTTTCCGAAGCTGCCGCCGGAACTCCTGCCTCCGAAGCCGCCGCGTCTGCCGAACATATCAGCCCAAAACAGGCTGCGCATCAAACCGCCTCTGCGTCCGATGCCGCCGAACATCAGCAAAATAAACAGAAGCAGGAAAATTACGCTTCCCGCGGCGCTTCCGGCATCCTCATCTGATTGTGCCGCAGACGGGCTGTGCACGGTCTGAGAAACAATATTCATGTTTCCGGTCGTGATTCCCGCTATGTTTTTTACGCCTTCTCTGATGCCCTGCTCATAGCTGCCGTTTTTGAAGTACGGCGCAATTACCTGCCTGATAATCAGTCCGCATTTCATATCCGTTAATGTGCTTTCTATTCCGTATCCGGTTTCTATCCGTATCGCTTTTTCGGCAAGCGAAACCAAAAGCAGCACTCCGTTGTCTTTGCCTTTTTGGCCGAGCTTCCAGGCTTCCGCGGTTTGATGCGAAAAACTTTCGATATCGCGCCCTTTCAGTGATTGAACAGTAAGCACCGCAATTTGAATTCCTGTCGTGTCGTTGACGGAATTCAAAAACGATGCGATTTCGCTTTTTCCCGCCGCGCTTATAAGTCCCGCGTAATCGTTGACAGGACCGTTCATGACCGGAATATTCATTCTGCCGGCCGGCGCGGCTGCATGACAGAATACTGCGCCGAGTATGCACAAAATACAGCCGAACAAGTTTTTTTTTGCCGCCGCTGCTGCGGCGATTCGCCGTGTTTTTTGCATCGTCAGTCCTCCAATATTGTTATGTCATCGGACAATTCGTTCCGCTTGTTCTGCGCCGGCGGAAAATGTTCCGACAAAAGTTCCGCGCATTTTTCCGCTGCCGTAATGACGGCGTTTTTTGCGCCGGTTTTGCTTGAAAATCCTGCCGCAATGTCCTGCGCAATGCCGTCCCATGCCTGCCTGCCGATTTTTTCGCAAATGCCTGTGTCTGCGAGGATAAATACTTCGCGTTCAAGGCAGGAAATGAAAATCAAAATACCGGAATGCTCCGCCGTGGCATATATGCCGCTTTCCGTGAAACAGCGGAATGCGCGGTTTTGTACCGCCTGATGCCGATACGAACGGGGAACTATCAGTCTGTCTATCGCATGAATATTTGCCGCGGCAAAAAAAACGGCAGCCGAAAGTATCCATATCAAACCGAAAACTGCCGGCAGATACCATTCTTTGGTGTGCCAGGTCATGCGGTCGATAACCGCGGCGATTTCCGAAGCACACGGCAGCATTGCCGCAAAAACAATCGCACCCGCGCACAATGCCGCTGCGAGTTCGAAAAAAGAATACGAATCGCTTTGTCCTGCCGCGGCAATGGTAATTTCGCCGCTTGTCTGCCGTTCCGCGCGCGCAACGGCGTTTTTTATGTCCGCAATATCGGCTTCTGTCCAATGCAGGCACTTGAGAATTTTTTTCCGTTTCATACACGAATCCTTTTAAAAGATGTCGGATACAGTCCCGTTTTTCCGTTTGAAGTATGCCGCGCCGGCGCATAAAAAAAGACTTCTGTTCTGCGCGGTTAAAACTTGTGCACTCAAAAAGAAACAGCCGGCGCCGTCTGCGCTCCTTCCGCAGACTGAAAATATGCTTTTTGCGTAAAACCGCCGCTGCGGGCAATAACCGAACGGGGAAACTGGCGGATAAACACATTATACGTTTTTGCCGTGTCGTTGAAACGCTTGCGCTCCACGGAAATGCGGTTTTCCGTTCCTTCCAGCTGATCCTGCAGCGCAAGAAAATGCGAATCCGCTTTCAGCTGCGGATAATTTTCCGTAACGGCGAGCAGACGCTGCAATGCGCCGCTTAATTCTCCCTGCGCCTGCTGAAAGCGCGAAAATGCTTCCTGATTGTTAAGAATGTCGTCGGAAATTTTCATGACGCCGCCGGCTTGTGCGCGTGCCTGCGCGACATCCGTAAAAACGGCATTTTCGTGCGCGGCATATCCTTTTACCGTTGCGACAAGATTCGGAATGAGATCCAGTCTTCTTTGATACTGATTTTCGACTTGCGCCCACTGGCTGTTCACATTTTCTTCAAGCGAAACCATTGCATTGTAATTGCCCGCCCAAAAGCGGTACACGGCAAAAACAATGACAAAAATCACTGCCAGTGCGGCAATCAAATTTTTCGTTCCTTTTTTCATATCGGCTCCCTGATACGCGTTTCGGTGTTTGTACGCATACTTTATAAGTAAAAACTAGTGAATTTTCAGGCGGCAGTCAATGAAAAGCATCGGGAAAACCGCAGCGCCGATATTAAATAAATTCGCCGTTGTCTGAAGCATTTTTTCGTGCTATACTTAATCAGTAGTAATTTACGGAAAATATCGCGGCGGATTGCGGCGGAATATTTTTCCGTGCGGATATAAATACTGTGTATAATCAGCCGATTATATAGAAGAAACACGAACGCAAAACGATCGGAAGGGGAAATTATGCGGTTAAAAACAAAATTCACCGGCATGGTTATAATTCTTGTGTTTGGAACAATATTGATATCCTCTTTTCTTTTGATTCGTTTTTCCCAGCTGCGGCAGATTCTCGAATATCAAAATGCGCTGTATAAGAACAGATATGAGTATCAGTCCATTTTGTCGTTTTCGGACAGAGTACGCTCCCGCGGCGTAAATATGGATACGCTTACCTCGGAATGGCTGTCGGTAATCGACATGCTGAACGACAGCTTTGCAACGCTCAAAACGGCACGGGCACGGCATCTTATGACGCGTGATATAAACGAACAAATAGACGGAATCGTCAATTCCTGGGAAACCATGCTGCCGCAAATGGAAGCGCTGACAAAACGCTACGAAACAATATCGGGACTGCCGATTTCTTCTTTGATGAAAAATTCGATAGCGAACAGCGGTTTTTCGATAACTGTCGAGCGCTACCGCGAATATGAAGACGTTTCTCTGCTGGAACTCGAACTGCGCAGCATCGAAGATCAGCTTGTTACCGTAAATTATGTGTACGACAGTTTTGACGCGCTGTTTGTGAATGTTTCCGAAACACTGGCATCCTATGTGGCTGCCGAAAGCAGGCTTTTCAATATCATCGCGGTAATTATTTCCGTCATATCCGCGGTCAGCATGTTCGTCGTGGTCAGAACGGTAACTTCGACGCTGCTGAAACGCATTCTTTCGCTGCATACCATGTCGTCGCATTTGGCGAAAAAAGACTTCGCTTTCAAAATTCCCGAACGCATAAAAGACGAAGTCGGCACGCTGACGCGGGATTTGAACAAAACGGTGGAAATATTAAATGATTTTTTTGTTATGGTGAAGCATAACGCGATAACTGCGCGCAATGCCGGACTGCAGATAAATAATTCCGCGGAAGAAACCGCATCTGCGACAAATGAAATAAGCGCGAATATCGAATCCTTGAAAAAGGAATTCGACCGGCTCAATAATGCGGTGTATCAGTCCATGAATGCGCTGCGCCAAATGTCCGAAATTTCCGCCGCGCTCATCAATGACAATAATCAGCAGACGGAATTTATCACAGACAATAATACCGCTGTTTCCGATATAGTGCAGACGGTTGATATTATCAGCTCGCAGGCGGCGCAGAAAACGGCAAGTGCGGAAAAAATACAGCAGCTGCTGTCCGACGGCGACGAAAAAATGACTGCCGCTGGAGTGCTGCTTGCGAACATTACGGAACAGCTTGACGAAATCAGCGAGATTATCACGATAATAAACGCAATTGCGGAACAAACGAATATTTTGTCCATGAACGCCGCTATCGAAAGCGCGCATGCCGGTGAAAGCGGAAAAGGTTTCGGCGTTGTTGCGGAAGAAATACGGACGCTGGCGGAATCGACCGGAGAAAACGCCAAGCGCATAAGCGAATCCATTTATGCGATAATAAAAAATGTGCGGGAAGCCAACGAAACAAACTCGCTTGCTTCCGAAGCTTTTTCCCGCGTGAGCGAGCAGGCGCGGGATATGGTTGTGTCGCTGCGGGATATTACAAGCAGCATCCGTTCCGTAGACGACAAAACGCGGCAGATTTCCGATAAAACGCGCAATATTGCCGCCACGACGGAAAAAATCAATTTAAACTGCGAAAAATTGAATATGCAGCAGAAAATCGTTACTGCGGAAATGAATACAATGAATAATATTTTCACGGAATCGCTGACAGGCGTGGAAGAAATAAAAGCGGGAACGGAAGATATTGTTCACAGAATGGCGGATGTACGCGAAATGAGTCAGGACAGCTGCAGCAAAATGGCACGGCTTGAAACTTCGCTTGACGAATTCAGAACCGAAAATAAAATGTGAATTGCCGATGCCGCGGTTTTCAAAAAAAATGCGGCGCGCGGTGCTATTAAGACAGTATGAAATACATACTGTCTTTTTTTATGCTTTGTGCTGCTGCCGCAAATTCAACGATAGGTTTATTTGCCGCATCGCATGGAAAAATTTCCGTGCAGACAAAAACGTCTTTGTCCGCTGACGAAAAATCGGCTGTAGGCGCGGCTGTGTTTTCGTCAGCTTCTCTGCGTGCGATGGCCGCCGGTGCTGTTTCCGGAAAAGATTTGCGCTCTCCCGAAGAAAAAGAACTGAAAAACAAATCGGTTTTATTCGGCAATTCGTACTGCACCGTACAGCTGGGAAGCGCCTATTATTACGGAATCTTTTCCCGTTTAAGCAGTCCGAAATTTACAATCCCGCAGCCGTTGAAAACGGTTTCCGTCAGTGGCACGGGAATGTCTGTTTCGCAGGCTTCCGTTTCTTCCGGAAAGCGTCCGCTGTCATTTTATGCGTCCGCGTTTCTGCCGTTTCCCGCTGCCGAAAAAACACGGAAAACAACTATCGGCGTGCTGTGGGTGCAGAATCAAGCCGCCTTTGCCGCCGCGCATATTCCGCTGCCGCGTATCGCATTTCTGCCGGCGAAAATAGAATTGACTGCTGCCGCGGGCTGTGCGGAGCAAAAGTATATGTCCGCTGCCGCCGAACTGCGTGTTTCCGCGGCGCATTCTGCATTTTTTTCGTCGATTGGAGCAAGACAGCAGCCGCTTTCGGCAAAGGGAAGCGGTACTTCCGCCGCGGACATAACTGCCGGCTTTGTTCGGGCGGAATACAGCGTGCAGTTCCGCCTCTTTGCGCTGAACTGCGCTTTTTTTGCAGCCGAGGGCGCCTATACGGGATACAGCGGCACCGTTATCCGCGAACCGCTGCATATTTATGTCAATCCGCAGTTCGGCACGGGATCGAAAATCAGCGGCGGCGCAGTGCTGGACGCGGCGGTAAAATATACTTCCGCAAAAAAGACAGAAAGCGTTTGGTACGGGACCGCAAAGTGTGCCGTTCAATACCGCAGTTTCGGTGTAACGGCAGTTCAGTCTGTTTCTTTGAAAAATATGTATTTTGCGCGGAAGCAGGGCGCAACAACGTCGTTTGCGGATTGTTTTTCCGAGGAATGGCAGCCTTCGCCGCAATTATTCGATAAAAACACCGTATTGGCTTTTTCGTCGCGGGCTGCCGTGCGGCCGCTTTGGTTCGCACGCTTGGACAGAATGTGTTCCGCGGAAATAACTTTTGAATCGTATCCCGGAAAACCGGCAAGCATCGATGTTTGGGAATTTGAAGCGGTCGAAAAAATATACGCTTCATTTACAAATAAAAAAAGCGGAAAAAAATATTCCGCGCGGATAGCCGCAGGCGGCGTGCTTGAGGTGAAAAACACGCTGAATCGTTTTACGCTGAAAACGGAATTTTCCTGCGGAAATGCCATGATTTCGGGGCAGGCTGTACAGTCCCTTTGCGGCGGAAAAAATAAATATCAGATTAACTGTTCCTGGACGTCGCGGTGGTAGGCGGCAGGCAGGGGCGCACGGAAAAATTGAAAACGCCCGCGCGGGTTTTCAATAAAAAACGCAGCTGCATACGCTGCAATCGCGTATTCGGCTGCGTTTTCGAATCAGTCCGTGCGAATATATCAGCAGACTTTGCAGATAATTTGCGCGAGCGCCGGATTTTCTTCCAGTTCTTTTTTCAGCGCTTCTTCGCGGGCTTTGTTTTTGTAATTCGGGCTTTGGAATGAATACGTAAAATTCGTGTGAACGTCGTAAGTTCCCTGCATCAGCGCGCAGGCGTCTTCTGTCATAACAAGCTCTTCGTCCGTCGGAATGACGAAAACTTTTACTTTCGAATCGTCCGTGCTGATGCATGTTTCCGCATTGCCGGTATTTGCCAATTTGTTTTTTGCGGGATCTACTTTGACGCCGAAGTTTTCCATGTTTTCAAGGCATTTTCCGCGGATGAGGGAAGAGTGTTCGCCGACGCCGGCTGTAAATACGATTGCCTGCACATCGCCGAGCGCGGCAAAATAGGCGCCGAAGTATTTTTTCAGACGGTAGCATTCCATTTCGATTGCCAGTTTTGCTTTTTCATTGCCGGCTTCCGCAGCCTGCTGTACGTCGCGGCGGTCGGTATATTCCCCCGTAAGGCCGAGAAGACCGGATTTTTTGTTCATGGCTGTATCCATTTCCGCCGGCGTCATGCCCGTTTTCCGCATGATGTAAAACGGCAGTGCGGGATCCATATCGCCGCTGCGTGTGCCCATGACAAGTCCTTCCAGCGGTGTTATGCCCATGCTTGTGTCAAAACAGACGCCGTTTTTTACGGCACACATTGACGCGCCGTTTCCGATATGGGCAATGATGATGTTGGTATCTTTCGGTTCGCGGCGCAGCAGCACGGACGCGCGTTTTGCCGTATACAGAAACGACGTTCCGTGAAAACCGTATCGGCGTGCACCGTATTTTTCGTACCATTCGTGCGGAATGGCATACATGAACGATGACGGCGGCATTGTCTGGTGCCATGCCGTGTCCATAACCGCCACATGCGGTACATTCGGCAGTACTTTCTGCGCGGCTTCGATGCCCATGATGTTTGCGGGATTATGCAGCGGGCCGAGATCCTGCACGGAACGGAATGTATCGAGCACTTCCGGCGTAACGATAACCGATTTCGTGAATTTGTCTCCGCCGTGCAGCACGCGATGTCCGACCGCTTTTATGACATTCATGTCGGAAATAACGCCGGTTTTTGCGTCAGTTATCGAAGAAATAATCAGTTCAATAGCTTCTTTGTGTGTCGGACAGGGACTTTCTTTTACGAACTTGTCTTTGCCCTTTGCCCGATGCGTTATTACAGAACCTTCCTGTGTAACCCGTTCAACAACGCCGGACGCCAAAACGTCTTTATTGTCCCAATCGTATACCTGGTACTTTGCGGAGGAACTTCCGCAGTTCAAAGTTAAGATAACCATTGCGCATTTCCTTTAAAGTAAAAAATAGTGATATAATACGAAAAGTATATACTTTTGCGGCTATATCCGCAAGTGATATGCTCCGCGGAAAATCAAATGTTTGAAGCGGCGGTTTCGCTGCTGTTTGCTGCTGCGGCATGTTTTCTGCCGAATTTTTGTGCGGACGCGCGCTGTTTCGGTGTTTTTACGGCTGATGATAACTTTTTTGCGGAATTTTTGCGGGAGGAAAATTATGGCTTGGTTTGAAAAAGAAAATTTCTGGATGAATTACGGACCTGTGATGTTCGATGCGAAACGCTGGGCAGAAGCTCCCGATGTTGCCGCCGCTGTCTGCAAAATCGCGGGCCTGGGCAAAGGCTCATCGATTCTCGATGCAGGTTGCGGACCGGGGCGCGTCAGCGTGGAACTTGCGCTTTTGGGACTTGATGTAACCGGCATCGATTTGCAGCAGAAACTGCTGAATGCGGCTGCGGAAACTGCGGAAGCGGAACAGGTGCGGATAAATTTCGTGAAAGCCGATTTGCGTTCTTTTGAAAGCGATCGTTTGTACGATGCCGCGGTGAGTTTATACACGTCATTCGGATACTGCGATACAATAGAAGAAGATTTGCAAATTCTGCGTCATATTGCCGCCGCCGTAAAAGAAAACGGCTGGTTTATCATGGAATGCGTATCGCGGGAAACCGCCGTCCGCGATTTTACGGAAGGCGAATGGTTTGAACGCGCGGGCAAAACCGTGCTTACGGAGTTCAGCGTGGAAGGCGCCTGGGAAGGGCTGCGTTCGCGCTGGATTTTGATTGACAATGAAACAGGCGCGCGGATGGAACATGTATTCATGCAGCGGCTGTATTCGGCGCCGGAACTCAAGCGTATTTTAACCGCCTGCGGCTTTAAGTCCTGCGAAGTATACGGGGATTTTGATTTTTCGCCGTATGACCAAAAAGCGCGGACAATGGTTCTTGTGTGCAGAAAATAATTCGGGAATATGCCTGCGGCGAAAATCAAGCGCGGAAGTGCCCGTGCAAGAGTTTCCGTCTGCGCATCCGCGTCGGAAGTCCACAGGTGCAAAAAAACATGCAATATAACAAAAAAGTTTTTTTCATTGCAATGCCGATGTTTTAACGGTATAATAAAAATATGAAACCGATGCATGGTACGGGGGGGGGTAATCTTCTTTATTTACCGGTACATTTTCTGTTAAGATTTGAATCCCCGTGCTTTGCGGATACAAACCCGCTTTTCGTTCTGCGCAGCGTGCTCGGAAAAAATCTTCATTCGATGTGCTGCATTTCAAAAAAGACGGTTTGCACCGAATGTCTTTACAGAGAAACATGCGTCTATTCATTTATTTTCGAAACAATTCTTCCGCAAAATAATCTTGTTCTTCCCGGACGCAACAAAGGTTGTCATCCGTATTCTTTCTCCGTAAAAAAACGCGAACGCGAAAATCCGATAAGTGCATATTCTTTTACGATTACTTTATTCGGAAAAGCGATAGAGTCTTTGCCGTATATTTACGCAGCATTTGTACGCGCGGGAACATGCGGACTTTTTAAAAGCCGAACTCAATTTAAAGTAGAAAGCGTTACTGCCTGCGAAAAAAATATTCTACTGGATGAAAATCATCTCGACTTGGAAACAGAACCCGCTTTGTGGGGATTCAGCGATGAATGCGAAGCAAATTCGCACGAACTTCTTGTCGAACTGAATTCCCCGCTGCGGTTCAAATTCGGCGGAAAATACGGAACGAATTTTACTGCGCAGGATTTTATGAATTGCCTTTGCCGCCGCGCAAAAACGCTCTGTTCGCTTTACGGCGAAATTTCGGAAAAAGAAAAATCGAAAAAATACACTGCGTCGGAATCAATGCGGATTGAAGACAGAAAAATAAGATGGATTGACTTAAACCATTATTCCGCGCGTCAAAAAAATGCAATGGAGCTTGGCGGCGCTGTGGGAACTTTTAAATTAAGCGGAAAATTTTCAAATTTCGAGCTTTCTTTATTAGAACTCGCGAAAATTGCGGGCGCCGGAAAAAGCACAAACTTCGGGCTGGGGCAGATAGATTATTGGATAAAAAATAATTTTTAACAAAAGGAGAATTTTTAAAAAATGGCAGATGTACATATAACAAAAGAAGAAATAATTATTGCGGCATGGCTTCATGATGTCGGAAAATTTGCGTAGCGCGCGGAAATATCGGAACTTTATAACAAGGACCTTGAAGGTCAGTATTGCAAAACAACAAAAGACGGGCGTTTTACTCATCAGCATGTTGTTTATACCGAAGGATTTTTAAGTAAGTACAAAGACATTCTTCCGGACGGCGTTAATTTCGAGCATATAAAAACGCTTGCCGCGATGCATCACAGACCTTCAACGTATCATGATTGGATTATAAGTCATGCTGACAGATTAAGCAGCGGTTCTGACAGATGCAATATTTTGGGAATTGCGGAATGCAGCGACGAAAACCAGTTTGATGAGGAAAAACAAAAATTAAAGTTTTACGAAAAACCGATGATTCATATTCTTTCGACTTTGCATCTTGATAACTGCGAGAAAATCGATAAAGCTTTCTGCAAAATGTCCGCATTGGATGAAGATTCCGTTTTGCCCGTAGAAAGCAGCAGAACTTCGAAAGAGGAATATAAAAATCTTTGGAAGGATTTCGTAAGAGATTTTCAAAAACTAAAAAACTTGGGTTATGATAAATTTTTGCTTGCGCTGAATTCTTTGCTGGAACGGTACTGGTGGTGTATTCCTTCTGCGACTAATTCCGATGCAGATATAAGTTTATATCAGCATGCAAAAACAACAGCCGCTTTTGCAGCGGCTTTGTATGAATATCACAAAGAAAAAAATACTGAAAACGAAAATGCGTTAAAAGAAAACGATGATAAGAAATTTTTGTTTGTAAACGGAGATATTTCCGGAATTCAAAATTATATTTTTGATTTAAAGACTTCTGCCGACAACGCAAAGCTGCTGCGTGCAAAAAGTTTTCAGCTCTGGGCTTTAAGTGAAATTATTTCGCAATATATTACAAAGCAGTTCGGCGTAACTTATGCAAATATAATGACATCCGCAGGCGGAAAGTTCATAATTCTTCTGCCGAATACGGAAAAATCAAAAAAATGTCTTGAGCAATTGCGGCTTGAAATTGAAGCGTATTTTTTAAAAGAATTTGCCGGCAAGCTGACTTTTATTGTCAGCAGCGGAACAGAAGCAAGCAGCGATGACTTGCGGCAAAGCAATGTAAGTGCACTCATAAATAAAATCGACGATGACGGCGATATAGCAAAATCAAAAAAAATGCAGAAAGTTCTGAAAAAATACGGCGCAGTTCTGGAAAGTCAGTATGAACAATTGCAAAAATACGGCGAGTGCCCGACATGCGGACTTTTCGCCGCAAGGAATTCGGAAAATACAGATGAGATACAGTGTAAGTCCTGCGAAAAACTGATTGAAATCGGGCGTAAACTTGTAAAGTCTGCAAAGGTCGAATTAAAATCCGATAAACTGCTGCCTTTCGGCGATATGATAAAACTTTATGAATGGGATGAGGATGTGGATTTTTATTATTCCGTGAATGATTATAAGCCGGGATTCCCGTTGATTACTCTTCCGTATACCGCGCCGAAAAACGATGATGAAGAACTTTTAACTTTTGAAGATATCGCGAAGAAATCTCAGGGAAATGAAAGGCTTGCAATGTTCAAAGCCGATATTGATAATCTCGGACTTGTTTTCAATCAGTCTTTGAGGGAGCGAATGTCTTTTTCCAGATATGCCGATTTAAGTCATCTGCTTCATTATTTCTTTTCGGCTTTTTATTCATGGTTTGTAAACAATAAAAAAGATCAATTCGATGATTTTTATAAAGAAAAAATTTATACGGTTTTTTCCGGCGGCGATGATTTGTGCATTCTCGGTACATGGGAATCCGTAATGCAGTTTGCAGTTGATTTTCAAAAAGAATTGCGGAAATTCACAAACAATAATCCGTCGGTAACGATAAGCGGAGGAATTGCGCTTGCGAATGCAAAACTGCCGGTTGGAAACATTGCGGACGAAGCGGAAAGAAATCTTGAGCTTTCAAAAGATTATAGCGGGAAAAACGCTGTTACGATTTTCGGAACAACAGTTTCTTGGGCAGATTATGAAAAATGTCTTGAAAATGGGAAATTTTTTGCTCAATGCTTAAAAGAAGAAAAACTTTCAACCGGTGTTATTTATAAATTTATCGATTTTGCAAATCGCGCTGAAAAAATTTTAGGCAGCAAAGATAACGTTGCAGATGTAAGCGAGCTTGTAAACACAAAAGACAGAATTTGGAAAAGCAATTTGATTTATGTTCTTGCAAGAAATGTAAAGGATGAAGCTTTGAAAAAAAAATTGACGGCGTTTGGAAGCACTCCGCAGGAAATGATTAAATCACGCATAGCCGTAAGTTATGCATTGTATATGAACAGATAAAATTCAGGAGGAAGACAGATGTATGATGAAAACAGGAGATTCAATGACCGACCACAACAGCCGCGCGTAGTACCAGTAGCTCGACCGGCAGTCGAAGTGAGTCAATATAAAAAAATCGGGAATTTTTATGATGCCGCCGGTAAAGTCAGAGCGGATTTATTCAATGAATATGCGGAAGATGTTGCGAAATCATTATCTGTATCATCTCCTAAAGGAGGAAATGAAGGAGTTTCTTCAACTCAATTGAGGCGGCTGTTTGATGAAGTAAAACGATATGATCGACTGTTAAGCGAAAACGATTCCGAAAAGTGGGACGAACAATTGCCGTATATAAAAATGATAAAGTCAAAGGTGCGTTACACAGCCGCCAGGACGAAAAAAAATGCCAAAGCCAAACACGAAACGGGAACTGAAAAATGCTATGACAATTTAATAAGCTTTATATCCGAGGGAATTGATTTAATTAAAACGCAAAAAGATTATCGAGTGTTTTCAGCGTTGTTTGAAGCTGTATACGGTTTCTATTACGAAAACAAACCTGATAATAATTAAAGCAAAACAGGAGATTTTGAATTATGAAACAAATAGGAACGAAAAAAATAAGCGGCAAAATTGTTGTAAAGACAGGCCTGCACATCGGCGCCGGAAACGATAAAGTGGAAATAGGCGGAATGGATAATCCGATTATCAGAAATCCTCTTACACAAGAACCTTATATTCCCGGATCATCGATAAAGGGCAAAATGCGTTCTTTGATGGAATGGAAATTCGATAAAGTAAAAGAATCCGGCGGAGAGCCGTGTTCCTGCGGAAAACCAGAATGCAAAATCTGCCGTGTCTTCGGAAGCGCGAATACAAAATCGGAAGAAGCGAAAGACAGAGGTCCTACAAGACTCATTGTCCGCGATGCTGTTTTGACCGAACACTGGAAAGAAAAATTCAGAAACGGAAGCGTGATTGTTGAAGAAAAAAATGAAAACGCCTTGAACAGAATTACAGCCGTAGCTAATCCTCGCCCGATTGAACGCGTCGTTCCGGATGTGGAATTCGATTTTGAAATTTCTTACCGCGTAATCGATACCGGCGACAACGGCGAAACCGATGAAAAGCTTTTTAAAGAAGTTGTGCTTGAATCTTTAAAGGTTTTGCAGAACGATTATCTCGGAGGCGGCGGAAGCCGCGGAAACGGGCAGATAGAATTTAAAGATTTAATTGATGAAAACAATAATCCCGTAAGACTTGTAAAATAGAGGCATGTATGCAACTTTACAAAGCATCAATACAATTGCAGTCTGCTCTTGCAACACCTCTGAAAGGCGATACGATTTGGGGGCATATTGTATGGGGAATCGCGAATCATGAAGGAGATGAAGCTGCTGCACGATTTCTCGACGAAGAAAAAAAAAATCGAACCTGCCTTGATAGTTTCATCCGCGTTTCCGAAAGGAACAATCTGCAAACCGTACCCGAAACACGAAAACAGAAAAGCGAAATTGTCGGCGGAAGAATATTCGCAGATTAAGAAAAAGAAAAAAGAAAAATTTACTTCCGCCGAAGAATATATTTCGAATACATCTCACAGCGAAAGCAAAAGCAGCACATTCGGATTTAAGCGGATGCAGACAATGCACAATTCCATAAATCGTTTTACAAACACTGTCGAAGACGGAAGCCTGTTCTCGGTGGAAGAGCTTGGGGCGAATAATCGGGATTTTGATTTATATGTTTTGTCGTTATATCCGGCGGAAAGAATAAAGCAGCTTTTGGAATGGGCTTTTGAAAACGGTTACGGTGCAGACTCTTCAACGGGAAAAGGAAGAATTGCCGTTGAGAATGTTGTTCCTGCGGAAACAAAAATTTCTTCGAAAAAATATGTTGCGCTCGCTCCTTTTATAACAGATTTTTCGGAAATAAAAGATGATTCCCTGCGTGCCGATATTTTTGTTCGTACAGGAAAAATCGGCGGTGCATTTGCAGCCTTTATGAGTCCTTACAAAAAGACCGTTGTTCTTTTTGACGAAGGCGCTGTTTTCGAATCGGAAAAGCCGTTGAAGTTTATCGGAACGCTGATTGAAAATGTTCACTCGGACGAACGGATATGCCAATCTGGATTTGCGCCTGTTGTGCCGATAGGAGATGATGCATGAAAGAAATACATAAAATAAAAATCGAGCCGTTGACAGCCGTGCATATCGGAACGGGAGAAAAACTCCTGCCGCTTGATTATACGCTTGCAGCTCCTAATAACTCCGGCTCTAAAAAGTATGTTAAATTTAATTCGGATAAAATAATACGCGCTGTTTTGGACTCCGAAGATAAATCTCTGAAGCAAAAATTACAGGAAGTTTCTGATCAAAACAATGTAGACCGTATGTGCCGTTTTTTTCGGGAGCATTTTTGGATAGATAACGGGAAAGCGATTGATTATGATGCAGCGGTAACAAAAGAATTCGAAAGGCTTTTTTCAGATAAAAGCAGCGATGGTTTGTTTTCGAATGCACGGGAAGTTGATCAGATGCTGCATAATGGAAATATGCCGTATATTCCGGGCTCTTCCGTAAAGGGAGCTGTTCGCACCGCTGTATTGAATAATATTCTTCTTCATGAAATGGATGATGATCATTACGATGCTCTTAAAAATCGGGCTGAAAAAGAAAAACAGAACGATTTCAAAAAGAAAGGCACGTATGAAAAAACAATTCAAAATATGGCTTTGCACATAGATAAAACACAGGAAGGCAATTATGCGCAAAAAGATCCGTTCAGATGTTTGGAATTTACCGACTGTAAATTTTCTTCAAAAGCTCAAATTGTCGGCTGTATTAAAAATATAAAAATTGATAGGTTAACAAAGGAACTTACGGAAACAGGCATGCAGATTATTGCCGAAGCAATTCCCTGTAGTCTTTTGGGAGGCAAATATTCCGCAGAATTTTCACTGCGGATAAATACGGATTTGCAGAATGCGGATTTCGGAGAAAAATTTCATATCAACAAGAAAATAAATATTCGGGACATTATTGATTCATGCAATTTCTTTTTTAAAAAGCAGTTTGACGAAGAATATAAAACGTTTTATCGAAATGCCGTTGAACATGTCGAGAAAATCGATTCTTTGAAAAAAATAATAGATAAAATTATCGTTCCTGATGCCGATACTGGCAATCAATTCATAATCCGTCTCGGACGCTGGTCGCAAGTCGAATTTGTTACTTTCGGCAATGATTTCAGAAATCCGAAAACTCCTTACGGAAAAACCCGCTCGGTTTTGAATGATGATGGGCAGTATATTCCCATGGGCTGGTGCAAATGCACGGTGGAAGCGGAATAATTCGGAGAAGAAAATGAAAGACATAATTCTTGTAAATTTGGTAAGTGAACAAACAATTCCGAATGTTCAATTTATAAAATGGTATTTTAATCGGAATAAAAAATCCATAAAGATTCTTCTTATTTCGACAAAAGAAATGGAACAAAAGGATAAATCAGCGCATATAAAAAAAGCATTAGCATGTCTTGATTCTTTTGTTGAGTGGGAAGTAATCCAGACTGACGGGAACGATATGGAGAAAACCAATAGAATTCTTGCCGAACATTTTGAAAAAAATAAATATAAAAGTGAAATTGTAAATATTACCGGCGGAACAAAGCTGATGTCATTGGCTGTTTTCGATTTTTTCAAACGCAGGCAGAATGCGGAAATTTATTACCAGCCGATAGGAAAAGAACTTCAGAAGCTTTATCCCGATTATGAAAAATACGATATGGTTGAACTTCTTTCTTTGCAAGAATACTTAGATGCTCACGGAATTTCTTATAAGTTTTCAAACGAATGCATAAAAGACCGGGATTTCAATAAATCTGTCTATGATTTATATATCAAAAAAAATCGTGAAAGCATAGCAGCGATGAACGCACTTCAAAACAACGCTTATTTTAAGAATCGTTGTAAAAACAAGGAGTTCCTTGATTTTACGCAAATCGACGAATCGAAATTTTCCGCTATCGGTCATCCGCAAGCGACTAAAGAGAATATGATAAAGCTTTTACAGGAATTCGGTTTTAATGCTGCCGAAATAAAAGAAAAACATATTCGATATATTACCGGCGGCTGGTTTGAAGAATATGTTTATCAAAAAATATGCAATGAATATCAAAATGTGGATAAAAAAAATGCTGCCTTAAATGTTGCAATTCAGAAAGGAAACGATAAAAACGAACTTGATGTAATTTATTTGGATAAAGACAACAAACTTCATGTAATTGAATGCAAAAGTTTTGTTGACGCCGGCGGCAAAGAGGGAAATAAAGTTTTGAATGATGCTTTATATAAATTGCAGGCAATAATCAAATCGAAATTCGGGTTGTCCGTAAAGCAGCATCTGTATACAAAAAGCATTATCGATACAGAAACGCCTTTGAATCGTGCAAAAGAATTCGGAATCGATATAAAAGACGGAAGAGAAATTTAATTTTTGCGGAAAAATCATTATGCCGAAAACATTTTGTCTTTTAAATCATACGCTTACTCAAAATCAGATTGACGAGCTTGAAAAAAAATTCAATTCCGCGCAAATTATTTATCCCGATGAAAATCTTGCAAAACTCTGGTCGCAAATTCCTCCGGAAAAACCAAATAATGAGATAATCGAATCTGTTGTTTTATGGCTTAAAAACAATGCAGTCACGGGCGATCTTTTTATAATTCAAGGGGAATTCGGGGCGACTTTTACGCTTGCGGATTATGCTTTGAAAGCAGGTCTTATTCCGCTTTACGCAACTTCCCGCCGTATCGCAAAAGAAAGGCGCAGCGGAGAAACCGTTTACCGTGAATACATTTTCGAACATGAATGTTTTAAGTCATATAAATATTTTACCTGACATTTTATCGGAGACAAAATGGCGGAAATTTATATTTTGTCGGATTACGGAAAGCTTTCGAAAAAAAACGAAACAATTATTTTTTCTCGGCCGGACGGAACAGATACGGTTCTTTTTCCGTTTAAAACCGAGCATTTGGTTCTTATCGGAAAAGTTTCGATTAGCGCTGATGCCTTGCGTCTTCTTACGAAATATAAAATCGGAACAACATTTCTTTCCGCAAACGGACGTTTTAACGGCAAACTTACTTTCGGCGACGGAAAAAATATTTTTTTGCGGCAAAAGCAGTTTCGGATTTTAGACAATCCGCAGAAATCTCTTGCAATTGCAAGAAGCATTGTGCTGGGAAAAATCCGCAATGAAATCAGTTTTATGCAGAGAATCAAGCGCAAAAATTCCGGAGAAAATACGGCGGTCGAAGATGCGATAGCTGCGGTAAAGAATACGCTTTCCAATGCCGAAAAAGCCGATGATATTGACAAGCTGCGCGGATATGAAGGAATTGCGGCGAGAAAATATTTTGAAGTATTCAAATTCAATCTTCAGGATGAATGGGCGGAATTCAAAACTCGGAGCAAAAATCCGCCGCGGACGAATGTAAATGCCGTCTTGAGTTTTTTGTATACGCTTTTGATGTACCGCGTGGAAAGCGCGATAGAAGCACAGGGGCTTGACTGCTGCTGCGGAAATCTTCACGCGGTGAATTACGGAAAATCCGCTTTGGTTTTTGATTTGATGGAAGAATTCCGTTCGCCAATTTGCGATTCGGTTTGCTGTTCCATGTTTAATTTGGGAATTTTGAAGCCGAACGATTTTGAAAAAAAAGAATTCTCGGCAGAAAGCGATGATTTTCCGCTTGATTCGGAACAGGGAAAGGGCGATGCGGATTTGTTTTCCGAAAGTCAGAACGATGAAGAAAATTATTCCGGCTGCTGTGGAATTCTTCTTACAAATACCGGACTCAAAAAAGTGATAACGGCGTTTGAAGCAAAGATGAATTCGGTAATTTTATACGCGCCGGCTTTACAAAAAATTTCGTATGCAAAAATTATCTATCAGCAAGTTCTATGCTATAAACGCGTAATCAATAATGAAGAAACCGAATACAAATCGTATTATTTCAAATGATTTATTTTATAAGCTACGATATTTCAAATCCAAAACGTCTCAATAAAGCTGCGAAAATATTGGAAAACTTCGGAATCCGCATTCAGTTTTCGTTTTTTGAGTGCGAGATGGAGAAGATGCAGCTTGAGGAAATAAAATCCGCATTGCTGGAAGTTATTAACAAAAAAGAGGACAGCCTGAGAATTTATCCGCTATGTCAGGACTGCGCTTCAAAAAGCATGGCGCTGGGAAACGGAGATATTTTTATTCCTAAAACCTTTGAAATTTTATGAGGACGCGTAAATGGCAGAAAAACATTGGCTCATTGTTTATGATATCCGTGATGTAAAGCGGCTTGCGAAAATTTCGAAATGCGTGGAAAGCTATGGGCGGCGGGTGCAGAAATCCGTATTTGAAACTACTGCAAGTGATGAAACAATCGGACATCTTAGGTTGCGGCTTGAAAAATTGATGGATATTGAAAAAGATTTTATTTTGTTTTTTGAAATTTGCGAACGTGATTTTCAGAAACGGCAGATTTTCGGCAAAAAAACAGAATCGGCAGATACAATTGCGGATGAAGATTTTGTTATTTTGTGATAAAATATTTTACGGCGCCGGTTTTGTCTTTGACAGTAAATCGCAGAGGTTCGTTTTTTGAAAAATCCGCGCTGTGTGCACGATGTCTGCGAATTTTATATAATTATTTGTGTTATAAGAGATTAAAATGAATAAAAAAAACAAAAACATTGTTTTTTTATCAAAAAAGAGAAAAATTATGATAATAACGGTTCCGTTTTGCGAAAACTCTATTGTAAATTGCTGCAATATCGTATATTATAAACGGTAGGATTAAAAACACAGACCTGACTTAAGGGATTAAAACTATTCCGTAACGATAATTTCTTTTGCAATACCGCCGGAAACATTAAAAACACAGACCTGACTTAAGGGATTAAAACCAAACAACGCCCCGCCGGACAATTCCCCGTTATCACGCGCATTAAAAACACAGACCTGACTTAAGGGATTAAAACTCAGCTTTCAGATTTTTCACAAAAATTATATTCTTGAAGATTAAAAACACAGACCTGACTTAAGGGATTAAAACTTTTAATTACAGGAGTAAAAAATGATAAGACTTAAAGCGGAACATTATTGTGGATTTGTGGAATACTGCATATACTTGAAAAAATACCGCGCGGTATTCCAAGGAGAATGCGATGTGTCATTTGATGCGGAAGTCTGCCGAAAAGAGAACGGAGATACGGTACTTGAAGTTAAACGGTGGTCGGCAGATGGCACGGGAGCGATGAGAAAAATACTGCTTGAAAAAACTTCGGGAGGGTATTGCGATTTTGTCATACCTGATAAAAGTTCGTTTTTGACAGAGCCGTATAACCGAGGAAGCGGGACACCATGCCGGAAGAAAGCGGAAGAAAGAGACTACGAAGACGATGAATACGATGATGTACTGGACTTTCTGGAAACCAGCAGCGTTTTTTATGAAAAACTGCTTGACTATGTGCAGGATTCCGAGGAAATTGAATGGAGGGTTTATTATGAGTGAGATGAAAATTGACAGATTAAAAAAGGGATTTTTTTTCCCGCACGGGCATATTTCCCCGCTGATCGCAGCGGAGAAAGCTTGGCGTGATTTATCCTTTACATAAATCCAAATACAGTAAGGATAAATCAATTTATGTAAAGGATAACTATGCATTATCCAAAGGATAAATAAAATTATCCTTACTGTAAATCAATTTATCCTTTGGATAATTTCGCGCACGTTCTTGCAGACACAAAAATCCGCCGTCAGTTATCAATCAGGGCAGGAGCTGGAAAAAATTTCATTTTCGGAGATTCTTTATCCGCAAAACTCTTTGTTATTTAGCTGGTATCTTGCGGAATTTGATTTTTCTATTCCATAAGATTCCTTGATTTTCGCTTCTGATAATGATAAGAATAAAAACAGGTATTCACAAATCGCATATATATCGTATATAGTATAAACGTAAGGAGAAACAGTATGTTTTTTATTCTTTGTATTTTGCGGCTTTTTGGGATTATCGATGCTAATACATGGAATACGTATTTGATAATTGATGCGATACACGATGCTACTGACAGCGTGAACTATCATATCGACCGCCATGAGGAAAGTTGTGAAGAGAGACATCAAAGGCTTTTAAAAAAATTGGAAAACGACACTAAAAAGAAATGCACAAAAAGAATCCGCCGTATCGAAAAAGTCGATGAGAGCGGCTTCGTAAGATTCATGGAAGAAGTTGCAGTTTACAGAGGGGGGGGGAAATAGATCGTGAAAGAGCTTTTGGAACACAAAAGAAAGCGCTTGATATGTACAAAGACAAAGAGTACTTCGGGCTTCTTTTTGACATAGGGCTCGATAAGGCTGTGTAAATAAAAAATTTGCTTGTATGCGGCGCATTTCAAAATAAACAGCGCTTGCGTTAAAGGCATCGATGTAAAAAAGATATTTCAAAATTTCTATCAAGCAATAAATAAAGAATACAGCCGATCAATCGTTCGAAACATGCTCGGAAAATTATGCCTGCGGCGAAAATCTGGCGCGGAAGTGCCGTGCAAGAGCTTTCGTCTGTGCATCCGCATAATGCATCGAGATACAAGCTTTTCCAAAACCGCGTTTTTGCTGTATAGTAAGCCGTGGAAAATTTATATGTGCATTGCAGGCAGTGTCCGCGTCAATGCGGCACAAACAGAACCACAGCGCGCGGCGCTGTTTGCGGCGAAAAAAACGAAGTCAGAATTGCGGCGGCCTGCCTGCATTTCGGGGAAGAACCGCCGATAACCGCCGCCCGCGGTTCCGGCACTGTTTTTGTCAGCGGATGCAATTTGCGCTGCGCGTTTTGCCAGAATTATCAGATTTCGCAGAACGGTGTGGGGCGGGCAGTCGGCGCGAAACAATTTGCGGATATTTGCCTGCGCCTGCAAGATGCCGGTGCGGAAAATATAAATATCATAACCGGAAGCCATGCGGTGCCCGCTATTGCGGCGGGACTTGAATCGGCGGTGAAACGCTCGCTTGCGATTCCCGTCTGCTGGAATTCGTCCGCCTACGAAAGCACGGATACGCTGGAAATGCTTGACGGACTTGTTCAGATATGGCTTCCGGATTTGAAAACCCTCAATCCGCTGATGGCGGAAACGTTGTTCAAAGCCCGCGATTATCCCGCCGCAGCAAAAAAAGCGCTCAGGTGGATGTTTGCTCATGCCGAAAAAAAGTGCGTTCCCTTGAATCCGCATCGGGATTCCGCAAACTGCGGCAGCATACATAACCCGCGCGAAATTCCCGAAGAAAAAATGCTGTCCGGCGTAATTGTGCGGCATCTTGTGCTTCCCGGACGGCTTGACGACACACGGCTTGTACTGGACTGGCTCAAAGCTCACGCCGAAAACGCCCTGCGCGACGGCAGCGATGCATGTATCTCGCTGATGTCGCAGTATACGCCCGTTCCGTTTGACAGCGGCAAATGCAAAAAAGCAGGATGCACGGACAGAGAGCTTGCGGAGCGGAATGAAGCGCTTTTATCGTTTCAAAACAGACCGCTTGCGTCCGCCGAATATTCCGAAATAAAGCAGATGATAGATGCTTATGAATTTTCGCATTTGTTTTATCAGGAAAAAGCCGATGATTCTTCCGCGCCGCTTCCCGATTTTACCTGCGCGCAGCCGTTCCCTGCCGAACTTGCCCGCACTGTGTGGCATTGGAAAACGGCAGACGGCGGCTGACTGCCGGTGCGCACATGCGGCGGCTTTGCGTCAGCGGATTTTCAGGAAAATGCCCAGCGTGCCGAGCGTAATAAGCACCTGCATAATAAGGAATTTCACCAGCACCTGCGTAACGGACCAGTTATGTTTTTTTCTCATGTGATCGTGCAGCGGAAAGCGGATTGTTTCGAATATGCTGATTTTGAAAAATCTGAGCAGCGCGACTTTCAGCAGTCCCATGCCGCCGTTTACGAGAATGATTGACGATGTGGCAAGCAAAAGGAACGGATTGCCGGATATCATAACGCAAATACCGATAAAAAAGCCCACTGCGCGGCTGCCGGCATCGCCCATGAGGACATTGCTGGGAAACGCGTTATGCCATAAATATCCCATTAAAGTCCCTGCAAGCGTAAACGTTATGATGCCCCAGGATGCGCCGCTGTCGAGATGCGGCACAAGGAGGTACGCGGCAATGTCTTTATGTCCGAGGATAAAATAAAATATGCTTCCCATTGTTATAAGCGCAACAAGCACAAGCGTGCCGGAAAGTCCGTCCACGCCGTCGGTGCAGTTTGTGGTATTTATCGCCGCCCACAAAAGCACAACGGATATGATCATATATATCCAGGGCGCAATATATATAGGATGTGTTACGAACGGAAGCCAAAGCATGATGTTCCCGTCGGCATTTTTGTTTTGATTGAAGAAATACAGCGCCAGCGATGCGGCTATGCAGATTACAAGATCGATGGCAGCTTTGCGGTATTCCCCCCAGCTTGCAGCCGAGCGGTCGTCGAGAAAACCGGTCAGCATGGTAATCCAGGTGAGCACAAGGACAATCGTTTGCAGGCGGTTCACCGGCGCGAACAGCAGTGCAATCATAACGAAAAAAGAAATAAATACGATTCCGGCTCCGGTCGGTTTTCCTTTCGCTGCTTCCGCCGCCAAAGTGAATTCTCTGCCCCTGTCAGACGGAAGCAGCGGATAAAAGCGCGGCAGAAAACATTTGGTGATAAAAAAACCCGTGTACAAAGCCAGCCCGATAAGTACCGTATGCGACTGCAGCAGCCGTGCAGGACCGAAAAGATGTTTCAGTGCCGATGCAAAATAATATATCATGATGAAAAATCCTTATTATGCGTCCGTTTTTCGTGCCGCCTTTCGCCGAAATGGAATTCGGAGGCGGCATTAAAACGGAAAAGCATGCCGCCGCTGTATCAATGCTTGAAATGGCGCGTGCCGGTGAAAACCATGGCGATTCCGAGTTTATTGCACGCGTCGATTGATTCTTGATCGCGGATAGAACCGCCCGGCTGAACAATAGCTTTTATGCCGTATTTCGCGGCTTCTTCGACGCAGTCGGCAAACGGGAAAAACGCATCGCTCACGAGGACTTCCGCACGGGACATGCCGGCGGCATCCGCGGCTGCCTGCGCGCGTTCAAGGGCCTGCTGCGCCGCCCAGATGCGGTTTGTCTGTCCGCAGCCGATGCCGAGCGCCGTTTTGTCTTTCACCACAACGATAGCGTTTGACTTGGCGAACATGGCCACTGTCATGCCGAATGCCATTTCTTCCGTTTGCGCCGGCGTCGGATGCGCTTTGGTAACGATATCCCATTTTTCAAACAGACGGCTGTCCCGCGTCTGCACCAGAAGCCCGCCGTCTACGGCAAGGCAGTCCTGAGTTTCCGCCGCTTCGACGGAAGCGGTTACAAGCCGCAAATTTTTCTTCGCGGCGAATACAGCCAAAGCTTCGTCGGTAAAGCCCGGCGCAACAATTACTTCGAGGAAACATTTCTTCATTTCTTCCGCCGCTTCTTTGTCGATGACGGCGCTGCATCCGATAATGCCGCCGAAAATCGATACCGGATCGCAGCTGTATGTTTTTTTATACGAATCAAGCGCCGTTGTGCCGAGCGCGGCGCCGCAGGGCGTGTTGTGTTTCAAGGCAATCGTAAAAACGCTTTGCGATGCAGCTGTGAACGATGCTTGTACCGCATTGCCTTCCGCATCGGTGCCGGAAACGGAATCCGTATTTTTGACGAACGCATTGAACGCGCAGACTGCTTTCCAGGCAACGTCGAGATCCCGAATGTTGTTGTAGGAAAGTTCTTTTCCCTGAAGCTGCTTCATGCCGCCGAACGCGCCGGCATGATCTGCGGCAAGATATAATGCGGCGCGCTGGTGGGCGTTTTCGCCGTAGCGCAAATTCTGCGCTTTCATCAGCGGCGCTGCGTGCCATTCGGGGAAGCAGGAATCGAAAGCCGCGTCTTTTTGTTCATCGCAGTTTGCGGACGAAGCGGATGCATCCGCGGCGTCTGTTTCTGCCAGCATGAAGCGGGAAACCGCCGCATCGTAAGCGGACATGAGATTGAATACTTTGCCCGCCAGTTTTCTTCGCAGCGGAATATTTTTGCCGCCGGATTCTATTTCGCGCATGACGGCGCTGTAATCCGCGGGATCCGTCAGAACGAGCACGTCCTGATAGTTTTTTGCCGCGGCGCGGAGCATCGTAGGTCCGCCGATGTCGATAAATTCGACTGTTTCTTCAAATGTAAGATTTGCCTGTACTTTTTCGAAAAACGGATACAAATTGACGCAGACCAAGTCAATGGGCGCAATGTTGAGCGTGCGCAGTGTTTCCATGTGCGAGGAATCGGAACGAATTGCCAAGATTCCCGCATGAACGGCAGGATGCAGGGTTTTTACTCTGCCGTCAAGGCATTCGGGAAAACCGGTTACGGAACTTACGTCGGTTACGGCTATGCCGTTCTGCGTCAAATGCTTCGCCGTGCCGCCGGTCGAAAGAATTTCCCAGTTTTCATTTTGCAAAAACCGTGCCAATTCAAGCACGCCATCTTTTTTGAATACGCTTATAAGCGCCCGCTTTTTCATGCGTCAACTCCGGAATAAAATGATTATAAAAGACAGCAAAACTATATCACGAAATCGTGTCTGTTTCAATGAATCTGTCTTTTGTGCCGGCATTTCGCGCGCCTTTTCTTTTGCATTTTATTGCAGTGCAAACACTCCGCGTGATATAATAGAAAGCATGAACAATATTACAGCTTTGCCTGGCAAGCCTCTGCCGTATGGCGCTACCATTACTCACAATGGCGTTAACTTCAGCATTTTTTCAAGAAACGGTACGCAGGTAATTCTTGCGCTTTTTTCGCACGAAGATGACGCGGAACCGTATTTCGAATATTCGCTCGATCCGCTTTTGAACAAAACAGGCGATGTCTGGCATGTGGAATTGAAAGATTTGCGTCCCGGCGCTTTGTATTTGTACCGCGTCGACGGTCCGTTTGAGCCCGAAAAAGGGCATCGTTTTAATAAAAACATTTATGTGCTTGATCCGTACGCAAAAGCGCTGACCGACTGTTCCGCATTTAAATCGGGGCGGACGGCGCTGACGCCGCCTGCGGATAAGTTCGATATACAGTTCGGCAGGAAATTCGATGCGCGCGGTTTTCCAAAATGCATTGTCATTGACGATGATGATTTCGACTGGGAAGGCGACCGCCCGCTCAATTACCCGATGCAGAACAGCGTGCTGTACGAAACGCATTTGAAAGGTTTTACCGCCGTTGCGGACGTTGCGCATCCGGGAACATACAGCGGCGTCATTGAAAAAATTCCGTATCTGAAAAAACTCGGCGTTACCAGCGTGGAATTCCTGCCCATACAGGAATTCGATGAATTCGAAAATTCGAATTGCAATCCGCGCACGGAAGAACCGCTGAAAAATTACTGGGGCTACAGCACGATAGCTTTTTTTGCGCCGAAAACATCGTATGCGTCGGATCGCTCGTCCGGCGGCGCCGTGCGGGAATTCAAGCGCATGGTAAAAGAGATGCACAAAGCCGGACTGGAAGTAATTCTCGACATCGTGTTCAACCACACTGCGGAAGGCAACGAAAAAGGTCCCACGCTTTCGTTCCGCGGACTTGATAATTCCGTTTATTACATTCTCGAAACGCATAAAATGCAGCATTACAAGAATTTTTCCGGCTGCGGCAACACGTTCAACTGCAATCATCCTGTTGCGCGGACATTTATCATCGACTGCCTGCTGTATTGGGTCTGCTCGATGCACGTGGACGGCTTCCGCTTCGATCTCGGTTCCATTCTCGGACGCGATAAAGAAGGCAACTTAATGGAAAATCCGCCGATACTCGAACGCATCGCGGAAGAGCCTGCGCTTCGGCATACGAAAATCATCGCGGAAGCCTGGGATGCCGGCGGCGCCTATCAAGTCGGCGGATTCCCCGGCGGACGCTGGGCGGAATGGAACGACCGTTTCCGCGACGACATGCGCAAATTCTGGCGCGGCGACGATAATTTGTCGAGCGCCGTTGCGACAAGGCTTACCGGTTCTTCCGATTTGTACCTGCGGGACGGAAGAAAACCGTTTCATTCCGTCAATTTCATCACAAGCCACGACGGTTTTACGATGAATGATCTTGTCAGCTACAACGGCAAACACAACGAAGAAAACGGCGAAAACAATCACGACGGTTCCGACAATAATTTCAGTTTTAATTACGGATTCGAAGGTCCTGCGCTGAACAAAAAGATAGAAAAAATGCGCGTCCGGCAGATAAAAAACATGATGACGTCGCTTATTCTTTCGCAGGGAACGCCGATGATACTCGGCGGGGACGAATGCCGCCGGACGCAAATGGGAAACAACAACGCCTATTGTCAGGACACGCCGATTTCCTGGTTCGACTGGTCGCTGCCGGAAAAAAATGCCGATTTGTTCCGTTTCGTGCGGCTGCTTATCGCGTTCCGCCGCGCGCATCCGGCATTCCGCCGTCCGGAATTTTTCGAGGGGCAGGATCATTCTTTTGATATGCTGCCGGACATTGTTTGGTTTGACGAAAAAGGCGGTGTGCCCGACTGGTCTTTGGACAATCATTTTTTGGCGTTCTGTCTTGACGGGAACCGCGCGGAAATATTCGCCGACCGCGACGACAACGATTTCTGCATGATGTTTAATTCGTCAAACAAAGATATTACGGTAAGAATCCCGCCGGCATCGCGGAACAAAAAATGGTACCGCGCTGTCGATACGTCCATTGAACCGCCGAATGACATGCCGCCGCCCGGCGAAGAAGAAATCCTTGTGCGTCAGACCGTATACGTACTGCCGGCGCACAGCTGCGCGCTGCTTATGTCTAAATAAATCCGTGTGAGCGGCAAGTCCGTTCATTCCGAAAAAAAAGCCCGCCGAACAAAACGAACGGCGGGCTTTTTGCAAAATGCTCGCTGTTAAAATACAACCACCACTTCGCCGGACGGATATTTCGACGCGATGAACGAAGCAACTTTTTCGCTTTGCAGTGCCTGCACCAGTTTTATGATGTTCTTGTCCTGCAATTTTTCTTCTTTTACGCAGACAACGTTTACATACGGAGAATCGGCACCCTCGACAATCAGTCCGTCTTTTGCCGCCGTAAGCCCTGCGGGAATCGCATAGTTTCCGTTGATAACGGCAGCCGTAACGTCATTCAGAACGCGCGGCAGCGATGCGGCTTCGATTTCGCTGAATTTCAAGTTTTTGGTGTTCACGATAATATCCGACGGTGTCGCTTCGATACCTGCCGCCGGATTCAGCGTGATGAGCCCTGCCGACTGCAAAAGAAGCAGCGCGCGGCCTTCGTTTGTCGGATCATTCGGAATGGCGATTGTCGTGCCGTCCGGCAGTTCCGCCGCGCTTGCGATTTTTTTCGAGTACAGCGCAACCGGTTCGATATGAATTCCGCCCGCGTTTGCCAAGTGGTATCCCCGTTCTTTATTGAAAGATTCCATGTACGGCAGGTGCTGGAAAAAATTCGCGTCGATCTGGCCGCTTTCCAGCGCTTCATTCGGGAGAACGTAATCGGTGAACTCGATTATGTTGAGCGTGATTCCTTCTTCCGCCAGAATTTCCGCGGCGATTTTAAGCATTTCCGCGTGAGGTTCGGGCGTAGCGCCGACAGACAAAACATTTTCTTTGTTCTTCGCACAGCCGCCTGCAAAAAAAACGGTTGTCAGAACAAGAACAAACACGATGAAAAATTTTTTCATTTTTCTCCTCCAATATTTATGTGATGCGTAAAAACCGCAGCAAATGCCTGTTTGCACTGCAGCCGCTTATCTGCGCGACAGCAGCGAAGTGCTTATTTTGGTGCCCGTAATTTGAACTGCTTCGACAAGAATTAAAATAACGACAACTGCCGCAATCATAACTTCCGTGCGGAAGCGCTGATAGCCGTATCGTATGGCAAGGTCGCCAAGCCCGCCGCCGCCGATTGCGCCTGCCATTGCGGAATATCCTATCAGATTTATGACGGTAAGCGTAACGCCTGCCACAAGCGACGGCATTGCTTCCGGCAGCAGCACTTTGCGGATAATCTGCCAGTTTGTGGAACCCATTGCGCGGGCTGCCTGCACTACGCCGGGATCCACTTCTTTGAGCGCGGTTTCCACAATGCGCGCCGCAAACGGAGCCGCCGCGATTGACAGCGGCACGATAGCTGCCGCGGTACCGATGCTTGTGCCGAGAATAATCCGTGAAAGCGGAAACAGCAGAATCATCAGTATGATGAACGGAAACGAACGGAGCATGTTGACAATCCGCGTCAGTACTTGAAACAGAAGCGGCGAGGGCATAATTCCGCTTTCCGGATCCGCCGTGCACAGCAGAATGCCGAGCGGCAGTCCCATGATGAGAGAAAACACTGTCGAAAAAAATACCATGGCAAGCGTCTGCACTGTCGCGTTTGCCGTTAAAGAAACAACTGTCGAAATATCCATATCATTACTCCCGATAAAATCCGCGCGCGCTCATATATACACAAGGGCAAAACCGCAATGCGCAGACGCGGCATACGGCTTTGAGCCCCGATGTTTTTAAATGGTCTGCGGCGCGGTTTCCACAACGATTCCGGTGTCCCGCAGATATTGAAGCGCTTTTTCGACTTCTTCTTCGGAACCGGAAATATCCGTAATCAGCGTACCGATGCCGCTGCCCGCTACGTGCTGTATGCCGCCGGCACGGATATTGAATTCCACATTGAAACGGTGGGACAAATTGCTCATAACCGCTTCGTCTGTTTTTTCGCCGGCGAAGCGGAGAATATACTGCCCGCCTTTCGGGGACCAGCGCACAACGCCCTGCGGTGCGTTCTGTGCCGAAATATGCGACAAAAAATCACGCGTTACCGGCGAAGACGGTCGTGCGAAAATATCTTTTACTGCGCCTATTTCCGCAATCGTTCCCGCATCGAGAACGGCGACTTGTTCGCAAATATCCCGCACAACTTCCATTTGATGAGTTATCATGACCACCGTCAAATTCATTTTTTTCTGAATGTTTTTGATGAGCGCAAGAATCGCACGGGTAGTCTGCGGATCGAGCGCGCTTGTCGCTTCGTCGCAGAAAAGAATTTCCGGACGGTTTGCCAATGCCCGCGCAATGGCGACGCGCTGCTTCTGCCCGCCGGAAAGCGTGCTTACGGGCGAGTCGCCGCGGTCGGCGAGTCCCACCAATTCAAGCAGTTCCGCAACACGCTGCTTTGTTTCGATTTTCGGCGTTCCGCAAATTTCGAGCGGATAGGCAATGTTGCGTGCCGCCGTGCGCGAACTGAATAAATTGAAGTTCTGAAATATCATGCCGATGCGCCGCCGCTGAAGAATCAATTCTTTCGGCGGCAGATTGTCGACACGGCGGTCATCGTAATGAATGGTGCCGCCGTCGGGCTTTTCAAGCAGGCTTGCCATTCTGACAAGCGATGATTTTCCCGCGCCGCTTTTTCCGATGATGCCGAAAACGGTATCGGACGGAATATCAAGCGTAATATTGTCCACGGCGTTTACAGCGCCTTCCGGCGCCGAGTATGTTTTTTTCAACGAATCAAGATGTATGCGCATATCAAATTTCCATATTCATGACGCGGCGCACTTCTTTCAGTGTTGCTTCTGCCATTTCTTTTGCGCGCGCGGCGCCGTCAAGCAGCACGCGCCTGATGTAATCCGGAGCGGCTTCCAGTCTGGCGCGCTCCGCACGAAGCGGACGGAGTTTTTCGTTGAGCGCTTCCGTCAGTTCCGCTTTCAGTTTTCCGCCGCCGCCGTCTCCGATTCGCGCCGCCGCGGCTTCCGGCGTTTCTCCCGTGCACAAAGAAATGAGCATCAGGAGGTTTGCCACTTCCGGACGGTTCTCCGGATCGTATGTGATGACGCGTTCGGCATCCGTTTTTGCTTTTTTGATGAGCTTTGCCGTTTCGTCTTCCGAAGCGCAAAGCATAACCGCATTGCCGCGGCTTTTGCTCATCTTTTGGTTTCCGTCAAGTCCCGCAATGCTCGGCGTTTTGCTGAGAAGTGCAGACGGTTCGGGAAAAACCGGCGCCGACGGGGAAAAACGCTCGTTGAACCGCCGCGCAATCAAACGCGTCAGTTCAACATGCGGCAGCTGATCTTTGCCGACGGGAACGACGTTTCCTTTGCAGAACAGAATGTCGCACGCCTGATGCACCGGATAGGTGTACATGCCCGCATTGATGCTTTTTAATCCGGCGGACTGGATTTCTTCCTTTACTGTCGGATTGCGGCTGAGTTCCGCGTTTGATACGAGCGTTAAAAACGGCAGCATCAGCTGATTTGCTTCGGGAACATAACTGTGCGGATAAATAATGACATTATCCGACGGTTCAATGCCCGCCGCAAGATAATCGATTGTCAGCTGCTTGGTGTTCTGCGAAATTTCGGAAAACGCATCGTGATCGGTGAGCACTTGGTAATCCGCAATAACTATGCAGGTGGGCACGCCGAGTTTTGCGAGCTTCACGCGGTTTTGCAGCGAACCGAAGAAATGCCCGATATGCAGCCGTCCGGTCGGACGATCCCCTGTTAAAACGCGGTATTTTTCGGGATGCTCCGCAATGGCTTTTTCAAGCTCTTTGCTGCGCGCAACGGCGGCTTCGTACGTTGTATTTTCTGCCATAGTAACTCCGAAAAGCAAACGGGCCCGCGCGGTACGCAGCGCAGTTTCCCGCATGTGCGGCATCGTTCGCTCTTATAGAATATGCAGCCGGAACTCAATATCTTCTATAAAATAGAACACAGGTGTCAGGAATATCGAGAAGCCCGCCGCACGAATAAAACCACAAAATTTTTACGGATTATTTTATATATTTACGCCCGTTAGCGCAAGCGCTGCACCCTCGATGCATCTGCGGATTCTCTTTGTGCGTTTACTCCGCTCTGCGCCGCGAATGCCGCGTACACAGCGTTCCGTGCGCGGCGGTTCCCGCAGCTTTCCGTTCGGCGCAATGGCGCAATCTGAAAAAACAGGCAAAATAATCCGTTTTTTCGCAAAAGTGTCTTGACATTACCCCCCCCCGTTGTATAACAGAGCATCTTTTTTTAGGAGGATGTTATGAAAAAGGTTTTGAAACTGACAGCCGTTTTGACGGCTTCGCTGATTTTCGCGATGAGTTTTATTGCGTGCAGCGACAATGACGACGATAACAGCGGCAGCAGTGCTTTGCAGGGATTATGGCTGCCCGCTGACGGTGAAAACGAAGGTTACTATTTCAGCGGTGATATGTTGTACTTTGTTGTAATATCGGAGGGAAAATACTATTACAGCAAAGAAGGCTTTGCGTATTCCGTATCCGGAAATACAATAACAGCTAATGACAGCGCTGTTGAATACAGCCTTGCGGGCGATACATTGATACTTACAAGCGATGACGGCGATTCCAAAAATTATAAAAAAATCTCGGCAACCCCGACCGCGATTTCTGAAGAGGAATTTGACAAAATTTGGGGGTAGTAGTAAATACTAATTGTCGCTTAAAAAAGGCGCATATCCGGTATGCGTCTTTTTTTTTGTTCTTTGCGCGCTTTATTGAGCCGCGTCCGGCGGCGCGGTTTTGATTTGCGCGCGGCTTCCCCTGCGCATTCCTGCGCCATCCCGCGATTCTTGCCTTTTTGCAAATATTTGTTATACTCTTCATCGTGAATAAAAAATCGGAGCGCTTAAAGAGAACGAACGGAACGGGGAAAATAAAAAACCGATAAAAGCAATACCCGTGTCGTCCGTTCGGCATCGTTTGCATTGCAGGCATTCCAAAAATGTCCCGATGCGATGCGGTATCATTATGAATATGCAGGAAAATAAAGAATTCCTTACAACGCAAATCATCACGTACATCGGGAACAAGCGCGCGCTCATCAAAAATATCGAGGCGGAAGTGTGCACAATTCGGGAAACGCTCGGCGGCCGCAGCATGGTCTGCGCGGATTTGTTCGCGGGTTCGGGCATTGTTTCGCGGATGCTGAAGAAATATGCTTCGAGCCTTGCCGTGAACGATTTGGAAAATTATTCCGCCGTGATCAATTCCTGCTACCTTTCGAACAAAAAAGATTTTCCGAAAGAAAAATGCGCGCAGCTACGCGCCGAAATAAATTCCTTGTGCGAAAAAGAAAAGGTCTGCGGAATCATTACGCGGAATTACGCGCCGCAAGATGACGGCTGCATTCAAAAAGGCGAGCGGGTTTTCTACACGCACGAAAACGCGCTTCGCATCGACACGTACCGAAAACTGATTGACGAGCTTGCGGACGCGCCCCTGCGAAAATTCTTTCTCGCGCCGCTCATAACGCAGGCATCGATTCACGTGAATACGAGCGGCGTTTTCAAAGGTTTTTACAAAGATAAGAACACGGGCATTGGCTGCTTCGGTGCGGCGGGCAGAAACGCGCTTTCCCGCATTTTCGGACGAATCGAACTTGAAGAGCCGGTTTTCAGCAATTTCGATTCCGACTTGGAAATCTATCAAAAAGACGCCGCTGCCCTTTCCCGCGAACTCAAAAATCTCGATGTCGCCTACCTCGATCCGCCGTACAACCAGCATCCGTACGGCTCGAATTATTTTATGCTGAACTTGATTTTGAAAAACAAACTCGACGCGCAAATAAGCAAGGTCAGCGGAATTACGCAGGACTGGAACCGCTCGGCTTTCAACAAGCCGTATTCGGCGCTGAAGTCAATGGAAGAAATCGTCGCGAACTTGGATGCGAAGTTCGTCATCGTTTCGTACAATTCCGAAGGCTTTATTTCTTTTGCGGAAATGACCGAGATGCTTTCGAAATACGGCAGGCTGAAAACCGCGGAAATCAAATACAATACTTTTCGCGGAAGCCGCAACCTGCGAAGCCGCGATATTCATGTGCGCGAATATTTGTTCGTGCTGAAAAAGTAGGGAAACGGGAATGCGCCGGCGTCGGAAAATGCTGCGGCAGTGTCTTTGCCGCGGATTGGAAAGCGTTGCGCACCGCCTGCTTTGTCGCGAAAAACGCATTTGAGCGCTCAGCCTGCCGCGTGTCCGTGCGGGAACATCAGCGCAGCGTTTTTTCGCGCAGCAGGAATTCTTTTGCGAACCTGATGAATTCTTCGAGCAGCGGCGAGCATGCGCGGCTTTTTTTCCAGGCGACCACGGCGGAAAACGAAACTTCCGGTTCAAGCGGGCGCACGGCAAATTTTTCTTCGCATCCTTCGGGAAACGCATGACCTTCGGATCCGATTGCAATGCCCATGCCGCTCAGCACGAGAAGTGCGGCATTTGTGGAAAGGTTGTTTACGGCGGAAATGCGGAGATTCGGGAAGTACTCGGCGAACCAGGAGGCAAGCTCGTTCCTGATGTTCGCCCGGACCGGAAAAATCAGCGGAAACTGCGCAAGATCGTCCGCCGTTGCGGATTCTTTTTGCGCAAGCGGACAGCTGCTTTGCATGACGGCGACAAAGCGCGTTTTTTCCGGCAGGCGGAAAAAGTCGTACTTTTCGATTTCTATCGGTTCGAGAAGCAGTCCCGCGTCCAAAAGTCCTTTTTCCATGCGCTCTTTCACCTGATCGGCTGTTCCCGTAAAAAACTCGAAGTTCACGCCGGGATATGTCTGCCGAAACGCTGCGGCGCAGTCCGCCATGTTCTGCACGCACTTCATTTCTCCGAAGCCGACGGATATCGTTCCGCGAACCGCCTTTGCGTTGAACGAGAGTTCCGATTCTGTTTTTGAAACAAGACTGAGGATTTCCGCGGCGCGCCGCTTCAAAAGTTCGCCGGCTTCGGTGAGGACAGCCGTTTTTCCGCGTTCAAACAGCCTGCATCCGAGTGTCCGCTCCAGTTCCAGCAGCTGGCGGCTCAGGTTCGGCTGCGACGTATGGACTGCTTCGGCGGCGCGGGTTACGCTTCTTTCTTCCGCAACGGCAAGAAAGTAGGTGAGTACTCGGAATTCAATCATGATTTTATTTTCGCATACACCGCAGGTATGGTCAAGCATGCATAAAACGCATATCGATTTTGTTCATCGCCGCGTGATGCGGACATGCGGACAATGCCGTATCTGGCGGAAAATGCTTTTTTGGGGTACAATGCTTGCATGAAGCATATAACCGAACTTACGGTTCGTCCGTATGAATGCGATTCTTACAATCATGTGAACAATGCGGTGTACTTGAATTATTTGGAATATGCCCGCATGGATTTTCTTCATGCAGCAGGTTTCGATTATAAAGGAATTGTTCAGGCGGGCTTTTATCTGTATGTTACCCATATCGATATTCACTACAAGGCGTCGGCGGTTTTGGATGACAAACTTTTTATAGAATCGGAACCCGTTTCGATGCGGCACATATCGGGAACATTCAGGCAGCTGATCAAAAAAGAAGACGGCGTTGTCTGCGCGCAGGCGGATGTTACCTGGGCATGCGTGAACCAGGCGGGCAGACCTTCAAAACTGCCGGAACAGTTTATTGTTTCGGGGCTTTTTCCGGAAAACGAAGCATAGCCGAACCGCTTATCGGCTTATCGGCGCAAAAACAGCTGCCGGTTGCACGTGTCGGCAGTGTTCGGCATGCGCGGAATATTTGCCTGCCGCGTGCTACAGCTGATGAACGGGAAGAAATTCGTGCACAGGCAGATTCAAGCTGCGCGCGTACTGCCGTGCGTTTGCGGCGTTTTTCAGCACGTCCTGCGGCGCATGCGCATCGGAATTGCATATAATGCGCGCGCCTTTTGCGGCGGCAAGAATCCAGAATTCGTCAACCGGATATGCATAGCGTATGCCGCGTGCGGTGCTGTTCGGCGTCCGCGTCATGCCGAGTCCGTTTATTTCAAGCGGTATGCCGCATGCAACCGCGCTGTCGATAATCGCTTCCATGCAGGAAGCAATGTCGGCAGTCCATTCTTTCCAGCGGGCAAGCACAATATCGGGATGCGCCACAAATGAAAAAAGCCCGCTGGCGATGCCTTCCGTTACTCCGTCGACATAGCGGTGCAGCTGCTTTTTTGTCTGTATTTCGAGTACATATAAAAATTCGCTTCCGCTGCGAACCCAATGCGGCCCGAACGCCAGATAGTCCGCTTTTAATTCTCCGAGCAGCATGCCGCGGTACCAGTCCGCATACTGCTTATCCCATTCGCATTCGAAACCGGCGTATACCGGAAAGGGCGCCGTTTTTGCTGATTCGCGTACCCATTGAATGTACAGCGGCGCTTCTTTTTCCGACATACGGATATTCGGCCATGTTTCCGCGGCGGCAAGCGGATACGGGCAATGATCGGAAAAACCGAGCGCTCCGCATTCTTCGCCGTACAATCCCAGCGCAGCTTCTTCTATATAATCCTGCGGAGAACCTTGCGCGTGATGACATAATTTTGTGTGGGTATGGAAATTGGAAATCATATAATTTTTCCCCGTAAAACTATACAGCATCGGCAGGGAATAATTCAAGTTTTTTTCGAAAGGGAAAAGGGAAGGAAAAAACTGTGCTATACTTGTCTTATGCCGCGAACGGACAGTAAAGGAGGACGGCGGCAAAATTTGCGGAAGCATGGCGCGTTCGCGAAGCAAAAAGTTTGGAATGAAAAGCGAGGAGATCATGGGAATTTATGAGAATATATCTTGATAATTGCAGTTATAATCGTCCGTATGACGATCAATCGCAGCTTAGAATATCGCTTGAAACACAGGCGAAACTTCAAATACAATCGATGATAAAAGACGGGAAGCTGGAATTGGCGGCGTCTTACGTATTGCAGTATGAAAACAGCAGAAATCCGCTTCGGAGCAAGAGAAATTCAATATGGAACTTTGTTAAAGAAAACCTGATTGCATATATTGATATTGATAGAGCTGATGAAGTAAAAAAAATCGCAGATGAAATTATAGAAACAGGTGTAAAAACAGCGGATGCATATCATACGGCTTGTGCGATTCTTTCTGAATGCGATTACCTTATTACGACAGATGACAGATTGCTGAAGTACAAGTCGGATAAGATAAAAATAGTCGATCCGACAACTTTTATCAGAGAAACGGAGGTGCAGGAGTAATGACAAGTACGAATGAAATTATGGAAAAGGGCATGGAATGTTTGCTTGAAAAACTTGGGACAGTGGAAACAGAACATTTTATTTCTGTCATTATCAGGGAAAGATCCGATTATACCAAGTGGCGGCAAAAATATTTTGATAATGTGAGTTCTGAAGATTTTCAAGCGGCGGCGATTGCATATGCAAAGGAAAACCCATTCATGGAATAGGGTACAAATGTTCGCTTGCCGATTTGTATGACGAACTTACAATGCCGATTGAATTGCGAAAGGCGCATCAGGCGAACGTGCAAGGGGAAGCGCTTTCGCGTGGCAGGGGAAACGTCTTCCCGTGCAAGGGGAAATGCCTTCGCGTGGCAGGGGAAACGTCTTCCTGTGTAAGGGGAAATGCTTTCCCGTGGCTGAAGAAGCGCCGATTGCCGAAAAAACCGCACGGCGCTTCGGTGTTTTTATGCGGCGGTTTTTTTTCCGTTCGGACGAAACAGTTTTCCGGCAATGACCGCTGCCGCAAAAACGGCTGCCATGACAGGAATCGTGTTTCCCAGAATAAAATCCCAGCCGAGTGAAATTCGGTAAAGAACAAAACCCGCAAGCCACAGCACGGCTTTTGCCGCGGGGCATTTTTTTTCGGAAAAATCCGTCTTCAAAACAAAGAAATCCGCAATCAAAATTGCGCTCATCGGTGCGAACACGGAACCGATTAAATATAAAAAGCCCGTTATGTCGTCCATCGGAAAGAAAAGCGCACCGATTGTGCCGGCTGCCGTTACGGCGGCGGCAATCCATTTTCCGTTTGCAGAGGGCACGATTGCTTCAAACGAGATTCCCGCCGAATACGCATCGAGAAATGTTGTCGTAACGGTCGAAAGCACGACAATTGCGATCGCCGCCCAGCCGAGATTTGCCTTGAGCATGATAAGCGAAATATCCGTTTCTCCGGTAAAAAGCGCGGCGCCCATGCCGATGACGTACATCCAGCAGCTTGTAATTCCGTAAACTGCGGAACTGACAAGCGAAGACGCAAGCGGACGGCTGCTTTCCCGCGTGTAATCGCTGACGAGCGGCAGCCATGAAAGCGGCATTGCGACGGCAAGCTCGACGGCGGCTCCGAAACTCAGTGCGCTTTCCGATACATGATTCGAAGCAGGCGCGTTTCCTCCGAAAAAAATAACCTTGCACAAAACGAGTGTCAGGGCAAAAAGCGCCGTCAATGCCGCGGCGGAAAGTTTGCCGATCCGTGTAATTCCGAGCGCAATCCAAAGCAGAATAAGCGTGCCGATTACAAGCGCCCAGATCCGCGCGCTGTTTGCAAACAATGCGTTTACGGAAAGCGAGCCGTCGTAAATCATGATTCCGGTCCAGCCCGTCAGCTGCAAAACATTCACCAGCGCAAAGAATTTGCCGCCGAAAATGCCGAAGCTGCGTTTCGTTGTTTCCATCGCGCTTTTTTGTGAAGCGCAGCCGATGTAGCCCGCAAGGAACAGAAGCGCGCAGCCGATAACATGCCCGATCAAAATTGCCGCCGCTCCCTTTGCAAAACCGAGCGGAGCAAAATATGTTCCCGTGATGATTTCCGCGACGGAAACGCCGGCGCCGAACCAAATCAGCGCGAGGTTTGCTTCCTTCGATTTTATGTTCATCTTAATACTCTCCCTCGATTTTGAAAGCGTGATTGAGCGGACCGCTTCCTTTTCCCAAATCGAGCATCGCCTCAAGACAGCCGGAAATATACGATTTTGCCTGCTTTACGGATTGTTCGAGTGTTTTGCCTTTTGCAAGGTTTGAAGCAATTGCGCTTGAAAGCGTGCAGCCGGTTCCGTGCGTGTTTTTGTTGTCTATGCGTTTTCCGGCAAACCAGGTGCCGCCGTTCTTTGTGAGCAGAAAATCGCTGGCGTCGTTCAGATTGTGCCCGCCTTTCACCAGAACCGCGCAGCCGTATTCCGAAAAAATAATTTCGGCGGCTTTTTCCATTGCCGAATCGGAATCGATTTTCATGCGAGAAAGAATCTGCGCTTCGGGAATGTTCGGCGTGATAACGGCGGCAAGCGGAAGAAGTTCGCGCTGCAATGCCTGCACCGCTTCGTCGTCGGTCAGCCGCGCGCCGTTTGTCGCAACCATGACAGGATCTACGACAATCTGCCTGAAGCCGAATTCCGCGATGCTCTGCGCAATTATGCGCACAAGCGCCGGAGAAGAAATCATGCCGGTCTTTACCGCATCAGGAAAAATATCGGTTGCGACCGCTCGAATTTGGCTGGCAAGGAATTCGGGTGTTACTTCCGTGACGGAAAAAACATCGGTTGTATTTTGCGACACAAGCGCGGTAACGGCGCTCATGGCAAACACTCCGTGCGCGGTCATCGTCTTGATGTCAGCTTGAATTCCGGCGCCTCCGCTCGGGTCTGTGCCCGCAATGGTCAATGCAGTTTTCATGTTTCCTCCTGAAAAAAAATGCATTATTTATTACGCGGCGGAAAATGGTGCCCCTGATCCGCCGCGGATTTTCGATTTTATGCCGTAACGGACTGTGCGATGCGCAGAAGTTCGCGTGCCGATGCGGCAATGTCTGCCTGCGCAAAAATCGCGCTGACGACGGAAATGCCGGCAATCCCCGTTCCCGCAAGCTGCGGCGCGGTTGTTCTGCCGATTCCGCCGATTGCAACAACGGGAATTTTCACGGAAGCGCATATTGCCTTTAAAGTATCAAGCGAAACCAAATCGGCATCGTCTTTTGTTGAAGTGGGAAAAACCGCGCCTACGCCGAGGTAATCGGCTCCCTGTTGTTCCGCAAGAACTGCCTGCGCCGCGGTCTGGCAGGAAACGCCGATTATCTTGTCCGCGCCGAGAATGCTCCGCGCTTCGGCAGGATTCATGTCGTCCTGCCCGATGTGAACGCCGTCCGCGCCGCTTTTTTTCGCAACATGTACGCTGTCGTTTACGATGAACGGAATTTTTGTCGATGCGCACAGCTGCCTGATTTCAAGTGCTTCGGTTAAAAAATTTTCTTCATCGAGATCTTTTTCGCGCAGCTGGATGCATGTTGCGCCGCCGTCGATTGCCTGCGATACCGCTTCGTACAGCGAGCTGCACGGTGTGCCGCTGCCGAGCCAGGAGCGGTCGGTAACGGCATACAGCACAAGCGAAGCGCGCAGATCAGCGGATTTCATAGCGCGCGCCCCGTTCGAGTTCATCGCCTGTCATATTGTACAGCGCATCGATGATTCGGTTGCGGTACGTGGAATTTCCGTCGCCGTCCTGCATCCGCTTCCAGGCGATTTCTCCCGCAAGTCCCATTGCGCATACGGCTGCTGCGGCGGCTTCCAGCGTGTTTCTGTTTGCGCTGACGAACGCCGCCGTAATTCCGCTCAGACAGCAGCCCGTTCCCGTTATGCGGCTCATTTCCGCGCGTCCGTTTCTGATAACAAAGCAGCGATCCTTGTCGGCGACAAGATCGATTGCTCCGGTCATTGCGGCAACGCAGTTGTTTTTTTCGGCAAACTTTTTTACAAACGCGATTTCTCGGTCGAGATTTTCTTCGCGCACTGCATCCGCACTGCTTGCGTCAACTCCCTGCGTAAGTCCGCTTCCCGCCGCGAGCGTTTTCAGCTCCGAGCTGTTGCCGCGGATAACCGCAAACGGTATTTCGCTCATAAGACTCAGCGCCGTTTTTGTCCTGAGCGCGCTTGCACCCGCTCCCACCGGATCGAGGAGAACCGGACGATTCAGGCTTGCGGCTTGTTTTCCCGCAATGAACATCGCTTTTATCGAGCGCTTGTTCAGCGTACCGATGTTTATATTGACGGCGCTGCTGATCGAAGCGATGTCTTTTACATCATGCGGCTCGTCCGACATGACAGGGCTTGCGCCTGCCGCAAGAATTGCGTTTGCTACATCGTTCACCGTAACATAGTTTGTGATGTTGTGAACCAAAGGTGATTTTTCCCGAACAGAATCAAGGCATTCCTTAAACATAAAAACCTCTTTCATTTTAAGAATGCTGATTTGAATATTTTGCGGATTGAAGAGCTTTGTTTTCGCACGTCCCTACGTTGGCATTATCCAAATCAGGTTCCCGGGTCAAGGAAAACATCCTACTCTCAGACAGCTTTGCGCCGACTCCCCGTGTACAACACACGTATATCAAAAAAAGAAAAAAAGCGCAAGAGGGGACAGGGCGCTTGGCTTCGGGATGTGAATTTTCGCAAAATTGTTGCACATTTGACAGAATGTAATTTCATGGTGTCAAGTATACTTTAAACATCACAAATAAGAAGAACAGAAACGCTAAGTATTGTCTTTCATGTATGTTATTTCGATGCCGGACTGTGCCGATTCGCGAGGCAGCTGCATATCCCTGCGATCGGCGCCGCAGCAAGAATTCGTTTATGCGCCGCCCGCTTTGTGTGCCGCAAAATTGTTTTTGCCTGCATTGTCCGCCGAGGGAAAACCGCGCCGCCGTTTGTGTGCCGGAAGCGTCATGTTCTTTGCAGGAGGTTTTATGAAATTTTTTATGTGTGTCCATTGCGGAAATCTTGTTTGCTCCATTGAAAACTCCGGCGTGCCGCTTGTCTGCTGCGGCGAAACGATGATCGAATTAAAGCCCGGAACTTCAGACGGCATTCTCGAAAAACATTTGCCGGCAATTCATGAATCAGGTTCGCGTGTAACCGTGTCGGTCGGTTCGCTTCCGCATCCTATGAAAACGGAACATTACATTATGTGGATTGCAGTCGAAACAAAGCACGGTTTTCAATTCGTTCGGTTAAAGCCGGGAAATATTCCGGAAGCAAAATTCGTTCTCGAAGATGACAGTCTTGTTGCTGCGTACGAATACTGCAATGTGCACGGGCTGTATGTTGCGAAAAAAGAAGCCGCGTTATAGTCCGTATGACTGCACAAAAATGCGGTGCACGGAAACAGTGTACTGCTCGAAGATGTTTGCCGCGCAGGCGCATAAGTCGGCACAGGGACGTTTTTTGTAGTATTCGGCTGTCCGTGCGGAGGCTTCGGGAGAGTCCGGCGCGAACGGTGTTTTTTTTGCGGCGAGATTCAGTAAATCGCGGCAGATAATCGATCCGTTTTGTTCTGCAAAAGATTTTGCGAGCTGCTGGATTCTTGCGTAATGATCGTTTTTTGCGCGCGCGTTTTTCAGAGCGGTTTCTGTTTCTTCCGCGCTGCCGGTTTGTTTCTCCGGCGCGGCGGCCGGTTCCGCAAAACCGTATTTCAAACCGGCAAGCAGGAACATGCCGCTGACTGCGCCACAGACTTCCCGCAGCCGTCCCATGCCGCCGCCGAACGACGATGCGATTTTCATGGCGGCTTCGAATGTGAGTCCGCTGCCGGCAAACCAATCGTCTTCCGCAAACGCGCCGACGACTGCCTGCGCGCAGGTATATCCGCGTAAAAAAAGTTGTTTTGCTTTTTCTGCCCGATTCACAAAAAGTTCCTTGAAACCGCCGCTGCGGAAAACAGTGCTTCCGCCTGCGGTGCACTGCCAAGCGCACGGCCGAGTTTTGCGGCACGGAACCTGCGGAAGCCGCTTTCCCCGCCGATCGGCACACATACGCGCATTTTCGTATTTGCGCCCGCAGCGGTTGTTCGATATTTTGCAGTGCCTTATTGCGGCATTTATTTGCTTTCAGCGCACAAAATGTTTTTTCAGGAAGTCTATATCCAATTCCGGATACAGCAGGAATTTTTCAAGCAGCGTACTGACGCGCTGTTTTACCTGCTGTTTTACTGCCTGATCCAAATCGATTTTTCCTTTTGCCGGTTTGCCGTCTTTTGTCAATCCCGGTTTTGTGCCTTTCAGTACCGTATCGATAATTTCGGCGATTTCTTTCATTTCGGGAATGCCCATGCCGAGCGTCGTAACAGCCGGCGTGCCGACGCGGATGCCGCTTGTCCACCAGGGACCCTGCGGATCGAAAGGCAGCGTATTTCTGTTCAAGGTAATGCCGCATTCGAAAAGCGCGTTTTCCGCCTGCCTGCCGGTAAGTCCGTATGTGGTTACGTCAATCAGCATCAGATGATTGTCTGTGCCGCCCGTTTGCAGTTTCATTCCCAGTTTCATGCACTGCGATGCGAGTTCCGCGGCATTGTTTTTGACGCGGCGTGCGTATTCCTGATATGCCGCCGAGCGCGCTTCTTTGAAAGCAATCGCTTTTGCTGCCATAATATGCGGAAGCGGTCCGCCGAGCACAAGCGGACAGCCTTTGTTTACGGATTCGGCGAATTCTTCTTTGCACAAAATAAGCGCACCCCGCGGTCCGCGGAGCGTTTTGTGCGTTGTGGACGTAACGACGTCTGCCCATTCGACGGGATTTTCTTCTCCGGTAAATACTTTTCCGGCAACAAGTCCTGCAAAATGCGCCATATCTACCATTAAAACGGCGCCGCATTTATCCGCGATTTGCCGGAAGCGGCGGAAATTTATCGCGCGCGGATACGCGGAATATCCGGCAAGCAGGATGAGCGGCTTTATTTCCATTGCTTGTTTTTCTATGGCGTCGTAATCGAGCAGTCCTGTTTGCTTGTCAACGGTATATGAATGGCTTTCAAACATGCGCGCGGAAATGTTCTGGCGGTATCCGTGCGTGAGATGTCCGCCGGAATAATAATCGAGTCCGAGCAGCCGCTGGTTGCCGAGTTTTTCGCGCAGATTCTTCCACTGGGCGTCCGTCAAGTTCGACAGGTTCGTTTCGCCGAATTCTTCAAGCGCCGGCATTTCGATTTTTTTATTGAGAATTGCCCAGTAGGCAACGAGATTCGCGTCTGCTCCGGCGTGCGGCTGCACGTATGCATGATCCGCGCCGAATAACGCTTTTGCTTCGTTCGCGGCAGTCATTTCCACGGCGTCTACGTTTTCGCATCCGCCGTAATATCGGTGTTCCGGATATCCTTCCGCGTATTTGTCGGTTAAGAGGTTTCCCATCGCGGCCTGCACCGACAGAGAACAGTAATTTTCGCTGGCGACAAGTTTCAGATGCGCCCGCTGCGTTTCCAATTCTTTTACAATATCGGCGGCGATTTCCGGACAGACGGCGGCGGTTTCCTGAAGATTCGCAACGTATGCTGTCATAGCCGCGTTTAGTTTATCCGGAGCGGTGCCGGAAAGATAATCCTGTAATGGTGTTGTCATTGATTTCTCCTGCAAAAAGGCAAAACAAGCTTTTATGTTCGGAATGCCTTTTTATTGTTCCGTGATATAAGAACAAAAACATACTAGCGGTTTCATCGGGAATTTTCAAGGCACGCTTATCCGCGCGCAGCTTCAAAAAAAACTGCCGCGGATGCCGATGCTTTTACGACGGAAAAACCGACAGCGCCGCGTCGATTCTTGAGAGCGCTTTTTCCGTGCCGAGAATTAAGATTGAGCCCAAAAGCGGCGGCGATACGCGCGAACCGGTAACAGCCATGCGTATCGGCATCATAAAGTCGCCCAGTTTTATTCCCAGTTTTTCCGCGGTTTCGCGTGCAAGCGCTTCCTGCGCTTCGTGATCCAGTTCCGGCAGGGAACGGATAAAGCCGCGTGCCGTTTCCAGCACTTTTTTGGTCGTGGCGGCGTCGAGCTTTTTGGGAATGATTTGTTCCGCAGGCGGCGACACAACGTTTTTGAACAGGAAGCCGACCATTTCCGCCGCATCGGTCAGAAAGTGCAGGCGCTCGCGTATGAGCGGCATCAGTGCCAGCAGATTTTCGGCAATGACGGAAGAAGTCATCGGCTGTGCGCCCGAAGAAAGCGCGCTTTCCGCTATCGTAAGCGTTCCGTCTGCGGCCTGTGCAATGCCGGAATATTCGGGGCCGATTTTCGGCGCGGGGAACTGTTCCGATTCATTCACCGGAAGTGCGGCATCTCCCGTGCCCGTTATGAACGGCAGCACCGCGCCGTACAATTCTTCGTCGCTCATCATGCGGATATACTGGCCGTTGAGCCATTCGAGTTTTTTGTAATCGAAAACCGCCGGCGCTTTGTTCAGATGTTCGAGACGGAATAATGTTTCGAGATCTTTGAGTTCATACAAATCGCGTCCGTCTTCATACGAACAGCCGAGCATCGAAACATAGTTTATCAGCGCCGCAGGAAGGTACCCGCGCGCACGGAATTCGTTTACGGATGTCGCGCCGTGCCGTTTTGACAGCTTTTGCCCGTCCTGTCCCATAACCATAGGCAGATGACAGTATTCGGGATGTTCCCAGCCGAACGCATTGTACATGATAACATGCATCGGCGTGGACGGAATCCATTCCTGTGCCCGCATGACATGCGTTATTTTCATAAAATGGTCATCGATGACGTTTGCAAGGTGATACGTGGGAAATCCGTCGCTTTTCAGCAGCACCGGATCGGGGCTTATATCTTCGTTTTTCCATTCGATATCGCCGAGCAGCGAGTCGTGAAAGCGGGTTACGCCTTCAAGCGGAATTTTCAGCCGGATAACATAGGGCTTCCCCGCCTGCAGGTTTTCCTGTATTTCCTGTTCGGTTAAATGGCGGCAGTTGCGGTCATATCCCGGCGCCATTTTATTTTTTGTTTGCAGCGCGCGGATGCGTTCAAGACGTTCTTCGTCGCAGAAGCAGTAATACGCGTGCCCTGCGTCGACGAGTTCCTGCGCGTATTTTTTGTACAGTTCAAAACGCTGCGACTGAATGTACGGTCCGAACTCGCCGCCTTTTTCGCCGCCTTCGTCCCATTCGATGCCGAGCCAGGCAAGCGTGTCGTACAGATTCTGCACAAAGGCTTCTCCGTAGCGCGTCCTGTCGGTATCTTCGAGACGCAGAATAAATTTGCCGTTTTTGCTGCGGGCAAAAAGATAATTAAACAATGCGGTTCTTATTCCGCCGATATGCTGCATTCCCGTCGGCGACGGAGCGTAACGGACACGAACTTCCATATATATTCCTTGATTGACTGAAGTAAATGCCGGCGTTATGTCCGGCAGTTTTTCTGCTGTATTGAGCGCATATTATAATAATTTTCGCGGAAAAAGTGAATAGGCGTTTTCATGTACGCTCTGCGGCGTTTCCGCGCCGCTGCGGGAAACGTGCGGAGTTTAAAATCCGCGCTGAAATTGCGTGCGGATTTTCATGTGCTTGAATTGCGCCGCCGATATTTCCCGAATCTGCGCGTTACGGATGTATGTTTTTGAATCCGGTAAAAAACGGAAAAAACAGCCGCTTTTTATCGGCGCTTTTGCCGGAGCCGCCGCGCATGCTGTTCGCTTTTGTGTTTGCGGCAATGACTGCGGTTATGCTCATGTTCATGAAAACGTTTATGAGTGTCCGCATGGGATCGACAAGCGCATCTATCGCGAGAAAAACCGTGAACAGCGATTCCGCCGGAAGTCCCAGCGGATCGAGCACAATGTGGATCATTTGCAGCGTCGCGATTCCCGATGCGCCGGCAGTCGCCGTTCCGGCAAACAGCGAACCGAATATGTACGCCGGCAGTTCGTTAAAAGAAACGGGCGCATTGTATATTTGCGCAACGCAGCACGAAGCCACGGCAAAATACACAATGTTTCCGAAGCGCAGAATGGTCAGCCCCAGCGGGAACACCAAATTCGAAGAGCGCCGATCGAAATTCAGCGTATTCAGTGCGGACACGGCTGCCGGCATGGAAGCAAAGCTGTTCCTTGTGGCAAGCGGGACAACTGTCGGTTCGATAAGCGCGTGAATAACTTCTGCCGGATTTTTTGTGCCGGAGCAAAACCAAATGCAAAAGAAACAGCAGACAATCAGTGCTCCTCCGGCAGCAAAAAAAACAGCGATAAATCTCAGCATGGCAAGAAAAATATCCGCGCCGGTCAGGGCGATTTGTCTTCCGACGAGAAACACAAGCGCAAACGGCAGTGCATACATTGTCCAGCCGATAAGTTTTTGAAACGCGGTTTGAAACGATTTCGCTGTTTCGATGATGATGACGGACTGTTTTTCCGGAAGGCAGCCGAGCGCTATTCCGAGAATAATGCTGAAAAACACGATTTGCAGTATGGTACCGGAACTCAGCGATGCGAAAATATTCGACGGAACAATATCAAGCAAAAAGCGGCTGACGGCGTCAGTGCGGTTTTCTTCTGCGAAAGTATGTTCTGTTTCAAGACACATTGTTTCCTGCGCGTCATTTTGCGCCGTTTTGATAATTGCATTAAGCGCGTCGGTTTTCTGCATTCCCGGAAAATTTCCCGGTTTTCCCCAGATTCCCGCACAGACACCGAAAACCGCGCTTGCGGCGAGCGATAAAATAAAAACCGTCGCTATTTTCGCGATGTACTGCTTTGCCTGCGGATCTTTTATCAGTACTGCAAGACTTGAAATAATCGATGTTACGAGAATGGGAATAACGCTCATCTGGAAAAATGCCAGATACACGTCGCTGAGAATTCCCAGCGGAACAATAAATTCCCCCGAATACACGCCCAGCAGCGCGCCGAAACATATTGAAAAAAGAATAGTGAGCGGATGTTTTAAAATGTGCGTTGAAGAAGCCATCTGCGTAATCCTGTTTTATTTTATTGATACATATCGAGAATTTGCGCTGCCGTTGCCGGCGGCTGATACAGCTCAAGGAAAAAATTGAGATAATCCAAAAAAAGCGTATCGTCTTCGTGCACGGCAATGGCAATTTGATCTGTTTTGTCCGTAAAATACAATGGTTTGTACAGCAAAAAACTGTCTTTTTCGGAATTCATTACTTGCTGAATGGCAAGATCATCTCGATACAGCGCAAGAATATCGCCTGCGCGCAGTGCTGCAACCGCGTCTTCCCAAGAAGCGAACAATACTGTTTTTGCGTTCGGAAAATGTTTTTTGGCATAGGTGCTGTATACGGTGCCGCCGAGAACGCCGAGTTCTTCGTCGAATGCGCGGGTAAACTGCCGAATCTTTTTTTCCGGAATTCTTTTTGCCAGCCGCACTCTGTTGTACAGCAGTCCCTGCCTGAGTACGAGATACGGTCGCGTAAAACGCACGCGTGCCGCGCGGTCGAGGTTTTTGCTCAGTTTCGAAATGCCGGCGTCTGCTTTTCCTGCTGCCACAAATTGAATTACATCGTCAAACGTCTGTGCTTCTCGGTTCACAATGAGTTCCGCGTGCAGCTCGTCCGCAATGCGCTTTGCAAGACGGATATCAAATCCGGCAGTCATTCCGTTTTTGTCCGTAAAGCAAAACGGCGGATTATCTGTTTTTGTTACGGCAACGGTAAACGTTCCGGATTCCGCGATATTCCGCAAAACGGATTTTTTTGCCGCGCCGCCTGTTTCCGCCGCTGCATGGCTTTTGAACGGAGCTGCCGCAAATAAAAACGTACAGAAAACGCATGCCGCCGTGCGAGTTTTTGTTTTCATTTGTTTTTTCATTGATTTAAAGTATGCGGTCTGCCTGCCGGATTTTCATGCATCAGCCAAAAAATACATGCATATTGCAATATTCAATTTGCAAAAACGGCGCCGACAAAATACGCTTCGCGCTTCTTCGGCAGACATTCTTTTCTATATAAAAAGCTTCTCTTGTACAATTCACATAAAAGTGCAATACTATGCGGCGTATTGAATATTTGTACGAATAAAATATACGGCAGCTGTCACGGCATGTGCATGCTGTTTTATTGATGTCCGGAGGCTTTCCATGGCAAAATTGCGCGGCGTTTTTACTGCGCTTGTTACACCGATGCATTCAGACGGTTCTGTCGATTATGATGGGTTTCGAAGTCTGCTCCGCTTTCAGCTGGAAAACGGCGCAGACGGCATTGTTCCGCTGGGAACAAGCGGAGAAACGCCGACTTTGGACGAAGCTGAAGAAGCGCAGCTTGTCGAAATCGCAATAGCGGAAAAAAACGCTTGGGCGCAGAAAAGCGGTCATGCCGTTCCGATTATTCTCGGCGCGGGCAGCAACAATACAAAAGACGCTGTCCGCTACGTGCAGCGTGCAAAAGATGCGGGCGCCGACTATGCGCTTGTCGTTACGCCGTATTACAATAAGCCTTCCGACGAAGGAATTTTCCGCCATTTCGAAGCCGTTTCGAAAATCGGAATTCCCGTTATTGTGTATAATATTGCCGGCAGAACCGGAAAAAATATTTGTCCGGATTTGCTGTGCCGCATCGCTTCGCTGCCGTGCATAGCCGGCGTAAAAGAAGCATCCGGCGACATAAACCAAATGATGGAAGTCATTGCCCGTCTCGGCGGAAGCGCGCGGGATTTTTCGGTTTTGAGCGGCGACGACGCGCTTGCGCTCCCGCTGATTTCATGCGGCGGCGACGGCGTGGTTTCCGTCGTTTCGAACCTTGCGCCCGCGCTGGTTGCGGATTTGGTTCATGCGGCGCTTGACGGCGATATGCAGAAAGCGCGCGAAATTCATTATCGGCTTTTGCCGTTTTTCAAAGCCGCGTTTTGCGACGGCAATCCGGTTTCGATAAAATACGCGATGAATAAAAAAGGACTGCCGGCCGGCGCGGTGCGGCTGCCGCTTGCGGAAGCGAATGATTCCGCAAAAAAAATCATCGAACAGGCGCTGGAACAGTGCGCGCTGTAAACGGAAAACGCGCCTGCGGGAGGAAACAATGAACAATCATAAAATACCTGTCGGAATTCTCGGCGCTACCGGAATGGTAGGGCAGCGGTATATCGCGAATCTTGCGGATCATCCCTGGTTCGAAGTAACGTATGTTGCGGCAAGTCCCCGTTCTGCGGGAAAAATCTACAAAGACGCAGTGGCAAACCGCTGGCTTATCGGGAGCGATATTCCGTCCGGCGCGGCGGATCTTGTCGTCTGCGACGCGAACGATGTGAACGCGGCAAAAGGAAAGTGCCGTTTTGTGTTCAGCGCGCTTGAAATGGATAAAGAAACCATCAAGGCTCTCGAAGAAGCCTACGCGCAGGCAGGCATTCCCGTTGTTTCAAATGCCAGCGCGAACCGCTGGACAGACGATGTGCCGGTGCTCATTCCCGAAATCAATCCGCAGCACCTCGATGTTATCGCCGAACAAAAAAAACATCACGGCTGGAAAGACGGATTTATTGTCGTAAAGCCGAACTGTTCAATCCAATCCTATATGATGCCGATTTTTGCTTTAAACCGCGCCGGCTTTCCGGTAAAGCGCATGATTGTTACAACGCTTCAGGCGGTGAGCGGCGCCGGCTACCCCGGTGTTGCGTCTTTCGATATGATAGACAACATTGTGCCGTATATCGGCGGCGAAGAAGAAAAAACGGAAACGGAAGCACTTAAAATATTCGGGACGCTGAAAAACGGAAAAATCGAAACCGCTTCGCTGCCGAAAATTGCGGCGCACTGCAACCGCGTCCCCGTGATTGACGGACACATTGCCTGCGTTTCGCTCGAATTCGATCTTCCCGATGATAAAAAACCTCCGCTCGAACAAATAGAGAAAATCTGGACGTCGTTCCGCGCGCTGCCGCAGGAACTGGATCTGCCGTCCGCTCCCGCGCGTCCGATTATTGTCCGGCACGAAGAAAACCGTCCGCAGCCGCGCCGCGACAGAGATGCGGAAAAGGGCATGGCGGTTACAATCGGCCGTCTGCGTCCGTGTCCGATTTTTGATATACGATTTGTCGCACTGAGCCATAATACAAAACGCGGCGCCGCGCTCGGCGGAATCCTCAATGCGGAACTGCTGAAAGCAAAAGGCTTTTTCGATTAAAACGGAATGTCCGCCTGCGCGGCATTTTCTTGTGATTTATCTTCTTTTGTGATATACTTTGCGTATGGCAGAAAAAACGTTTCCGCTTACAAAAGCGCAGCTGGAAGAAATCGCGGCTTCGTATCCGACGCCGTTTTACATATACGACGAAAAAGCAATCCGCGCAAATATGCGCCGCTTTGCAAAGGCGTTCGGCATTTTTCCGTCTTTTACGGAATATTTTGCGGTCAAGGCGCTGCCGAATCCGTATATATTAAAAATACTTGCGGCGGAAGGCTGCGGCGCGGACTGTTCCAGCCTGCCGGAACTGATTCTCGCCGAAAAATCCGGCATGACAGGCGAAAAAGTCATGTTCACGTCGAACGAAACGCCGGAACGTGAATATATTTATGCCAATTTGCGCGGCAACATTCTGAATCTTGACGATATAACGCACATCGATTACGTGAAAAACGCGCTCGGCGGGCATTTGCCGGAAATATTGAGTTTCCGCTATAATCCGGGGGCGCTGAAAAAAAGCGGCGTAAATGCCATTATCGGGCGGCCGGAAGAAGCAAAATACGGATTGACCTATCCGCAAATTTTCGATGCGTACCGGCAGGCGAAAAACGAGGGCGTGCGGCGCTTCGGGCTGCATACAATGGTCGCTTCCAACGAACTGAATCCCGACTGCTTTCTCGAAACCGCGCAAATTTTGTTTGAATTGGCTGCCGAACTGAAATCCCGTCTCGGTGTCCGTCTGGAATTCGTCGATTTGGGCGGCGGCATCGGGATTCCGTACAAACCCGAACAGCAGCCGGTCGATTACGAATACATCGCGGCGGGCATAAAAAAACTGTATGACGGCATTATCGCGCCGGCGGGGCTTGATCCGCTGAAAATCTGCTGGGAATGCGGGCGCCCGATAACAGGACCGTATGGGTATCTTGTTACGCGCGCCATTCATCAAAAGCACATTTACCGCGAGTATATCGGCGTTGATGCGTCCATGGCGGATTTAATGCGCCCCGGCATGTACGGAGCGTATCATCATATTTCCGTTGCCGGAAAGCCCGATGTCGCGGCTGCCGGCGGCGGTTCGCTTCCCGACGGCGCGCATATATATGACGTTGTCGGTTCCCTGTGCGAGAACTGCGATAAATTCGCCGTGCAGCGTCCGCTTCCGGAAATAGCGGTCGGCGATCTGCTTATTGTTCACGACGCCGGCGCACACGGAAGAGCCATGGGATTCAATTACAACGCAAAACTCCGCTGCGGGGAACTGCTGCTTCGGGAAGACGGTTCCGTTGTGCAGATCCGCCGCGCGGAAACAATCGACGATTATTTTGCCACCATTGATTTTTCCGGTTTGAATTCTTTCCGCGCATAATCGCCCCCCCAAAAAAAACAAAGCGGCAAAACGTTCCGCTTTGTTTCCCCGTTTTTCCGCCGTCTGCGCAGCGCACGCGGATATGCCGTCCCGAAATTTTTTTGCTTACTTTTATTCATTTCTGTCAAACATAGCATGAACGGCTGCTGCCGTCTGGCATTTTTTTCGTTTTCGCTGTACACACCTTTGTATCACAATCAGCGGGGAAAAAATGAAAAAACATGGAATGCTGAACAGCAGTATTTCGCGCATATTATCGTACATGCGCCACGGTGATTGCATCTGCATTGCCGACTGCGGACTGCCGTGTCCCGAAAATACGGAGCTTGTCGATGTATCGCTTTGCGCGGGAGATCCGGGCTTTCTGCATGTGCTGGACATTGTGCTGGCGGATTTGTGCATCGAAAAAATTACGCTTGCCGAAGAAATCAAGCAGAAAAATCCCGAAGCGCTTGAGGGCGTAAAACAATTGCTGCCGTCTGCCGCAACGGAATTTCTTCCGCACGCTCGGTTCAAAGAACGTCTTGCGGCCTGCAAAGCCGTTATCAGAACAGGAGAAAGTACGCCGTTTGCGAATATCATTCTGCATTCGGCGTGTTTGTTCTGACATGCGGAGGAATAATTCCATGATTCTTGAAATGAAAGGAATCTGCAAGCGTTTCGGAGAAAACGCCGTACTCGATCATGCGCGCTTTTCGCTGGCGGCAGGAGAAGTCCATGCGCTTATGGGAGAAAACGGCGCGGGAAAATCCACATTGATGAAAATCCTTGCCGGCGAATACGAAAAAGACAGCGGCACCGTATATATCGGCGGCAGGGAAACGGTGTTTTCTCATCCGCGGGAAGCGGAAGCGGCGGGCATTTGTTTTGTGCATCAGGAACTGAACAGTCTGCCGGACATGACCGTGGAAGAAAATTTGTTTGCTGGCAGAGAAATAACGCGTGCTTTCGGCGTGCTTGACCGCGGCGCCATGAGGCGGGGCGCGGAAAAAGCGATGCGGATGCTCGGTTCTTCGCTTGCGATCGATATGCCGCTGCGCGGACTTTCCGTCGGTCAGCGTCAGCTTGTCGAAATTGCACGGGCGTTTCTTTGTTCTGCGCGGATAATTATTTTGGATGAACCGACCGCCGCGCTTACCGAAGCGGAAACGGCAAAGCTGTTTGAAGTTATCGGAAAACTGAAAACGCAGGGCATTTCGTTTGTGTATATTTCCCACCGCATGGAAGAAATTTTCAAGCTGTGCGACCGCATCACCGTGATGCGCGACGGCAAATTCATCGCGGAAAAAGACGCCGCGGAAACAACCGAAAACGAACTTATCAAACTGATGATCGGCCGCGATTTGGGAAAATTGTTTGACAAACCGCCGGCAAAGCCGGGTGCGGTACTGCTTGAAGTCCGCGGTTTATCGAAAAAAGGAGCATTCCGCGATATTTCGTTCAGTGTTCGCGCCGGCGAAATTCTGGGCTTCGGCGGACTTATGGGCGCCGGCAGAACGGAACTTATGAAAGCGATTTTCGGCGCGGATAAAGCGGATCGCGGTACGGTGCGTGTCCGCGGAAATCCGATTCCGTTAAAAAAACATAATCCCGCCGCGGCGCGCAGGCTCGGCATGGCGTTTATCACGGAAGATCGAAAAAACGAAGGAATACTGCCGGAGGAAACTATCATGAAAGATATAAGCGCCGTGAATTTTCCGCGCATCGCCCGATGGAATATTATTAACGGGACGGCGGAAAAACGGATTGCCGATGATGCCATTGCGGATTTCCGCGTAAAATGTTCCGGCAGAAATCAAAAGTGCGGTGATTTAAGTGGCGGCAATCAGCAAAAAGTTATATTTGCGAAATGGCTGCTTTCTTCGCCGTCGATTTTGATTTTGGATGAACCGACGCGCGGCATCGACGTCGGATCGAAGCAGGAAATTTACGCGATGATTTCACGCTTTGTGCGAAACGGCGCGGCAGTCATCATGGTTTCTTCCGAGATGCCGGAATTGCTCGGCATGAGCGACCGCATCGCCGTTATGCACGAAGGAAGCATTGCGGGAATTTTGAAGCGATGCGACGCTTCCGAAGATGCTGTTATGAAACTTGCCGCGGGAGGAAATTGCAATGCGGAAACTGCTTGACAGAAATATACACTTAAGCGATTACGGGGCGCAAATAGCGCTGGCAATTCTGATTATTGCGGTCGGTTTTATCAGCCCCGAATTCAGAACGCTCGGAAATGCGTTTTTGCTGCTGCGGCAGTCTTCCGTAAACGGATTGATTGCATTCGGCATGACTTGCGTTATCCTTACCGGCGGCATAGATTTATCCGTCGGATCGGTGCTGTGCCTGACTGCGCTTATGGAGGCTGCAATGATAAAGGCAGGCGTTCCCGCCGGCGCGGCAATGTTTGTCTGCTTGTGCCTGGGCGCCGCCGCAGGGTTGTGCAATGGTTTGCTTGTCGTGAAGTGCCGCCTTCAGCCGTTTATTGCGACGCTTGTTTCCATGACCGCGTTTCGCGGTGCGGCAATGATTTTTTGCAGCGGCCGTCCTATATCGAATTTGGGAGAAAGTCCGCTGCTGTCTTTTCTGGGGCGGGGAAGCGTTTTTAATGTGCCGGTTCCGGTTTGGATCTTGGCGGCGGCGTTTTGCTTGTTTTTGTTTGTACTGCAAAAAACAGTTCTCGGCAGAATGATCTATGCGACCGGCAGCAACAAAAAAGCCGCGGAACTGGCAGGCATCCGCACCGATATGGTAACCGCTTTGACATATATTGTCTGCGGTGCGGCATCCGCTCTGGCGGGCGCTATTCTTGTATCGCGTTTGGGAAGCGCGCAGCCGACAATGGGCAGCGGCTATGAACTGGACGCAATTGCGGCGGCAGCGCTCGGCGGCGCAAGCATGAACGGCGGCAGGGGCAAAATATGGGGAACGCTGACGGGCGTTGTCATTATAGCGACGCTGAACAACAGCATGAATATCATCGGAATTTCATCGTATTATCAGCAAATAGCGAAAGCTGCGGTAATACTGCTTGCGGTAATATCCGACCGCAGCAGATAAAAGGCGCCGAGCGCATAAAAATCGGCGGCGGTTATTTTCGAAAAACTGTATGTCTATTTTACCGTTTTACGGGGAGGTTATAAGAAATATGAAAAAAGCTGCAAAAACAACGGCAGGAATTCTTGCAATGTGCGCATGTTTGTGCGCGGGGTGCTCAAAGAAAACGGAATCGGATACGGCGCGCATCGGTTTGTCCGTATCGACGCAGAATAATCCGTTTTTTGTAACGATGGTCGAAGGCGCAAAGGCGGCGGCGCAAAATACGGAACTGATTGTCATCGATGCGCGGGACGACACGGTCAAGCAGGCAAGCGATATAGAAGACCTCGTGTCGAAAAAAGTGAGCGTGCTCATCGTAAATCCTGTGGATTCTTCGGCAGTCGCGCCTGCGGTAGCTTTGGCGAAGCGCGCCGGCATTCCTGTTGTTGCGGTGGATCGCGCGGTAATCGGCGAATCGGTAACCTGTCAGATAGCTTCCGACAATGTTGCCGGCGCAAAAATGGCAGGCGAATATTTGCTGAAACTGACAGGGAAAAACGCAAAAATAGCCGAAATAGAAGGAATCCCCGGCGCCTCGGCTACGATAGACCGCGGCAAAGGTTTTCATCAGGCAGTAGACGGAAAAGCAAACGTCGTTGCGCGGCTTACGGCAAATTTCAACCGCGTCGAAGGCATGGATGTTGCCGAAAATCTGCTTCAGTCGCATCCCGATATAACCGGCATTTTTGCACACAACGACGAAATGGCGCTCGGCGCGCTTGAAGCCGCCGGTGCTGCGGGCAAAAAAATCGCAGTCGTCGGTTTCGATGCGACGCTTGATGCGCTTGCTTCTATTAAATCCGGAAATCTCGCGGCGACAGTGGCACAGCAGCCGGCGGAAATGGGAAAAATCGCCGTGCAGACCGCGCTGCAAATTATGAAAGGAAAAACGGTTGCCGCGTCAATCCCTGTCGCGGTAACATTGATTGCCGAGTAATGGTATGCGCCGCCGTTTTCCGCGGCGGCGCATATAAACTTTTTGCCGAGGAAAGCCGCAAAAACAAAAAAAAATCATGAAAATCTTGAATTTCGGTTCCATGAATATCGATTACGTATACAGCGTCAGTCATTTTGTCTGCCCCGGCGAAACCGCGCGCACGGAACGCAGAGAAGTCTTCCCCGGCGGCAAAGGCTTGAATCAGTCGCTTGCGCTTGCCCGCGCCGGATCCGAAGTATTTCATGCGGGCTGTGTCGGAAAAGAAGACGGTTTGTTCTTGAAACAGCTGCTCGCACAAAACGGCGTACAGACGGACTGCATCGCGGAGCTTCCGTGTGCAAGCGGGCATGCGGTTATTCAAGTCGATGCTTCGGGACAAAACTGCATATTGCTGTGCGGCGGTGCGAACGACATGCAGAGCCGAACGCACATCGACCGTGTTTTTGCGCGTTTTTCCGCGGGCGATATTCTCGTGATGCAGAATGAAATTTCCGAAACCGAATACATCATGCGCAAAGCTTTCGAAAAAGGTCTTACGGTTTTTTTCAATCCGTCGCCGTACACTGCCGAAACGGAACGGCTGCCGCTTGACGGCGTCGGCTGCTTTTTATTGAATGAAGTGGAAGCCGCGGCTATGTGCGGAATTTCCGGCGCTTCCGCTGTTTCTGTCGCGGAGGGGCGGACGATGCTCTGTATGCTCGCCGAAAAATTTCCGTCTGCGAAAATCGTGCTGACGCTGGGCAAAAACGGCGCGCTGTTCGGCGACGGAGAAACCATGTATTTTCACGGATGCTATGATGTTCCCGCCGTTGATACCACGGCTGCCGGCGATACATTTGCCGGATATTTTATTGCCGGCATTGCCTGCGGCATGAGCGCTGCCCGTGCACTCGAACGTGCGTCCGCCGCCGCAGCTCTCGCGGTTTCCCGCAAAGGCGCCGCCGAATCGATTCCGTCCGCAGCGCAGGTTGACGATGCGCTCGCAGCATTGCAGCCGCTTCAAAGCGCGTTTTCCGCATTGATGCGGCGTGCTTCAAATACCATATTCTGAAAAAAATTATCCGCTTTCAGTGCTGTTTCTGCGCCGGACTGCCTATGCGGCAATCTCCGAAACTCCCGCCGAAATCAAACATTGACAAATTTCATACGCGCACTATAAAATAACGTACATTTCCTGCAAAAAAGAGGACAAATATGAAATCAATGTTTAAAATTTTGTGCTCCCTGTGCGCGTGGGGGGGGGTATTCCTGATCCTTGCGGGCTGTCCTGCCGACGATCCGCAGACTGTCGCCCCGCAACCGGTTCCTGTCAGCGGCGAGCTTGTTATAAAACGCGGCGCCGCGGTAACAACGTTCGGCTGGGCGGATACGGTCGGCATGAAATATCCGAATACGGATAATATAATAGAAATTACTGATGAAAAATATCCGACGGCTGCCGCTAAACGCGAAGCCTTTACCAACGCGATAGCAAGCGGCAGCGTATCGAGTTCGTCCGTCAATACTGCGCCTGCGATTATTATTCTGGACGGAACAGTCGATTTGAGCGACGGAAAAATTTCCGATACCGATCACACTTATTACGATGAATTCAATTCGGATCACACACGAAAGCACGACGACATTGTTTGTAAAATCGGCTCGAACAAAGCGATTATCGGGAAAAACAACGCGAAAATCGCTTTCGGCGGGCTGCAAATTTATGCGAAAGACGCGTCTTCCGGACAAAATATCATCATACAAAACGTAACCTTTTGGGACGCGCACGGATCCACGGAAAAAGATACAAAATATGATTCTTCCAGCAAGGCAAGCGCGGATGCGCTCGTGCTCGAAGCAACAAAAGGCAGCACGACCGGTTCGTACGATTATATCCCGACGAATATTTGGATCGATCACTGCACGTTTACCGACGGAACATGCAGCGATTTGATCAGAAACCTTAATCACGACGGATCGCTTGATATGAAAGCCGCCAAAAACGTTACGGTTTCCTGGTGCGAATTCACGAATCATGACAAAGTTACGCTTCTCGCGCCGGGCGATGACTACGTTAATCCGGAAGATCGGCAAATTACGTTTCACCATAATTATTACCACGGCGCAACGCAGCGAATGCCGCGAAGCCGCGGCTGCCAGCTGCATATTTACAACAATGTTTATGACGACATCGGAGTTTTGGGTAACGGCGGCTACAGCCTCGGTCCCGGCATCGGTTCGCAGTATATTGTCGAGAACAATTACTTCGGATCTTTTAAACAGAACATAGTGCAGTACGAGGATAGCAGCGAAGCAGGCGCGGCGACGCTTTCGAAATTTTATCAGACGGGCAATAACATTACGATTTCAAATAGCGATGTAAAAAACAGCGGTCTAGATTTTGCGACGTATCATAATACACCTACGCCTCCCTGGACAATTAACTATCCGTACAAAGATGCGCTGCAAAGTTACGCGGAAGCCGCGGCTGCCGTAAAAAAACAAGCGGGCGGCGCATACTACACAACCGTAACGGTCGAATAAGTAAGCGGCATTCCGCAAACAAAAATTCCGCGAAATTTCCGTTCTGCAAGACTCTTGTTAGTTACTAACAAGAGTCTTGTCAGCTGCTAACAAACGGCTTATTAGTAACTAACAAGCGGCTTGTCAGTTACTGATGAATCATTCATCAGTGCAGAAGCGAGCAGCTTGTCAGTGCGGAAATGACATTCTTGCCTTTTGTGCTATACTATTTCTATCTGCGAAAAATCCGCTGGAAGCAAAAAAATAGACCCTGTATAAGACTAGGTTGCTTTCGCAACGCATGGCACGACGCCCGCTTTCATCTTAATAGGATCTGTTTATAGTATAGCGCAAGATTTAATTTTTTGACAAGCGGAATGACATTTTCTTACTGCATATACTAAAAATGAAAAAGAAAACTTAACGAAGGACGAACAAAACGAGCTCCGCAGACTTATTACGGTGCTTGAAGGACAGCTCAAAGACAATAACTGATACAAGGAGGCATTGCATGGGCGTTTTTGATGACATCAAGCTCGGATTAGAGCAGGCAATCGAATACGAAAAAGGAAATCTGAAAGCAAGAAAGACAACCTTGTCTGTAATGCCTTTGGATGTTTTTACCGCAGCCGAAATCAAAGAGATACGCAGCAGCACGGGGCTGTCGCAGGCTTTGTTTGCAAAGTATATGGGCGTATCCGTAAAGACGGTTGAAGCATGGGAAGCGGGACGCAACCGGCCGGACGGTGCGGCAAGACGGTTATTGACAATCACACGTCAAGACCCTTCGTTCCCGACTGCTTCGGGAATCATTGTCAGATAAAAAGCGAAATATCGAATATCGCTCTTCGTTCGCTTTCAGCGCATCTTTCGGCAGCTGCTGCGGGCGGGGGGGGGAGGAATTGCTTTTCTGCCCTGCGCGCATCGCCGCGGGGATGCTTTTGCGCTTTTATGCGTAAAAATCGCGGCGGGATATATCCGCTGTAATTGTCTAAATCACAAAAATCAGCTACTATCACACTATGCAGCGCTGCCGTTCGGCGGGCTGCCGTATGGATTTTCTGAAAACAGAGGTGCCGCATAAATGAAGGGTATTGAGCTTGAAAAAGCGTACAATCCGCAGGATTTCGAAGACCGTTTGTATGAAGAATGGGAAAAGCAGGGATATTTCAAACCGGATTCGGATGCGGATTCTCCGGTGCACGCGCGCTGTTCCTGCGCCTGTGCGTCTTCCGCCGAAGCTTCCGCGAAAAAACCGTTCACTGTCGTAATTCCTCCGCCGAATGTAACCGGCGTGCTTCACATGGGACACGGATTGAACAATGCGCTTCAGGATATTATCGTGCGCTATCACCGCATGAACGGGGAAACCGTTTTGTGGGTTCCGGGAACCGATCACGCCGGAATCGCGACGCAGAATGTTGTGGAACGCCGCCTGAAAAAAGAAGGGCTTTCCCGCGGCGATCTCGGCAGGGAAAAATTTCTTGAGCGTACCTGGACGGTAAAAAACGAACATCACGATATAATCAAGCGGCAGCAGCGGAAGCTCGGCAACAGCGTCGACTGGTCGCGCGAACGCTTTACGCTCGACGAGGGGCTGTCGAAAGCGGTGCGCGATGTTTTCGTAACGCTGTACGAACGCGGGCTTGTGTATAAAGGCAATTATCTTGTGAACTGGTGCCCGTCGTGCGGTACCGCGCTTGCCGATGACGAAGTGGAACATGAAGATACCGCCGGCGCGATGTACCATATTTATTATGAAATCGAAGGAACAAAAGAAAATCCGGGGAACTCCATTCCTTCGGTAACATTGGAAGACGGCACGGTATTCGAAGGCGGTTCACGAATCGAAATTGCCACGACGCGTCCCGAAACATTGTTCGGAGATACGGCGGTTGCCGTGCATCCCGATGATCCGCGCTACAAGGCGCTTGTCGGCAAGCAGGTGCGTCTTGCGCTCACGGAAAAACGCATTCCCGTTATTGCGGACGCGTATGTTGACCGCGCGTTCGGCACCGGCGTCGTAAAAATAACTCCGGCGCACGATCCGAATGACTGGGAAGTCGGCCGCCGGCACAATCTCGATGTCATCAACATTTTGAATCCCGACGGCACGCTCAACGAGCAAGTTCCGGAAAAATACCGCGGCATGTCCTGCAAAGATGCCCGCAGCATTGTCGCCGAAGATCTCGCCGCCGCCGGATTGTTTAAATGCGAAGAAAAAATAACGCATCCGGTAGGGCATTGCTACCGCTGCCGCACCGTGGTGGAGCCGTATATGAGCGAACAATGGTTCGTCCGCATGAAGCCGCTCGCGCAGAAAGCGCTTGCCGCCTGGAAAAACGGCGAAATCGTGTTTTATCCGAAAAAATGGGAAAACACGTATGCGCACTGGATGGAAAATATCCGCGACTGGTGCATCAGCCGTCAGCTGTGGTGGGGGCACCGCATTCCCGCCTGGTACTGCCGAAAATGCGGCGGCATGACAGTTGCCAGGGAAGATCCGAGTGTCTGCCCCGAATGCGGTGCGCCGAAATCGGAGCTTTTGCAGGATCCCGATGTGCTTGATACCTGGTTTTCCAGCTGGCTGTGGCCGTTTTCCACGCTCGGCTGGCCTGCCGAAACGGAAGACTTCAAACGGTTTTACCCGACATCGGCGCTGGTTACCGCGTATGACATCATCTTTTTTTGGGTAAGCCGCATGATTATGGCGGGGCTGGAATTTACCGGCCGCGTCCCGTTCCGCGATATTTATATTCACGGGCTCGTCCGCGACAAGCAGGGACGGAAAATGAGCAAATCGCTGGGCAACGGGCTCGATCCGCTTGAAATTATCGGCGAATACGGTTCCGATGCGCTGAAATTCACGCTCGGTTTTATGTGCGCGCAGGGGCAGGATGTTCTGATTGACAAAGAGTCGTTCAAGCTCGGCAGCCGCTTTGCGAATAAAATATGGAACGCGAGCCGCTATATTCTCGGAAATCTTGAGGGCCGCGAACTTGTTCCCGTTGCCGATGCCGATTTGTGCGCGCTTGATATTTGGATTTACGCAAGACTTGACGCTGCCGTGCGTGCTGTCCGCGAAGCTTTTGAAAGTTACCGCTACAATGACGGCGCGCAGGCGCTGTATGAATATTTCTGGACCGAATTCTGCGATTGGTATGTGGAAGGCACAAAGCTGTCGTTCCGCGGCGGCAGCGAAGCCGAAAAAAACAGGGCTGTTTCCGTGCTGCTGAATGTGCTTGAAGAAAGCCTGCGTCTGCTGCACCCGTATCTGCCGTTTGTTACCGAAGAAATATACGGAAAGCTGCCGCTTGCCGAAATCGCCGCCGACAGAGCCCGTGCCGCGGCTGCGCAGGACTGCGGAGAAACTGCCGTATCGTCCTCGCAGTATACGGGAATGCTGATAGCCGCGCCGTATCCCGTGCCGTGTGCCGCGCGCCGCAGCGAAGCAGTTTCCCGTCGGTTCGCGGCGCTTCAGGAAGCAGTCCGCCTGATACGGCTGCTCCGCGCCGAATGCGGCATTTCCCATGACGTAAAGCTGCACGCCGCGTTGCTGACTGCCGAGGGAAGCCCTGCGGAATCGTGCAAAACCGAAACGGAACTTATCCGTCTGCTTGCCGGCTGCGCGGCTGTTGATTTCGTTTCCGAAAAACCTGAAAGCGCAATCGGCACGGTCGGAGACGGCTTCGAGGTTTTCATTATGATTGACGGCGCTGTTGACTCTGCCGCGCTGAAAGCCCGCTTTGAAAAAGAAATTGCTGCGGAAACTGCGTTTATCGCAAAAGCGGACGCAAAGCTTTCCGGACAATTCGCGGATCATGCGCCGCCGGAAGTTGTCGCGGCGGAAAGAGAAAAGCGTTCCGCTGTCGTCCGCCGCATCGAAAAGCTTTCATCGTATGTCAGCGGTTTGTGAACCGCCGAATTTTATCGGGATGTTGCCCTAAACCGCGCAGATGCCGGTTTTCTGTGACGCGCGTTTTATTGTCGTATTTGCGTGCGGCGGCTGACATGTTGTTTTGCGGACAGCTGTTTTCTGCGGCGCGGTATTTTTAGGGAGGAATATATGCCGATGAATGTTCACAAACCGAATCAAATGAATCATCAGGCGATGCTTCAGCTGAAAGAAATTTACATGGCGCCGTACATGCAGCTTGCCACTGCCTTGATCGGAAAGCGGCGGCATTCCGGCGGAAATATGTTTCGGCATCAAATCGATACAATGGCTATCCTGATTGATTACGGATACATTGACAGCGTGCTTTTGAAAGCGTCGGTTATCCATGATGTTGTCGAAGATATTCCCGGTTTTGACCGCGAGCTGATAAAAAATGTCGATGCCGACGGCGCCGACGTCCTGAATCTTGTGCTGGAGGTTTCGAAAAAAGACGGACAGCTCAAAAGCGAATATTTGCGGGGCATTATCGGACACGGCAGCGAAAAGGCGAAAATTCTCAAATGCGCAGACAGAATCAGCAATATGATCAGCCTCGGCTTTGTAACGGATCCTGCGTTTATAGAACGATACTGCGATGAAACGGAATTTTTTATTTTTCCGATTGCGCTGGAAGTCGATTTCAATATGTATCAGGAACTCATTCAGCTTGTTATGACGCGCCGCAAATATCTCGAAGATTCGGGCTATCTCGACCAAAGACAAATGATGTAGCGTTTTTCCGCAAAAGAATCGCTGTTGACGCGTGCGGATATTTTCCGATATTATAAAGCCATTGTAAATCCCGCTGGAATGGTGAAATAGGTAGACACAAGGGACTTAAAATCCCTCGGCGGCAGTACCGCCGTGCCGGTTCGATTCCGGTTTCCAGCAAATCGAAATCCCGCAAATTCGAATTTTATGCGGCTGTATGTGCCGAAGCTGCATTTGTCCGAAGAGATGCATCGGGCGGTGCGTCAATCGAACCGCGTCTGTGCGGATAAAAATCGGGCTGCGGATGATGCAGCGAAAAAATAAATGATGTTTTCAAAGCGGAGAATACTTCCATGATATATCCCGTAAAGACGGCTGTGCTTGTATCCGGCGGCGGTACGAATTTGCAGGCGCTTATTGACGCGCAGGCATCCGCCGGCGTGAACGCAGACGGCACATCGAAAAACGAATATGAAATTGCGGTTGTGGTGTCCAATACCAAAGACGCTTTTGCGCTGCGCCGCGCGGAAGCTGCCGGAATTCCGGCGTTTACGGCGAGTCCGGTTTCCGTTCTCGGTCAGGAAAAAGCAAAATCAGCCGGCCGCGACGAAAAACGATTCGCTGTTTCCGACAGAATATCGGAGATATGCCGTGCTCATAATGTCGAAATAATTATTTTGGCTGGGTTCCTTACGGTGCTCGGCGGAAAAATTCTGCAGGAATACAGCGGGCGCATTTTAAATCTGCATCCGGCGCTGCTTCCCGAATTCGGCGGAGAAGGCATGTGGGGGCATCATGTTCACGAAGCGGTGCTTGCCGCAGGCAGAAAAGAAAGCGGCTGCACGGTGCATCTTGTCGATGCCGGCTGCGATACGGGAAAAATCATTTTGCAGAAAAAAGTTCCCGTACTGCCGGATGATACTCCCGAATCATTATACAGCCGCATCGCGCCCGTTGAGCATGAAGCCATGGTTGAAGGCGCCCGTATTTTGGCTCGGTCTGTCGGCAGAAATCGGTAAAAACGCCGCGCGTCCTGCCGTTAATGCGCGCTTCGCTGCCGATAATCGATAACCGGTTCCGACGGCAGAATTATGAGTTCCACGCGGCGGTTTTTCGCCCTGCCTTCCGCGCTGCTGTTGTCGGCAAGCGGGATTGTTCCGCCGTATCCCTGCGGAGATGCGAATATATATTCCGGAATGCCGCGGTTTACAAGCTGATTTATGATTGTCTGCGCGCGTTCCACGGAAAGCCGCTGTTCTCCCGCCGGTTTTCCGACGCTGGCAGTGTGTCCCTCCACTTGAATGGTTATGGCTGTATCTTTCATCACGTTTTTCAGCGATTCCGCTATTGCATTGAGGCGATCGTTTTCCCCCGGAAGAATAACCGCCGAATCCGCTTCGAAACGTATATTGGAAAGCGAAAGCTGGATTCCCTTGTACGTATCTTGAATTTCCGTGTCGGGAATTTTCCGCTCGTAGTAAAAATCCGCGACTTGCCGATACACAACATAATACGATTCGTCTTTTCGGGGACCGTATACCGGATGCCTTAATTTGTCTTTATCGAGCAGTATGACGATTTTTCCTTTTTTTATCAGTTCGAGATTCTGCGGAACGGATAATATTTTCAGCGCGTCTTTTCGTGATATGACAGGATCCGTCCTGTTTATGCCGAAGATTTTTTTTGCGTAAATTTTCAGCGGATCGTAGCCGACGCGGTCTTTGTACGCCGATTCATCGTCAGTCCAGGAATACGTGATAATTCCGCTTGCTTTTGCGGCGTCGCTGTCCATCATGTTTCTTTCATACAGCACTTCCATTGTATCGTCCCATATCCGCGGAAAAAGGCACGGCGTTCCCGTGTCCTGCACGAATTCTCCCTGAACAGGAAGCAGCCCGCGCGCGTCGATGATGATGCCGCTGTATGTTCGGGAAGAAACAAGTTCGATCGGTTTTTGCGGCGTATACGGATTGTGATGTTTTACCATGAGCGCACCGATTTCATTCAGCGATACGGAATGATTGATTTTCAGCGTCGTAAGTCCGTCGGCAAAATAACTGGATGATGTTCTGCCGTTGTCTATGATATTCGTAAGCTGTTCCATCGTAATATCTTCAAGCAGAATTGCGTCGCCGATTTTTGTCGACGCGTCAACGGCAAGCGTCAAAAGCGGATCTTTTATCAGCTGCGGCAGCTGGGTTTGAATGGAATCTTCCGCCGCGCTTCTGCCCGACGGAAGCGGAATTCCCGCTTTCAGGATATTCAGCGAAACATCGGAAACAAAACCCGGCTCCGTCCAATCCACAATGCTTTCCGAATGCAGCGCGTTTGATATGGCTGATAACTGCGCATGCGCGCCTGAGTGCGCAAAAAATATAAGAACCGCCGCCGCGGCACAAAAAATACGGGACATAATACAAATATTCCTTATCTGTCTGTATTATGTATCGGTATATTCAATACTTTTCCTATAGATAAAATGCTGTTTTCGTTCAAGTTGTTTGCGCTGTATAAATCGGCAAGCGGTATCTGATATTTTCTTGACAGCGCCCACAAGGTATCGCCTTTTTTTACGGTGTAGCTGATATATGTACTGCCTGCCAATTCTTTCAGCGCGTCTTTTACAAGCGGTTCCGCGCCTGCCGGAATGCGCAGCGCGTAATGCATATCGGGCGGAGTACAGCCGCGTATCAGAGATGGATTTAAAAATGCAAGAACTTCATGCGGTATATTGCTTTTGCTGCTGATGTGAAAAAGCGGTACCGAGCCGTTGATAACATATTCCGTGTACTCGATAGAGTCATTTTCAGCCGAATCCGATAATTCTATGCCGTAGAATTCGGTATTTGCAAGCAAATCCGCGATGACAAGAAATTTCGGAACATACAATTGCGTTTGTTTTGTGAAAAAACCGTTTTCCGCAAGTTCCCAGTAATCGGCGCTTCCGGCTTTTTTTATTATGCGGGACATGCTTCCGCCGCCGCAATTATATGCCGCAAGCGCTGTTTCCCAGCTTTTGAACGTTTCGTAATTTTCTTTCAGTTTTTTCAGCGCCGCCTGTGTCGATTTCCACGGATCGAGCCGTTCGTCGCGCCATTCGTCTTTTTTCAGATACGGTCCCATGCTGTTTTCCATAAACTGCCACAATCCTTTTGCGCCCGACTTGGAAACGGCATGCGTGTTGAAATCGGATTCTATTACGGGCAGATATTCAAGACATTCGGGCAAACCCATTTCTTTCAGAGCGCTGCGGATATACGAACGGTAGGGTGCCGCGCGCTGCATCACAGCGTCGAGCCATTTTTTTCCGTAATTCGAAAGATATTCCGTCCTGTATTTTTGTACATATATGTTGTCTTCCGGAATCGGAATGCCGATATCGATATGCGTTTTCTCCGGCGGCTTTTCCGCTGCCGATATTGCGTCTGCGGAAACGAAATTTTCGGTGTCCGTGTCTGCGGTGCCGTCTTGCGTATTTTGCTGCGTTTCATCGTGCCGTATCGATGAAATTTCCGCAGCGGCGGTGTCAAGGTCAATGCTCTGCAATTGCGGCGTTTGTCCGCCTGCTTCTGCGGCAGCCTGCGCGCGAAACCGAAAAAGTGCCGCAATACACAGCAGCAAAAAACGCCGCAGTTTCCGCCGAGGCATGGTGTGCGCTACAGTTTTTCGCCGAGATAAATGCCGGACCATTCCCACCTGCCGTGGATTTCCGGATCTGCCGGAAAATTGATTTTGTTAAAATAAAAGTACCAAACGGAAACATAGCGGCTCCAGCCGGTTGTCCGCAGATACGCTTCCCGCGGAGTGGATGATTCATCGATGGTTTTATTGTAGCGGATTCTGTTTCCAGCGCCGTAATCATTCAGAGAAAAATTAGTCTGGCTGTTTACGGCGGTGGCTTCCTGCTTCCATGACATAGTGAAAAAATTGACTTTCGATTTATACGAATCGAGTCTTCTGTAATTGCGGGAATCGATTGCCGTTTTTACGGCACTTACCGCCGCGTCAAGACTTTCGAATGTCCAGTCTTTCGGCGAATTATTGAAATCTATCATTTTGCGCGCCGTTGCGTATGCGTCCGGAATGCCGGTTATTTGAATGGATGCGGCGTCCGGCTGTTCGAGAAACAATGCATACGATTTCATCGCCTGATCCCATTCGCCGAGTTTTTCGTATTCGGCGGCTTGGCGGGCATAAAGTTCCGCCAAATTTATTTGGTCGGGAAACTGCGAAATGAGTTTCGAAAAATAATAAATTCGGTTTTCCGGCGAAGTGCTTATTTGAATCAGATTCTTTAGGCACAAAATGTGAATCGACGTATTTTGAATGAGAAGATCGTCGTAATTTTGGATGATTTTATCGAAATAATATTCCGCGGCGGGTTCCGAATTTTCGTTCAAATATTCATTCGCGGTCATCAAAAGCCAGTACGCGTTGAACGGATCCTGCGGATGTTTTTCCGCATATTCGGTTAAAAATAAGATAAGAGCTTCGCTGTTTTGTTCGGCGCTGTAATTGCCGGCGATTTGGTTTATGACGGAAAAACGGCTTTCCGCCGAAAGCGAAGGGTTTTCGACAAGCCGAAGCAATTGGTTTTGGATCGAAGCATCCGCAGATGAGCGCGAACAGGAAATGGCTGTAAAAATATGTACATAAATGATAAAAAATGATATTTTTTTCCCGATATGCATAAAGCAACTGTATCATGTTGCGATTATGATTGGCAATATCCTTTTTTGCGTGTATCATAAAATGCATCCGGACTTGAAATATTATCGGCTTCCCGCCGCAGAGCATAGGAGTTTGCATGAACAACAAATTTTCCGCAAAAAAAACATATTCGGGAATCAAATCGTTTTTTTCCGGAAATGTACTGCTGACAGCGGGGCTCGCCGTGTTTTTTTTCGGTGCGTTTTCTTTATGCTATATTTTTGCGGACGCCGCCAGCCGCCGCCTGTATATTATTCCTGTGCTTGTCGTTGCTGCCGGAATCGTTTCGTTGTATCGGGTGCTTTCGGCGTCAAGGCGCAGCTGGCTTGTCTTTATGGCGTGCGCATGCATTTCCTGCGGATTTTTGCTGCTTGTCATCGAAATGGATTTGCTGCCGTATGAAATCAAGCAATTATGGCCGATCTTTGTGGTTTTGTGCGGCATTTCGTTATTCATTGCCGGAATAAACAGATTCCGCGCGTTCCGTCCCGTGTTTATGGTTCCTTCCCTGGCTTTAACCGGATCCGGTTTGTTTTATATGCTTTTTTCGCTGTATATCATAAAAGAGCGGTTCATGAACGTCGTAACCCGCTGGTGGCCGGTGCTTTTTGTCGCTGCGGGATTATTTCTTGTCGGCGTTTACATGTATCGGGAATATTCGGGGAAGAGTGCGCTTTCCAAAGACAACGGCGGGGCAAAGGAACGTAATGAATGACAATGCGCTTTGCTGTCTTTTTGAGCAGCATTTGCTGTGGCGTGTTTCTGTTTTCATGCGCGTCAAAACCGCCGGATACCGCTTCCGAGGTCTTTCCCGCTGCGGAAGAAACCGTTCTCGAACTGCCGAAAACCGCCTGGAGCCGTTCCGTTCCGTTCCGGCATATCAGTCAGGATATCCTCGATGCCGTTAAAATAGGTTCTCCCGAATCGCTTCGGTTCGCGGTTTCGCATTTGCGCCGTGCCGACGAATCGTACAGCGAAGATGAAGCTGTGCTGCTGTATACCGCGGCATCTGTCCTTTTGATTGTGTATGCGGAAGACGCCATGCAGTCCCCGCTGCCGCCGGTTCCGATCGAAAATAATTATATCGCCGCGATTGATTCTGCCCGCAAAGGCACATACGAACATGCCGCCGCCGATTCCTCCGATATGCTGTTATGCGTTCTGCCGTCGCTGCTGCTGTTTACCGTTCCGTCTGTCAGCAATTATTACGCCGAAGCGGAAACGTCGCTGCGGAGTGCCGCTGCTTCCGCGCCGGACAGCGTTTTGGCAGCATATATGCTCGGTTTGCTGTACATGCGGCAGCACCGTCCGCAGGAAGCGTCTGCCGTTCTGAAACCGTTTTGCGCGGACGGGAGCGGATATATTTCCATGGCGCTTTTGTTTTGCGAGTCATTGCGCGCTTCCGATAATTTCGAAGAAGCGTACAAATGCGCACTGCGTTTGTATTCGCGTTTTCCCGATAATGCCGATGTTTTGAAAATGTGCGCGGAAACAAGTCTGAAGTTAAATGATTACGAAGCGTCCGAACGCTTTATCGCGCAGGTGCTTCAGCGGGAACCCGATAATCTTGCGTACATTTTATTCCGCGCGCACATTCTTATGGAAAAACATGATTATATAAAAGTGTCTTCTTTGCTTGATTTATACGCGCGCACGGATAAAACATCCAAAGATTATCTGCTTCTCAGAGCCTCTCTTCAGCGGAATTGGAACAGAAACGAAGCGGCAGTTGCCGCGACGCTGGAAGAAGCCCTGAAATTATACCCCGTCGACGAAGAAGTTCTGCTGTTTGCCGCCGTGTTTGCTTCCGAGTCGGGAAGAAAAATAGCGGATATGGATGCGCTGGCGGTTGCGGAAAAAACGCTGGCGGCTTTTCCGCAGAATACTGCCGCGCTCGGCGTATATGCGGATGAACTGATGCGCCTGCGCCGCTGGGAAGACGCCTATGAGGTAAGCCGCCGTATTTTTTCTTCCGATCGTGCAGATCGGCGCTCGCTGTTCCGCCATGCGGAAATATGCGTTTCGCTGGGGCTCGCCGAAGAGGCTGCGCAGACGCTTAATGTCTGTGATCCGTCCGACCGCACTTCCGAAGACTTTCTGCTCCTTTCCGTGAAAATCCGCATTGCTTCGAAAGACATCGCTTCCGCGGAACAGATGATACGGGACGCGCTGCCCGCCGCGTCATCACGGCAGAAGAGCGCTCTGTATTATGAGCGCAGCCGCATTGCCGCCGCCGAAGAAGAAAAATTATCATGGCTGCGTTCAAGTCTTACCGCCAATCCGCGGAACGAAGATGCGCTGTTCGGCATGTATGAATTGTATTTTTCGAAAAAAGATTACCGCAAGGCGCAGTATTACCTCAAGCAAATTGTCGCGCTGCGCCCGAATGATTCTTTATACCTTGAATTGAATGCCCGTTTGGAAAAACTGCTCGCGCGCTGACGTTCCGCAAAAAACCGCATTTCGTATCGGCGCCGTTTGCAGGGGCTTTTGCGTTTCTATTGACGACAGCAGGATTGATATGATACTATCTGAAAAATATTTTCTATAAAAACTATAAACCAGATAAAGGAAGGATGGAAAATAATATGTATATTTCTTTGTTGCAAGCCGGCGGAACTCCCGCAGGCAGCGGTTCGATGCTGCTGTCCATGGCGCCCCTTATTATCATTTTTGCGATTATGTATCTGCTGATGATTCGTCCGCAGCGGAAAAAAGAAAAAGAATTGCAGAAAATGATTGCCGCCATAAAGAAAGGCGATAAAATCGTTACAATCGGCGGCATTCACGGTACGGTATCTGCCGCAAAAGAAAAAACAATTGTGGTCAAAGTCGATACTAATGTCTGCATCGAATTCAGCCGTTCCGCAATTGCCAGCGTAACTGCGGAAGGAAAACCCGCAAAGCAGAAAAAAGCCGCCGATGCCGAAACTGACAATACAAAATTATCTTCTTCGGAAACCGCCGCTGCATCGGCAGAAAATGACGAATCGAAAACGGAAGAAGCAAAATAAAAGGTTGGAATTGAAATGAGTAAAAGAGGTCGCCTTTTTATCATTCTTGCAGTACTCGTGATTTGTTTCGCGTTTTTGTGGCCTTCTTTGTGCTGGTATGTCCGTACTCCGAAAGAAGAACAAACACTCGCACTGAGCACGCTTGAAAAAATCAAAGATTATTCGCTGGTAATGGCGTCATCCGACGTAAAAAAATTGTATGAAGTAATCCGCGCGGATCCTGCCGCCGCGGTTCCGCCGGAATACAGCTGGCTTTGCGGTATTGCGGCAAAAAACATAAAGGCAGGCGGCGGCAAAGTTCCCAAAGAAATGACGATGCGGGATATGCTGTCCTCGTTCGGCGGAGAAGCGGAGCTGCTTTCAGCCATAGAAACACGTTACCGCGATAAAGTTCTTGCGTCGAAAAACAAATACGTGAATTCGGTAAAGCTCGGCTTGGATCTTTCCGGCGGCATGAGCGTTATTGTGCGTGCGGATCTTGATGCGGCGCTTGCTTCGCAGGGAGATTCCGCCGCCGCGGACAACACGGCGCAGTTCAAAAAAGAGGCAATGGAGCAGGCTATGGAAACGCTGCGCAGCCGCATTGACCGCTTCGGCTTGACGGAACCGGTTATCCGCCAGCAGGGCGAAGACCGCATTTATATAGAAATGCCCGGCGCCGCGGAAACGGACCGCATCAATTCCATCATTATGGGAAAAGGAATCTTGAATTTCCGCCTTGTCGATTCCGAAGCAACGGCCGCATTCAGTGAATATTACAGAAATCACGCCGCGGATGCGTTTAACGCGCAGGGCGAACTGATGGATGTTTCCGTCGTTCCCGCCGACTGCGAAATCCTCGGTTTGTACACAAAGGACGATTACGGGCTGGACGAACGGATCGGATATTTGGCGGTGAAAAAAGAAATTGCGCTTGAAGGAAAGCATATCAAATCCGCGGAAGTCGGCAGCGAATCCATTTCCGGCAAACCGCAGGTCAATTTCGTCCTCGATCCCGAAGGCGCGGAAATTTTCGGCGACTTTACCGGCGCACATGTCGGCGAACAGCTCGCGATCGTATCCGACGAAAAAATAAAATCGTATGCGACAATTCAGTCTGCCATTACCGGCGGTCAGGTTGCATTATCCGGATTCGGCTTCGAAGAAGCGCAGAACATAAAGAAAGTTCTGCAAACCGCGTGGCTGAGTGTTCCGCTTTCGATTGAAAGCCAGCAGGTTGTCGGCGCTTCTCTCGGAGAAAAAGCGATACATCAGGGCATTTCCGCTTTGATTTTTGGACTTATTGCCGTTATGGTGTTCATGCTGCTGTGGTATAAAGGTGCCGGAATAAACGCGGTTGTGGCGCAGATTTTGAATTTGTTCATGATGTTCAGTATTTTGTCCGCATTCAACCTTACGCTGACACTGCCGAGCATCGCCGGCATGATTTTGACAATCGGCATGGCGGTGGACGCGAATGTCATCATTTTCGAGCGGATAAAAGAAGAACTCGCTGCCGGCAAAAGCCGCGCCGCTGCCATAGAAACGGGATTCGATCACGCTTTTTGGGCAATAATGGACTCGAATATTACCACGTTTATCGCCGCCATTTTCCTGTCGCAGCTGGGAACCGGTCCTATTCAGGGGTTCGCTGTCAGCCTTGCGATCGGCGTTGTTTCTTCCGTATTCACGGCGTTGTTTGTTTCGCGCTTGATGTTTGATTTCAACACGGAAGTGCTGAAAAAAGAGCGGATGAGCATCAGCTGGAGGATAAAATAAATGAAAAAAATACTGCATTTTAGTAAATTGTTTGTTCCGGCAGCTGTGTTCAGTCTTGCAGTTATTCTGAGCGGCGTTGTTGTTTTGTGTACAAAAGGAATCAATTTGGGCATTGATTTCCGTCCGGGGCTTGTAACGGAAATCCGCATAGCGCCGTCCGCCGTCGATATTACGTATGCCGGTTCTGCCGCGGTGAATGTGCAAATCTCCGCTCAGCAGATCGATTTTGTCGTAAACGGCGCCGGTGCGGACAACAGGACCGTGTCATTTCCGTTCGCAAAATATCCCGATATGGGCAGTCTTGCTGCCGCGATGAACGAAATGGAAAACGTCGCGGCGGTTCTGAATGTTCCCGCCGAAACGCCTTCCGCAGGTGTTTTTGCCAATTCGCAGCAGTCTTCCGTCTTGTCCGATTTTCCGTACAGTCTTCATATCATCGATTTATCGCGCGATGTAATCACCGCGGATGATATGCGGGAAACGCTTTCTGGAATCGACAATGTTTCCGTGAAGATTTTAGGCGCGGACGAAGAAAACTGCTTCCAGATCCGCGTCGGCGATGAAGAAGGCGATCCCGAAATGAGCAAAAAAACGCTGGTGCAGATTGCGGATGCCGTCAGCGAAAAGTACGGTGCCGAGAATTTCGCGCTGATTCAAACGGATTTTGTCGGTTCGCAGTTTTCGAAATCGCTTGTGTGGCAGTCGGCGCTGCTTGTCGCCGTTACACTGGTGCTTATCTGGGTATATGCCATGATCCGTTTCAATTGGGATTTTGCGTTCGGCGCGGTTTTTGCCATCATACACGATGTTTTGATTATGATCTCGTTTATCGCTTGGTCGCAAATGGAATTTACTTCGACAACTATCGCCGCGATTTTGACCATTGTCGGATATTCGATCAATGATACGGTTGTTGTTCTTGACCGCGTAAGAGAAAATGTGCGGATGCTTCGCGTAAAAAATGTTACGGACATAAATTTTACGGAAATACTCGATATTTCTCAGTCGGAAGTTTTCGGCCGCACGATTATCACAACGATAACGACGCTTCTTGCTGTTTTTTCGCTGTTTTTCTTTACAAGCGGAAGCATGAAGGATTTTGCACTGGCGCTGATTGTCGGCATGATTTCCGGCGTGTATTCCACGATTTATATTTCCGGTGCGTTTATCTCGTTTGCGCGCCGCAACTGGCAGCCGTCCGGCGGATCTGTTACGGCTGCTTCGGGAACGCTGCAATCGGTATAATGCGCGCACATGGCATAGCATGCGCAAATAATTGTTTCGGGGATTTTCGGAAAATGAAAATCCCCGCGCACGCCGAATGCGCGGCATGAAAAGTCAATGCGCGGTTCCGCGCATGGTAGCGGCTTCTGTCCGGTTCTGCGCGGTTTATGCCGCCGTACCGCAGTGCGGATGCCGTTTGCGTGCGGCGCGTACAGTCTGCGGACGTGTGTCTCATGTATTTGCGCAGCGGTTTGTCTGCGGTGATGCGCCGCACTGCCGCAGCAAACGCGGAATGCGATGTTTATTCGGGTTCGGCGGAAATTGCCTTGTTTAAGGATGAAAATTATGAATATATGTATGCGTGATGAACGGAAATACCGTTTTTTTTCCGCTGCCGTGCGGAAGCAGGCTTCAGTTGCCGCGCCCCGCGGAAAGCTTTTTTTTCAGGCGGCGTCGGCAATAGTATCGGCGCTGCTGTTTGTTTCATGCGCTTCAAGCAAAAAGACGATTGATATTGCCGCAGTTTCTCCTGCCGCGGTGCTTACGATTGCTTCAAATGAACGAATAGGCTGGCTGGGCACAAACGGCGATGATGATTCGGGCGGGCTTTTGACCGGATATCTTTTGAAACTAAGCGCGTCTGCGAATGCCGACAAACCCTCTGTCATATATAATAGTACGGATAAATTGCTTGCCTATGCCGAAAAATGCCTGCGGGAAAAATTGGTTGCCGCGGGATTTTCGCTGGTGCCGGCGGAAGATGTTTTCGCCGTAAAGACGTATGCGGAATCGCGGCAGAACGCCAACGTACTGCGCGATGACGGAAATCTTGCGGAAGGCTACCGATGCTTCGCGCCTGCCAGCAAAGCTGTCATCAAAGGCGTATCGGCGGAAACAGGCGCCCGTTCCTGTGTATTTGCTTTATTCAAATTCAATAAAGAACTGCTTTCCGGCGACGACATGACCGGCGATATTATTCCCGTTGTATCTGTTTCGCTCGAATTTACCGATGCAAACGCTTCGAAAATATGCACGCTTTCGGGCAGCGCTTCCGGCAGCGAACGATTATACTCGGAACGCGGCACGTATGATTATGAAAAATTGTTTTCTTTTTTTCCGGATTTAATCGACGCGGCGGTGATTGACTGTATTTCCGGACGCTTTGCGGATGATTCGTTTTTGACTTCGTATCCGGCGGAATAGGCAAGCCTGTATGGGGCAGCCGAAACTCTTCAGCATCATTGACAAAGCCGTTTTCGAATATAACATGATAGAAAACGGCGACCGCATTTTAATCGGTGCGTCCGGCGGAAAAGATTCGACGGCTTTGGCTGAATATTTTGCCGCGCGGCTTCGCCGAAGCGGGGAACATTTTTCGGCTGCCGCGCTGCATGTCGATGCGGGATTTTCGTCTTCCATGCCCGACTCGCTGCGGCAGTTGTTTGAGCGCTGGAAAATTCCGCTGGAAATTGTGCACGCAGATGTAATCGGAAGACTCAAGCCGGGACGGAAAATGAACTGCTGGTGGTGTTCTACGCAGCGCCGTTCCGAACTGAATACATACGCGATCGAACACGGTTTTAATAAAATCGCGCTCGGACATCATCTCGATGACATTCTTGAAACGCTTTTAATGAACGCTTTGAATAAGGGCGAACTTTCCACAATGATTCCGCGCCTTGCGTACCGCCGGTATCCCGTTACGATTATCAGACCGCTGTGTTTTGCGGATGTCGACACGATTGCCGAGCACGGGAAAAAAGCCGGTTATGCCGCCGCGGTATGCACCTGCGCGTATCAAGACAATTCCGGAAGAAAAACCGCGCGGAACAGGCTGCGGGCGCTCACAAACGGCAGCGCCGCCGAAAAGCGCCGGCTGTTCGAGGCGCTGCGGAATGTCAAGCCGGAATATTTGCCGTAAACCGCAGCTGTGCCGATTCGCCGCCGGACGGAAGACGGCAGGCGAAGTGCGCGCATTTATTTTATTCTTTCCTGTATGAACGCAAGCTTCAAATCTTTCAGTTTTTCCGTAACCGACACTTTATATATATGCGGATTCAGTATGCGTTTGTATGTCGCATCAAAAGACGCAAGCTGCTTCTGCATCGTGCTGCGCGCATCGCGGAGCGCTTCCGCCGGAGAAAGAATTCGGTCTATCCGGCTGCCGTTTTCGAGCCGTTTTTTCAGCAGGCTTTCGGCAGACGCGGCACTGCAGGTGAACTGGCGGTAATCGATTTGCGGGTGGTAATACCGGAATTCCTTGTTTTTTTCTATTATTTCGTCTTCGAGCGCGATAATATCCGCCTTTGCCATTCCGTTTTCATCATACAGCCGCCAGACATTTTTGATTCCCGGATTCGTGGTTTTTTCCGGATTGTCGGAAAATTTCATGGTCGGAATAAGGCCGCCGCCTTCGGGATTATGCCGCGCGGCAAGTTTGTAAACGCCGGTAAAAGATGCTTCCGTTCCGCCCGTTACCATGTGCGTTCCGACTCCCCAGCTGTTTATCGGCGCGCCCTGCTGAACCAGCGTTTCGATAATTTCTTCCGTCAGTTCGTTTGAAACGGAAATAGTCGCATCGGGAAAACCCGCTTTATCAAGACGTTCCCTGACCTGCGTGGATAAGTACTGAATATCGCCGGAATCAAGACGGACGCCGAAATTGTATCCTTTTTCCGTAAGCTTCCCGCCGATTTTTATGGCATTTTTTATGCCGGAATTCAACGTGTCGTAGGTATCGATAAGAAATACGGATTTATCCGGATACATATCCGCGTATGCCTCGAAAGCTTCCAGCTCCGTCGGAAACGACATAATCCAGGAATGCGCCATTGTTCCCATAACGGGAATGCCGAATTGCTGTCCCGCCAGCGTATTGCTGGTTCCCGCCGCGCCGCCGATATACGACGCCCGCGTTGCGCTCAGTGCGCCGTCCGGTCCCTGCGCGCGCCGCAGTCCGAATTCCATGATGGAACCTTTTTTCGACGCAAGCCACACGCGCGCGGTTTTTGTAGCAATCAGGCTCTGAAAATTGATATGGTTCAGAACAAGTCCTTCTATGATTTGCGATTCAATCAAACTTGCGTGAACTCTGATGACGGGTTCATTGGGAAAAATAATCGAACCTTCGTCCATTGCGTATAAATCGCCGCTGAAGCGGAAATCTTTCAGATATTCGAGGAAATCCGCTTCGAAAAACGAAAGGCTTTTAAGATAGTCAATATCTTCCGCGCTGAATTTAAAATTGACAAGCGATTCAAGCAGCGTTTCCAAGCCCGCAAAGACGGAAAAGCCGCCGGAAAACGGATGCCGCCGGAAAAACATATCGAAAACCGCGGGGGTGTTCATGTTTTTTTTCCAATAGCCCTGCGCCATGGTCAATTCGTAAAAATCGGTAAACAGCGCGCTTGCGCTCAAAGGTTTGTTTTCCATGATGCATCACTATAGCAGTTTGCCGCATTTCTCTCAACCGTTCGGCGCGATTTGCGCTCGCCATATTGCGCCGTGTTCCGCTCTGCCTGCCCGAAAACGGCGCGGCGGAAAAGCCTGCGGAAAAACCGTCTGCAAAGCGCTTGTTCCGTTGCCGAACAGCGCGGCTTTCTGTTATACTTTGCACCTGTGTGTTTGTCCGCACGGCGCAGCGCGGTGTTCTTTGCAGCGATTCGGGCGGAACAGCGGAAGGATTATATGAATTTACGCGAAATGAGAAATATCGGCATAATGGCGCATATCGATGCCGGAAAAACGACTACAACGGAACGCATTTTGTATTATACCGGCAAGATTCACCGCATCGGCGAAATCGATGACGGCGCGGCGACAATGGACTGGATGCAGCAGGAACAGGAACGCGGCATTACCATTCAAAGCGCCGCCACTACGACATATTGGCGTTCGCATCAAATAAATATTATCGACACGCCGGGGCATGTCGATTTTACCGCGGAAGTGGAACGTTCGCTGCGCGTGCTGGACGGCGCGGTTGCGGTTCTCTGCGCAGTCGGCGGCGTGCAGCCGCAGACGGAAACCGTATGGCGCCAGGCCGATGAATATCACGTGCCGCGCCTCTGTTTTGTCAATAAAATGGACCGCATCGGCGCCGATTTTTTTTCGGTAATGAACGACGTGCGGGAAAAATTCAAGGTAACGCCGCTTGCGCTTCAGATTCCGATCGGTGCGGAAAGCAGTTTCGAAGGCGTAATCGATTTGCTGCGGATGAAAGAATTCCGCTTCGATCCGTCCGATGAGGGCGAAACGATTATCGAAAGCGATATTGCGCCGCAGCGTCTTGCTTCCGCGGAAGAATGGCGCGAAAAACTGCTGGACGAGATTGCATCCCGCAGCGATGAAATAGCGGAATTGTATTTGAACGGCGACGCTGTTCCCGACGAAAAAATCCGTGCGGAAATACGGCGCGGAACAATTGCGCGGGATTTTGTTCCGTTTTTGTGCGGCTCGGCAAGAAAGAACTGTGCGGTTCAGCCGCTTATCGACGCGATTGTGGATTATCTTCCCGCGCCGAATGAGATTCCGCCGGCAAAAGGCATTCATGTAAAAAAAGAAACGCCCGCGGATGTGCCGTGCGATCCGTCCGCTTTTCCGTGCGGTCTTATTTTCAAAATTCAGTATGACCGCGAAGCCGGCGCGTTATGCTATGTGCGCATGTATTCCGGCAGAATAAAAGCCGGCGACCAAATTTATAATGTCGGAAAACGGAAGCGCGAACGCGTAAACCGCATTCTGCGGATGCATGCGAACAAAACCGAACCGGCGGACAGCGTCGAAGCAGGGGATATTGCCGTGTTTATCGGCTTGAAGATAGCGCAGACGGGCGATACCGTCGGCAGCGAGGGAATGCCCGTGCTGCTGGAAAACCTGCGCTTCCCGGAACCGGTTATTTCCGTCGCTATCGAGCCGGACACTATTTCCGACCGCGATAAATTAAAAGAAACGCTGGAAATTCTTTCCAGAGAAGATCCCACGTTTACTTCGCGCGACGATTCCGAAACAGGGCAGCTTATTATATCGGGCATGGGAGAACTGCATCTCGATGTTCTTGTTTCCCGAATGAAAGATGATTTCAAAGTTTCCGCCCGCGTCGGCGCGCCGCAGGTTACCTACCGCGAATCCGTTGCCGCGGAAGTTTCTCATACGGAACATTTCAGCCGCGTGATCGGCGGAAAAGAACAAACCGCGGGGATTTCTCTGACCGTTGCGCCGAATGCCGGCGGCGGCAACGAATATATATGCGCCGTCAAAAAAGGCACGGTGCCCGAAGAGATACTGGAGGTGGTAAAAAGCGGAATCGACGGTTCTTTTGCATCGGGCATTCGGTACGGCTATCCGTGTTCCGATATTTCCGTAACGGTTGCCGCCGTTGAATACAACGAACTTACTTCTACGCCGTTTGCTTTTGAAGCCTGCGCGGCTGCCGCGTTCGACGAAGCCTGCAAAGCCGCTTCTCCGCAGCTGCTCGAACCGATAATGAATGTGGATATTTTTGTTCCCAAAGAATTTGTCGGAGATGCCATGAGCCAGGTTACGCAGCGCGGCGGCATTATACAAAGTCTTGAATCGAAATCATCGGCGGAAGTTATCCACGCGCAGGCGCCCATGGCGCAGATGTTCGGTTTTTCGACGAATCTCCGTTCCGCAACGCAGGGGCGCGCGTCTTTCAGCCTGGAATTCAGCCGCTTTCAAGTAAAAAAAGGCGGGTTCTGAAATGCATAACGGCTGCCGCCGCGTGCCGCGCACTTATTCCTCATTCCGCGAACCGCAAGCGAGTTTTGCAGCGAAGCGAAAAACTTGTAAATCCGCCGAAGGCGACGGCTCATTGTTCGCACCATTTGTCATTGCGAGCCGGCTTGACGGCGAAGCAATCTATTCCCTCAGCAGGCTGCCTGCGCACCTCTCCGCTAGCCTATCGGCAAACCTCTCTATGGGCTATCCGCACGATGACAGGGCTGCGGATTTCAGATGCTTGCCCTCACACGATAAAATTTCACAGATTTTCGAAAAAAAGGAACGTTTTTTTCGGGAACCTGTGCTATACTTGAAAAAGCATAAAATCATGATAAAAGACTTGAAACTGCACTGAAAAGCAAAGAAAACCGTGCTTTTTTGTGCGTTTCGGAAGAAAAATCGGCAGGCGCAAAAATCAAACCACGCGCGTGCCGTTTTCGTGATTTAAACGTTCGTTTTTTTTAGGAGGAAAATGTGAAAAAAACAACACGCATTGCCGCGCTTTTGGCAGCCGCGGCGCTTATTTTCGGAGGACTGTTCTTCTCGTGCTCGGACGGGGACGACGGCGACAACACAGGAGCCGGGCAGGACAGCGGAAATACAGGTTCAACAACAGCCGGCGGAGGATCAAGCGGAGGAAGCTCCGGAGGCGGAAACGAAACTATTACTATCGATGCAGCTTGGGATTTTACAGGGAATGCGAGATCTGGCAAAGCCGTAGACGGCGTTAGTGCGACTCAGGGTGGAGAAATTCCTTCAGAGGCATTTGAACTTAAGACAAACAAGACCGGATCCGGCGCAACAATGCTTATCGGTACGGTAATAAAGTGCGAATGGAACGGTAAATTGCAGTTTTCTACGGGAACTAAAGATTCGGATTTGTTTGTAATTAACGCAGATGCCGCCTGTACTGCGACAATCAGTGTCGGATCTGCAAGTTCGTCTAAATCTTCAGGGAAAGTTAATGCCTTAAAACTCGGCGAGACTGTGATTTATAATTTCGATTCTGTAGATACGAAAGATGTCGCAGAAAAAACTATTCAGCTTGCAAAAGGCGAGAACAATTTCACGGGCAGCGGAGTTGTTATTACAAAAGTTGTTTTGAGCAGCAATTAGTTTCCAGGCAATTGCTGCTTTTATCAAGGCGGAGCACATCGCGGTGTTCCGCCTTTTTTTTGCGCCGGTCCGCGCAGCCGTATTTTTCTTTCTTCGGCAATTATGTGCGGCGCGCATCGGTTCACACTTCGAAAAATGTGTCAAATGCCGCGATACGCGGATATCCCATGCATTCCCCTGCCGAAAACTTGCAAAAACGCAGGCGGTAAAGTACACTGTTTTTGTCCGCTGAAAAATCGCTGAGCATTCGGGCGGATTCGGAGGATTCAATGCGTTCTTTTGAAGAATTCAAAAAAATCAGAGATGTCATCGCGGGGCGCGAAAAAGCGGATCTGCTGATAAAAAACGCGCGGGTCGTAAATGTGTTCACGCGGGAAGTTTTTTCCGCAGACGTTGTGGTCGCCGCCGGATATGTGTGCGGTTTTTTCGATGCCGAGGCGCAGGACGTGTACGATGCCCGCGGTGCATATATGGTGCCGGGACTTATCGACGCGCACACGCATATCGAAAGCCTGAAAGTAACCGCGGATAAATTGAACGACGCGCTGCTTCCGAGAGGCGTTTCCATGATAATTGCCGATCCGCACGAAATAGCCAATGTGCTCGGAACACGCGGTCTTGATTTTATGCTTGCCGGTTCGGAAGGGCTTGACCTCGACGTAATATACAATCTGCCGAGCTGTGTTCCCGCCGCGGAAAACGAGCATTCGGGCGCCGTGCTGCGCGCCGCGGATCTGCGTCCGTATTATTCGCGCAGACAGGTGCGCACGCTTGCGGAAGTAATGGATTATTTTTCCGTGCTCACAAACGATGATATGCTCATGAAATTGTATGACGCGTACTGCAGCAGTCCCGTTGCCGACGGGCACGGTGCGATTCTCGACGGCCGCGGAATCGATTTATATACCGCGCTGGGAATCAAAAACGACCACGAATGCGTTTCCGCGGAGCAGGCAATGGCGCGCATGCGGCGCGGAATGTACGTTTTTATCAGGGAAGGTTCCGTCGCGAAAAATCTGAATGCGCTTCTGCCTGCCGTAAACGAAAAAACGTTCCGCTATATGGCGTTCTGCACGGACGATTACGACACGCATGATCTCGAAAACGGATTATGCGTAACGGAAATTGTGCGCATGGCAATAAAAAAAGGACTCGATCCGCTTACCGCTGTCTGCATGGCGTCGCTGAATCCGGCAGTCTGCTACGGCTTTACGGAAAAAGGCGCCGTTGCGCCGGGGTATCACGCGGATTTTTTCCTGTGCGCCAGCCTTGAAACATTGCAGCCGGAGCGCGTATATCAGCACGGAAAGCTTGCCGCGCTGAACGGCAAAATCTGCGAACCGAAAGCTTGCCGCAAACCGGCAGCCGCCGGCAATTCCGTTAATTTCAAGCCGTTCTCGCGTGTCGAACTGAAGCTTCCGCTGAAAAGCAGCCGCATTCATATAATGAAAGTTTCCGCGGGCAATGTGCTTACTCAAGATATTATCGGAACCGCTGACGTCGAAAACGGATTTTTCCGTCCGTCCGCGGAAAACGATCAAGCTTTGCTGTGCGTGCTGGAACGCCATGCCGCAACCGGCAATATCGGCAAGTGCGTCGTAACAGGCTTCAGAATGAAGCGCGGCGCAATCGCAACAACCGTTGCCCATGATTCCCACAACGTAATTTGCGTCGGCATGAATGAGCGCGACATGGAAATTGCCGTCAATCATTTGAAAGAGATGCGCGGCGGCTATTGCGTCGCGGACAACGGCGCTGTTACGGGAGAAGTTCCGCTGCCTGTCGCGGGGCTGCTCAGTACGGAAGACACGCATACCGTAAGCGCTCAGCTGCAGTCGTGCATGGCGGCGGCGGAACTGCTGTGCGGCGGCATAGATTTCAATCCGTTTATGATGCTTTCTTTTGTCGCACTGACGGTAATTCCCGAAATAAAATTGTCCGATTCCGGACTTGTCGAAGTAAGCACCGGACGCATTATCGCTTTGGAAGCAGACGGCGTCTGACGTATCGTATCGGCATGACGCGGCGTTTCCGGCAGTGCAGGGGAGGTTCCCGCAGTGCCGCACCGTCGTTTGCGGAGAAAAAACGCGGATTGCTTTGTCCGCGCGCGTGTGCTATTTCCCGCCCGCTTCCTCGAACATGCTTCGCATCGTGGGATTGTCGCGCGTGAGTTTTTTTATCGAAAGGTCGTCGGCTTTGTTGTTGGCGATTCGCAAATTGTTTTCGCTTCCAATCAGCGCGTCCTTGATTTTCTGCAAGTGGTCGATCGATTTATCTATTTCGGAAATCGCCGTCTGGAATTTTTCACTCGCCAGCCGATAGTTGCGCCCGAAATCATTTTTGAATGAATTCAATGCTTCTTCGAAATTCGTGATGTCGATTGTCTGATTCTGCGCCGCGGAAAGCTGCCGCTTGTATTCGAGCGACTTGCGCGAAGCGTTCCGCAAAAGCGTTATCATCGGAATGAAAAACTGCGGACGGATGACGTACATTTTTTCAAACTTATGCGAAACGTCTACAATGCCGCCGTTGTACAATTCGCTTTCGCTTTCGAGCAGCGAAACCAAAACGGCGAACTCGCATTTTTTTTCTTTTCTGTCCTTGTCGAGTTCCTTGAAAAAATCTTCGTTCTTGTGCTTGGTAGAAGTTGTGTCCGCCTCGTTTTTCATTTCAAACATAATCGAAACATATTCAAGCCCGTCGGCAAAGTCGCGGAAAATGAAATCGCCTTTGGAACCCGAACGCGCGTCGTTGTCCTTTTCGAAATAGGCGTCGGGCATAAGCGGCCGCGCGAATTGTTCGAACGAAGTGCGGCAATGCGTTTCCAAAGTTTCGCCGATCATTTTGGTTGACATTCGCGCTTTCAAATCTTTGTAGTAGTCAATCTGTTCGTCTTTTGCTTTGAGCTGATTTTCAAAATTCGCCTTGAGGTCTTTTTCGTGAATTTGCGCCTGATTTTTTTCGTTTTCGATTTGAGCGCGGAGGCGTTCGGTTTCAATCTGCAGCTTTGCATTTTCTTCCGAAAATTTTTTGTCGGACGCGGCGAGTTCCTCGTTCTTTTTTGCCACGGCTTCATTCACTGCGATTTTTTTTTCGTTTTCAAAATTCGCAATCTGATTTTTGAGCTCGGAAATCTTCGCGTTGAAATCGTTTTCCATTTCGTGGCGTTTTTCGGCGGCAAGCGCGTCGGCTTCGGCTTTTGTTTTTCCGATCTGATTTTTGAGTTCCGCAATTTCGTTCTGCTTTTTCAGCTCAAATTGATTTTTCGCCTGCTCCAGCTTTTCCGCGTAAATCTTGTCCGCGCCGCGCGAAATGGTTTCTTCAATCCCGCTCGTGTCGATGCTCGAAAGCGAAGTGAGGTCGATGTAGTCGCCCTGCGCCGCATTTTCGTTCAGCACCAAAGTATTTTTGTCTTTTACAATCACGCTGATTTTTTTCATTGAGGAACTATAGCACATTTTGCGAAAGAAAGGAAGCGTCCGCCGCCGCGGCGCCTGCGCCGGATTGCTTCGCTTGCAATGAATTGCAAGGATTGCGCCGTGCTTACGATTTTTGCAGTCAAAACTCGCGCAGAAATGTGCAATTCTCGCGGCGGCGAAGTTTCTGTTATTGAAGAAATATGCAAAAAACTGCTATAATTTCCCGTTCTCAAAATGCTTTTCAAAAGCGGGAATGTTATGGCAGATTTGCAGAATACGCTGATTGACAATGCAAAAGACATTTCGCAGATCCGGGCAGCAGCAGAAGGCGGCAGTGCGCTGCAAAACGTTTTGCGTGCTTTCGAAAAATTTTATACGGTGAAAACCTGCGCTGCCGACGCGCCTTTTGCGCCGTTTTGCGCGCTTGCGGAATTCCATGCGCACGGCGAACAGTTTTTTTTGACAAAGGCGGCAAAAGTCGCGGACATCGACACGAACGAATATGTTTTTTTTGCGCAGGAAAAATTTCTCGATGCGGAAAATCTTGCGGCACTGGCGGATGCGGCTTGGGATCGCGGACTGCGTTTTGTAAAGCCGTATTTCGGACACAAAAATTCCGACGTTTCGCTTGTGATTCTTGCAGACGAATCCGATTCCGCCGCGAAAAAATTCGTGAAAAAACTGCATCGGTATAAATCGTACAAATTCGGAATTTACGGCTGGAGCGCGTTCAATGCTGCGTTCTGCGATTTTTCTTTGCGGAAGATTTTTTCGAATTCGCGCGGAGAAAACCTGAAAAAGAATTTGCAAAAGATTTTGTTTGAATGAGTCGTCTGTCTGCGGCGGCCTTGCGAGTTTTGCAATGGGTCGCTTCGTTTCACTCGCGATGACGGATTGCGGGTCGGCGATGACACAATGAAAAAGTTTTTAATCTGCGAATTCGAAAAGCAGCGTTGCTGCCGCAATTCGCAAAAAAAAATTCGATTGCAAAAAAAGCAATCTGCAAAACTTTTTACGGACATTAAAAAATGCGTCAGAAGCAGTGCCGCATTTTTTAACTTCGAGTTTTCTTTCGAAAACTCGTTATTTAATGTGATTTTTCGCTTCGCTGTAAAATCACGGTTTTCAACATTCTCGAAAACCGAAGTTTTCTGCGATGTTGAAAATTCGGAGGAGGAAAAAATGACAGCTTTATTGATTGTCATTGCGGCGGTTGCCGTGTTGTTTTGCGGCTACGTTTTTTACGGTTCATGGCTTGCAAAGCAATGGGGAATCGATCCCTCGAAAAAAACGCCCGCCGAGGAACTGCGCGACGGCGTGGACTACGTGGCGGCGAAGCCCGCTGTTTTAATGGGACACCATTTTTCTTCGATCGCGGGTGCGGGACCTATCAACGGTCCGATTCAGGCGGCGGTGTTCGGCTGGGTGCCGGTTTTTCTTTGGTGTCTGCTCGGCGGAATCTTTTTCGGCGGCTTGCAGGATTTCGGATCGCTGTTCGCTTCGATTCGGCACGGCGGAAAATCGGTCGGCGAAATCATCAAGGATTCGATGGGAAGTCGTTCCAAAAAATTGTTCATTATTTTTACGCTTTTGGTTTTGATTTTGGTCATCGCCAGTTTCGTGAACGTCGTCGCCGCAACTTTTTTCACGGCGGCGGATGCGCATCAATTCGGAATCGTTTCGCATCCGAACGGCAACCAAACCACGGCGATGGTTTCGGTTTTGTTTATCGTGCTGGCAATTATCTACGGAATTCTCACGAACCGATTCGGCATGAAAACGCTTCCGGCAACAATCATCGGAATTTGCGGCATCGTGCTTTCGGTCGTAATCGGAATGAATTTCGGGCTTGCGCTCGGACGCACGGCATGGATTGTTTTGATCGGCGTTTACATCACGGTTGCATCTCTTGTGCCGGTTTGGATTCTGCTTCAGCCGCGTGATTATCTTTCTTCGTTTCTTTTGTATGCGATGATGCTTTTGGCTTTGATCGGAATTGTTCTTTCCGCAATTACGGGAAGCGCGCGTTTTGCTTTGCCCGCGTTCACCGGATGGACAACGAAAATCGGAACGCTGTTTCCCGCGCTTTTTATCACGGTGGCGTGCGGCGCGTGTTCGGGATTTCATTCGCTCATCGCTTCGGGAACAACGTCAAAACAATTGGACAGCGAAAAAAATGCCAAGGCGATAGGCTTCGGTTCGATGCTCATCGAATCGCTGCTCGGCGTCATTTCGCTGATTGCGCTCGGCGTCGTTTCAAATGAATTCATCAAGGACGGCGGATTTGTCGGCGCGCCTCCGGTGGCGTTTGCGCGCGGCATTTCGAAAATGTTCGGATTTTCGGACAACACGAATGCGATTTACGCGCTGCTCACGCTTTCGGTTTCCGTGTTCGCGCTCACGTCGCTCGACACGGGCACTCGCTTGAGCCGCTTTATGTTCACCGAACTTTTTCTGAAAGAAGACGAAAAAAATTGGCGCGAAGCGAAAAATCCCGTCCGCAAGGTTTTGGCATTCCCGTTCACCGGAACAGTCGTCATGGTTTTGATCGGATGCATTTTCGGCGGCTTGAGCCTGAGCCAGATTTGGGGATTGTTCGGCGCGGCAAACCAGCTGCTCGCGGGAATCGCACTGATGGCGGTGGCGGCATGGCTGATGAATGTCGGCAAGAACAACAAGATGTTCGCGATTCCGACTGTGTTCATGCTTTGCGCGACAATCACGCAGCTTGTGCTCACCGTGCGCAGCAAAATCACGGCAATGACGGCGGGCGCACAAGGCGCGTTCCATTGGGGCAATTGGTTCCAGCTGATTTTCGCGTCGGCAATGGCAGTTCTTGCAATCGTTTTGATTATCGAAGGAATCCGTACTTTCGCCAAGCATAAAAAATAAAATCGAAATTGCGGCGTGCTTACAAAAGCGCGCTGCAATTTTTTATCAAGGGAGAAGACGCATTCTGCCTGTGAAACGGGGATTTCTTCTTCCTTGACACCGCATCTTTTCCGGCAGGAGGAAGAGCTTTCACATGTACCGAATGCGCCGCTGCTGCTGTTCGGCTGCGTTATACTTTATGGCAGCGTACTTTGTGCTGCGTGCCGCCGCTGCCGCTTTTGCAGGTTAGTTCGGGCAGCACATCAAAGCAGGTTTTTTCCGCAAATCGGCAGCGGTGCGCAAACGGACAGCCGCGCATATCGGAAGATGTCTGCGGCGTCTGCGCATGAGTTTCTGCGGAACTCTGCGCTGTATCGGGTTCGGCGGCAAAACCTGCGCCGGCAAACAGCGTTTTGGTGTACGGGTGCTGCGCGGTTTTGTAAAAATCCGCCGCCGGCGCTTCTTCAACGAGCATTCCTTTATACATTACCCCAATTCGATCGCAGAAATAGCACGTTGTTTTCAAATCGTGCGCGATGAACAGCATCGAAAGGCGGTATTTGCTTCTGATTTCCTGAAGCAGATTCAGAATTTGTCCCTGCACGGATACATCGAGTGCGGAAACGATTTCGTCGCAGATAAGCGTCTGCGGATGCATCAGCAGCGCGCGGGCAATGGATATGCGCTGTCGTTGTCCGCCGGAAAAATCCGACGGGTGCCGATTCGCATCACGTGCACTCAGTCCGATTTCTTCAAGTATCGCTTCCGCCATGGCACGAAGCTGCCGCGCGTCCGTTTTGTGCTGCGAATGGGCAATGCCCGCCGTCAGTATGTCGTATATGGTCATGCGCGGATTCAAGCTGCGCGCCGGATCCTGAAATATATACTTGACGCGCTCCCGATATTTTTTCAGCGCCGCGCCGGAAAGCGTGCGCACGTCGAGCGGTGATTGATGTGTCTGCGCGGCTTCGCGTTCGTTTTGCGGCGTGTACAGTATGGAACCGGAATCCGCTTCGTACATGCGGATAATGAGGCGGGCGAGTGTCGTTTTGCCGCAGCCGGATTCGCCTGCAAGTCCGTATGTTTCGCCGCCGGCTATGCGGAACGAAACATCGTTGACCGCGTACACGAATTTGCCGTATTTTGCGAAAAATCCTGCTTCGAGATTAAAGCGCTTTTTCAGCGATATGATTTCCAGCGCCGTACCGGTATTCGCCGTATTATTGTTCGCATCTGAAAAATTCACAAGTGTTCCTCCGTTTTGCGTGCCGGCTGCCGCATGCGCCGATTTTCTGCCGCGGCGTTCGATTTATGATGCGCCGCTTTCGTTCCGCAGCATCGGGCAGAGGCGGAATCGGCGGCAGTCCTGCGGATACGATAATTCTTCCGTTTTTGTTTCCGCCAAAATCGGCAGTTCCTGCGCGCAGTCTTTTTCGGCATGCGGGCAGCGCGGAGAAAACGGACAGCCCTGCGGCGGCTGTGCGGGATCGGGAACTTTTCCCGGAATGGAAGCAAGCGGCGTTTTGCTGTAATGGCTTCCGAATGCCGGCGCGGCGGCGAACAGCGCCTGCGTGTACGGATTCAGCGGCTGCCGAATTTTTTGTGCGCTGCCGATTTCCATGATAAGTCCGCCGTACATGACCATGATTCTGTCCGATATTTCCGTTACAAGATCGATGTTATGGCTGATAAAAATTATCGAAAGATTCCGCGTTTCCCGCAGCTTTTTCAGCAAATTGACAATTTGCAGCTGAATCGTAACGTCCAGCGCGGTTGTCGGTTCGTCGGCTATCAAAAGCTCGCAGTTCTGCGCCAATGCCAGCGCGATGCCGATGCGCTGCAGCTGTCCGCCGGAAAACTGATGCGGATAGCCGGAAAGCCGTTCGCGTGCACGGGGAATGCCGGTTTCTTCGAGCAGTGCCGCCGCTTTTTCCGCCGCTTCGCGTTTGGTGATTGCGGGATCCGAGTTGCGGAATGTTTCGAAAAACATACTGCCGATGCTTTGCAGCGGATCGAACGAACGTCCTTGTTCCTGAAAAATCATGCCGATTCTGCGTCCCCGAACCGCGCGCAGCGCGGGACTTGATGATTTTTTGCGGCGCCGCGCGTCGTTTTGCAGGCTGACAAGATCCGCCGTGCTTCCGCCGGTATCGGTGTATGCAATAGTGCCGCACACGCGCGCATGCGGCGGCAGCAAACCCAAAATTGCCGACGTTGCCGCGCTTTTTCCCGAACCCGATTCGCCGACAATGCCGAGTATTTCTCCGCGGCGCATGTCAAACGAAACGCCGCGCACGGCTTGAATGACGATGCGTTCCGTACCGCGGAGCATCGGGAATGATACATGCAGGTTTCGTACCGAAAGAATCGTGCCGCTGCCGCGCGTTCCGCTTTCGCTTTGCGCGGATTTGCCGGCGCTGTCTTCCGCGGTGTTTTCGGCGCAGTCTGATGAACCGCTGCCGCCGTGTTTTTCCGCACGGCGTTTCGTGCCGCAAAGCCGCCGCACCAAGCGATGCAGTATGCGTGCTGCGGAAATGCCGCACGTTCCGCTGTGATACGGATCGAAAAAATCGCGCAGTGCGTCCGCAGTAAAATTAAACGCCAGCGTAACGGTTAAAAGCAGCCAGACCGGATTCAGCAGCCAGGGATAATTGCGCAGATTTGCCAGCGTCGATATGTCGCGCCTGATAAGCGAACCCCAGCTGACCGCGGGATCTGCGATTCCGAGTCCCAAATACGACAGCGTCGTTTCGCTCATGATAAAGCCGGGAATAGAAAGCGCCGTCGAAACAATCAGCAGGCTTGCCGTTTGCGGCAGAATATATTTGAAAATAATTGCCGCCGCGGGAATGCCTTCGAGCTGCGCGTTCAGCACGAATTCTTCCCGCTTTATCGCGTGCGTCAGTCCGCGGATGGTGCGGGCGGAACCGGGCCATCCGACAAGCGACAGTATCAGCGTGATGACCATGTACGACTGCCCCGAATCCATCGAGTTTGAAAGCAGGCTGCGCAGAAACAAAATGAGATACAATCCGGGAATCAGCATGAAAAATTCCGACAAGCGCATAATAAACCAGTCCGCGCGGCCGCCGTAATATCCGGCAAATCCGCCGAAAAGAACCGCGAGCAGCAGCGATATAATCGTGGCGATAAAACCGATTGTCAGCGATATTCTGCTTCCGTACACGACTCTCGAAAACATATCTCTTCCGAGATGATCCGCGCCGAGCAGAAAAACCGGATACGTGCGCCCGTTTTCGTCAGGCAGCGTGCAGAATAAATGCCTGTCGCAGGGAATGATGCCCCATAACAAGTAGCGTTCGCCGCGGGCAAAAAAACGGATGTCGCGGTACAATCCTTTTATGCGTGCATATTTCCAGGTAACGGAATTGATGACGCGCGCTTCCTGCATTTTCAGTCCGAACGTTCCGCTTTCTCCGCCGCGCGCTATCCGCACCGTCGGCGGATGATACGTCATTGTTTCGAATGTCGTTGTCGGCGCGTAAGGCGCGATGAATTCCGCGAACAGCATGACAATGTACAGCACTGCGAGAATGCAGACGGAAAACAGCGCGAGCGGCCGTGTTTTCAGATACAGAAAAAAACGTTTCATGCCGTCTGCCCCCGTTCTTTTCCGTATTTAATGCGCGGATCGGTTAGGGCAAGCAGAATATCCGAAATAACCATGCCGACCAGCACGAGAAACGATATGAACATTAAATTTGCCAGCACAAGATTGACGTCTTCCTGCATAACCGCTTCGTACATGAGCCGCCCGATTCCCGGATACGCGAAAATTATTTCGAGCACCAGCGAGCCGGAAAACAAACTCGCAAGCAGATTCGCGCTGCCGGTGATATACGGATTGAGCGTGTTGCGGAACGCGTGATTCAGATATATGCGGCGTTCGCCGATGCCGCGGCTTCGCAGGCTTGTTATGTACGGCTGACCGAGCTGATCGAGCATCGTTGCGCGAATCATGCGCATTGTGCCGCCCGCGCTGCCGAGAAACGACGCCAGCAGCGGAAGAAAAACGTGATGCGCGTAGCTGAACACGAATTTGCCCGGCGCCGCATGGAACGGAAAATCGGGGTATCCTGTTACCGGAAAAAGTCCCGAAACAGACGCGAACAGCTGCAAAAGAATCAGCAGCAGCATTCCCGGAAAAGCGTGAAAAAAAAGCGCGAAAAACGCTGCCGCAAGATCCGCGGCGGTTCCGGCTTTTGAAGAAAACCAAATGCCGAGTATAAATGAAAACATCGTGATGAACACAAGCGATATAAGATTCAGCAAAATCGAATTTGCCATGCTGCTCCCGATAAGAAACGAAACCGGCGCTTTGGAAATAAGGCTTACGCCGAGATCCCCGTGTGCAATAACTCTGTGCAGCCATCTGAAGTACTGAATATAAAACGGTTTGTCCAATCCCAGTTCCGCGCGGGTTTGTTCGTACTGTTCCGCGGAAAACGCGTTGTTTGTCTGCGTCTGCTTTGTGTTCGCTGCCAAAAGCTGCTGTGTCATCATCTGATCCACGATGTCGCCCGGAGAAAGTTCCATTAGCCCGAAAACCGCCAAACCGAGCACGAACAAAATGCCGAGCATTGTGATGATTCGCGTTACGATAAACGAAAGCAGCGGCAGTTTTTCCCTGAACAGTCCGAATAAGCGGAACGGTGCGGAACACGCATTCCGTAAATGCGCTATATGTGTCATAAGCCTGTGTCTCCCCGTCGCAGATACGCGAACGTTGTTTGTTCTCCGCCGATGTTGTCAAAGTATATGTTTGTCAAATCCCAGGTATTTTGAATCGCGAAAAAACTGCGCGGCCGCACCAAATAAATAACGGGACATTGTTCCAGCAGTATGCGCTGATATTCGTTCCAAATTTCCCATGCGCTATCTGTGTCGGCGGCGGAAGAACCTTCGTTGTACAAAAAGTCGATGCGTGCTTCCCAGTCCGTGGCAGGCGTTTTTTGCAGCGGATGCCACAAATGCAGATTGCCGTTCGAAGGCCACACGTTGGAACCCTGTGTCGGCCAGTAGTTCGAGCCCAGCCCGATCATCACGGACTGCCAGTCATACGTTGCGGTGAGCTGTTCCACGAGTTTTTGAAAATCCACGTTTTTTATGCGGATTTGTATGCCTTCTTTTTTGCATTCGTCGGCAATGATAGAAGCAATGTCGGTCATTGCGGAATTTTCCGACGGAATGCTCAAATCAAACGCTACGGGAATGCCGCTGCCGTCAACAAGCATGCCGTCTTCGTTTTTTTTCATGCCGGCAGCTGCCAGCAGTTCGCGCGCTTTTTCCGGATTAAACGTATAGCGCAGAGTAATGTCTTCATTATAGAACGGATTCGCCTCTGCAAAAAAAGTCAGCTTCGGTTCCGCAAGTCCGCGGAATGCCTGCGCTATGATTCTGTCCCGATTCAAAAGACAGCTCATCGCCTGCCGGAATTCTTTGATTGTGAACCAGCGGTAGTACGGCTGTTCCGAATTCCGCGGATTCTGATTGAAACTCCACATCGAGGCGCCGAGCGAACCTGCCGCGTTGAATATCGTGTACGTATCGGCATTTGCGCCCGCCGCGAGTTCGTCGATATTTTCGGGCATCGGAGAATAGGTTTCCTGCTTTCCCTGCTTGAACAGCAGAAACTGCGTATTTCTGTCGCTGACAATCTGCGCGATTTTTTTATCGGGATACGGAATAACCGTGCCCGCGCTGTCTGTGCGCCAGTATGTGTCGTTGCGTTCGAACACAAGCCGCTGCCCCGGCGTGTATTCCGTCAGGAACCATTGCCCCATAGACGGAATTTCCCGCGGATCCGAAGCAACGCTGAATAATTCCAGCACGCCCTGCACGCCGCCGCGCCGTTTTGCCGGTTCATATATATAACGCGGCCCGAATGTGCGGTTTGTGGAAAGAAGCGGATTTGAATCGATGCGCGGAAAATGAAAGGCAAACGTTTTTTCGTCGATTTTTTCTATAGTAATGCGCGCCGTTGTTCCGTCTTCCATTACGGTGAATTGTCCGTTATATGCCGAAGAATGGAACTGTTCGTCGCCTTCTATTTCGTCGTACCAAAAAATCACGTCGTCGGATGTAACCGGCATGACGCGTTCCGCTTTTCCGTTTTTCCATACGCTCCAGTACAAATTATCCCGCAGCGTATAGTACACGGACATGGTTTTTTGTTTTTCGTCGATTTTTATGTCGAAAAAAGCAGCCTGCGGCACGAATTCATGCTTTACGTAATCGTAATCGACCAAGTAATCGGTTACATGCTGAAGGATTGCCGCGGTTTCGCCGTCCCGTTCCGCAATAAGCAAATTAAAACTTTTCGGATCCGACGTTACGGACGTGTGCCATACGCCGCCTTGCGTGCCCGGAACAAAACTTTCTCCCTGCCATGGCTTTGATACCGTTTTTGCGAGCAGTTCCAGCGTTCCCTGCGGCACGGCGGCATCCAATTCTTCCAGCGTTATCTCCGGAATTTTCGTGCAGGACACGCACAAACACGCGGCAACACACAAACACGCGGCCGTGCGGATGATTCGACGGCATGAAGCGCGCCGCACGCGCGGAAAAAGAACCGTAAATGCGCGCGTCATTATTCTGTCCCGAAGTTGAACGCGCAGGGATTGGCGCTTACAAGCCGTTCTTTGAACGCGGCGGAAGCCGGCGATTCCGAAAATCCGTGCCAATATGCCGCTGCGGATTGTATCTTTATCAGGCTCAGCGGCCAGTCGGTTCCGAACAGCAGCCGTTCCCCGATTGTCTGCGCGTCTTTTTCCGAAAATGATGCGGCAAGCTGCTCGGTTTGTTCCCATACATTCGTATCGACGCCGTTAAAAGCCAAATCCGAATACACATGCGGATACGAAAGCATCAGCTGCAAAATTTTGTCGCGCCACTGCGTTTCTTCCCTGAATTTATAGCCGCGGCTGTACTGCTTTCCGAAGTGCGCTATATCGATGCGCAAATCGGGATATGAGCGCAGCACGAGTTCCCAGCGTTCGGGGCTTGTAAACACTGCGGAGGCTTCCTGCGGAATGGCGCGGAATCCTTGATCATCGCAGTGCGTTATGAGCGGAATTTTTTTCTTTTGGCAGAACGAGTACAACATATCGAGTTTTTCCCGTTCCTGCGGATTGTCGGGGTATGGATCGAAGTCCAAAGGCGGATACACTTTTATGCCGGCAAACGCATTGGGATAGGGTTTGTTTCCTTTTGCGTGCAGGCCGGGCAGTTTTTTCCAGGTTTTGAGCGCGTCGCTTATGCGCGGCGAATAACCGTAAAAATGCGTTTCCAGTAAATTTTCGAGCTGCTGCGCCGTTGTGTTCCGCGTGTTTATGCCGAGAAACGGACGCACAATGATGCGGCTTTCCGGCCGTTTTATTCTGTATTCCCGAATGCCCGCAAGAATATCGGCTGCCTGCTTTATCACGTCATGTTCCGGCATACGGGAATAGTACGCGGAGCTGTGTGCGTCCGGCAGCGTAAAGTCCATTATCAGCGGCGTTATAAACAGATAATCGTATACGGCGCCGCCCGCGGAAAATCCGCTGCCGCCGAGCATCGGCTGCGCACCGAATTCTCCGCGCAGGTCGTCTTCAAGCGAGCACAGCGCGCCGCAGACCGTTTGTTCCGCGATATTCAGCAAATTGAGCATAACGTCCGTGTGCTTGATGATGTCTTTTGCCAGATAATCCGGCGCCGCCATGACGGTTTTCGGTACTTCGAGCCAATTGCCGGTCAAAAAAGACAGATACGCGGAAAAACAAATGTGATGCAGCGGCAGCAGATGCATGTGTGCGTCGAATGCGATTTTCATATTTTCTCCAATTGTTTGCAGACTGTTAAGATGCATGCTTTGCGTAAAATAAAGCATATCATTATACCGCGTAATTTTTGTATATGTACAGCTGTGCGGCGTTTTTGTTTGTCCGCTGCGGAAAATTCTTTTTTGTTTTTATTGTAAAAAATTTGTCAAATCGCAAAAATAGCTGTATAATACATAATCAGACTGCTGCGGAGTTACTGCCCGGCAATTCTATATTTTTTACAAAGGATGTTTTATGAAATTAAAACGCTTTATCGGTTTTGCGGCGGCTTCGGCTGTTATTATGCTTGCATTTGCTGCTTGTTCGAAATCCAATACGGGAACAGTCGTTATGCGCAGTTCAGCTTCCGGCGAACGCTCGTCTGTGGCATCGTCGGCATCGACAACAGGCACCGTCGAACTGAATTTGAATATCGCGCATAATCAGGTGTCGCTTGACAATCCTTATGCATACGGAATTATCGCTTTCAAGGAAAAAATAGAACAAGTTTCCGGCGGAAGAATCAAAGCGACGCTGTTTCACGGAACGCTTGACGAAAACGAAGACGGACTGATGCAGAAAATGCAGGACGGTCAGGCGTCTATCGTCGTTGTTTCTCCGAGCCTCATTACGATTCCCGAAGTAGACGTGTTTTCGCTTGAATATTTGTTTGACAACTTTGCGCACTGGAGTTCCTGCCTCGACGGATCGTTCGGAACGGAATTAGCCGATCTTATCAATCAAAAAACAGGCAACAAGTTCAGAATCCTCGGCTATTGGTCTGCCGGCGTCCGCGATTATTACGGAAAAAAACCGGTTCGTACTCCGGCGGATTTGAAAGGCATGACAATCCGCATTTCGTCGTCTCCGGTGCAGCAGCAGTTCTGGAAAGCGTGCGGCGCCGTTCCGAAATCGGTAGGCTGGGGGGCGCTGTATCAGGCGCTTTTGGACAACGAAGTCGATTCCGCGGAAAACGATTACACAAACTTTTCGCTTAAAGAACATCATAAAACACCGAACGGTCATTACGTGTGCGAAACAGACCATGACTTTACGACACGCTTTATGCTGATTGACGGCGCGTTTTATGACAGCCTGACTCCGGATCAGAAAAACTGGCTGAATCAGGCTTCCGAGTACGCAACGCAGGTTGAACGCCAGCGGACATTTGAGCAGCTTTCTTCTTCAAAAGCAAAAGTTATCGCGGATGGTGCGGTTGTAGTCGAAAACAAGGACATTGATATAGAAGCATTCAAAAAACTTGCATATCCGATCCAAGATGCTTATGCGAAAGAAAACAACATGGAACGCTTTATTCAACTCGTCCGTGAAGCAAAATAACGGTCGGCAAACGAGGACGTGGTAATGGCAATAAAAGAATTAGACCGTTTTGATCCGAATCCTAAACGGGATATGCAAATCGCGACAAAATTGCGGCTTATAATCGCCGGCGCGATAATTATAAGCTGTCTGGGCGTCGGTTTTCTGTCGCTGCAAATATTTAACTCCGGCTTAATCAAAACCGTAATAGACGATTTAAGTCATACTGCCGACGGCGTTGAACTGAATATCAATGAGCGTTCGGTGCACTTAGCCGGATATGCCGCTATTTTGTCGGAAATGCAGGAGCTGAAGCAAGCCGCGAATCTTTCATCGGCGAAGCTGCAGAATTTTATCAGCAACGCGGCAGAATTCGGCGGACTCTCTTTTCTGTTCATTACCGATGCACGGGGACGGGTGTATACCGGCGGCGGCGCAGGCGTTACCGGCGGAATTGATGTGTCATACATCGGTACCGTTGCGGAAGCGCTGCGCGGAAACGCTTCCAGCGGAATAGAAGGAATTGCGAATTTCAAGTATGCAATCGCTGCCGCGCATCCCGTGTTTTTTGCGGGGCGCGTTGTGGGCTGCATCGTCGCGGGATACGACATGACCGACGGTACAATGGTAAAATCCATTTCAAACAACTACAACGTCGAATGCACGATATTCAAAGACGATGTGCGGATGTCGACTTCGCTGGTTTCCGAGAACAACGAAACGCTCGTCGGCTCAAAATTGAACAACAGTGCCGTAGAACAGGTCGTTCTGCGCGACGGCAACGGTTACATGGGCAAAGTATCTATCGCCGGAAAAAGGTTTTACAGTTATTACTTCCCGATTCTTTCCGGCAACGGAAAAATCACCGGCATGATATTTATCGCGAAAAGCCTGCATTCCATGAATGCGGTGCGTGCAAATACGCTGCGGATTGTCATGCCGATTGCGCTGCTGCTTGCGGCGGTTCTTATTGTCAGCAGCGGCATGTTTATAAATTGGCTTATGTGGCGAATCAAAAACGTAACAAACCAGCTTGATGAAATGGCAACCGGCGAAGCTGATTTGACAAAACGCTGCAAGCTGTTTATACGCGATGAAATCGGATTTTTGGTTATCAAATTCGATGCGTTTTGCGATAAATTACAGAGCATAATCAGCGAGCTTAAAAATTCGCGGGATTTGCTGAGTTCCGCCGGCAATGAAATGACGGAAAGCACCAAAGAAACCGCTACCAGCATAAATGACGTTATCGAAAACATCGCCAACATGAGAGAGCGCATTTCGGTGCAAATAGATACTGTTTATAAGACGAGCGACACCGTCGGTATAATTTCGAAAAATTTCACGTCGCTCAGCCGAATGATAGAAAGCCAGTCGAGCGGTGTTACCGAAGCTTCGGCGGCTATCGAAGAAATGATCGGAAATATAGCTTCTGTCAATACTTCGGTCGATAAACTGTCATCCTCGTTTGATTCGCTTCTGAATAATGCGCAGATGAGTTTTTCAAGCCAGCAGGATGTGAATGACAGAATCAAGCAGATAGAAAATCAGTCGGAAATGCTCCAGGAAGCGAATATCGTTATTTCAAGCATTGCCGAACAGACTAATTTGCTTGCCATGAACGCGGCAATCGAAGCGGCGCATGCCGGCGAAGCGGGAAAAGGCTTCAGCGTTGTTGCGGACGAAATCAGAAAGCTGTCGGAAACATCGTCGCAGCAGTCGAAAACAATCGGCGAACAGCTGAACAAAATACTTGATTCTATTTCGGACGTTGTGTCTGCTTCCACAAAATCAGGGGAAGCGCTGTCCGCTGTTTCCGGCAAAATAAAGGAAACGGAACAGCTTGTCATTCAAATAAAAGCGGCAATGTCCGAACAGCACGAAGGCTCCCAGCAGATCATTGCCACGCTGAAAAATATGAATGACAGTACAATGGAAGTACAAAAGTCTTCGAAAGAAATATCTTTGCATAATGAGCGGATTAACGATGAGCTGCGGAACTTAAAAGATACTACCGATGCCATGAATCAAAATATGGATGTAATGGCTGCGAAAGCCGAAAGAATCAATAAAACAGGCAGTGCGCTTTCCGATGCTTCCGAACAGGTCAGACGGTCGATCGATAAAATCGGCGATGAAATAAATCTGTTCAAAACATAACGATTTGCGGCGGCAAGCCGTTTTACGGAACTGCATTTTTTTGCGCATATCTATTGACGGTGCTGTTGTTTTTTTGTATAGTAATGCACATGAATACACTCTGCATGGCAAATATTTATTCCGATGCTGTTCGCGATATCAATGCGGTATACTTTTACTTTAGCTGCGGGAATTCTTTTTGTCTTGCGGAGCGGCGCGCCGTGAATTAGTTTCATCGGTTTGCGTATATACCGGTATTTACAGGGAACTCCGTAAAGGGGTTCCCTTTTTTTATGCCGGCAGGTTTTGCGGAACCATGGCCGTAAAACTTCGGCGGCATGTATAAAAGCGCGATAAAAATGCACCGTGCATTTTTATCGGGAAGTCTGCATGCGTTGCATTTGCGGACTTTGATTTCCGCGCATTCGTGTGCGGTCAGCGGCGCAGGATTTTTTTATCGGGAGTTTTGTATGATTATTGTTTTGAAACCGAAAACGCAGGAAACGGATATTCAGAATTTTATTGAAATGCTGAAGCAGAAAGGACTCGGCGTGCATATTTCCGCCGGTGTCGATCATACCATTTTGGGACTTATCGGCGATACCACAAAGATAAACGAGCAAAGCCTGAAAGCGTATCAAATTGTCGACCAAGTTATGCGCGTACAGTCGCCGTATAAAATGGCGAACAGGGCATTTCATCCGCAAAATACGCTGATTCATGTGCCGCGTGCAGGTGCAGACGATGTGATTATCGGCGAACCGAATTTCAGCGTTATGGCGGGGCCCTGTTCCGTTGAAAGCGAACAGCAAATTGTGGAAATAGCGGAAGCGGTCAAAAAGTCCGGCGCGAAATTTCTTCGCGGCGGAGCTTTCAAGCCGAGAACATCGCCGTACAGTTTTCAGGGCATGGGCTGCGAAGGCATTGACTTGCTGATGCTTGCGAAAAAGGCAACCGGATTGCCGATTGTTACGGAGCTGATGGGAATAAACCAGCTGGAAGTTTTCGGCGATGTGGATATTATTCAAATCGGCGCGCGCAACATGCAGAATTTTACGCTGCTGAAAGAACTCGGCCGCTGCGGAAAGCCGATTCTGCTGAAACGCGGTCTTGCGAACACTGCCAAGGAACTGCTGATGTCTGCCGAATACATTATGGCAGGCGGAAACGAACAAGTTATTCTTTGCGAACGCGGCATCCGCAGTTTTGATACGTTTACCCGCAACGTGCTGGACCTCGGCGTGATTCCGTTTTTGAAAAAAGAAACGCATCTGCCTGTTATTGTGGATCCGAGCCACGCGACCGGTCTTGCCTGGATGGTCGAGCCGATGGCAAAAGCCGCGCTTGCAGCCGGCGCCGACGGCATCATTGTGGAAGTGCACAATAATCCCGAAGCCGCTTTGTGCGACGGGGAGCAGTCTATCACGCCGACGCAGTTTGATGAACTGATGCATTCTCTGCGGCAGTATGCGGAAATAGAACATAAAATTATGTAAACGCGAATTGCCGCGGGCGCCGTTACGGCTTTTATCCGTGCGGCCGCGTTTTGCGCTTTCGTGTTTTAAGGAAGATACTATGGATGCTGATTTACAATCGCTTGTTTACGGATTTGTCGGGCTCGGTCTTATGGGCGGTTCTCTCGCACGCGCTGTCCGCGAGCGCATTCTTTCCGATGATTCCCTCGGACAAAAAACAGCCGCCGGCAGGATTCTCGCATGCGATATTCGCCCGCAGACGCTGGAACTTGCCGCCGAGGACAACACGATAGACGAGGGATTTCCGCTGGAAAAAGCGGATGAAATGCTTGCGCGCTGCGATATAGTGTATATCTGCCTGTATCCGAAAGCGGCGCTTGCGTTTATTTCCGCGCACCGCGCTTCGTTCAAGCAGAATGCAGTCGTTACGGATATTGCGGGCGTAAAAACGGAATTGTGTTCCGCGCTGAAAAACGGGCTGCTTCCCGAAGACGGCGCGGATTTTATTCCGGGGCATCCTATGGCGGGCAGCGAAAAAGAAGGATTTATTCATTCTTCCGCGAATATTTTCGACGGACGCAATTATATCCTGATGCCGCAGCCGCGCAATCGTCCGGAAAATCTGAGCCTTTTGAAACGCCTGATAACCGCGCTCGGTTTTTCGCGCATCATAGAAACGACCGCCGATATTCATGATCACAAAATCGCCTTTACGTCCCAGCTGTGCCACGTGATTGCGTCCGCGCTGGTACAAAGCGCAGAAGATACGAATATTACGGCGTTCGGCGGCGGCAGTTTCGAAGATCTTACGCGGATTGCCATGATAAACGCGCCGCTGTGGACCGAATTATTTTTGGAAAACCGCGCGGAACTGCTCGCGCACATCAGTGCGTTTGAGGATGCGCTCGGCAGGATAAAAAAGTGCATCGGCAGCTGCAATGCTGCGGAGCTTCAGGACATTCTGGAACAGGTTCGCGCGCGGCGGATTATCATGCAGAAACCCAAAAATACATAAAACCGCTGCGCGAAACGCGGCAGGGCAGTGTGCGTCAGAATTGCGCGTAATTTTCGGAGTTTTGTGCATTCCGCGGCGCGCTTGTCGTATCGGCAGCGCGGAGCGCGCGTCTATGGAACTGCATAAAAGCAAAAGCGCTGTCCGAAACGCAGCAGGCAATGTGCGGCGGAATCGGCAAAACGTGCGGATTTCCGCAAAAAAATATTCAGTGTTTACTTATGCGCCGAAAACGGATATTATTTCCTTATGAATACATTTAATTTTTCGGATCTTTCCCGTGCCGCCCGCACCGTGATTTCCGAAGTATGCGCATGCAAAAAAAACGAGCGCGTACTGATTATCACAAATCCGTCGGCGGACACGGAACAAATCGGTTCTGCGCTGTTTGCCGCTGCGCGAGAAGCCAGCACGGTTCCGGCACTCATATATCAGGAAGAAAAAACGCTGCTCGATTACGCGGATCCCGCCGTGATAGCAGCAATCGGCACAAATCCCGACATCGTGCTCTCGATTTCCGCCAATAAGCTCGGCAAAGACGAACAGGCGATGAAAAATCCGTATACGCTGGACGACGGATCCCGCCGATTTCCGCATATATTCGATTATCTGCTTGACGGGAAAAAAACGCTGCGCGCGGTATGGACGCCGGGAATAACGTGCAGCATGTTCAGCCGCACGGTATGCATCGATTACGCGCTGCTTGCCGCCCGCTGCGAGGCGCTCATGCGGCGACTGACTTCCGCACAATCCGTGCACGTAACGGCGCCCGGCGGAACGGATATTACCGTGCCGATTGCCGGACGCACGCCCATGGCGGATGACGGCAATTTTTCAAAACCCGGCAGCGGCGGAAACATTCCGGCAGGAGAAGTTTTTATTTCTCCCGTCGTAGGCGGCTGCCAAGGCACCATCGTATTCGACGGCTCCATGTCGCTGACGGAAGGCGACATAGTTATTTCCGATCCGATAATCGTTTCCGTAAAAGACGGCTTTGTCTGCGACATTGCTTCCCGTTCGAAAAAACCGCTTACGTTTGAATCCTGCGAAGCGGGACGCCTGCTCGCGTCGATTGCCGGCGCGGAAGAACGTGCGCTGCAAATGGAGCAAGACGGAAAACTGCCGGCGGGGCAGGGCGCGGTATATAAACGGAACGCGCGCAATATCGGAGAACTCGGCATCGGACTGAATCCCGAAGCGCAGATCACCGGCAACATGCTCGAAGACGAAAAAGCGTTCCGCACGTGCCATTTCGCGATCGGCGCAAATTACGACGGCGACGCGGAATCGCTGATACATCTCGACGGCGTGGTGCGCAGCCCGACAATCACGGTGCACTATGCCGACGGCTCTTCCTGTGTCATCGAAAAAGACGGCGTGCTTACCGACAGCGTTTCTGTTTGAAAAAAGCGTTTTGTTTTTTCAGGGGGCATTTTTTGCTGCGCAAAAAACCGCGCTGCTGCGGGTTGCGCGCCTGATGCGCTTCATTCCTGCGCTCGCGTCCGCTCGCTTCGGAATACGCCTGCGGCGTACCCTCCGCATCCCTTGCCCGTGACGGCGCAATCACTTCTTGCACTCCGCGTACTGAATGAGGCGCCGTATGGAACGAATGCAGTGTCTGCGCCGTTATCGATACGGATTGTGTACCCGTGACGGCGCGTTTATTTTTCGCAAGTCCATGCGCCGCAAAAAAAGCGCCCAAGCATTTCCGAACGGATTTGCCTGGGCGCTTTTTTTACGAAATTGTGCTTCGGGTTTCATATCTTTTATTGCGGCGCTGGCGCCGAGATATGAAACCCTCCATAAAAATATGCGGATTGATTATTTATAACTTACCTTAACGCCATCCCAATAATCATTTGAGCCCATTGTTACTTTGACATAATTTCCGCTTTTCCCGTCGGGAGTTATATAATCGGCAGCTGTAAATGCCAGTGTATGTGTCTTAGTCGGTGATTCGGTAAACGCTCTGTTGTCTGCCCCTCCCGTTATGGTTTTACTAGCACCGTTTGTTGTTATTGTAATTGTTCCGACGGCTTTTACGGGAATGTAAGCAACGGAATTTTCATTGACTTGAATCCAACCGTCGCTGTTCGGATAAAATTTCGCACCGCTGGCAGTAGCATCCAAAATCATACCATTGAATTCTGCGGTTGTATTTTGTACTGTGCCTTTATCGCCGAGATTTGCTGCTTTGTACTGTGCCGCAGTCCATTCGTCATCGGTTATCACTGTTTCATACGTGTTGTTTTTCGACGCATCAGTTGTTGCACTGAACTCTGTTTCCAGCGACGAAACATCCCATACAGCGCTTGCGTCGGCATATTTTTTCACATCGGGAACGTATACGCGGTTCAAAATTGTGCGGCGTCCGTTGTATTCTTTGCTGTACAAGTCTTCCGCTATTTCGCTTGTTTGGTCGCAGCGTTTGGTCGGCGTGGTGCTTCCGTTGTTAATCTTATAATCTTTCCAGCCGACGTGCGTTTCGTGTCCCGCAAGCGGCGTGTAGTTGCTTGCTTTCCAGAAAGCACCGTCCATCGTACCGCTTCCGCTGACTGTTACGTTTACCGCCGCGCACTGATCGTAGTAATTATTATCGCTTCCTGCACAGCGTCCGAATGTCTGCGTCATGCCGCTTTCTATGTCGAGTGTCGAATTGAGCAGCACAAATCCTTTGCCGATTTTTCCGCTTTCAAGATACGTTCTCGCAACCATTAAATCGGAAGTTTTTGTCGTGCGTGCGCTATCGTTGAGCGTTTTAAGCATGCATTCTTCAAACAGCGCAACGTCTGCGGTTCCCCACAAATAATCGACATCGCCCTCGATGTAGCATTTGTAGAACCAGGCTTTGCCGCCTTTGTTGCCGACTTGCACGGTGTCCTGATAGCTCTTGAACGCGCAGTTGTACGCGGCAAGGTTTCCTGTTGACTGGAAGTAAATTGCTTCCGCCTGTGCTTCCTGCGCGGTTGTGTTTACGCCGCGCTTTGTGCCGTTTTGAATGGTTACGTTTTCGAGCGTGAGGCTTCCGTTTCCGCCGAAATAGAACGAAGGTCTGATTGCCGTGCCGCCGTTCCAGTCGTTGTGGTTAACGTATGTGATGACGGTTTTATTCGTGTTGCCGCTGCTTGTCAATACGGATGTTGTATCGCTTCCTTTGATTGTAACGTTCGCGTTGATTTTTACGTTGATAAGTTCGTAATACGTTCCGTCTGCAACGGTAATGGTATAATCGCCTGTTGCGCTGCCGATTGCCCGCAGTGCGCCGCCGACGGTTTTGAAGTCCGCGCTTGTATCGCTTTCGGAGCCGTTTACTTTCATTGAAGACGAAGCGATTTTTGCCGCCCGCACGGTAAATTTCCAGGCGCCTTCCGCGTTGCCGTCATCGGAAATGCCGTCGAATCCCGTAATTGCACCGTTGGGAACGGCAACGTGATACGTTTTGCCTGCCTGAAGTTTTCCGAAGTGCGGCGTAATGAGCACGTTGTTTCCGCCAACGCGGAGCAGCTGGTCTTTTACTTTTATTGTTCCGGAGTCGGTTTGCTGTGTTTCGTCGCGCGTGATTGTGTCGGCAAGGTTTCCGTCCGCGTCGAAAATCGAAACGGATGCGCCGTCTGTAAGCTTCGGTGCCGAATCAAATGCCAAGCGCAGCGTTGCGTCTTCATAAACGCCTGTCGCACCTGCCGGCGGATACATCGTTTTGCCGCTGAGTGCGGCATTCGTTTCGGGATAATCCGCCACCACGACGGTGAACTGTGCTTTCACGGCAGCAACGTTCGGGTGCGTAACGGTGATGAGCGTGCCCGTGGTTTGCGCTTTCGGTGTTATCGCGATTTTATTGCCGTCGAGGACGGCAACTTCGACTTTCGACGGATCCGCGGATGCCGCCGTAACTTTGACGTTTTGCCCGTTGTAAGTGGCTGCTGCCTGCACGGTCTTGTCTGTGGTTGTCGATTTTATCCGCACTATGGATTCTGCAACGGTAAGCGTCGGGAGCATCGATTGCTCGTCGATGCCGTCTATTTGTTTTGTTACGCCGTTTACGGTAACGGAAATATCGCTGTATTGTGCGTTTGCCGCCTGCGTGCCGCCGAATGCGGGATATACAATGTCGCTTTCCGCATGATAAATGCTCGTATTCTTTTTCGCGGCGAGTTCCGTCGTTCCGTCGGCATTATAGACGATATAGCTTATCGTGCTATCGCCGATTGAAACTTCGAAAACGTACTCGGTGCCTGTTGCCCAGGCAAAGCTGTCGGCTTTCGTGTCGAATCCCTGTCCGCTTCCGCCGCCGGTACAGCCGAGGTTTTTAATGTTCTGCCCCGTCAAAAGCTGGTAGCCTTTGCGAGCCGTTCCGTTCGCGCTGATAAAGCCGACGCCGACATGTCCGCCGGTTGATGAAAATTTCACCTTTGCGCGCAGCGTAACTGCGTCGTTTTTCAGATCCACGATGTAGTTATACACGAGAAAGGCTTCGCCGCTCGCTGCGTTTGTGAATCCGTTTGCCGCTGCGTCCCAGGTCGTGCCGGTTTCCATCATGTCCACAAGATGCGTCGATGTTATGGCAGTTTTTTCAGGTACTCGGTCGTCATCGTCGTCATCTCCGCCTCCGCACGAGAAGAACAGGCTTCCGAAGATAAGCGCCGCGGCAGCCAAAAGCGCGGCAATACGTGTTGTTTTTTTCACAGTTTCCTCCTTAAAAAAAAACGGACGTTTAAATCACGAAACGGCACGCGCGCGGTTTGATTTTTGCGCCTGCCGATTTTTCTTCCGAAACGCACGAAAAATCACGATTTTCCTTGTTTTTCAGTGCATTTTTCAATCTTTTTTCATGATTTTCTGTTTTTTATTGTAGCACAGGTTCTTAAAAAAAACGTCCGTTTTTTTCGAAAAATCCGCGGAAATTTCCGTACAGACTGCCGGCATCATCTTTTTGGTACAAAAATATAATCTTGTGCGGCGTACAGCAGCGTCTTGTGCGTCGTGCAAGAAGATCTTTTTGGTACAAAAACATAATTTTTTTGTACGTACAAGATGATTTTGTCAGTCTGAGCGGCAGAAAATTTTCGGGGCGCAGACCGCGTTTTTTGCGGCATGCGTCTTGTTTTTCGGCGGGAGTCTGCGGTGTCTGCGTAAAACTCAGAGTGCCGCGTGAATTACGTCGCTGACGGCTTTTTGCATAGACGGGCTCAGTGCGGAAAATTCTTCCAGCATGACGGCGTATTTTTCGGCAAGATGTGTGATTTTTTCGCGCCTGCTGTCAAGCGCCGCTTCGATTTTTTCCGCGGACTGCCGCTTTTTCGTCGGTTTTCCGGTTACCAAAAATTCCACGCTTACGCCGAGCACCTGCGCAATTCGGCATGCAACGTCGGCTAACGGCACGCTGTTCCGCGCAATTCCCGTTGAAATGCTGTTAAGCGAAAAATCTGCCCGATACGCCAATTCCTTGCGCGGAATATCCTTGTATTCGCGGATTTTCTCCACATTTTCCCAAAAACTCATATCCGAACGGTAACACAATCGTGTTTCGTTATTGATAAAAACACAATAGTGTGTTAATTTCTTCTTGTAACACAATTGTGTTTTTCAGTTTTGATAACAAAATCTTGTCATAAGGGGATAGTATGATTACGGAAGAAACGTCAAAAAGAATAACGTCGCTGAGATTTCCGCTCGCTGTTCTTGTGGTGTGCATTCACAATAATTTTACGGCGGAAAGCATCGCCGAGTCGGTGCAGAAAGGTGCGGCGCCCATGCTGTTTGTGCAGAGTGAATTCGGAGTGTGGGTGCAGCGACTTTTGAGCAGCGGAATCGCGGTTTGTGCGGTGCCGCTGTTCTTTTTGTTTGCGGCATATCTTTTTGAAAAAAAAGGCGATTCGTTTTCCGTCATGCTTGCGAAAAAATCGCGTTCGCTTCTTCTGCCGTATGCCGCCTGGTTTGCCGTTGGCGTACTGTATTACGGTCCCCTGAAACTGCTCGCCGCACGCTTTTTACCGTCGCTGCTGGCAACTCCCGAAAAAACGATTTTTTCTCAGACGGCGGCTGACTGGGCTGAATTCGCCGTCGGATTCCGCTTGGGTTCCGCTGCCGACAAGCAAGGAATGCCGCTTTTTGCCATACAATTCTGGTTTGTGCGCGATTTAATGATTCTGATGCTTTTCTCGCCGCTTCTTGTGCGTGCGGCAAAACGGTTCCCCACGGCGGTTGTTTTTCTTGCATCGCTTTTTTATGTCTGCGGAAACATTCCCGCCGACGATCATGCGCCGACCGCGCTGTTTTTCTTTACGGCAGGCATTTTCTGGGCGGAATACGACATAGACTTATTCGGCAGCATCGACAAAGTCAAATGGAGCGAAGCGCTGTTTGCTTTCGTGCTGTCGTTTGTTTTTTGTCATGCGGATGTATTCGGCGCGGATGCGGGCGCATCGCGGTTTTTCGATTGTTCACTCACCATAGCATCGTGCGTTCTCGCCTTGAAATGTTCCCAAGCAATTGCCGGCAATAATCGATGGTTTGCGTTTGCTTCCCGTCTTTCGAAATACTCGTTCTTTTTGTATGCCGTTCATATACCCGTTGTGCTTGGTGTTGTGCAGAAAGTATGGCTTATGCTGTTTCCGATGAAAAACGCGTTCTTCTGCCTTGCCGAATATTTGTTTGTTTCGGCGCTCACTGTTCTGATCGGCACGGCGCTGGGAGCCGTCCTCAAAAAAATCTGTCCGCCTGTGTTTGCGGTGTTTAACGGCGGCAGAGGATAATTCCGTTTCGGCGCTTAAATGCGAACAAATAATGAATCGCATCTAAGACAAATATATTCCGAATTGTTTATACCCAAGATTGAAATCCCTTTACATATCTCGATTCGGGGCATAAGATTGAGTTTCCTGCTTTTTCTGAACGGCAGCTTTAAGAGTTGATTCAAAATCTTTTTCATCCTGTGTTTTTAAACTCAAGAAATAAGCATCAAGAATAGCTTTCTTTTTCGAATCTTCTTTTGAAAACTTATTATACAAGTCCGATACTTTTTTTATAAAAGGTTTATCCTCTGTATTATTTTTCAGTTCTTCTAAAAAGTTTTGTGTAATGCTGTTTTTAGAAAAGACAATTTTTTTGCAGTTTTCAATTCTTTCAGTAAGAAGTCTTCCAAGTAATTTAACTCTTTCAGTATCAACTTTTGGATTTTTTGAAAGAATGTTTTCATAATAGATTTCAATACCATTCAGTTTTGAGTAATCAATGTTTAATAAAGCTGCTTCTGTTGCAAACCTTGTAAGCTGTTTCTTTTGTGATGAAGTGAAATTCTTTGAGGGAACATTATCCATGATGCCGGAACTTCTCCTTAAATCAGAAGTCGGGTATTCAAAGAACATGGCATTTCCTGTATCAAAATTTGGGGCTGCTCCAAGCCATTCAAGACTATTTACATTTCTTATAAATCCAAAATTACCATAGTGTCTGTCTACGTTTGCACATATATAATCAAGAACAACCATTTGTACCATGCTTTCTTTTATTCTTTCTATATCTTTCATTCCAAGATGTTCACAGCAGCGAATTAAATGGTCATAGTCAGACTCCTGCTTTTCTTTTTTTACTGCATATTGAACAAATCCTGCCGGCACAAATTCAGTATTTTCATCAATAAAGCATGGACATGACGAGTAAATTTTGATGTCTTCTGTTTTTCCTTTTACCAGGAAGGAATAGGATACATGGGGGATTCCCAGTCTTCGACAAAGTTCGCTTGCAAGCATTTCATTGAAAGGCTGTTCAAAATAAGGTGGTTTTCCGTATTTAATCAGCATACGCTCATTTTTTTCTATGACCCAGCGTTTATCCTGCTCTCCATTTGAGAATAAATCTGGAGATTTACTGCTCATATTTTTTATGCCGTTATCATCATTATTTACAAGGTATATTCCAATATCTTCATTGAAATCATTGAGAAGAAAGTTTCCTTTTTCCCATGTCATATCGGAATCGGAATCCTTTACCCAGTAATGGTCACTTAAATTAAAGCCATAGCTGTCCTTAAATATTTCCTGTAAGTTGATTTCTGGATTTGAAAACTTCCGTCTTTTTTTTGAAATTAACCTTGATTGCCACCAGAAGTTCAATCCTTGTTCAAGAGAATAATTTGGTATGTTTTTTATCCCGACAGGAATATGACTTTCGTTAAGAATTTCAATCACATTGATGAACTTGTTTTCTTCAGGATTGTAATCGGCTTTCAAGACTTCAATGTTTTTATGGAATAAACTATAGTTCACTTTCTTTTCCTATCAATGACTGAAGATATTCAGAGGGATTAAATGTTGGTGCTGGTTGTGCTGCAGGGATTTCATACATTTCTTCTGCATGATCTTCGGTTTGCAGTCGCATGGGAAAAGGTAATCCCTGCGCCAATATTACACGATTCAAGAAAAGACGGACAGCCGATGACATATCCATTCCAAGATTATGAAATATTTCGCTTGCTTCATCTCGTATGCTTTCGTCTACTCTTACCTGAACAAGAGAACTTGCCATAATGTAATCTCCTTTTTTTGTGTAATACATCTGTATTACAGTATAATTTATATAGATTGGAAAATCCATATAAAAATCAATTTTTCTTATATGTCGATAGCTTTTTAATTTTGTGCTGTGTTCTTTGTTTTTTTCGAAATTTGTGCTATAGTATAAAATATTTTGCGTACTGCCTGCGGAAAAACATGAACGATATTATACAGGAACACAAGGTAAAAGACGGAACTTTTATTCCGAAAGTCGATTACGAAATCCCCGAATTTCCGGATGAATCGGTTCGGCATCCAAAAAAGGTGCGGACTGTTTCGATCGACGAGAATTATCCTTTTTTGGACACATCTTTTAAAGCGCGCGCTTTGCACGTCGGAATTACTTTCGGCATAAAAACTTTGGTTCGCTTTCTTTCGAAGATTCGCTTCGATTTGAGAATCGAGGGAAAAGAGCATTTGCGGAAAAACAAAAAACTGCTGAAAAACGGCGCGATGACGATTTGCAACCACGTTCATCGCTGGGATTATTGTTTTTGCCTGATGGCAACGGGACACGGAAGACATTATTTTCCTGCGAAAAGCGCGAATTTGGAAACAAGCGATCATCTGATTATCCGCGGTGCAGGCGGAATCCCGATTCCGAATACCATAAAAGCAATGCATAAATTCAACGAAGCCTTTGATGAAATCGCTTCCGAAAAAAAGTGGATTCATTTCTTTCCGGAAGTTGCGTGCTGGAGTTATTACGAGCCGATCCGTCCGTTTAAACTCGGCGCATTCAAAATGGCGTACAAATACGGCTATCCGATTGTGCCGCTTGCGATTTTTTACAGGGAACCCTGCGGCTTGCGGAAGCTTTTCGGCATAAAGCATCCGTTCATTACGATAAAAATCGGCGAAGTAATTCCGACAAACAACACGGAACATATTTCCAAAAACGAGTTCTGCAAAAAACTCAGAATAAAAACTCATCAAACTATTTGCGCGCTTGCCGGCATTGAACGGAATTGCTGGAACGCGGAGGGCGACTGATTTTCGGTTTCAGCGGAATTCGAAAACGAGTTTTACGAATTCGTTCCATTCGATTGCGTTTTCGTTTTTTCCGGTTTTATGTGTTTTGATTTGTACAAACTGCATTCCCGCGGAAAGCGCGCCTTTGCCGTCGGTATCGCTTCGGTCGCCGACAACCAAGATATTCGGAGGCTCGGTCCGCAGCACTTCCGCGATTTTCAAAAAAGGCTGCACTGCCGGTTTTAAGCCGCCTAACGTTTCCGCGGAAAACAAAAAATCGGCGGTGTTTTCTTCGAATCCGACGGCGTTCATTCGTTCGCTTATTTGCGCGTAGTCCGAAAAAACCGCCGTTTTGATGCCGCGTTTTCTCAAGTGCGAAAAAACTTCTTTTGCGCCTTGTCTGCACGAATAGTTTTTTTTCAGAGAATCGGTCATCGCTTTCATGTATTTTTGATTGTACCAATTTTCGATTTTGCCGGAAGCCGAACGGCACGCTTTTGCCAGGTCCGCAAAAAATTCACGGTAGAATTGTTCGGCGCCTGCAAAATATTTTCCTTTGTAGCGTTTCCGCAGTGCGCGTTCTTTTCCTGCGTAAAGAATTCCCCGCAAATCCAATTGTTTTAAAAGATTTTTTGCGGCGTCTTTGTAATCGTACAGAGTTCCGTCGAAATCAAAAATAACAGCTTTTACGTTGCCGAAATTCATTTCAAAGCCCGATTCCCGAAAATAAAAGCGGGACGGAAAGCTCCGTCCCGAAAAACAGTTATTCAATCACGAGATTTTTGAACATTTCGTGCCGCGTTTCGTCCTGCATCAAAAGCATGAGCTTGAACTGTCCGTCGCGTGCGCCGTTTTTTATGCAGTTTTCTTTGAATGTTTCAAAACTGAATTTTTGCAGCTTGTGCGCAATCGGTTCTTTTACTCTGAAGCTGTCGCGTTTTGCTTCGTATTCGATGTTGAGTTTTTTTAAGTTCGCGTCCACGCATTTATTAAAGCGCGCGGCGTCTTCGGAAGAAATTTGCGCGTCCTTGAATTCGTAATAGAAGTGATAAACGGATTCCTGAACATCGGCAAAACCCACAAAAAACTGCACGGCGTTTTTTGTTTCTTCTTCCGCCATGTGAACTGCTTCGATGAACTGCGATTCCGAAAGTTTTTCGCCCGTCATTGAAACAATGCCGTTGATTTTTTGAATAAATTGAATGGTTGGAATTGTGCCGTAGCGTCCGGTAACTTTTACCAAGTCGTTCATCGGATAGCGGTAAAACCCCGACCAGGTTGTAACGTAAACGGAATATTCTTTTCCTTCTTCCAGTTCGTGAAGTTCCAAAAAGCGGGGATTTTCGTTGTCGATGTCTTCGCGTTTTACGAATTCGAAATAATGCATGTGCGGAAACAAAACCGTGTCGTCTTTGCCGTTCAGAACCAGTCCCGCTCTGCATTCCGAAGCAAAATACGAAAACTCTTGATAAAGCATGTCTTCCGGAAAACTTTTTGCAAACTTTTCCATGTAGACTTTTGTGTTTCCGCATTTCCATGTCGTAAGTATTTGAAAGTTCGGCCAATAATGTTTGGGCAGAATCACGGAATGTTTTTCTTTCAGTGCGCGAAGTTCTTTTGCGCGTGCGGGATTCGGCTTCAAGGTTTTTTCGATTTCCGTTCTGATTTCGCTTTCGATTTTCAGATTTTTGTTCAGCGTTCCGTTTTCGATGTCTTTTACGTAGTCGTCGAAAAATTCGTTCACATTGTTCTGCATTTCGATGATTGTGGAAGGATTTGCCGTTACAATGACTGTAACGTTCTGCTCGATTCCTATGCGCATGAGCGTGTAATAGCGCGCCGTATAGTCGGAAATCGCAAAGACTGCGTCCGGCGCGGAATGAATCGGGCGGATGAACGACGGAATGTCGCGCCTTGTAACGCCGCTTACCGAGCCGTAAACGGTTCCGTCCGGAGCGTAGCCTTCGATTGCTTTTCCTACAATGGAAAGCGTTTTTCCCGAAAAGCACTGTTTTTTGTACATCATGAATGTGTAAAGCCACAGTTTGGTCATTTTGTTGTAAACGTTGTCATAATATTCGTTTGTAATCGGAATCCATTTTGCAAGCCCTGTGGTGCCCGATGTCGTTGCGTACATTTTCGGCTTTCCCGGAAATAAAACATTTTCTTCGCCGTTTTTGTGCCGCTCGACAAACGGACGGATTGTTTCGTAATCGGAAACGCTTTGATTTTTTTTGTAAAGCGCAAAAAGTTCGTCGTCGCTTTCGGCTTTCAAAATTTCCTGAAAATTGCGGGCTTTTCCCCATTCGCTTTCTTTTGCGTACTCAAGAATATTTCTGAGTGTTTCGGCGGAAGCTTTTTTGCAGTTTTTCGCCGCTTTGTTCACGTTTTTCAAAACCGATTTTCCCGCAAAACCAAGCGCAAAGTTGATTAACCATAAGTTTTTTGTCTTTTCCATTTTTGAATGAATCCCCGTAAAAAAAATATTCTCCTATATTAAACAGAAAAACAAAGATTTTCAAGTAAAATGTTGCATTTGATTGTTGGCAATTTTTCCTTTTTTTTATATATTTTTCCAATGAAAAATGAAAATCGCTTAAAAAAAATCTTCTTTTATTTGTTTTTTTGTTTATTTTCTGCCGAATCGAATTTTGCCGCTGCGCAGAACAATTCGTTTCCCGATGTCTTAAACTTTTTTTCGAAGAATAAAGTCATTTGTGGCGATTTTGTTCAGGAAAAATTTTCTCCGAAATTGAATCGTCCCTTAAAATCCGAGGGAACGTTTCTTTTTTCCGAAGAGGGATTTTTCTGGCGGACTTTAAAACCGTTTCCTTCTTCAACGGCGGTTACTCGGAATTCGATAATTCAAACAAAACGCGACGGTACAAAAATAATTTTCGACGGCGCGCAGAATTCGGTTTTTCAGTCTGCGGCGCAGACGGTTTCTTCCGTTTTGCGGGGCGAAATAACGGAAATGGAAAAATTTTTCGGCGTCGAAAATTTCGCTTCGGATTCGAAAAATTGGTCGCTCGTGCTGATTCCTCAGAATGCGGATTTTGCGCAAATTATTGCGAAAATAGAACTTTCCGGAGCAGTCGAACAGAATCCTTCGGCGCCGTTTTATTCGCTTGATGTTATAAAGATTTTTCAAACGCAGGACGAAATAATTTCTTATTCGCTGCAAAATAAAATTTACAAACGGGAACTTACGGATGAAGAAAAATCTTTTTTTGAATAAGAATAAAAGTGCCTGGTTTTATTCTTTTTTGATTTTTCATTTTGGAATCGCCGCAGCTTTTTTGGTTTCGCTTTTTTTTGCAAAAGGAATAAATTTCGATGCCGACTACACAAATATGCTGCCGGCTGCGACGGAAAGCAAGGCGGCGAAAATTGCGGAAAAAGCGATTCTTTCCGCCAGCAATTCGACGGTTTTTATTTTAGTCGGACACGAAAATTTCGGCGAAGCAAAAGCCTGCGCCGAAAACGCTTATTCTCTTTTAAATGACCGGAGCAAATTCCGCACCTTGACGCTTTATCAGGATTTTTCTTCCGTAAAAGAAATTCAAACCTTTTTGGGCGAATATAGATTTTCTCTTTTAAATGAAGACGTGCGCGAAAAATTGGAAAACGGCAAAGCACCGGATTTTGCGCAAAACGCTTTGGAAGCAATTTACGGCAGTTTTTCTTTTGCCGATTTCGATAATTTGGAAGATGATCCTTTTTTGCTTGACGAAATAAACTTCAATCACTATTCGAAAACAATTGCCGCTTCTCAAACGGCAATGAATTTAAAAGAGGGCGTTTTTGCGGGAAGTTTCGGCGGAAAATGGTATGTTTTAATAAAAGGCGAATTGACAAAAGACGGCGCGCGGCTGATGAGCAAAACAAACGCAGTTCCGTTCATTTACGAAAAATGCCTTCCGCTGGAAAAAGACGGAATCCAATTTGTTTTTCACGGAGTGCCTTTTCACAGCTGCCAAAGTTCAAGTTCGGCGCTGAATGAAATTTCCGTAATTTCTTCGGTTTCACTTTGTGCCGTAATTTTGATTTTGTTTTTTGTTTTTCGCTCGGCGGTTCCGATTTTTGCCAGTTTGTTTTCGATCCTGCTTTCGATCGGCGCCGGATTTTGCGCAACGCATGTAGTTTTCGGCGAAATTCAAATGATTGCCTTGGTGTTCGGAACTTCGCTGATTGGTTCCTGCATCGATTATAGTCTTCATTTTTTTATAAATTGGAAAGCATCGAAAAATCTCGATTCCGCGGAAAAAATCCGAAAACATATTTTCAACGGACTTATTCTTTCGCTTGTTTCAACGGAACTTTGTTTTATTCTTTTGCTTTTTACGCCGTTCAAGCTTTTGAAACAAATGGCGGTTTTCAGTTTTACCGGAATTTTAAGTTCGTTTTTGACAGTGAATGGATTTTTTACGGAATTCGAATTTCCGCCGAAAGAAAAAAGAACAATTCCGCTTCTTGAAAAATTGGATCGCAAAATTCCGCGCAAAAATAAAATCGGCAGAATTGCAGTCTTCGCGGTTTTTTGCGCGGCAGCTTTGTTTCTGATCCCGAATTTCGAAAAAGTTCAAATTAAAAACGATGTTTCCAATCTTTACGAGATGCAGGATCGCTTAAAGTCCGATTTCGAGCTTGCAAACAAAATTTTATCGTACAATCTCACAAGCTGGCTTGTTGTGGAAGGAGATTCAATCGAAGAAGTTCTGCAAACCGAGGAAAAACTTATTGTGCAGATTCCCGACAATTTTATTTGCACGGCAAAATTTATTCCTTCGATTGAAAATCAAAAAAAATCATTGGCAGCGTCGGAAAAACTTTTGCCGCTGGCAAAAACTCAGTTTGAATATTTCGGTTTCGATTCCGAAAGCGAGAATAAATTTTATTCGGCTTTTGAAAAAGCAAAAACACATTTTCTGACTCCCGAAAGCGAAATGCCGAAAAGCGCTGCTTCGTATTTGGAAAATATTTGGCTCGGAAAAATCGACGGAAAATATTATTCCGTTTTGCTTCCGTCATTTGTAAGCGATGAAATATTTTACGAAGCGCTTGCGGAACAATTCGAAAACGTTCACTACGAAAACAGAATTCGCGACAAAAGTTCGGGACTCGATAAATTAACGGCGCAAATTTTGGTTATGTTCGCAATCGCGTTTGCGGTCATCGGCATTTTAATGAAGTTTTTTTACAGCTGGAAAGATACGCTGAAAATTATTTCGATTCCGATTTTAAGCGTTTTGATTATTTTCTGCGTATTTGTTTTTGCGGATTTGAAAATCGAATTTTTCTGCGTTACGGGAATAATTCTTGTTTTCGGACTCGGATTGGATTACGTAATTTACAAAACGGAAAACAAAGAAAATTTTACGGAAATTTTTGCGATTGCGCTTTCTTTCTTTACGACGGCGATAAGTTTCGGATCTTTGGCACTGAGTTCTTTTGTTCCGGTTCATGTTTTGGGGCTTTCGATTTTCAGCGGACTTACGGCGGCGTTCATTGCGGCAATTCTGTAGCCGGTGCCTGCCGGAAGCGGAAATATTTCGGTTTCACGCTTCCGGCCTTGCGCCTGTTTTTTCCTGTGCCGATATTTGCCTTGCCGTTTTGCGGCGCATTAAAAAAATGCGCGCATCGCTTTTTCAGTCCGCAATATATCCGCGTGTTTTGCATATCAATCCGCTGTCGCAAAAATCGTTTTAATGATATACTGCGGCGTATGAAATTATATGTGCTCAGACACGGACAAACAAATCTGAATGCACGCAACCTGATTTGCGGGCGCACGGATGACGCTCTGGCTGCGGACGGCGAAAAACAGGCGGAAGCTGCCGGCATTCGGCTTGCGTCTTTGCAGGCGGAACAAGCCGTTGACGCAATGTTTGTTTCTCCGCTTTCCCGTGCGCAGAAGACGGCAGAAATCGTGCACGAAGCAATCCGGCAAAAACAAAATATATCCGTGCCGTTTATTACCGAGCCGCGGCTTATCGAACAAGCTTACGGCGCATTTGAAAAAACAGACCGTCTTTCGCAGGCTTTTGCGGAAAGCAAAATGCAGTTTGCGCAGACTTCCGGCGGAATGGAGTCTATTCTGCATGTCGCATGGCGGGTATATTCTTTGATTGAAGAACTGCGCATGCAGGAACCGCGCGAATACCGAAACGTGCTGTTTGTAACTCACGGCGGAGTCTGCCGCGTTATTCGCAGTTATTTTTGCGGAATGACCAACACGGAATTTGCTCATTGGCGGGCGGAAAACTGCCAAATAGATGAGTACGAGCTGCTGTAACAGCCGGCACATTGCAAGGACTTTCTTTTTTTGCTAGTATAATACGTATGAAAATTCTTGTTGCCGGATCAGGCGGACGCGAACATGCAATCAGTTGGCGTCTTGCGCAAAGTCATCTTGTCAGTGAAATTGTCTGTGTTCCCGGAAACGGCGGTACACAATATGAGCAGAAATGCAGAAATATAAATCCCTCGTGCTGCGCCTATACGCAGAAATTGCCTTTTGTGGATGCACTTGTGCAAATTGCGCTGCATGAAAACGTCGATATGGCAGTTATCGGACCGGAAGATCCGCTTGCCGCGGGCATTGCCGATAAATTGTGGGAAGCCGGCATTCCTGCCGTCGGTCCCAAATCCGCGGGTGCCGCGCTGGAAGCAAGCAAAGATGCCGCAAAAACATTTATGCATAAATACGGTGTCGCCTGCGCCGAAAGCAAAACGTTTGCGGACGCCGACGCTGCGCATAAATATATAGAAGAACACGGTGCGCCTGTCGTGATAAAAGCGGACGGACTTGCCGCTGGCAAAGGCGTTGTCGTGGCAAAACAAATTGCCGAAGCACATGACGCGGTTGACCGTTTTATGCGCGATGCCGTGCTGGGAAGCGCAGGTTCTTCCGTTGTAATCGAAGACTATTTGCGCGGTGTCGAAATTTCCGTCCTTGCCGCGGTTTCCGTTACGGAAGAAACCGCTCGGACAGGCGATGCCTGCATCATTCCGTTTGTGCCGGCGCGTGATCATAAGCGCCTGCTTGACGGCGCGCAGGGACCGAATACCGGCGGAATGGGAGCCGTTGCGCCGCTTCCGGATGTGTCCGAACAGCAGATGTCTGAGTTTCGCACAGGTATTCTAGAACCGACGCTGCGCGGCATGAAAGCGGAAAAAATGGATTACCGCGGATTTATTTTTTTCGGCGTTATGCTTACGGCTGACGGTCCGAAGCTCCTTGAATACAATGTCCGTCTCGGAGATCCGGAAACGCAGGCGGTGCTGCCGCTTATGGATTTTGATTTTGCCGCCATGTGCAAAGCTGTCACGGACGGAACGCTGTCGTCTTTCGATTTCAAATGGAAAAAAGGATTTGTCTGCGCTCCGGTAGCTGTTTCCGCCGGTTATCCTGCTGCGTATAAAAAAGGCATGAAGATTTCCATTGACGAAGCTGCCGTGCGCGCACAGGGCGCAAAAGTGTTTATAGCCGGCGCTGTTTCCGATGAAAACTCGGTTCTTGCAGCAAACGGAGGCCGTGTCCTTGCCGTTTCCGCATTGGGAACGACGTTTGAAGAAGCCCGCGCCGCTTCTTATAAAGCAATGGAATCCGTTGCGTTCGACGGCATGTTTTTTCGGCATGATATAGGAGCACCGGGCGCGGCGGAATCGTTATAAAGGAAAAAGCACCGTATGCCGGATAAAAGCAACGAACAACTCATCAGCGGAAATCAGCACAGCCGGCCGCCGCTCATAAAAAAAGCCGGAACAGTTGCGCTTATCGGGCGACCGTCCGCCGGAAAGTCCACATTTTTGAATACTGCCGCGGGTGAAAAAATCTCGATTGTATCTCCTGTTCCGCAGACAACGCGCAACGCGATCCGCGGAATCGTCAATACATCACTCGGACAGCTGGTATTCATTGATACGCCCGGCTATCATAATTCCGAAAAAAAACTGAATCTGCGGCTGCGTTCAATCGCGGAAGACAATCTTGCCGACGCCGACGCTGCGCTGTATATCATCGATGCTTCCCGCGAACCTGCCGCGGAAGAAAGCGCCATCGCGGAAATTGTCGGAACGTCCGCGGCGAAAACAGTCATCGCGCTGAACAAAACGGATTTGCCTTCGGCAAATTCCGCAAAGCTCCGCAGTTTTGCAAACCGGCTGCTGCCCGATATTCCGGCGGAACGCGTTTTTGAAATATCTGCCGAAAAAGACCGCGGCGTGGATGATGTACTGCGCGCATTGTACGCAATTGTGCCCGAAGGCGTGCCGCTGTATCCCGAAGAATTTTATACGGATCAGGAAGTTGATTTCCGCATTGCGGAAATTATCCGCGAAAAAGCAATAAACGTGCTCTTCGATGAACTGCCTCACGCTTTGTATGTCGAAATTGCCGATATGGAACAGCGGAAAGACGGGCGTGTTTTGTGGGTGCGCGCATTTCTTGTTGTTGAGCGGGAAAGCCAAAAAGGCATGGTAATCGGCAGCGGCGCATCAAAGATAAAAAATATCCGCATCGAATCGATAAAAGCGCTGCGTAAAATCTTCCCTTGGCGGACGGAACTCGATTTGCAGGTGAAAGTTCACAAAAACTGGCGGCAAAAAGACTTGCTGCTGAACAGATTGGTGCATTGATTTTTATTTTATTTTTAGATTGAAACTTGTTTATTTTATTACAGATATTTTCTGATAAGAGAGAGGACTTGCTGTTTAGCCTTTTCTTTTTCGTTATCGGGACAAGAAAATAAAATAGCGGGACTGATATTCAGCGCGTTGCAAAGTTTTAACAATGTGCGCAGCGTAGGCGTTCGTTTGCCTGTTTCTATGTATGTAATCATATTTTGCGAAACGCCTGATTCGAGCGATAATTCAAGCTGGGACATTTTTGCGTTTTTTCGTTCCGCTTTCAGTTTTCGGAGTATTTGAATTTCTTGTTCCTGTTCATTACTCATTTCTATAGTTTTAATCAAATAAAGTGTTGATACAAAGGTATTTTGTATAAAAACAGAATAAATCCGGTGTGTTTTTTGTTTCCGCCGCCTAATTATTATGGGCGTCTGCATGCCGTTTTTTTCCGTTTTTGCGTTTGTTTTCGGCTTTATCCTTGTCATAAGCTGCATTCATTGCGCCGCCGCTCTTTGCGGCGCGGAAATCCGCCGATGTTTTTTCGAAAAACAAATATTTCCTGCTGATTATGGTTGTTTCTGCGCGGAAAAAAACCGATATATCAGATATGAACAGAAAGATATTATATTGCGCATGCGCCGCCGTTTTTCTTTTTTCTGCCGCGGTGCTCTCTGCTGCCGATTTAACCGTAACCGAAAACGATATCAGACTGCAGGCAGACGGAAGCGGAGGTTATCATTTGTATATCAGGAAAAAAGACGGCGCCGCTTCCGTACTTTTGACCGAAACCACAAAAGATCCCGAAGGAAGTTCTCCGAACTATGCGTACCGCGCCAAAACCTGGAACGCAGTAAACGGCGACGAGCGCCGAATGCTCAACGGCGAATTTCTTGTATCCGAAAACGCAAAGTACAGCTTGATTGATTCTACGCCGGAAGCCGATGAGCAGTTCGGACTGGCATTCCACATTTATATTCCGTCGGAATTGGAATATGGGTATGAGTGGACGCGGCACGGCACGGTTCCCGTGGAAACAGGAACGTTTATCAATATCAGAATGTTTGAAAAACCGTATGCGGATTATACCGGCGAATTTTCCGAAAATCCGTTTATGTTCAATTTCAAAAGCGTTCCGGAACCGATTCTTACGGATTTGTACAATTCCGCCGCTGCCGACGCGTTCAAGGATATATCGGAAGGCAGAATAACGTATTCCAAAGGTCCGGAAACGCTTGTCGACGATATTATACGGATTCTCGACGGGATTGCATCCAAGGACAGAGTCGATATTGTTTTTGCCGTGGATACGACCGGCAGCATGAAAGACGATATGGAAGCGCTGAAAAAAGATTTCGGTGCGCGCCTTGAAAAAGAACTGGAAAAATTCGGCGATGTGCGAATGGGACTGTTATTGTATCGTGATTACGGCGACAATTATAAATACAAAAATCTTCCGGTAAAGTATTTTCCGTTTACCAGAAAAGCAGAGGAAATTCTCAAAAACATAAAAGGAGTAAAAATACTCGGCACGGAAGGCGGCGATATACCGGAAGCAGTGTATGAAGCTTTGTACGCGGCGATAAATTTTTATGAATGGGATGCGGACGCGGTAAAAAAAATAGTACTTATCGGAGATGCCGAGCCGCATAAAAAACCGCGCGGATCGTTAATCGTTTGCACACGGGAACTGATAGAACGGCAGTCTGCGGAAAAAGGCATTTCAATAGACGCCGTTATTGTTCCGGACGGCAAAGATCGGAGCAAAAATTCGCAGCCGCGCTGAAAGCACGTATCCCTGCACGGATTTGCGAAAATACGGCAATGCCGCACCGCACGCCGGGTATATTTTGTGCGCGACTTTCGGTGCGGCATTGCATTTCGGCAGGCAGCACATCATTGCGGGAACAGACAATGCCCGCATCGGTTCGGCGCCGATGTCCGCTTATTCTGTTTGCGGCAGTTCTTCGCCGTTTTGTTCCGGCGGAATTTTCGCTAGTTCAAGTTCCGAGAGCTTTTTGTATTCCTGCGGGTACGCGTATGATTCCGGCGACTGGTAATATGATACAATCCGCTCGAAAATAGGCTTTGACTCCGACCATTTTTTTCTTTTGTTATACATATGGGCAAGTTCGTATTCCGCGGGAATGAGCTGCTGCACATCATCCGTCGAACGGGCAATCGCCGCTTCGCAGTAATATTCAGCAGCTTTGTATTTGCCGCTGTCGTATAAATCAAGCGCTTTTGCCAGCAGATCCGCCGCCGATGCGTCTTCCGGCAGCGTTTTGGAAACGCTTGCGCATGACAAAGCAGAAAGAACAAGGCACAGCGCGGAAAGCGCGGCAAAAAATATATGCTTTGCCGATGCCGCGTTATATTTTGAATTCATTGTCGCTCCGAGTATCGTATGATTCGTCTTTTGACGGAAGATTTTTCCGCAGTTCGCGCATAAAATCTTCGGGCTCGCCCATAGGTTCATAGCTGGCACAGCTTTCAAGCCAGCGGCGGCTTACGGTAAAATATTTGTGGATTTTTTCTTCGCCCGTTTTTTTTCGCCATTTCCCCGCATCGCAGCGGACACGCAGAAAAAACTGACCGGCAGCCGCCGGAGATGCCACCAGTTTGCAATGAATGCAGTTCGCGCAGAAAATTTTTTCTGCCGTTTTTATTTCTGTTTGTGTTTCTTGCTGCGAAAGTGTTTCTTCCATTTGATGTCAAAACTCCTTTTAATTCACTGCCGTTGCCGCTTATTTTATCATATTTTTTTTTGATTTACAATCGGTTTGCGGCGGGGAGGGGGGGACGCTTCCCGCTCGGAATAAACAGCGATGTCTGCTTCGGCAGGCTGTTCCGGTGCGCTTTGCACGCTCTTCGGCGGCGTTTCGAAATTGTCGGGCACTTCGAAAACCTGCGTTTTTCCGGCAAGCGGCACGGAAAGCTTTACCGCCGCGAGCTGCAGCCGTTTGATGCCGTATATTTTTTTTATTTCACGGTTGCTTTTGAAATCGCCGTATTTGTCGTCGCCGGCAATCGGAAGCCCCAGCTGTGCAAGATGTATGCGGATTTGATGCATTCTGCCCGTGCCGATTTTCAGCGCCACAAGCGAAAGCGGCGGCTTTGTTTGGTATGTTTCCAGAACGCGGAATCGTGTTTCCGCGTGTTTTTCCGTTCCGTGCTGCGTAACGGGCGCTGTTATTATGCCCGATTTCTGCCGCGGAACGCCGATGCACAGCGCGCGGTATTCTTTCTGCGCTTTTTTGGAACCGATTATGCGCGTCCATTTCGAAGCCGCCTGCGGAGATTTCGCCGCAACAAGAAGCCCCGAAGTGTCTTTGTCCAGCCGATGCACAAGGTATATCGGAATGCCCAGCTGCGCGGCAAGCAGCGTATCGACGGAATGCGTAATGCCGCTTCCGCCTTGAACGGCAAGTCCCGCAGGTTTGCGGATTATGACAATTTCCGAATCCGAATATACGATAGGAATGCAATTCATCCGATAAACTATACAGCAGAAGGTGGTTTTTATGCAATTTTGTTTTTGCCGCGGCAGGCTTTTTGCGGCGTTTTTGCTGTGCATGACGCTGTTTTTTTCCGGAAAACCGGCGGCGGATATATTTGCGGATGAGCGCTTCGGTTTTGCGCTGGATCTTCCGGAAGGATTTGCCGCAGCTGCGGAAGACGGCGCCTGCAGTTTTCGGCATACGGTGTTTCCCGTTGAAGCCGCCGTGCGCTTTTACGATGCCGGCAGATTTTCGAATCCCGATGCGGCGTTTGATTACGCGTTTTCGCAGCTCAATGCCTCCGGTCCGCGCGATTCGTTTGTGTGGCGCGGCAGAGCGTGCTGCATAGCGGCGCCTTTTGACATGCGGATTTCCCGTGCTTCTTTCCGCGGAATGGCGTTTTGCTGCGAGCTGCCTGCGGAAAAAGGCATCCTTTTTTTTACGGCGTATGCTCCGCTTTCGCGTTATGAGCAGCTTGCGCAGTTTATTGCGTCGATAACGGACAGCATCCGCATCGACCGCGGAAGTTATTTTGAAGCCGGTCCGCTGACCTCGTATGCCTTTCCGCCGTCCGGCAGAAAAAGCGTAAAACTTTCGGTTGACGGCGTTTCCGTCGATACATCAGTTGATGCTGCCGACGAAGAAGCGGCGCTGTTTGTCGTCGAGCGGGAACACGCGGTTTTGGCGATGTTTGCCGACGGAGAAAATTGGCTTCCCGCCTGGCAGCGGTACTATCGGCTGATTTATCAGGATTCGTACAGCCGCCTGAAACAAGCGGCGTTTGATATATATGCGGCACTGAGTTTTGCCGATGCCTCCGGCGGTGCGGAAAAAAACGACGGCGGAGAAGCGCGGCACGTACATAAAATGCTGCGGTGGATTCAGCAGATGCCGTATGCGCGCGACAATGCCGGAACTGATTTTACGCCGCTTCCGCAGGCGTTATGCGGACAAGCTTCCGACTGCGACAGCCGCTCCATGCTGTTCGCGGTTCTTGCATCTCACATGAATTATCGGGCACTTATGTTTGTTTCGCCGGAATACAGCCACGCGCTCGCAGGTATTGCGCTGGAGGGAAGCGGAGCACGGCTTTCCGCAAACGGCGTTTCTTATTTGCTGTGCGAAACAACCGCTGCCGTCCGCGCGGGGCTTGTGGAGGCGAGTATGACAGACAGCCGCAAATGGATTGCCGTCGATTTTCCCGAATAGCATCGTCTGCCGAGGGATAATTTCACGGCTTTGTGCCGCTGCCGCACGAACGCTAATTTTCCCGAATAAGGAGCGAGTAGGCGTCTGCGGAATTTTCCGAGTGAATCAGTTTGTCTTTCAGTTCGTTGTTTTTCAGTTTTGCGCTGAAAAACGACAGGGTCTGCAAATAATATGCGTGCTGATTATACGCCGCCGCAATCATTATCAAAAGGCGCACCGGTTCGTCATCTATTGTCTGAAAATCGATTATATCCGTTTTTGAAATGCCTATGGACATTACCAAATCCGTTACGGAAGAAAGCCGCACATGCGGAATGGCAATGCCGCGTCCGATTGCGGTAGACATCAATTCTTCGCGTTTTAAGATTTCTTCGCGCAGTTCCTGGCTTGATTTTATCTGCGGCGCGGTGCTGAGATTTTCGGACAATTCGACAAGCGCGTCGCGTTTTGTGGAATGGTTCAAAAATAAAATCCGATCCGGCGAAAGAATATTTTTTACTTGTATCGGCGAATTGGTTTGGATAACTTTTGTATTCGACGAAAGCCGATCGTTTACCCATTTTTCTATCTCGTTTTTTTTGAAACGCCAGACGGTGCCGATTTTTCCCGACGGAATTTCGCCTTTTTGCGCCCAGTCATATACGGTACGTTCTGAAACCCGCAGATATTTTGCAACTTCTTCTATTGTGAGAATATCGCTTTCCACAATTTTCTCCTTTGGCAACGGACTATTTTATTTGCAATCTTATGATTATAAAGTGTATTGCTTTGCATTATTTTGCATTGTTTTCGCTTTTCTGTCAAGTATTGCGAAATAAACCGCCGCCAAAGGCAGAAGCGGTCTGTGCATACGGAAGCAAATCGCCGGTTTGCGCATGAATGCCGCATTTCATCCGCATGACGCTTTTATTTTATAAGCATGAACGAACTATTTCATCAGTATGAACGCATGCACTTGATACTTATGAAACATTCATTTCATAAGCATGAACGGAAATTTTCATACGTATGAAAAAAAGACCGCATGCTTATGAATGCGGCCTTTTCGAGAAATCTTTCGGCATTATTTTTTTTGCGTGCTTTGACAAAACAAAATATGATTCATTCGATAAAATCGAATGTTTTACTGTTAAGATATACTGCCGCACGGCAGTTTTGTCAACACAAAAATGCAAAAAGAGCGGCAGCTTTTTTTAGGGTAGGGTGGCGGGGACATCTGAAACGCGTTGTCTGAATATGCGCCGCAGCAGTGGTGGGGGGGGAAAAAAAAATTTGGTGAAAAATTGTTTCGGATGATGGGGCGAAAAAATTACAGTTGGCGATGGCTGTGGGTATAATCGCTGTTATCAGAAGATACGCGACTGTTTGCAATATGGATTTACGCAACTGTTCAGCCTTCATCGTCTGTTGCTCCTTGCTCAATCTTGCGGTACTGGGGCTTGATTTGGTGCTGTAATTCCTCGGCAGTAGGGAGGGTGAATTGATACTTGGAAGCAAGTAATTGTTTTATTTGTCTATCGAGTTGACGGGATGACCATATTTCGGCTATAGATTCTTCTATATAATATAATGCTATTTTCTTGCGGCCTCATTTCCCACGCGCAAAAGCGAACGATAATGCGTCCTCGACAATTCGGTACTCACTGCGTTCCAAATCGGAAAAGTAAGATAGAAGTTTCTCATGGGGCGCAAATTGCACTCGTCAAACCCTTTGCCGAATTCTTTCGTCAATTTTGCGGATAACTCGGCTAAAATGTGCTTGCCGTATTCGGTCATTTCGTCGTTTTGTTTTGCTGTATCATTACTCATCTTTTTTCTCTTCCAAAAGCGACATAATCTCGGGAGAAAATCTTCCGCCGCAAAACGCACGGCAGAATTTCCGAACGTGATTACAGTGGAATAAAGCACGGCATCACAGGCGCCTGCGGCAATCGGGGAAAGTCTGCTTATTGCGGGCAGGCTTTCCCCCGTTCAGGCAAAACGCGTGCGCGGCCATGCGGCGATCAGTCGGTTTTTTGCGCCAGCTCGTGCAGAGAATCATAGGGATACAATTGAGCGGCTGTTGTTTCTATGCGGTTTTCCCAGCTGCTGCCGAAAACCACCGCGGCCTCAGGCGCAAATTCCGTAATAACCTGCCGGCATGCGCCGCACGGTCCGACAGGATATGACGAATCCGGAGCCGCAATTGCGATTGCCTGAAAGGACGTATATCCCTCCGATACCGCTTTGAATATCGCAGTCCGTTCGGCGCAGTTTGTAAGCCCGTAGGAGCGGTTCTCTACATTGACGCCGGTAATGATTTCGCCGCTGTCGGTTAAAACGGCCGCGCCGACGCGGAAGCGGGAATACGGCGCGTATGCGTGTGCCGATGCGGAAAGCGCCGCATCGAAAAGTTTTTTCAAATCCATTTGGAGCATCCTCGTCTTGAAAATTGTCTTTTCCTATTATATCATGTTTGCCTATGAAAATAAAAAAAAGCTGCATGATTTTTGTAATTCCGTTTGCGGTTATTTTTCTCATATATATGATATTTGCGGGGAAACCGCTGGGAATGGAATTGCAGCTGGAACCGCTGTGGTCTGTTGATGTCAGAGAACAATCCGAACAAAACGGAGAAACCGGCGCTGTGCTTCCTTTTCAGCTTGGAAAACATGCGGGATATTTCAGACCTGACGGGACAATCGCGTCCTATCGGGAAGTTCGGGACCGCGTGGCGGTGTCTGCGTATTATACGGCAGACTACGCCGCCGATTCGAAAAAAATCACTGTGCAGCGGAATGACGGCACCGTATTGTGCGAACTGCCGGAAGCCGGCTTTCCTTTTTTCAGCGGCGAAAGAATTTTTATGTTTCCGGCGGGCGGCAGTTCTTTTGCCCGCTACGATGTTTCCGGCGAATTGCTGTGGCGGCATGAAAATTATGTTCCGCTTGTTTGTTTTTCTTCTTCGGACGCGGGCTGCATTGCGGGCTTTGCGGACGGTTCTTTGCAGTGCTTCGGCAATGACGGCGCCGTGCGTTTTTCAACGGAGCCGGGCGGCAGCGACTATCCGATTATACTCGGAACGGATATTTCCGATTCGGGAAAATATGCCGCATGCGTTTCCGGCATAAACCGTCAGCGCTTTGTGCTTTTGCAGATATCTGGCCAGCGCTGCAAAACCGTGTTTCACGAATATTTTGACGATAATATTGCGGAACAGCTGTTTGTAAAATTCACGGAAGATGAATCCGCGGTGTATTTTAATTACAGCGGCGGTCTCGGCATTGTCGACTGCGGAAAACTGACTGCGGTGCATATTCCGCTGAACGGAAAAATTCTTGCTGTCGAAGATATTACGGACGTGCAGGTATCTTTTGTGTTATGCCGAACTGCCGATTCTTACCATATATATATCATTGAACGAAGAAAATCGCTTGCCGGTTCTTTTTCATTCAAGGCGGATCAGGCATTTATTTCCGTAAAAGACAATCTGCTGTTTATCGGAAAAGATACTGCTATTTCATGTTTGCGGATTGTGCGGGGGTAGTATATGAGAAACCGCGGCGGATTATATAGTTTTTTCGGATTTTTCGCGCCGGCTTTGCTGTTTGCGCAAGCTGTTTGTGTGCATGCATTCGACTGGCCGCAGAGTGTCGAGAGTTCCGAAAGTTTCGGCGGTTTTTTCGGCGAACCGCGCGGAGGAACGGTGTCTTCTTCCGTGATTTTTTCCGATTCCGCTCCTGTCCGTGCGGCGGAAGACGGCACGATTATTGCCTGCCTCAAAGATGCTGCCGATGATATGGGCTGGTTTCCTTCTCCGCTGGGAAACGCTGTTATTATCGCGCATGAAGGCGGACTGCTGTCTGTATATGCGAATTTGGAAGCGGTTTCCTGTGCGAAAGACGGATCGCCGGCCGCAAGACATGACGAAATCGGCGTTTCGGGTGCTTCCGGCTGGCACGAACCGAATTGCGCGCTTGAATTCCAGATTTCCGACTTAAAGAACAAGGCGGCGGTAAATCCGCTTGTGTTTATGCCGAAATCGGTGCATTACGAAAAAATACCGGCGCGCGGTCTGCGGCTGATAAATAAAAAAAATGCCGTTCTCAATCCCGCGGAACATAAAATTATTCCGGCGGGGACATATACGCTTTGCCGTGCCGTTTCCGAAAACATGCCGTTAAAAACGGCTGTCGCGGTAAACGGCGCCGCAGTCGAAACCGTTTCTTATGATATGCTGTCTGTTGCCCGCGGAAAGCGAGTGGTTGCGGGAGCGGCGCTGCATCCGTTCGAGCGCATCTATAAAAACGGGATGCAGTACCTTGCGGAAGTAACGCTGAATTCCGGATATTCGATTATCACTGTAATTTTGACCGACATAAGCGGCAGCGAAGAAACGTCTTCTCTTTCGTTGACGGTTCGCTGATAATGCCCCGGACTGCCGCGCCGCCGCGGTGAACAACCGGTTCGCCGACCGCCGTTTACGGCGAACAGCGTGTTATTGACTGCAAAAAAATTTCAAGTGCAGCCGGTGTTTCCGCAATATAATCGGCTCCGGCCTGCTTAAATTCTTTTTCGCTGCCGTAACCGTACAGCACGGCGGCGGCTTCTATTCCGTTTTTGTGTGCGCCGAGTATATCGTTGTTCCTGTCGCCGACCATTATGATTCTCGAAACGTCTTTTTCGCAAAGCGCGCACCGCCGCATAGCGGCGGCTATTACTTCCGCTTTGCTTCCGTTCGATTCGTCAAAGCCGCTTCCGCAAATGCAGTCAAAGTATTCCGCAAGGTCAAAATGCGCAAGAATTCTTTTCGCGGTTATTTCCGGTTTTGAAGTTGCCACGGCAAGATGCGTTCCGTTTTTCCGCAAATTTGCGAGCAGCGGAACGATGCCGTCATACACGCGGTTTTCGAAAAGTCCTTTTGTATCGTAATATGCATGAAAACGTTCGAGGGCTGTTTCCGTTTCCGCGTCGGAAAGCGACAAGGTTTTTCGAAACGTTTCTTTCAGCGGCGGTCCGATAAACATGCGCAGTTCGGCGTCGCTTTTGTGCATATCAAAGCAGCCGAGCGCGCTGCGCAGGGCATTGATGATGCCTGTTTGAGAATCGGTCAGTGTTCCGTCCAAGTCAAAAAAAATGTAATCTTTCATTGCGTTTCGGCAGCGGTTATTTTGCGCTTTAATCGGTCCCTTTCGATTTTTTTTCGCATCATGCGGCGCCGCAAAAGAAACCGCCTGCTCTGCGATGCGTGTATAGTACACCGCATTTTATTTTCATTCAATCTGTCTGCCGACTCGGCGTGCCGGCTGCAAAAATGCCGCGCCTATTGATAATACAGGGCTTTTCACTTTACGTTGTTTGCAAATATATGCTATAATTAAAACCCATGCATAAATGAAAGGCTGTGGATTGAGCATTTTATTTTATTGGAGATATGGTTGTGAAAAATACTGATATTTTCGGGCGGAAAAGTTTTTTTATTGCGCCGGATGACTCTCTTGTTCCTCTTTCATATATGGAAAAATTCTGCACACTCGGCTTTGAAACGCACATTATTGCCGGCGGAGGCAGAATATTCGACAGTGTCGAAAAGATTGTCCGGCATTTTCCCGATGCTGTTTTGTTTTTCGACGCGGATGCGGAAACATACGGCGTTGACTTGGGACAGCGCATAAAAGCGCTTTGCAATTCCCATGCGGATTTGCTCGCGGGCGTGATATATAAAGACGGAAAAACCCGCCGGGTGGAAATGGATGTCCGCTTCGGCGGCAATGTAAGCCCGCAGGTGGGCTGCATCTCGCTCATGCCGAATGACGACGGGAATTTTTTCACGCTGCGGAAAGTGCTCGAGCAAATCGGTGCAAAAGGGCGGCGCAATTATATCCGTGCAGCCTGCGATGAATTCAGCAATGTGTCATTCCGTTTCGAGGGGCGGGAATTGTCCGCAAAAATAGAAGACGTGAATATTTCGCATTTCCGCTGTGTCGCGACTGCGGGAGATTTCGGCGGCATGAATGTTTTTTCGAAAATCCGCGACGCGCATTTTTTCGTAAACGGTCTTGAAATGACAAGCGATCTTACGCTGCTCATGAAGCGCGATAAATGCGGCGTTCTTACGGCTGTATTTATGTTTGTTCACGGCAAGCCGGAAGATCTTCCGGGGCTGGAATCGAAGCTGGAACCGCTTTTGAATAAAAAGATCTATCAGATTATATCGGAAGAAACGGCAAAGCTTTTGTACAGCTGAAACCGTCCGCGGTTTGCGGAATGACGAAAAACTTATGCGCGCTTTTTATGTGTACATAAAATAAACCTCTGCGCCCTGACTGGGGCGAAGTGCTTTTAAAGTACTTTTTCGGTTATGGGACGGGGGGGGTGGAAAATAAAGGAAGGTATTCTGAAAATGAGGCAAAGAAAGGAAC
>JAMPCJ010000018.1 GCA_023666275.1 Treponema brennaborense | reverse complement strand
GAGTGCTGATTGCGGCGCCGTCGGCTCGAAGCCGCACACGCGGCTTCGATGCGGGTTGGTTGGTTCGCAGGATTGCGGAATGTGCGCGGCGGACTGCATGCAGTTCGCGCGGTACTGCGTGCGGCGGGCGTTTTTGGACAATTCCGGCATTGCCTCATGCCCGTTTTTTTCATTTTCAGTGCGATTTTTTTTTCTTTTTTTTCTTCTTTTTTCATCGAAAATCACTCTTCAAGTTCGTGATTTAAACGTTGGTTTGAATCTCAAACTTACAGGAGGATTTTTCGTATGAAAAAAATTGTTAGCGTGCTGGCTATCGCCTCGCTTGCTGCCGCAAGTGTGTTTGCTCAGCCGAAAATCAGCATGAATTACCGGACACGTCCGATTGTGTTCGGTTACAGTCAAACTAAAAACCCCAACACAAAAACTGACGACTCCGTGGAAAAAACGATGAAGTTTTTGGATCTCATCGGATACGACACATCTCAGGATAACTTCGCCTTCTCGATCAGCGGCGAAAAAGCCGGCATCAACTTTACATTCATGCCAAAAGCAACGGACTTTTCGGCTTTTGCCGTTAATACCTACAATGCCTGGATGAAATTCGGCGGCTTGCAGCTCGCTGCGGGCGCATGGAAAGACGGTGTTGCCGACGGCAACTACCGCGTCAAAAACGATCAGGATGCCCATCAGCTTAACGGAATCGAACTGGAACGGTTCAAGCTCGGCGGCGCGTACAAAACAGAGACAACGTTTATCGATGATATGGTAAACTTGAAAGGCAATAGCAGCGCTCTGGCTATGTATGCCGAATACACCGCAAATATCAACGACGACATGACGCTGAAAGTACTGGCTTCCGCCATCTCCGGCGATTGGTACGCAGGCACAGACAAAGACGGCGACGACGAAACCAGCAAAACTCTTGCAAGCGGCTTCGGTTTCCGCGTGCAGTTTAATATGAAAGATACGTTCAACGTAGAAGCGATTGTCAAATCAAGCGCAAACAGAAACGTTGCGGCAGGTTTGTACTTCCAGCCGAAAATGGTTAAAAACCTCGATGCCACAATCGGCGGTGCGTTCTCGTTCGTAAATGACACAACAAAAGGCGAAAGTGTATTCGAAGGCTGGAACGCCGATCTGCGTGCACGCTATCAGATTAACGATCAGTTCTCCATTTCAACATTCAACAGCATTTCCGCCCTTGACGACACTGAAAATGGTGCTAAATCGGCGTCAGGACTTGCAGGCTTAAACGGAAAAAGCGGCTGGTCTACAACAACTGAAACAACGATGCTGCTGTGGGATAGCATCGGAGCACGCTATGTCGTCAACGACAAAATCGCCGCATTCTTGAACGCGGGCTTGCTTACTCCGATTCAGAAAAAAGACACCGACGAAAACAGCTACAGCCCCGAATGGAGAGTTACACCGGGTATTATAATTAACGCACAGGGCGGAGCTACTATCACCGTCGGTGTTGCACTCAGCGGCACAAGCTGGGAAACCGGCAACACCAAACACAGTGTATTTGATGTCGGCATTCCGGTTGTTTTCCGCGTAAGACTGTAAAAAATACTGCAGAGGGTTAATCCCCTGCATACAATCCGCCCGCCTATACGGCGGGTACGCCTGCTTGCAGGCACAAAAAAAGCTCCCACGAACGGGAGCTTTTTTTGTGCCTTTTGTGTGCGCGGGCTGCGTTTCAGGGCGGCGCTTTCCGGCAGGGCGCGTATTTGCGGGAGCGCTGGTTCAGCGGGCGAGTATTTGCTTTAAGACGGTGTCGGCGGCGGGTTTGCCCGCAAGAACTTCGATAATCGCCGCGGCGAATTCAAAACAGGTACCCATTCCGCGGCTGGTAATAATATTCCCGTCAACGGCGACGGCTTTTTCCGAAATTTCGGCGCCGGCAAGCGTATCTTCATATCCGGGGTAGCACACGGCGGTGCGCCCGTTCAGAAGCCCCAGCCTGCCGAGAATGCTCGGCGCGGCACACACGGCGGCAATATATTTTCCGCAGGCGGCAAACTCGCGCAGTTTTTCCGTCAGCACGGCGCATTCGGATAAATTCGGCGTTCCCGGAACACCGCCGGGGAGCACCAGCATCTGTGCCGCGTCAAAATCCGCGTCTGCCAAAAGCATATCCGCGCAGACGGTAATGCCGTGCGAACCGGTTACGTATTTTTCCGCCGCAGCCGAAACGATGCCGACGGAAATTCCCGCGCGCCGAAGCAAATCGATAACGATAATCGCTTCGCTTTCTTCGCAGCCGGGCGCAAGAAAAATAAGAACCTGGGACATTTTTTATCTCCTTATAATGCTGTTTTTTGATGTTTTTTCGGGATACAGCGGCCGCCGCTCGCGAAACAGCCTAATGCGCACCCGCAAAAACGTCAAGAACGCGGACGCTTCGCTGCGGGCGGTGCGGGGCAAAGCGCGGCGGAGTACGGGCGTGCACAATCAATCATAAATTTCCCGCCGATGTCCGACTTCGACAACCGTTATGATAAGTTCTGCGTCTTTTATTCTGCAAAGAATTCGATAGTCGCCGACGCGATACCGCCACAAACCGGCCAAATTGCCAATCAGCGCTTTTCCGCGGCTTTTGGGATTTTCAAGTTCCGCAACTTGATTCAAATATGTTTTTATTTTCTTTTGCACGGATTTATCTAATTTGCTTAGCTGCTTGGCGGCTTCCGGCAAATATTCAACTTTCAAATTCCAAGCTCCTTGTAGACTTCTTCCGCCGGAATCGCTTCTTCGCCGCTTTCTTCAAATTTTTTCCACGCCGCCGCGGCAGTTTCATAGTCCCGCGCATCTTCCTCTATTTCGGCAAGATAATTTTCCAGCGCTTTCGTCAAAAGCCAGCTTTTCGTACAGCCGCGGACGTTGCATACATCGACAACCCGCTTAAATAATTCCGAAGGACAACTGTAACTGAAATTCTGTCTGCCGGCCGATTTCGATTTCAACATATACACCTCCGATAATACTGATACTATTTATAATAATTGTATTACAAATATTGTATCATGTACATGCAGTTTTTTTAACAGTGTGATTTTGAAATAAACTGCGATGCCGCCTTCGAAAAATCGAACGCAAATACCCGCCCGCAGAAACGCCGCGCTTGGCTTGAAACTTTTCTGCGGAAAAAGCGGGGAAAAGCGGTATTTTTCGGTAGCCTGCTGCCTATTATAAAACGAACGCAATATGCCGCAAACGATGCGGCTGTTTTCACTTCACAGACGGAGCAGGCATCTTCGGGCGGTGAAAAACTGATCCCGCTGCGAGCTGCCGTGCGAAGTTTCCTGCGATGCATAAGCAGAAAAGGACGGAACCATGAAAGGCGAAACAGAACTCACGCCCGCCCAAAAGTGGGAGGCGGCAACCCTTGCCGACAACTTTATTTTCTGCAAAGTCATGACGGCGAATCCCGAACTGTGCAGGGAGCTGCTCGAAATCCTGCTGGGCATCGAAGAGCCGCATGCCGAACATGCCGTCAAGTGCGACTACGGCTCGAAAGGCATCCGCTTCGATGTGTACGTCAAGGACGGAAGCGGGCGCTGCTTCGACATCGAGATACAGACGAGCTCGCGCAAAAATCTGGCACGCCGCTCCCGCTATTACCAAAGCCTTATGGACGTAGACAGCCTTGCAAGCGGAGAGGACT
>JAMPCJ010000017.1 GCA_023666275.1 Treponema brennaborense | reverse complement strand
CCCCCCCCCACGAAGTCAGCAATAAAGCGGCAAGCACTGCCGTCGTTGTTCCGCATTTTTTCATGTTGTCCTCCTGAAATTTTATCTTTTGGAGGAAAGACAACCCCTTCTTGCGAGGCGCGGTTTTCTTCCCTCCAAGCCTCCTGTTTTCAACGGCACACACAAACCGTATCGAATGCACGCGCCGCGCGCATTCGAGCAAACGGCGCTGCAATCCGTATTGGGGACTGCGACAAGTGAACGCGCCGTTATCGGCACGCTTCTGCCGGCGGGCAAGCCCGCGGCAGTATTGCGCGCCGTGCTCCGGTAACTTAAACCGGCAGCGCATTCACTGCGTTCGCTCCATACACCGCTCGCGGCGCCGTCTTCGGCTTCGCGACTCATTGCAAGTGCAAGCACTTTTGTCATTGCGAGTTGCGAAGCAACGAAGCAATCTTACATATGGATCGCTTCACTTTCATTCGCGATGACAATGTTGGCGTCGGCGGCGTGTTCATTTATTGCAATTCATGCGCGTTATGCGGCAAATATAGCATAATTCGATACACGGCGCAAGTTTGTCGGCGGGAAGGGCACGTCCTGCGGAGGGGCATGACGGCGTATTCGATATGATTTTCGAGGATGCGTCTGATAAAATATCAGCTGTAAACTTCGCTTCGATGCCTAATGAAAATAACATCTATGAGCAAAATATCATCTTTTATTCGGCAAATAATTCTGTAGTCGCCGACGCGATAACGCCAATAGCCTGAGAAATTGCTCACTAAGCCCTTTCCTCTGGAGCGCGGGTCTTCAAGAGCAGAAACGTCTGTAAGATAGTCTTTGATTCTTTTTTGAATAGGTTTATCAAGTTTTTTTAATTGTTTTTTGGCTGCATCAGAGTAATGGATGTTCATGTTAAACCTAATTCTTTGTAAACATCTTCGGCCGGATAGGTTTTCATTTTTCCGGAATCTATTTCAGCGGAAATCTTTTGAGCCGTTTCCAAATCTCGTTTTTCTTCTTCAAGTTCTTCGAGATATTTACCGATAGCGGTTTCTGCTATCTTGCTTTTTGAAAAGCCGAAAAATTCCGCCATACTGTCTAACTTAACCAACAGAGCGGGTTTCAGACTGACGCTTAAATTAGCCATGATACTCTCCTTAATCGGAGTAATAATAGTATTCCGACAACTATTTGTAAACCGCTTTTTTTGAATTGGCGGCACAAGCACGGCGGGGCACTTTCTCCGCATCGATAACGGCGCATTCATTTTTTGCGCTTCAAGTACCAGTCGGGGCGCCGTCGGCTCGAATGCGCACAGACGTGCCGCATTCGATACAAATCGATATCCGTCGATAGCGCCTCAAGCAGCAGTTGGACTGCGACAAGTGAATGCGCCGTTACAGGTGCTCAAAGCGCATCGATAACGGCGCAGTCATCGCGTTCGTTCCATACACCGCTCAAGGCGCCGTTTGTCCAACCGCTTCTGCGGTTGGTGTGTATGAGCCGCGAGCTCGAGCCAACGGCGCCACAACAAGCACCTGGAGTGCAAAAAGCGATTGCGCCGTTACGGGTGCTCAAAGCGCATCGAGCGAGCGCCGCGAGCTCGAGCCAACGGCGCCACGACAAGCACCTGGAGTGCAAAAAGCGATTGCGCCGTTACGGGCACTTGCACCGCACACATTGCAGGCGGTTAGTTTTCAGCGTAAGTTATCGTGATATTGCTGGGAAAAGCTTTATCTTGTATGTCTGCTTTTTCCCACTGTGCTTGCGTGCCGGCATACGATACAGTCTGCAAGTTGCTGCACGTTAAGAACGCCTCCGCCTGGATTTCCGTTACGCTTGCGGGTATTGTTACACTCGGCAAAGCAGTACAGTTCTGAAATGCTTTGCCTTTGATGCTCTCTACGCCCTCGGAAATCGTTACGTTTACAAGACCATTGCAGTTCAAAAACGCATTGCGGTCAATCGTTTTTACGTTCGCGGGAATTATTATGTTTGTCAGTCCTTTGCAGTCCCTGAACGCTTCCCTGCCGATTGTCGTTACCGTGGAAGCTGTTTTTTCGCCGAGTTTGACATCTCCCGATGCGGTAGGATAGACAATCAATTCCGTTTTGTCTTTATTGTACAAAATGCCGTTTTCGGCGCAATAGCCGGAATTAGAAGGATTTACCGTGATGTCCGTAAGTTTCGTACAGCCGGCACACACACCGTAGCCGATAGATTTTACATTCGCATGAATCGTTATGCTTTGCAGATTCGTGCAGCCGAGGAACGCTTTTTCATTGATTTTCGTTACCGTTGCGGGAATCGTTATGCTTGTCAGTCCTTTGCAGTCCCTGAACGCCTCTTTGCCGATTGTCGTTACCGCGGAAGGTATTTTTTCGCCGCTGTTATCCCCCGATGCAGACGGATAGGCGCACAGCGTTGTTCCTGCCTTATCGAGAAGCATTGTTCCGTCGGCACTTGAGGAAAAGTTTGCATTGCCCGCGGCCACTTCAAATTTTGCAAGATTGACACAGCCGCGGAACGCACTGCCGGCAATAGTTGTTACACTTGCAGGTATCGCAACACTCGTCAAAGCGGTACAGCCGGAAAATGCATTATCGGCGATTTCCGTTACTTCGGCGGGAATCGTTACGGCACCGCTTGCGAACACAGCTTCGGTCAGTTCGCCGTCTTTAATTTTCAGTGCATAGTTATCCGTAATTTCGACGCCTTCGGCATTTTCTTCGGAAATACGTTTGAACTTATATGAGTCGGTTACACTTTTGATTGTATCGAGGGTAAGCGGGCTGAACACTTTTTGTTCGATGTTGTTGTACAGCATTACCCAAGTTCCGCTCAAGCCGTTTTCGTTTATCGCGGTAAGCTTATCGCAGTCCGTAAACACATTTTCTCCGAGCAGCGTTACGGTATCGGGAATCGTTATGCTTTCGAGCTCGGTGCAGCCGCGCAGCGAATTGTTTTCAAGCCGTGTTATGCCGTCGGGTACCTTTGCGGCGCCTTTTGCGGACGGCCATGCATACAGCTGTGTCGGGTCGGATTTCTTAAGCAGTATTGTTCCGCTGCCGCCGCTGTCGGCAGTCATGACAGTATACATGGGATTGTCATCGGCTACCGTGATGTTTGCAAGACTGATGCAGCCGACGAACATCTGATGATGCGTTGTTTTGTTCACGTTTTTGGGAATCGAGATGCTTGCAAGCCCCGTGCAGTTTCTGAATGCGCCGAACTCGATTATTTCCACGCTGTCGGGAATCGTTACGCCTGCCAGCGAGGCGCAGTTTTTGAACGCATATTTATCGATAGTTTTTACGCCGTCGGGAATTGTTACGGCGGTCAAGGCGGTGCCGTTGAATGCGTATCTGCCGATTGTCGTTACGGTGGAAGCCATTTTTCCGCTGAGGTCGATTTCTCCTTTCGCGGAGGGATAGGCGAGCAGTTCCGTTTTGTCTTTATTGTACAGAATGCCGTTTTCGGCGGAATAGTGGGAATTGTCCTCGGCTACCGTGATGTTTGTCAAAACAGGGCAGTTTTCGAATGCATTTTCTCCGATTTCCGTTACGCTTGCGGGAATCGTAATGCTTGTCATTTTCGTGTAGTTTCTGTATGCATCCTTTGCGATGCTCGTTGTGCCGTCGGGTACCGTTACCTCGGCGCGTTCTTTTTCCGGAATTTGTTCTTCCGCATCACCGCTGCATGAGGTTAAGAATATACCCCCCCCCCACGAAGTCAGCAATAAAGCGGCAA
>JAMPCJ010000016.1 GCA_023666275.1 Treponema brennaborense | reverse complement strand
GTTTCGGTTGTCGCATAGGCTTTGAGAACGACCTCACCCGTTTCCAAATTCCAATACGAACTTCCGTCGAGCGATGAAAGAACGCCCGCTTTTATGATGTTCGCCACCAGCGAGCCTGTTGTTATGAAATCCGCGACGATTGCGCCGTCTGCGGTGATTGCCGTTTCGTATGTCCCGTTGTAGCCGTTCTTTGAAAACCCCAGCCCGCCGATGTTCCACCGCCAGACATTGACCGCATCTTCTATATTCGGCGCGTCGAGTATGAGCAGTTCGTAAGGCTCGCCCGTCGCATCGCCGTGAAGCACGACATATCCGCCCGACTGTCCCGTGATGAGCTTGCTTGCCGAGTCGATTGCGTATTTCATGAACGCGGGAAACCTGTCCACCGCCTTTTTCGTACTTTTTATATCGTCCGTAATGCTTTGAACGGTATCCGCAAGATTGCTTTTACAGCTTCCAAGAGTTATAGCCGTGTATTTCTCGGCAAGTGTGTCGTATACTGTTTTGATTACCTTCGTCCGCGCCGTAATGCCGAGCGGCGAATGTTTGACCGTTACGGTATCGCAAAGCGAGACGCACTCGAGAATCGCCGCATACTCGGGCTGTTTCCAGAGCGGCTCGAACGAAATCGTAATCGACGGAGTTTCCACGCCGAGCGGATTGTTTTCGATATACGCTTTCGCCTTTTCCCGAAGCATATCCGCCGTTATATAATCCCCGTCCTCGAAGCTGTCCGTAAAATCCCTGATTGCGGTCTTTCGGGTAGCGAGCGTTGTGTTTATGGGCAGGATTACTTCGGGCAAGGTTACGACCTCGTCCTCTCCGTCCTCCGTGCTGTTGACCGCATACGGCAAGAGGTCTGTATAAATATCCGAAATGTCGGTGTCGTGTTCGAGCTTGGTCATGTTCTTACCGTACTCGATTGTTACGCCGTTATCTTTGCCTCTGCCCTGATGATGGATTATTTTGAAATTGTCCCACTCGAACTCGCCGCCCCATAAATTCATGAGACTGCCTTCCGACCCGCCCAAGCAGGCTCGCACCGATTTCGGCGTTTCCACTTTGAAATCCTTTGCCTGCAAATAGTCCGTTTGGAAGGTAAAGTTATGCGGAATTGCCGTGTTGTTCAGCACAGTATCAATCGCCTGCGTAGGCGAAACCGCCGAAAGCGAAAACGGCGTAACGCCCACATTCGCCAAGTCATAGGAAATATGCTGGGCATAAACCGTTACCGTTCCGTTGATAGGCACGGTTATTCGGTAAATCCTGAACGCCTGCGGTTTCAAGGTGTCGTTGGGCTGTGCCTTTATAATGCGTTCCTTTTTCAGCTCCGCAAATAACGCGCCGCTCGTCGGATATTTCAATTTACACTCGAACGCGCCGTTCCGCTCTTCCGTTACTTCGCAGGAAACGCAGTCCGCGAGCGCACCGATGCCGAATGTCAAAAAATCCGTAGCCGACGCTTCGTATAAAATCGGAATCATAGCGTCACCCATCTCGGCACAATTTCCACGCTGGTTATGCCGCCTTCAAACGAAATAGTAACCGTTCCCGAAGGAAGCTCGGGAAAGCCCTCACCCGTGACGGTATCGTTTTTCAGTACGGTATCGTGGTAAAAGTTCATAAGCTCCGAGTCGCATTCGGTATAGCCGTTCAGCGTTTCAAACTGCCACACCCTATTGCTTGCCGCCGACTGAATCAAAAGCCTGCCGCTACCCCTGCCGTTCACTTTGATATACGGCTTGGCGGTGAATGCATAGGGATTAATAAGCGAAAAGCTCTCCGTATGCGTTTGCAGGGCAAGCCCCGTGTTCAGGTACTTGAACGGCTTTGCCGAGAAGTTCACCGTGAATGTTCCCACCTTCAATACCTGCTCGGAAATATCCAGCTTGTTATTGAACACCGCTTTTCGCGTGTGCCGCGTGTCGTAGCTATCTGAAAGGTCGTGGTATCTGTCAGGCTCGGCATACAGCCAATTTTTGATAGCGGTCAATTTTTCCGCGAGCGCGGCTTTATCCTTTGCCGCAACGAAACAGGTGTACGAAACCGTCGCATTCGGATACCGACCGTTGGGCGAAATAAGCTCGCCGTTCCGTCCGGGTATGGCGGTCATCGTTACATCATATTTCGGCGCGGAATAGATGTTTTTCGATTGAATAAACACACCCATGTCCTTGCTCGATATTCCGTTATAGGTAAAATAGTTCATCCGAACACCACCTCCTTCCGTTTAATAAAGCTGTTCGCCGTTTCCAATATCTCATTGGTTAGGCTCGCTATATCCTCGCTCGAATAGTTATTGAAGCTGTCGATATTGAGCTGAATGGTAACCCCGCCGCTAACGCCTGTTGCGCCGCTTCGTATTCCGTTTTTCACACTCGTTACATTGAAATCGGTAGGAACGCCAGACATATCGGCATTGAGTTCATCGAATACGGAATTCAAATCGTCCGTCATAGCGTTTGCGCTGTCGATAACTTCGCCCGCCGTTTCGTCGATACCTTCGGCAAGTCCCTCCATAAGCATATCGCCTATAAACGCCATTTTCGTCGACGGCGAGTGAATGCCGAAAAAGTTTTTGATGCCGTTCCATAGGTTTTTCGCCCAGCCGCTGACCTTGTCCCATATCCAGCTTGCAAGGCTCTGAATACCCTGCCATAACCCGCGCACCAAGTTCGCGCCGATTTCGACGAAGTTTCCGATGCCCTTTGCAAGAGCGGAAACGAGCGACGATATAATCTGCGGCATCGCTTTTACCAGCTCCATTATGATTTGCGGGAGATTGGTAATAAGCGACATGAACAGCGTAATGCCCGCCTGTATGAGCTGTGGTATCGCACCGAGCAAGGCGTTGATTATTCCATTGATTATTTGCGGTATCGCGTCGACGATCGCCATGATTATTTCGGGCAATGCCGCGACAAGCGAAATAAGTAGCTGTATGCCCGCCTGAATAATGAGCGGGATTGCTTCGATTACCGCGTTGATTATCCCCGTAATGATTTGCGGGATTGCGTTTACAATCGTCAAAATTATATCTGGCAACGCGCCGATGAGCGCAGTCAGCAGTTTTATTCCCGCGTCGATTATGAGTGGAATCGCGTTCAGCACCGCGTTTATAATCCCCGATATGATTTCGGGAATAACCTCGACAATCGCTTCGATTATCTCGGGCAGAGCCGAAACGAGCGATGTCAAAAGCTGTATGCCCGCGTCTATGATTTCTGGTATCGCGCCGAGAACGAACTCGACGATTGCCGTAATGATTTCGGGCAGGGCTTTGATGATTATCGGGATTGCATCGAGAACACCCTGAACGACACCCTTTATAAGCTGAAGCACCGCTTTCAAAATCGTGGGCAGATTGTTTATGAGCGTTTTCGCTACCTGCATCACCACCTGCACGACTGCGGGAATGAGCTTCGGCATCGCCTTTGCCAATCCTGCGACAAGCGTTTCTATTACCTTCAAAGCCGCGTCGATTAACAGCGGAAGCTGGTCTATAATTCCGTCCACCAGCGCAAGCACCAATTGTAACGCTCCGTCCGCTATCTGCGGTAACGCGGCAATCAAGCCGTTGAGGATGGTAAATATAATCTCCGAAACCGCGCTGACGATTAGCGGCAGGTTATCCACTATCGCCTTGCCGAACGAGCCGACGACGGAGACTATCAAATCCAAAATCTGCGGTACATACCGCATGACGGTGTTCAGGGCTTTCGGCAATATCTCGCTGATGACGTCAGCCATCTTTCCTATATCGCCTTCACACCCCTGTATCCCTCTTGCAAAATCTCCGAGCAGGTCAACACCCTCGCCCGAGAGCTGTGTCAGAATCGGAAGCAGTACCGTGCCGAGAGCGTTCTTTGCGGCGGTTGCGCCTGTGCTTAATTTTTGAAGCTGGTCGTCGTATGCGCCGTAAGCCGAGAGCATATCGTCGGAAATGACATAGCCAGCTTTCCGAGCTTCCTCGCCAAGCTCCGCCATTTTGTCTGCGCCTGCGACTATTAACGGATTGAGTTCCTGCGCCGATTTGCCGAGAACGGTCATGGCAAGCGCGTCTCGCTCGGTTTCGTTTTCCACTTTGCCGAGAGCGTCTATAAGCTCCCAATACACCGTTTCGCTGTCGCGTAGATTTCCGTTTGCATCGGTAACCGCCACGCCGAGCTGTGCATAAGCGTCGGCATAGGTTGCGCTACCGTCTGCGGCACTTTTCA
>JAMPCJ010000015.1 GCA_023666275.1 Treponema brennaborense | reverse complement strand
AAAGACTTGAAACTGCGCCGAAAAGCAAGGAAAATCACGCTTTTTTGTGCGTTTCGGAAGAAAAATCGGCAGGCGCAAAAATCAAACCGTGCGCGTGCCGTTTCGTGATTTAAACGTTCGTTTTTTTTAAGGAGGAAATTGTGAAAAAAACAACACGCATTGCCGCGCTTTTGGCTGCCGCGGCGCTTATTTTCGGGGGACTGTTCTGCTCGTGCTCGGACGATCCGGAAGAAACCACAGGCGGAAACGGGGATGGCACAGAACTGGACGGTGGCAATACGGGCAATCCCGGGGACAACGGTGAGGAGGTAATTACTGTATATACGCTGGATGCAGCAAAATTCACAGAAATTACAACCAAAATTCCAGAGATAGATGCTCCTAAAACGCCTGAGTCTTCAGATACGGAAACAACAGCATTTATTAAGGCACTTTCAATGCAGCTTGGCGAAAATATGAAAATCGATAGCAATCGTTTTAATGCGGGAGGATCGCTTCAAGCAAAGGGGAAGAATGCCGTGATCTTTATCGCTCCGACAGGCACATCGAAAATCGAAGTGCATTTCTACAACAATGGTGCAAACAATGGCGGGCGCATTCTTAAAATTGCAGAATATTCGGAAGACAGCAATTTTACCGCTACGGATGGAAAGAAAGAAACTGTTGCGAACTCAAAAGAGGACATTGTTGAAGAATTCGACATCACCGCAGGCAAAAAATATATGCTCGGTGGCAGCAACGGTGTTTATATTACGAAGTTCATCATAAAATAGGAAGCGTTCTGCGTTCTTTTATTTCTCCAGCGGGCTACGCCCCGTGTAGTCCGCGGGTAGCCGTCTTGAAAAGGTGGCTGCCCGTTTTTTTCGCAGAAGCTGCCGCCGTTCATGAAGCTGACGGACATATTTCGTTAATAGGACTAACGGACGCACTCCGTTACTGCGGCTAACGGAACAGCACCGTTAGTATCCCTAACAATCACGATGAGAGACCCTGTAACATCACGATGTTGCAAGGCATCTCTTCGTGATGCTGCAAGGTATCTCATCACGGTGCTCCGCCTTTTTTGTGCGCGGGGCGGATTGCTTCGCTTTGTTCGCAAAACACGCCGATGCTTTTTACAGGCGGATTTTCAGCGAAACAGAGTATTTCGAAACATGCAAATCATACAAGTCGTCGGCGTCGGCTTGTTTTGTTTTCAATACATCGCGGCGGCTGAAGCTCACGGAAAGGTTGACGGCGCCGAACGTAAACATGCAGTCCAGTCCGTACAGCGCGGAAATTACCCGTATGCGGTCGTGCGAAGTTAAAAAACGAACAAAAACGGTGTCCTGAGTAATCGGCGACCAGCGAAAAAACGCATCGATTCTGATGCGGCGCGAAACACGGACGATATTTTCGAACCCGAATTGCAGCGAATGATAGCGGCGCTGCAGTTTGTCAAACAAATAATTGATATACGAATAGCCGGCAAGCGGATGCAGCGAATACGTCCAGGAAAATTTAAACGGAATCAAAAGCGACGATTCGAATTCCAGAATATTCAGCAGCGGCTGAAATTCCGGAAGATTCGACCAGACAAACTGCACCGGCTTTTCTTCAAACCCGATATTCACTATTGCGCGGGCATACAAACCTCTGAATCCCGCAAGAAGCTGCACGCCTTTGCACACCAGCAGTTCTTCTTTTTGCAGCGGCAGCGCGCCGTTTTCTCCGGGCAGCGTATGCGAAAACATAAACACCCCCGTAGAACGCGCAATGCTCCAGTGTATGGTGCTTTTGCCGGATTCTTTCAGCGCAGGCTGATCCGACAGAGAAAGGGCGCGCGCTGTTTGCAGTAAAAAAGAAAACGCCAGCAACATGCAAAGATACTTTTTCAGGTTGCAGAATACTATAGCCGAAACGCACGCATTTTTCTATCCGTGCGGCGGCATTGTGCGCGAAAAATCGGCGCAGGTTATCGGTACGGGTATGACAGAAAAGTTTCGGCGGCATTCACCTTTGCCGCGCCGGAAACGCGCGATGTTACATCGGGACTGCCGAAGTACGAAACGGACGAAGATCCGGAAGCGCATGCAATAAGTGTGCTGCTCACACGGATTTCCGCGGCGGAAGCTCCGCTGCAGGAAATGTCGGCAAAGGCAGTGCTGCATTGATGCGCATTCATGCAAGACGTATCGCAAAGAGCGGCAACGCATTTTTCGGCGCGTCCCGATAAATCAAAAACGCTGCTGCCGGAAATATCCGCGCGGATATATGCTGCATAAACGGCGGCGGAAAAAACCGAGTCGCCGGAGAGCACAACCGACAATTCATTGATGTTTTGCGAAAAGCCTGTCATCTGCGCGTTAACGGCACCCGAAACGTGGATCTTGGAAACGGCAGGCAGTGTTACGGTAACGTTGCATGTTGAACTGCGGAATATATTCGCGTTTTTCTGAAAACCGATGCGGAGCACGCCTTTTTCGGACACGACTTCCAATGCGTCAGATAAATTGACGTCAAGCACTGCTGTAACGCGGTATGCGTTTCCGTACACAATGCGTGCATTCATATTTCCCTCAAAGCGTATTTCATTGCAGGGCGATATGTCGAACACGCGCGTTTCCGCAATGCCGCTGCCGCGCAATACCGCAGCGTGGATTTCCATGCGGCACAGTACAAGCGCGCAAAGGCACATGCATAATTTTATGATTTTCATGATAACTTCTCCGAAAACAATCAGCCGAATAAGCGTGAGTCCTGCGTCCGTGTTTTGCGCGCACGGCGCAGGCAAGCTTCAAGGCACTGTTTGTTTTAAATATTATGCACTCGAAGAAAAACTACCATGAAATTATTTGCTAACAATAAGAGCTTTTTGGTAAAAGAGAGATTATAATAAGTGTGCCGCTCACACGGCGTGTTATGCGTCTATTTCCGCAAGCAGATTTTTGACGATAAACTCGCGGCGCTGCGGCGTGTTTTTTCCCATATAAAATTCAAGCAGGGACGGTACTTTTTTCAGCTGGGATACTTCTACGGGCACAATGCGCATATTTGCACCGATGAATTGTCCGAATTCCGCGGGGCTTATTTCGCCCAAGCCTTTAAAGCGCGTAACTTCGCTTGTGCTTCCGAGTTCCCGCATACAGCGGTCGCGTTCCGCTTCCGTATAGCAATAGCGGGTTTCTTTTTTATTGCGGACGCGGAACAGCGGCGTTTCGAGAATGAATACGCGGCCTGCCGTAACAAGTTCTTCAAAATAGCCGAGAAAAAAAGTGAGCAGCAGATTTCGTATATGAAAGCCGTCGTTATCGGCATCCGTGGCAATAATAATTTTTTCGTAGCGCAAGCCTTCCGTATCCTGCTCGATGCCGAGCGCCATCATCAGGTTGTACAGTTCCGCGTTTTTGTAAATATCCGCCCGCTTGCGTCCGAACATGTTTTCCGGTTTTCCGCGCAGACTGAATATGGCCTGTTTCATGGCATCGCGGGAAGAAACCATGGAACCGGACGCGGAATCTCCTTCCGTGATAAAAATCATCGTGTCTTCGCCTTTTTTCCCGTCTTCCAAATGATATTTGCAGTCTTTCAGCTTGGGAATTTTCAGCGCGATTTTTCGGGCGGCTTCGCGCGCTTCTTTTTTCACGGAATTCAGTTCCGTGCGCAGTTTTTCGTTTGCGAGGATTTTCAATTCGAGCTGTTTTGCCGCCTCCGGATTGCGGCGCAGCCAGTCGTCTACCGCGGTTTTTGTTTCCGCGACAATCCAGCCCCGTATGTCGGCGTTGCCGAGTTTGTTTTTGGTTTGGCTTTCAAATACGGGATCTTGTATTTTCACCGCGACTGCGGCAGTCATGCCGTCGCGCACGTCTTCGCTTTTGTAATTTTTGCGGTAAAAATCATTGACGCCTTTTAAAAAGCCTTCTTTGAACGCCGATAGATGCGTGCCGCCGTCGGAAGTATGCTGTCCGTTTACAAACGAAAAATAATTTTCGCCGTACGCGTTCGAATGCGAAAAAGAAAATTCCAGCTGTTTTCCGCAGTAATATCCGGGCGGGTACAGCGTGTCGTCTTCTATTTCTCTGTTCAGCAAATCAAGCAAGCCGCTGCTGCTGACGTATGTTTGCCCGTTGCACTTTATCGTGAGCCCCGCGTTCAAATAGGCATAATTCCAAAGGCGCCGCTCGATAAATTCCTGATTGAACTGATACTGCCCGAAAATTTCGGGATCCGGCGTAAATTCGACATACGTGCCGTTTTTTACTTCCGGTTTGACCCTGCCCGTTTTTTGGCTTTGCAGAATGCCGCGCACAAAAACGGCTTCCGCGCATTTGCCGTCGCGCACGGACACAACCCGAAAAGCGGCAGAAAGCGCATTGACCGCTTTTGTGCCGACGCCGTTCAATCCGACTGAAAACTGAAACACATCGCTGTCGTATTTCGCGCCGGTGTTTATCTGCGAAACGCATTCCACAACTTTGCCGAGCGGAATGCCGCGCCCGTAATCGCGCACTTTTACCGTGTTGTTTTTTACTTCGATGTCGATGCGGGTGCCGTTTCCCATAATGTATTCGTCAACCGCATTGTCTATCACTTCTTTGAGCAGAATATATATGCCGTCGTTTTGATTGGTTCCGTCGCCCAGCCGGCCGATATACATGCCGGTACGCAGGCGGATATGTTCGAGCGGACTTAAGTGTTTTATTTTCGATTCATCGTAATTCGATGATTTTCCCGTTTCTTCCATAACGCATCGCAGTATATCAGAAACAGGCGGCGCTGGTCAAAGCACACGGATTTCCGATGTTCTCGGCGGAAACGCGGAAGTTCCGAAAAAATGCAGAACCTTTTCTGCCGCTTCCGCTCCGAAAGCCGGCGGACTGCCTGCCGATTGTGCGGCGCGGCATTTTCTTTCAGTCCTGCGCCGCAGTTTTCAGTTCCGCAAGCTGCCTGCGCAAATCGTCAAGCACATTGGAAGCTTCCGTTATTTTATCCGCCGTAACCTCATTTTGGCGGCGCATTTTTTCCATTTTTTCCTGATTCGAGGCGATAAACTGCTTCATGGAATTTATGCTTTTTTCGGCACCGCCGATGCGATCTTCGAGTTCCAAAATATTAATACTGCGCCGAATGCCGCAAAGCAGCGTCCGCTGTTCCGCAATGCCGTCTGCGGCAGCCGCGATTCCTTCGTCGGTTTTATCGGGACAGGCGGCGATTTTTTCGCCGGACGGAGAAATATATTTTGCCGCGTATTCGTGTCCTGCTTTTACGTACAGCTTCACGCAGGAAGCGTCAAAGCCGTCTATTTCGGAACGAAGCGCCGCGGCGGCTTTTTCCGGATTTTCCGCATGAAGTTCCGCAAGCCGCGATTCATATTCGGATTGAACGGCGCGCGTTTTTTCTATTTTTTCGTCCGCGGCGCGTTCTTTTTCGGCAAGTTCGGCGCACGCATTCCAGGCATTCAAAAGCGGCTCATCGAGCGCGCCGTTTTCGGCTTGTTCCTGCAATAAGCGAACGCTCCAGGCTTTTTCCGCTCCTTTTTCCGCCGCCGCCGAAAACTTTTTCATGGCGGCAGAAGCGGCGGCACTCAAAGCCGCACATTTTACCTGCTGAGTCATGCGCGCCCAAAACGGCTGCTTATCAAGACCTTCTTTCAAGCCGGCAAGTTCTTCGCTGTTCTTTTCGAATTTTTTATATTCCGCGCCGGCGTCGGCATAAAAAGAACCCAGCGCTTCATTCCAGGAAGCTTCATAATGTTTAAACAGCATTTCGCCGAGCGTTTTATAGCGCGCGTGCCACTGTGCGGAATCGGCGCTTTTTTCCCTGCGCTCTCTGCCGATCTGTTCGGAAATTTCGCGATGCTTTATCGCAATATCGGAAATTTCCCCGATGCGAATCCGCGCCTGCTCTTTTTTGTCTTTCAGTTCGGTATATGAGTGTCTGATTTCTTCATCAAGCGGCGCATCGGTGCTGTCCAAAAGGATCCGCCCTATTTTTTCTTCGAGTTTCTGTATTTTTCGTTCTGCATCGGCGGCTTGTTTTTCAAGCGACGATACCGTAACACGTTCTTTTTCCATATACATTCCGGAACCTCCGAATAAAGTTTCCACACTTACAAATAATATAGTACAAAAACCGCAGGACGGCAAACCCCGCGCGGCGTTTCGTTTTGCGGTGCGCGCCGCAGTGAAAAAGCAGCATGCAAGCGGTTATTGCAATATTTTTCGCGCGTTATTACAATAAACGTGTTTTCAAAAACTCAGGTTTGAGAGGCAGAGTATGCAGCGTATTATCGATTTTCACGCGCACATTTATCCGCGAAAAATCGCGCAAAAAGCCACGCAATCCGTCGGAAAGTTTTATGACGCACCCATTGCCTGGCACGGGCTTTCGGAAGAACTCCTGAAAAGCGGCGCCGCTATCGGCGTGGAAAAATATGTGGTTCATTCGGTTGCCACAAAACCGGAGCAGGTAATTTCCATAAATGATTTTATCATTGCGGAATGCGCCGAACACAGCCAATTTATCGGATTTGCCACCATGCATCCCGGTTTTGCGGGCGCCGAATACGGCGGTTTCGGAACCGAACTCGAACGAATCAAACGGCTGGGGCTGCGCGGCGTCAAGCTGCATCCGGATTTTCAAAAATTCGCCGCCGACGATGCGGTTATGGACGATGCCTATGATATTATGGCAAGTCTTCATCTGCCGGTTCTTTTTCATGCCGGCGATTCCCGCTATCATTTTTCAAATCCCGCGCTTATCGCGCATGTTCTCGAAAAACATCCGGCGCTGACCGTTATTGCCGCCCATTTCGGCGGATATACCGAATGGCAGGAATCGGAAGAATATTTGTGCGGCAAAAACGTTTATTTTGATACATCGAGTACATCGTGGAAACTTTCCGTCGAAAAACAGCGGGAAATGATTCAAAAACACGGCTGCGAGCGGTTTTTATTCGGTTCGGACTTTCCGATGTGGGATCACGCGGACGAATTTTCACGCTACCGGCAGCTGGAACTGACGGAAACGCAGAACCGCGCGATTTTATACGAAAACGCGGAAAAGCTTCTCGGATTATAATATTTTTTTCAGCCGGCGCACCGCCGATACGCTGACGCTGTTTACGCTGCGGAATGCGGCGGCAAATCGGGAACAGTGCGCGGAAGTTTTTTGAAAAAAACATACAGATACGGCACCGCGGTCAAAGCGCTCAAAAAATCCGCGGCGGCTTGCGACAATTCCACGCCTGTGAGCCCGAAAAAACGCGGCAGCAGCAGTGCCAGCGGAATAAAATACACGCCCTGCCGATTGCATGCAAGAAACGTTGCGCTGAGCGTGCGGCCGGTCGACTGCATGAGCATGTTTGCCGAAACAATAACCGCGTGGAGCGGCAGCACGCACGCCTGATAACGCAGTGCCGCAGCTCCGGCGCTGACAACAAGCGGATCATCGCGGAACAGCGCGATAATCTGCGGAGCCCAGACAAAAAGCGTCAGCGCCGCCGCGGAGAGTGTCAGCGCGCCCGCTTTTACGGTAAACCAGAATGCTTCTTTTACGCGGCTGTACAATCGGGCGCCGTAATTAAATCCCGAAACCGGCGTAAATCCCTGTCCGATGCCGATCATCACGGAAGCTACGAGCATGATAATCCGCGTAACAATGGACATGCCGGCAACAGCCGCATCGCCGTATACCGCGGACTGAAGATTCAGCATCACGGTCGCCGTACAGGCAAGTCCCTGTCTGCACAGCGACGGCAAGCCTGTCTGCACAATCATAATATACGGCGCCGGCGAACGAGATATGCTTTTTAAACGCAGACGAACGGAACTTTTGCGGCGGACAAAAAACGACAGCAAAACAGAAAAACTGACGCACTGGCTGATAACTGTTGCCGCCGCCGCGCCGCTTGTGCCGAGATGCAAACCGAAAATAAGCAGCGGATCGAGCGCGATATTGATAAGCCCGCCGGAACACAGCGCCGCCATGGAAAACGCCGCATGTCCTTCCGCGCGCAGCACATTGTTCATGACAAACGAAGCGCACATTATCGGGGCGCCGAGCAAAATAATCCGCGCATAATCGCGCGCATACGGCAGAATGGTATCCGTGGAACCGAGCAGGCGCACAAGAGCGTCCGTATGCAGCAGCGAAGGCACCGCAAGCAGCACGCCGAAAAAAAGCGCGGCGCAAAAAGCGGAAGAAGCGTACATCGCCGCAGTCTGTTTATCCTGCGCACCGAGCAGCCGCGAAACAATCGAACCGCAGCCCATGCCGAGCGTAAATCCGGCGGCTTGAATAATCGCCATAATCGAAAACACAATTCCGACGGCGCCGCTCGCACTTGTTCCCAGCTGCGAAACAAAAAACGTATCCGCAATATTGTACACAGATGTAATGAGCATACTGATGACAGTCGGAACCGCAAGAGAAATTATCAGCCGAGGAATCGGCGTTTCCGTCATTTTATTGAATTGTTCTGCATTAGCCGGCTGTTTCCGCATCACCCACACCCGAAAGTTTGTTGTAGTAAAACCAGGTGAATTCATGTTTATTGTAATTCAAATGGAGAAGTGCGCTGTCGGGAATTGCCGCGAATTTTTCAAGCTGCGAAAAATCTGTTTCGCCCTGCATTTTTACCGTGCAAATCATATTGCAGCGCCGATCGCTTTCCAGCCACATGCGTATCCATTCATACAGGCGGTCGGGATAGCATACGACATCCGAAAACACCCAGTCAAATCGTTCCAGCTCATCGGGACGCAGCGTGAACGCGTCATGCTTCAAAAAAGCAACATGACGGTCATTCATAAAAGGAGCGGCAAGTTCCGCGCGGTCCACGGCAAATATATAGCAGCCGAGCTTCCGCAGCACATACGTCCAGCCGCCGGGCGCCGCGCCGGCATCAAAGCAGCGCGTGCCTTTCTGCGGCAGTTTGACATCGGGAAAAAGCAGCGGCATTCTCGCCAGCGCTTCCTGCAGTTTCAAATATGCGCGGCTCGGCGGATTTTCATGATCCTCTTGAAATGCAATATTTCCCGCAGGCAGAAAGCTCGTCGTCAGCGACGACGCAAAAATCGTATGTTCGTCCAAAAGCGTGTAAATGCCGATCGGCGAACGCGGAATTTCGCACGGGAACGTCCGCTCTTTCAAATTGATATACGGCATTTTTTCCTGAATCAGCGTTCCGCGGCGGAACTGCGTGAATAAATACGGCGCCCAATTGCGCTGAATGTCGCGGAGCGCGTTTCCTGCCTCGGTAATCGAATCGAAATGCAGAAAAAACGGCTGCATTAAAACATTTTTTGCCCAAAAAGGCAGTTTTTCCGCCGAATATTCGGGATAGTACAACAGATCGCCGTATTTTACCGCACCTGCGCTTTCCTCGCCGGAACACAATTTTCTCGCCGAAATCTCGTCTTCGAGAAACTGCATCATTTCCGGAAACGCAAGAAACGCAATGCCGGAAACCGGCTCTATGCGAACAGGCATATGCTTTGCAGCATCCTTTCGTCGGCAGTTTTTTCTGCTTCGGCGTTTTCAAGAGTTTGAATATACTGCATAAACTGATGCATTTTCGGAGAATGCAGCATATAAAATCCGGCTTCCGTGGAATCATGCGTCTGTTTAATCCAGCGCGGAGATCCTATCAATATAAATTCCTGTATAAAATTTTTCCGTGTCAGCTTTACTTTGAATTCATATTCGGCATCCATATCGAGTTCGACGACTGCCGAAAAACGAACTCTGAAGCCTGTTCTGCTTATATCGACCAAAATTCCGGGGAACACGCAAATCTCCGGTGCCTCTACACGGCCGATTTCCGCAAAACGGGCATTCCTTCTTTGTTCAACTTGCATAATGAGCTGTATTTTGAACTGCTTTCAAAATAATGTCAACTATGACAGGCAAAATGCGGACATCAGGCGGAAAACGAGCCGGCGGCTTCGGCAGCAGCGAAGCCGCAAGGGGAAGCGCACGCAGGACTTTCCCGCCGCAGATGCCGATTCAAGCCGGTGCATTCACGCAGTTCTGCGGATGGCCGGAAAGAAATGCCAGCACATTTTCGACGGCACCGTTAAACAGCCGTATCCGCGAAGAATCATGCGCCCAGGCAATATGCGGCGTCAAAATAACGTTTTCCGCAGCAAGAAGCGGGCTGTCCTGCCGCATCGGTTCCTCGGACGAAACGTCGGCGCAATACGCACGAAGCTGCCCTGAATCAAGCGCGGAACAAACGGCGGTTTCGTCGGCAAGTGCGCCGCGGGCGGTATTGATAAGCACCGCGCCTTTTTTCATCTTTGCAATTGTCTGTGCATTCATCAGCAGCCGCGTATCATCCGTCAGCGGACAATGCAGCGACACAAAATCGGACAATGCCAAAAGCTCGTCAAACGATACAATCCGCACAGGGCTCAGACGGCCGGAGGCGGAAATCATTCGATTAAAATCATGCATTGCCTTTTCGGTTCGTGAGCAGACAAGGACATTCATGCCGAACGAAAGCGCAATCCGTGCGACTTGCTGCCCGATGTCGCCGAAACCGAATATGCCCAAAGTGCGTCCCGACAATTCAATGAGCGGCGATTTTGTAAAAAAGAAGCCGGGGCAAGAGCACCATTCGCCGTTATGCACCGCATCATTATGAAGACCGACATGCGTTGCGTATTCCAATAACAGCGCAAACACTGTCTGCGCAACAGCCGGTGTGCTGTATGCAGGCACATTTGTTACGACAATGCCGCGGCGGGTGCATTCCTCGACATCAACAACATTGTATCCGGTCGCAAGAACGCCTATATATCGTATGCGCGGACACCGGCTGAGAATATCCTTCGTAATCGGCACTTTATTGGTTAAAACGATGTCCGCATCTTTTATGCGCTCGACTGCTTCCTGCCGGCTTGTTCGATTATACACGCTTAAATCGCCGGCGGCTCTGAGCGGCGAATAATCCATATTTCCCGGATTCATCGCGTAGTCATCGAGAATTACGATTTTTTCGGTTGTTTTCATACCGAATATCTTATCATATTTTTTAAATTCATATTGCAGACAATCGCCTGCTGCGATACATTATTTATCGGCGCAGCTGCCGGTACGGATTTTCCGCAGCAGTTTATGCGCCGCAGTTTTATACCGATACGGGAAAAAATGAAAATCACATCAAGATTTACAGTGGCAGTACATACCCTGCTTGCGATACATGTTTTCGAACAAAAACGCAAAACGACTTCGGAATTCATAGCCTCCAGCGTGAATGTCAATCCCGTCGTGATCAGGCGCACGCTGCAAAGCCTAAAAGCGGCGGGAATTATAGAAGTAAAAGCAGGAAGCGGCGGCGCATCGATTGTCAAGCCGCTGAAAAAAATAACACTGTATGATATTTATCTGGCGGCTGACTGCGTCGAAGGCAGTTTGTTTCATTTTCACGACAATCCGAATCCTGCCTGCCCTGTGGGAAAAAATATTCACATTGTTTTGGAAAAACATTTGGACGCCGCGCAGACTGCCATGGAAAATACACTGAAATCCGTTACGCTTTTCGATATAGCAAACAAACTCAACAAATACATTCAGCAATAACACAGCCGCGGAATTGTTTCAAACAACGTTCTTAATAAACGCGGTATATACACACATGCTCGGACACGACTGCCATTCCATTATTGCCGGAATCAGCCACGCCGATGCCGTAATCGCAGAACTGGAAGGATACATCGCCAAAGGATTCAATTTGATTCTGACATCTCACTATACGCCGGAAGACTTGAAAGATGTGCAGACGAAAATCGATTACCTGAAAAATTTAAAGAAAATTGCGGCGGAATGCGCAAATGCGGAAGAGTTTAAGGCGCATGTAAAAAAGGAGTATCCGGCATACAGCGGCGAAAATTATCTTGACATGACAGCATCCATGTTATTCAAGTAAAAACACAAACCGTGCAGGCAGCTGCTGTCCGAGGCTGCCGTCTGCATGGTCTGCCGTTCCCGGAGTTTTGCATTACAGCTTAAATGCAATTTGCATTTCAAAAACAGGGCGCGCAGACTCGCATATCATTATAAAAAAAACATTGTTTTTATTTTTGGCAAACACGCGCAATGTTTCGCCCTCTTTGCTTTCGCCGAGATAATGCACCTCAAGAAAACTTATATCATGCTGCTGCAAGAAATCATCGGTAAATGTATTCAGCGCAAGCTTTATGTATTCGATATTGTTCATGTGATGCGACATGTCGATAAGCTGCGAGCGGACAATCTGTTCAAATTGAAAATCGGATTCTGAAAAATCATTTTCAAAACGCTCAAACGGCTCCGTAAAAACCGGAGGCAGGAACGGACCGGCAGGATAAGAAAGGGATGAAATTTTCAGCGGACGATGTTTTGCCGAATCGAGAACGCAGACTTCCTGATTGGCAGTTAAAACGGACTGCTGCGCCGCATCTGTGATTTCCGTGTTGACGTGCGCCTTAAAGCCGGCATTGTCGACGGGAAACGTGCGGGCAGTAATTGTTTCGCGCCACATCGGACGGCGGAAAAAACGCACACGGGTTTTGGTAAATACCCAAAACGCATTAAACTTTTCGCGGTAAACAATGCCGTCGCAGCCGAGACGGTTAAAACATTCGGTAAGATTATCCTGTACCATAAGCACCGACTGCGCAATTCCCATTCGCAGGGAACTGTCTATAAAAGCAGAAGAAATAAAACGTTCCTGCGTAAAAATAAAATTCTCGCTCATTTATATACTATATCAATAAAAGAATGTGAAAAGCAATAAAAAGAACAAAAGTACGGCAGCCGCAAAGACAGCCGTGCAAATACGGCAGCGGAACGGTACAATCAAAGATTTACGCAGGGGCGCACATTCTGCAATGCACGCCGCTGTGCGCTTTTATTTCAATACGCTGCCGAAAAACTGTTTCAGTTCCGCGGCAGAAACAGACGGACTGAACGTGTTCCCTTTGCGGTAATCTGCGCCGGCAGAAGAAATTTTCTGCAAATCGCTGCCGGTGCGGCCGAGTCCGCTGCCGCCGGATGTGCAGATCGGAACAACCTTTTTTTCGCTCAAATCGGCGCTTTCCGCAAATGTATAAATGATTTTCGGTGCATTGTACCACCAAATCGGAAATGCGATTATTACCGTGTCATAGTCCGCTGTGCCGATTTTTTCTTTTATCGCGGGACGTGATAAAGGATCATTGCATTCAACCGATGAACGGCTTTTTTTATCATGCCAGTCAAGATCTGCCGGCGTATATAATTGCGCCGGTATTATTTCCGCAAGATCCGCGCCAAGCGCTTCTGCGGCAGTCTTTGCAAGCCATGCGGTATTTCCTGTCGCAGAAAAATACGCGACAAGCGTTTTTGTATTTGCACCGGTAGTCATAATCAATTCTCCTAAAAAAAGCGAAATCGCCGTTTTTCCATATCTCCTCCTCAAAAGCAAATACGGCAGAACAGCAGCGTCAGTTTTCAGACATCAGTGCGCAAAAGCGGCGCAGCATGTATTCTCATCATTTATCAAGATTGACAAAGCGATAACTGCGTTTTCCGCAGCCGATTTGTTCCGCATAATCGAGCACATTTAATTGATGCTGTGTTTCCCAGGCAGCTTTTGTTTCGGCATCCGCAGCGGAAAGCCCGATTTCAAAATCAGCCGCACATTGATCTATCGCCACGACATCATACGAAGCAATAATGCCGATATCACCGAGATCTTTTGTGCCGCGGCAGGAATCTTCCGGCGAAAAACGATCAAGCACCGAAACAAACGCCCAATTTTTTTTGTAATCGAGCGCAGCTTTTGCGGCATCCGCAAACGCCTGTGCAAGAACATCCGGAGCAGTGTTGTGGAAACGCTTTTCATCGGTTCCTCCGGAATGAATCAGGCACTTGCCGGAACGGCTTCCGAGGCACAGCGAAATATTCTTGATATTGCCGCCGAGCGCAGGAAGATAATGCAGCTTAAAGCGATGAACGGCAATCACCGTATCGTATTCATCGAAATGCTTTCCGGTGCGCGCATATTTGAGCAGACGCCCGCCGCGAACCGGCATATCAAGATCGCCGTTTTCATCAAGCATCTGCACGGGACCGACTGCGGAAAACCCGTTTTCTTTTGCAAGCGCAAGATTCATAGCACTTGTCCAGCGGTCGCCGGAAAGCCCGCTGCAATCAACCATTGTGCCGCCGGTTTGCCGCAGCAGCTGCGAAAGCAGCTTTGCGTCAAGTACTTGCTCCCCGTGCCCGCCGAACGATACTTTTACCGCTACATTGCCGCTGATTTTTTGATTGAGCGCGTTGTATACTTTTAAAAGTCCCGCGGCGGAAATATCTTTTGTAAAATACACAACCGGCGCGGATGCATCCTGCACGCAATGCTCCAGCGCAGAATAATCCTGTGCCGCAAGCGAAAATCGCAGCGCAGGCAAGAAAAAAAAGACAAACAGCAGCACGTGAAAATTGCTGCCGCTCGGATTCTTTGCACCGTATTTTTTATGCATACATACCTCCGTTTGCTTTTACTATATAAACATACAGCATATATGTAAAATACTTATTATCTATAAATATCTATGCACTTCAGGCATAAATATGCGAACCGCCGTCTGCCTCATAATCAGCGGGAAACCATACCGCGCGGAAAACGGCGGCTTTCCTCCGAAGATTTTCATACGGCAAAACAGCGCCGTCTGTTTGCGGATACTGCCGCGCAAAACGGATCCAAAAAAAATCGGGTACATCCGCAAAAGACGCACCCGATTCGATTGACTGCACCACAAGCCGCACGGCGCTTTCATGCGCCGCGGCCGCAATTGCCTGTTATACTTTAAACTGGTCTATTTGATTGTTGATACGGTAAATCGAACCCGATATGGAAGTTGCGATATTCATCAGTGAATTGTCGCCTTCTTCGATATCTTTTACGCTTTTTTCCATGCTGTTCATGGAAGACACAACGACTTCCGCCGATTTGCGCAAGATTTCTACTTCCCCGCCGATTTTCTGCTGTGCCACATCTACGTCGTCGGAAGCATCACGAACCTGATTCGTCGCATCGTTCATATAACCGAGCGCTTCGCTAATCTGCTTGGATCCCTCAGACTGCTCATCCATCGACGCCTTTATCTGCGTTACCAAATCTCCCGTGTCTTGTATTTTTTCCGACACGCTGACGAACATTTTGTCCGATATGCCCGATGATATAACCACGTTCGATATCGAACCCAATATCATTTTCAGCTGATTTCCGATGTTCTTCGACTGCGCCGAAGAATCTTCCGAAAGCTTTCTGATTTCATCGGCAACAACCGCAAAGCCTTTTCCCGCATCGCCGGCGTGTGCCGCTTCTATTGCCGCGTTCATTGCCAAAAGGCTTGTCTGTCCCGCTATCGAAGATATGACCGCGTTGGCGTCGTTAAGCATTTTGGACTGCTGTTCGATTTTCGAAATCTGCTCGCTTACTTCCCGCTGCCGTGCAATACCGTCGCCGACATCGCGCTGCAGTTCATCGAATTCCGATGCCATTTTTTCTATCGAACGCGACACCGAATCGATATTGCCGATCATCTGCGTAACCGCGCTCGACGCATTTTCCACGCCCTGCTTCTGCGTTGCAAGCAGTTTCCGCAGCTGGTTAACCGAGCCGGAAATTTCCCCGACCGATTCGACAGTGTTGCCGATTGTTTTGTTTTGATTTTCGATTTCCGTTTCGACATTTTTGATATTGCCGATCATCTGTTCGACAAACGTCGCATTTTCCTGAACCATCGTGCCGAGCCGATCGCCGTAAGTGAGCAGATCGCCTTTTGTTCCTTTTATTTCCGACACAATTTCCTGCAATTTATCGCAGAATGAATCGAAATGGATAACAAGGAAACCGATTTCATCGCGGATAAACAATTTGCAGCGTTTTGTAAGATCCGCTTCTCCGGTTGCCATATCTTTAAGAGAATCGGAAACGTTTTTGATACGCCACATAAGCCAGTGCACAAATACATATCCGAAAAACGAAAGTATCACCGCAAGTATAAGCGCAAACGGAACAATAAGCATTGTCGCAGTACGAATAATAGAAGTAATCGATTCCAGCGATTTTGCCACGAACAGCATTCCCTTTATAATTCCGTCTTCTGCGGCAAGCGGAATATAGACGGAAACGTATTTTTTTCCGGTTATTTCATTGCGGCCGAGATATTGTACGCCGCGCTGCAGAACCTGTTCCGAAATTTCTTTATTTGTAAGC
>JAMPCJ010000014.1 GCA_023666275.1 Treponema brennaborense | reverse complement strand
TGTATACACTTTCTGCAACGGAGTAATATTATGGAATTCAATGCTGAAAAATTTAAAAAGAACCTTACTGCCCGCCTGAAAAGACAGTACGGAAAAGATATTTCGCAGGCGAATAAACACGACTTGTTTGATGCGGTTTCTGCGTCCGCGCTGGAACTCATCATGGATAATTGGATGGCAACGCGCAATGAGTATGAAAAAAAGCCCGTGAAACAAATGTATTATTTGTCGGCGGAATTTTTGATGGGACGCGCGATGAGCAACAACCTCATCAATGCTCAGATAAAAGAACAAGTTTTGCAAGTCCTGCGGGAAATGGATATTGATTATAATTTGGTGGAAGATCAGGAACCCGATGCGGGACTCGGGAACGGCGGTCTCGGACGTTTGGCGGCATGCTTCCTTGATTCATTGGCAACTCTTGATTATCCGGGACACGGATACGGAATACGCTATGAATACGGTATGTTTGAACAGCATATCGAAGACGGATATCAAGTCGAGTATCCCGATAATTGGCTCAAGCACCGCGATCCCTGGGAAATAAAACGTTCCGATCTCGCCGTTACGGTAAAATTCGGCGGACATATCGCTACAAAGCGCGGAAGCGACGGACGCGATATGTTTTACATCGCAGATGCGGAAGAAATAATCGCTGTTCCCTACGACATGCCGATTGTCGGTTACGGCACAAATACGGTGAATACGCTGCGCTTATGGCAGGCATCCTCGCCGAACGGCTTCGATTTGCAGCTGTTCAACGATATGCAGTACAACCGCGCCGTCGAGCGGCAGAACGAGGCGCAGAATATCAGCCGCGTTTTATACCCGAACGATTCCGGACCGAGCGGAAAAGCCCTGCGGCTGAAGCAGCAGTATTTTTTCACTTCCGCGAGTCTTCAGGATTTGGTCAATCATTTTGTTTCCGAGCACGGCACGGATTTCAATAAATTCCCGACGTATCATGTCATTCAGCTGAACGACACGCATCCGGTAGTGGCAATTCCCGAATTGATGCGCCTGCTGATGGACGAGCATGATTTGGGCTGGGATCAGGCATGGTCTGTTGTTACAAAAACATTTGCGTATACGAACCATACCATTCTGGCGGAAGCACTGGAAAAATGGTCTATCCAGATTTTTCAGGGACTGCTGCCGCGCGTATATCAGATTGTCGAAGAAATAAACAGACGTTTTATGCTGACACTGCGCGAAAAATATCCCGAAGATTACGAAAAACAGAACCGCATGGCGATTATTTCGCACGGCATGATTCACATGGCATGGCTTGCCATTCATGCCTGCTTCAGCGTCAACGGCGTTGCGGCGCTGCACACCGATATTCTGAAAACGCGCGAACTTGCCGACTGGGCGAATTTGTATCCGCAGAAATTCAACAACAAAACAAACGGCGTAACACAGCGGCGCTGGCTTTTGTGCGCCAATCCGCTGCTTGCGGATTTCATTACCGCCAGAATCGGACACGGCTGGGAAACGGATCTTTCGAAACTCCGCGGACTTGAAAAATTTGCCGATGACGATGCTTCGCTCAATGAATTGCTTGAAATCAAACGGAAGAACAAAGAAAAGCTCGCCGCGTATTTGAAAACAACGCAGAATGAATTTCTCGATCCGGAATCGATTTTCGATGTGCAGATAAAGCGCCTGCATGAATATAAACGGCAGCTGCTGAATATGCTGCATATCATGTATTTGTACAACAGACTTATAGACGAGCCCGATTTCGATCCGCCGGCACGCACATTTATATTCGGCGCAAAAGCTGCTTCCGGCTACCGCCGCGCAAAAGCAATCATCAAACTGATAAATACCGTTGCCGAACGCATCAACAACGACCGCCGCGTGCGGGGAAAGCTCCGCATTGTTTTTGTGGAAAATTACCGCGTCAGCCTTGCGGAAAAAATCTTCCCCGCTTCCGATGTGTCCGAACAGATTTCCACCGCAGGAAAGGAAGCTTCCGGTACCGGCAACATGAAGTTTATGCTGAACGGCGCGCTGACGCTCGGAACGCTTGACGGCGCGAATATCGAAATTGTCGAAGAAGCCGGCGCCGAAAACGCGTTTATATTCGGTTTGACGGCGGATGAAATTGCCGCAATGGAAAAAGAACACAGCTATAATCCGCAGAAATATCTTGACCGCAATCCGCAGCTTGCAAAAGTGCTTTCGCAGTTTATCGACGGTACATACGATACGACGCATCAGCTGTTCCGTGAACTGTACGATTCTCTTGTGTACGGCATTGAAGGACAGCGTCCCGATATTTATTATCTGCTTGCGGATTTCGATTCTTATGTGGCAGCGCAGGAACAAGTTGCGGCTGCGTATGCCGACAGAAAAAGCTGGGCAAAAAAGATGCTGCTTAATATTGCGCGTTCCGGTAAGTTTTCATCGGACAGAACTATAGAAGATTACGTGCGTGATATTTGGCATCTCGAACATGTCGCAATAAAATAACAGAGGCTTTGTATGCCAGATAAAAAAACAGTTGCCATAAACGCAGTATTTATTGTACTTGTTTTGTGCGCGCTGTACGGCATTCCCAAAAAGCTGATGGAGAGCGCGGCAAACGCCGCCGCTCGCCGCCGGCAGGCAAAAACCGCAGCAGAAGAAACCGCCGCGCTTTCGGAACCGCAGAACAATGCCGATGCTCAAAATGTTTTTGATGAACTTTTTGCGGAACCGCTGCTGACGGAATCGGACATAACCGAATTCGCACGGAATTACCCGCAAGTAAAAAAAGCGTTGTCTGCTTATCGTCTGGCGGAAACGAAAAATCCGTCTTTCGGCGATGTGGAGCAGTATTTAACCGAGCAGAATACGATTGATGCCGTGCGGGAAATACTTGCTTCCGCGGGGTTCGGCGGCGCGGATCCGTTAAAACAGTATTTTGTGCTGTGCAATGCATACGGCATTTGTTCCTATGACGCAATGCTGTCGGAAAATCCGCGCAGACGCTCTTCCATAGAACGCATGAGCGGCGACATTATTGCGAAAACACGGCGGGAAACATCACCACAGGATATTGAACTGGTGCGGGAATATTTTATGCTTTTGGACGGCGCTTTCCGCGCGAAGTAAAATCTTGTTCCCGCTGATTATGGGCAGTTTTGACGCCGTTTTGATTCGGACGCTTTTTTGTGCAGGCCGTATTTCGAGTGCGGACTTCGCGCTGTGAATATGGCACAGAAAGATTTTCGTGTCATGCCTTTTTCTTTTCGGGACATTATGCCGGCGGCGGATATTGCGTTCGGCTGCTGGCATACCGAACTTGCCGGACACACGGAAAAATTTAAACGGTTTATCTATAAAAGTCTTGTCCGATATTATTTCCGCAATCCGCGTTTTTCGTTTTCGAATAAAAAAGATCGCCGCGCTGCCGGAAATCATTCCGCCGCCGACGAACTTTCCGCAGATGCAGGCGCTCGCTTCCGCATGCTTGCATCGTTTCTGCTCGGTGCGTGCAAAACCGATGCTGCCGCGGCAGACGATTTTCTGAATCCGCCCGCATCGTTTTCACCGCGCGAACGCACGGCGGCAAAAGACTATCATTCGTATTTGGAAACAAACGGCCGCCGCATGAAGCAGCTGATGCGCGAAGATGATGCGTATATCGGGCTTTTTGCCGGCTGCGTGCCGGCTACAGGTTCTGTGCTGCGAAAAACGTTTGAAAATGCCTGTGCCGAAAACAATATCCGCCGCGTATTTTTGTGGACGGACGAAACCTGCAATATCGATTATTACCATAAAAACGGCTTTTTTGTCGCTGCGGATTTTCCTTCCGAATTCTGCGTCAACGGAAACAGATTGAAAACGCTTGTATTTCAAAAAAATCTTGATGATTCAGTCTGACAGTGCCGAAAATAACCGCTGTGCCGTTGTTTTCGGCAGTGAAAATCGAAAAAATCCGCGTCCCTTGTACTATTACTGTTATATGGACGACAAAACTTGCACGCAGGAAGCTGTTCGCTGCGGAGAAAAAAACGCCGCGGACAGCCGTGTATTTCCGCTGACTTTGGACGGCAGCAGCTGCGCCGATGCCGAAAATGCCGCACTACACGAAGAACCCGCGGATTCTTTGTGCGTTCCGCTTGATTCCGTAGAACGTACTGCGCGCGATACATTCGGTGTTCATTATTTATACCCGTGGCAGCGCTTTGTCATAGCCAATATTCTTGATGCCGCCTCGGAAGCAAATGCTGCCGAGAAAACGCTTTCGTCCTGCGAGGAAGATTCTGCGGAACGCGGCAGGCAGATTGTTCTGCTGCCGACAGGAGCCGGAAAATCGCTTTGCTTCCTTGTGCCCGCTGTCATGCTTCCCCGTGCAACGCTGATAGTGTATCCGCTGCTTGCTTTGATGAGTGATCAGGAACGGCGCATTCGTGCAAGCGGGCTGGAATGCGTGGTATTCCAAGGCGGACAGCCGCCGAACGTGCGCGAGGAAAATTTTTCCCGACTGAAAACAGGCGTAAAAATTATTTTGGCAAATCCCGAAGTTTTGCGGGACAAACAATTGACCGCACGGATTGCATCTTTGGGAATTTCGCAAATCGCGATAGATGAAGCGCATTGTGTATCGGAATGGGGCGATACGTTCCGTCCCGCATATTTGGAATTGGGACGCATCATTTGCAGGCTGAATGCGCGCTCTGTTACGGCATTTACGGCGACGGCATCGGATTCTGTCTTGCAGCGGATTTCGCAGATACTTTTCGGCGGCAAAGCGCATGTGATCCGCGGCGACACAGACAGGCAGAATATTTTCTATCAGGTGAAACGTGCCGATGCAAAACAGCAGGCTGTTATAGAAATACTGCGGACAGCCCGCCGTCCCGCGGTGGTTTTCTGCGGGACGCGAAAACGTGCGGAAGACACCGCGCGCCTGCTGCGCAATTATTTTGCGGATACTGCCGCCGCCGCAGGCAAAAATTCCGCCGATGAAAGAGAGTGCATCCGATTTTATCACGCGGGACTTTCAAAAGAAGAAAAAACCGCTGCGGAAAAATGGTTTTTCCCGAAACAAGATGCAGTTCTTGTAAGTACGTGCGCGTTCGGTATGGGCGTTGACAAGCCCGACATACGGACCGTTATTCATCTTGATGCGCCGGCGACGCCTGAATTCTTTGCACAGGAGAGCGGGCGCGCGGCACGGGACGGCGGCAGCGGTTTATCGATTCTTATATGGAGTTCCGCCGATTCGCGCGCATTTGCCGCACATGAAAGCGGCAGCAGGAAACGGGCAATGCTTGATTTTGCGGAGAAAGGAAGCTGCCGCCGGGAAATTTTAGTTCATGCGCTCGGCGGAACATTGGAGTACTGCGCCGGCTGCGATGTCTGCGGCGGCAGCGCGCAATGGGATGCCGCGGACAAAAAACAGACAGTTCGTTTTATCAAAAAACGAAGATATTTGCTGAGGCAGCAGGAAGCTGCTGCATTTCTGCATAATACGGCGAACAATTACGAAATAAGGCACGGCAGAATTCGCGGCTGGGAGATAAATGATTTTGCGGAAATAATCGATGCGGCGATTGCTTCCGGTGCAATACAGAAAAAACGCGTGTTCGCTTCCGGAAGCAATACGTTGCTCCGCGCTGTTTCGGAAAAATTACTGCATCTGCGCCTGCGCTGCGGGAAACCGAAAAAAATATCCGCAACTACGCATCCGCCGCATGATGCGCCATAATATACGGATATAGTTAATCGATAATTTCGGAATTATTGCCTTCATCTGGAGCGCCGGCGTCGGAATCATTGCTGTTTTCCGTTTCGGAAGAAGCAGGCGCGGAAGAAATTGTTTTTCTTTGAGGTGGTTTTCTCTTTTTCCGATAATTGGCGATATAAAAAATAAAGTCGAGATACAAAAACACGATAACTGCCGCGATGACGACATCTTTGTTTTTTAAAACCTCGCTGACAACGGAAATAATCCGGGATACATTCATATTTATAATTATCGGTTTTAATTGTCTGCGTCATTATCGTTCATGGCGTAAATCGCTCGCGAAAAGGCCGCTTTGCGTTTTTTTTGCGCTTTGTTCATAAACGGAAATCCTCACAAGCCGATATTTTCCGCAGCGGTGCGTTTCGAAAACTTATTGACCAATGCCGCGCTAAACAGGTACCATGCAGGCATGACTGGAATAATCGATTACAGCGCCGGAAACATAAAAAGCGTGGAACGCGCGCTTTCCTGGCTCGATGCGGAATATATCATATCAAAAAATCCGCGCGATTTGGAACATGCGGATCGCTTTATTTTTCCCGGTGTCGGCGATGCCCGTTATGCCATGAAGCAGCTTGCCGCGAGCGGCTTCGATACATTCCTCAAAGAAGCTGCCGCGGCGCGCAAACCGATTCTCGGCATTTGCCTCGGTTCTCAGATTATCTTCGATTATTCGGAAGAGGGCGAAACTCCCTGCCTCGGTCTTATCCGCGGAACAATTCGGCATTTCGATAATCTGCTGCCGAAAGGCGCGCCGGCTTTGAGACGCATTAAAATTCCACACATCGGCTGGAACGATATTTCTTTTGTGCAGAAAGACAGCGAGGGGAATTCCGTTTGTCCTGTTTTTGCCGGCGTGCCGAATCACAGCGATTTTTATTTCGTGCATTCATACGTCATTCAGCCGGCGGAAGACAATGTTGTCCTTGCGTATACCGATTACGGCATAGATGTTCCTGCTGCCGTGATGAAAGATTCTGTCTGCGCCGTGCAGTTTCATCCGGAAAAATCGGGAAAAGCCGGTCTGCAAATACTTAAAAATTTTTGTACCTGTCCGCATGAGAAAATTACCGCGAAAGCGTAAAAAGGGAAGCGCCGTATGTTAAAAAAAAGAATTATAATTTGCCTTGACGTAAAGGACGGCAGAACGACAAAAGGCGTTAAGTTTTTGAACAACGTCGATATCGGGGACCCTGTCGAAATGGCGGCGGAATATTATCGGCAGGGCGTCGATGAACTCGTGTTTTACGATATAATAGCGTCCGCCCGCGGCCGCGGTCCGATGCTGGATTTAATATCGCGAGTTGCAAAACAAGTATTTATTCCGTTTTGCGTCGGCGGCGGCATCGGTACAATCGAAGATATACGCTCGACTATTCTTGCCGGTGCGGAAAAAATAAGTCTTAATTCGCAGGCGGTAAAAAATCCCGAACTTATCAGCCAAGGTGCGCGGATATTCGGCAATCAGTGCATTGTGCTCGGAATGGACGTGAAAAAAGACGCGGCCATGAAATCCGGCTACCGAATATACATAAACGGCGGACGAACGGCGACAGAACTTGACGCGAAAGAGTGGGCGGTTCACGGCGTGGAATTAGGCGCAGGTGAAATTGTTTTGAATTCGATGGACGCGGACGGAACGCGGATCGGCTACGAATTGGAACTTACCCGCATGATTTCCGACAGCGTGCCGGTTCCCGTTGTGGCATCGGGCGGCGGCGGTACATCGGCGCATCTGGCGGATGTGCTTTCATCTGCTCCCGCCGGCGGTCATGCGGATGCGGCGCTTATCGCGAGCATGGTGCATTCGGGTGCATATACTGTCGGCAAAATAAAAACGGATCTTGCCGCCGCCGGCATTCCCGTGCGCGTCTGAACAGAATTCTGCAAATCTTCTATATTGATGTACCTCCATATATAAGCCGCTTATGCCTGAAATGCATATCTGCACATAAAAACAAAGTATTTGATATAATCCGCATCTTCCCGCTAAAATCAACATGCAGGACGCGAATGCGCGCCCGCACGGGCGAATCAAGCATCGCTTGAAATTGCAATTTTCTTCGGTGCTTGATTAGGAGGATGAAAATGAAAAAAAACATTGCAATTCTGACTGCGGTTTTGCTTGCCGCCGCTGCGGCATTTGCAAAATCGCCTGCGAAAAAAGGAGGCTCTATGAATCTTTCCGAACGAAAGCAGTCTGTTTCCGCTGTGGCAGCGTTGTCCGCAAAAGGCGACTTGGCAAAATTAAAGGGCGAGGTTGACCTTGCTTTGGAGCGCGGTCTTTCCGTGAATGACATCGGCGAAATATTCTTGCAGCTGTACGCCTACGCCGGTTTTCCGCGATGCCTGAATGCGCAAGGTGTTTTGGCACAAGTCGTGAAAGAGCGCGAAGCTGCGGGAAAAAATGTGATTTACGGTACAGCGCCTGCCGCCGTTCCGAGCGAAAACCGCTATGCGCACGGGCTTGCCGCAATCAACAAGATTTTCAATCAGAACGGAACGCAGGAGCGCCCGCAGACGACAGGCTATGCCGAAACGACCGATGTTTTTTTGAAGGAGCATCTTTTTTCCGACATCATCGGCCGCAACAACATGAGCACGGAGGAGCGCGAATTGGCGACCGCTTCGATGCTTGCCGGAATCGGCAATGTGAATCCGCAGCTTGCCGCACATATCACGGGCGCGCTGAACAGCGGAAACTCCGCCGACGAAATGCGCGATGCCTTTGCGCTGCTTTCGCAGACTGCCGGAAAGGCGGAAAGCAAAAACGCGCTTTCTGTTTTGGATGCGGTTTTGAATCAAACGGCTTCGCCCGCATCTTCCGCGAGTCCGGCGCAGGCGGAAAATAATGCGCCCTATCCTCCGCAGGCGAAAGTTTCCGCGTTCCCCGTGGGAGAACCGAACGACGCGTTCGCCGCATATTTTACGGGGAAATCTTGGCTTGCTTTTCTTTCGCGCGTTCCCGTTTCGCAAGACGGCGCGCTCAATCTTTCGATTGCGAACGTTACGTTCGAACCCGGATGCCGCAACAATTGGCACATTCATCACGCAGAAAGCGGCGGCGGACAGATTTTGATTTGCGTGGGCGGACGCGGCTGGTATCAGGAAGAAGGCAGGAGCGCCCAAGCCTTAAAGCCCGGCGATGTTGTAACGATTCCCGCGAACGTAAAACACTGGCACGGCGCGGCAGCGGATTCCTGGTTTGCGCATTTGGCGGTGGAAGTTCCCGGAACGAATGCCGCCAACGAGTGGCTCGAACCCGTCACAGATTCCGTGTATGACAAACTGAAGTGAGAAAAGAATGGATTGCGAATTTGAAATGGTCGACTTGTCGGAAGCGACGGACGAGGAGCGCTCTCATTGGCAGCAGCTTTCGCAGCTCGCGTTCAAGCTGAACCACACGATGCCCTGCACTGACGAGTACGATGCGGCGATGAAGGATTTGTTCAGCGAAAACTTGGGAGAAGGAAGCCGCGTCATCGCTCCGATTTCAGGCGCGTGCCTTGATTCGATAAAAATCGGAAAAAATACCGTAATTCAAAGCAACCTTTTGGCGATGGCACGCGGCGGAATCACGATTGGCGACGATGTGAAGATTGCCGCCAATGTCCAGCTTATCACGAATAACCATGATCCGTACAGGCGGGAAGTTCTGCCGTGCAAGCCGATTGTTATTGACGACGGCGCCTGGATCGGCGCGGGCGCAACGATTTTACCAGGCGTTCGGATAGGAAAGCACGCAATCGTCGGCGCGGCTTCGGTTGTGACGCATGATGTCCGGCGACTGCGAAGTTGCCGTAGGAAATCCCGCGCGCAGGATAAAAACGCTCGACGCGTCGAAATTTGATTTGGAGACAATATGAAAAAATTCATTCTTTCATTCGCGGCGATTTTGCTTGCATCGGTAAGCATTGCATATGCGCAAAGTTCGGAAGACAGTTCTATGAAAGAAATCAAAATCAAGATTACGGCGAAGGGAAAAACTTTGGACGCGGTTTTGGATGACAATGCGACGAGCCGCGACTTGCTTTCAAAGATGCCGTTCACGGTGGAAATGCTCGACCTTTACGGGCGCGAAATGTGCTATCATTTTCCTGACGCGCTTGCGCTTGCTTCGACAAGGAGCGACGGCTACGAGGTTGGCGACATTGCGTATTGGCCGCCGCGACACAGCCTTGTGATTTTGTACGAGCAGAACGGCGAGCGTTTTTCGCGCGTCCACTTGGGCAAAGTTAAAGGCGATGTCAGTATTTTCGACAACGCAGGCACGACGAAAGTAACATTTGAAGAGGCGGAGGAAAAATGAAAAAAATTATTTTAGCATTCGCGGCGATTTTTCTTTGCGCGTTTTCACTCTCCGCAAAAGAGCGCGCGATTAAAATTGCTGTCGGCGATGCGGAGCTTGAGGGTGTTCTCTACGATACCGCGCTTGCAAACGAAATCGCGGAGCAGTTTCCGCTGACGATTTCAATGGTGCGCTACGGCGGGCGCGAATATTACGGCGGCGTGGATTTTTATCCGAAAAACGCGAAAGGCGGGCAGAAGCATTTCGCGGACGGCGACATCACGTATTGCATCGCGCATCACAACATGGCGATCTTTTTCGCGCAGACGGACAATCCGAATCTTTCCGTTGACGTCATTCCGATTGGCAAAGTCACTTCCGACCTTTCAATTTTCACCAAACTTGGCAGCCGTGAAAAAGTAACGTTTTCGCTGAAAAAATAAATTTAATTTTTTAAGAAGATTTCTGAAGAAATCGATTTTACTTTTCGCGGTGATTTTGCCTGCGTCGGCTGCAAAGTTGGTGATCTTGCATATTGGCTTCCGGCGTACAGCCTTGTGATTTTGTACGAGCAGAACGGCGAGCTTTTTTTGCGCGTCCACTTGGGAAAGGCTGACGGCGGTGTAGAGATTTTCAAGAATACAGACACGCCGAAAGTGATGTTTGAAACACTTCCGTATCCCCCCCCGCGATTTCTTTTTTCAAAATCGCGAATGGCTTGTAAATATCATCACGATGTCGAAAGTATTTACAAATGAATTCTTAGTTACCGTAAAAATTGCGGAAAAACTTGATTTCACATGCGTTTCGGTAATGAGAACGCAGAAATGTAAATATATTGGTAAAGTTTGCCGTTACGAATATCGCGGATTTAAAAATCGAATAGAATGGGATTTATCTGAAATTCGCAATTACGAATTCAATCTTTTCGCAATAAAAAACTGTTGACATAAAAAACAAGACGATAAAAAATGGCATAATTTATTGACCGAACGGAAGCGGGAAAAATAATTTCGCTTCTGCAGTTTTTGATATTGTAAATCACTTGTCGCAAAAAAAGAAAAGCCTGATTATTATTTGAATTTTGTATTTGTTGGCGAACAAAGGCAAATTGTGGATTTTAAATACACATTCCAATTCAATGATGACCGGCTTGAATATTGCGATTCAAAAAATGTGCACGGAATTTAAAAAAAAGAAAGCCTGACTGTGAACGACTCTTTAATTTTTTTTCAGAAAAGAATCTTCTCCTGAAATTGACACAGATTTTTTTCTATTGACGAAACAATAAAGGACAATTGTTTTTGTTTGAATATTCAAGATAAATAAATTTTACGGCGAAGCTTGTCTGTTCATTTGCAGTTAAAATCGAAAATTCGCTTTTCGATTTACGCGGCAAGTAAATCTTTGTAATCATTGCGGCGCGACCACACTATAGGTTGAATGTCATAGTTTTCCAAGGCGTCTCTTATTTGTTGAGAAATTCCTTTTTCGCCGTCGTTAATTATTGCCAGAAGTCTTGATTTTTCAGGACGGTTTTCTTTTGTGTCGAACCATTTGAAAACAATGTTTTGTATCCCTTCTTTTGTCGGATTTGAAACAGCCTGAACTATACGTTCCGGAAAATTCTTTGACTTTGGAATGCAAAAGTCAAACATTTGATCAAAGCTGCTTTTCCCTTGAAATTTCAATTTTGGAGTATACCGCAAGTCAATGGAATCAAACCAAGTCATCACGTCGTCAAAAAAGAGATTCAGTGTATTTGGCGAGGCGACATAGAATAACTCGTCCACTGCAAGCATCGCTTGAATCAAATTGTGTTTTTTTTCAGAAAAGGTTTCTGCTGTAGCGAATGTGAACAGCTCGTCTTTTTGAGAAGAAATGCCAAACCCACTCAATGTAGTTTCAAGCAAGTCTTTCCTGTACGGGGAATCCAAAAAACAACCACAAGATGCAAGATCGCCTATTATATACCCATCATCGCTCAGGCGGATTTTTCCATTTTCTTGCCGAGTGTAGATTTGCAGGCAGTCGTTGTGCCTGTCCAAAAATGGAGTCGAAATTGAGATCCATTCTGAATTTATTTCTTTCGAGAAAGTTTTGTCTTTGAGCCACTCAAAATATTTTTCCAACAGCGCGTTAATTTCGTTTTTGTTCATACGAATAATCCTATTTGCATTTTCGGTTTTTTAATGATATGGCAAAAGTCCATAAATTTATCAAGAAATTCAGGAACTGCGCTGCATTTTGAAAATTCACTCGGAAGCGGATACGCCTATCTGTCGCTAAAACCCTCTTTGTAAATGTGAATATGCGGCGTCTTAATTTCTATTCCATCAGGATTACGATGAGGTGCTCCCGCCAAGTCTAGCCTTGCAAGTGGAATTATTTTTCTTGCGGTGTTCACAAATGAATTCTTGTTGATGTCTATATGTCTCCACAGCTTATGCAAAGAGAAAATTCCTCATATTTGTTCGCAGAAATAAGCGGAATCGCAATTCTCCCGCCCGAATCAGGATATTCGTATTTTTCGTTCGATTTGCAGAGTTTTTCAAGTTTAAGCAGATAGTTGGACTCTGCTTCTGTGAGTTCCGACCTCATAACTTCTTAGTCTAGCATATTTTTTTGCTTTGTATAGAAAAAGAAAAAAATTGTATTGTCACAACTAAAAAACTCAAACTAGGAATTCCACCAACTTTCTGCCGATAATGGTCGTGAATTATAATACTCGCATAATCGTAACATATCGAATACAAATCTCTGACGAGTTGCTCAGATTTTACAAGTTTCTTGATGATTTATTCCGTTTCACTCTCATAGTTTTTAAAAATATTTTCTCTTAAAGCTGATTCAATGCTCATTTTATATTCCTATATATTAATTTTATTATCACAGACGGTTCCGTGCAGCCCGTGCGTTTTTTCCGCGCAGCAGCAAATCTGCCAGCACGATGCAGGTCATGGCCTCGGCAACGGGAACAATGCGCGGGCATAAACACACATCGTGTCTGCCGCCAATTGCAATTTCCGTGTTTTCGCCGCTGTCGGTTACGGTTTCCTGCCGGACGGAAACAGACGGAACCGGTTTTACCGCGATGCGGAATACAATTTCGCTGCCGTTTGATAAGCCGCCGATAATTCCGCCTGCATTGTTTGTTTTGAATGAGGGAACGGAGCCGCCGCTTTCTGCCGAATTTTCGATGCGCATCGCGTCATTCCATTGCGTGCCGGTTTTCCGTGCGCAGGAAAATCCTTCGCCGAATTCAATGCCTTTTACTGCGCCGATAGAAAGCATTGCCTGAGCGATGAGTGCGTCCAGCTTGTCGAAAACCGGTTCTCCGAGCCCCGCGGGAACGCCGGACACGCGGCATTCTACAATGCCTCCCGCGCTGTCGCCTGCATCCCGCAGCGCACTGATGCGCGCGAGCATTTTTTCGGCGGCTTTGCTGTCGGCGGCGCGCAGCGGATTTTGCTCTATGGCGGAAAAATCGATAGTTTCGCATGGAATGCCGACGGCTTCTTTTGTAAATGCCGTTACGGAAAAATGCGGCAATTCGTGAGAAAGCACCGCGTGTGCGACAGCGCCTGCGGCAACCCGTGCGCATGTTTCTCTTCCGGAAGAGCGTCCGCCGCCGCGGTAATCTCTGATGCCGTATTTGCACTGATATGTATAATCCGCATGACCGGGGCGGAACACGTGTTTCAGCGTATCATAATCGGCGGAATGCTGCGAAGTGTTTCCGATAAGCAGCGCAATCGGTGTGCCTGTTGCAATGCCTTCAAATACGCCGCTGAGAATTTCCACTTCGTCATTTTCTTTGCGCGGCGTAACGGCTGCATTTTTCTGCGCGCCGTGATTTCCCGGACGGCGGCGGTTTAATGCTTTTTGGATATACTCCTGTTCGATGGGAATGCCTGCGGGGCAGCCGTCTATGATAACGCCGAGCGCCGCTCCGTGACTCTCGCCGAAAGTTGTCGTTCTGAATACTGTGCCGAATGTATTTCCTGCCATAACAAACGCATCATAGCACAGTATGCGCATTCCGTGCAATCCTGAAAAAAATCGGATTATCCGCGGAACGTTCGCTGTGTCCGCTTTTGTTCAGGCAGCGGCTGCGGCGTTTGTTTTGCTTTTATCTTTATCCGCCTGATGATAATCGCCGCGGTGATTGTTGCCGTAATGCCTGTCATACTGTTGCTGATGAGCATAGCGATGCCGACTCCTTCTGTTCCCAATTGCGGAAAAAATTTCTGCAGTATCCATAACGGCGGAATGCGGTACACGAATAATCGTATAATATTAAGCGTCATCGATACGCGCGTGCAGCCGAGTCCGTACAGCAAACCCATCACGCTTGTCGATGCCGACATAAGCAGCGAACCGTACATTTCGTATTGATATATTTTGGAAATTTCCGCCGCGAATTCTGGATCGCCTCTCGCGAACAAACCCGTCAGGAAATTCCGGCAAAAATACATTATCAAAAAAAACAGCAGTGCCGTGCAGCTGTTGATAAAAAACGTTTTCCCGAAAATGCGCAGCGCCCGCTCGGTGTTATTGTTGCCGATGTTCTGGCTGATAAGCGTCGATTCCGCTTCCTGAAAACCGGAAGGCGGATTGGTTGCGATGCCGCCGATTCTGTTTGAAACGCCGAGCGCACCGACTGCCGAGCTGCCGTATACGGCGACCATGGAATTGACGAGTACTTTTCCGAAACTGAAGGCAAACTTTTCCAAAAATACCGGCGCGGAAAGTGTGAAAATCGGCTTGAGTGTTCCTGCGTGAAAATCGGCTTTTTTCAGCGAAATGCAGAACGGATTGCTTTTTTTCGTCAAATTGCGTATGGCGATGCACGTCAGTGTGGAGTGAGCGAGCAGCGTTGCTGCGCCGAGAACAATAATGTGATTTATTTTCAGCACGACGACAAATAAAACAGTCAGGCTTGTTTTTATGCATAATACAAGCGTGTTGTAAAGCATTATTTTTTTTGTGTTGCCGCGGGATTTTTCTGTCATAAGGTATATTGTGTTGATGAATATTGCCGCGAGCGATGTAATTTCTACCATAAAATAAATCGTTCCGACTGCCAATAAATCTTCCGGCATATTGAGCAGGCGCAGGAACGGACGCGCCGCCGGAATGCATACCGCCAGAATGCATCCGCCGATTCCGAGTGCGGCAAAAAAAACCGTGCTGATATTTTTGCTTACTTGTTCCATATTGCCGGCGCCGTATTCGCGTGCAATGATGATGCCGCCGCCGATTGAAAGCCCGCTGCCGACCGCAGTGAGCATCGTATGTATCTGCTGAATAAATGAAACTGCCGAAACGATTTTCGAACTCATCTGCGCCGCAATAAGTGTATCGAAAAATTGGAAGATTTGATTCAATCCGTTGTAAAATACGAGCGGCAGCGCAATGCTGAAAATAACGCGCCATTCGCTGCCTTCCAGCATGAATTTCCTGCGAATTTTTTCTTCCTGTGTGAGAATTATATCGGCTGCCATATAATCAAAAATATACCACAGCGCCGAAATAAAAACTGTACAATATTTGCGTTTTTTTCCGATATTTGTGCATATTTTGCGTCTTTTATTCCCAAGACGCTGCAATGATTTTCCGCACCGCGTAACGCAGTTCGGGCGTTGTTTTCGCAGCTTTACCGGAAAATCACCGCTTGCATACCGCAAATCGGCAAGGTATACTCAAAAATCAATATATAACATATAATAATATGCTGCGGCTGAAATGCGGCAGGCTGATTTGCCGCGGGTTTTCGGCATTTCCTGACGACACTGTTTTCTGCGGCGCCGCATTTGCAATGGTTTTGTATTATTTATTATAGAAGATAATCGCTTATGAATACTGTTGATTTGAAAAGAAAAGTACTGCGGAATGTCCGCTTGTCGTTCGGCAAAACGATTACGGCTTTCTTTGTTTTGTCTGCGCTGAACATGTTGATTGTTTCCTGTCTGCTTTTCCCGTTTATCGGTGCCGGTGTGCAGTCAGGCATTGTTTTGTTTCCTATACTCATTGTTTGTTCGGCAGCCGTATTCATTTTGCAGTTCGGATATTTCATGATAATCCTGAAGCTGTACCGCGGCGAGCGCGCCGTTCTCGGACATTTGTTCTTCGGATTTCGGGATTGGAAGCGTTTGTCCGTTTTGGGAGCGGGATTATTTGCCGTATACTTTGTGCTGCTCAGCGGAATTGTCGTGTTTTTGTTTGTACTGACATCGGTTTCCGGCGGTTCCGCGTCTTCGGTGTGGATACTTGCAAACGGCGCGCCGAATGAAATTTCCGTGCCTGCTTCTGGCTCCGCTGCTGCCGTTGTATTATGCGCCGGTTTGTTCTCGGCAATGTGCGCCGTTTTATTCCGCTTTGCGTTTGTATTTCCGCTTTTGATAGATCATCCGGAAATTCCCGTCGTCAAACTGTTAAAACAAAGCGCTGTTATGCTCCGCCGCAAAAAAATGCGGCTGTTTTTGTTCTGCCTGCGCTGCGGCGGCGCACCGCTTGCCGTCTGCGTGCTGTCGCTGTGTGCCGTTTTTGCGATCTTGTTTTTGCAGGCGCCTTCGGCCGTGCAGCAAAGCGCCGGTTTCCTGTATACGGTGTCGTATGTGCTCTCTGTCGTCAGAATTTTGACCGCGCTTTGTGCCTGGTACTGTGCGGAAACAGACACTCAGTCTTGCGGCGAAATCTGCGGAAATACCGTGCATTGCCTTCCGGAAAGCGAATCCGCGGAAAATGCGGCTCCGTTCGATGCCGATTCTGCCGCAGATTCCGGCGGAAATATCGGCAGCCCGCTTGAAAATAACGCGGCGGACTGAAACAGAACGATGAACACTTTAAAAGCATATACTTCTGCGGAATTGACTGTGAAAAATTCCCGCTTTCTCGCGGAAGTGTTTCCGATTTCCTCCCAGTCGGACGCGCGCAGATTGCTGAAAATGCAAAAGGAAAAATACAGCGGCGCGTCGCATGTCGTTCATGCGTTTGCGGCGGGAGATAATGCCGAAATCCTCGGCACATCGGATGACGGCGAGCCGTCCGGTACAGCGGGACGTCCGGTTCTTGACGTACTGAAAGGAATGTGCTGCACGAATATTCTGGTAACGGTAACACGATGGTTCGGCGGCACGCTTCTCGGCACCGGAGGTCTCGCCCGCGCATACAGTTCGGCGGCGAAAGCCGTACTCGGCGCGGCGGTTTTTGAACCCGTCGTCAAAAAAACGGCATTCGCTTTTTCGGTTCCCTACGCTTTTTACGATCAGGCAAAACGATTCATTGAATCGCTGCGCGTTTTCGATGCTGCGGAACATTTTGAAACGGATATCCGCTTCAATGGATTTATCGCGTGCGCCGATGCGGAAAAACTTGCGTCATATATTACGCAGCTGACAAACGGCAAAGCATCCGTGCAGCTGTCATCCGATAATTGAACGCGCCCTGCAAATGTACAGGCGGAAAATCAGAATTCCGCCTGTTTCGGCGCGCGCGGATACGGAATGACATCCCGCAGGTTGCCGATTCCGGTTATGTATCTGATTAAGCGCTCAAAACCGAGCCCGAAACCGGAATGAGGTACGGAACCGAATTTCCGCAAATCAAGATACCAGCGGTAATCATCGGCATTCATTCCCAATTCGGTGATGCGCGTTTTGAGTTTATCGTAATCGGCTTCGCGTTCCGATCCGCCGATTATTTCGCCGATTCCGGGCACAAGCACATCGACGGCACGGACTGTTTTTCCGTCGTCGTTCTGCTTCATGTAAAACGCTTTGATTTCTTTCGGATAATCGTATACCATGACCGGACATTTGCATATTTCTTCTGTCAGGCACCGTTCGTGTTCCGTTTGAAGATCACAGCCCCAGTACGGTTTGAATTCGAATTTGTCCGCGCGTTTTTCAAGTTCGCGCACGGCGTCGCCGTACGGCATCCGCACAAAATTCGATTCAGCCACCTGCGACAGCATTTTGACGATGCCTTTTTGAACATGACTGTCGAAAAATTCCATGTCGCCTGCGCATTTTTCGAGCGCCCGGGACAAAAGAGTGCGCACAAATTCTTCCGCGAGATCCATGTCGTCCGTCAAATCAAAAAAAGCCATTTCCGGTTCTATCATCCAGAATTCCGCAAGATGCCGCGGCGTGTTTGAATTTTCGGCGCGGAATGTCGGACCGAACGTGTATACGCGGGAAAGAGCCGATGCGTATGTTTCGGCTTCCAGCTGCCCCGATACGGTGAGGCTTGCTTTTTTGCCGAAAAAATCTTTGCTGTAATCTACCAAATCCGCAGCTTTTGCCGGATCCATGCCTTTCGCTCCTGCACGGGCGGCGTTTTCGGCGATTTTTTCTATATCAAGCGTTGTTATCTGAAACATTTCTCCGGCGCCTTCGCAGTCGTTGCAGGTGATGATCGGCGCGTTGAAATATTGAAAGCCGCGTTCCTGAAAAAATGTGTGCACCGCATACGCCATTTGATTTCTGATGCGCGCCGCAGCGCCGATAAGATTTGTCCTCGGACGCAGATGCGCTATTTCCCGCAGGAATTCCACCGTGTGCCCTTTTTTTTGCAGCGGATAATCGGACGGCGAAAGCCCGACCACCGTAAGTTTTTCCAGCACCACTTCCACTGCCTGTCCGGATGCCGGAGAGGGAATCAGTTTTCCTTCCGCTTGTACGGCGGCGCCGGTCGTCGTTTTTGCGAGTTCCGCATTTATCGGCGAATCTTGATTTGTTTCGCGGTTAAAAGTAAGCTGTATCGAAGCGAAGCACGAACCGTCGTTCACTTGTATGAAACAAAGATTTTTCGAATCCCGTTTTGTGCGTACCCAGCCGCATACGGTTACGGTTCGTCCGTCGGGCGCGGATACGAGAATGTCTTTTATCAATTGCGGTTTCATAGCGCACCATAATAGCATAGTTGCGTAAAATGGGCAATATTGCGTATTTTGCTGTGTTGTTTTGCGGTTATTCGGATAGTGCCTGCGCAGTGTGCGTCAAGTCAGGTTGCTGCGCCCATTTTTGCGCTGTACAAAATGCACCGATTGCGGCCTTGTTCTTTTGCGCAGTACAATGCTTTGTCGGCTCGTTTGAAAATATGATTCGGCGTCAGTTCCGCTTCATCATCTATTACGCAGCAGCCGATGCTCACCGTTATGCCGATTTTCTGCTCTTTTTCATATACTGCGTTTTTCTGTATTGCGATTCTGATTCTTTCCGCTACTTGAAAAATGGATTTTTTCGTGCAGTGCGAAAGCAAAATGGAAAATTCTTCGCCGCCGAATCTTGCCACGCAGTCATCGCCGCGGACTTCCTGCTGCATTATTTTTGCGCACGCCACGAGAATTTTATCCCCGATCAAATGTCCCCATTTATCATTGATTCTTTTGAAAAAATCAATATCCAGCATCAGCATTCCCGCGGTATGCTTATAGCGCCGTGCACTGATAATCGTTTCCTGTATGCGCTTCACAAAAAAATCGTATGTGTACAATCCGGTTTTGGGATCCGTTATGGCTGTTTCGTAATGAAGTCCGTTCTGCATAGTGATAGAAAGAACGGAAAACATATTGTGCATATACACGATTTCCGCAGGCGAATAATTGCTGCCGGTAATTTTATCGCTCAGGATTATAATGCCGTATAATCCGTTTATGCCGCTGAGCGGAACAATCAGCTTCGGCTGTATCGTTTTGAAATTTTGATGAAATGTATCGGGCGCTGTTTGCTTTTCGATTTCGGCAAAATAAAATACCTTGCCGCTTTGTTTGTGATTATTCATTCCGTCAAAGTAAGTTTTTAAAATGTAAAAATATTCTTCCGGAATGCTTTTGTTTGTTTTAATCAGCTGCTGATAATAATATTGCTGAAGTCTGTCTTTGCGCGGATGTTTTATCATGAAAATCAAATTTTGCGGAATAAAATAATCAAGAAATTTCGAAATAAGAAAATCCAGCATTGAATCAACGTCGCGCGCGGCTATAAGATGCGAGCTGTCGGCAATAATTCGCTTTAATTCTCTGTTTTCCTGTTTAAGTCTTTCAAAAGATTCAAGCATTCCCGATTGGGACAGATGATGAAATTGCGATAGTACATCGGACGATGTGTTTTCCATATTCTGTAATTTTATCACTAAATCGGCATTTGGCAAAGAAAATTATGCTTGAATATTGCTGCTGCTTGCCGGCTGGATTTTCTGTGTGAAAAATGGTAGCGTGTAAGCTATGGGCAGTTCGACTACGGCAAAGCCGTTTGTAAAGTGGGCGGGGTGATATGGATTTACATTTTAATATGCAGCTAATCAGAAATTATCACAATGCGTCACAAATCGCGCGTGTGCTGACAGAGAACTGGTTTGCTGCCAATATGTTCTGCCCTCGCTGCGGAAATGTACCTATAGGGCATTTTGAAAACAACCGTCCCGTGGCGGATTTTTACTGCGCTTCCTGCAGCAGCGAATACGAACTGAAAAGCAAACATGGAAAAATCGACACTAAAATCAATGACGGTGCATACGCTGCCATGATAAAGCGCATAACGGAAAACAATAATCCCGACCTGTTCTGTATGCGATATGACAAACAGAACGCTCTTGTTTCCGATCTGATTTTTATCCCCAGATATTTTTTCACGCCTCGTATCGTAGAAAAACGCAAGCCGCTCAAAGAAACCGCCCGTCGAGCAAATTGGGTCGGCTGCAGCATTCTTATCGGAAAACTGCCGGAACAGGCAAAGATACGCATCATTACCGACAAAAATATACGCCCGGTTGCGGACATAGTCGATGCCGTAAAAAAGTGCGATTCTATTGCAACAAAAGACATAACGGCAAGAGGCTGGCTGCTGGATGTGCTGAACTGTGTCAATTCGATACAGACGCAGGATTTCTCTCTTGCTGATATGTATCGGTTTGAGAAAAACTTGTCAGCATTGCATCCCGAAAATAATAATATACAGCCGAAAATCCGCCAGCAGCTTCAGTTCCTGCGCGACAAAGGATTCATTGCATTCTTAGGGAACGGACGATATAAAAAACGATAAGAATTAAAGATAAAATTCGGATTATTCTTGCTTCGACAAAAGAACACGCATGGATTCTGGATCCGTTTGCAGGCTCATCCACGACAGGGATTGCCGCCTCTCTTTTGCAGCGGCGCTTTCTCGGAATCGACAAAGAGGAACAATTCCTTTCATTGTCTGCGCTTCGGCGGCAGGAACTGGATGATGCCGCGCTCCGTGCGGAATATTGGGAACGGATTTTTGCATATAACGGCAACCTGCTGCGCTGTGCTCATGAAGCGGGAAGTCCCGCTCCGTATTTCGGCGCCGATCTTCCGATTGATTGAAACGGCGCGGCGCGGCGACGCATCTTCGGCGGTACGCGGTTTGTGCGCTATGGGCTGGGCGCCGCGCGTAATGCGCCTTGTTTTTCGGCGGGATTAAAGCATTCCCGTAATTAAATTATGCGCAACGGAACCGGGCGGCGGAATTTGCGGCAGGTTATTTTTATCGAACCAGTGCGCATCGTCTACTTCATCAAGCTGCAAACACAATTCGCCGCTCTCGTATTCCGCGCGGAACGCTATCATGAACTGATCGGGAAACGGCCAGCTTTGCGTTGCCGCGTATTGAATGTTTTTTATAGTGATGCCGGTTTCTTCTTTTACTTCCCGTGCGGCGCATTGTTCCGCAGTTTCTCCCGCTTCAAGAAAACCGGAAACGCAGGTATATATTCTGTTCGGGCGGTTTGCATGATGAACAAGCAGAATATCGTTTTTTTTCCTGACAAGCACGATAACCGCCGGACTTATACGCGGATAAAACAGTCCGCAGCCGTGCGTGCATTTTTTTGCTGTTTCCGTTTCGTCGTCTGCCAGCAAAGCTCCGCATGACGGACAAAAACGCATGCGGCTTCTCCAGTTCAGCAAGGCGGCTGCCCGTGCGGCGCGGTCTGCGAAATTATCATGCGCCGCAAAAATTTCGCGAATCGGAATCCATTCAAAACCCGCGGGCGCGGCGGCATTTTTTTCCGCACGCACGGCGGTTAGGCAGCGTTCCGGTTCGAAAAAACTGTCGGCGGCAGCACCGTTTTTATTCAGTTCGCAAATATCAGCCGCAGACGGCAGCAGGGCTTCTTCCGTGCGGCAGCCGTTTTTTTTGTCTGCCGCGCAGGTATCGGCGGCACAAGCGTTTAAAGCCGCTGTCTTTACAAGCATCATGTTTTCGCGAAATACAAAGCAGCATGAATTTTCATCTTCGAATCCGGTGCGCATTGACATGTGGCAATTGTATCATAATAATGCACGGTTTTCAAATAAATGTGTACACATGATATATGATTCTTGATACTTGAAAATCATGCGGTATTATGGTATCGTCAATAAATGAAAGTCGCGATATTTTTCGGTTCAAAGTCCGACACCGAAACCATGAAAAAAGCAGCTTCCGTGCTGACGGAATTCGGCATTGAATACAAAGCTTTTATTTTATCCGCCCACCGCTGCGCCGAGCTGTTAAAACAAACAATCCATACAATCGAAAATGACGGCTGCGAAGTGATTATAGCCGCTGCGGGACTTGCCGCGCATCTTCCCGGTGTTATTGCATCTATGACCGTGCTGCCGGTTATCGGCGTGCCGCTCGAATGTTTGTCTGCGGATGCGGCGGGACGTGTTTCAAACGGACTTGCCGGCGTTGACGCATTGTATTCTATTGTACAAATGCCGCGCCAAATTCCGGTTGCGACGGTAGGCATAAACAACGCCGCAAACGCCGCGTATCTTGCGGCGGAAATACTTGCAGTAAAATATCCGGAGCTTCGTATGAAGCTTATAGAATTCCGCCGGAAACTTGCCGAAGAAGCAGAGCGGAACGGCGGGCTTGGAGTAACATTATGAACGATGTTTCGAAAATCGAAAAAAAAGAACAGCTGTACGAAGGCAAAGCAAAAAAAGTATTCGCTTCGTCGGATCCTTCGCTGGTAATTATCGAATATAAAGATTCCGCCACCGCTTTCAACGGCGAAAAAAAAGGCACGATAGACGAAAAAGGCATTTTGAATAACAAAATAGCCAACGCATTGTTCCGGCTACTCGGCGAAAAAGGGATTCCGACGCACTTTGTCGCGCAAATTTCCGAACGGGAAACAATCTGCAAAAAAGTAAGCATTATTCCGCTGGAAGTCATCGTGCGCAATGTTGCCGCCGGTTCTTTCAGCAAACGGCTCGGCGTTCCGGAAGGAAGCGCGCTGAAAACAACGGTATTCGAAATTTCGTACAAAGACGACGCGCTCGGCGATCCGCTGATAAACGATTATCACGCGGTAGCTATCGGCGCGGCGACTTGGGAAGATTTGAAGATTATTTATGACGCCGCAAAACGCATCAACGATATTCTTTCGGCGTTTTTTCTCGAAAAAGGCATAAAACTCATCGATTTCAAACTGGAATTCGGACGCGACGCCGACGGCAATATAATTCTTGCCGATGAAATTTCGCCCGATACGTGCCGTTTCTGGGATGCGAAAACGAACGAAAAACTCGATAAGGACCGCTTCCGCAGAGATCTCGGCAATGTAAAAGAAGCATACATCGAAGTTTGCAACCGCATGTTCAACGCATAACATCACGGAGAAAAGATGACCGACAATACAGCGCTTGACTTGGATGCCGACAAACTCCGCGACGAATGCGGCGTTATCGGCATTTATATGAACAAAAACGAAGAAAATACGTACAACGCGGCAAAGCTGGCGTACTACGGTTTGTATTCGCTGCAGCACCGCGGTCAGGAAAGCGCGGGAATCGCTGTTTCCGACGGGGAAACTATCACGCAGCACAAAGACATGGGGCTTGTTTCCGAGATTTTTACCGCGGAAAAATTCGATGAACTGCCGGGCAGAATTGCCGTCGGGCACGTCCGATATTCGACGGCAGGCGGCTGCCGGATAGAAAATGCGCAGCCGTTTGTCAACCGCTTTCGGCTTGGTTCCATTGCGGTAGCGCATAACGGGCAGCTGGTAAATTACGAACAGCTCAAGGAATTTCTCGAAGAAACCGGTTCGACATTTGTTTCCGAAAGCGATTCCGAAGTCATCATCAAACTGATTGCGAAAAGCTATAAAAAAGGGCTCGAACGCGCGCTCACCGATACAATCCAAATGATAAAAGGCTCGTATGCGCTGACGGTTATGACGGAATCGTGCCTTATCGGTGCGCGCGATCCGAATGGCATCCGCCCGCTGTGTTTGGGAAAACTGGAAGACGGCTGGATGCTTGCAAGCGAAAGCTGCGCGATAGACGCGGTCGGCGGTTCGTTTGTGCGCGACATCCGCCCAGGCGAAATCGTGATAATCGGCGAAGACGGCGTTTTGTCGTTCGAATTCGGGGAACACACCGCAAAGCAGACGTGTATTTTCGAATATGTGTATTTTGCCCGCCCCGATTCCGTGATAGACGGGATTCCCGTGCAGGAAGCGCGGCTGCGCATGGGAGCGGTGCTTGCACGCGAAAGCGGCGTTGACGCCGACGTGGTTATCGGCGTGCCGGATTCGGGCTTGGGCGCGGCAATGGGATACGCAAAAGCATCGGGCATTCCGTATGCCATGGGCATTGTCAAAAATCGGTATGTCGGGCGCACGTTTATTGCTCCTACGCAAAACGAGCGGGAACAAATGGTGTTTGTAAAACTGAATGCCATGAAAAGCGACATCAAAGGCAGGCGGGTTATCGTTATCGACGACTCGATTGTCCGCGGAACGACGTGCCGCCGTCTGGTGCAAGTACTGCGGAAAGCCGGCGCGGAAGAAGTTCATTTCCGCGTATCTTCGCCGCCGGTAAAATTTCCCTGCTATTTCGGCATCGATACGCCGTGCCGCGCGGATTTAGTCGCTTCGACGCATAACATCAATGAAATTTGCAAACAAATAGGCGCCGATTCGCTTGCGTTTATTTCTTTGGAAGGAATGATGGAAGCGCTGAAAAGCATTTGCCCCGAAAATTACGGATACTGCAAAGGCTGTTTTTCCGGCGAATATCCGGTGCCGGTGCCCGGCGAGCTGAACGGCAAGCGATTGTAAAATCGAAGCATTTTGCCGCCGCAATATGCCGTCTGCCGCAGATGCATTCGCAGTGTGAATGTGCGCCGCAAACTTGCATATAAAAATCAATGAACTTTTACAGGAGCCGTTATGATTGATTACAAACAATCCGGAGTGAATATAGAAGAGGGATACCGGGCCGTCGATTCCTACAAGGCATCGTCAAAACGGACAAGCATCCCAGGCGTACTTTCCGGCTTGGGCAGCTTTGCCGGCATGTTCGAAGTTCCGCACGGAATGAAAAATCCGGTTATGGTTTCGGGCACAGACGGCGTCGGAACAAAACTCGATATTGCATTTTCCATGCGCAAATACGACACCGTCGGCATTGACTGCGTTGCCATGAGCGTCAACGATATTCTTTGCACCGGCGCGCGTCCTTTATACTTTTTGGATTACATTGCCTGCGGAAAACTTGATGCGGCAGTTGCCGCCGATTTGGTAAAAGGCGTAGCGGACGGCTGCGTCGATGCCGGCTGCGCATTGCTCGGCGGCGAAACAGCCGAAATGCCCGGCTTTTATGACGAAGGAAAATACGATATTGCCGGCTTCGGCGTGGGGATTGCGGAACGCAGCGAAATTATCGACGGCTCCGCAATCCGCGGCGGCGATGTGCTTATCGGCTTAACATCTTCCGGCGTGCATTCAAACGGTTTTTCGCTCGTGCGGAAACTTGTTTCGGATTTTGACACACCGTTTGAAACGGAACGCGGCGTCATGCCGATCGGCAAAGCACTTCTTGAACCGACGCGCATTTATGTTCGTCCGGTGCTCGCCGTTCTTGAAAAATTCAAAAAAACGGATGGCTCCAATGCCGTCCACGGCATGGCGCATATAACAGGAGGCGGATTTTACGAAAATATCCCGCGAATGTATGCCGACAAACATTTTGTTTCCGAAATAACGAAAGGCTCCTGGCAAATACCGGCTGTTTTTGCCGAATTAACGCGGCGCGGCGCGGATCCCGACAGCATGTTTAACACATTCAATATGGGAATAGGTTTTGTGCTTGCCGTTGATGCCGCGCATGCGGATGATGTTATTGCTGTGTTCAATGATTTCAGCGCGTCAAAAGATGCCGGAAGCTGTGCCGGAATGCGGGCGGCTGCAATAGGAAAAGTGAAAAAAAGCGAGAAAGAAGCCAAGGAACAAAAAGAAGCGGTAATTTTCTGCTGAAGCGC
>JAMPCJ010000013.1 GCA_023666275.1 Treponema brennaborense | reverse complement strand
AGAATATACCCCCCCCCACGAAGTCAGCAATAAAGCGGCAAGCACTGCCGTCGTTTTTCCGCATTTTTTCATGTTGTCCTCCTAAATTTTATCTTTTGGAGGGAAGCCCCCCCCTTCTTGCGAGGCGGGGTTTTCTTTCCTCCAAACCACTAACGGCGCATTCAATTATCGCAATTCATACGCTTTATGCGGCAAATATAGCATAATTCGGTACACGACGCAACGGCGCACACAGAAAAGGACACTTTCCTCTGCCATGGAACGCAGGTAATGTTTCCGAGTACTCGGTTTGTTTGCCATGGAACGCAGGTAATGTTTCCGAGTACTCGGTTTGTTTGCCGTGGAACGCGGGGAACCTTTCCGACTGCTTGGATTGCCTGTCATGAAGCGCAGGGAAGCTTTCCGAGTACTCGGATTGCTTGCCGTGGAACGCGGAGACGCTTCCGACTACTCGGATTCCTTGCCATAGAGCGCGGGGAACGTTTCCGCGTGCTCGGATTGCTTGCCGCAAAAGTTCGGGAACGAATTTTGCGGTTTCGGCTGCCGCACGCCCGTTTCTGCCTGACAACAGGCAGGCTTCAATGACAACCATACCGCAGTTTACTAACAGACAGAATTCTCCCTGAAATGTATGGCTGAATTTCAGAACAATTTCAGCCGCAGTATTTTTATACATTTTATTTATTGGAGGGAAGAAAACCCCTACTTGCGAGGCGCGGTTTTCTTCCCTCCAAACCTCCTGTTTTCAACGGCACACACAAACCGTATCGAATGCACGCGCCGCGCGCATTCGAGCAAACGGCGCTGCAATCCGTATTGGGGACTGCGACAAGTGAACGCGCCGTTATCGGCACGCTGCTGCCTGCGGGCAAGCCCGCGGCAAGGGGTACGCGGCGTTCTCCGTTAACCTAAATCGGCGGCACGCATTCAGCACGAGAACCGCAAGAAGCAATTGCGCCGTTACACTTCTTGCTTTTTCCCCTGCCGACGGAGTACACTGTCTGTGATGAATAATTCAAATCGAAAACATGCCGTGTTTTTCTGCCTGTGCCTGCTGCTGTGCATGCTGCATGTTTCCTGCAATAAAAAAACGGACGCAGACGAAATTCCGCCGCAGCTTCCTGCCGAAAAGCCCGCGGTGCAATGGTTTTGTTTTCATAACGGCGCGGTGAAAAAAATTCAGTCGCCGAGCGACAGCCCCGAAACGCGCATTCTTCCCTGGACGGAAGCCGTGCGCATATCAAGCGCGGTGCAGACAAGCGGCGGCGCGTATTTTATCGTGAACAGGCTCGGTCTTATGCTGTGCGGCGGCGGTACGGACATCGAATTAAAGCCGGATCCGCTGCTGTTCGGCGGAAAAACGGCGGATACGCTGATGCTTATCGGAAACATTCCCGTATTCCATTTGTATTCGAATGCGTTTTTCTCGGAAAACTCCGCGCTGTTTTCCGAATCCGAACAGATTGACGGCGCATTCGGCGCGGAAGAATCTTTCTATGACGCCGCTTCAAACGCCGCATCGCAAATAATTCTTGCTTCATATCGGATTGATTCGGGGCTGTATTTCCCCGTGCTGACAAAAAGCGATCTCGGCATTCTGCCGAACGCAGAGGCGATAAGTCTTGTATATGCAAATCGGGACTGGCTTTTTTCGGTGAAGACGGCGTACAAGCAGAAAACCGATTTTTCCTACATCAAGCTGCATACATATCAGCCGCTCACGGATATTCCGCCCGCGAACGCGCAGCCGCCTTTTTCCGTAATGACGATTTCGCAGAAAGAATATCGGGAACAAAAAGAACCGACGTCTTTTGAAAATGCGCCGCCGCGGCTGCACGCGCTGCTTTCCCGTTTGCCGCAGGATTTTCCGTTTACCGCAGAATGCCGGTATGCGGATCCGGCGTTTATTCGGTACGGAACAACGAAAGTATTTACCCGCGGCGGCAATCCGGCAGACGAAAATTCCGAAGATGAAGCTGCCATCCAAACATGCAGCGCTGTACTTGCGGAAACGTATTCCGTCGCCGTGTTTCCTGACGGTACGCTGTTTTTTTCCGGCGCACTGCCGAATAAATACAGCGGCACCTCAAGCACCGTTCCCGCGGCGTTTCGGCTTCCCAAACTGCCGCCGTCTTTTTCTTACGGGGTTATCGGCGCTGCCGGAAATACGCTGTATGCCGCCTGGGAAGAATCGAGTTTTTACAAAACGGGACGCGCCGGTTTTATTGCCGTGGATCTGGAAAAAATACTGTACTGATTGACTGCGCAGTGCATCACGGCATGCGCGATGCAAATGCCGCAGCCGTGCGCATATATGCATAAAAAACGGGGCATAACGCCGATCGGCGCCGCCCCGCACTGCAACAGAGTTGTTTCAAAACTATACATAGTGGCAATCTATCGTGCCGGATTGCTTCGTCGAACGCTGCGCGTTCTCCTCGCAATGACACGCCGCGCGGATGCGTTTAACGCTCAGACGCTGCCGCTTCCGCCTGTTTTGCTTCCAAAGCACGGAACGCTTCCTGCGCTTTGAATTCCGCAAAAGCCGCGCTTTCATTGCGCTGATAGGCTTTCATCTGCGAATCGAGATTTTCGGCGGCTTTATTCACATCATAGGACATCAGCACATACACGCCGCCTTCCGCATCTTCCCAGACATCTTCAATCTGCGCGCCGGACAGCGATGTTTTTGCGGTCTGCATCGAAACTTCTTCCATATACTCGATTACTTCCCGATCATCCGCGATGCCCGCATCCTGCGTATACGTTTTCAGCACGGTATTTACATCGGTCTGAAGCCAAAAAGCAATTTGATTGCGCGCATCTGTTTCCGCCTTTTTCTTCGATGTCGCAAAGTTCGACAGCTTTCCGTAACCCACTTCGTAATGGGTGTCTTCTGTCTGTTTGCCGGAACGAACCCATTCCGGACGAGGGGTTCCGTCTTTTCCGAGCACAGTTACCGATTTTTCCGTTTCGGACGGCTTGCCGGCACAGCCGAACGCAGCCAATAAAAGCGCCGGCAAAACAACAAACATGATCTTTTTCATATATTCTCCTCTAAAATATCCCGTTTTTTTCACTGACCGGCGGCGGACAAAGCGCAGCCGGCGCGTTCATTATTGCATACGAGTGCTGTTTCGTCAACAAAATGCGCAGCTCTGTCAAAACCGCCAGACGGCACGGCGCACCGCATATCGGCAGAACGGACTTGCACTGCGCGCACGGCGGCATTTTCTCAAACGGACAATCGATGCTATACTGAATCGAAAACGGGGGAAAATCGGAATGACAGCTGGAAAAAATTTGCTTGCGGCGGCTTTTGCGTTTTCAGTTTGCGCGAATTTTTTTGCCGCGGATTTCAGCCGCGCCGACGCCGAACGCTTCCGCCTTTTGCTGCGGGATTTATACAGTTACGGCACGTTCGGATACAAAAAAAGCGCCGCCGAAACAGCGGGCGGTTTTGTTCAAGGCGCCGTGCAGATGACGGAACGCGACGAAGATTTCGCGGTAATCGGCGAAGGTTTTTTCGCACTCGGCAGCGGCGGCGCAGGCAGACGGGTTTTCACGCGCTGCGGGCGGTTTTTCGGACATCAAGGCGGCTTTCACGATTTTGCGGGGCGCACCGTGGCGGCGGCAGCGGACGGCGGTTTTCTGCTTTTTGTTCCGGCGCACGGCTGCAAGATACAGTCGGACGACGGCGTGCATTTTTATTTTTCGAAAGCGCTGCCGTATGACGGTGCTTCAAATATCATCAAAAAATGCCTCGAAACATCGGACGCAAATCATTTTGAAACATTGCAGAAACTGACCGAAAGTGCGCGTAAAATGAAAGAATCGCAAAAAAAGGCCGACATCGTTTCTTCGCTGGAAAGCCTTGCCGCCGCGTTTCTGCGGTCCGATGAAAAAAAAGACGCGAAATCTTTCTATATTTATTACATTCCGCAGCTTGAAGCGTTCAAACCGCTTCTCTATTCGGCAGTCGGCGGCGAATAAAAGCGGACTTTGCCACGGAGCCCCGAAAACATGTACGCAGGGGTACGCGGCGCGCGTCGGACTTTGCGTTTCAAAAAAACGCCCGCCCTGCGTGCCGCAGCGTCTTTTCTCCCCATCCGCACACGGCGCCGTATGCGGAAAAACGCCGCTAAATTCCGACGAACCGCGACTCCGTTTTTTCTTTTACATACGCAATAAAATCATCGGTTTTCATAACTTGCTGAGGGCGCCCGTCGCGGAAGCGGACAGCAACGGAATCTTCCGCCATTTCTTTTTCTCCGATTATCAGCATGTAGGGAATTTTCTGCACCTGCGCGCGGCGGATTTTTGCGTTCATGCGGTCGCTGTCGAAGGCGGCTTCGGCACGGATTTCGGCAGCACGCAGGCGTTCGAGAATACGCGCCGAATAATCGTTCAAAGCAGGCGCAACCGGAATAATCACTGCCTGCGTAAAATGCAGCCAGGCGGGAAGCGCGCCGGAAAAATTTTCCAGCAGAATGCCGATAAAACGTTCCAGCGAGCCGAGCACGGCGCGGTGCAGCATAACGGGCGTATGGCGGGCGTTGTCGTCGCCGATGTATTCCGCATTCAAACGTTCTTTCGAAGGCAGCTGATAGTCAACCTGAATTGTGCCGCACTGCCAGGAGCGCCCCAGCGCATCGATTAACGCGAATTCCAGTTTCGGCCCGTAAAACGCGCCTTCTCCCGGCTGAATTTCGTATTCAAGTCCGGCTTTTTTGCAGGCATCCGCGAGCGCGGCTTCGGCGCGGTCCCAGTCTTCATCGGAACCGACACGGCGTTCCGGACGCGTGGAAAATTTAACGGCGATTTTGTCGTTGTCAAAGCCGAAATCCCGATACATATCTTTCAAAAGGGCGCAGAATTTCACTACTTCGGCGGGGATTTGTTCTTCCGTGCAGAAAATGTGTCCGTCATCCTGAACAAAACCGCGCACGCGCATAATGCCGTGCAGCGCGCCGGAAGCTTCATTGCGGGTACACGAACCGAATTCCGCAAAACGCAGCGGAAGATCGCGGTAAGAGCGCAGGCGGTTCTTGAAAATCTCCACGTGTCCTGGGCAGTTCATCGGCTTCAGCGCAAACAAGCGTTTTTCGCTTTCCGTAATAAACATATATTCCTGATATTTCGCCCAGTGTCCGCTGCGTTCCCATAATGAGCGCGGCATGACAAACGGCGTATTTACTTCCGAATAATCGTCCCTGCGGATTTTTTCGCGGACGTAGTCTTTTATAATGGAATAAACAGTCCAGCCGTTCGGATGCCAGAAAATTTCTCCCGGATTTTCTTCATCGATATGAAATAAATCGAGTTCGCGTCCGATTTTGCGGTGATCGCGTTTTTCGGCTTCTTCGAGCATCGAAAGATATTCTTTCAGTTCCGCGGGAGTTTCCCAGGCAGTTCCGTAAATGCGCGTGAGCATCGGGCGGTTTACATCTCCGCGCCAGTACGCGCCGGCTGTTTTCATCAGTTTTACGGCCTGCGCATTCAGTTCTTTTGTGGAAGCAACGTGCGGACCACGGCATAAATCGGTAAACGATCCCTGCGTATAACAAGTGATAACTTCGCTTTCCGGCAGATCGCGAATCAGTTCCAGTTTATACGGCTGATCGCGGAACATTTCCAGCGCTTCTTCGCGGGATATTTCGCGCCGTGTGAACTGACGCCCCTCGCCGATGATGCGCCGCATTTCTTTTTCCACAGCGTCGAGATCTTCCTGCGTTATTGCGCGCGGAAAATCGAAATCATAGTAGAATCCGTTTTCTATTGCCGGACCGATGGCGATTTTCGCATCGGGAAAGCGGGAAAGCACTGCTTCCGCCATAATATGCGCCATGCTGTGACGGATCAAAGAAAGATGTTCGTTTTTTTCAGCCATAATAGCAATCCTTCGGTTCGCAGATACAACCTGCGGAAACCATTTGTTAATATTCGGCAGGCGGTTATGCCAACGCCGGAATCAGCATAACGCTTTGCCATTTCAGCGTCAACAATACTTGAGAAAAACACCGGAATAGCCGATAATTGAAATATTATGGACGGTAATATTTCTTTCCAAGAAAAGTTGTTGGCGGCACTGGACGACAAAGCTGCCTGGTACGATTCCGCAGAACTGCCGAAAATTCTTGCCGCGTACAGAGATTTGCATACGTACATGGAAAATCTGACGCAGACACTGCTGAAAAAAGGCGTTATAAAAGAGGATCCATATAAACACGACAAAAAAATTTCGGATATAACGCTGCTGGATGAATCGGATTTTTCCGACAATGACCGGCAGATGAAAATAAGCATCCGCTTGTCCGACTTTAATTCGATGCTCGATTTTATCTGCAATTACCTGAAATTTTCCGTTTCCACTTTTACTGCCGACCGCATAAAAAAATTGGTTGCTTTCAACAATTATTTCCAATGGGACTCGCTGACCGCCAGCGCCCCAAAAAAAAATACGCGCGTACTGGCGGAAATTCTGATTTCCGTGCGGCAGGGAACAGACGCGCTTTCCGCAAAAGTCGTCAACGACAGCATCAGCAACGCGGCGAAATGCATCAAGCAGATAAATGCCTCGCTGGAAGTACTCATGGATTTTCAGCGGGAAGCATACAAAGGCGAAGTCCGCAAAAAAGTTTTGTCGCATCCGTCTTTTGCGGCAGGGCTGGCGGCTGCATCGCACGACAACGCGGTTCAGCAGATAAAAAAATTATTTCCGTCCGCACTCGGCAAATTTCCGTTTTATCCGGAACTTATCGATGAAATCATCAAAGAAGAATATTCCGCCGACAAGGATTCGCTGCGCGAAAAGCTGCTGCAAAAATTATCTGTTCAGCAGAAAACGGAAACAAAAAAACAAGCGCAGATAAATACCAAAAACATGCTGATGGATGCCGTCCGTTCTCTTGCCGCGGCGGAACCGCATCTCGAACAAATAACGGTAAAAATCGAAGAAAACAAAGAAGTGCTTGACAGCGAAAACAACGGCATTTTCGAAAAAATCAAAAAAGCAATGCGCAAGGCATTTAATATCCAAGAGCCGCCGATTACGTATCGGCTTGCCCTTGCGGATTCTCTTTCTCAGTCGCATCGGACGGAAAGTATCGTTATTCAGGATTTTATCACCGATTTAAAACGGCGCTGCCGCTATTACGCCGCCTTTGCCGTAAAAAAAACGCCCGGATATCAAAAAATAGAAGCCCTGCCCGACGATAAAATCATGGACATGATTTCCGCACAGCTTTCGGAATGTCAGCATTTGCTTGTAACGCTGAACGCTCTTGATTCTTTTTTCAAAACGACGGCGCAGCCGCTGGACAAGGCGAAAATCAAGGGAATGAAAATGGAACTCACCGCTCTCAAAAACGTATTGGTAAAAACAAATCAGAGAAAAGCGGAATACGTTTCCATAATCGAAGAACAGATGCAGATGAAAAAATTGGGAATAACGGATGTGTAGCCGAAAAAAAGCACGCGCAATGCTTTTGTGTTTTGCCGCATCTGCCGCGTTTTATATGCATGCGGAAAAAAACACTCCGCTGCCGCACATATCGATACGGCAGTCAGCCGAAAGAGAACTGGTCATAATAGAATCCGTATTCGATTATGATTTGAATCCGCATACGGCAAACTACAGCACGGAAGCGCAAATTCTCAACGGATTATACGAAGGTTTGTTTTCATACAATCCGCAGTCATTGAATGCGCAGCCGGCGCTCGCAGAAACTTTCAAAGTATCGCGGAACAAACTCACCTGGACTTTTTCCCTGCGCAGCGATGCGTTTTTCAGCGACGGCACTCCGATTACCGCCGATGTTTTCCGCGAAGCATGGCTTGCATTGCTGTCGCCGAAACTCCGCGCGCCGTTTGCTTCACTGCTTGACTGCATCGACGGCGCCGAAGCATACAGGAACGGCAGCGGTTCGGCAGAATCCGTCGGCATTACGGCAAAAGATGCACATACGCTGACCGTAAAATTATCGGCACCGACGGAACATTTGGATAAACTGCTCTGCCATCACGCATTTTCCGCCGTCATACCGGGGAAACAAATATACAGCGGCGCGTATGTGCTCGAATCATACACGAAAACGGAAATTGTCCTGAAAAAAAACACGCACTACCGCGACGAAAAAAACGTTGCCGTTCCCGTCATACGGATTCTTCTTTCCGACGACAAAGAAGAGAATACATATCTGTTCAATACCGGAAACGCGGACTGGATTGCCGGCGGCGGCGCACAGCTCGAAAAAATCATAGATCGTTCGGCACTCTGCATTTCGACGCAGTTCGGCACGGAATATCTGTTTTTCAAAGCGCATCGTGAACCATGGAACAACGCAGATGCCCGCAACGCGCTTTTGTACGCTGTCCCCTGGGACGAACTGCGTCCGAATAATTCCATGAAAGCGGAAACACTGATAGTGCCGCTGCCGGGCTACCCCGAAATTCCCGGCTCCGGCGATTACGATATCGAAACCGCAAAAACACTGCTCCGAAAAGCCGGCATCGAAAACAAAAAAAAACAAATTGTCTTTGCCATTCCCGACACGGAATATATGCGGAAACAAGCGGAACTGCTGAAAAATGCCTGGAAAGAAATAGGCGTGGAACTTGTTATCCGCAAAACGCCGCCGAACCGCTACATGCAAAGCATCGCCAGCTGGAATGCGGATTTATTCTCGTACACCTGGATCGGAGATTTTGCGGATCCGCTCGCATTTCTGGAATTATTCCGCGGCGGCTCGTCGCTGAACGAAAGCGCCTGGAATGACGAAACCTACAACCTGATGCTTGAAGAATCGTCCCGCATTCAGGATGCGCAGGCACGCTACCGAAAACTTGCGGAAGCGGAACAATACCTTCTTGATTCCGGCATCATTCTTCCGGTGATGCATCCGCTGTCATTCAATATAGTGGATAAAACAATCCTCAAAGGCTGGTATGACAATGCGCTTGACATACATCCGTTCAAAAACATGTATTTTGCGGAAGCGGAACAGCAGCTGATGATTGCACAGACAGAAAAACACCGTTAGCACGTGCGCGCATTCGGTGCCGCCGATTTCGTCTTTTCTATTCGCGTTTTTTATGATATACTGGTTTGCGTATGAGTGAAAATCAAACCGCTTTTCAGGTTAATCAAAAAATCGTCTATCCCAGTCAGGGCGTCGGAAAGATTACTGAAATACGCCCGAAGAAATTCAAAGACACGGAACTTTTGTATTACGTTATTTATCTGGAAGTTTCCGACATGACTATCATGGTTCCCGTTGACCGCGGAGAAGAACTGGGACTGCGGGCAATTGTGCCGGCAGAAGAAGCGCAGAAAGCGCTTGATATGATCGGCGAAGAATTCGAACCGATAACATCGGATTGGAAACTTCGATATCAAATGAATCTCGACTTGCTGAAAAAAGGCAGCATCAGCGATATTGCGACAATCGTGCGCTGCCTGTATCATCGGAGCAAAGTAAAGGAACTGCCGATTCTCGAACGGAAGCTGTACGATTCGGCAAAAAAACTGCTCGAAGACGAAATAGCGCTTTCGCTTAATAAAAGCACCAAAGAAATCGAAGCAATGATTCATGCAAAACTTGAACCGCTCGGTCTGCTTCAGGCAAAACATCCGGCAGCGGCAAATAAAACGATCATGGACGACAGCGACGACGATGAATTTCTCGAACCGGAAGACAGCACCGATAAAAGCCTCGAAGATGATGACGACATTCTGGACGACAGCGACGATCTGGACGAAGAATAGCAATGTTCCGCATAGGGCTCGGATATGATTTGCACCGTCTTGCAGCCGGACGTCCGCTGCTGCTCAGCGGCATAAGGCTCCCGTTTGACGCGGGAGAAGACGGGCATTCGGACGGCGATGTTCTGTTTCATGCGGTTACCGACGCGCTTTTGGGCGCAGCCGCACTCGGCGATATAGGTTCGTTTTTCCCGCCGGAAGATCCGCGCTGGAAAAATGCCGATTCCGCAGAACTTTTGCGGACAGCATGGAATGATGTTACAAAACACGGCTGGAAACTCGAAAATCTTGACTGCGTAATTGCCTTGGAAAAACCGAAGTTTCTTCCGTATCGGGAAGCCGTGCGCAAAAACATCGCGGCGGTACTCGGCTGCTCCGAAGAAAGAATATTCGTAAAAGCAAAAACAGGCGAAAAACTGGGAGAAATAGGCCGCAGCGAAGCAATAGCCGCCTGGGCTGTCTGCCTGTTAGCCCGCTGACTGCTGTCCCGCAGGATCACTATGCGGCACCGCGCTTTTGCGGAAAATCACGCATGAATAATTACGCCGCAAATATCGAACCGCAAAACCGGCGCTGCCCGCAATTCGATTATTTTGCGTCTTTGTTGTAAAATTCCAAAATCAACTCTACTTCCGACAGCGTCAAATTCAATCGGTCTGCGATTTCGTTTTTTTGCCATCCCTGATGAGCAAGCCGTATGACATTTTCCCGCTGCGAAATTCCCGGCGCGCTGTCCTCTTTTTTCCGAGGTGCAGAAGAATTTTTTGTCAGCTGTCCGAGCAGCTTTACATATTCCTCCGCATTGCGCGAAATTTCCTGCAAGCGGCTTTCCGTCGAAGCCAGCCATTCTTTTGAATCACGCAGAGAACCGATACGGTTTTCCGTGTCTTCGATTATTTCAGTCAAAGACGAAAGTTTTTTTGCCGCGTCCGAAATTTGCGGACGGTCTTTCATAATTTTATCGATATCCGTTTTCAGTCCCGTTATCTGACCCGGCATGCCGGCAATAGAAGCGGAACATTCTTCGATTTTTCCCTCAACCTGTTTTAATTTTTCAAAAGCGCTGTCAACATTGGCAATTGTCTGATTGAGAATGTCGTTTTTCTTTTCAAGCCGTTCATAACGGCCGGAAATCTCGGATACGCGTTCCTGAAAACGGCGGACATCCAGCTGCATGGACTGCAAATCGTCCGTAACCGTCTGCATTTCGGAAATTTTTTGATCCATTGTGCCGGACAGCGCAGTGAATCGGCTGAAGTCGCTTTCCAGCATTTCTATTCGTTTTCCCGCCGCAGCAAAATGCTGGATTTTCAAAGAAGCGTCTTCTTCCATCTTGCGCACTTTATCCAGCCGCGCAGCAAGTTCATCGACATTTTTTCGGAACGACTCAACATGCTCGATTTCGGATTTTAATTCGCTCATCGAATTTTCCAGTTTAGTGCGAAGTTCGTCGGCTTTTTCGAATACCTGCGTCTGCAAGGTAAATTGTTTCAGCTGCTGCTTTATATCATCGAACACGGAATTAAGTTCATTCGCGTCATTCTGCATTTTCAGCACCATTTTTCCCTGTGCGGCTTCGTTTTTCTCGCTTATATCCTGAACAAGCGTTTTCAATTCATGCAGGCGCTGATCCGCATCGATACTTTGTTCTCTGACGCGCTGATTTGTATCCGCAAGCATTGCGTCATAGGCCTGCTTAAACTTATTGAGAAATCCGCCGGAACGCTGTTCGTAATCGGCGACAACTTTTTTGGATTCCTGTTCGAGATTCTGCACCGAAACCGATATTTTTTCCTGAAGTTCTTCCGCACGAGCTGCGTAATCCGCAACATCCGTTTTGAACACATTCTGCACTTGCGCAATCATATCGTTGGCATTCTGCGCAAGGCTTTCGACTTTGCCGGCAAAAATATCACGCACTTCGTCAAACTGCTGATTTATGCGGTCTTTCCATGATGCGAAATCATTTTTGATTGTTTCCAGTTCCGCGGTAGACTGCGCACGCGCATCGGAAACATGTTTTGCGGTTTCTTCTATTTGATGCGCAATGTCTTTTTCGGAATGCTTGAATTGTTCCGAAAAATCTTTCGTGAATGCATTCAGTTCCTGCCGCAAAGAAGCAGCTGCCGTTTCTTTTGCGTTATTCAATTCGGCACGGAAATCGGCGGCAAACGCAAGAAGCTCCGTGTCGAATTTCGCAATGCGCTCGCGGGAAGCCTGTTCGCCCGCCGCCATGGTTTCTTCGGCGCGCTGCATGTATTCCTTGTATTTCTCCTGAAGCGCGGCGGTTTGTTCCCTGATAGCATCGGTATGCGCGCTTTCGATTTCGCGGCGCGCTGCTTCACTGTTGTCCGAAAGCAGCGCCATTTTATCGTCAAAGCCCATGCGCCACTGCTCAAGCGCCGTTTCAATATCTCCGCTGCGTTTTTCGAGATCCGCAAAGAAATCATCTTCGAATCCTTTTAATTTTTCGGAAACGTTATCATAGGCGCGGGATTTCAATTCGTTCAGTTCGTTTTCCAGATTTTCCATGCGGGAAGATATTTCATCGGACTGCCCGTTTATTTCCGCGGAAAATTCCGCCTGCGATTTTTTCTGCGCAGCCGCAAATGCCGAAAAATCGGCGGCTGCTTTTTCCGAAGCGGCGCTTATCAGAACGCGCAGATTCTTTTCGATATTGCCGATTTCCGGCAAAACCGTTTCAAACTGACGGAAACGGCTCTGCATATTTTTGCGGTACTTTTCAAGCTGGGCATCTATTTCTTCATAGCACGAAGCGCTGCGGTTTTCATAATCGGCACGCAAAGTCCGCAGTGCTTTTTCGAACGTGTCGCGGGAATCGGCAATTTCCGTCTTCATGCCGGCGGCGAATTCCGCGATTTCCGTTTCGTACTGCTTGCGCGAAGAAGAAATATCGGATTGCAGCTGCTCCATTTGCCCTGATAAATCCCGCCGGAAACTTTCCGTCTGCGTCTGCGAATCCCCAAGACGCGCGGCAATACCGGAAATAGCGTCATCAACCGAAGAACGCAGCGCATTGACGTCCGCGGAAACTTCTTTTTTCGCGGCGCCGTATTCAACACGGAACTGTTCGAGCTCGCCGCGCATTGACGCAAGCAGATTCTGCGATTCTTCAAACCAGGATGCTTTGAATGTCTTTGCAAGTCCTGCGGTTTCCTGTATTTTCCCCTTGATAATGTCCTGCATTGCGTGATTTTTTTCATCAATAGCCTGATGATATTTTTCGACACGTTCGCGCGCCTTTTGCTTCAGTTTTTCAAAAGCAGCATCTTCAAGCGCGTCGGCTTTTTTTGCGGCGGCTTCCATGGCACGCTGAAATTCCTTGTTTACGGACTGCATGAACTGCTTGTTGGTTTCTTCCGCCGCCGTTATCTGCGCATTCAAAACAGAAGCTTTTTCATCCAGCGCGGCAAAAACCGCTTCGCCTGCTTTTGCCAAATTCGCTTCATTGCGTGCCGAAAAATCCTGTTCCAAAGACGCAAGCTTGGCATCCGCGGCATCGATTTGTTTTCGGCAGGCAGCGATTTTTCCGTCGAGTTTTGTTACGATTGCCGATTCGTTTTTTATCCGCCGAAGATTTTCTTCAACCTGAACGCTCATTTCCATAAGTTCGGAAATAGACGCACTGTATTCGGAAAGCTGCTTTTCCATGGCTTCGATCGAAGAAACCCGTGCGGAAAGCATTTCGTTTTTTTCGTCGAAATCCTGCCGGCTTTTTTCGAGCCGCTTGACTGCCGCGACCGTCTGAGACTGTTTTACATCCAGCTCTGCGGCGGCATTCTGCAATTTTTCGATATGCTCGTTGAAAAAACTTTCCAGTTCATCTTTTATTTTGTCCGAAAAACGCTTTACTTTATCCAACGACCGATTGTTTTTATCGGCCTGCCGGAACACAAGCACAATTCCCAAAGCGGCAGATATTGTGATAATACTGGTAATAACCATTTTTTTCCGTCCCGAATACTGCGATTTTATAAAAAGCCGCACCGCAACAAAATAAAAATGCGGCGCCGCAAAAACTTCAGCTTCCGAAAACCTGCATTTATATGAGGTTTAATCAGGAATAAGACGGCATCCGCCGCGCCCGTTCGGCACGGTTCGGTTCCGCTGCGCGTCTTCGGCGCCCGCTTTTAAATCCTCATTTCCGCAAGTTATTTCTTACTGTAGCATAAATCGCTGCAATTGGCGATAGTTCCTGAAAGAAATATCCGCGGCAGCTTTGCGGCAGGAAAAAAACGAAAACAGCGGCTTGAGATACGCTGTCTGCATTCCGGCGTTTTTCGCGCCGATGATATCCGCGGAAATACTGTTGCCGACATACAAAATATGCTCCGGCGGCGTATCAAGCGCGTCGACAAGCTGCCCGAAAGAATAAATGGAAGGTTTCAGCGCACCGCAGGATTCGGAACCGAGAATAACATCGCAGTATTTTTTCAGTCCCCATAAATCGCCCTTTTGTTCCGGCGGGAAATCGGACAGAATGCCTATTTTGCAGCCGGCAGCCTTTAATTTTTTGAATGTTTCTTCCACATGCGGGAACGGCTTTACGCGGGCAAAATATTTTTTCAGTCCGGAATAAATATGCATGTCGATAAGATTTTTCGCTTCATGCGGGGCGGTTTTTATGCGCTCCGCAAGCAGCCGCGCCTGATATTCGAAAAAATCCGCGAGCGGCGCCGTCCGATGCAGCACGGAACGGACTTTTTGGTATGCAATAAAAAATCTGATATTCTTCAAGAAATGCGGCCATATCAAAATGTACAGCCGCCAATTTGCATATAACGTTCCGTCTATGTCAAAAGCAACCGCTTTGATTTCTTTTCGCATTATCACAGTATACTACACGAAACCTGTCTTTGTCTATTCAACGGCATGCATGTCCTGCGCCGCAAAATCGCGCGGAAACTTCTATATTAAGCAGTTTTGCACGGGCAGCGGAAAGTTCCCGCACAAGCCCCGCACGGGCACATTCGTCCGGCAGCATCTGCGTGCACGTTATGCGGTTTACCGGAAAAGATTAAAGCGCTATGATATGCATCGGCGGACGCCTGAAAAAACAGCCTGCTTCCGCACTTGAAACCGGCGCCGAAAAGCCGAATAAACGCATTTATTTATTCCGCTTATTCCGCGCCGCAGGAGGAATTATATGCCGATGATAAATTCGAAAATTACGGTTCCGCTCCCGCAGGAAAAACGCGACAAATTAAAGACCGCATTCGGGAAGGCAGTTTCGATTCTCGGAAAACCGGAAAGCTATTTGATGCTCGGTTTTGAAGACAACTATGATTTATATTTTGCGGGAAAAAAGCTTGAAAAAGGCGCGTTTATTTCCGTCGAATTATTCGGCGGCGAAGATTCTGACGCCTGCGAAAAAATGACAGCCGAAATTTGCACCGTGCTGCAGCGGGAGCTCGGTATTCCCGGCGATGCGGTATACATCACGTACTGCGGTTTCCGCAATTGGGGCTGGAACGGACGCAATTTTTAGCAGAACGCATCAGGCTTTAAAAAATAACGCTGCGGGGAATTTTTATTTCCCGCAGCGTTTTGCTTTTGCGGACCGATACAAAGCCCTGCAAGTATCCGAAACGGATACAAAAAAGTTTACCTTCCGCGAAGTTGTATGCAGCGCGGAAGATAAATATCAGCTTCGGCTTAGTACATGCCGCCCATATCTCCGCCCATGCCGCCGGCAGGAGCCGGAGCCGGATTTTTTTCGGGAAGATCTGTTATGGCGCATTCCGTTGTCAGCAGCAGACCGGCAACCGATGCCGCATTCTGAAGCGCGGAACGAGTTACTTTCGCGGGGTCGATGATTCCCGCTTCCATCATGTCTTTCCATTCCATTTTTGCGGCATCAAAGCCGACGCCTTTTTTCGCCGATTTTGCTTTATCGGCAACAATCGCGCCGTCGACGCCGGCATTTTCCGCTATCTGGCGAATCGGTTCTTCGAGCGCGCGCTTGACGATTTTGAAGCCGACTTTTTCGTCATCCGTTAATTCCAAATCGGTTTTATCAAGCGCAAGAGAAGCCTGTATCAGCGCAAGTCCGCCGCCGGGCACAATGCCTTCTTCGAGCGCCGCGCGGGTTGCCGCCAGCGTATCTTCCACGCGGTGTTTTTTCTCTTTCATCTCGACTTCCGTCAGTGCGCCGATATTGATAACGGCAACTCCGCCGGAAAGTTTCGCAAGACGTTCCTTGAGTTTATCTTTATCGTAATCCGACGTAGAAGCTTCAATCTGCGTTTTGATTTCGGCTACGCGGTCTTTAATGCTTTTCGAATCGCCGGCGCCGTCAACGATAATCGTGTTGTCTTTGTCGATTTTAACGCTTTTTGCGCGGCCGAGCTGCTCCAATTCCGTGGCTTCGAGCTTAAGACCGAGTTCTTCCGTAATAACCTGTCCGCCTGTCAAAATGGCAATATCTTCGAGCATCGCTTTCCGGCGGTCGCCGAATCCGGGCGCTTTTACGGCAACTGTTTTCAGTGTTCCGCGGATGCTGTTCACAATCAAGGTGGCAAGCGCTTCGCCGTCCATGTCTTCGCAGATGATGACAAGCGGTTTGCCCGACTGCGCCACTTTTTCAAGCAGCGGCAGCAAATCTTTCATGCTGGAAATTTTCTTGTCATGAATAAGAATGTACGGATCGCTGAATACTGTTTCCATGCGGTCGCGGTCGGTAACAAAATACGATGAAATGTAGCCGCGGTCGAACTGCATTCCTTCGACAAATTCCGTTGTGGTTTCCATTGTTTTGGATTCTTCCACGGTGATGACGCCGTCTTTGCCGACTTTTTCAATGGCGCTTGCAAGAATGCCGCCGATTTCCGCATCATTGTTCGCAGATACCGTCGCAACATGCTTGACATCATCGCCTTTCACCGCTTTCGAAGTTTTTTTGATTTCTTCGACGGCAATCGAAGCGGCTTTGTCTATTCCGCGTTTCAGTTCAATCGGCGTCATGCCGGCGGCAACGGCTTTCAAGCCTTCGCGCACCATGGAATAAGCAAGCACGGTCGCAGTCGTTGTGCCGTCGCCCGCTACGTCGTTTGTTTTGGCGGCAACTTCTTTCAAAAGCTGTGCGCCCATATTTTCAAACGGATCTTCGAGTTCGACTTCTTTCGCGACGGAAACGCCGTCTTTCGTGATAGTCGGCGCACCGAATTTTTTATCGAGCATGACAAGCCGGCCTTTCGGACCGAGCGTTACTTTTACTGCCTGAGAAATCTGCTCGACACCGGACAGCATTTTTTTGCGGGCTTCTTCGTTGAAAAGCAATTGTTTTGCCATTTTGCATTATCTCCTTTTGCGCAGTGTGCAGTTTTACCGAAATATGATACACTGCGTACATTGGTTGTTTTTTAACGCATTCTATGAATGCCGGCAACAGGATAAATTCATTATTTCTCCTGTCAAACTCAAAAGATACTCAAATTCATGGCAATCGGCAAGTAATTAGAAAGGATTTTTATGAAGAATAATTGGGGGATAATCGGCGCGGGGCGTATTGCGGGCTCGCTTGCTGCCGCGCTTGCACAGGACGAACAGTCCGTTCTTTTTGCGGCGGCAAGTTCCAATGCGCAGCGCGGCGGCGATTTTGCACGGCGCTGGGGATTCGAAAAATCGTACAGCGGCGAAAACGCATACACGGAATTGATTGCGGATGCGGATATCGACGTGGTATACATCGCCACGCCGCACGTAAACCACGCGGAATTGACTGTTGCGGCGATGAAAGCGGGCAAAGCTGTTTTGTGCGAAAAGCCTGCCGCAGTGAACGCCGCGGACGCGCGAAAAATCATAAAAACTTCGGAAGAAACCGGCATGTTTTTTATGGAAGCAATGTGGACGAAATTTCAGCCGGCGTTTTTAACGGCGATGAACTGGATTCGCTGCGGAAAAATCGGCAGCGTGCGGCTGATTCATGCCGATTTCTGCATTGACCGCCCGAACGTGCCGCGCTATGCCGACACGGGACACAAAACGCATCGGCTGTATGACATGAATCTTGCGGGCGGCGCACTGCTCGATGCGGGAATTTATCCGGCAACATTGGCAATGAATGCCGCGGCTGCCGCGCTGCATACGGCGCCCGCAAAAGCAGTTCCCGCAAATATTGTTTCCGCCGCAAACTTCGCGCCGGAAGGCGTCGATACTTCGGAAAGCATACGCTGCACATTCGGAAAAGACAGTGAAATTCAGGCGCAGTTATACTGCTCGCTCGAAGCGGAATGCGGCGCCGATCTCAAGTGCGCATATATTTGCGGCACAAACGGAACTGTCAAAATGAAAGAATTCTGGTACTGCCGCACGCTTGAATTGCTTGCAGCGGACGGCACAATATCGGAGCGCAAAGATTTTCCGTTTGACGTGAACGGATATGAATATGAAGTGCGCGAAGTGAACCGCATCGTGCTTGCAAACAAAGCCGCCGCGGGACAGCCGCCGGCAATCGAAAGCGCACTGCACACGCATGCGGACACAATCGCCGTGCTGGAATTTCTCGATACGCTCCGCGCCCAATGGAATTTTGCCTATCCGTTCGAATGCGAAACAAAAAAAGCTTCCCCGAAAGCCGTTCGCAGCGGCGCACAGCAGTCTTCCGACGCGGAAATTATCAGCGTGTACACAGACGGCGCGTGCTCCGGCAATCCGGGCAAAGGCGGCTGGGGCGCCGTCATTCTTGCCGACGGCAAAGAACTGCCCATGAACGGCGGCGAACTGTCCACAACCAACAACCGCATGGAACTGACTGCCGCGATTAACGCACTGCAAAAAATTTCAGACACCGCATCATGGCGCACGCGGCGGATCGAAGTTTTCAGCGACAGCCAATACGTAAAAAACGGCATTTGTTCATGGATTTCTTCATGGAAACGCAACGGCTGGCAGACATCCGGCAAGCAGCCCGTAAAAAACCGCGACTTGTGGCTGAAACTCGACGCGCTGAACACGGAACTTTCCGTGGAATGGAAATGGGTAAAAGGCCACGCCGGCAACAAATACAACGAATGGTGCGATTCTCTGGCGACGGCATTTCAAAAGCAGTAACGGATAAACGCACACACCGCACGCAATTCACACAAACGCACGGCGCCGCAACTCGGCAAACACTAACGCATTTAGTGCACGGCGCTGCCGTGTCATCGCGCGAGATGCGCCCGTATTCCGCACCACGCCGGCCTGCCGAAAAAACGCAGTTCACGTCCCGAAGAATTTCCTGCCGTCAGACTGACAAGATTGTTCTGCAAGGCTTACAAGATTATCTTGTAAGGCTTATAAGATAATCTTTTTGTACGCACAAGATAATTTTGTCAGTCTGTAAGTACCGAAAAACCGCCTTTTGCACTCTGCAAGCTTCTTGTCAGTAAGCAGCAAGAACCTTGTCAGAAGCTGACGAGCCCTTGTTTACGATAAAATTCCGCAAATTTTTTTCATTTTGCGAAAAAAAGGAACGTTTAAATCACGAAATGGCACACGCAAAGTTTGATTTTTGCACCTGCCGATTTTTCTTCCGAAACGCACAAAAAAAGCACGGTTTTCTTTGCTTTTTGGTGCACTTTCACATCTTTTTTCATGATTTTATGTTTTTTCAAGTATACCACAGGTTCCTAAAAAAAACGTTCGTTTTTTTTTAGGAGGAAAATGTGAAAAAAACAACACGCATTGCCGCGCTTTTGGCTGCCGCGGCGCTTATTTTCGGAAGCCTGTTCTTTTCGTGCTCGGACGATCCGGAAGAAGAAAGCAGCAGCGCGGTCAGCCCGACACTGCCTGCAAGTGTCGGCGATAATCCGATAACCAAGGAAATCAGGCTGAGCGAATATGCCGATTCAACCGAGGTTCTCGTCATGGAAGCCGACGGCACGGCGGAATTACTCTATAAAGATAAAGATGATGCAGATGCCGACTATGAAACAGAGTATGTGTACAAGTATACTTGGAATGCAGAAAAGCAGGAAATTTACATGAATGTGGAAAAATATTCCGAGGATTTCGAAAAGCCGATGACCTATAACGAGGTACTCCGCGATTTCGATACACTGCTGATGCAGTCGTTTGAAGAAAGCTATGAAAATTATAAAAATGAAAACTGGTTCAAGGAGGACTATCCCAATGTCAAAAGTTTGAACGACTATAAACAAGCCTGTGCCGCCGAAGAAGGCTACAAGTCTTTCGATGAGTATTTCGCCGCGCAAAAAGAACGCTCGCTCGAATACCTGAAAACGATATTCGGTGCGGCGACAACGTTCGGCTATAAAACAAACGGCGGCAGCATGACGCTTACCGAAAAATTCACCGGCGTAAAAAACCTGTTCCAAAATAGCGAATGCTATGACAATTCAGATAATGACAATGATCTTTGGATCGGTATCAGTAGCGGTTTGAAGTATAAAGGTTTTCGCTACGACGGAAAAATAAACACAGAAAAAAAGACAATAGTCTTCACGCTCCGCAAAAATACAGGCGATGAAAAGGCAAAGTCTGTCATCAATGCTTCATACACCGAAGACCTCACGGCAGAAACCGTAACGGTTACGTTAGATGACGGCACTGCAATCAAATGCAAGTTTAGAGGAACAACACTCACGCAAAGAGACTGACAACGAACATCGTATCGGCGCGGCGGCGTTCAGCAAACGCCCCGCGCGATTCTGCCGTGCACTTCGGCTTTGCCCGCCGCGCAGCACTCGCCGCACGCAACGCGCAGCACAGCAATTGAAGAATTAGGATTACATTTCAAAATCCGCTAAACTACTATCATGTCTGTCTTGCCGAAAAGCAGGACAGACATCACCGCAGCGAAAATGAAAACAGAATTAGCATTCACAAAATCCGTTTGCGGCGCGTTTGTCTTGCTATTCGCATCAGCCTTGATATAATATGGAACCGAGATGATGACAAAACAATGCAGAAAAACACTGTTAACGCTTGCTGCTTTATGCACGGCAATAACTTTTATCAGCTGCAGCGAGCTGGATTCTTCCAATCCCGATGCAGCGCACACACTCAAGACATTGAAAAATATGCTGAGGAACACAGCGGGGGGGGCAGTCAAAGACGATCCGCTGGAAATTGCATTTGACGGCGCCGCAAGCGCGGAAGAAATTTACGAGCTGCTGAAAGACGTCGGCAAGTATGTATGTTTGGATCTGTCGGAAAGTTCTGTTTACAGCATTGACAGCGCCGGTTCATCCGCACAGCCGGCGGGAACAAATATGATTATTTCGCTTGATTTGCCGGAAAGCATGACAAGCATCGAGGATTCCGCTTTTGACGGTTCTTTCGGCTGGTCGAACTTGCAGGAAATAACCATACCCAAAAACGTCGGCAGCATCGGCGAAAACGCGTTTTGCGGCTGTTCGAATCTTCTCGGCATAAAGATTCCCAAAAACGTCGCCGCAATCGGCAGCGGGGCATTTTCAGGCTGCACAAGGCTTTCTTACATTATTTTCAGAGGCAGCAATGCAGTCATTGCCAACGACACGGTATTTCCCGACGGAGAAAGTTTGAGAAAAGCCGCCGCACAGACAGAAGCTGCAGGCGGAACTTCACCTTACAAAGCAGCCAAGGGAACATATACCAAAAACAACAGCAGAAACACCTGGCAGAAAAACTGACGAGAGCCATGTGTTCCGTGAGATTTCCCGCATTGCGGAAAATCCATAATATCGTTCACCCGCCGCAGATGCGTCGATAAGCAGCGCAATCGATTTTTCGCGCGCGCATCGGGCATCGGTACGAAATCTTTCAAACAGCTGTCTTTCCGTGCAGCAAATCAAGCCGTGCATCGGCGCAAGCAATCGCAGCACATCGGGACTTTATTGCCCGTTTACGCAAAAAACGGTAGTATTATCCGTATAATAATTTATATTCCGGGGTGTTTGAAAATGGTATCTTTAAAAGAAGGAATCGGCGCCGCTTCAAAAGAAATCGGCGCATTCAAAAAATTTATTTCACGCGGCAATGTAGTTGACATGGCTGTCGGTGTTATCATCGGCGGCGCGTTCGGCAAAATCGTAACCAGCTTTGTAAACGACATAATAATGCCGCTCATCGGGCTTGCGCTCGGCAGACTCGATTTTGCCGGCTTAAGCATCGAAATCGGCAGTTCCGTGATAAAATACGGAAACTTTATCCAAACCGTTGTGGATTTTTTGATTATCGCGGTTTGCATTTTTTTCGTAATCCGCGTTTTCGAATCATTCAAGAAAAAAGAAAAGGAGCCCGAAGAAAACGCGCCGGCGCCCGCAAAATCCGACGAAGCACTGCTGCTCGAAGAAATCAGAGATTTGCTGAAAGAGCGAAAATAACGCAGCCTGTTTCGGCACACTTAAGGAGGCGTACTTTGTACGGAATCGATTACACGTATGTCATTTTTGTTCTTCCGGCGCTGCTGCTGAGTTTGTGGGCATCCGGATTGGTTCAGTCCCGTTTTTCCGCTTACGACAAAGTTCCGACCCAAAAAGGCATATCCGGCGCGCAGGCTGCCGCTTTGCTGCTTAAATCGAACGGCATAACCGACGTAAAAATCGTCCGCATCCGAGGAAAGCTCACGGACAACTACAATCCTGTTTCCAAAACATTAAACTTAAGCGATTCCGTGTTTTGCGGCACATCCGTTGCGGCAGTCGGCGTGGCGGCACATGAAACGGGACACGCCATTCAGCATCACACGGGATATTTTCCGCTCGCGTTCCGCCGCATGCTTGTTCCCGCCGCGAATCTCGGCTCACGGTTCGGACCGCTGCTCGCCGTTTTGGGAATCGCATTCGGATATTCCGCCGGAAACGAAGAATCCGCCGCGATATTTCAATTTATCACAAACGCTGGCTTGCTGCTGTTCGGCGCTTCCGTTCTGTTTTATATCGTAACGCTGCCGGTTGAATTCAATGCATCTTCGCGCGCCTTGAAAATACTGCAAAGCGGCGGAATTTTTACGGATAAAAAAGAAACTGCCGCCGCGAAAAAAGTGCTCGCTGCGGCGGCGCTGACATACGTTGCTTCCGCGCTGACAGCCGTCGGCTCTTTTGTCCGCCTGCTTGTTTTGACCGGCAGACGGCAAAGAAAAAATTAAATGATGTCTGACTGCGCGCACCGCGTACAAAATTCGCTGTGCGCAAGCCGTGCGGACAAATCCGACGTGCAGGATTCGATGTCCGAAAGCTGCGGGAACAAATCCGACGCGCAGGATTCGATGTGCGCAAGCCGTGCGAACAAATCTTGCGTGCAAAATTCGATGGCCGAAAGCTGTGCAGACAAACCCTGCACGCAAAATTCGATGCCCGAAAGCTGTGTGAACAAATCAGGCACGCAGGATTCAATGTCCGAAAGCTGTGCAGACAAATCCGGCACGCAAAATTCGATGCCGTACACATTAAGCGCCGGAACGAACAGAAAATAAATAAAATCAGGAGTTTTTATGGAATCATTTGTACAAGCAGTTACCGCCGTAAATAACTGCATCAACAATTTTGTATGGGGACCGCCGATGCTCGCACTCATTATCTGCACCGGAATTTATTTGACCGTCCGCTCGCGCTTTTTTCAGATAACAAAAGCCCGCGAAGTCGCCGACAAAACTTTTTTCGCTATTTTCAAAAAAGAATCCGTCCGCAAAACGCAGGAACACCGCGCAATCACGCAGTTTCAGGCATTGTCAACCGCGCTCGCCGCAACAATCGGAACCGGCAACATTGCGGGCGTCGCAACGGCAATTTCCGTAGGCGGAGCCGGCGCAGTTTTTTGGATGTGGCTTTCGGCGTTTTTCGGCATGATGACAAACTACGCCGAAAACGTACTCGGCATTTATTTCCGGAAAAAAAATCCCAAAGGCGAATGGACCGGCGGCGCGATGTATTATATCGAAAACGGATTTAAGCAGAAAAAACATTTGTCGTTTATCGCAAAGCCGCTTGCCGTCATCTTTTCGGTTTTCTGCGTCCTCGCTTCTTTCGGCATCGGCAACATGACGCAGGTGAATTCGATCGCAAGCGCGATGCAGGATTCTTTCGGCATAGAGCCGCTGGCAACAGGCATCGTAATAGCGGTATTGATTGCGCTTGTTATTATCGGCGGCATAAAACGCATCGGCAGCGTAACCGAAAAAATCGTGCCGTTCATGGCGTTTGCGTACATCGTCGGCGCGTTTGCCATTCTTGTCATTAACGCACAACATATTCCGGCGGTTTTTTCTTCGATATTCGCGGAAGCATTCGGTTTCCGCGCCGCAGCGGGAGGCTTTGCCGGCGCCGCACTGAAAAACGCCATGACAATGGGATTCAAGCGCGGCGTTTTTTCAAACGAAGCAGGGCTCGGTTCGTCGGTAATGGTGCATTCCGCATCCGACGTAAAAGAACCGGTTGTTCAAGGCATGTGGGGAATTTTCGAAGTATTTTTCGACACAATCATTGTCTGCACGCTCACCGCGTTTGCGGTATTGTCAACAGGCGTCATCGGCAGCGGCGCAAACGGCGTTCCGCTTGTCAGCGCGGCGTTCAGCCACGGTTTCGGAAAATTCGCGGGGCAGTTTATTTCTCTTGCCGTTCTGCTGTTTGCTTTTTCGACAGTGCTCGGCTGGTCGTTTTACGGAGAAAAAGCCATGGAATATTTATTCGGAACACGCGCGGCTATCGTTTACAAACTGATATTTGTCTGCTTCATCATTGTGGGCGCAACGATGAATCTGGGATTGGCGTGGGACATCGCGGATACATTGAACGGTCTTATGGCTATTCCGAACCTCATCGGAGTGCTTGCGCTTTCCGGCACCGTTATTGCCGTAACGGGAAATTACAAAGCACGCAGGCTTTCAAAAACGCCGCAGGACATAGAACCGATGCTTTCCGCATATTCCGATATACAGGCGGAACAAAAAGCGAAACTGAACGAATAGCGCGAATTCGCAAAGCTTGCGCGTATTTGTTTTATAAGGATTATTAAGGAGAACACAATGGCATTACAAACAGACGCAGACGGCACAGCTCAAAGCACAGCGCCGTTAATTCTTTTAATCAACGGCAGTCCGCACACTGCGGGCGCAAATGCCGCCGCGCTCCGTGAAATGGCAAATGTATTTGCGAAAAACGGCATCGAAACGAAAACCATAGACATCGGCATGCATACAATCGCCGGCTGCAAAGCCTGCGGCTGCTGCGCAAAAAACGGCGCATGCGTCGTAAATGATATCGTAAACGAAACCGCGCCGGTTTTCGAACAGTCGGCAGGCATCGTCGTTTCATCGCCCGTATATTACGGTTCGGCAAATGCTTCTGTCATAGCGTTTCTCGACCGCCTTTTTTACAGCACGAAATTCGACAAAACAATGAAAGCCGGCGCAGCTGTCGTTACGGCGCGGCGCGGCGGACTTTCCGCAACATTCGACGAACTGAACAAATATTTCACCATCAGCGGAATGCCGGTCGTTTCAAGCCAATACTGGAACAGCGTTCACGGCAAAAACGCGGAAGAAGCGGTTCTTGACAAGGAAGGAATGCAGACGCTGCGCACGCTTGCGGAAAACATGTCCTTTTTGGTAAAAAGCATCGCGCTCGGCAAACAAGCATTCGGACTTCCCGAAAAAGAACAAAGAATCACCACCAGTTTTATCAGGTAAGCAATACACCCCGATTATGCCGCAGCAAGCCGACGCCTGCACAGTTTTGCATACGTGCAAAACTGTGCAGGATTGTTTCCCGTTATTTTTTTGTGCTGCGTTTTTTCTCCGCGTTTTCGGCGCGGGAAGCTTTCGCGGAAGAAGCAGACGAATCACGCGCCGAAGCTGTTTCCGGTTTCGATGCTTTTGATACGCCGCGTTTCGTTGCCGTTTTTTTCAAAGGCTTATCAGCCGGTTTGAACATTGCTTCGAATGTTTCGCAGCAGTACCCCGATTTTTCGGCATACTCTTCCGCAAGCCGTATAATTTCATGCAGCGGAGCGCATTCGGCAGGATCCGCCGCATACAGGAAATACAGCATTTCCGTTATCCACAGCATGTCGCTCATTTTTTCTTTATTGAACCACAGCTGATTATTGTACCTGTTTACGCCGAGAAGCAGCGTCGCTTTGTCCAATCCAAGCAGCGAATGTACAACGGTATATGCGCCTGATTCGGGATGCTTCAGTTCAATATCGCATCCGCATATTTTGCAGACTTCCGTCATTGCACAGAACGAACGGTATATTCCTTTATCGCAGCAGCCGCAGTCGGATAAAATATCGCATATTTTCCTGTCCAGTCCCCATAAAGAAATCAATTCGCATACATCGCCGGCGGCAGCCTCGCTTCCGATGCTGTCCTTGATGGAATACAAAATCGTAAACGCGGCAAGCTGTTCCGCCATAAACGGCCGCGCAAGCATTTCCTCGTACAGCCGGCGGCACAAAACGGAATTTGCCTGTTCCTTGCCGGACAGAGTATCCGCCGCTTTTTGTGCATCCGCAGACAATTGAACCAGGCGGGCAATTCTGCCGGAAAACGATTTCCATATTTGCGGCAGCGTCAGCTTTTTGCCGGTTTTGCGGGCACTGAATATTTCCGCGGAACCGTAATTTCCCGCAAGGAAAATTTCAAGCGTTTCAAGCCACTTCATGCCGTTTTCTTCCGCCTGTTCCAAAACATCGGAAAGCGGCGGTGTTTTCTGCCCGCTTTTCTTTTTCAAAACGTCGGGCTTGCACAGCAAGGCGATATTTTCGATAAAACCGCCCGCGAGGAAATCGGTCAATGCCTTGTACAAATCCTTCAGGAAAATCTCCCGCAGCGCTACATCGATATCCTGCACGCCGCGTCCGCCGAGCGCATCGCACAAAAGGCCGTATTTTCCCGTACTGTCGTCGGCAACTTCCGAAATATTTATCAGTACCTGATATTCAAATCCGTTCAGGAATACATACAGTCCGTTTTCGATGATGTCGCGGCTTTTCCGAATAAACCATAAACCGGAATGCTGCTCATAAAAAATGCAGTACGCGGAATCTGCATTTGTCAGTTCCAGCATTTCGCCTATCGAAGAAGTTTTTTGTTCTCCGTTGACGGCAAAACGGCAGGAATTTTTTATCCGGCCGGAAGCCTGCTGATACACATTATTGTAGAAAACAACCGTTTTTTCCGAACCGAATCGGTTGGAATACGCAAACACATTTTCGTTGACGCTGCCGTTGTTCCATACGTCATAAAACCTGAAGTTTTCGATTTCCGCAAACAAATACCGCTTCTTCATCAACGGGAAAATATCATGCCGATGCCGTTCCAGCAATTCCTGGTTCGGCTTTTCGTCCCAGTATGCCCGCCGGAATTCCATGCCGTATTTTTCGGAAAAACCTTCTATTTGTCCGTGTCCGAACATCGGCAGTCCGGGCATCGTTACCATCATAGTACAGACACCGAAATATTTATCGCCGGTTCCGAACTGTGCAACCGCGGTTTCTTCATCGGGGTTGTTCATAAAATTAACGAAGCGTTTCAAAACCTGCGGATCGAATTCCAGCGTATTTTTAACGGTGTCGCGGTATTTTTGATTTTCTTCTTTTTTCAGCATGTTCATGAATGCTGAATTGTACACACGATGCATGCCGAGCGTCCGCACAAAATAGCCTTCCATCATCCAAAAGGCTTCCGCCAGCAAAAGCGTATCCGGCAGTTCCGCGGCAACGCGATCGACGACTTCCCGCCAAAATTCTTCGGGAATGCGCTTTTCGAAATCGGCATGACTTATCGCGTATTCCGCACGGCTTGCAATGTCGCCGCCGTGCCCCGGTTCGGGATACCACAAACGGCGGATATGTTTTTTCGCAAGAACCATGGCCGCGTCAAAACGGATAATGGGAAAATTCCGCGCCACGTGAAGGATTTCCTGAATGACCGCTTCGCGCGCTTCGGGATTGAGAAAATCTATCTGCGCGGTGTCGTTCCAAGGCATTCCGGTGCCGTCATTTCCGTGATATATATAGCGGGTATCGCCGGTGGCATTGTCGATTCGCTTAAACACAACCGCGCAGTCCGTTTTGCTGTAATAATGATCTTCCGCCTGAATCGTAACGCGCGAATCGAGCGAAAGATTTTCTCCCGTAAAAGAATACGTCGGAAACGGGCAGTCACGTGTCTGAATAAAACGGTCGGGATGTTCCGAAACCCATTTGCTGTCCATGCCGGTGTGATTCGGAACCATATCCGATGCCAAGCGAATTCCGCGGTACCATAAGCGCCGCCGCAAATTATCAAGCGCATCCCAGCCGCCGAGTTCCTGCGCTATTTCGTAATCATGCAGGCTGTATGCGGAAGCCGCAGCGTCCGGATTGCCGCAAATTTGCTTAATGCGGCGGCTTGCCCAGGAACGTTCCCACAAACCTATGAGCCATAATCCGGTAAATCCCTGCTGCGCGAGCAAATCAAGTTCTTCATCCGGAATTTGGTCAAGACGATGTATATCTCTGCCGTATTTTTTGCTCAGCTGATCAAGCCAAACGAGCACCGTTTTTGCCATCAATACAACGCGCGGCATCCAATCTCTGTCGGGACTGAAGCGCTCGTATTCTTTCATCAGAGAATCGTAATTATACGCTTCCATCGGCGGCGGCCCCGAAAAATTGCTGCTCCAGCCGGGCTTTTCTTCCTCGGAAATCATATCGATTCCGGCAAGAAGCCGCAGAAGCCATTCGCCGAGGAGCGCGCCCCAATGCAGACGGATATAATTGAGCTGTCCTTTCAGGCTGTCCGGACTTGCCACTATCGGTTCATGGAGCAGCGACAGCAAATCATTCATGTTCGGACCGAACGGCGGCTTTTCCTTAAAATATCGGTTCATCAGCTCATACGCCGCGGTGTAATCGGGATTAAGCGCAAGAAAATCATCATTGAACAATATAGAAAACGGCGCAAATGCCGGATTTTCATTGGCAATATACAGCAGCATCAGTTCTTCTATTGCAAGAACTTTGTTGGAAACATTTTCCGAAGCGCCGCCGCGTCCGGACGGAACCTGTGTGCTGCCTTCAAGATATTCGGCACATGTTTGCTCGCCGGAATACACCGCAGCGGGCGGGAATTCCTGTGTAAACGCAAGCAGCAGTTCATCGACAGCGCCGCTGCCTAATGACTCTTTAAGAAACGCAAGCAGCTCGCCGAATGCCGGAGCGTACGCATCACGCCGGTACAACGTACACACATAATGGAATATTTCATCGATAAGCCCCATAGCGTTCAGCTGTCCGGCTTTTATCATTTTGTCCGACTCAAGAACAGGATCAAATGTATCATTGATTTTTTTTGCAAACAGCCGCACGTTTTTGAAATTCGCAAGGATAACATTCCCCGTAGATCCAAACAAGGGCAAATCAAAATGGCATTTGTCACGCATATGGCGGGAAACATGGAATTCCATTACAGACCGCGTCTGCATGCAGCTTTCTTCGGAAGAAATGTAATCAGCTTGTTCAAATTCCGAAAGAATAATTTTTACAGCGGAAGTAAAACAATTCTCTGATGCAGCTTTTGTCATGCTGTTTTTTGTATTCATTGCAACTCCTTTCATCTTGCTCGAAAAACACGCTTAAAACAATTAACGTTTTTCGTGAATCTTAACCACATCGGCTATTTTATTTTTTAAATCCGTATCATCGGATAATTTTTCCACCGAGACCGGCATTCGGTATGTCCAATTGAACAAAGACACCGTGCCGGGAATATTTATGCGCTCCGCTTCGGGGTTATCATCGTAATACGCTGCGCTCAAATGCAGAAAATCCTGAAGCGGATTGATATAAATCATGCCGGCGGATTTCGCGAATAACCGGAGCAGCGCCTGCGCCGTATCGGGATTGAAAATTCCGGGAACGAGAGCTTCCGGCAAATTCAAATCGGCAGCCATATCGCAGGCGCTTTTATCGCCGAGCCACCACTGCCGGAGCGTAGAAGAATCGTGCACCGATGATGATGTAACGCATAGCGCAGGATATTCTTCCGGCGGAACAAACGGACTGTTGTCTTTGTTCCAGTATCTGTGCCAGCGGACGACACGCAGCCCGAAAATATGCAAATCTTCCAGAACACGGGACGCGGCTGCCGGCATAGCTCCCAAATCTTCGGCGCAGGCAAGCATCTGCGTACAGCCGGTCAGCTCACGGAGCACTTCGCGCGACTGTTTTTCCCATATTTCGTTCATGGCTGCCTGCTTCTTTTTTATGAGATCGAAAAGCCGCTGTTTTTCATCTTCCGAAAGCGATTTCCACGCATCGGAATCGCTGTATTTCAGCGCAGGCATAAAATGACCGCCGGAAATTTCTATCAGTGTTCTGTTCTGCCAGCAGCGGACGAGCCGCTCTTTTTCCGCGCTCGGAATCTGTGCGGCATAAATATCTTTTTCGCCGGTAATTTCCGGTTTAAACAGCCACAGCTCTTCCGAACCGATGCGGTTCATTACAACATTCAGTACACGGTGAGCCGCCGCACAGTCATTATCATCCGATTGAACCGCAGCCGTTTTCACATGCGGCAAAGACAGCCATTTAATGCGTTCGGGAGAAAAACCCGCGTCCGTTAATTCCCGCAGCGAAATAGGCGCGTTGGGAACGGGGTACCCCAGCACAGCCGTTTTTTCCGTCTGCGGCACTGCCCAAATGCGGAAAAATCCCAGAACGTGATCGATGCGGCAGGCATCGTAATATTTTGCGGCATGAATCAGCCTGTTTTTCCACCAGGAATAATTATCCTGCCGCAAATTGTCCCAGCGGTAAATCGGGAATCCCCAATTTTGTCCGTCGGGATTTTCGTTGTCCGGCGGCGATCCGGCACGCAGACGGTCATCGAAAAACTCCGGATGCGCCCATACATCGCAGGAATCTTCGTTCATCATAATGGGAATATCACCTTTCAGAATGATGTTCTGCCGGCGGGCAAAATCCGCGGCTTCCGAAAACTGACGATCCAGACGCATCTGCATCCAGGCAAAAAAAAGATGATTTTTGCGCAGCGAAGCATCATTCCAGCGCGCGGAAATTTCGGAACGCGGCAGGCGCTGCCGAAGCTGCCACTCTTTCCAGGATGCGCCGTTATTCAGACGCTTTAATTCCATAAAAACAGCATATATTTCAATCCAGGGATTATCTGCCGTCCATTTTTTCAATTCATCACTGCCGCAGACAGTTTCCCAATCGGCATCGTACAGTTCCCGCAAAAACGCCAATTTCGCGCGGCACAGTTCATCATACGGAAATCTTTTGCAGTCCTTATATTTTTCGAAAAAAACACGGATTTTTTCGGCAATATCCGGAAACTTTGCGGCTTCCGGCAAAGAAAGCAGATCCGCATACAGCGGATGCAGCGCAAACGCAGACAACGCACTGTACGGAGAACTTTCCGTTCCCGTATCGTTTACCGGCAAAAGCTGGATTATTTTCAATCCGGTCTGCCGGCAAAATTCGATAAACGGAATAAGATCGGTATATGTGCCGACACCGAGTGTATGTTCTGTCCTGAGCGCGCCGAGCGGAAGCGCGATGCCTGTCATTGGCTGCAAATCAGAAAAACATCCCCGTGTTGTCATGAAATCATTTTATCACACTTTGGCGCAGAAATGTATCAATTATTCAATAAAATAAGTTTTTATTGAAGACGTTTGCCGCATGCCCTGCCGCATCAAAGCGCAGCAGCTTCAGCACGGCAAATGCTTGCGGATATAATGATAGGAAAATCCATGTCGCATAAGGCTGCGGATAATTTTTTCGGCGGAAAATCCTTTTCGGCGGCATTTTGCCAGCGCGCTTTCAAAAAGCTGCTCTTCCGAAGCAAGCGCAAGCAGTTCCTCAACCGCCTGCTCCGCGACATCGCGGCTGATTCCGCGTTTTTGCAGCTCGGCAGCAAATTTCATCGGGCTTTCGGGAACGGAAATAATCCGATTGCGAAGCCATGCGGAAGCAAAGCGTAAATCCGATAAAAATCCTTCGGATTCGAGATAATCAAGCGCTTTTTCGACAGCGGACTGTTCGAAACCTTTTTTTTGCAGCTTGCAGCGCAGCCCCGCACGGCACTGTTCGCTGCGTTCCAGCAAACGGGAAGCAGCACACTCCGCAGCATACGCAGAAGCAGCCTGCAATACATCGGCAAATTGAGCTTCCGACAGTACAAACCCTTCCCGAACTGCATCGGGAATCACATCATTCAAATATAATTCCCTGATAAAAAAAACAGACTCCGGATACAACGTAATTTTCATACGGAAATCCGAAGTCCGCTGCACAGAAACAACTTTCATGGAAGCCGCGGCGGCAGATACATTGTTCGGAATATTTGCCGCACACATACAAAAACGCGCCTGAAATACTAGCGTTTGCTGAATTGGAATCTTCTGCGTGCTCCCCGCTGACCGTATTTTTTGCGCTCAACCATGCGGGAATCACGGGTAAGATATCCGTTTGCTTTCAATGAAGCATAATTATTCAAGTCTATTTGAGTCAGCGCACGCGCAATGCCGTGCAGACACGCGCCTGCCTGTCCGTTCATGCCGCCGCCGGAAACAGTGATCAATATATCGAATTTATTATCATTCGATGTTACCATTAAAGGCTGGCGGACAATCTGTACCTGTTCCGGAGTTGCAAAATATTCCGCAACATCTTTGCCGTTTATTGTAATTTTTCCGGATCCTTCACGGATAAAAACACGGGCTGTAGCTGTTTTTCTTCTTCCTGTTCCAATACCAATATTTTTTATCACAACAAACTCCTATTATATTTCCAGAGGTTTAGGGTTCTGCGCTGCATGCGGATGTTCTGCACCGGCATACACTTTGACATTCGATAACATTCGGCGTCCGAGCGGACCTTTCGGCAACATGCCTTTTATAGCTATCATCAAAGGAGCTTCGGGATGTCTTTCGATTTTTTTATTAAAAGGAAACGACTTTAATCCGCCCACAAAACCTGTATGGTGATAATAAATTTTATCGGTTTCTTTGTTTCCGGAAACAGCGACTTTATCGGCATTTATAATCACGATATAATCGCCCATTTCTTGGTTAGGAGTATATGTAGCTTTATGTTTACCGCGCAGCACCGCAGCAGCTTTCGCAGCAATGCGCCCCAACGGCTTGTCGGCAGCATCAATGATAAACCATTCTCTTGCCGCATCGTGTTCTTTTACAAAAATAGTTTTCATGTATTTAACCTTACATTAAAATCTCTGGCGGAAAACAGATTGAGCATCGTATCTTTTTCCTTGACGGCCGGAAAACCGGCCATAAATCCGGCAGCAAGCCGGCGCAGATATACGGGTTCTGGTATTGTACAGTTTTCGTACCGGAAAAGTCAAGCGGCACTATGGTTTTTCGGCGATATGAAGCTATTGTCGCCTCGCTTTCGGGGATTTTTTCTCCGCCGATAAGCAAATCGGCGGGCGTGGAAAATGGAGTGCAATGCATTTGTGCTGCCTGTTTTAACGTGCGGGCAAGGAAAAAGATACTATTGCAATCGCAGGAAAAAAACAAAGCACTCTACATTCTTTCATGAAGCAGGACATTTCATTGATAAACTCATGAGTAAAGGTAAAAATCATAATCTATCTGATGATTTTCAATTTGGAAGGTAGATCAAGACTATTATTTGGCATCTGAAGCAATGGCAAACTTGATTTCGAGTTCGTTTACGAATTTAGATTCCTATAATATAATTAAGAGGTATTTTCCAAAATCAGAAAAAATATTTGTTAAAATGATTAAAGAGATAAGAAAAACATTGGAGGGTAAGAATGACTGATTATGAAGAATTTGAATATTGGGAAAATAAGTATATTGAGATGTTTGGTGAGGATGCACTATTTTCTACTCACCCCATGGGTTGTGATTGGGCAGTACAGATTTTTAAAGATGCGATAAAAAATAAAAAACCGTATAAGAATGATGTCCCTAAAGGTGCATTCATTTAATTTCATTAGATTGAAATTTTTTACACTTTACTTTTAATTTGTTTCAACGTATACTTTTTTATATGTATGGGAATTTTGTTTGGTTTAGGTGCCCAAAATGCAATAAACCGCTATAGAAGATTCCGAAAATCCCCTGCCGCGCTTATCGGCGAAATAAAACGTCATTAGTTACTTGGTCGCGGCATTTTTTGCGGCGCTCCTGCTGCGAATCAGCAGACTTCCGAACCACAAAATCATGCTTTCGCTCATCAGGCCGTTGGTAAACGACAGGCGGAACGGGCTGTCCGGCAGCGGCAGAGTAAGCAGCTTCAAGATGCCGTAAAATATCAGCGGATTGGACAGCGCCGCCCGTTTCGGGAACATGCTTCTTTTCTTCAGCAGCAGCCAGCCCCAGTACAGATACGGCGGCAGCATCAGGGCTTCGCTGACCGGAATAAGCCAGCCCAGCCGGAAAAACAGCGCCTCCGCAAGCTGCAAAGCCGCGGCTTCATAGCCGTTCGAGGACATCCAGGCAAAGGCATACAGAATCATGATGTAGAACAAATGCAGGCACAGCCACGGCGTCAGGCCGAAAGCGGTGAGCGTTTGATAGGTTTTCCTGTCTTGTTCCGCACTCAAAAACGCCGCAGCGGAAAACAAGGCAATTCCGTAGAGAATAATTCCCGGAAACGCCAGCGCCATTGCCAGATTGGTGCGCCAGGGAGCAATCTGCGCCGCGCCCGCAGTCAGCCAGGACAGATTGCCGCTGTGCGCCGTATCTCCGTAAATCATCAGCCAGTCGCCGCCGCCGAAGCACAGGCAACCCAGCAGCCCGCAGATTAAGGCAGCAGTCATGTTGTTTTGCGTAATTTTCATGGCAATTCCTTTACTTTTGCAAGTCTGATGCCGCGCGCCTTTTCTTCGGTGTCATCCGATTCGTCATAGGCGTCGCAGGGCGCGTCCGGGTCATGGGGCTTTTGGCGCACATAGGCGCTGCAAATCATATCCCGATGCGCGAACGCGAAGTCCAAATTATCCGTCCAGCCGGTGTGTCCGGTGATGATGATCGGCCGCAGAGCGCGATCCCGCAGTTTTTCTTCCAGCGCCGCAAGGGATCGGACGGCTGTTTTGTTGCTTTCTGCCAGCATATTGATGAAGCTTTTGCCGCCGTCCGGACCGAACCAAATCGTATCTCCGGTGAACAGATAGGAATCGTCTATCAGATAGACAAGGTGCCCCCAAGTGTGGCCGGGAACCAGAAAGCACTCGATTTTGATGCCTTCGATGCTGAAAACCTGACCGTCCTTCAGCAGCACTTTTTGATTGTCGATATATACCTGTGGCAGCTTGTAGAGTCCGTGAATGACGCGGCGCCGCTTTTCTCCTGTCAGGTAGCGGTTTTCGATTTCGCCGATGTAGAGGACTGCATTACGGAACAGGCCGGGACTGTCCCGCTCCACCGCGCCCACATGGTCGGTGTCCTGATGGGTGATGAGGATGTGCCGAACAGCGGCGGGATCCAAATCCAGCCAGCCCATTTTTTCCTTGAGCCGCTCATAGTTATAGCCCGCGTCAATCATAATCGTAACGCCGTTTTTCGTGTAGAAAAAGATATTCGCCACAAACTCCCGAACACAGCTGACATGCTCGTCAATGCGGCCCGTGTTCAGCGGCTTGAATATCTCCTTGCCCCGATACAGGAGTGCCATAGCCTTCTCTTGAAATTCCGAAGCCTGTTTTGACATACTCAGTTCTCCCTATATTCGTTCAAAAATCAAAATCTTCTGTGCAATTTTTTTCGCAGCGGGCAGCTTCCCCAAAATGCGGCAGAATGGGTGAACCGCAGCCTTGCCGCGCAGAATGTTGTCGTCCCTGATTTTGCGGAAGCCCCTGCCCAGTTCGCCCAGCTCGTCAAAGCTGTTTGCGCCCCATCGGAACTTCGCGCCGGTTTGGGCGATGGATTTCTCCGCGTTCTGTTTCGCCGTCCACATCGGCGCGATGCATTCCATCATGACCGCGGCGCTGTCGAAATGATCGCGGATGATGCCGAGGAGCACGCCTACTTCCGCCGCCGTCAGATACATCGAAAAGCCTTCGATGATGAACAGCGTTTTTCCGTGAGTTTCGACCTGATTTGCCCAGGTGCTGTCCAGTGCGGATTTGCCGATCGCGGAAATGCGCCCGCTTTCTCCAAACAGCCGATTCCGCAGCTCGATTACTTCCGGCAGATCGAGGTTGTACCAGCGCAGCCTTCCGTTATCAAGCCGATACACCCGCGTATCCAGCCCGCAGGCGATGTTGACCACGGTGCACTCCGGATTTTGTGCGATAAAATCCTTTACCAGTTCGTCAAAGACAATCGTCCGTGCAAGGACGCCGCCGCTCATGGTGCGGTCTTTTTCCGCGGCGGAAAAGTCGTAGTCGATTTTCCGAACGATTTCGACGGCCTTGGCATCGTAAAACTTGTGCCTCGGACTGAGGGAATACTGCGCCCTGGCGTAAAAACTTTGCAGCATGGTTTCCGCCGTGTCGGAAAGATTTACTTTTATTTTGTCATCCATTCGGTGATTCCTCTTTTCGGATACATTCCGCGTAGACAATGGCGATTCGAGCCTGCATTTCCCTGCTGTGCGTGACTGCCCAGCCGTTTTGTTCCAGGAAGGCTTTGTATTCTTCCGTGCTCCACTGATGCTCAAAAGAAATCCCGGCGATTTGCAGAATTTTCGACCAGACGCGGCTGCCGAAGGTTCCCTTATGTTCCACAAAATTGGGCGCAATCAGAATGCCGCACGGTTTCAGCACCCGATCGATTTCCGAGAGCGCCTTTTCCGGATTCGGCATGACATGGAGTGCGTTGGCAATCAGCACCGCATCGAAAGAATCGTCCTCATAAGGAAGCGAGGTCGCATCCGCCGTCTCGAAAGTCAGGTTTTCGGGATATTCGCCCTTTTTTGCCTGCGCAATCATGCCCTCGGAGTAGTCGGCGGCAATCATCCGCTTGGCGGCGAGCGCGACGTGCTTCGCCAGCAGGCCCGGTCCCGCGGCAAGTTCCAGCACCTCTTTGCCTGCAATGACCTGCGGGATGCGCTCGTACATATACCGATAGACCTTTCTGTCCGTCCGCATGGCCCGCTCATAGATCGGAGCGTACAAATCCCATGTCCGCTTATTCATATCTTGCCCCGCAGCTTTCCGATAACACAGTGCAGCCGGAAATCCTTCCGCACCTCGCAGATTTCATCTGTCACAGCGCTCATCAGCCAGCCTCACAAAAGCACGCAAATCCCTGCCAGCACCAGAGAAACGAACGGAAACACAACGATCCGCGCAAGCTGCTCTTTGCGGTTGAAGCCGAACTGATGATAGCCCGCGCAGCCCGCCGTTTCCGGGTAATAGTGCTGAAAAAAGCGGGATTTGGTCAGCAGGAACCAGTCCAAGCAGATAATGTCAAAAGCTTTTTCCAGATACAGCATGATGAGAAATCTCCCGAAGAACTGCCGAAAACTGTAGTTATTCTGCATTCCGTCCCAGCCGCCGTAGATAAACGCGCCAAGGAACAAAGCGGCACACAGCAGCAGCAAAATCCAGCCTATTACATTGGCTCCGAGGAACCGCTTTTCGTGCTTCACTATCGCCGCCTGAATGTCCTTCGGCGCCGTGGCAAAGAGTTTCGGGTTTCGCACCAGCGCCACCGCCGCCCAAATCATCAGGAACAGTGCTGCCATCGGAAACAATGATAATATGAGCGTTACTTTCACGGCATTCTATTCCTTTCGGCAAGTGAAGCAGGCAATAGATTCGACTGTTTCCACTTTGACCTGGGCATACAACTCCTCCAGCCGCCGGCACAGACTGTCCGCGGTTTCATAGGGCGGAGTGAAAAAGCCTTTCGGCGTGTAAAGCTTGTCGACAAACCAATCTGTCCGGCGGTTTCCGCCTTTCACATAGAAGCAGCCGCAGAATGTTCCGCCCGATTTCAGCACTCGGCAGGTTTCCCGATATGCCGCCTCTTTGTTCGGGAAAGCGTGAAAGCCGTTGAGGGACAGCACAATGTCGAAAGCGCCGTCCTCAAAGGGCAGCGCGCCGACATCACCTTGCCGAAAGCGCACATTGTTCAGTCCCGCCGCACTTGCCCGACGCTGCGCGGCAGCCATCATGTCCGGAGTGTAGTCAAGACAGGTGATGTCTGCCTGCGGAAGCGTTCGGTAGACCGGCATGGTCAGAACGCCCGTCCCTACCGGCACCTCAAGCAGCTTGCCGGAAAATCCCTCAGGGATGCCGGACAGCGCTTTTTCCAGATAGCAGGCGTTTTTTTTCCGCCCCATGTTCCACACCAAGCCGCAAATCGCCCGTCCCGGCAAAGTGGAACAGGTAATCATGCCGTCGTAAAAGGTTGCCTCTTTGCCTAAGCCGCGATAAGCGTTTTTGATTTCATCGTATCTGTTCATTTGCGGAATAATCTCCTTTTTTCATAAGTTTCTTTTGACACCGCTTTGACTTCGTAGCCCGTACTCCCGATTGCCGAGCGCAGGGCGGCTTCGTCGATGTCGGATTCGGTGAGTATGATCGTCTGCCCTTTTTTGCGGGAAGACGCAACTTTCTTTACCGGAAACACCTTGCGGACAGCATCGTTCACATGGGACTCGCACATTCCGCACATCATTCCGTCTACCTGAACCGTGATTTTTAACATAATATTCAGCTCCTCAAAATAAATTCACACATCTGCATGATATCCGTTCGGCTCTTCCCGAAAAAAACCGGAACGTCCAAGCGCGGCACAGAAACCGCTTTGCTGTCCTGCATCAGCGAATCAGAATCCCGATTCCGGCGCAGAGCAAGGCAATCAGCGCACAGGCAATCGGCCCTTTCACCCAGTGGTCGAAGATGCCGAATTTCTTCATCCACGGTCCTGTTTTCCACATCTCGTTGTCTTCGGTGCCCGGCACCATGATCCGATCGGTGAGCTTGGCACGGAACCACCAGTCCAGCAGGAAGAAATCGCCGAAATTCCATGCAAGGTTCTCGATAAACGCCGTCAGGAACAAATTCCGAAAGCCGCTGATGCCCGCATCATACGCGCTGAATATCATGTAAGCCAGCAGAATGGGATACAAGATAAATTCCATCAGCCTGACGGGCTTGATCTGCGCTTTCGTCAGCTTTTCCCGCGGCGTATTGATGCCTTTGGGCAGCATGACCGAAAAGCCTATCGGCTCCAGCAGCCACACAAACGCCGCCGCGCCGTTGAACGCGATGCAGATAATCACGCTGTCCAATATCGTCCGCAGCCAATTCATTTTTACGACCTCCCGAAAATCAAAATTACCGGCGCCGGCAGCATGACGCGGCAAAACAGGAACACAAATGTTTGCGGGCAGCGACTTCCGAATCCGTAAACTCAACGGCAAAAACCCGTTTCTGCACCAGCTTGGGATAAAACACAAGGCGCCGACCGCGTCGCCCTGCGCGGCAAGAACCACCATGCCGGTAAAAAGCAGGCAGTATACAATCAGCTGAACCGCATAAATCATAAACAGCCCTCGATTCAAGCCATTTTCTTGTATTCCCGTAAAATCAGCCCAGCGATGTCTGCCGCCATGGCTAATCCGCAGAGTGCGTCCAGCACGAGCAGCGCAAAAATGACGCCGTTTTCAAGGATTTCCGACCGTTTGACAGCGCAAAGGACCAATCCTGCCAGAAACGTGATCCACCCCACATTGCCGGGAATGTCGTAGGCCATCCACTTTTTGTTGCTGATTTGAGAACGATACATCTCTGTCACCATATCCATGTCATCAAAAGCGCTATGACCATGCCCAGGATCACGGCCAGCGGGACCAGCGGGAGCATGACCTTCACATGGAACCAC
>JAMPCJ010000012.1 GCA_023666275.1 Treponema brennaborense | reverse complement strand
CGCGCGTGCCGTTTCGTGATTTAAACGTTCCTTTTTTTTTCAATAACGAAAAAAATTTCGATTTTTGAGTTATTGAAAACGCAGTTTCCGACGGAAACTGCAATAAATGAGCGAGTTTCTTACAGAAACTCGAGTTAAAAGCTGCGGCGATATTTCAGACGCAGCTTTTAAGTGTTCCTTTTTTTTGAAAAATCCGTGATTTTTTTTAGACAACGGGAGAGCATCTAAAATCCGCAGAATTGTATCGTGAACAGGGGCACGTCAGCAGCTGACAAGAAGTTCATTAGTTACTAACAAACCATTCATTAGTAACTAACAAATGACTTGTCAGTTACTAACAAGTCGTTAATTAGTAACTAACAAGCCTCTTGTTAGTAAGTAACAAGAGGCTTGTAGAGTGCAAAAATGCGTTTTTGCTGCTGGCGGCACATCTTCGGTGGCACGCGAGATTTTCGGCAGGAATGCGGGCGCAGCGGCTTGCCGTATTTTGCGCAAAAGTGTATATTCCTGTAATGAAAATCGCAGACAACAAAGTCGTGTCGCTTGAATACACGCTGAAAGACAGCGGCGGAGAAATCCTCGATTCGACGGAAATTTCCGGACCAATCGATTATATTCACGGACAAAACAGTTTGATTCCCGCGCTTGAAAAAGAATTGGACGGAAAACAAGACGGCGAGAGTTTTTCCGTTACGCTCACGCCGAAGGACGCATACGGCGAACGCAGTCAGGAACTTATCGCGGAAGTGCCGAAAAGTCATTTTCCGGCGGATGCTGAAATAGAAGCCGGAATGCAGTTTGAAGCCGAAAACGATGCCGGTTCGCAATTGGTAACAATTGCGGAAGTGAAAGACGCAACGGTCATTGTCGACGCAAATCATCCGCTTGCGGGAAAAACGCTGACTTTTGATATAAAAATTTCGGGGATCCGCGACGCAACGGAAAACGAATTGCAGTTCGGTTTATCGCGCGGCTGCGGCGGTTCCTGCGGCGGATGTTCGGACAGTTCCGAAGCGGCAGGCGGCTGTTCCCGCGGGTGCTGCGGCTGCGGCGGATGTTAATCGGAAAACTGCCGCCGAAACAAGGCATGTTCCGCATTCTGCGCCGTTGAAAAATTCGCTTTATAATCCGCTGTTCACGATTCGGGTTTTATGTCTGTATCCGTATCCGAAAAATCCAGACAGACAGCGCGCCAAACATCCGCAAGACGGCGGTCGAGCGCGGAAATAATCGCTCCGTGTTTTAACGGAATGTGTTCCGCCGTCAGCAGCTTAAAGCAGGCAAATACTTTCCGCAGAAATTTTCCGGCGCGTCCGGGTATATACAGATCGGAACCGACTGCCAGACGGGATAAAAACAGCATGCCGACAAGAACAATGCCGCGGCGCAAACCGCTTTCAAGCGCGCCTGCCGTTACCGGAAATTTTCCGGCATAAAACAGCACTTTGCCGAACGGGGAGAGCAGCGCAAAAAATGCAACTCCGCCGATCAAAAAAAACGCCGAAACGATTTTTACTTTTCCTTTGCGTATCCGAACAAGCAGCGCAAAAAACGCAAGACAGACAGCCTGCACCTGCACTTTTTTTTGGAACAAAAAAAACAGCATCAAAACAAGCGCGCATACAAACCACAATACCGCGGTTTTTGAGGATTTGTCTTTTGAATTTTTTTGCCGGTCGGCAGTGTCTTCGGGTTTTTCCGTGCGGATTTGTACGGAATGATTTTCATCAGCCGCGGCAAAAACATCAAGTTCGGAAAACCATGCCGATTTTTGCATGAAAATCCGCGCGAATATGCCGAGTGCAAGTCCGCTTGCAAGTCCCGATGCCAGCAAAAGCGGCGCAATATAGCGCGTGCTTTCTCCGAACAGCAAAATGCGCGCAACGGCTATCTGCGCGCAATTATTGCCGAGTGCGCCGGCAAGTCCGATGCCGACCGCTGTTATTCGCTTTCCGCCTAAACGTTTCGCGGCAAACATGCACAAAGCCGATGAAATCGAACCCGCCGCGGAAAAAACAAATACATAAGAAAAAAGCGTTCCGGAGATAATTCCCTGCCCCGCAACTTTCAGCAGCACCAAAAGTGCGGCATCGCGCGCAGGCAGTTTGAACAGTGCAAATATAATCGGCAAATTGGCAAAACCGATGCGCATAAACGGAAGCGGTTTCGGAACGGCATATTCGACGGCAGACAGAAAAAAACACATCGCCGCCAAAAACGGAATGAGATTATTATTATAAGATTTATCTGCATCTATCGGTTTCACGACACACCGGATCGCCGCAAAGGAACACGTATTATGAAAGTTTTTTCAGTGCAGCGGCGGCTTCCGGATAATCCGGCCGCAGTTTCAGGGCTTGTTCGAATGCGTATTTTGCGTCTTTGTCTTTTCCGGCGCCCGCGCGCAGTACGCCGAGCCTGTACCACCACAAAGACACATACGGAGATTTTTTCAGTGCCGTGCAGTACGCTATATCCGCGTGTTCGGTTTTTCCGGTAAGACGGTATATTTCTCCCACAAAAAAATACGCGGTCGAAACTCGGTTGCCGTTCGGGGCAAGCACAAAATAGCGCTCGAAAAACGCCAAAGAATCGGTATATTTGTCGGTATAAAAACATGCCTCGCCGAGCGTTTCTATAATCCGCACATCATTCGGCGCGGATTTCAGCCCTTCCCTTGATATGCGTTCGGCTTCCGCATATCGCTGAAGACGGAGCAGCGCCCAGCCCAGCACGGAATATGCGTCGGCATTTTTGGAATCCGCCGCGATTTCTCCGCGGGCAATATCCGCCGACTGCTGATATACTTTTGCCGCTTCGGCTGTCTTTCCGGAAAGTTCGAGCTGACGCGCCTGCGTATATACAGGAGCAGCCTTGCTGTTGTCTTCTGCGGAAAAACACACGGCGCACGAAAGAAGCGCGGCGGCGCAGGCAGATAAAAATTTTCCGGATTTTGTTTCAACATTCATGAAGCAAAGGATACGGTCTTTTGTATATTTCGTCAACCAATTGACAGACTGCGGTGCCGGATTTCCGCCGTACATTGTTCGGCAAAAAAATTTTCGGTTCGGCGCATCTTTGTCTTCACGTTCGGAAAAATTTTCGGTATAGTAAATATAAAATGGATTTCAGTACAATTCAGTACATTTGAAACAGGAGTTTTATTATGAAGAAACTAACATTATTTTCGGTTATTGCTTTATGCCTTTTTTTCTGCGGAACGGCGGTTTTCGCACAAAATGCGGCGGCGGATGATCCGTACAGTTTTAAATCGTATTCTACCGAAGCAGGCAGAGCGCACATTGATTTTTCATTTAATGATTTAACCGGCGTTCTGCGCGTTACGTACACGCTTAAAAACGGCGGATCGAGTTTTGACCGCGGAGATGCCAACACCGCAATTCGCGATGCCGTAGCCGTATTTGCACGCGAGCACGGATATTTCAAATCCCGATTATACACCGAAGAAGATTCTCTGGAACTTTTCGACAACGGACGCTCGGCACGCTATAAACGATTTTTTATTCTGTACGAGAAAAACGATTTAAAAAAATAAAGAATAATCTGCCTCGCCGAAAAAGCGCGGCGGGGCATTTATCGTTTTTTCCAGAACGACGGAAAAAAGAAAACAAACATTGTGTACAGTTCCAATCTTCCAGCAATCATGGCAAAACAAAACCACCATTTTACGGCTGCCGAAAAAACCTGAAAGTTTCCGCCCGAACCTGTTTTTCCGAAGCCGACGCCGATATTTCCGACAAGCGTAAGCGCCGTGGAAAATGACGTCAACAAATCCGCGCCGTCAAATGCCGCAACAATTCCCGTAACAAGAACCAGCATTAAATACAAAAAAATAAAAGCGGACACACTGTATACTATATCTTTCCGTCCGGCGCGTCCGTTCAGGCGAATGCTGAATACTCCGTGCGGATGCAGCATTCTGTTGGTTTCGTTTGTCATCTGCTTTGCAAGCACAACCCAGCGCACAACTTTTATATTGCCGCTTGTCGAACCGGAACAGCCGCCCACAAACATCAGCAAAAACAGCGCCATTTGCGCGGCAGGCGCCCATTGCGCATAATCGGCTGTCGAAAAGCCGGTTGTCGTTATAAACGATGCAACCTGAAACGATGCATAGCGCAAAGACTGCGCGAGCGTTTTATACTGCGGCAGAACAGCGGCGGCTGCAATACAGACCGCGGTTACAACGATGCCTATATACGCTTTTAATTCCGTATTATGCAGAAGTTCTTTGCCTTTTCCCAAAATAAGCCGGTAATACAAACTGAAGTTGACACCGGCAAGCAGCATGAACACCGTGCAGATCCAGTCAACGGCGGCGGAATTGTACGCACCTATGCTCGCATTTTTTGTGGCAAAGCCGCCGGTTCCCAAAGTAGAAAACGAATAACTCAGTGCATCGATAAAATCCATGCCGGCAATCATTAAAAAAACGGTCTGCACAGCGGTAAATCCCAAATAAATAAACCATAAAATTTTTGCCGTGTCGGTAATTTTCGACGTAATTTTGCCTTTTTCCGGCCCGGTTGTTTCCGCCTTGATAAGCTGAAATCCGCCCACGCCGAGCACGGGAAACAACGCAACGGTCAGTGCCACTATTCCCATGCCGCCGAGCCAATGCATCTCGGTGCGCCAAACATTGATTGAACGCGGCAGATTTTCCACATCCGAAAGAACCGTTGCGCCGGTTGTCGTAAATCCGGAAACGCTTTCGAAAAAAGCATCCGTTGCAGACGGAATTGTGCCGGATAAAACGAACGGAACTGCGCCTAAAAAACTTGCCGTTATCCAGCAAAGCGCAACAACGGCAAAACCGGAACGCGCGGAAAGCGTTATTTTTTGTTTTCGTCCCGCGATTAAAAAAATTATTCCGGCAATAAAACAAACGCAAAACGGAAGCGCAAACGCTTTTGCCGCGGCGGATTCATTGCATGCAATTGCGCACACAAGCGGAATTATCATTGAAACCGAAATAATTGCAAGCAGCATGATATGCAAACGAATAAACGGCAGAATTTTCACTCAAGGACTCCGAGAATATCGAGCAGTTTTCTGTTTTCGGCGATGCGGTCAATTACGACAAGTTTATCAAACGGACTGAGAGAGGTATTGCCGTCGGCAAGCACATAGGTATTTGTTTCTGCTTTGCATATCAGCAAAACAAGAAACGATCCCGCAACGGCAATGTCTTTCAGCGTTTTTCCGGCAACTTTTGTTGTTTCCGGCAATTCTATTTCGGCAATTTCCAGACCTGCGTCGGAAACAGTGTGTATATCGGAAACATTTTTCCCGCGCAGATGACTGATTATCGTATCCACGACGGCGTCTTTTATCGGAACCGCAACATCGATTCCGATATTGCGCGAAATTCCCGCGAAGCTGCTGCTTGCAACAAGGCATACGGTTCGTTCCATTCCCAGTGATTTGAAATACGCGGCGGTAACCATATTCAATTCGTAATTATGCGTCGCGGTAATCAGCAAATCGAATTTATCAAGTCCTTCTTCCGCAATAAAACTTTCGTCGGTAATGTCGGCGCAGAAAACAGCTGCTTCCGGATATCGTTCGGAAGCGGCTTTCGCGCGGGCGCTGTCATTGTCAATGATAACGAATTCCTGATTTGCTTTTTTATAAAAACCGAGAAAACGCGACAAAAAAGAAAGCTTGTTTTTGCGGACAATTTGGTCGGCAATGAGCGTACCGATTCTGCCGGCGCCGACAAGGATTATTTTTTTCAGTTCGTGAATTTCGGAACCGCATAACTCCAAAAAACGCGGCAGGGCTTCCTTTGTGGTAAGAATGCCGATGCGGTCTTCGGCATGCAGCACAGCGGAACCGTCGGGCATGTATGTTTCATTTCCTTTTTCGACAAAAGCAAGCAAAAAAACGTCGTCTGTCATCCGGCGGATATCCTGAACGCATACTCCGTCAAGGCGGCTTCCTTTTTCCACGGTAATTCTTGTCAGTTCGTATTCGGAATTTTCAAAATCGACTACTTCCGTGACGGCGCCGTGCTCTACGGCATTTACAATCGCTTCCGCAGCTTCGACATCGGGATGCACCATGTTGTCTATGCCGTATAAGTGATGACTGTTTTTTGCCGATGCATCGGATTTTTCTTTTTCCGCGGAGTCGGCAGAATTTGCGTAATAATCATAATTGCGCACTCTTGCGATTTTCTTTACTTTCGGATACACGGAATCGACAAGCGAACAAGTTATCATATTCACTTCATCGGAATTCGTTACCGCAACAAGGGAATCCGCTTTTTCTATGCCGGCGTCTTCAAGAACACGGAGGCTGTTTCCGTTAGCCTGCATTACCATGCAGTCAAGGCGATTCGACACATGGCGCACGGTTTCTTCATCGCTGTCTATGAGTACAACATCATTTTTATCCGCAATAAGGCGGCGGGCAAGTTGTACACCGGTAAAGCCCGCTCCGACAATTATTGTTTTCATGATAGTTTTCCGTCTTGGGGTTCAGGCGCTCCTGCACAATAAAATAAAACTTTCGAAAAATTGTAGCGGAAGTTTTAACGCATGACAAGTTCATATAAAACACTTGCGCGGGAAATCCCGTATGCACATTTTCCGCGGCGTTTTTTCGGCAGCCGCCGGCCGCGTTCATCAATATCAAACAAACCTCTTTACTGCCCGCAAATTGCGGTATATATTTAAAATCGAAATTTGCAGGAGGAATGCACAGCATGAAAAAACTGGGAATTATCGGAGCAATGGACGCGGAAATCGCATTGCTTAAACAATATATTCAGGACAGCGCCGCCGTATCGGAAATTGCCGGCATTGCTTTTTATGAAGGAACTCTCGGCGGAATAAATGTCATTATCGCAAAAAGCGGAGTGGGAAAAGTAAATGCCGCATTATGTACGCAAATAATGATTCTCAAATTCGGTGCCGATACCATTATCAATACCGGTATTGCCGGCGCAATTGACGAAAAGCTTCATGTTTTTGATTTCGTCGTTTCCTCGGATACGATTTATCATGATGCCGACGCTGTTTTTTTCGGATATGAATCTTGCACGCTGCCCGGAATGCCGCGGGTTTTTCCGGCTGATGCAGCGCTTGTACAAGCCGCGCAGACAGCGTTCAAAAAACAGAACAAAAACTTTCAGCTGCATACGGGCAGAATTGCTTCGGGAGACTGCTTTATTCATTCGGCGGAAAAAAAACAGGCAATTAAAAACGCCTGCGCTCCTACCTGCGTAGAAATGGAAGGCTGCGCCATTGCCCAAACCTGTTATGTACACAAGGTGCCGTTCGTTATTATTCGATGTATGTCGGATACGGCGGACATTTTTGAAAAAGCGGAATACGATTTCAACGAAACTACGGCGGCGGAATTATGCGCGGATTTTGTCCGCAGCATAATACAAGAATTATCCGTTATTTAAACAAAAAAGGCGCGCACTGATTATCCGCACACAAACAGTTTCCGAGCCGTAAATAAAACAAAGCACTTTATATTCGGATCATAGAATTCACAAATGCAGTTATTTCTGCTATTCTATGGTCAGTACAATTTTTGCCTCGGAAGTTATATGAACCTACTTTCAAAACTAAAAGAAAATTCTGTTTCCGTGCTGCCTGTTATGGCTGTCGTTTTGATTCTCGATTTCACGGCTGCGCCGCTCGGTGCTGCCATGACAGGACGTTTTGTTATCGGCGGAATTTTAGTTATCATCGGACTCTCTTTATTTCTGCTTGGAGCTGATGCGGGAATTCTTCCGGTCGGAGAAAAAGCCGGCGCCGCGCTCACGGCGAAAAAAAATCTTCCGCTGCTGCTGACAGCCGCGTTTTTTATCGGCGTTCTAATCACTATCGCAGAACCGGATGTCCAAGTACTCGCGCAGCAAATAGCCGGCGTAAATCCGTCAATCAATCCAAGCAAGCTTATTTTTATGATTGCGGCAGGCGTCGGTCTTTTTGTATCGCTGGGATTGACGCGAACCATTTTGCAAATTCCGCTGAAATGGATTCTTCTTGCAGTTTATGTTCTCGTTTTTATCTGCGCGTACAAAACGCCGCCCGAATTTCTTGCGGTAGCATTTGATTCCGGCGGAGCAACGACAGGACCTATGACCGTTCCTTTTATCATGGCTCTCGGCGTCGGCGTTGCGGCAGTGCGGGGCGGAAAAAACAAATCCGAAAACGACAGTTTCGGACTGACCGGAATCGCGTCTATCGGACCGATTCTGGCAGTTTTGCTGTTCGGCATATTTACGGATTCTTCTTCCGCGGATGCAGGGTTGCAGACAGCCGCCGCATCTGCGGGAAATTCGATATTCGCCGATTTGCTTCCGGAAATTTTTCACGAAGTAATTATGGCAATGCTTCCGCTTATAATACTTTTTGCGGTGTTTCAAATTTTTCTGATAAAAATGCCGCCGCGGCAAGTAATAAGAATGGCAGTCGGTCTTTTGTGGAGTTTTGCGGGCTTGACGCTTTTTCTTTTAGGCGTAAAATACGGATTTATTCCCGCGGGAGAACAGCTCGGAACAATGCTTGCTTCTCTGGATAATTCATGGCTGCTGATTCCAATCGGCATTTTATTCGGCGCAATAGTTGTCTGTGCAGAACCGGCGGTGTGGGTTTTAACGGATCAAGTGGAACATATTTCCGGCGGAACAATAAAACGAAAACTTTTGCTTTTTTCCCTTTCCGCAGGAGTTGCCGTTTCTATAGGACTTTCCATGTGGCGTGTCATGAACGGATTCAGTTTATGGTATTTTATGCTACCCGGTTATGCGCTTGCACTTTTATTGATGTTTTTCTGTCCCTCATTATTTACCGCTATCGCGTTTGATTCCGGCGGCGTGGCGTCAGGTCCCATGACGTCTACGTTTATTTTATCCTTTACACTCGGCGCTTCTGCCGTATCGGGCGGAAATCCTGTAACCGACGCATTCGGTGTTATCGCACTTGTTGCCATGACGCCGCTCATCACCATTCAAATTTTGGGAATTTTATTTGCGTACAAAAAGAAAAAGGAGAATTACCGGTGAATCATCTTATAACCGTTATCGTTCCGAAAAATCAGGGCGATTTTATTGCCGGAGCTGCGAGAAAAGCCGGAGCAGCCGGAGCAACGATTCTTCTGGGACGCGGAACAGCAAAAAACAACATACTGCAAATGCTCGGTCTTGGGGATTCTGAAAAAGATATTGTATTCATAGCGGACGCCGAAAACAATTGCGATAATTTATACAATGCTATTGTACAAGCTGTTCCGCCGGAAAAAAAACATTTCGGCATCGCGTTTTCGATAAAACTCGATGAAGTTCTGAAAAACGGAAAAAACTGTTCTTTCGGCAAACAAAACGGAGAAATACCTATGAAAGAAGAAACAACACATGAACTGATAACAGTTATCGTCAATTCCGGCTATGCCGATGACATAATGGCAGCCGCAAGAAAAGCCGGCGCGGGCGGCGGAACTATAATAAAAGGTCATGGAACGGGAAAACCGGAAGATACAAGCTTCTTCGGCATTACCATTGTTCCCGAAAAAGAGCTGCTGCTTATTCTTGTGGAAAAAGGCAAATCGGAACAAATACTGCAAACCATCAGAAATCTTTCCTGCCTTTCGCAGCCCGGAAGCGGCATCGCATACAGCTGCGGCGTGCATAATTTTACGCCGCTCGGACAAAAAAATGACAAACCGCAGCAGTCTTGACGAAATCGGTACATCTTCGAATCATACATCAACAGCAAATCCTGCACTAAGCCGCGCTGTGCAGGAATTATCTTCCGCTGATATAGAACGCGCATTAAAACAGCAATGTGCAGCGTTATGCCTGAAAGCAGTCGGCGGAAAAATTCACATACATAAAACACTGGATTCCACAAATGCGGAATGCCGGCGGATAGCTGCCGCGCAGAATGACGCACAAGGCGCAAAGAGTTCCCGCAGCGGTACGGAACAGCTGCACGGAACGGTTATCATTGCCGATGCGCAGACAGCCGGAACAGGCCGTTTCGGACGCACATTCTATTCCCCGGCAGAACACGGTTTGTACATGAGCGTTCTTTATCAGCTGCCGCAGACGCTTACGGATCCGGCATTTATTACTGCGGGAACAGCAGTCGCTGTCTGCCGCGCACTCGATGAAATTTGCCTGCCGGACATATATCCTGCGCAAGATGAAAAAAACACGGGCGGCGCAAAAAATATTCCGGCAGCATCTCCGTTCAAAATAAAATGGGTAAATGATATTTATTGTCACGGAAAAAAAATATGCGGAATCCTTGTCGAAGGCATCATTTCCGCGCAGACAAAATCCGTGGGAACAGTTATTATCGGCATCGGAATAAATATTTCCGAAACCAATTCGTCTTTTCCTGCCGACATTGCGGACAAAGCCGGAAGTATTTTCAGTCAAATAAAAAAAGACAAAAATAATTCCGAATTGATTATCGGGCGGAACATTCTCGCGGCGGCGGTTTTAAAACATCTTTTTGCTGTTCTGCAAAACGATTCCGCACATTTTATGGACGAATACAAACAACGCTCCGTTGTTTTGGGAAAACTCATCACAGTTTCGACACAAACAGAATCATATTCGGCACGCGCGGTTGACATTACAAACAACGCGCGGCTGATTGTCGAACCGGTGAATCTGCCTGAAGGAACCGCAGGCAAACGCATTGAACTGAATTCCGGCGAAATCACTATACGCTTTCCGTAACAGCCGTGCCCAAAAATCCGCAGCGGCACTTTTCGGATGACACAAGTACGCTGCTTTTGTTATACTTGTATTATGATGCTTTCCGATATTTCCATGCCGTATTGTCCGCATTGCGGCAAAAAAACGCTCCTTTTTCCAAAAGAAAAACATTGGACATGTCCGTCATGCGGTTTTAATTTGTATAAAAATACCGCGGCGGCAACCGGATTGATAATCGAATCAGACGAAAAAATCCTCATGATTGTGCGAAAAAAAGAACCGCAAAAAGGAAAACTTGCGCTTCCCGGAGGATTCGTCGATCAAGGAGAAACGCTTGAGCAGGGCTGTATCCGGGAATGCACGGAAGAAATCGGTTTGATTCCGGAACATATATCATATATATGCAGCGCGGCAAATATATATCCGTACAAAAATATTATATATCACACCTGCGATGTTTTTTTCTCGGCATCTTTTCCGAACGAAACCGCGGAATCTTTGCTGAAAAAAATCCGCACGCAGGAAAGCGAGATTGCAGATGTCTGCTTCGTGCCCGTTCGCTCGCAGGACGACATAAACGCGCTTCCTCTCGCTTTCGATTCCGCACGCACGGCGCTTTCGAAATGGCTTGCGGCAAAAAATCCGGAAAATTCCTCAAATGAATGACACGCTTCATGCGGCGGAAAAAACATATCCGGACGAACTGCGCAGTCTGCCGATTTTTCCGCATCTTGATACAATCTGCACAAAATTGGCGCATTCTCCGAACCGAACGCTTATACTGACAGCCGAAACCGCCGCCGGAAAATCGACGGCAGTTCCGATTGCTTTGTTAAAGCATTTTTCCGGCAAAATCATCATGCTGGAACCTCGGAAAATCGCCGCATTGGCGGCATCGGCACGGACAGCGGCTTTGCTGAAAGAAGAAACCGGAATGACTGCCGGCTATCGGATTCGTTTCGAATCAAAAATATCCGCGCAGACGCGCCTTGAAACAGTTACAGAAGCTGTCCTCGTAAAAATGATGCAGGAAAATCCGTTTCTGGATGAAATCTCCGTTATCGTCATTGACGAATTTCATGAACGTTCCGTATATGCAGATATGGCACTTGCGTTTTTAAAAGAAATTTTGCCGATGCGGGATAATCTTTTCGTGCTGATTATGTCGGCAACGATACACACCGAACGCATTTCCGAATTTTTGGGCGCACCGATATATGCCGTTCCGGGACGAACTTTTCCTGTAACGATTATTTATAAACCGCAAGAAAATGCCGATTCTCACACCAAAATTTCGGAAACAGCCGCGCGGGCTGTTTTGCAGGAACTCGCGGAAACAAGCGAAGAATCCGGCGGCGCAAAAAATAATTCCCGCACCGACGGCAGCATTTTGGTATTTTTGCCGGGAATTGCAGATATACGGGAAACCGCGCGCATTCTCGCCGGAGAAGCCATGCTTCCGCCCGCCGATGCAGATGTTTTTATTCTGCACAGCTCCGTTTCTTTTTCCGAGCAGCAAAAAATTCTTTCGCCTCCGAAAAAAAATTCACGGCGGCGCGTTATTTTATCTTCTTCCATTGCGGAAACATCGATAACCATTCCCGATATTGTCTGCGTCATTGACAGCGGACTTTCCCGTATCAGCCGTTTTGATGCACGAACCGGGATGCAGAAACTCGTAACGGAAACAGAAAGCGAATTTTCCGCTGCGCAGCGCTCAGGCAGAGCAGGCAGAACTCAGCCGGGAAAATGCATCAGACTGTGGCAAAAAAGCGAACCGCGAATACGGGATTTTCCGCCTGAAATAACGCGGACAGATTTGCTTCCGATTGTGCTTGAATGCGCTTTATGGGGCGCGCGGCGCGCGGCGGATTTGCAATGGCTCGATCCGCCCAAAAATACGGCATGGGAATCCGCGCGCACCTTGCTTGAATATATGAACTGCATCGAAAAAACAGGCGCCGTAACGGAACGCGGCAAAGCCGTTCTTCAGCTGGGAATTCATCCGCGCGCAGCATTGATGCTGATTGAAACAGCCGTAACTTTTCGGCACATCCCGCAGAAAATAATCGACGCCGCGGGTCAAATATCCGCAGCAGCGGACAATCCCGCGGAAAAAGAAAAATTCACTGCGGCGATAACTCGTCGGCTGAAAAAAATTCAATTTCCGAAAAATAACAATACCGAAAAAAATTATGAACAAGCGAAACTTTCGAACAATCACAATCCGCCGCCGCATATTTTTTCATCTGCATTGCTTGCCGGATTTCCGGACAGAATTGCGCGCCATACAGAACACGGCTGTTATCAATTTCCGTCGGGCAGATTTGCGGCGCTTCCCCGAAATAAACAAAACGGAGCAAATTTTTTTCCGCCCTGGATTATAGCAACAAATGCCGATGCAGGCGAACGCTCCGGTACAATTTTCCAATACGAAATACCGGACGAACAAACAATAGAACTATGGATTTCCAGCCGTCTGCGCTCGGAAATATCCGCCGAGTTCAAGACAAACGAAACGGCAAAAGTGCGGAAAACAAAACGCTTCTATTACGGCAAACTGCTGATAAAAGAAATTAAAATGGAAGCGGATTCCGCAGATATTGCCCGCGCATGGCACGACGCTGTAAAGAAAAAAGGATTTTCTGCGCTTCCGTCTTTTGCGGAAACGGAACATTTTTTGCTCCGTGCGCAATTTTATTATCAGCATAAAAATAATGACAGCAACAACGCAAACGCCGCGCCGGACTTTCGGGAAAATCCGGCGAATCCGGAAAATCTTTGCAGCACACTTGAAGAATGGTTTTTTCCGTTTATTCCGGCAAACGGAATTGTTTCAGCAAAAACCGTATACGACGCGCTTTTTTTCAAACTTGACGGAGCCGCTGTTGACAAAAAAGTTCCGCGATACTTTCAGCTTCCAAGCGGAAAAAAACGTCCGCTTGCGTATGAAATATTCAAAAAATCTTCGGATCATCAAAATCCCGAAATAATTCCCGTTTTGGAAATTATCATTCAGGAAATTTTCGGCTGCAAAGAAACGCCGCGCATTTTGGGCATTCCCGTCTTGTTCCGCCTGCTCTCTCCTGCCCGCCGGCCGCTGCAAACAACACAAGACATTGCCGCTTTTTGGCAGACGGCTTGGCCGCAAATATGCAAAGAAATGAAAGGCCGTTATCCCAAACATAATTGGAATCCGGATAAACCAGAATAAAATATGCAATTTCAAAAATCCATTTTTAATTCCGTGCGCATATTTGTCAGGTTTTTATAATTTCAAGCGAAACACTTTCGATCCGCGTTCCGCAGACCAAATACGTTTGCGCGCAGGCGGCAATGAATCAAGCGAATCTTCCGTAAATCCCATTTTTTCAAACCAATCCGCAGTTTGTGTTGTTAAAACAAACACCGATTCATATCCTTTTTTTGCCGCCGCATCGGAAAGACATTTTATCAATTTTTGCCCGATGCCGGCATGAGCACAAGCAGTATCAACTGCAACTGCCGCAATTTCTGCCTGACGAAACTGCGCCTCGTTATCATTTTCATATTCGATAAACGCCGCACAAGCCCGTATTCCGCCGTCAAGCTCATATACAATATAATTTTTATATGTTTCCGCAAGAACTTGTTCGCTTCGCGGCAGCAGAATGCCTTTTTCCACAAATGGGCGGATGAGTGTTAAAACGGCTGAAATATCGTTCGGCGTCATTTGTCGAATTCCGCCGTAATCACTTTCGTAAATCATTGTCCCTGAACCGAAATTGGAAAAAATCTCGCATGGAATTGCGCCGTCGAGAGAGCCGTTCAATATATGAACGCGCGAAACTCCGGACACACATGATTTGCCTGCCAATTCCAAAGTTTTCAGTGCGGCACTGCGTTTTGAAAAATCATTTTTATTTTCAGCGGGCATATTTGCTTTCATAAATAAATTAAGTTCCTGCATGTTCATTGCGGGAACACAGCCTTCCGGCGACAAACCTATATCCACGGGAATAATAAAATTTTCCGGAGTAATTGAAACAGATGACGTAAGAAAAAACAGTTTGTCTGCTTTCAAGTGAACTGCTGTTTCCGCCGCAAGCTGCATAGAAGAAATGTTGTACGGCTTTCCTGTTGCACTCCATCCGATGCATGGAAAGATCGGAATAAAACCTTCGTTCAAAACTGTTTTAACCGCATCTATTTGGATTTTATCTATTTCTCCTGCGGTAGCAAAATCCGTTCCGTCAACAATTCCGACACCGCGTGCGCGCACCCAATTTCCGATAACCGCAGTTTGTCTTTCTCCGGCAAAACTCGTCATTACTTGATTCGCAACATCGAACGCTGCCGTTTTTATATACGGCATTGCATCGGCATCAGTAATACGAATGCCGTTATTTATTTGCCAAGAAATTTTCGCGGAAGAAAGAACCTCATCTATCCGTTTCTTTGCTCCCGGAACAATCAGTACACGCAGTCCTGCTTCATGAATTAAACAAATATCCCGTATATGACTGGCGAAAAACGGGGAACCAATAATTTCGCTGTCTATATGCACTACAATCAGAGCATTTTTAAAACGCTGCACATATCTGATAACATCCCTGATTCTTTCCGCGTTATTATATACCGCAAACGGATGCAGCTGTGATAATACATTGCCGCCTTCGTTGTTTTTAGGTTCATTGATTTTATTTATTTTTATATTTTGCTCAGACATTTTTTTCTCTCCGGATTGAATATTCACATCCGCAATAATCCTGGCGGTACAATCCGAATTGTTCCGATAATTGCAGAGATCTCAAAAAACCATTTTTTTTCTTAAAATCGGCGTACAAAAAACGTACATTTTTTTTATGTCCGCCGTTTTCCGCATTTTTTTGTTCGGCAGCATTTTCAAAAAAGATTCTGCCTATTTCATTTATTTTTGAAGCGTCTTTATACGGACTGACGGAAAGCGTCGTTGTTATATAATCAAACTCGTGTTCTGCCGCATATTGATATGCCTTTTTTATTCGGAATTCATAACAACGGCGGCAGCGTTCTCCGCATTCGCATTCTTCTTTCAGTTCAGGTTCTTCATCTGTTTTTACCGCAGCGTAATATTCCGCAGGATTATATAATTCTTCTGCAATCGGCAAAAACAAATTTGCCTGCGCGCAATATTTTTTCAATTCTTTCAGCCGCCGCAAATATTCTGCTTCGGGATATATATTCGGATTGTAATAAAAAAGAACTATTGAAAACACGGGAACAAGACGTTCAAGCACGGATGAGCTGCATGGCGCACAGCACACGTGCAGCAATAATTTCGGTTTTATCCCCGCCTGAAAATTTTTTGAACTGATAATCCTGCTTATTTCGTTTTCCATAAGCGCGTTGTAATTTCGCTTTGTCATTATGCAGTCAGTATATCATATCGGCATAATTGATTGTATAAAAACAGCAGCACGTTTTATTTTTTTTTTCTTTGCGATATACTTTTTGCATGAAAAATAAATTGCGCAATGAACTTGCAATATGCGGTTTTGCCGCAGTAAAAGAATTCGAAAAACATCATGCCGAAAATATCCGGCGGCTTTATTTTACCGCAGAAAAAGCTCCGTTATTCGGCGGCTTATGCAAAAAAATGGCAATGCGGAAAGCGATCTACAACCAAACAAATTCTTTTGAACTCGAAAAATTATGCGGAAGCACTCATCACCAAGGCGTCGTTGCAATGATTTCGTATCCGGAAATCCCCCATCTCACTTCTTCTGCCGCAGAAAAATGGATCCAAAACGGCGAATCCGGCATTATTTTGGATCGTATCGGCAATGCAAATAATTTCGGCGCAATCGTCCGCAGTGCTGCGTTCTTTAATATCCGCAATATTGTTATTCCCCGTGATGAAAGTCAATCATTGATAACAACCAGCGCATACCGCGTAGCTCAAGGAGGAATGGAATACGTTTCCATTTATTCTGTTTCGTCGCTTTCGCATTTTCTTTCCGACATGCAGAAAAAAATGATTATAATCGGAACCGATCCGCATTCTTCTGTGCCTGTTGCGGAACTCAAAAAAATATTTTCGGAAAAATCGGAAAAAAAACAACAGACAACAGATAACAAAAAAGCGGTTTTTATAATTCTCGGCAACGAAGAAAACGGAATTTCAAACGAGATAAAACATTTATGCGATCATCTTTTTCAAATTCCGTCGCCGTGTCAAAATATCGACAGTTTGAACGTAGCACAAGCAGCATCCGTTATTTTATACGAATTGAGCCGCTTATCCGAATAAAAAACCACCGCGGTTTTATCGGCGGCGGTTTGAATAAAATTCGTTAAATACTATTGATAAATTTTATCCGGCTATTTTGCGGAAAGCAATTCAATATCAAAAGCAATAAAAGCATTAGGCGGAATAACACCGCCGGCACCTTGCGAACCGTAGGCAAATTCCGGAGGAAGAACTACCGTTCTTTTTTCTCCAACTGCCATATCCTGCACCATTATATCAAAACCCGGAATCATTTGACCTATGCCTGTTCTGAAATTAAGCGGACCTCTTCCTTCTGATTTATCGAAAACAGTTCCGTCAATAAAGTAACCCTTATAGTGAACGGAAACATTTTTATTTTTTCCGCATTTTGTTCCGTTTCCGTTTTTTGTTATAATATATTTGATTCCGTTTTCATCTGTTTTTGCCGACGGAAATTTTTTATTTATAAGTTCCTGCATTTCAGCTTGTGCCGCTGCGGCTTTTTCTTTTTCCAAAGCAACTAAACGCATTTTCAATTCATCAAAATCTTTTTGCTGCGCCGTAAATTGTTCCGCCTCGGAACCCTGCCTGACAATTTCGATTTTTTTTATTTCATCGCCTTGTTTTATCGCATCAACAACTTTTTGCCCTGAAAGAACGCGTCCGAAAACCGTATGTTTTCCGTCAAGCCACGGCGTTGCCACATGTGTTATAAAAAACTGACTGCCGTTGGTTCCCGGACCGGCATTTGCCATAGAAAGTATTCCGGGACCGGAATGTTTCAATTCCGGCACAAATTCATCCGGAAATGTATAACCGGGACCGCCGGTTCCGTTCCCGCGCGGATCTCCGCCTTGAATCATAAAATCGGATATAACTCTGTGAAATTTCAATCCGTTATAAAAAGGTTTCCCGCCGGCAGCATCCAAAGTTCCTTCCGACAGTCCGACAAAATTCGTCACAGTAAGCGGCGTTTGCTTATAATATAATTCAAGTATTATTTCGCCTTTCGATGTTTCCATAACAGCAAAAACACCTTCTTTTCCTTTTAAAGAATCCATAGATTTAGCCTCGCACAATAATAATATACACACGCAAAACAGTATGCTGAATATTCGCTTTTTCATTTTAAAGAACCTTCTATATATAATTTTAAAAACCAATTATAAATTGCTGCGGTACGGGCAGTAAAAGAACGGTATAAATATTTTTCAAGCAAAGAAAATGATTTAAAACTTCCCTGCACCAGCAAATACACTGTTATTTCGCTACCGAGATCATTGACTATAACACCTATCCGCAAATTATCCGGTTTTATAACCTTAAAAATCGAAAAGTACATATAATCGATATTTTTTGATAAAAATAAAGTTTCCGTATCTATTACGGAATAAGAAACTTCATAATAGTTATTGCCGAAACTGGCGTCATCTTGATACATATAGAGAACTTTTCCGTCCGCAAAGCCCTCTGTATTATCCGGTATTTTTGACTTATCTTCGGGACTTTTAAAAGTGTATGCATCGGAATATAACACTTCTTCTTTTTTTCTTGTATTTGAATAGTAAGTCATTCCTTTCATTTTAGAAACAGACCTCAATATTCTGCCTATTTCTTCATTATCGGCGCCCGGAGCCGTCGGAGTTTCCTTTTTATATAAATACAAAGATTCAACAGCCAATATAGGCGCCTCTTCTTTTGTCCATTGGCTGATAATTTTTTCTCCGCCGGCGGTTTTTGGGCACAACAAATAATCTACAGTATCCTGTTTAAATTGATACCGTATTATTTCCTTGTCTGCCCGCAGCTGTGCGGTAATTTCGGAAGAAAAAATACTGTCAAGTTTTTCAGTTTGTTCTGCTTGTCCAAAGCAAATTCGCAAAAAACAAAAAAGATAAAAATATCCGCCTAATATTTTTTTAAGTGCCATTACAAAACACCTTTGTAAAAAACACGTACTTGCTTATAAAGTCCGTCCCCCTCGCTTTTTGTTTCAATATCGCTTATATCATTCAGCGTTGTATGGATAAGCCTTCTCTCAAATGGATTCATCGGTTCAAGCAAAATAGAGTTGCGAGTTGTTCGGACTTTATCTGCCGTAACATACGCAAGACGAACCAGCGCTTCTTCTCGGCGAATGCGGTAATTCTGCGTATCAAGAATAATTCTTGTATTTTCGTGCCCTAATTTTCCGGCAAAGACATTTGCCAATAATTGCAGCGCATCCAGATTTTTTCCTTTTTTTCCAATAAGGATAGATGAATGACTGGAATTAAGCCGAATACCTTTTTTATATTCTTCGCGGAACATAATCTCAACCGATACTTGGTAACCCATTTTTTTGATGACAGTCGAAATAAAATCAACTAATTGTTTTTCAAAGTCATCCTGCGGAAGACGATCTGTTATCGTTTTGTCTTGTTTAGGACTTTCTTCGGTTTTTTTCATTGAATCATCAACATGAACGCGTATTTTCACGTATCCTTTTTTAAATAAACTCGTTTTTTGAGTTTCAAGGATTTCAACATCAAACTGATCCTTTTCCAAACCAAGTTCAGCAGCAGCTAATTCAATAGCTTCTTTTTCATTTTTTGCTTCATACTCATATATCATAACGCACCTCGCGCAGTTAAATTGCTTTTTTTGCTTTCATTGATTTATTGATGATTACCTGCTGAATCAGCTGCAAAAGATTGCTTACTGTCCAGTATAAAATCAAACCTGCCGGAGCATTATAAAAAAGAAAGAAAAACATAACCGGCATTCCATACATCATAAATTTCATTTGAGCGCCGCCGGCAGCAGCATTTGCTGTTTGTGTTATTTTTCCGTATAACAATTGCGAAAAAACATACACAATCGGCAAAATCCGAATTTGGTCGCCTATAAAAGGTATGGAAAAAGACAATGTGCAAATACTGTCTCCGACAGATAAATCAGGTATCCATCCGGGAATAAACATGGCTCCGCGGAATTCAAAATAATTATTGAACAAATTAAACATAGCTATAATCAGCGGAAATTGTATTAACAACGGCAAACATCCGGATAACGGATTGTAGCCCGCTTCTTTATAAAATTTAGCCATTTCTATATTCAATTTTTCGGGATTGTCTTTATATTTTGTTTGCAGCTCCTGCATTTTCGGCTGCATTGCCTGCATTTTCAGCGTTGCTTCGGAACTTTTTTTTGTAAGCGGAAAAAAAGCCGCTTTTAAAAGCACTGTCATAATGATAATCGAAATTCCCCAATTCGGAATAAGCTTATAGAATAATTCCATTATCCATTTCAGAAAAATTTCAAGCCAGGACAACATGCCGCTCGACTGCAAACTATCATTTAAACGCAGACTCGAAAGTTTCCAGCTGTTTTCTGCCGCGTTGTTGTACTTAGAAAGCATTTTATCAGTCCGCGGTCCGGCATAAATGTAATAAACGTCATGAACTGATTTTTGATCAATTGGTTTTCTTGTAAGCATGACTTGGGCATTTGCGTATGTTCCGTTTTCAACAAGCGTCGAATATACGGCATTTTTCATGGAAGAAATATTTTCGGGAACAATAAGCATTGTGAAATATTTTCCTCCGACTCCCGTCCAAGTATATGGTTTGTCAAATGTCTTCACCGTCCCGTCGTTTAAAATTTGTTTTTTACGTTTTCCATCGGAATATGTCATGAATGTTCTGTTTTCATATCTGTCTTTTTTTCGATCGTAATGAGGTCCGATTTGAGGCGAGGAACGCAATGTATATGCCGCATCGGAAAAATTCAAATCATGCAAATTTTCATTGCTTTCAATGCGTATATCAAGTTTCAGCATGTAATCATCCGGAGCAAAAGCATATTCCTTTATCAGCGTAAATTCTTTCGATGAATTATCGGCAGTTTTCACGCGGAAACGTTTGAAAAAACCTATAGTATAGTCGTCGATAATTTTTACGTTAAAAATATCATCGATAACAGCATTTTCATAATTTCCAAGCGATAATGAAAACGCGCGGTTTTTTTCGGAAATATTGTCTGCCATTTCGACACCGCGTGTTTTGTCTTTATGATCGAGCAATTCCAAGCCGATAATATCGCCGCCGCGATTAGTAAATACAACATTGAATTTTTCTGTGTTTATCGTATATTTTTCTTCGCTTTCATTTTCAGCCGGTTCGGCACTGAATTTTTCCGCGGAATTCATTTCAGCGGCTTTATTTTCAGTTATATTTACAGTTTCGGCAGCTGTTTCAGATATATTTTGCACAGGAACAGGCGGAAAAAGAACGGACTGCAGTACCATAAAAACAATGAGCACTATCGAAGAAAGAACTATAGCCAAAACTGTATTTTTTTCCATAAAAGAAACTCCTTGAAAATACGACCTGATTAAGGAACCGGGTCAAAACCGCCTTTTACAAAAGGATTGCATCTCAAAATACGTTTTATTGCAAGAAAAAAACCCTTAAAAGCACCGTATTTGCGTATGGCTTCCAGCGCATAATTTGAACAAGTAGGGTAAAATCTACAACAAGAAGGAAACAAAGGAGATATATAAATTTGATAAAACCGAATCAATTTGCAAAAGCAGCGCGACAAAGCACGATTCATACTTTAAATAGACCGGCCTTTTTATATAAAAGGTTCATCTGAGAGCAACGATATGAAAAATTATCATTACCTGGGTAAATGAGCAATAACATATCATATCCCTCTATCAATTTTTGCTGTATTTGTCTGTATGATTCCCGACTTATACGTTTTGAGAAATTTCTTTGAACGGCCGTTCCATAATTACGGGGAAGTGTAAAAGCTATCCTATTTCTGTTTGTTCCGTTTTTCATAAAAAACAGCTTTGCGCCGGTAGCGTTCACACGGTTTCCGGTTTTAAACAATTTATTGATTTCATCGGAATGTTTTATCCGCTGCAAACGGGTAAAATGACCGGTTTTAAACAAGTCTTTTCCTTCCCAATTTACGTGTTAGTAAGGTTTTTTCTCATCAGAAACAGTAAGTTTATAACGTCCTTTAGCTCTGCGCCGTTTTAATATCATGCGGCCGCCGCGTGTTTTCATTCTTGCGCGAAAGCCAAATTTTCTGTTGCGTTTTACTTTGCTTGGCTGATATGTCCGTTTCATAGACACGTCTCCTTATTTTTAGGAAATATTCATTTCCAGAATTTTATTATCAATAATTAACAGATAGAATATAAACCTATCATAATTTCTATTGCTTGGTCAATATACTTTTGCCTAATTCGCAAAGAACATTTTGAAGCTCTTTCGGCAGTTTTTTATCTATTTGTTTTGAAATATTTTCTTCGATTTTGTTCGTATCGGCGGAAATTTCGGCAGTTTTTTCATTTTTCGACTCTTTCGGAGAAGAATCACAGGAAACCGAATTTTTCGACATCCGAAAAGACATTGAACGTATATTTAAATCCGGAAATTTTCTGCGAAGTTCTTTTAAAATAAAATTCGCATTGATTTGAAGTTTTTGTATCCATCCGGGATGATCGGCTTCAATAAAAAGAACTCCGTTTTTTATATCGGCTATTTTGCTGTGATCTGCCATCATAGCACCCGTGTTGATTTTATTATTGTTTTTATTTTCTTGTATTTTACCGAGAATTTCTTTCCAAGCAGACACTATTTTTAACGATTTATCCATAGTCAGACCGTCAGTCCGCGAAAATAAAACGTCAAGTAAATCATTCGTTGACCTAAAACTATTCATTTTGCTGCCTTTACTTCGATACGAATTTTCCCTTTTCCACAAAATAAACACGCGTATTTGCGCGGCAATATCTTGAATACGGTTCTTCCGGCAAAAAAGTACAAAAAAGCTGATCATATTCGGGAAGAACGGAAATAACTTTTTCTTTTTTTTCAGGATCAAGTTCCAAAAGAACATCATCCATAAGCAAAACAGGTTTCTTTCCCGTTAATTGGGAATAGTACATTGCCTGAGATACACGAAGTAATATAGAAACAAGTCTGATCTGACCGGTTGAAGCAGTCGGTATAAATAATTTTTTATTTCTTGTGAATATAATTTTATCCCTGTGCGGACCGCTCATTGTAGTACCCATGATTTTATCAGCTTCGCGTTTTTCATTAAGAATATCAGCTATTTCGTCCCGATTTTTGTCTTTCCATGAAGATTCGTACGATATAGTTACGTTTGATATGCCTGTTATGGTTTCATATAATTTTCCGAAAATTGCATTAAATTGAAAAACAGCCAATTGCCGTTTTTTTACTATTTCAATTCCCGTATCCAAAAGCGGCGTATCGTATATATCTACCATTTCGTAGTTTTTTTCTTTTAAAAGCTGATTTCTTGTTTTAAGCGCACGTTTATATTTTCTGAGTGTATCAAGATATACAATATCATACATGGATAATGACTGATCTATAAAAAAACGGCGTTTTTCCGGTTCTCCGTTTGCAAATCCTATATCTTCATGGCAAAACAAAACACACGGAATCGTGGAAATCAATTCTTTTCTGTCGATTATTTTTTTTCCGTTTTTTTCAATGCGCTTTTTGTTTTTTTCATACGAAACTGTTACAATGTCGCATTTTTCCGAATTATTTCTGAAAAAATTGCGTATTTTATAGCTACTTTGTCCTGTTTTCACAATTTCATTGTCGGAATGCGTTTTAAAGGACGTTCCGTATGCGGATATGTACAAACTTTCAAGCAAGTTGGTTTTTCCCTGTCCGTTTTTTCCGACAAAAAAAACTTCTTTTGCAAGAAGATCTATTGTACAGTCTTCAATATTTCTTACATTTTGCAGCGAAATTGAAAGAAACGGCACTTCAATCTGCTATTCCATTTGCATGGGCATTATGATATGAAAAAAATCAGAAGCAGGTTCCGGTTTAAATGTAACAGCTTTCATTTGCCCCGAAAATTCGAATTTTAACCTATCTGTTTTTATAACTTTCATCGGCTCTTCGATATACAAATAATTGAAAGCTATAACCGTGTCTTCGCCGTCATATTTGCAGGGAATTTCTTCTTTTGCGGTTCCTATATCCGATTCCTGCGCTGTAATCGTCAGTATGCCCGGAGTCAACGTAAAATATACTCTGTGAGATTTTTGTTCGACGAGCAAGCCTACACGCTTCAAAGCGTCGAATAAATCTGTCTTTTCAACTTCGAAAAACGAATCTTGTTTTTCGGGGATTACCCGGCGGTAATTCGGAAATTGTCCGTCAATAAGAACAGATGTAAATTGGTAATTTCCGAATTTAAAGAAAATCATTTTTTCGACGATAGCTATTGCTATATTTCCTTCAGACGGAGCTCTTTTCAGTATGATGTTTAATATTTTCGTCGGGACAATCGCAGGAGAAAAATCGTTTATCCCCTGGCAAAGCGGTTTTTCTATGTAAGCAAGACGGCGGCCGTCTGTGGAAACAAGTATGAGATTTTCGTCTTTTTTTTCGAAATATACGCCGTTCATGAAAAACCGAGTTTCGTCATCGGATACGGCAAAAATTGTCTGTGTAATCATTTCTTTGAATTCGGAAGATGGAATTTCAAAATACGGGACATTTTCTGCGGATGAGAATTCGGGAAATTTATCGCTTGCCATGCTTTTCAGCTGGAAATTTACTTTTTTTGCTGTCGGCGTAATAGTTACTTTTATATCTTTTTGGGAAAATTCTATTTCTCCGGAAGGCAAAGAATTCAGAATTCCCATAAATTTGTCACAGAATATAGTTGTGGTTCCGGGTTCAAGAACTTCCACGGGAAGTTTTGTTTCAAAATTCACTTTTATGTCTGTTGCTTTAATTGTCAATGTATTTTCTTCTGCGATAAAAAGTACATTCGAAAGAATCGAAAGAGCATTTTTCGTGGAAATTATTTCCTGCGCAATTGCTATTTCTTTTGTCATTGCGTCTTTATCAAAAGTGAATTTCATGATTTCTCCTTTATGGTTTTTATAATATATTATATATAACAATAATAATAGCAGTAATACATGTGGAAATATGTAAATACAGTTTATTTATTTGCAGTATAAAAAATAATCTATATTGAAAACATGCAGTTTTTTTATATGGTTTTTGCACATTTTCACATGTAATTTTATTGTACACAAATTTCACACATTATTCTATCATGTTTTGCACAGGTTTTCGAAATTATTTTTTAATTTCTTTGATTGAACGTATCAGTGTTTGCAGCGTATTTTCAAGAGTTATATCTGTTTGAAGTGTTTCTTCTATTTTTTCGATTGAATGCATAACTGTTGTATGATCTTTTCCGCCGAATTCCGCGCCGAGTTCTGTTAATGAAAATTCCGTAATTTGTCTTGCAATATACATGGCAAGCTGTCTCGGAAAAAGTATGTTTTTTGACCGTTTTTTGCTTTTTATGTCGGAAAACGAAATATTATAATAATTTGCAACAGTTTTTTGGATATCGTCAATTGTAATATTTCCTGTTTTCGGCGAGTTGAAAATATCTCTGAGCAATTGCTGCGCTTTTTCGACGGAAACTTCTTTTTCCGTAAGTTCGGTGTACGCTATTATTTTTGTCAGCGAAGCTTCAAGATCGCGGACATTTGTCGAAACATTTTGTGCAATAATGTCTATTATTTCAGGGCTTATATGAACATTTTTTTTGCTCATTTTTTTTTCAAGAATTGCACGGCGTGTTTCGTACTGAGGTACTTGGAGATCGACATTCAGTCCGCGTTCAAATCGTGAGCGGAGTCTTTCCGTAAGATTTTTAAGTTCCGAAATAGGTCTGTCGCAGGTAAATACTATTTGTTTAAAAGAATCATATAAAGCATTAAATGTATGAAATAATTCTTCCTGAGTTCCGTCTTTGTTTTGGAAAAAATGTATGTCATCAATAAGCAGTATGTCTGCCGATCTGTACTTGTTTTTGAATTTTGTCTGACTTGAAGAGTGAATAGATTGAATAAATTCATTGGTAAATGTTTCTGCGGTTATGTAAATTATATTTTTTTTTGTATTTGATGACTGCGATTCAGCATAAGCTAAATTTCCAATGGCCTGCATAAGATGTGTTTTTCCCAATCCGACGCCGCCGTATATCAGCAGCGGATTGTATGCGTAGCCGGGATTTTTCGCAACAGCCTGCGCCGCATTATATGCAAACGCGTTTTCGCCGCTTACAAATGAATCGAATGTGTAATCGGCTCGAAGCTGCGGATGCCCGGCATCGTTTTTGATTCCGGTTTGAACAGCTGCGGAATGATTTTCATCTGAATTTTCAGGTGCGCCGGTTTTTGTGTTATGTATTTTTGCTTCATCTGAAGACTTAGACGAATTTTCGGTATTTTGCTCGCTTTGAGGCAAAACGATGAATCGAACAACTATATCTTGACCTGAAATTTCTTTGAGTTTGTTTTGTATGATGCTGTCATATCCGCGCTGTTTTATTTGCGCTTGATAAAAATTAGAAGGAACGGAAATATTTACAGCAAGTTCGTCTGAATTTATATATTTTATTGAACTGAACCATATTTTAAATTCTTGATCTCTTGATTGTTTTGAAAAGTCGGATTGTATTTGTTTTATCGCTTCTGTCCAAAATGTACTGTAATCCCAATTACCCATAGCAACGAATTATAAGCTGACTTTACTTTTTTTTGCAATATAAGTATATTGATTTTCACGCGTTTCTATCATTATTATATATCATTTATTTTCATAAAAAATAAGGGAAAAAAATGAATGCTTCTTATTCAGCAACTAATATTCAGATTTTAAAAGGTCTGGAAGCTGTCAGAAAAAGACCCGGCATGTATATCGGGTCAACCGGCATAGACGGGCTGCATCATCTTGTTTATGAAGTAGTTGATAATTCCATCGATGAGGCAATGGCAGGATTCTGCAATAAAATATGCGTGACGCTCGAAAAAAATGATATTGTCCGTGTGGAAGACAACGGGCGGGGAATTCCTGTTGACATTCATCCCGAAGAAGGCGTAAGCGCACTCGAACTTGTATTGACGAGACTTCACGCCGGCGGAAAATTCGACAAGGGCTCTTACAAAGTGTCAGGCGGACTGCATGGAGTCGGTGTTTCCTGCGTAAATGCATTGTCTTCATGGCTTGAAGCTGTTGTCAGCCGCGACGGAAAGCAGTATACGCAGAAATATGAACGCGGAAAACCGATTACGAAAGTTCAGGAAGCGGGGCAAACCGAAAAACGCGGTACAATGATACGCTGGCAGGCCGATCCTGAGATATTTGCCGAAACAACGACATATAATTACGATGTACTCGCAAATCGTCTGCGGGAACTCGCGTTTCTTAACAGCGGAATAACAATTGTTTTGAGAGATGAACGTCTTTCGAATCCAAAAGAAAATGTATTTTCTTTTGAAGGCGGAATATGTCATTTTGTAAAATACCTTAATGAAAATAAACAAGTTATTCCCGCGGAGCCTGTATTTATTTCAGGCGAAAAAGACGATGTCATTACGGAACTGTCGATTCAATATAATGACGGATATACGGAAAATACGCTTTCGTTTGTCAATGATATCAATACCCGTGAAGGCGGAACGCATTTAGACGGTTTAAAAACCGCATTAACCCGCGTGATGAATGAGTTTTTGAAAAAAAATGCAAAGCTCATGAAGAAAATGGAAAAAGAAGAAAAACTTACCGGAGAAGATGTCCGTGCAGGTTTGACGGCTGTTTTATCCATGAAAATTCCCGAACCGCAGTTTGAAGGACAGACAAAAACAAAACTCGGCAATTCGGAAATACGCGGAATTGTCGATTCGCTGGTAAACGAACAGCTTACGTTGTATTTTGAACAGAATCCGCAAACAGCTGATATTATTTTGGAAAAAGCGGTGTCGGAAGCAGCGGCCAGAATTGCTGCCCGTAAAGTAAAAGAAGCGGCGCGACGGAAAAGCAGCCTTGATACATTCGGACTTCCCGGAAAATTATCCGATTGTTCCTTAAAAGATCCAAGTCAATGCGAAGTGTATATAGTGGAAGGAGATTCTGCCGGCGGATCCGCAAAAAAAGGGAGGGACAGCAAAACACAGGCAATTTTGCCGTTATGGGGAAAAATGCTGAACGTCGAACGCGTCCGCTCCGACAAAGTTATTTCAAATGATAAATTGCAGCCGGTTATTGCAACGCTGGGAACAGGAATCGGGAAAGATTTTGATATAAAAAAAATCAGATATCACAAAGTCATCATCATGGCTGATGCCGATGTTGACGGTTCTCATATTCGTACGCTGCTTTTGACGTTTTTTTTCAGATATATGCCTCAAATTATAGAGGACGGATACGTGTATTTGGCAATGCCGCCGCTGTATAAAATTTCTTTTAATAAAAAAAATTGGTATGTATATGATGATAATGAACGGGATCGAATATTAAATGAAATAGGCAGAAACAACGAAAAAATATCTGTGCAAAGATATAAAGGTCTCGGCGAAATGGACGGTACCCAATTGTGGGAAACGACAATGGATCCTTCCCGCCGTAAAATGAGAAGAGTTACTCTCCCTGATGCAGTAGAAGCAGACCGTATCTTTAGTGCTTTAATGGGCGAAGCTGTCGAACCTCGCCGAAAATTTATTGAAGAAAATGCTACTTATGCAAATCTTGATGTTTGATTCGCATAGAAAGTGTATTCATTGACATTCGGGTCAAAAAACGAACTGTTTTATGAAAATGAACGCTGCTTTTGATGATTTTGGCTTCGTCATGAAACAACGCATAATAAATTCGTTACACAGGAGTACTTTGTGGAAGAAATAACTACGCAGGAAGGCGGAACGGTAATTCCAATTCCAATAGATGCAGAAGTAAAAAAAGCATACATAGATTATTCTATGTCCGTTATTGTCAGCCGCGCCTTGCCGGATGTCCGCGACGGTCTCAAACCGGTGCACCGGCGTATTTTGTATTCCATGGAAGAAACCGGCTTGCGGAACAACGGACCTACAAGAAAATGCGCAAAAATAGTCGGTAATGTGCTGGGAAGTTATCATCCGCACGGTGATGCATCTGTCTATGACGCACTTGTTCGTCTTGGGCAGGATTTTTCACTCAGATATCCTGTTATTACTCCTCAGGGAAATTTCGGAACCATTGCCGGAGATCCGCCGGCGGCATACCGTTATACCGAAGCAAAAATGGCGCGGCTTGCAGAAGCAATGGTTGAAGACATTAAAAAAGAAACTGTTGATTTTGCGCCTAATTTCGATGAAACAACAAAAGAGCCGGTCGTGCTTCCGGCAAAATTTCCGTTTTTATTGGCAAACGGTTCGAGCGGTATTGCAGTCGGTATGGCAACAAATATGCCGCCGCATAATCTGCGCGAAATATCCGCCGCGGTATCGGCATATATCGATAATCCGAATATAAGCATTGATGAATTATGCAATTATATCATCGGACCTGATTTTCCTACCGGCGGCGTAATTTTCGGAAAAAAAGGCATTCGTCAGGCGTATAAAACAGGCCGCGGAAAACTGCTGATACGCGGACGCTTTACAATTGAAGTTGATAAACGCGGAAGAGAAACTATTGTGTTTACGGAAGTTCCGTATCAAGTAAATACGACAATGCTGGTTTCCCGCATCGGCGAACTTGCCCGCAATAAAGTTATAGACGGAATTTCCAGCGTTAATGATGAAACATCCGACAGAGCAGGGCTTCGCATTATCATTGAACTGAAACGCGGCGCCATTGCAAAAGTTGTGCTGAATCAGCTGTTTTCAAAAACAGCACTTCAGTCTTCATTCGGCGTTATCAATCTTGCGCTTGTTGACGGACGCCCCGTTACGCTGACGCTGAAAGATTTGATTAAATATTTTGTAAACCACCGGACGGAAGTCATTACACGGCGGACACAATTTGATTTAAAAAAAGCGGAAGAACGCGCGCACATTTTACGCGGCTTGATAATTGCTATCGATAATATCGATGAAGTGGTAAAAATTATCCGCAGTTCGGCAGATACTGATGCTGCCAGAGAAACGTTAAAGGAACGCTTTGTTTTAGACGATATTCAGTCGCAGTCAATTCTCGATATGCCGATGAAACGCTTGACGAATTTGGAGGTTGAAAAGCTCGAAGCAGAGCTGCATGAATTGGAAATTCTTATAGCGCATCTCAAAGAGTTGCTTGCGTATCCGGAAAAAATACTTGCATTGGTGAAAGAAGAAACAAACGAGCTCGCCCAAAAATACGGCGATGACCGCCGTACCGATATTATCAGCGATGAAGTCGAACAAATAAATATCGAAGATTTGATAAAAAAAGAGGAAATGGTAATTCTTATATCAAATCTCGGTTATATAAAAAGAATTCCCATAAGCACTTATAAAAGTCAGGGCAGGGGAGGCAAAGGTTCTTCCGGAACAAAACTCGCGGAAGATGATTTTATCAATCAAATATTTATTGCTTCTACGCACGATTATATAATGCTCATCACTACCGAAGGAAAAGCTTATTGGATAAAAGTTCATGAAATTCCGGAAGCAACACGAAATTCACGCGGTGCGCATATAAAAGGTTTGCTGTCTTTATCTCCGAATGAAGAAATAACAGCCGTTGTTTCTTTAAAAGAATTTAGCGAAAATCAATTTTTATTTATGGCAACTGCCGGCGGAATTGTGAAAAAAGTAAAAACAAGTGAATTCAAAAATGCAAAAACGAGAGGCATTCGCGCCATCACGCTGAAAGACGGCGATAAATTGGTTTCGTGCGTATTAAGCTCCGGTTCCGATGATATGGTGCTGATAACGCGCCGCGGACAGGCTTTGCGTTTTTCGGAAGAAAAAGTGCGGATTATGGGACGCTCCGGCGCCGGAACAAAAGGAATTCGCCTTGCGCAGGAAGACGAACTTGCCGCCGCGCTTCGAGTTGAAAAAAATTCCCGCATGATTATGATTACTGAATCCGGCTTCGGCAAGCGCGTCGATTTTGATCAGTTTTCGGTGCATGGACGCGGAACCGGCGGCCAGCGGGTTTATAAAATCAGTGAAAAATCCGGGGAAATTATCGGAGCTATTTCGATTGCGGATTCCGATGAAGTTGTCTGCATTACCAGCCAGGGAAAAACACTGCGTCTAAAAGCCGGAAAAATACCTGTGCGTTCACGAACATCCGGCGGCATCAGGATGTTTAATATAGGTACGCCTGATATTGTAATCGGACTTGATAAAGTTGTAAAAGATGAAGATGCCAATGAAACGGAAACGGCAAAAGACGACACGCCGGCGGTTTTTGAAAGCGATGATGAGTCGGCGATTTCCGCTGAAGAAGATATTGCGGACGACGATATGGAAGAAGCTGATTCCGACGACGTATAAAAAGTGAATTTTGCTTTTAAGCAGCAAAAAGGGATGTTTCACGTGAAACATCCCTTTTTTTATAAATAAAACAAACTGAAATGCCTCAAAAGAATAGAATTGCTATGAAAATGGTGTACAAGTCAATTCAGGATGAGTTGTTTCAACTTCATAATAATGGGCATGATGCATCAGACTTTTTCTCAGGAGCAACTTTGAATAAAGTGAAAGATGGTGGTTATCACAGAACTTCTTATTGGAAGTTAGAACAGGACTATTTTTTGGCATCTGAAGCAATGGCAAACTTGATTTCAAGTTCGTTTACGAATTTAGGTTCCTATAATATAATTAAGAGGTATTTTCCAAAATCAGAAAAAATATTTTCTGAAATGATTAAAAAAATGAGAAAAATATTGGAGAGTAAAGAGAATGATCAATTATGAGGAATTTGAATATTGGAAGAATAAATACATCGAGATGTTCGGAAGAAACAAACTTTTCACAACTATATTTATGTCTCATGATGAAGTAGTGGAAATATTTAAAAATGCAATAGAAAATAAAAAGCCATACGAGGAAAATGTCCCTAAAGGTGCAATTATTTAATTTTAAATTCTTATAATAATAGTAGAGGTGGTGTTATGGAAAAAAAGAAAAAAAATTATTTAAATCGTTTAGAAAAGAATTTTTGATAAAATAATTACACTTTACTTTTAATTTGTTTCACATGAAACGTTAAAAATATAATGCGCGATGTTTAAGTTGCGTTTATCCGCGTTTACGTATATAATTAAATGCTGAATGCCTCAAAATGACATAATTTGATATATTGTCGAATTTATTCCTTGGAGAATTTTATGGAGCAAACTCTTCCGAAGCTGTTAAAAGAAGTTGCCGGAAAATATCCTGCGTATGCGGCTCAATATTATAAAAATGCGGAAGGTTCGTTTTCTTCTGTTTCTTATAAGGAATTGCTGCAAATATCGCTCGACTTCGGAGCCGGTTTGCTTTCTCTCGGCGTAAAGCGCGGCGACCATATCGGCTTGATTTCCGATAACAGGAAAGAATGGTTTCAGGCGGATATGGGAATTATGTCTGTCGGTGCGATAGATATTCCGCGCGGCTGCGATGCCACGGAACAGGAATTAAAATATATCCTTTCATTTGCGGAATGCGCAACAATCATTGCGGAAAATGCACGGCAGACAAAAAAAATACTGAAGCTGAAAAACGATTTGCCGGAATTAAAAACGATAGTTGTTCTCGATGAATTTGCAGATGCAAAAGATTTGGCGGAAGATACTGCGGAAAGCAGGGATGTGAAATTTTTTTCGTTTTCTGCCGTTGTCGCCGATGGAAAAAAATACCGCGCTTCTTATCCGGAAGCTATAGAAACGGAAGTTGAAAAAGGAACAAAAGAAGATATTGCCTGTATTATTTTTACTTCCGGCACAACCGGCGAACCGAAAGGCGTCATGCTGCAGCATAAAAATTTTATTACGCAGCTTGATGAGCTTCAAGAGCGCATTTATTTATATCCCGGTGATAAAGCGGTTTGCGTGCTGCCGGTATGGCATGTGTTTCAGCGCTTATGTGAATATGTAATAATAGTGCAGGGTGCGGCAATATGTTATTCAAAGCCGATCGGCAGCATCCTGCTTGCCGATATAAAAATGCTGAATCCGCAGTTACTGCCCGCTGTACCGCGTATCTTTGAAGCGGTCTATGACGGAGTTTTCCGTACAATGCGGAAAACCGGCGGGATTTCGTACATTTTGTTTAAGTTTTTTGTCGGTGTCGGAATTCTTCATAGCAGAATTGACCGCCGATTATTTCTGAAAACTGCCAGGTTCGGAAAAAGTCATTTGCTTTTGCTGTGGATATTATTTATCATTCCCTGGTTTATTTTATTTCCGCTGAAACAGCTCGGCTCTGTGCTGGTATACAAAAAAATCAGGGCAAAATTAGGAAACGCATTCCGCGGCGGCGTGTCCGGAGGCGGCGCTTTGCCTCCTGCAATAGATGAATTTTTTTGGGCAATCGGCGTGAATGTTGTGGAGGGATACGGATTGACTGAAACCGCGCCGGTTGTCGCGGTAAGGCCGTTCGCAAAACCGGTATTCGGTACAGTCGGATCCGCTATCCGCGGTGTCGAAATAAGGATTGTGGATGATAACGGGAATGTACTTTCTGCCGGAAAAAAGGGATCTGTTCAAGTTCGCGGAAATACGGTTATGAAAGGATATTATAACCGTCCTGATTTAACGAAAAAAGTTATCAGTCCCGACGGCTGGTTTGATACCGGCGACATAGGCATGCTGACGGTTGATAATGAGCTTGTATTGCGCGGCAGAAAAAAAGATACTATTGTACTCCGCGGCGGAGAAAACATAGAGCCGCTTCCGATTGAAATGAAAATAAATGAATCGCAATATATTCTTCAGTCCGTTGTTGTAGGGCAGGATGAACGGTATATCGGCGCGTTGATTGTTCCTGCTGCGGAAGAAATAGAAAATTTCGCAAAAGAAAATGGAATTTCATATAATTCATACGAAAGCCTTTTGAAAAATCCGGAAATAAAAAAACTCATCGATGCGGAAATTCAATCGCTGATAAATGCAAAAAACGGGTTCCGTTTGTTTGAGCGTGTAGCACATTTTTCGCTTCTTGCGAAGCCTTTTGAAGTAGGCCGCGAGCTTTCCGCGAAACAGGAAATTATGCGCTTTAAACTGCATGATTTATACGCAAAGGAAATAAAAGAAATATTCAGATAGCAATTAAAGCAGTGATAATTACGGCAGAATAAGTGCGCCTGATTTTTTGTCTGTCGGCAAATGCTTTTGTTTTCCGGAGTCCGCATGGAACAAGTTATATTCGATTGCGTCGCCGGAAGCATACAGCGGCGGCTGTTTTTCGGGGACGAGGCATAAACCTTTTTCCGAACATGCGTAACGGGCAGTTTTATATATCGGCAGGCGTATTGCATCTGAAATAATTCTTACAGGCATTGATGCATTGCTATGCGGCGTTTCTATTGATGAAATCATGTTTTGCGAATTTGCGGGGCTTGCATAAAACCGTGCGAGTACAAATGAAAACGCCGCGCGTTCTTTCGGCAGACCTGCTGCCTGCGAGAGCTGAAGCAGTTTTTGGGGTGCATTTTCCGTTGAAAAGATAAAATGGCACCATTTTTTGCCTTTTTTCCCGTCCATTGGGCATTCTTTCATGTGCAGGCAGGGCGCTTCGATGTTTGCGCCGCGCCGTATAAAAGAATCGCGCAGCAATGAAACAAATCGGGCTGCACGCGGAATGCCTGGTTCCAAGACAAAAAACGCCGCATCTTTTTTTATGCCGGACGGCATTTCGCTGTATGCCGTAAGCATGTCTGCCGACTTTTTTGCGGTTTCTTCCAGCGGGCGCGGCGAATTCCAATATAATTCATTGAACATGTTGGCGCAGGAAACAAAAGAAACAGCTTTGTGTATTTGTGTGCCCGCAGGTCCTTTTATGCGAACAATTCTCCATGGTTCCTGTTTTGTTTTTGCTGCGACGGAAAGAAATATTTCTTCTCCGAATAAAAGCGCAGAGTGAGAATAATCAACGCAGTACCATGTCAGTTTTTTTTCCCTGAGTTCCGGGCGGGCAAGCCATAATGCGATGGGGACTGTGAGCGGCCCCGAACCGAGATCAAGGAGACAGTCTTCTTCCTTGAGAAATGAAAATGAATTGTCTGAAAGTCCCGCAAATATCGGGGCAACGCGCAAAAGATTCCACCAAAGAAAATAACGTGTATACGCGGAAAGAAAACGTGTTTCGTTCATATATCCCAAACGTCTTGCCGGACGTTCATCTGTCAAAAGATGGGAAAGCTCCCGTATGTCTTTTGGCAAAAAAGCTGTTTGGCGTGCGTTCAGCGGTTTTATGTTATTCAGAATAGATTCGAAAGAATTGATAATATTTGCTGATTCTTGAGGCAATTTTTTTGATAAAGATGAAATAAAAGTCAATGATATCTCCCGTAAAAGTTAAAACAAAATTTCGACGGCATCTTTGATAAGTTTTTATTACGCCTCGTTGTTTTTCCGAATGCCGCGGTATAATTCAATGAGTTCCCCGCGAAGTTCGTTTATTTGCTGCATCAAACTGCCGGAAATGCTGCCTGCATCCGATGCTATCCCTGCTTCTTCGATAAGAAAATTGCGTGCGCCTTCAATAGTAAATTTTTTTTCCTGAATAAGATATTTCAGCCGCATGATAATTTGTACATCGCGCACGGAATATACGCGCCGTCCGCCGATATTTTTTTTGGGTGAAAGAGAAGGTATTATTTCTTCCCAATAACGGAGGATATGAGTTTTTATGCCGGTAAGGCTTTCAACTTCGCCTATAGTAAATTGCGCCATATAATTTTCAGTATTGGAATTTGTTTCTTTCTTCCCATTTTTTGCGGCTTGCTTTTATATCAATTAAAACGGGAATTTTATCATAACCGAGGTCTGTTCGGATTTTATTTTTCAAATATGAAATATAAGACGGCTGTATAATTTCCGGTTTTGTCGCAAATAAGAGAAATGAAACAGGATTTGTCTGGGTTTGTACCATATAGCGGATTTTAAAATGCGCTGTGCGCGCCATTGGCGGCGGATATGTTTTAAGCCATTCCTGCAGGGCTGTATTAAGCGGGCCTGTTTCTATTTTGCGGGTAAGCTGTCCGTAAATTTCAACGGCAGTATTTAAAAGCATTTTTATGCCGCTGCCTTCAAGCGCCGAAATACAAACAATCGGGACATAGCTCATTTGTCCGAACATGATTTTTATATGTTCTTCCGTTTGTTTGATTGTTTTGCGGTCCTGGTTTTGTGTGTCCCATTTATTGATTGCAAAAATAATGCCGCGACCTCGATTGTTTGCAAGTGCGGCTATTTTTTTGTCTTGTTCCGTAAGCCCTTCCTGTGCATCAATCATCAGAAAAACAATATCGGCTTTATCGAGCGATTTTATCGCGCGGTTCACGGAATAATATTCGATATTTTCCGACACTTTTGCTTTTCGCCTGATGCCTGCGGTATCGATTATTTCAAAGGCATAGCCGTTGTAAGAAAAAGAACCCTCAACGCTGTCGCGGGTTGTTCCGGCGTAATCACTTACTATCGAGGCTTGCGTATGTGTCAGTCTGTTTGAAAGCGTTGACTTGCCGGTATTCGGTTTTCCGACGACGGCAATGCGTATCGGCGAAACAAAAGAACTGTCTTCCCGCACCGAAGAAAAATCTATGCGGCTTATGATTAAATCAGTCAGTTCCTGAATATGATCTCCATGTTCTGCCGATATGCAGATAATTTCTTTGAATCCGAATTTATAAAAATCCCAGGCGGCGTGTTCGTCTTTTCCGCCTTCGGTTTTATTTACGACGGCGATAATATTATTCCAATACGGTCTGACAAGCGAAATGAATTCTTCGTCTTCTCCGGTAATATTTCCCGCCTCAAGCAATAACAAAATGCAGTCCGCTTTTTTCAGCGATTCCAGCGTTTTATTTACGACAAGTTCATCCAGCAATGCTTCCTTCGTTCCCTGCTTCCGCTCCAATTTAAAGCCGCCGGTGTCCATAATGCGCAGCGGGAACCCTTTAACAAACGCGTCTTCCTCTATCGGATCGCGGGTAACACCCGGTTCCGGAGATGTAATTGTCCGCCGTTTGTGCAGAAGCCGGTTGAATAACGTTGATTTGCCGACATTCGGACGGCCTGCAATTACCAGCAGCGGCAGATTTGTGTATTTTTTTTCGGAATCGAATTGCGATGATATTTGATTTTCCTGCATTTCAGTAAAGGCGTTGTTTTTTTTCGACGTATTTTTCATGCTGTTTTTGACCTGTTAATTGAGCCGGCATAATTCATCCAGCGTGTGAGATATGATTAAATCTCTTATTTCCGAAATATTATGAATACTCATGCTGAGCGATCGGATGCCGATTTTCGCAAGATGCCGAATGCCGTCGAGGCGACCCGCTATTTCTCCGCAAACCGAAATGGGAATATGCGCCTTTTCGGAATGATCATAGACATTTTGTATAAGACGAATGACAGCTTTGTCGCAGTCATTGAATAAATTGTTAACGAAAATATTTTCTCTGTCAACGGAAAGCGTGTATTGCGTAAGATCGTTTGTCCCTATGGAAAAAAAATCGCATTTCTGCGCAAAACAATCTGCAAGGACAGCTGCTGCCGGTGTTTCTACCATTATGCCGATCGGAATATCGGTTTTATATGAAATATTTTCGGCATCGAATTCGGCAGTTATTTCGGCAATAAGATTTTTTGTTTCTTCGATTTGATTTATATCGGAAATCATCGGAAGCATAATTTTCAAGTTTCCGTGTAATCCCGCCCGCATCAGCGCCCGCAGCTGTGTTTTGAAAATATCTTTGTGCGACAAACAAAATCTAATGCCGCGGTTTCCAAGCAAAGGATTTTCTTCTGCCGCCGAAAGATTTTTCGAAATTATTTTATCTCCGCCGGCATCGAGCGTTCTTATAATAACGGAGCGTCCGTTCATTATTTGCAGAACTTCTTTATAAGCATTAAATTGCATGTCTTCGTCGAGTTTTTCGTGTTTTTCCGCAGCCTGCATAAACAAAAATTCCGTGCGGAAAAGCCCTATTCCTTCGGCGCCTTCTTTTAATGCGATAATTGCTTCTTCCACGGTTCCGATATTTGCATATAAATGGAACAAAACGCCGTCTTTTGTTTTTACGGGCAGACGGACGGATTCCTGGAATTGTTTTTTTTTCAGAATACCTTGCTGTTTTTTTTTCTGATAGTTTATAGATGTCTGACTGTCGGGATCACAGACAACAACGCCTTCTGTTCCGTCTATTATTGCTTCTTTTGTTTGATTGGGAACAGTTACGCCGAAAACAGTCGGAATGCTGTACGAACGGGCAAGAATTGCAAGATGGCTGTTTATGCCGCCTTCTGCCAGAATAAGTCCGGCAATTTTTTTTTGAAACAAGCCGATAGCATCGGATACTTGCAATGTTTGTGCCGCGATTATTGTGCCGGAAGTGACAGCGGAAATCGTATTCAGCGGATATCCCTGCATAAGCTGAATGACTTTCCCGAAAACATCGAGAATATCTGCGGCTCGATCATTTAAATATGTATCGTTTGCCGCCCGCAGTTTCCCTGCAATGCTTTCGGCCTGCTGCTGAATGACATATTCGATATTGAATGTATCCAAGTTGTAAGCTTGCTGAACTTGTGAAATAAATACGGTGTCTTCAAGCATTAAAATATGCGTTTTGAAAATTTCGGATTGTTCGTCGTTTTCCGCATCCAGCAAAGATTGAAAATATTTCTTTGTTTTGCTGATTGCAGAAATAAACCGCTTCCAGTCGTCTTCATGCTGTTCTTTTGAAACTCGTTTTGCGGTAATAATCGAATTGCGGCAGTTTTTATGGAAAACTACAAGTCCTGTTCCGATGCCGGGAGAAACGGCAGTTCCCCGTATTGATTTCATTGTATAAATATACAATCATAAATCGGCACTGTCAAATAGTTTGACTTTTCGGCTTTGCAGGAACATAATCGTGTTTTTTCTGCCGCCGTGAAATGCGAATTTCCGGCAGTCCGATTCTTTGCGCTGTTGTGTTTCGGAGAGCAAAGCAGCAGGCTGTTGACGAAAAAAAGGAAATAAAGTAAAATGTTTCTGTTAAAAGAAACAAAACATTTGGGAGGTTTTATGAAATATTCGGTAAAAATATGTTCGGTTTTATCGGCGGTTTGTTTTTTATTTGCGGGATGCAGCAAAAAAAACGACGCGTCTGCACGTGAAAACAATCTTTCGGAGCGAAAGGTAAAAATAGGAATAGCCAAGATAGTTCAGCATGTCGCACTTGATCAAATTGAACAGGGCATTATCGATATAATTACGGAAACGGGAATCGATGCAGACTATGATTTGCAGAATGCAAACGGCGATGTCAATACGGCGGCGCAAATTGCAAATAAATACAAAGCAGAAAAAGTGGATATTGCGGTCGGCATAGCAACTCCGGTAGCTGTTGCGCTTGCCAATGCAATAAAAACAATTCCTGTTGTATTCGGAACGGTAACGGATCCTGTCGGAGCGGGTCTTGTGCAGACATTGGAGCACGGCGAAAAAAATGTTACGGGCATGTCAGATGCAATTCCGACAAAAGAACATATCACTCTGTTTAAACGCATTGCCGGAATACAAACGCTTGGCTACATATACACAAGCAATGAAGCGAATTCCGTTTCCGCTCTGAAACTTGTCGAGGACGCATGCCGCGAAAATAACCTTGAACTTATCGTGCAGGCAATTACGAATTCATCGGAAGTGAAACAGGCTTCCGAAGCAATTGTCGATCGCGTTGACGGAATTTATTTGACGACAGACAACACGGTATTTTCTGCGCTGCCGGCATTGGTTCAGGTTTTTGAGAAAGCGAAAAAACCTGTGTTTTCCGGAGATGTAACGGGCGCAATGAACGGCGGAATTTTTATGGCTTCCGGATTCAATTATTACAAAGCGGGACGCGCAACAGGCGAGATAGTTGTTTCTATTTTGAACGGCGCAAAACCTTCCGAAATACCGATTCGCTTCATGACCGATCCGTCCGATTCGGATTTATTGTTCGATCTCGATGCTGCGAAAAACTGCGGCATTACTGTGCCGGAAGAATTTCTCGCAGCTGCGGGATATATTTTTGAAAACGGCACGCTTCGCGGAAAATAAGAAACAATATGCTGCAAAGTATTCTGATAGAAGGATTGATTTATGGTCTAATGGTTTTAGGCGTATTTGTAACTTTCCGCGTGCTTAATTTTGCCGACATGACGGTTGACGGTTCGTTTCCCATGGGCGGCGCGATAATGGCGACGCTGCTTGTTCGCGGTGCTCCGCCGGCCGCCGCGCTGCTGCTGGCATTTTGCGGAGGCTGTGCCGCCGGATTTGTTACAGCGTTAATTCATAATAAATTCCGTCTCCCGGATTTGCTCGCGGGAATTCTCACGATGACCATGCTGTATTCCGTGAATTTGCGCATTATGTCCGGAAGAGCCAATCTTTCTCTGCTGCGTGTTCCGACATTATTCACCGGTTTCATAACACGTCTGGAAGGTTTCGCGTCGGCAGAAACCGCAATTCTTATATTGTTATTGGCGATAATTCTTTTTGTCAAAATTTTGCTTGATGTATTTTTTCATACCGATTTCGGATTGACAATGGGCGCCCTGGGAAGCAATGAACAAATGATTGTTTCCCAGGGAATGAATCCCGCTGTGATAAAAACTGCCGGCATTTGTCTCGGCAACGGGCTTGCCGCGGCTTCCGGCGCTTTTTCCGCGATGTTTCAGGGATTTGCCGATGTAGGTTCCGGCTCCGGCATTATCGTGTCAGGGCTTGCTTCCCTCATGCTGGGTGAATTTTTGATCAAATCCAATAAAATAGCGCTGCTGACACTGCGTGCACTTTTCGGTTCGATTATATATCGAGGTTTAATGTATTTTGCCCGCAGCTACGGCTATGTTATCGGCATGAATGTAAATGATTTGAAATTGATAACCGGACTGCTGATAATTTTGTGCCTGATTGTTTCAAAAAATGACGCAGTGAACCGCGTTCGAAAAATAATATTCAAAAACAAAAATTTGCAGGAACAAAATTCGCGGATTGAAAAAAATCGGAGCAATGTATGATTTCTCTTGACGGTGTTTCAAAAATTTTTTCCGAAGGCACTGCGGATGAAAAGCGCGTATTGAAGAATATCAATCTTAATATACAAAAAGGCGATTTTATTACGGTTATCGGTTCAAACGGCGCGGGAAAATCAACTTTGTACAATGTAATAGCAGGTACTGTTCCGGTAACATCCGGCGCGATTTTTTTGGATACGGAAAATGGAGTGCGCGATATTACAAAAGACAAGGAATATGTCCGCGCAAAATATATCGGCAGAATATTTCAGAATCCGCTGACCGGAACTGCCGGAAAAATGACGCTGGAAGACAACATGATGATTTGCTGCAAAAAAGGATACCGCGGCTTGAAAATCAGTCTGAATAAAAAAATGCGCGCATATTTTAAAGAACGGCTTTCTGTTCTCAATATGGGGCTTGAAGATCGTCTGAGCGATAATGTCGAACAATTTTCCGGCGGACAAAGACAGGCGCTGACGCTTTTGATGGCTGTGCTCGCAAAGCCTGCGCTTCTTTTGCTTGACGAGCATACTGCTGCCTTGGATCCCGCGAATGCCGATGCCGTAATGCAGCTGACGCGCATGTTTGCGCAAGAATATAATCTCACCGTGATGATGATTACGCATAATATGACTCATGCTTTGGAATACGGCTCCCGCCTGCTGATGATGGATTCGGGAGAAATCGTGCTCGATATTGATCGGAGCGAAAAAGAGAAGTTAACAATGGATGATATAATTCTGCGCTTTAAGTCCGTAAAAAATAAAAATATAAATAGCGACGAAATGCTGCTTCATCGCTGATTTTATAAAAACATGCCGTATTCGGTTTATTTCCGCCGGAAAACAAACCGAATATAGCTGAAAAAAATTTGCCGTATAATGCAAAAAGCAGTATTTTAAAATAAAATTATATATTTTACAGAGGGATAAGATGGCAAAATATCAATTTCAAACGGAAGTGAATCAGCTTCTGAAACTTATTATTCATTCCATGTATTCAAATAAAGATATTTTTCTGCGGGAAATTATATCAAATGCATCGGATGCACTTGATAAGCTGAAATATCTGACGCTCTCTGACGATGCGTACAAGGGCTTGGAATTCAATCCGAGAATCGATATTTCTTTTGATGAAGACACAAAAGTTCTTGTTGTGCAGGATACCGGCATCGGTATGAGCGAAGAAGACCTGACCGGCAATTTGGGAACAATAGCCCGCTCCGGAACCAAAGCGTTCATGGAAAAACTTGCGGATGACGCGCGCAAAAATTCCGATCTTATCGGGCAATTCGGCGTAGGATTTTATTCTGCATTTATGGCAGCAAAAAAAATAGATGTTCTTTCGCGCAAAGCGGCGTCTGATGTGCTGTATCGCTGGACAAGTGACGGTACGAGTTCTTATGAACTGGAAGCACTTCCTGCCGACTGCGAAGAAGCGAAAAAATACGGATTTGATGACAGCAAAAAATACGGCTCTGCAATCGTTATGTATTTGAATGATGAAAGCACCGAATATGCCAGCCGCTGGAAAGTTGAAGAATTGGTAAAAAAATATTCCGATCATATTGCATTCCCGATTTATCTGCATTACGTCCAGAAAAAATATGATGACAAAGGCAAGGTTACCGGCAGCGAAAACAAAACGGATCAAATCAACAGTGCCAGTGCCTTATGGAAACGCCCGAAAAATTCTTTGAAAGAAGAAGATTACAAGGATTTTTACAAGACAATTTCTCATGATACAAATGACCCGCTTATGTATGTGCATACGAATGCAGAAGGAACGCAGGAATATACGACATTGTTTTATGTTCCCGAAACCGCGCCGTTTGATATGTATCAGGCGGATTACAAAAGCGGCGTTAAATTATATGTAAAGCGCGTTTTCATTACGGATGATGACCGTGAACTGCTGCCCGCATATTTGCGTTTTGTCCGCGGTATCATTGACTCGGAAGATTTGCCGCTTAATGTGAGCCGCGAAATCTTGCAGCAAAACAGAATTCTTTCATCGATAAAAACGCAGTCGGTAAAAAAATTACTGAGCGAATTTAAAAAAATGGGTGACGCTGCCTCAAAAGCGGAAGCTGCGTTAAAAGACGCGCCGGAAGGAACGGAAGCATCTCCCGAAAATAAACAGACAATAGATAAATGGACGAAATTCATTTCCCAGTATAACCGTCCGCTGAAAGAAGGCTTGTATTCCGATTACGCCAACCGCGAGGAACTTTGCGAAATTGTTCGTTTCAAAAGTACCGCACCGGAAGGCACCGGCTCCGACAAGTGGACTTGTTTCGCTGATTATGTACAGCGCATGAAACCGGAACAAAAAGCCATTTATTATATTACCGGCACCGATGAAAATAATTTGCGCAATTCTCCGCTTTTGGAAGCATATACCGCAAAAGGATTCGAAGTTCTTATCATGGCGGATGATATTGACGACATTGTTATTCCTTCAATCGGGAAATACAAAGAGTTTGATCTCAAGGCTGTAAATCGTGCCGGAAGTGATGAAGAACTCGGAGTAGATAAAAAAGAAGCTGAAAAGAAAGAGAAAGAATTCAAGCCGGTTGTTGAAAAAATAAAAACGGCGCTCGGCGATCGGGTAAAAGACGTGCGTTTGTCAAAGCGTCTTTCGGATTCGCCTTCTTGTATTGTTGTTGACGAAAATGATCCGTCGCTGCAAATGGAACGCATGATGAAAGCTATGGGACAAGGCGCCGGCTTCAGTGAAGTAAAACCGATTCTTGAAATCAACGGAGAACATCCTATTGTTGCGAAGATAAAAGATTCCGATGATGAAGTTTTTATTGCGGATGTTTCAGCAGTGCTGCTTGATCAGGCTTTACTCGTAAGCGGTGCGGAATTAAAAGACCCTGTTGATTTTGTAAAAAAAATAAACAAACTGTTGGCGTAAAACTTTTTTCGGTAAAACATATTGCGGGATTTTATTGCAAACCGCGTGCACAAAAAATTCCGCAATATGTGTTCCGCATTTTAAATAGCAGATAAATTTTTTGATTAAAATAATATGCAACTTTGCCGCGGCAAAGTTGCGGGTTGGTCAGTATTTTTCATGAAAAATGGTGCTGCGGATCCGTTTTACGGATTTAGCTTGTCCCAGTGATTTCAGCACAGGCTGGCGATCCGGTTCTATCTGGATTTTTACCAATGTATCGTTGTGCTGTTTTTCAAATGAAATAGGCAGACCGATATAAATATCTTCGCGCCCTGCGGAGTTGTTGTCATAGCGCAGTTCTATCATTGTTGATGTCGCTATTGCGTATTCCGCGATATGTACTTTTCCGAGAAAGTCCATGCCGAATGCTTCCGTTTTTTGCGGCTTTACGGAATTTGATCGCAGCTGCTCCGGATGCAGAATCAGCTTTCTGAGAATTCGTTCTTTTAAATTTTCTGTTTGCTCCGCCGAATACGCGTGTTCGGATAAATTATGAAGCAATTGATTGATAAATTCTTTGCGCTCTTGTTCTGCATTGTCAATCAATTGCAGAATATTTCGGTTGTTTTCTGCCGTTTCTGTTTTGCTTGTTTTTTCATTGGAAATGATAAGCGGCTGCGTTGTTTCAACGTCTTGCGGAAAATTTGTTTTTTCTATCGGATTGAAACCGGACGCCGGCGTTTTTTGAGAAAAATTTTTTGTATTGTTTATAAAATCCAATGTACTTTTTGTTATTGCCGCGCGCGCTTCTTCCTCTGTTTTGAAATCAAAAAAATATATGCCTTCCGCAAGCTTTTTTAAAATATGCGGGGCAAGTTCCGAATTTTTTTCTATTAGAATTTGTTTGTCTGCCGAAGTTTGAAGAATATATCCGTAATATAACGTTGTCGATGAGAAATTTTCAAACCATTCTTCGACGGAGAGTATGAGATTCTGCGGAATTTCATGAAAGGCAGCTTTTCGCAATTCTGCGAAAAAATCTTCCGGTGTTTTTTCCTGATTGAATCCGCGCAGACATGAATGCCGTGTTATTTCGTATAAACTTACGGTGTCGCAGCGGACAAGTTCCATAAAACAAACTAAAGGAATCAATGATGCAAGCGGGGCGCCGGGCAAAATCGAAACAGAAAAACCTGCGTTGATAGTTGCGAATTTCCGAAAGGTTGTTTTCTCGAATTTCTGCGGTTCCGAAACGCAGCTTGTTTTATAAACGGAATGTCCTTCTTTGTCTGTGCCGCATGCAGTAATAAGCCCGAAAGATTTTGCGCTTGAAAGAAGTTTTTGTATATCTGAAAAAATATTTTCGTTTTGCTCCGCGGATTTTTCCTGGCATGTGTTTGGCTCTTGCGCATCACCTGCATTATTTTTTTGCATATTGCGATGCTGTGCCGCTGCCTGCCGCAAAATTTCCGCGAAACGTGATCGATGTATAGAACAAGAATTCGTTTCTTTCTGATTTTTTTCCAACAATAAAAACACGGCGCGGTACAGCACGGTTTCAGAAAAACCTTCCGGCGGAATTAAAGAAATTATTTGATCCAGCAATTTTGCGCGATGATATAATTGTTCCCGCTGATGACAATCTTCCGCCGCGGCAATATACAAATATTGATTGTATTCCGAAAGCTGTGCAAATTGCAGCCACTTGCCGATAACAGGAAGAGTTTCTGTTCCAGTCTGCCGGAAAAGTCCGAGATTTTTCAGAGAGTTTAACAAATTAAAAAATAATACCGCTTCATTATCCTGCGGAAAAAAAGCTGATATCACGGAAAGTGTTTTCTTTTTTAAACTTCCGTCAATTTTGCATATTTCGGGATTTTCATTGATGAACGCGAACATCGCTGCAATATATTGAGATGAAAGAACGGATTGTTGAATTCCATCGGATTCCTGCGCCGATGCAGCCGGCGGCAAAAGCAGCTGTATGGAAAGATACGGCGCCAGAATTTCTTTGAAAAAAGGATTGACCGCAAAAAACTGCTTGCCGAGTGTGCTGTCTGTTTTTCGATAAATAAGCAGACGTTCTTCCAAATTTTCGAGCCGCTCGTACAAATCCGCGAATTGAAATTCCGGTTTAAAAAATTGCAAAAGTTTTTCCTGCGTTGGTTCGGGAAGATTTTTGATTGCCGATAATATCAGCGCATCTGTGCGCGAAAGCAATCGTGTTACAGCTTGTTTGTTTTCGGCTTTGCGTAAAAAGGCGCTTAATTTTTCTATAAGTTTTTGTTTGTTGTACGGAGTTTTTATCTCTCCTAAATAAATTCTGATCAATTCAAAAAAATGATGATCCGGCAGCAGCGCCATTGCTGTTTTCCATTCGATAATTTCCGTTACGTCGTCGGTTTTTTTTTCGTTCATAATTACAGTAAATTATCCAGTTCGTCTATCGATCTGATTATGCGGTAAGCATAGCCTTGTTCTGCGAGAAATTTCTGCCGGTTTGATGCGAAATCTTCTTCCGCAGTATTGCGTGTTATCAGCGTAAAAAATTTTGCCGCGCGTTTTTTGGGACGAAGAATTCTTCCGAGTCTTTGTGCTTCTTCTTGTCTGCTGCCGAATGTTCCCGATATTTGAATTGCCATGGACGCATCGGGAAGATCAATTGCAAAATTGGCAATTTTTGAAACGGCGAGTATTCGAATTTCTCCGTCGCGAAATTTTTGGTATATGATATCCCGTTCCGAATTTTGCGTTTTTCCGGTGATAAGCGGTATGTCAAGCTGTTTTGCAATGCTTTGAAGCTGTTTCAGATATTGTCCGATAATCAAAATTTTGTCGTCGGGATATAAAGAAACAAGTTTTTTTACTGCCGGATTTTTCAAAGGATTTTCACTTGCAATTCTGTATTTTGCGGTCGGATCGGAAACGGCGTATAAAAGTTCTGTTTCTTCGTCGAAATCAACTCGGATTTCCGTGCATTCCGCCTCGGCAATCCAGCCGGACATTTCCAGTTCTTTCCATGGAACATCGTAGCGTTTGGGACCGACAAGGCTGAAGACAAACTTTTCGCAGCCGTCTTCCCGTACAAGAGTTGCAGTCAGTCCTGCGCGCCGCACTGCCTGCAGTTCCGCGGTAACACGGAACACCGGCGCGGGCAGCAAGTGAACTTCATCGTAAATGATAAGCCCCCACGGATGTTCTCGGAACAATTGAAAATGCGGATACGATCCGTTTTTATCCGCCCGCCAGGTTAAGATTTGATATGTTGCCACAGTAACCGGACGGATATTTTTTTCTGCGCCGCTGTATTCTCCGATTTGTTCCGGATTCAGCGTTGTTTTGTCAAGCAATTCGTTTATCCACTGATGCACTGCCGAAATATTAACGGTGAGTATCAGCGTATTCGTTTTCAGCAGTTCCATTATTGCCATGCCGACAATTGTTTTTCCGGAACCGCACGGGAGAACAATTGTTCCGAATCCGGAACCGGCTTCTTTCTTGCCGACGAGTGATTTTGCAGCTTCAAGCTGATATGAACGTACGGAAAAAACCGCGCCCGATTTTGTTTTTTGTCTGAACGAAATATCAAGCGGTTCCCCGTCTTTCAGCGGAACTTCGTCTTTTACCGGCCAGCCGATGCTTATCAATTCCTGCTTGATTGTTCCGCGGTCTGTCAATTTGAAAAGAAACGCGCCGGAGCCGTATTGTGCACCGCCGAGAGGAATAAGATATTTTTTCATTATTTTATGTGCGGAAATTTCACGGAACACCGCTGCGGTTTCTGCAATCAATAATAAATATTCTTCTGTCGAATTTGAATCTGCCGGATTGGCATTTTGTCCGCTTTCTGCCGAAGCGCGAATTTCCGCCGGAACAGGAACAATTCTGAGTTTGCCGAATCGTCCGGCGGTTTCCTGAATCCAGCGGACAACATTCTGCGGGATATTGTATCTGGAATATGTTTCCAAAACGGATATAACTTGTTCCGGTGAAAAGCCGGCGCTTGCCGCGTTCCAAAGAGAAATTGCGGAAATCCGATATGTATGCAAATGTTCCGGCGAACGTTCGAGTTCCGCAAACGGAATAAGCGCGCTGCGGCAATTTTCTGCTTGCGGCGCGTGAACATCGAGCAGCAATGTTCTGTCGCTTTGGACAATCAGCGGATTGAGATTTTGCATAACGGCATATTCTATAGCAATCAAAAAAGCGATTCAAGCACAAAGCATTATGTCGGCAGGCATTTGCGGCAATTTGCCGATGTTTAGATTTTATAAGCGCTGCTGAATTTTCGAATCGACGATGCGTTTCATGTCGGCAATATTTGCGATGATAATATGATTATTATAAAATTCGATTTTATGCTTTTCTTCAAAACGGCTTATTTCTTCTTGTACGATATTGATTGGCAGTCCTGCCCAGTGGGAAATATCCTGAATATTTAATTCAAAGCGGCGGCTTCTTTCGTTAGGATTATTCTCCGGATTCAATTCATCGAACATAAGAAAAACATCTGCGATGCGCGCTTGTATGTCGCGAATTCCGAGAATTCTGAATCTGCGTTTTTGGTCATAAATGCGTTTGCAGAACAGTTTCAAAAGCATCAGCGCTATTTGCGGATTTCCGGTGATAAGCAGTTCGAAATTTTCCTTGCTGAATTCAAGAACTTCCACTGCATCGATTGCAATGCATGTTGCCGATCTGGGTGAATTTTCAAGGATTGCCATTTCGCCGAAAAATTCTCCCGGTTTCAAAATATCAAGATTTTTCTTTGTGCCGTTTACGCATTTGACAAGCTGCACCCGTCCCGACTGAATCAAATAAAAACAATCTCCCGGTTCATATTCGGAAATAATAACGGAGCCTGCCTGAAATTTTTTTGCGAATCGTGAGAATGCAGGAAGAGAAAATTGCTTAATCGCCGCAGAAGAAATATCCGTTTTAAAATTCATTTCTGCTTGCGATTCGCCGCTTAAAGCATCGAATCGTTTTTTTGCTTCTCTGTATAAATTCTCCACGGAATTTTTATTTTTCGCTTTCGGGAATCGTGTGATGCATTTTATGCATACATCGCAGCAGGCACCGTATTGTTCGTCGTCAAAGAAACTTTGCGCTACGGCAAACATTCCGGATTCTTGATTTATTTCTTTTTTGCTGTTCAGAATAGATTCTGTCTTTCTGTGAATTGTCCGCAGCTGTTTGGAAAAAACTTTCAGCATTTTCATGATGAGCTGTTTGTTTGTGCTGAAAAGATGTTCGAATTCCGAAACAGACATTGCGACAACAACGGATTCCGTAATAACGGTTGCTGTTTCTTCCCGCGGAAAATGTCCCATTGCCGATTTTACGCCGAAAAATTCTCCTTCCTTAATATGTTCCGAAACAGGAGCATTGGTTTCAATATCAACGCTGGAAAGAATAACGGAGCCTTTTTTTAAAATATATATGCGTTCATCTTTGTCGCCGGAAAAATAAATAATCGAACCTTTCGTATATTGCAGTATTTTAGGCATTATGTCCTCATTACGCAGTCTGATCTTTTTATACAAAATGAATAGTACCATAAAAAATAGAATTATGCTATTGTTTTAAATATGGTTGATTTGCATACGCATTCCAAAGCTTCCGACGGCGGACTTTCTCCTTCCGAACTTGTGCATTTTGCGGCAAAATCCGGCGTGTCGGTTCTGGCGCTGACAGATCATGACACGGTAGCCGGATTGCAGGAAGCTTCCGCCGCTGCCGCGCAGACAGGAACAACATTTATTCCGGGAATAGAACTCGGTATCGAATGGACTTCCGGAGAATTCCATTTGCTGGGGCTGGGAATTCGGCGTGTTTCGGAAGAACTTGAAAAATGCATCCAATGTCTTCAGGCAGGAAGAAATGCGCGGAATCGTTTTATAATCGAAAAAATGAATAAAGACGGTTTGCCTGTTTCCTGGGAAGAAGTTTCTGCGCTGGCAGGAACGGGATGTCTCGGCCGCCCTCATTTTGCGGAATATCTTGTGCAGAAAAAAATCGTGCGGAACCGTCAGCAGGCATTCGATAAATTTTTAGGCAAAGGACGTCCTTATTACGCGGAACGAAAAAACGTGCGGCTTTCCGAAGCTGTCTGTGCTGTCAGAAATTCCGGCGCAGTGCCGGTGCTTGCGCATCCGCTTTCATTATATGTTTCTTGGGGAAAAATGGAAAGTGTTCTTTCTTCGCTGAAAGAAGCGGGAATTTCCGGAATTGAAGCATGGCATCCCGGTGCACGCGTCGGAGACTGCATGCGGCTTGAAACTCTGGGGCAAAAGCTTGGACTTTTTATCACTGCGGGAAGCGATTTTCACGGAGAGCATATTCGTTCGGATCGCAAAATCGGATACACTGCTGGCGGAAAAAAAATAGAAGATCGTTTTTGGACAGATAATCTCAAGCAGTTCGTATCGGTTTAAAATCGAAAAATTTTCATAGCTTTTTAATTAAAAATATTTCTGTCGAATTTGCATAAAAATTCAAAAAAATTATTGCTGTCCTGTCTATTATGATTACGGGGACTGAATGACAATAATAAGTTTTTCTCCGTTTGGGTATGAAGGCGAGCTGGTAACTGTGGAAGTGGATTTGCGCAGAGGAATTCCTGCGATAGATCTTGTCGGACTTGCAGACAATGCCGTTAAAGAATCCAGAGAACGTATGAGAGCTGCGGTTCGGAATTCCGGATTTGATTTTCCGCAGGAACGCGTCCTTATCAGCCTTTCACCCGCTGATGTGAAAAAAGAAGGCGCCGGATTCGATCTTGCAATTGCGCTGGCTGTTCTTGCTGCGAAATATAATATCCCGAATCCCGATGCGGCTGTTTCTGTTTTAATCATGGGAGAACTTGAACTTTCCGGGAAAATTCGTCCTGTGCGCGGAGTTCATGCTGCCGCGGCAACAGCAGTGGAAAATAATATTTCGGTATGCATTGTTCCTGCGGAAAACGGCGGCGAAGCGGCAGGTACCGGCGGAGATATTTGTGTGTTTCCGGTAAATACGCTTAAAGAAGCATTTCACGTGCTAAGCACGCTTCCGGAAACATTGTCTGATGCAGGGCAATGCAGTCGGGCTGCGGTGCTTTCTGATATGCATAAAACATTTTTGCTTCCGGAGAATGCGGAATTGGCAGAAGAAAATATAAGGACTGTTTTTTTCCCGCCTGTTGCTCCGGAAGAAGATTTTTGCTATGTGAAAAATCAGCCGGAACTTGTGCGAGGTCTGCAAATTGCAGCTGCCGGAGGTCATAACCTTATTGCTTACGGAGCGCCCGGCACTGGAAAAACTCTTGCGCTCCAAAGATTTCGTTCTTTGCTGCCGTATTTAACGGCAGACGAAGCGCAGTCGGTAACACGCATACACAGTCTTGCCGGAAATATGCCTCATGGAAAAAAACTTCTTTTCAGTCCGCCGTTTAGAATTCCGCATCAATCTGCGACTTTGCAGGGTATGACCGGCGGCGGGAATCATTGCCTTCCCGGTGAAATTTCTCTTGCCCATAACGGGGTTCTTTTCCTTGACGAAGCTGCCGAATTCCGAACATCTGTTTTGCAGGCGCTTCGTGTGCCTCTCGAAAACGAAAAAATTGCACTCAGCCGTGCCGGCCGGCATACAATATATCCGGCGCACTTTCAGCTGCTTATAGCGGCAAATCCGTGTCCGTGCGGCAACTTTGGATCGAAGAACAAGGTTTGTGTATGCAGTGCGCGGTCAGTCGAGCAATATTGGAAAAAATTTTCGGCTCCGCTTCTGGATAGAATTGACATACGCGTGCCGGTAAATTTTCCCGATGAAAAAAACAACGATTCTCATGATGTTAAAACTAGCCGGCAATTACGCATTGATATTGCCCGTGCGGTAGAAATTCAGCGTGCACGGCAAGGAAAACGCAACAGTTGTCTTTTGCCCGAAGAAATTTCTTGTTTTTGCGAAATTGACGGCGAAAGCCAAAAATATTTATCTTTGCAAATTCAAAAATATAATTTTTCGGCGCGGGCTGTGCATAGCTGCATAAAACTTGCCCGTACAATAGCAGATATGTCCGGAAATCGCACTATCCGCAAGATTGATTTAGAGGAAGCTGTTTTTTTCCGGCGGAATGAAGGAGGCGTTGATATTTGCTTTTAGAAAACCGAAGCTATATGCGGATTATCTGTATGGAAGCGCCTATGCCGAGCGGCTTAAAACGGGAATAAAAACAAAATGCTGCTGTCAAAAAGCTGAGCCTGCAAAATAAAACTATGTGCAATATGTGATTTTATTTTACCGGCGAAGAGACTTGAACTCTTACACGCTCGCGCGCAACAGATTTTGAGTCTGTCGTGTCTACCATTCCACCACGCCGGCATATTTCCCAGTTTATAAAAAAAAGCAGAAAGAATCAAGACGGAAAATATCAATCGCATCAATTAAAATAACTTTCGGCATTCCAGATAAAAACGTTTTTCGCTGGCTTCTCCCATTGAAAAGCTTTTGCGCGGCAAAGGTCCGTTTTCTGATATAGTGCTGAAAAAACAGTCTTTTGCAATCGGCGGGAGCAAAATGCCTGTTGCGCCGTTTTTTCCGCCGAGCCGGAAAACTTCTTCGCTTCCATGGACGTAGTCGAGTTCGGGATTTACCATGCGGCATACACCGTCTTTGCATACATGCTCTGCCGGTGCGGAAGCTAAAAATGCATCCAACGCCGGCTGCAATCTGCTGACTGCTAAAGCAGTATTTTGTGTTTCAAGGCAGGCAAATTTTATATCGTCAGAAGAATCAGAATCTGCATAAACAAATCCAAAAGAAGCTTTTGAAGAAAGAACTGCCTTTTTCAATTCTTCTGCGCTGCTGAATAACGAAACTGTGCCGTTAAGTTTTTCACATAGATTGTCAATCAGCGCAGCAGGATTCACGTTAAACAAAACACGATGAATAGGTTCGAATGTTAAACCGCTGTCGTGTAAATTTACAATTTCCACAAGTGCAAACCGCGCGTTATGATTTTCAAGTCCGCAGGGAATGCTTATTTGTCCTGCCGCATTTTCAGTTCCGCCGTTTTTTTGTTTAAATTCGTCCCAGACAGCTTTTGCGGTTGCAAGAGAATGATTTCCGTCTCCCACGGCAAACATAAAAGCGGAACCGTCTTTATCGGTGTTGCTGCGCGCAATATCGGCAAGTGCATTTTCTATTAAAGCAATTTGTTCTTTTGTCTGCACGGCCCAGCCGGTAATATGTCCGGATTCAAGCATCAAATCCGTGTCGTAAAGGGGAAATGCGTTTTCTTTATGGATTGCTTCGCCGGTTGCTTCTATAAGTGTTTTCCCCGGATCATTTATCAAAAGCATGATATGCGGCGATTCCAGCGCTGCGCCCCGCCGTATATCCATTCTCGGCGGAATGCGTTCCGTTATTGTTGCTTCTGTAGCGCGTATCAGCGATTTTGAAAACGGCTTCCATTCGTATGTTTCAAGATCAACGGCGGCAATCAAACCGCGGCGTTTTCGTCCGTATTCGGTCGTTCTTTCCACATATATAAATCCCTTGAAAGGTTCCCGAAATATATCGGCGTCGATATATTGTCGCATTGTTTTTTGTATACGGCTGATGCGTTCCTGTTTATCGGAAGAGTTAAGATATACTTCCGGCAGAATGATGTTCAGTGCAGACGGTTTTCCCGCTGCGGCATCTGCCGCACGTTTCCAATAATCTTTGTCTTGCGTGTATTGGTCGCAGGCAATAACGGACCATGCCTGCAAGTCGATATTTTTTGCCGGCAAAAGTATTTCCGGAACGGCAATGCCGTATGTATTAAATGCGTTCATATATTAAGTATACAGCAGTCGCTGCATTTTATGCTATACTTTAAAACAAATAACAGAGATGCGGATAAATTCAAAAAAAGCTATAGAATTGTTATTATATAAACAGGAGTGTGTTTTTGAGTGATTTAGGATTGATGCCGGTATTGCAGCAGCAGCAGAGCATGAAAATGACGCCGCAGATGATACAGTCAATCAACTTGCTTGCATTGCCCATTGCCGAACTGCGGGAACGCATTTATGAAGAAGCCGAAAAAAATCCTGCGCTTGAAATCGAAAAAGATTTTTCCCTTGAAATTCCGTCTGTACAGGCAAAAAATAAGAATCAGTCTTTTTCCGACAGCGACACATATCAAGCGTTTCTTGAAAGTATTCCCGAACGGCGGGAATCGCTCCAAGAACATTTATTGTTTCAATTGTCTGTCAGCCGCATACCGGAAGCAGACCGCAGTGTCGGAAAAAAAATTATTCAGAATCTTGATAAATACGGCTTTCATATCGTGCCGCCGGAAATGCTGCTTGCCGCCGGAGAAACTCCTGCGCAGCTTGATCGAATGCTGCGGCTGATACACTCTTTTGATCCTGCGGGCATTGCTTGTGTTGATCTCAGGGAAAGCCTTTTGATTCAAGCCCGGCAGTATGAGAATCCGCCGCCGCTTGCTCTCGTGATTTTATCGGATTATATGTATTTATTGGAAAAACCGAGGACATCGCTTGTGGCAAAAAAACTTGCTGGAGCCGCCGCTCATGATGCCCGTAATTCAGCTGTTTTGAATGATCTGTCGGAAAAAAAAGTTTCCGAAGCGCTGAATTTTATCCGTTCGCTTGATCCGTTTCCGGCGCGCCGGTTTTCTGTGTCTTCCGAAACCGCATACATTATACCGGATGTACGTGTTCGTAAGTGCACAAAAGAAGAAACGGAAGAAACCGGCGCTCTGTTTACTGCCGAACTGATACAAGGAATTATTCCGAAACTTAAATTGTCTGATAGTTTTTCCGCCTATAAAAATACAAAAAATGCCGGACATAATGAGGCGGCTGTTTCAAAATATGTCCGGAATGCAGTAAAAGATGCACGATGGTTTATTTCGTCTGTCGAACAAAGAAAACTAACGCTGCTGAAAGTATGCAGGGCAATTCTTGCCGTTCAGGCGTCTTTTTTTGAGCATGGACCCCGATTCCTTGCGCCGCTCCGCATGAAAGACATTGCCGATAAAATAGGCGTACATGAAGCGACTGTTTCAAGGATTGCGAATGGCAAATATGTACAATGCGAATGGGGCATTTTTGAAATACGGTATTTTTTTTCAAATTCGGTCGCTGCCCGAAATTTACAGTCTCCGTTATTTGCCTCCGGCTCTGCTTCGGAAAATTCACTGTCGGAATCAACTGCGCGTTCCAAAGAAAGTATAAAAGAAGAATTGCGTCAAATCATTCAGCAGGAAGGTTCCGAACTTTCCGACGAAAAACTGTCAAAAATTCTTGCCGCGCGCGGAATAAAAATTGCACGCAGAACGGTGGCAAAATACCGTCTTGAATTGAATATCAGTTCTTCTTTCGGACGCCGGAATAAATCGTAAAAACTTCTGGATTCTACATATAAATTTTGCTTTTTATCCGTCCCGATGTTATACTGTAAATGTTAGAAAACAGACGCAGAAAAAATAAAATCCGCGCGCCGGCTGTTTCAGGCGGCTTCACGGAATTTATCGTGCGTTATTTTTTGCAGGAGGCTTATATGAATATTACAACAAATGCAGTCGGTTTTGAAATTGACAAAGATCAGCAAAGTCTTGTTGATAAAAAACTGGAACGTATAAAATATGCGGACGATTTAATCGTTGATTTGCTTTTAAAAATAAAAGAGGATAAAAAATATATATTCGATGCAACCGTGAATTTTCGTTGGGGAGCGTCTGCCCATGTTTCGGCAGATGAATATGATTTTGCAGCTGCGCTTAATAAATTGATGGACATGCTTGATCTTAAAATCAAAAAGGAAAAAGATAAGATTCAGCAGAAAAACTGACGCATATATTTCTGAATGATGTATGCAGTATTTGGCAGAAAACAATTGCTTGCGTATTCTCTGCGGAAATATTCAGCCTGAGTTTTCTGCTTTTATTGAAAAAATTTGATATTGCATGATATAGTAGCTTTATGACGACGGAAAAAAAATTCACAGTACTCGATCTTCTTGATTTGGATCTGAAAGGGCACAATGCATTAAATCTCCGGTGTTTGAGCGGCAGAAAAGGGTTAATCAGAGAAATTACTGTTCCGGATTTAAACCGTCCGGGGCTTGCATTGTCCGGGTTCTATGAATCATTCGCGCATCAGCGCGTTCAGCTGTTCGGGCGGGGCGAAGTCGCGTATTTGAACAAACTGATATACGAAAACAAGCTTGAATTTATCCGTCAGTTATTTACGTATCAAATTCCATGCTGTATTTTTACACACGGATTAGCAGTTGCGGAACAGTTTTCTTCTATAGCGGATGAAGCCGGCTGTCCGGTTTTGCAGACAGATCTTGAATCAAGTGAATTGTCGAGCAGATTGTTGCGGGTGTTTTCAAGCATCTTTGCGCCGCACAGAGTAATCCACGGTGTTTTAGTTGATGTCTATGGAATCGGCATCATTCTGATGGGCGAATCTGGTGTCGGCAAAAGCGAAACAGCGCTTGAACTTATCGAGCGCGGGCACCGTCTTGTTGCGGATGATGTCGTTGACATACGCTGTGTGCATGGAAATGCAATTATGGGGCAGGGCGCAAGCAAAATAGTAAATCATCACATGGAAATCCGCGGTCTTGGAGTTATCAATATCGCGCAGTTGTACGGAGTCGGATCGATTAGGGAGCAGAAAGAAGTTCAGCTCGTCGTTAAAATGGAAGAATGGAATTCCAATAAAGTATACGATCGACTTGGAACCATACAGTGCACGGTTGATTTGCTCGGCGTAAAAATTCCGATGCTTGAAATTCCGGTAAAGCCAGGACGAAACATGCCCATCATTGTGGAAACCGCAGCCATGAATGAACGTTTAAAATCCATGGGATATTTTTCCGCAAAAGAATTTAATCAAAATGTTTTAAAATGGATTGAAAAAGATGAAATGCAAACGGTTTATTACGGCAGTGATGACTATTATTAACGGGAAGGAGAGTGGGAAAGCGTATGGTTGAAAAAATTCTGACAGTGCGAAATCGAGCAGGAATTCATGCCCGTCCGGCAGCATTGATTGCTCAGACTGCGAATAAATTTCAGTCAGAAATTCTTATTTCAAAAGATGAAATTGTTGTAAATGCAAAATCGATTATGGGTGTCATTACTATGGCGGCGGGATATAATACAAATTTGGTTGTGCGCGCTAGCGGCGCCGACGAACAAGTCGCTGTTGATGCTATATGCAATTTATTTGAAAAAAGATTTGAAGAAGAATGAAATCATCGTGCATTCTGCCGCAATCGAAAAATTCCGTATACAAACCGTATTTCGGCAATGTAAAAATCTTCGGTACCTTTTTAAATATCATTAGGGCATCTTGATGGCGGCGCTGTTATATCTTTTCACCGGTCCGGAAGCAGGCGATCGCAATGAGGCTGTGGCAAATATAAAAGCTGCCGCTGAAAAAAAATACGGACAGCTTGATAGTTATGTATTATATGCCTCGGAAATTTCCGTGCAGGAAGTTGTTTCATTGCTGAGAAACGGTTCTTTGTTTGCTGCTGCGAAATTTGTTGTTTTGCGGAACGCGGAACTGATAAAGAAAAAAGACGAAATCGAAACTATTGCTTCTTGGGCTCAGGAGGCATCCGGTGCCTATGCGGACGGTTCGGTGCTGGTGCTTGTTTCCGAAGAAACATCTGTTGAAAAAAAACTTGAAAACATCATACCAAAAGAAAACAAAAAAATATTCTGGGAAATGTTCGAGAATCGCAAAGAATCTTGGCTTCGTGATTTTTTCAAAAAGAACGGTTATTCGCTGACAGTCAATGCGGCAGAATTGATTCTCGCTTTTGTTGAAAATAATACAGAAGAGCTCCGTGCGGAATGTTCCCGTTTTTTTGTTCTGTTTGAAAAAGGGCATGAAATTACGGCAGACGATGTGGAAAATGTTCTTGCGAATAACAGAGAAGAAACACCTTTTTCGCTTTTTTCCGCTATGACGGCGGATGTATCTTCTGCGGAACGGCTTGAGAACAGCCTGCTTATTCTGCAAAAAATATGTTGTTCAAAGCAGTCAAATGCCGTGCAATTTATCGCAGGACTTGTCTGGTGTTTCCGCCATTTGCAATTTTGGCATCGTCTTTCGGAAAAAGGCTTGCCGTCGGAATTTGATTTAAAAATAAACGGATTTTCATCAAAAAAAATGCAGCTTCAGTATAAAAAAGCTGCGCGAATTTGGAATCCGGCGCAGACCGCCTGCATTTTAATGCTGCTCGCAGAAACTGATATATTGCTCAGATCCGGTGCGCAGAATATGGAAACGGTTCTGCTGCAAATGCTCATATATTCTATCGTGGTAAAAAACGGCGATGCGCCGGCACGTTATGAGCAGCTGTTATAGTGATTCAAGAATCGCTTTTAAAGCGGACAATTCTTTTTTTGTCAGGGTAACACCTTTTCCCATTTTTTGATGATCGGGCGACCAGCTGCGTATATCATATTTTGGTTCGCGTCCGCTCCAGGAAACCATATTTAATTCCAGCGTCCAGCCGCCTTTGCTTTCACCGAGTGTTCCCAGTTTTTGCGTGATTTCGAATGAAAAATCCTCTGCCATGATTCGCTCCTGTAATTTTTTATAAACTTTTGCTGAATCTTCGGTACATGTCGTAAGCAGCGCACATAAGTGCATGTGTATACGGTTCTTTGCCCATTTTAGCATATATTTCTGTTTCGGGCACAAGCATGAAACGTATAAATTCATCCGCATCAAGATGCCGGCAGTAAGTGTTTTCCAATTGCGTCGCCGCATAAAAATGGACACGATTTGCCATAATAGCGGGATTAGGACTTACGCTTCCGAGAAATTCAATGTTTCCCGCTTTATATCCGGTTTCTTCCAGAAGTTCGCGCGCTGCGGTTTTTTCCGGAGCTTCGCCTTTATCAACAACTCCGCCGGGAAATTCCAAGCTTACGGCGTTTGTTCCATGCCGCCATTGTTCTACAATAACAAAAAATTTTTCGCCGTTTTGTTCTATTACGGGAACAGTAACGACCCAGTCCGGGGCATCCATAACAATATAGGTGCCTTCGGTGTTGTCCGGTGCAATACAGCGTTGTTCAACAACGGTCATTACTTTTGTTTTGCAAATTGGTTTTCGTGATTTTTGCTGCCATTGCAGCGTCAAATGTTTTTCATCCATGAATGTGATATTTTCCTACTGCAAAAAAATGTTTTTTATGATATAATTACAAACCACATAATAGCACAGAAAATGCGCAATGTTAAGGGAGGCTGTATGGCTGTAGTAACTATATCACGACAAGTGGCGGCAATGGGAGATGAAGTTGCGGAAGCTGCGGCGCAGCAACTCGGCTATACATTTATAGACCGGAAAACAATTGAAAAACGCATTGTTGAATTAGGTTTTTCTGCGGAAAAATTGAAAAAATACGATGAAAAAAAACCGGGTTTTTTTGCCTCACTTGCAAAGAATCGTGATGAATATCTGGATTATCTTCAAACAGCTGTTCTTGAAGCTGCCGCTGCCGACAACTGCGTTTTGATTGGCCGCGGTGCATTTGTTATTCTTGAAAACGTAAAAAGTCTTTTTTCTATCCGATGCATTTCCGCTGATGATGTCAGAATTCATCGTTTAATGGACGAATTTAATTGGACGGAAAAACAGGCTCGTTCCCGCATTGCCGAAAGTGATATGAACAGGCAGGGTTTTCACAAAAGCTTTTTTAATATCAACAATGAAGAACCTTCCCATTATCATCTTGTGTTGAATACCGGTTTGGTCGATGTGCCGCTTGCTGCTACCGTTATCTCTACGGTATGCAAAGAAATCATTACGCCGGATTTAGAAGCTGCCGGTCGCCGGCAAATCGCGCAGATGCTTGATGCTCAAAAACTTGTCAATAAATTGGTTTTTGAATATAAATTGAATATCAATTTTCTTCATGCTGTTATACACAATGAAAAACTTATTTTGCAGGGTGTCGCCGATTCTGCCGCCCTTGTGGAAAAAGCCGTAATGCTTGCGGGGCAGGAAATGCCGGGGAAAAAAATTGAATCCTGCATCAGTGTTGTGCAGGATTTCAAAGCCTATCCGTAAGGAATTTGCTTTTTTGATTTTCAGGAATGAAAATCTGTTTTTAAAATGCACTGTTAAAGAATGTGCCTGATTTTATTTAAATCCGGGCGAGTATTGCGGTCTGTACAAGCTGTGTGTTCGAGCAGCAGCGGTTTTTTCGCTGTTTGAAAATTCCGGGAAATATTCGTTTTTTTGTCGCTTGACAAAAAAGTGAGAAAGAAAGAGATTTATTTTATGAAAACTTCGAATTTGTTTACGACGATACGGATTGCGGCTGCTCCGATAGTGCTTGCCCTTTTTTTTATACCGTCGATTTTCGGCGGATACATAGAAGCTGTTTTAATGTGCATACTGCTTTTGGTGCTTTCTTTCGCTGAATTTACTGATTATCTTGATGGATTTTTTGCCAGAAAAAACAAAGAAGTAAGTGATTTCGGGAAATTATACGATCCGTTTGCAGATATTTTATTGCATATCACAACATTTTGCTGTTGTGCTGCTGCCGGTTATATGCCGGTGTGGATACTTGCGCTTATATTGTATCGTGAATTTGCCATGATGTTTTTACGCATGATTGCCGTAAAAAAAGGAATCGCCATTGCTGCAAGAATGGGCGGCAAAGCAAAAACAGTTCTTTATGTTGTTTCCGGATTATTTTCAATTGCAATAGAAACGGTAAAGCGCTTGAGTCTTCCGATTGATGTAAACAGCTCTGCGTTGCCGATTGCTGCCACTGTGCTGTTCGTGCTTTCCTTAATAGCTTCTTATGCTTCGTTTATAGATTATATAGTGCATTTTATTCCGGTTGTCTGTGGTGAAAAAAAATAATCGGTTTAAAATTGTATTTTATTTGCTTTTCGTAATCTTCAATAATATTGTTTCTCAGTAAAGTTTTCTGCAAATAAATTATCCGGCGGAATTAAGCCCGATATGAAGTGAGTGCGGCGGCGTAGGATAGGGTATTGACAAGTGGTGTAGGGGAGGGATAAAATAAAAAACGATACCGTCTTTAAGCTGCGCTGTAAGAAAGTGCGGAAA
>JAMPCJ010000011.1 GCA_023666275.1 Treponema brennaborense | reverse complement strand
GTGGTTTGGAGGAAAGAAAACCCCGCCTCGCAAGTAGGGGTTGTCTTTCCTCCAATTAAATAAATTTTTTAGGAGAAACAACATGAAAAAATGCAAAAAACTTTCGGCAGTGCTTGCCGTTTTATTGCTGACTTCGTGGGGGGGGTATATTCTTAACGTCATGCAGCAATGACCCCGGCAACGGAGATGAAGACAAGCTCTCTTACCTGACCGGCAAGGATATACCGGACGGCGCGGCAGTCGACGAGGTAACCGGCGCGGTAACCAAAGACGGCGTACTGTACGCCTGGAATCCCGAAAAGGCGGTCGGCGAAATAACGATTCCCGCCGGCATAACGCGCATTGCAGACGGCGCATTTGAAAACTGCACGAAAATGACAAGCATAACGATTTCCGCAGACGTAACGAAAATCGGAACACAGCAGGCTGTCTTAACGGAAGTAGACGACAATCCGTTTGCCGGCTGCACGAGCCTCGCAAGCATCACGGTTGCCTCTGATAACCCCAATTATTGCGCTCAAGACGGCATTCTGTATGATAAAAACAAAACAAGATTAATCGCCTATCCCTCCGCATCGGGCAATGTCAACCTCGGCGGCAAAATTCCTTCCACAGTAACAATAATCAGCGACAACGCATTCCGCGGCTGCACCGCCTTGACGGACATAACAATTCCGGAGGGCGTAGAGAGGATAAAATGGTATGCATTTTACGGCTGCACAGGGCTGGAGCATGTATCGATTCCCAAGAGCATAACAACCGGTGTCAGCGGCGTATTCTTCGGCTGTACGAAGCTCGCAAGATTTACGGTAGCCGAGGGCTGCGGCGGATATTCCGGCTGTGCTGCCGACGAAGCAATACTTCTTGATGAGAAAGGAACGAGAATACGTGCCTGGCCGTCCGCGAAAGGAGATATTACGATCCCCGACGGCATAACGGAAATCGGCAGAAACGCATTCCGCGGCTGCACCGAACTGACAAGCGTAACGCTTAACGGCATAAAAATAATCAACAAAAATGTGTTCCTCGGCTGCGATAAGCTCAAGACTGTAAACGGACTGGATGGAATCTGGAATCAATTCATCACCGCCGCCGACGGATACGAAAAAATCGGCAAACTTACCCTCGATATAATCAGGGAAAGAAACGACACATACAGCTTCAGTCGTATTTCCGATGAAAATCCCGAAGATATTGAAGGTGCCGTAGTTATGGATAACTGCGCACTGATAATCAAAAACGGCGTACTGACTCAAGCTTTGTACGCGAACGGCGCCGTACCGATTCCCGACACCGTAACGGAAATCGGCGAAAATGCATTCAGCGGCTGCACCGGTTTGACCGCCGTAACAATCTCTGATGGCGTAACGAGCATCGGAAAATATGCGTTCCGGAGCTGTACCGCTTTGACGAGCGTAACAATCCCCGGCAGCGTGGAAACAATCGGCTTCGGTGCATTCGGAAACTGCACGGGATTGAAGAGCATCAATATTCCCAAGAAAGCGAATAGCAGTAGTTTCACAAATATGTTCTACGGCTGCGTCAATCTTACAAACATAACGGTTGATTCTGAAAATCCCATACATTTCGCCGAGAACGGCATTCTGTATAGAAAAAATACAGAAACAAATACAAACAAAGAGAAGTTGATTGCCTATCCGTCCGCAAAAGGAAATGTTGATCTATCCGAAGTCGCCGACGGCATAATAAGCATTGAAGGCAATGCGTTCTACGGCTGCGCCGAACTGACAAGATTGACGATTCCCGATTCCGTAACGCTGATCAAAAACGATGTATTCCGCGACTGCGATAAGCTTACCGCAGTAAACGGACTGAGCGGAACTTGGCTGCGCTTTGACAACAATAACACGCAGGACGAAACAGTAATCGGAAAGCTTACTCTCGAAACAATCAAAAACAGTGAAAGCACGAAGATCCCAAATACCTCATATAGATTCCAGCGTCTTTTCACGGGAGAAGCCGGAAATTTCGTACTGAACGAAAACCTTGAAATTCCCGCAAGCGCAAAAGCAATTATCGCCGAGTCATTCAGAGATCGTCCCGAACTGAAGAGCGTAACGATAGAAAACGGAGTAACGGACATCGGGGAGAAAGCGTTTAAGAACTGCAAGGGTCTTGCATCCGTAACGATTCCTAAGAGCATAAAGACAATCGGAGAAAGTGCATTCAAGGACTGCACTAGCTTGAAAGAGGTTATTTATCTCGGCACGCAAGAGCAGTGGGAACTAGTTGAAAAAAAATCTAATAGCTTTCCCGACGGTATTACTATAACTTATTCCAAAGAGTAACATCGCGGGAAACGCACAGTATGTTGTGCGACAGTAGCACAGCGTACTGTGCGTAACGCCGCACACATTCCCTGCCGGCAGGGCAGGGGCGTTTGCGGCGGCGCCGAGTTCCGCAGTGAAAACCCGCACAAGCGTGCAGCCGTTTTAATCGTTGCTTGATTTTTTATCAAATCGGCAATATGCTTTTATGATATGAGCAGTCGTTTGGACACCCGCGTAACGGAAGGCGTTATTTGGAAACAATTGCTGGCGTTCTTTTTTCCGATACTTTTGGGGACGTTTTTTCAGCAAATATATAATACTTCGGATGCTATTATTGTCGGCAGGTTTTTGGGAAAAGAAGCGCTTGCTTCCGTGGGCGGCTGTACGGCGTCTGTCATCAATCTTCTCGTCGGATTTTTTGTCGGGCTTTCTTCCGGCGCGACGGTCATCATATCGCAGTTTTTCGGCGCAAAAAAGACGCGCGATGTTTCGGACGCGGTGCATACGGCTGTTGCACTGTCCGTTGCCTGCGGGATTTTGATAACAATTGCGGGCGTTCTGTTTTCTCCGCTGATTTTGCGGAAAATGAAAACGCCGAACGAAATAATTTATCAGGCTTCGCTGTATCTTACGATATTTTTTGCGGGGATTTTGCCGCAAATTGTGTACAATATGGGCGCGGGAATTCTCCGTGCGGTCGGCGACTCGCGGCGTCCGCTCTATTTTCTGATTGTTTCCTGCGCCGTAAACGTGCTTTTGGATCTGCTGTTTGTCGGATGCTTCCGTTTCGGCATTGCCGGCGCCGCCTGGGCGACTGTGCTGTCGCAGACAGTCAGCATGATTCTTGTATGCGCCTGCATGATGCGTTCTCATGAATCATACCGGCTGGAAATACGAAAAATTTCCGTAACGCCGCGCCTGCTGCACCAGATGCTCAAAATCGGTCTTCCCGGCGGGCTTCAGTCATCTATGTATAATATTTCGAATATCATAATCCAGTCGGCAATCAATATGTTCGGCACGGTAACAATTGCTGCCTGCGCGGCGGAAAGCAGAGTCGACGCGATGTTCTGGATGACGATAAATTCGTTCGGAATAGCGATAACAACATTCGCGGGGCAGAATTACGGCGCGGGAAAAATCGACCGCGTAAAAAAAAGCATGTGGGAAACGCTCGGCATGTCGGCGGTTGCTGCTGTGCTTATATCGGTTTTTTTCTATATATATGCGCCTGCCATTCTCAAAATGTTTTCAGGCGATGCCGCCGTTGTGGAGTGCGGCGTTTCGGTTATCCGATTCATTGTGCCGACATTCATCACGTATATTTGCGTCGAAATACTTTCGGGTGCGCTCAGAGGATGCGGAAAAACAATTGTTCCCATGCTGATGACATGCGGCGGCATTTGTGTTCTGCGGCTTGTCTGGATTGCGGCTGCCGTTCCGCTGCGCAAAGACATACTGACGGTGCTTGCGAGTTATCCTATCACTTGGATAACAACATCGGTTTTGCTGTGCGCGTATTACGCCGTGCAGTCAAAGCGCAATTTTTCCTCAAGGCTTCCGCTGAACGCTGTTTCGCGCTGCGGAATGTAAGACAGCCGCGCTGATTCGATTTGTCCTGCGCTGCTTGCCGATATTTTTTTGCGCAGAGGGCTTGCAGCGGCTGCGGAGCTGTTGTAAAATTGTTTCCATGAATGAAGAAGAAGTTTGCGAAGCGATTTATGCTCTTGTACTGCCGGTTTCGAATAAAATCCCTTCTCCTGTTGCTTATATCAATGTAAAGCTCGGATTTGACTGCCCGTTCGCGGAAACAGCGCTGTGGAATGTTTTCAATAAAATAAAATGGAACACGCCGCTTTCTTCGGCGGAACTTTTTATTTCCAGAAATTCGTATACGGGAACGCCCGATACCAGCGTCTGTGTGGAGTCGCTTTCTTTTTTCGAATCCTCCGCCGCAGATGAACAAGCTTCCGATAATACGGATTCCGTCGTGAAAATCACCGGCGGGGCAATCTGCTGAAAAATCCGCGGACAGCCGTACTTTCGGCTGTTTTGCCTGCTTTCTTATCGAAAAAACATTTTTCTCCGATTCCGTGCGGCTGCTCGGCTGTGCTGTTATTGTTTTTCAGTGTTTTTTCGGGCTAATCGTAAACAGATTTATTGAATGACAGCATACTCTTGGCAAAGGACTGCGGCTTTTCTGGACGCGGCATGCACGCAAAGCTATAATTATAGTTTTGTGGAGAGTTTTTATGAAAATATCGGAAAAACGATTGCGCATTGCGCGGCGCTTTGCGGCGGTGATATGCACGGTCATTGTTTTGCTGTCGGCTGTTCAAAATACGCTGGTTGTAAGAATGGCGGGCGGTTCGGTCGCTTCGCTGTATACGTCGCTGGGCATTCAAGTTGCGTCTGCCCGTGCCGCGGAAATAGGCAAATGGCTTGAAAATTCCCGCAGCGAACTGCGCCGGCTTGCGGAATCCGCGGCTGTCAAAACAGGCAGTTCCGAAGAGGTTTTAACTTGGTTTCGCCGGCAGGAAGATTCGATACATTCCGCGTTTGAATATGTGTTTTTCTGCGGAGAAGACGGGCTGACGCATTTGCCGGATAAAAACGGAGTTTTTGTATCGGACAGACCGTATTTTTCCGCCGTAATGAAAGAGGGAAAAAATGTGTTTGTCGGGAATCCCGTTTTGTCCCGAATAAACAAAAAGACCGTGTTCCACGTTGTCTGCGCCGCAAAAGATGCAGGCGGAAAGACATTCGGTTTTTTCGGCGGCGCTGTTTCTATCGATATGCTGCAAAAAATTTCCGATGACATAAAACTCGGCAGCGGCCGCGCGTTCATTGTTGACGGCAACGGCGCCGTCATAACTCATTACCAAAAAGAGCTGGTGATGAAAGTTAATTTCGCGGAATCGTCGTCTTTCGGGTACCGCGGATTGGAAGAATTGACTTCGCTCATGACTGCCGGTGAAAAAGGTTCCGGCACGATAACCGATCCGCAGAAGATGCGCTACCGCGCCGTATTTGCGCCGATTCCCGATACCTGCGGATGGTCATTGTGCATTTTTATCCCTGAGGCGCAGGTTCAGGCTATTGCCTGCAGAATGCGTTTGTGTATTCTTGCCGCGAGTATATGTGCGGCGGCGGCTATTTTTTTGTGCTGTGTTTTTCTGATCGGCAGAATTACAAAACCACTGCTTGCCGTCGAAGAATCGATAAACAAAATCGCCGCCGGAGCCGCCGATTTAACAACGTCTATCGCCGTTCGGCGGAATGACGAAATCGGCAGGCTGGTTGCCGGATTCAATACGTTTGTCGCAAAGCTTCGCGGCATTATTGCGTCGGTAAAAAAATCAAAAGATAATTTGATAAAAATAGATGCGGAATTGCGGGACGGCGTTCGGCACGCATCCGGCGCAATCGACGGAATCGTTTCGAATATGGAAAATGTCGGCAGTCATGTGCAAGAACAGTCCGCCATTGTCGAAAGCACATCCGGCGCGGTAACGGAAATTGCGCAGAATATCGTGTCGCTTGAAAAAATGATCGAAAACCAGTCGTCCGGCGTAACGCAGGCGTCCGCGGCTGTGGAGCAGATGATAGGAAATATCACTGCCGTAAACACGTCTGTCGTAAAAATGTCGGATGAATTCGGACTGCTTGAAACCGATGCGGCTGCCGGCGCTCAAAAACAAACGGTTGTCAGCGATACTGTCGCCGTCATCGCTTCTCAGTCGGAAATGCTTCAGGAAGCGAATGCCGCCATTGCGAATATTGCAAGCCAGACAAATATGCTGGCGATGAACGCCGCCATTGAAGCCGCCCATGCCGGCGAAGCGGGAAAAGGCTTTTCCGTTGTCGCCGATGAAATCAGAAAATTGTCGGAAACCTCTTCCGAACAATCGCGTTCTATCGGCGCGGAGCTGGAAAAAATAATGACGTCGATTGCGTCCGTCGTTTCCGCGTCGAAAGAACTGGAAGCCTCTTTCGGTTCCGTATCGAGCCGCATTCATTCCACCGATCAGCTTGTCAGGCAGATAAAACAGGCAATGGCGGAACAGCAGGAAGGTTCCCGCCAGATTTTTCAGGCGCTGCGAATTATGAACGACAGCACCGCGGAAGTGCGCATGTCGTCGTCGGAAATGTCTGCCGGCAATGAAACCATTTTGGGCGAAATCCGGCGGCTGCAAAATTCGACGCTGCAAATCGGAAACAGTATGCGCGAAATGTCTGCCGCTGCGGCTGAAATCACGGAATCGGAAAGCGCTTTGTCCGTTTTGTCGGAAAAAGTCCGCGCCGCTGTCGGCGAAATCGGGGAGCAGATAGATTTATTTACGGTATAATGCGATAATGCATGCATGAAAGATTTTGAAAAGCCCGTATATACGGCGGCGCTTGTCGGCACGGGGCGCATAGGATATACGCTTGCCTTTGACAAAAAACGCGAACAGCCGGCTTCTCATACGGCGGCGTTCGATGCAAACCACAGAATCCGTCTTATTGCCGCCTGCGATATCCGCAAAGAAAGTCTTGAGGACTGGGGCAGAAAACACAAAAACGCGGCGTTATATGATTCCGCTTCGGAGCTTGCACGGCAGGAACATCCCGATATTATCGCCGTGGCAGTGAACGAAGACTCGCATCTTTCGGTTTTCCGTGATGCGGCGCGCTGCCGTCCGCGGCTTATAATTCTCGAAAAACCCGTTGCGCTTTCTGCGGCGGAAGGCACGGAAATCCGCCGCATTGCAGAATCTTATGATATTCCGGTACTCGTCAATCACGAGCGCCGCTTTGCTGCCGATTATGCGCTTGCAAAGCAATGGCTTGCAAAAATAGGCGATATTCAGACGGCCGCCGCTTCGCTGTGGTCGGGCTTGCGGGTTTATTCCGCCGCAGAAGAAAAAACCGGTTTATACAGCCTGCTGCATGACGGAACGCATCTTGTCGATACCGTGCGCTATCTGCTTGACGCGGAATTTGCAAATCCCGCTGTTTTCGGCATTCACAGCGATTCTTCGGGAAACGTCAGAAATATTCAGGTTTCCTACAGCGTGCCGCAGTGTCCGGCCGTGCAGTTTTCGTTTTCCGGACGCAGCAAGTATTTCGGATTCGATATCGATATTCACGGTACCGAAGGGCGGATACAAATCGGCAACGGCTATGCGCGGCTGTTTTTGAGAAAAAAATCGAAATTATACAGCGGCTTTTATTCTCTCGCGCTGGTAAAAACAAAGATTCCGAAAAAGACGGGATATTTCGCGAATATGACACAGCATGCGGTTGATTTTCTCGACGGCGCGTGTCCGCTGCGCTCTTCGCTGGAAAGTGGACTGAAAACGCTTGCTGTCTTGGAAGAAATAAAAGCCGTTTGCAGAAGTTTGTGAACAAACGCGTATCTTGCCGAAAATTTCATCCGCAGAAACAAACGATAAACGAACGCGTTTTTCAGAATTCCAGCGAAAGTCCGTCGTATGCGGCTTCCAGCGATCCGCGGATTTTCAAGTCATTCCGTTTTTTCGCAAGATACGCATTTATTTCATTGTGATGCGTATCGTGGCAGATGTGCGTGATAAAAGTCTGTTCCGCGTCGATTTCCGCCGCGTATCTGCATGCTTCGTCAAACGAGCAGTGCGTCGGATGCGGTTTGGCTCGGAGCGCGTCTATAATAAAGCAGCGTATTCCTTTGAGCATTTGCAGTGATGCTTCGCCGATGCCGCTGCAGTCTGTAATGTAGGCGGCGGTGCCGTTGATAATCCAGCCGCAGCATTCGAGCGCTCCGTGCATGACCGGAACCGGAACAAACGACAAAGAGCCGACGACAAGCGGATTTTCCGCAGAATATTGTTCCGCGGCGGCAAGCGTGATCTGCGGCCTTCCGTTTTCGCTATGGGACTTTTTAAATATATACGGGAAACGTTCTCGTATATCTGCGGCTGCTTGTTCGTTTGCGTAAACCGGCAGCGGCGGCTTTTGCTGCCGAAAATCTTTTTCGCGGCACGCATGCGAAAAAACGCGTACATCGTCGAGCCCGTGCAGGTGATCGGCATGGCTGTGCGTTATGAGCAGCGCGTCGAGTTTTGTTATGCCGAATTTCAGCGCCTGTATGCGGAATTCCGGCCCTATATCAATGACAACGGACGTTCCGTCATCATCGGTGATCCAGGCGCTTGAGCGCAGCCGTTTGTCGCGGGGATCGCTTGACTTGCAGACGGCGCAGGAACAACCGATAACCGGAACGCCGTGGCTTGTGCCTGTTCCTGTGAGGGTGATGTGCATGACAAACAGTATAATACCTGCTACAATCGCTATCAAGTAACAAAAGGAAGTTTGCCGTGGCTGAATCTGAAATGATGTCAGTGCTCGATTATATTTTGAATCGGTGCAGTCCCAAAGAATTAGACGCAGTCGAAGCCGCAGTGAAAAGGCGGCGTGCCGATATGTCCGCGGGCGGCACACCGTTTCAGTTTGCAAAAGACGTTTCGAAAATTGTCAATAATTCCATAGCGGCAAGCATCGGCGGCTTGTCGGAATCTATCCGTGATATGGCGCGGAATCTTGTGCGCAAAGAATCTCCGAATTTGGCAGCAGATGAAGTGGAATATATTGTTTCGCAGATGGTGCCCGATGTATTCGCCGCCAAAAAGTCGGAAGCAGCTTCCGCCTTGCGGGAAGGACGATCGCTTGTCCGTGACGGCAAGGTAAACGGTTTCCCTGTTGCCGCTATGCGCGAAATGGTTGCCGCTTTTATAAATTACAGTCTTGGAACGCTTGCTCCGGAAGAAGACCGCGCGCTCAGAAATGCGTTCGGCGGCGAATGGCTTCCGAAATACTGGAACGCGTTTCCGCCTGAACTGCGTTCCCTTATCAGTGCGTACTTGAAAAAAGGCCTGCCGGATGAAGCGTTTCAGTCCGCTGCCGCGGTATTGCTGCCCGACCGGGACGCGGATACGACTGCGGAATAAGATTTTTTTGCGGCGGCAGCGCGTATATTGCTTTTCACAGAACGGGCAAAGGTGTATAATCGGCTCGTTTGTTAGGAGTATATTATGATAGATAAAAATGAAAATATGGCAAAAGTTTCCGCCGGATATTTGTTTCCCGAAATCGCAAAACGCCGCCGCCGCTTTGCCGCGGAACACCCCGAAGCAAAAGTTATCAGCTTGAGCATCGGCAATACGACAGAACCGCTGACGCCGCATATTGCCGCCGAAATGGAACAATATGTGCGGCAGCTCGGCACAAAAGAAGGCTACAGCGGTTACGGCGATGACAGCGCCGGCTTTCCGGAACTCCGCGAAAAAATTGCCCGCGTGCTGTATAGCGGAAAAATTGCCGCGGAAGAAGTTTTTGTATCGGACGGCGCAAAATGCGATGTCGGCCGCATGCAGCAGCTGTTCGGGGCGAATGTACGTCCGGCAATTCAGGATCCCGCATACCCTGTGTATGTGGACGGTTCGGTTATGGTCGGCGCAACCGGCTGTTTTCGGCAGGATATTTCCGGATATGACGGCATTACATATCTTCCCTGTCTGCCGGAAAACGATTTTTTCCCCGATTTGTCGGTACTGCAGAAACATTCTCTGATTTATTTTTGTTCGCCGAATAATCCGACCGGCGCCGCCGCTTCCCGCGAGCAGCTGGAAGAACTTGTCCGCGCCGCGGTGCGCACGGATTCGCTTATTATTTTCGATGCCGCGTATTCGGCGTATATCAGAGAGCCCGATCTGCCGAAATCGATTTTCGAAATAGAAGGCAGCCGCCGATGCGCTGTGGAAATCAATTCGTTTTCAAAACCTGTCGGTTTTACCGGCGTCCGTCTCGGCTGGTCTGTTGTTCCGCGGGAATTAACCTTTTCCGACGGTTCATCCGTTGCCGATTCCTGGGCGCGCCTGACAAACACGTTTTTCAACGGCGCCTCGAACATTGCCCAGGCGGGCGGTCTTGCGGCTTTGGATGAACAAGGCATTGAGGAAACGCGGCAGCTTACGGATTATTATTTGGAAAACGCGGCAATTATATGCAAGGCGTTGTGCGCCGATAATTTCCGCGCCGCAGGCGTCAATGTGTACGGCGGAAAAAACGCTCCGTATGTATGGGCGCGCTTTCCGGGGAAAAAAAGCTGGGAACTGTTTGACGAATTGCTTTCGCAGTGCCATGTCATTACAACGCCCGGTTCCGGATTCGGCGCCGGCGGCGAGAGCTGCATCCGTTTCAGCGCGTTCGGGCACCGCGAAAACATTATCGAAGCCGTAAAACGCTTGGAATCATTTGTTATTCGATAAAGAATTTTACGCCCGCGCCGCATGAAAAAGAAAGCGGGTATTCCGTGTATTTATTTGTCGAAATCAATGTGCCGGCTTGAATGAAATACAGCCTTTTTTTGCCGGAAGCAAGATACTCGATTTTGGTTCCGGTTTCCAGCGTTATGTCGAAATCCTGCCGGCGGTTCTGTTCCTGCCGATGCGAAAAAACGGCTGTCAGTCCCATTCTAAACGGTGTGGCGCTGTCGAAACATAAAACGTCGAAAATAATTTTATTGCGGCTGTACACGCTGCTGTTTTCCGTTTCACGGCAGTAATTGTATGCGATTTTTGTGCGGGAATTTTTCGAATTGACAATAAAACCGCTTTCGATGTCAAGCAGTTTTATTGTTTTCAAGTTGTCGGGAGAACCGCCGATTATCAATTTCGATGTCAATGCAAACGCCGGAAAAATGTTCAAATCGCATCTGAGAAGCATTCCCGGCAGAACATCCGCCGGTTTTATGCGGTATATAATTCCGCTTTCCGCACTGACAACGCTGCCCTGTGCTTCCGCGGTGCACGCTGCCGTATATTGTCCGCCGTTCTCGTATTTTACATCCGCGTTTATGCGCCAAATGCCGCCGAGGCGTTCCGAAAGAAAAACCGAAATGCCGGCTTTGTTTCCCCGATAATTGTCAAAGTGTCCGATTGCTTGGAATTCAAGACAGAATGCCGGATACATGCCGATTCCCGCTGCGAGAAAAAAAACGATAATTTTTCTCAGCGGAGATATGCTCATATTTGAACCTTATACGATATCGATAATTCGGTATGTTTCAGAAAATTATCAAAAGAAGTGTATTCCAGAATATCCGATTTTATGCAGGCGTCCAGTTTTCCGCTGCCGAGAATTATCCACATAAAAGGAGCTATCCGCACCGAAAAATCGGTAAAATCGTCTATCCCCGGCAGCGACAGTATTGCGTGCGTTCCTATTTGCGCGTTTCTGCTGCCGATTGTTAAATTATTCGAATAAAGCGAAACGTCCACGCCGAGCGAATTTGATATATAAGACAAATCTTTCATGCATTCGTCGGGAATATTGAATAATGTCATCGAAAAACACAGATTATTCGAAGCAAAACGCGGTTCAATCAAAAAATATACGTTTTTAAGTGAAATTATTTCTTCATCGCTTTCTTCTGACGGATTTATGTGAAGTTTTGTTATTCCTGCCTGCAAAAGCATCGATACAGTATGCCTGCTGCCGAAAAAGAACGAAGCGCCTGCGTGAAAATCGGCTTCTTTGATGATAAGTATCACATCTTCCCCTGCGCTGTCTTTTTTTTCGAGTGCCATCGAAAAACCCGCTGCCGCATCGACAAGAAAATAGTTCCAGGCGCCGCCGAAGCGCAAATCGAAATTCAGGCTTCTGTCCGCGTCGCTTTCTTCCGTTCCGTCTGCCGCTGCATCATCGGACAAGGGATTCGTGGGGTTTGCGGACGCGGCGGAATCTTGTTCCGTCTGCGTATTTTTGTTGTAGTAAATGTACGCTCCTGCGGTTACATTTGCGGGCATTTTCATTGTGTACGCCAGTCCGGCGCCGGACAGCGGATATATTCCCGCTGCGTACAAATTGCGCACCGGTTCCGTCAGTTTCGAAGCAAATGCCGGCACACCGAACATGCGCCGCAGAAAAATATCGGAGCCGATCGGATCGATGCAGCCTAAAAACGCAGTGATATAATGCGATATCGTGCCGGCGGTTCCCTGATAAGTCAGCGATGCTTCCTCAAGTTTGAAAAGAGAAGGCGTATCCTCGAATAAATTGCTTCCGAAAATATTTTCGGTTTTGATATTCATTTGTGTTCTGAATATAAGATTTTTCGTGAAATCGAATTGCCCGGAAAAAAACGCCGTTACCGAAAAATCCGCTGTATCTTCTTCCGATTTCGGAATTACGGCAAGCCCTCCGCCTGTCAGTCCGCTGAAATGCGGCACGGCATGCAAAGCGGCACTGCATGCAATCAGCAGCGTGCCGGCAATGCGCTGAATATGTATTTTCATTGAATGCGGCAAAAAACTCATAGGCATTTGAACTCCAGAATAGTATTATCCGCTTATAAATATCGGCAGCAATCCATTAGATTATTAGCAAAATCGCCGCAAAAGACAACTGTCTTTTATTGCGCAAAGTTTCTGCCGCGAAAAAACAACGATTGTCGGTTTTCCTGCTTGACTTATCTCTTTTAGCTGTTAAAATAGTATAATATGAGTGATTATCTTGATGCGAATAACGAAGAATTGCTAAAAGACTTTTTCAGTGAAGCTGAACAGCAAGTTGAAAATCTGGAAAGTAACATACTTGTCATTGAGAATGATCCGGCGAATCATGAAGCAATCGATGAGATTTTCCGTGCTGCGCATACGCTGAAAGGCGGTTCCGCGACAGTCGAAATGAATGAACTGTCCGGTTTTACTCATATTGTAGAAGATTTGCTGGATGCGCTGCGTTCCGGCATTCTTGCGGTAAACGAATCTGTCGTAGACGTTCTGCTTTCCGCAATCGACGTAATTAAAGCGATGCTGGAATCGCGTGCGCAGGGAAGCATATATCAGGAAGACGTCGAACCGCTGAAAGAAAAGCTTCGTTCTTTTATTCCTGAAAAAACCGATAAAAAGAAAAAAGCGCCGGCATCTGCGCCCCGCCCGTCAGCGCCTGCCGCTCCGCCCCCGCCGGTTCAAAATGCACAGCCGGCTGCTTCTTCTGCAGGAGCAGTGCAGATAGCGCCGCCTGCTTCTCTTATGTCGGAATATGAAATACTTGAATTAAAACAGGCGTGTCCTGCGGGGCAGGAATTGTGGGGCGTTACTGTTCTGTTTGATGAATCGAACCTGATGAATTCCGTCGGCGGGATTCAGGTTTTCGCCGCATTGAAAGAAAAAGGAAGCGTTTTAAAGACAATTCCCGATTTCGATGTGCTGTATGAAGACGAATTTCAGCCGCAGGTCGTATATTATATAGCCAGTTCTGCTTCTGCCGACGAACTGGAAGATGCTTCGTTTCTTACGGATGTAACATTGTGTTCCGATGCACAGCGCGTAGATGTTTCCGAGCAGGACACGCCTGCGCAGCCTGCTGCATCGGCCGCAAAAACGGAACCGGTTCCTGCAGCTCAGCCGGAATCGTCCGCCGCGCCGGAAACACCGGCTGCCGTACCCGCGCAGAAAACAGATAAGCCTGCCGAATCCGCCGCCGCCCAAAACAAAGGTGCAAAGCCTGCGGAGCCTGCAAAAAAGAGCGCCGGTACGGGGCATGCTGCGGCAGGCAGTGTTCTTCGCGTCGATTCAAAACGCATCGATTACCTTTTGAATCTTGTCAGCGAAACCGTAATTACAAAAGCTGCTTTCAACCAGTGCGTGCTGCAAATCAATGATCTGCAAACGCAGCTGCAAAATTCCGAAACATCTTATAAAGAAAAAGTGCGCCGTCTTTTTGAGCAAATCCCGTCATATCTCGAACAGATTCAAAACGGTGCCGTCATGAAAGATATTAAAACGCAGATAAATACGGAATTCGGTGATATTTATTCGGCGTTTGATAATTTTGACGCGGCGTTTAAAAATGTTACGGCAAAATTCCGTTCTTCGACGCAGAATCTCGGACGCATTGCCGGCGAACTGCAGGAAGGCGTGATGAAAATCCGTATGGTTCCGATAAGCCAGATTTTCAGCCGTTTCCCGCGTGTCGTGCGCGATCTTTCCCGCGATCTCGATAAGAAAATCAATTTGGTCATCGAAGGTGAAGATACGGAACTGGATAAATCCGTTGTAGAAGATTTGCTGGATCCTATCATGCACTGTGTGCGCAATTCAGTGGATCACGGCATCGAATCTGCTGCGAATCGTTTGGCTGCCGGCAAGCAGGAAGAAGGCACGCTGCTGCTGAAAGCAAGCAATGAAGGCAATATGATTGTTATCGACATTGTCGACGACGGCAAAGGAATCGATGTAGCAAAAGTCAGGCAAAAGGCAATCGATCGGGAATTGATTCATCCCAGTAAAATTATTTCCGATCAGGAAGCTTTTCAGCTTATATTCCATGCGGGATTTTCGACTGCGGATAAAATAACAAATGTTTCGGGACGCGGTGTCGGACTTGATGTTGTAAAAACGCAGATTGATAAACTGAACGGAACGGTAACTGTCAGTTCGGAACAGGGAAAAGGCACGAAATTCAGCATACGGCTGCCGCTTACGCTTGCTATTATTCAGGGACTGCTTGTCCGTGTCGGAACGGAAGTGTATTCGATTCCGATTGCTTCTGTCATTGAGAGCCACCGTGTCAAAGCTGATGAAATAAATACAATAGATAATTACGAAGTTCTGAATGTGCGGAACGAAGTTATCAGCGTTTTGCGGCTGAGCCGCTTGTTCGGCATAAAGAACGTCGAATCATCGGAATATAATTTTATTGTCATTGTCGGAACGACAGACAAAAAAATAGGCGTCATGGTTGATGCGCTTATTGGAGAGGAAGATGTAGTTATCAAGCCGCTGCGCGATCAGTTCACTAATTCTCCGGGAATCGCCGGCGCGTCTATTTTAGGTGATGGATCTGTATCATTGATTATAGATGTTACCCAGCTGCTTGAATTGGGCGTAAAACAAGAGTTGACTGAACGGCAGGAACGGGCAGCGTTGTTTACTGAAGAGGTGTAAATATGGATGTTACTGAGAACATAACGGAGCAAATGCAGCCTCTTGCGGAGGATCCGTCCGAAGAACGAAAAGAGCATCTTGCTGCAATAGATTTTAAAATGGTAACGTTTTCTCTCGCCGGAAAGGATTACGCAATAGATATTATGAAAGTAAAAGAAATTGCGAAAGCCGGCCGGTTTACTTATGTTCCGAATGCGTCGCCGTTTGTTTTAGGCGTCTATAATCTGCGCGGTGATATTATTTCGGTTTTGGATTTGCGCCGCTTTTTCAATATCGATGTTCCGGAACGGAAACCGGACGATTTGGAAAATATGATTATTGTTTCCGTCGAAGATCAAACGTTCGGTATTGTTGTAGATGTCATCGATAAAGTTGTGGGTATCCAGAGCAGCACCATACAGCCTCCGCATCCGCTTTTCGGCGACATAAGCATCAAATATATTTACGGCGTTGTTGAAAGCAATAACAGATTATACATTTTGCTTGATATTGACCGTATTTTTGTATCGAGAATGTCGCAGCCGGAAGCACCGGTTGTCGAAAAGAAATTGTCTGTTGTTCACAGCTCTGATGCGGATACCGGCAATTCTCCGCAGCCGGCGAAAAAAAGTTCTGCGGCTGCCCCCGCTGCAGCGGAGCCTCCCGCTGCGAAAGAAGTTGATATTGACTATACGTTTATCGTTGACAGTCTTCAAAATCTGAAAAAATTCACAGTGAGCAGCTTCAATGAAGGATGGGTGAAATCGCGTTTTAAGGAATGGTCAAAGGATAAGCCTTCTTCATCACTGCAGCTGACAACAGACGCGGAGGCTTCCGAATTTTTATCGCCGTTCTATTCTTCCGGTACAGGAACATTCTGGTCGAATTCTTATGCCGATAGTATTTATAAAGTGCTGCCGGATAATACCGCGAAACAGATTACGGTGTGGAATCCAGGCTGCGGGAAAGGTTATGAATCTTTCTCGCTTGCGTGTTTGCTGAAAAAACGTTATCCTAATTCACGTATTCGTGTTTACGCGCATGATACGGATTTATTGTGTGTGTCAAACGCTCCGCTGCTGACTGTTCCGGCGGAAGTCGCTTCAGGCTGGTATTCGCCGTTTCTTACAAAAACGGTTTCCGGTGAATATACTTTTTCTCCGGAAATAAAAGATATTGTATTATTTGAATATCACGATTGCATGAATACGAATTCAATGCCTAATGTTGATTTGATTTTTTGCCGTGATTTATTGTCTTTTTTGCCGACCGCATCTCAGGAAACGCTGCTGTCGGATTTTGAGGAACGATTGAAAGGCAACGGAATTCTGTTGATCGGAGAACACGAAATTATTGCCGACAAAGTGAACTGGTCCGAAAAAATGGTCGGTTCTGTTGTTGTATACGGAAAGCAATAGGAATATAAATAAATAAGGAGTTGCACATGAGAGTTGAGTATATTAATCCGTTTGTTGAAACGGCATATAGTATTTTGACAGAAGTGCTGGGCGGTAAAGTAGAACGAGGCAATTTGTATTTGAAATCAACATCGATGCCGGTGATGGGCGTTGCGACATTTGTCGGACTTGCGGGCGATGTCGAAGGACGTGTTTTGTTTGATATGACAATCGAAACGGCGCTGAATATTGCTTCTCAGATGAATATGGAAAAGCTTGAAGTTTTTGATGATCTTGCAAAAGCTACTATTACAGAGCTTGCGAATTTGATTACAGCTCAGGCTGTTACGAAATTACACGAACTTGGTTTTAAATTTGATTTAACGCCGCCGGCGCTGTTTACAGGAGAAAAAATGGAAGTTTCCGGTCAGAATGTGGAAGCGCTTATTGTTCCTATGATAACAGAACAGGGCAAAGTCGAAGTAAACGTGGCGATTCGGGAAAAAGCATAAAGGAGATATATCTATGAAAACGAAACAGGATTTTCCCTCAATAAATGAGCGGCCGCCGGAGGGTTTGAAAGATGACGGAACAAAAGTCCGTGTTCTTGTTGTAGATGATTCTATGTTTGTTGCAAAGCAGCTTGGACAAATCTTGAGCAGTGAAGGTTATGAAGTTATTGCTACGGCGGCGGACGGCAAAGAGGGCGTAGAAAAATATAAAGATTTATGTCCGAACGTAGATATTGTTACAATGGATATTACCATGCCCCGTATGGACGGAATAACTGCGCTGGAACAGATTATGGCTTTTGATAAAAATGCGAGAGTTGTAATGGTAAGTGCACTGGGAAAAGAAGAGCTGGTGAAAAAATCATTATTGCTTGGTGCGAAAAATTATATTGTAAAGCCGCTTGATCGTAAAAAAGTTCTCGAACGAATTGGATCGTCTTTAAAGTAAATTGCAGCAAAATCCGTTTGCGGCATTTTTCCGGCTGATTTTAAATTCGTTTTCTCAATTTATATACATCTTGCTTTTTCTTGCTGCAAGGAAAAGCAAGATGCTTCAATCAGAGAATTTATATGTCCCTTTGTCGATGCGTATTATTTTGGTAGGATAACGGGGATTTTCTTCCAGAATATTTCTTAATTCATGAATATACGAATAAAGTGTTTTTTTTCGGGCATTGCTGATAGAACCCCATATATGCGTAGCGATTTCATTTAATGTTACTTCTTTATCTTTATTGTTGTAAAAAAACTGAAGAAGTTTTTTTATTACTGTGCGCAATTTTATTTGTGCTGCCGGCGCAGATTCTGCATCCGGTGCAAGCAAAGCTTCTATAGGGCAGTATGAATTGATTCTTTCTGCGATATATGAAATTGTATCTGCAAGTTTTTCTATTTCGGAATTGGATAATTCATGAGTTAATTGTTCGGTTATAAATTCAGCCGAAACAGGAAGTTTGTTTAGGTCTATAAGCGTAAGCGGTATTATTCGCTGATGTTTATGTATATGTTTGTAAATTGACATCAGGGAGTCCGGAATAATTCCTTTTGTCATAATGATAAAATCAATGTTATCTGTCATAAAAAAATTATGCATTTGGATAATATTTTCTGCCAAGATACATCTGTCCATGCCTTTTGAAAATTTTGCCGCCATTGAAAGTGAAAATTCTTTTTGATTTGAAAAAATAAGAAAATTCATATCAGCTTCTCCTTGCGCCGTCAGGATTTTATATTAGCTAATGTGTCTTGACAAAAAAAATTATTTATGCATAATAACAGAACGTTTACGGGCGATTAGCTCAGTTGGTTAGAGTACAAGCATGACACGCTTGGGGTCACTAGTTCGATTCTAGTATCGCCCATTTTTCCGTATATTTTTTCACAAGCTGTCAATACTATTATTGGCAAAAAAGCTGCTGTATTTAGCATTTATTTTTATTCCGCTTGATTTTCACTGAAAAGGTTATTTTTCCCTTAATTCCTGCGATTCGGCTTTCATCTGTTTTTGCGCCGATAAAACACGCTTTATTCCGCATTGATGCCGCATAAATAAAAACCGCCTGCGGCAACGCCGCAGACGGCTAATAAGGAGGGGAGGATGCAGAAACATAAAATTGTTGCATGCTGTTTGTTTTTGCTATCTGAATAATAAACTATCGAAATGATCGTTAGTTACAAAAAAACTTATTTTTTTGCCGAAATATGTTTCGGCTCGGCAGCAATCTTTTTTATACTTTGCATTGCGAAGTTGTGTGAATTTATTATACAATTATGCAGCTGCCGCGCAGTATCGAATTTGCAATGAATAGGGGGGGGATTATATATGAATGAGCATGAGCAAAAGAAAGTATTTTCCGGCTGCGAAAAAAATGTCTGCATTTCGGTTTTTGCTGTTTGTATAACCGTTATTTTATCCTCGCTGATACTTTCGTCCGGACTCGGAAAAATAATAAAACCGCAGCGGACTGTTGTTGTGCGGGGTTTGTCGGAACGGGAAGTGGATGCGGATTTTGCTGTGTGGCCTTTGACATTTTCAACCGGCAGCAATGATATGAACGAACTGCAAAAAGATATTCTTTCGAAAATCGATATTGTTGCTGCATTTCTTGAAAAACATGGAATCGGGAAAGAATTATATTCTGTTCAAACGCCGAAAATCACGGATAATACCCTGAATCCGTATATCGAAAAAAAAGAAATAAAATGGGCGTATATAGCGGAAGTAACCGTGATGGTCCGTTCCGCTGATATAGCAATGGTAAAAACCGCCTTGGACAATTCTCTTTCTTTGCTGGGGGATGGAATTGCCGTTTCAAAGAACTATGATGCACGCATTGAATATTTGTTTACGGGATTGAATGCAATAAAACCGGAAATGATTGCAGATGCCACAAAAAATGCCCGCGACGCGGCAGAGCAATTCGCACATGATTCTTTGAGCAAAGTCGGAAAGATAAAAAGTGCAACGCAGGGATTGTTTTCGATAACCGATGCAGCGCCGGGACTTGTTGAAAAAAAGAATGTTCGGGTTGTTACTACAGTTGAATATATTCTCGTTGACTGATTATGAAAACAAATGCAATGCGGATATTGGAAAAACTGCATATCCGCTATAATGTCATTGCTTATGATGATAACGAAGAGCACAGGCTGGATTTAGGCGCCGCCGCACGAATTGCCGAAAAAATAAACGCAGATGCCTGCTGTGTGTTAAAGACAATTGTTATGCGGACGGAAACGGATGAAATTTATGTTTTTTGTGTTCCGGCGAATAATGAAGTGAATTTGAAAAAAGCCCGTCAGCTTGTCGGGACAAAAGAAATAAAATCCGTGAAACCGGAGGAGCTTCTTGCGCTGACCGGTTATGTGCGCGGCGGCTGTTCACCGCTTGGCATGAAACGTCAGTACAAGACTTTTATTGACATGTCGGTGAAATTGCTGGATAAAGTATATGTCAGTGCGGGACAAAGAGGCTTGCAGTTGGTTATTGCTCCCGATGCGCTTGCGTCTGCATCAGGGGCAGTTTTTGCTGATATTGCATCTTAATATAAATTACGTTCAATGAAATAAAACGCAGCTGTAAGCAGCAGTTTGAAAGGCAAAAATGGATTTTTTAACAGAATTATTTACGCAGACACTTGGCAAATATATTTCCGGGGAATTGGTGATATTTATTATTTCATTGTTTCCGTTGCTGGAACTCCGCGGCGGTCTTATTGCCGCGTCATTGCTGCAAATTCCGATAACAACAGCAATTCCGATTTGCATATTGGGCAATATCGTTCCGATTCCGTTTATTTTATTTTTTATCCGAAAAATTTTTGCCTGGATGAAGCGCTTTAAATTTTTTTATCCGCTCATTGATAAATTGGAAAAAAGAGCAATGAATCGAAGCAATGCTGTTTCAAATGGGGAATTTATCGGATTGATGCTGTTTGTCGGTATTCCTTTGCCGGGAACCGGCGCTTGGACAGGCTCTTTGATTGCGTCGCTGCTGGAAATCGATGTAAAAAAAGCGGTTGCGGCAGAATTGGCCGGAATCATTATTGCGACAGTGATTATGTCGATTTTATCGTATGGATTGCTTGATATATTATTGAATTGATGCGCTGTAATTGCGCAAACTGATATTTATTGAATGCTTCGTGTGCCGATAAAACTTTTTGCAGTAATTTTTGCGGAAAGCTATATTGGCGTTCGCTGCTGAGCAAGCGCGTCAAGAAATTTTCCGGTTAATTCAAATGCCGTCATTGTAAGATTTTCCGGCGTATCGTTTTCCGTGTGCATCATATTCCATGTGGCAGGCAGTTTTGTTTTATCAAGATTTTTGCTGCGTGTCATAATATTCCGCGCGAGTGCTTCATCCTGCTGCAGCTGCTGCATGTAATATGACGCTTCCTGCTTCGGAAGAATTGTGACCGCAACTGCCGGAACGCCGCTTGCAATAAAACCGGCGTTGTCGCTGTATGGTACCGGTGCTGTTATCCAGCTGTTTACGGCTGTGCGTTTTGCAAGGCTGATCGTCCGTTTATATAACTGCGCAATTTGCTTTTTGAATCTCATTGAACCGTGTGAATGAATGCCGGCGGAAGAAATAACGAGTGTATCGCCGCGTCCGCAGCCGTCAATGACAATTACGTCATGATGAATAATGCCGAGTTTCCGAAATCGGTCTGCCAATCCGAAAGCACCCTGCTGCAAATGCGGCATGTCCGCTTCGGCAGCTGAATGCTGCGGCGTTCCGTTATATGCCGTGTTTTGTGAATCGAAAAGAAATTTGTTTTCGGCAGGATCGGCCGTGCCGAGTTCTTCGCCGTCAGTGAAAAAAATACGGATATTATGAGTGTTTTGCAGAGAATTCAGCCGCGTTATCCATTCGAGCACTGCAAATACTGCCGCGCTGTTATCGTTTGCTCCGGGCGTGTTCGGTGCGCGGTCATAATGTGCCAGAACAATTTTTGTTTTGAATGCGGGATTGTATGCGTGCCGCGGGAAATGAACGTAAACATGATTTTTGCCGTCAATTTGTATGATTGAAAAATCGGTGCGGCGGTCAGCCAATTCTTTTTTTAGGATAGACAGTCTGTCTGCATCCGGCCGGATAAATGACAAGAATTTATCGGATAAAAATATCATGCCCTGTGTTGCCTTTTGCAAATAAAAACAGCTTCCTCATTATGCAATTCGGAAGCTGCTTCTATTTGCAATAGAATATACTAAGCATTAAATGATCTGTTGTATCCTTCCTCGCGGCCGCCGCTATAATTGCCGCGCGGACGGGAATTGCGGGGTTTGTCTTCCGCAACATTAACGCGGAGCCGGCGTCCGTCAAGTTCTTTGCCGTTTAAAGCAGCAATTGCTGTTTGAGCTGCTTCTTCTTCCGCCATTTCCACAAAACCGAAGCCTTTCGACTGATCTGTAAACCGGTCTTTTATAATTGCTACCGAAACTACTTCACCGTATTGTCCGAACAAATCCGATAACGTATTTTCTGCTGTTCCGTAATTCAAGTTGCCTACATAGATTTTTTGAGCCATACATTTCCTCTTGCCGTTTTCAGGCTTTTAATCCCTACCGCGCTATGGCGGTAAAACCTTACGTTACTTTTATTCTGTCTGGTACCGGAAATAAGACTGGCAGGAAATAATCTGCGAAGATTACATGCTAAATCTGACAAAATCAGCAATGTTGCGGATTTTATTTTCAGGCTGAAAGATAATAATAAGAGAACGCTTGATCAAATGCATTTTACTGTAGAAAAACGGTGATGTCAAGAAGAAAAATCGGAGGCCGCTTTGTTTCCGTCTTTTTGTGCGCGCAAATTCCGCCTGAAATAGTATGGTCCATATGCGACTCGAACGCACTACCTGCTGCTTAGGAGGCAGCCGCTCTATCCGGATGAGCTAATGGACCGAATGCATAAACTATAGCGAAAAATATAATTCTTGTAAATCATCTGCGAATCGGATCTTTATCGCAGGCAGCTTGCGCGTTTTTTTTCAAGTTTTGTTCTTTTCTGTTTCCTGTTTTTATTTTATACTTATTATGTGTTTATTATTCCGATTTATTTACGGAATTCCAAAAATTACAGGAGATTTATATGAAGAAGTTTGCTTATGCGTTGTTCGTCTGCGCATTGTTCTTCGGCATGACGACGGTTTTTGCCGCAGCGCCGAAAGTATTTCTTGTCGGTGATTCGACGGTTTCATCTTTTAACGATCCGTATTATTATCCGCGGTACGGCTGGGGAACGAAAATCGGCGATTATTTGGACGGCGTGGAAATCGTAAACTATGCACTTTCCGGCCGCAGTTCAAAAAGCTTTACCAAGGAAATGAATTACCGCAACCTGAAAAAAGAAATTTCCAAGGGCGATTATTTATTCATTGCTTTCGGTCATAATGACGAAAAAAATGAAACCGAACGCTACACCAATGCAAACGGAAGCATATCGGACGAAGGTTCTTTTAAAAACATTTTGTTTGAAAAATATATAAAATTGGCAAACGACGTAAAAGCAACACCGATTCTTTGTACGCCTATTGTCCGCCGCAATCCCGAAAATATATATGAAGGCAGCTATATTCATAATACGCAAGATGTAGAAGGTTTCCCCGGCGGCGATTATGCACAGGCTATCCGTGATCTTGCTGCGGAAACAAATACATTTTTGATTGATAATACTGTCATGACAAAGGAATTGTATGAATCTCTCGGCGCCGATGAAAACATCAAACTTCATGCCTGGATAAAGCACCGTCCGGAGTCGGTTGACAATACACACTTGAATGCATACGGCGCCTCTTATGTGGCGTACCTTGTTGCGAATGCGCTTCCGTCCACAAAATGCAAGCTGGCAAAAAAAGTTAAAAAGAATATCCAGCCGCCGGTCGAAGCACTCGTACTGGAAAAAAATCCGCAGTATATTATTCCGAAATATGAAGCTCCGACTGCCGATACGGCAAGCAAGAACTGGAAAACGACCCCCCCCTGGATGGGAACCGTATTCGGTGACTGCGGCTCTCAGGCTGCAATCGATCCTGCGGACGGCGCCTATGAAATCAAAGAAACCGCTGCCGGCGTTTCTATGCGTTCCGGTATTGACGGTTCGCGTTCTGTCGGAAAAATTGCGGCTGCGAGCGACGGAATTGCGTATTATTTTCAGATGCTGCCGATTGCAAAAGATTTTACGTTTTCCGCAAAAGCTCATATTCAGTTTGTAACGATGAATAATCAAGTTTCTTTCGGTTTGATGATTCGCGATGATGTTTACATCGATAAATATGACAGTTCCGTTTCAAGTGCGTATGCTGCGGTTGGTCCGCTGAAGCTGGCAAACGGAGCGGAGTTTTCTTCATCCTGGGTTCGCAGAGACGGAAAGCTTGAGGAAAATAAAAATGCGGGCTCCAAAGTGCCGGCGAAAGGCGATACGGTTGATCTTACGATTGTAAAAACCGGCAATTCTTATTCTCTACAATACGGAAAAGAAGCTCCCGTTGTCGTTCAAATTGATTTGAATGAAGTTGATAAAGATAATATTTTTGCGGGTTTATATACCGTTCGGAATGCCGGCGTTGAATTTACCGATATAAAATTGAACGTGAAGTAGCATAAAAAGGCTGCTGCGGAAATTTTCGATTTTCGGAAGCAGCCTTGCGCATGACAGCATGCTGCGGATTGGTTTTATACCGCAGAACATTTCCGTTTTCGGAAACGCAATTGCGTCCAAAAAAGCGGACATTATTTCTTGAAAGAAATAATGTCCGCTTTTTTGTTTTAAAGACGAAGTTTTCTTTTTGTTTTTTTCAGAACAATCCTGCTATATCGTTGGAGCCGCTTTTTCTTTGCTGCTTAAACATATACTTTACATACAGTAGAAGCCGCAAATTTTCAAAATATATGGATTTTTGCATGCAGCAATTTTGCTGTGATTTTTTGCAGGGAGAGATGTTTATGAAAAAATGGTATTTGTGTGCTGCCGCCGTTATGTTTCTGTTCATGCTGGGCGGCTGTAATTCGGAAACAGAAAACAGTCCGCAGCCTGCCGCAGCCGTCATTACCAAACCTAATAATCCCGATCCGGTTCCGGCTCCTGCTTCTGCGCTGAACGATTTGGGAACGGTTTTGTTTATGGGGAATAGCCATACATTCCGCACCGATATATTAAACACGCTCGCAAAACAAAACGGTTATTTGCTCGATGCGCAGCATATTTATACGGGCGGGAATGTTCCGTTGGGCAATGACAAATGGACCAATCAAAATAAATACACTGTGGAACTGTTTACCAGTATTTCTGTCAATGAATTAACAGCCAATGAAAGCAAAAGTCATCTGCGCAATTTTATGAGCGAATTATGTCCTGACTTACTGCCTGAGGGACTTTCTTGGATTATCGTTCATGACGGTTCCGTTCCGAATTCGCTGACTTGCGCGGGAACATTCATGGGACTTGCCGCGGCATTCGGAACAAAAACAGCGTGTTATGAATCATGGGATGCTATTGTGAAGGAACAAAGCAATTACGCTGCGGAAAAATTCAATATGCCGCTGATTCCGGTTGGAACTGCGATTCCTTATGAAGACCCTTTTGATCCGCTTAAATTGAAATATCATGTTGGCGACGGACACATGTCCGATCAAGGAGCGTATGTGTTCGCAGCGATGTTCCTGCACTTTTTTTCCGGCATAGCGGTTGATGATATAAAAGGCGATGCAAGCTTGTCGCTTTCTGACGAGCAGATAAATGAAGCAAAGAACAGAATAAAAGATGCCTTAAACAAAAAACCGTTCGACGGCAAGCAATATTATTATGACAAGCTGTCTGTCGAAAATTTTTTTGAAAAGAACAAACAGCCTGCCGATTTGGAGGCGGGAAAAACAAAAACCGCCGCTCTTGATATAGGACAGTTTGCTGTATTCGCTCTTCCGAAAGGATCTGCCGGAAAGAAAATCCTCGCCGCTGTTTCGGGAAAAACGGCGGATATAGCCGGCGACATGTGGTTTTATAATCCGAAAGAGAAAAAATTTGCTGCGCAGGGATTAAATGAATATGAAACAGACTGCGTATATACCGGTGTGGGCGCTGATTGGGAGATCAGCGGAGACTGCGTGCTGATTTTGACAAGGCGGGGGATTACGGAAAATGCCGACGAAATCGCCGGAAGAGAATCTTTGGGCGTACCTCTTGATTCGGTCATAGAAGAAGAATGCGGGAAGCTTGCGGAATTCGAGCTTACCGTGGATTTTATTGACGCTGAACCGTAGCACGCAGTGTTCCGTTTATTTTTCGGGAAGCCTGCCGGCATTCCGCGGAAATATTCGGACGCATTCCGCAGCAGGGCGTTTTGTTTTCGGAAATCTGCGGCGGTACGCGAAAAGATAAATGCGCTGCACTCCTTGTGCCGATCTTTCATTGAATAAATTGCGCCGCTTTGCTATACTCTAAGCGCTTGATATTTCAAAGCTGTTCCGTATTTTCTGGAGGTAGATGCAAAATGAAAGTTGTCGTGATCGGTGCGCAGTGGGGAGATGAAGGAAAAGGCAAAATTGTGGATTTCCTTGCGGACAAAGCCGATATTATCGTCCGCTATGCCGGCGGCGCAAACGCGGGACATACTATTGTTGCCGGCGGTCAGCAGTACGCGCTTCATCTTGTTCCTTCAGGGATTTTGTATGCCGATAAAGCCGTGTACCTCGGAATGGGCATGGTAATTGATCCCGAAGCGCTGTTTTCCGAATTGCAGATGCTTCAGGAGCGCGGAATAAGCTGGAAAGGCCGTGTTTTTATTTCGGATCGGGCGCATATCGTGCTGCCGCGCTACCGGAAAATGGACAAGGAGCGCGACGCGAAACGGAAAAAACCTATCGGAACAACCGGACGCGGCATCGGAACAACATATTCAATGAAAAGCGAACGGGACGGCATACGTTTGGCGGATCTTGACTGGAAAGAAAAACTGGACGAACTCGAAGAAGAAGACCGCGCTTTTTTGGAAAAATACAGCCGGCAGCTTATGGAGATGCGGGTTGATTTAACCGCGGAAATGTGGAAATTCCGCGATTCGAATATTTTGCTGGAAGGCGCGCAGGGCGCGCTGCTGGATCTTGATTCCGGCACGTATCCGTATGTTTCTTCCGGGCTTTCCTGTGCAGCCGGCGCCGCAGTCGGGGCGGGAATCGGGCCGCGCGCACTTGATAAAGTACTCGGCGTTTTTAAGGCATATTCCACTCGTGTGGGGAACGGACCGATGCCGACGGAATTTGACGAAGACACGCAGAGCGAATTGTATCAATATGTGCGTGATACAGGACGCGAATACGGTGTAACTACGGGACGCCCGCGCCGCTGCGGATATCTTGATCTTGTCGCCCTGCGGTATGCCTGCCGCGTTAACTCTATTGATGAATTGGTTTTGACGCATCTGGATATTTATGATACGCTTGATGAAATAGAAGCCTGCATCGCGTATACCGTGGACGGCAGCGAAGTTACGGATTTTCCTGCATCAATCGAACAGCTTGACAAAGCAAAGCCTGTATTGAAAAAATTCAAAGGATGGAAAACTTCGTTAAAAAAATGCCGCGATTATGCGGACGTCCCGCAAAAAGCACGGGAATATGTGGAATTTATAGAACAATATTGCGGCGTGAAAATCGGTATTATTTCCGTGGGATACGAGCGTGATGAAACATTCATACTGACGGATCCGTGGCAGAAATAAATGCTTTCCTGCGGCATTGCAATTGATGCTTTGTGCGGAATATTGTCCGCTGCTTTCCGAAAATTGCACCGGCAGACTGCGCCGTGCCGAAGCGGAAAATCCGCCGCGAAAAACTGCGCATTTTGCCGGCTGCGTGCAGTCAATGTTCCGCGAGATATCAGCAAAATATGCGCTTTACGGTTTGCTTATACGTATCTCCGCGGTCGAATTCATTCCGGAACATGCCGAAAGATGTCGCGCCGGGCGTAAATACGATGCGTTCTGTTTTTTTGCTTCCCGTATGCTCGGAAGCCGCGTTCAGATCGTTTTTCAAAGATGCAAGCAGTTCTTCGAGCGTTTTGTACGGACCGTTGTAGGCTGCTCGGTTCTTATTGAGCAGCGGAAGCAGCTTATCTGTTCCGCTGCCGGCAAGCAGATAGAGCCGTTCTGTTTGTTTCGCCGTTTCCGCAAGTGCTGAAAAATCAAGATTTTTATCGGTGCCGCCGCAAATTGCAATAATTTTTTCGGGAAAAGATTTTATTGCTGCTTCCGCTGCTTCCGGCACCGTTGCTGCGGAGTCATTATAAAACAAAGCACTTATGTTTCCGCATTGCCATTCATAAAAAAATTCCAGTCGGTGCGGAATGCCTTGATATGTTTCCATGGCTGTTTTTATGCTTGCGGCAGGAATGCCGAGCAAATACAGTGCAAGCGATGCGTTCAGCACATTTTTCTTTGTGTGAAAGCCCGGTGCGGAAATCGTATCGAGGATGCATTGCGGCTTTGGTTGTTCTCGGAAATTTTTTTCCGCAGAAAAACAATATGATTTGTTTTCAAATAATGATGCAGGAGGCTGCAGCTTGTTTCTGTGCGGATGCAAAACCCAGCCGATCCCGTTATTATCAAGCCATGCTGCGCAGTTTTCCTGTTTTTCAAAATCAAACGGGCTGCCGCTGCACCAGGCAACGGACGCGTTTGTTTCTTCTGCGAATATGTGTCCCCATGGACAGCTGTAATCGCAAATTGTCCAGCAGCTGCTTGTTTGTTCGGCATAAATGAGTTTTTTATCAGCAACATAGCTTTCCATATTGCCGTACCAGTTTTGATGATCCGGAACAATTGTTGTTATGACAGCTATATACGGCTTGAGAATGCCGCGTCCCCGTAAATCGCCCAGCTGCCAGCTTGACAGCTCCAAAACTACCGGTGTTTGTTCCGTTGTTTTTTCAAGAAAAGAAAGCGGACTTACTGTTATGTTGCCCCCCAGAAACGAGGTGATTCCCAAACGGGAAAGCCCGTGCTGTATGGCGCTGACTGTCGAAGATTTCCCCTTGCTTCCTGTTACGGCAATGACAGGCGCTTTTGTGAACTGCAAAAACAATGATATGTCTGTTTCGATTGTTTTTGCGGCGGCGAGATATTTATTGCCTTCGTATTTTGCGCCCGGATTTTTTATAACGATATCTGCATCTGAAAAATCCTGCATCTCGTGCCGTCCGAGCACAAATCGTATTTTTTGAGTATTCACTGCGGGATCGCTTTCGAGCGCGTCAAGTGTCGGCATAAGTTCCGCTTCTGTTTTTAAATCGGTAACCGTTATGTTCGCGCCGTATCGCGAAAAAAAACGGACCGCAGCCTCGCCGCCGCCGTTTAATCCGAGTCCCATAATTGTAACGTTTTTATTTTTTATGTCGTCCGGCGTTTTAAGTGCAGGATTTTTGGGATAGCTATGCATTTGCGTACCTCATTATAATTCGAAATCACCTTCAAAAAGATAACCGCCCGTTCCGATCACTTGTATTTCGTTTTTATCGGTGTTCCAAACGGCGGCAATTTTTCTCGAATTGTCTGTGTCGTCTGCAAGATGAATTTCCTGATTGTACAAAGACGGATTTCCTTTTTCGAATATGCAAATTGCTGCCGAGCCGCATGAACCGGTTAAACTTGAAGCAACAAGTGCCGCGGCGGCGCCTGCGCTTGATGTTCCTATTCCGCGTTTCATTGTTCTAAGCGAAATCGTTTCTTGTGTTATTGTTCGCGCAAAAACGGGATATACTTGTCTGCCGTGAAAATTTTTCCGCAGTTTTATGTAAAATTCAAGCAGCGAAATAGAAAAATCATGCGACGGCTGCGCTACGAGAAAATCCGAGACGATGTGTACGCCGGAAACACATACCGGTTTTTCATCGATAGAAAATGTTTCTATGCAGTCGGAAAATTCCTGGGTAATCAATTTGCCTGAAATAAGAGAGAAAGGACTTCCTAAATCAAGCGCGAATTCCCGTGAAGAAATAACCGACAGCTTTTGTTCGCCGCTGATTGTTTTAAATACAAGTTCTGTTTCTCCGCCGGATGTTTTGCTAATGCGCCCTGAGTCAAATGCATAGCGCGCGGCGCACAAAAATGCATCTGGTGCGTTCGCTGTTTCTTTGCCGTCGCTTGTGTAAATGCGTATCGTGTTGTTTTGTCCCAAAAACATACAGCCGGATGCGCCGATGCCGTAACGTCTGTCGCATAATTTTTTTGCGGCGTCTTTGTATGTGTTTCCGCTTGTGTCCCGAAACGCTTCTTGATGTGCAAGGATAAACGCATTTCCGCCTATATGCAGCTTGTAAAAATGCAGACGCATGGATTCATTCTCCGCGATGCTAAATTTTGCTGGTTTTTAATGCCTGCCGAGTGCGGAAGCGTTCAATTCCGAGACTCAAAATCAATTCTATTTGGTCTTTCCATGCAAGTCCGCCGGCTTCACACATTCGGGGAAACATACTTATGGATGTAAAACCGGGAATGGCGTTTAGTTCGTTAAGATATATATAATCGGTGTTTTTGTCAACAAAAAAATCTATGCGCGCAAAACCGGATGCGTCTGCGGCGTTGTAGGCTTCCGCCGCGAAATTTCTGATTTTTTCGAGCTGTTCCTGCGTTAAGTCTGCGGGAATTTTGAGCGATGATCCGTTCGGATCTTTATATTTTGCATCGTAGTCGTAAAAATCATGCGCGCCTGCCGCGGAGATTTCTCCGGGAACATATACCCATACGGATGATTCGGAAATAATCCCGCTGTTTCCGGTAACGGCGCATTCGATTTCCCGCGCGGGAATGTATTGTTCCACAAGGATTTTGGTATCCCACTCAAAGGCAGCGTCCGCGGCCGCGATCAGTTCTTTGCGGTCGGAAACTTTTGCTGCGCCGACGGAACTTCCCGCGCAGCAGGGTTTTACGAATACGGGATACGAAAATTTTCTTTCTATATTTTCTATGTACGAATCGAAAGTTTTTTTGTCTGCGCGGTCTTTTTGTTTGAGAACGAAAAACGGAACAACGGGAATTCCCGCTTCTTTCCAGATATTTTTTGCTTTTTCTTTATCCATAGTCAGGGAACTTGCCAAAACGCCGCAGCCGCAATACGGCAAATCCGCGATTTCGCACAAGCCTTGAACTGTGCCGTCTTCGCCGTATGTACCGTGCAGAACCGGAAATACAATATCGGCCGGCAGACAGCGCTGCTTTCCGTCTTGCGAAACGACATACAGCGCTTTTTCGGCGCCGCCTCCCGGCAAAATGCGGACTTGATTTTCCGGTTTTTCCGTGATGCACAGCTTTGCCTTTTCGTCTGCGCGGATGTGCTTAAGCTGTTCTTCATCCTGCAAATACCAAAGACCTTGTTTTGTTATGCCGATTAAATGCACGGTATGTTTTTGCTCGTCGATATTCCGTGCGATTGCCGCCGCAGAAATAAGCGAAATCTCGTGTTCACCGGATTTTCCGCCGAATAAAAGTGCTATATTCATATTTTTAATTCCTCTCCTCCGAATAAGTAAAAGTTTTTCGGTTTTTTGCTGCAAGCTCTGAAAGTGCGGCGTGTGCTTCTGCTATTTCGTCATACGGCATTACTTCATGCTGATAGATGATGGAATTTTCGTGCGCTTTTCCGAGAAGAAGCACCGTATCGCCGGGGCAGGCGAGCGAGAATGCCTTCCTGATGGCAGCTTTTCTGTCCGGAATAAAAAACAGCGATTCATTTTCGGTTTTTGAGCCGGCGGGAATTCCTTCGGCAATCATGGCGAGAATCGACATGGAATTTTCGTCGCGCGGATCTTCGTCGGTAAGGATAACAATATCGCAGTATTGCGCGGCTATGCGTCCTTGCTCCGGACGCTTTTTTACATCGCGTTCGCCGCCGGAACCGAATACGCAGATAATATTGCCGGCGGTTCGTTCTCTGATCGGCGGAAGTATTGCCTGAAACGACGACGGCGTGTGAGCGTAATCGACAATGACTTCAAACGGCTGTCCGTCGTCAATGGCTGTCATGCGTCCTTTCACCGGTTTTAATTTTTCTGCCGCGGGTTTCAATTTTTCCGCCGGTATGCCGAGAATATTTGCGGCAAGCAGCACGGCAGCAAGCGTATTGTGCACGTTGAATTCGCCCTGCATCGGAATATGCATTTTGAATTTACCCGAAGAATTGGCGCTTGGTGCAGCAAAAAAAGAAACGCCCGCTTTGCTGCTTGAAATAGTGTCCGCGCGGAGAAAAGAAATTGTTTTCCTTGTCGCGGCAGAATCGAGCTTGCCCGCTGCAAAACCGAATACCGTTTTATCCGTACTGTCCGCAAAATAAGATGAAGCCGGATCATCCAAATTGACTACGCCGAATGACGGCACTTTTTTTGCGGTACCTTGTATTGTTTTTATGTGGTCATGAGCGTCGAGTGCGCGGAATAAATTTGCTTTATCATGTTTGTACTGTTCGTATGTTCCGTGAAATTCAAGATGTTCGCTTGTTACGTTCATCATAGCGGCCGCATCGAAGCGCACATCGCCGAGCCGGTTTAATTTTGCGGAAAGTCCATGCGATGACGATTCTATTACCGCATATTCGCAGCCGTTTTTTACCATTTCGGCAAGGCGCGCATGAATGATAGGCGCTTCCGGCGTTGTTTGATGTTCGCTGTTGTTTACCGCGTCATCGCCGAGGGAATATTGAACCGTCGATATGAATCCTGCTTTTTTGCCGAAAAATCTGAGAAACTGCCATACAAACGATACTGTGGTGCTTTTACCTTCCGTGCCGGTTACGCCGATGACGGCAAGTTTCGCCGACGGTGAATCGTAAAACGCATCGGCAACGGGCGACATCGCCGCGCGCGTGTCTGCAACCCGCACAAAAACCGGCAAGGTTTGTTTTTGCGTGCTGTCTGCGCTTTTATCGGTTGCTGCGTCGTTGTCCGTTTTTACGGTTTTTTTTCGTTCGCCGCAGGCACCGATAATTTCTCTGCGTACATCGTCGGAAAGATTATCCTGAAAAAAAACCGCCGACGCGCCGGCTTTTACGGCATGAGGAATGAAAGCGTTCCCGTGGACGTGCGTTCCGGGCAGCGCAAAAAACAATGTCCCCGCAGACACGGCGCGGGAATCAAACGCCAGCGACGAAATTTCGCAGTCTGCGTCCGGGAATTCTGCCGGAAAATCAGGCGATATTTCTTTTCCCGCCAGGGAATAACAAAATCCGCTCAGCAGTTCCGAAAGACATTTGACCATACGGGCAATTTTACAGCGTTCTATACATCATTGCAAGTATGCGTTATTATGAAAATTATGTTTGAAGTTCGGGTTGAAGCGGAATTTGCCGCGGCGCATTTTTTGAAAAATTATCACGGAAAATGCGAGCAGCTCCACGGGCATAATTATCGGGTGCTTGCGCATGTCCGCGGGGAACAGCTTGATGAAGGCGGCATGCTGTGTGATTTCGGCGTGCTGAAAAACGCACTGAGGAAAGTATGTGCGCGGCTTGATCATCTCAATTTAAATGATCTGAAGAATGACGGCGGACAATTTGTGTTCGATCAAAATCCCAGCGCGGAACGCATTGCCGAATATATTTTTGTGCAGCTGCGGCAGGAGCTTGGTTCCGTTTCGGCGGGACGCGGCTGTGCGCCGCTGCTGTACGCAGTTGATGTTTATGAAACACCGACGAGCCGCGCACGCTATATGCCGTGAAATAACGTGCACGGCATATAGCGTGCAGTTTTCGGTGCGGACCTGCTGCGCGGATCATGGAAAGGCTGCGCTTTGCCGAAAAATTATTCCGCACGCAGACTCGTATTTTTTACGATAACGTCATGAGCCGAGCCTTCTGCGATTGACGCCTGAGAAATCAGCGTTATTTTTGCTTTCTTCTGCAGTTCCTGCACGGAAAGCGCGCCGCAGTTGCACATGGTATGCCGTATTTTGCTCATGGACATCGATACATTGTCGTGCAGGCTTCCGGCATACGGAACGTATGAATCAACGCCTTCCTCAAATGACAGTTTTCGGTCTCCGCCGAGATCATAGCGCTGCCAGTTGCGGGCACGGTTTGAACCTTCGCCCCAGTATTCTTTTACGTAATTTCCGTTGACAACAAGCTTGTTTGTAGGACTTTCGTCAAAACGCGCGAAATATCTTCCGAGCATCACAAAATCCGCTCCCATGGCAAGCGCAAGCGTCATGTGATAATCATGCACAATGCCGCCGTCCGAACAAATGGGAATGTACACGCCTGTTTCCGCGAAATATTCATCGCGGGCCTTTGCGACTTCTATGGTCGCGGTTGCCTGCCCGCGGCCGATGCCTTTCTGCTCCCGCGTAATGCAAATCGAACCGCCGCCGATGCCGATTTTTACAAAGTCCGCACCGTGTTCTGCCAAAAATCTGAAGCCGTCTGCGTCGACAACGTTTCCGGCGCCGACGTACACATTGCTGCCCCAAGCGGAATGGATATCATGCAGCGCGCGGGCCTGCCATTCCGAAAATCCTTCGGAAGAATCAAGGCACAGCACGTCCGCCCCTGCCTTGAGCAGCGCGGGCACCCGTTCCATATAGTCGCGGGTGTTGATTCCCGCTCCGACAACATACCGATGCTGTGCGTCAAGCAATTCAAGCGGATGTTCTTCGTGACTTGCGTAATCTTTGCGGAATACCATTGATACAAGGCAGCCGCTGCTGTCAATGACGGGCAGGGAATTGAGTTTGTGTTTCCAAATGAGATCGTTTGCTTCGGACAGCGAAATTCCGTCTTTGCCGGTGATGAGATCCGAAAATTTCGTCATGTAGTCGCAGACTTTTGCGCCGGGCTTGGTATGGCTGATGCGGAAATCTCGGCTGGTGATAACGCCCGCCAATTTTCCGGATGCGCTGCCGTCTTCCGTAACGGCAATGGTCGAATGACCTGTTTTTTCTTTCAGCGCCATGACTTCTGCAAGCGTGGCATCGGGTTTTATGTTTGAATCGGATTTTACGAATCCGGCTTTGTATCCTTTTACGCGGGCAACCATGTCTGCCTGATCTTCAATGCTCTGGGAACCGAAAATAAAGGAAATGCCGCCTTCTTTTGCCAGCGCGATTGCCATTTTGTCGTCGGAAACAGACTGCATCACGGCGGAAACAAGCGGGATATTCATGGTCAGCGGCGATGTTTCGCCTTTTTTGAATTTTACAACGGGTGCGGAAAGATTTACATTTGACGGTACGCAGTCTGCCGAGGAATAACCCGGCACGAGCAGATATTCTCCGAATGTGTGCGATGGTTCTTCAAAAAAAAATGCCATGGATAACTCCTGTTTTTATTGACGCTGTGTTTTCGCCGCTTAATGCGGCATGAGTTATTTTGCCGAAGTTTAATTTTTTGATTTTACCGAAAATACGCAATACTTGCAAGCTGTTCTGTTTTCGTGTGTCAGCATTTCGTGCCGATGCGCTGTTCCTGCCGTGCGCGGCGGATGATGCGTGCTTCTATACATTGGAAGCTGTTTTATGATATAGTGAAAAAACTGCGGAGAATCGGGAAGCGTGATTGTGCGTTTTTTGTCTTCCGCGGAAAAAGACAGCTTTTCGTGCCGCTGCGTCGTGCAAGATGCGGATTTTCGGAAACGGATGTTTCCCGCACAGCTGCTCTTTAATAAGGGGTTTTGAAATATGGACAATCATCAAATTACAATGGATAAAATTGTCAGCTTATGCAAGCGCCGCGGTTTTGTGTTCCAGTCTTCGGAAATTTACGGCGGGCAGTCCGGCGCTTGGGATTACGGTCCGCTGGGAATCGAGCTGAAAAAAAATATACAGGGCGCCTGGTGGAAAGAAATGACGCAGCTGCATGACAATATCGTCGGGCTCGATGCGGCAATCCTGATGCATCCGCGCGTGTGGGAAGCGTCGGGACACGTTGCGAATTTTTCCGATCCGCTTGTCGACTGCAAACAGTGCAAAATGCGTTACCGCGCGGACACGATGGATCAAGCCGCGCTGGAAGCAAAAAAATGTCCTGCCTGCGGCGGCGAGCTGACAGAACCGCGCGCGTTTAACCTTATGTTTAAAACGCATATCGGACCGGCGGAAGACACCGCGAGCATCGTGTATCTGCGTCCCGAAACCGCGCAGGGGATTTATGTTAATTATAAAAACATCATTCAGTCCAACCGCATGAAAATTCCGTTCGGCATAGCGCAGGTCGGAAAAGCATTCCGCAATGAAATCGTAACAAAAAATTTTATCTTCCGCACATGCGAATTCGAACAAATGGAAATGCAGTTTTTCGTAAAGCCGGGCGATGATGACCGATTTTTTCAATATTGGCGCGAACAGCGCTGGAATTTTTACAAAAAATACGGCGTCCGCATGGAAAAACTCCGCTGGTATCATCATGAAAAGCTCGCGCATTACGCAAAAGACGCCTACGACATCGAATATGAATTCCCGATGGGTTTCAGCGAGCTTGAAGGCATTCATAACCGGACGAATTTCGATTTGTCGCGGCACAGCGAATATTCCGGCAAAGATATGGCATATATCGATCAGGACAACAATAACGAAAAATATATTCCGTATATTATTGAAACATCGGCGGGGCTTACGCGCAATGTTCTGATGTTCCTGTGCGACGCGTATGAAGAACAAAATCTTGCCGAAGCAGGCGAAGCGGAAGATTACCGCACGGTGCTTCATTTTCATCCCAAAATCGCGCCGGTTACCGTTGCGGTGCTGCCGCTCATGAAAAAAGACGGACTTGCGGAACTCGCGCGCGAAATTCAGCAGGAGTTAAAAGAAGAATTTGTTACGGATTACGATCAAAGCGGCGCGATAGGCAAGCGCTACCGCAGGCAGGATGAAATCGGTACGCCGTTTTGCGTAACAATCGATTATGATTCGAAAACCGATAATTCCGTAACGCTGCGTTTCCGTGATTCTATGGAACAACTGCGTGTACCGCGCGGAGAACTGGCGCAGTGCATCCGCCGTGAAATTAAAAATTATCAAAGCTGCCGTTAGGAGACGTTTTGCTATGGAATATCTGGCGCTGGGAAAAACCGATTTGCTTGTAAGCAGATCCGCGTTCGGAACTTCGAAACTGCAGGCGCTTGCCGATGACGATGCGGTACACGTGCTGCAGTGCGCGTATGACGGCGGCATAAATTTTTTCGATGCGGGTTTGTGCCGCGGCGGATGCGCTTCAATATTAGGCTCTGCATTTTACGGCATTCGGCGTGAGATATTTTTTTCCGCCGCTTCGTCCGCCGCCGTTCCTTCCGAATTGACAAAGGATATCGATTCTTGTTTGGAACAGCTGCGAAGCGACTACGTTGATTTGTTTCAGATATATGCTGCCGCGGATATGCCTGAAAAAGGCGGCGCGGACGGCATATATGATGCGCTGTCTGCCGCAAAAAAAGCAGGCAAAGTTCATCATATCGGTATTTTTACCGAAACGCTCGAAGTTGCGGAACGCGCGCTGAAAAGCGGATTGTACGAAACAATTTGCTATCCGTTTGACATATATTCTTCCGATCGGGAATGCGATCTTGCAAAAATGTGCCGGCAGACGGAAACCGGTTTTATTGCCGCAGAAACGGCGCATAAAAAATGCGGCGCAAATATTCCGCTTGTATTTGGTTTTATCAGGCAGTTTGAAAATGTTGTGCCGCTGTGGACCATTCAGTCGGAAGACGATGCGCAGCAGATATTGTATTTTGAAGCGCATCCGCCCGTTGCAGACGAACGGTTTTCGGCGGAAATATGTGCGCTGCGCAATTCTCCCGTTTAACGCACCGTTTTCAGCAAATCTTCGGTTTCTTTTTTATCAAGCGCTCTGATGATTTTGTTTATTTTGTCGTCGGTTTGAACAGTGATCGGTTCTCCGAGCGAATTCTTCTCGTTGAAAATTTGCACTACGGGATTTTTCGGCGATTCCGGATTTACTTCGATAACTTGCGCGGCTTTTCCGTTTGCAAGATATACATAGGCTCCGATCGGATACAGCGAAAGACACAGCAGTAATGCTTTGATTACGTTTTCGTTATACTGCTTGCCGGTGTTTTTCAGAATTTCCACCATGGCGGCATGCAGGTTTTGAGCTTCTTTATACTGACGCGGAGAAGTTATCGCATCATAGGAACAGGCGACGGCGATTATTTTTGCGTATACGGAAATTTGCGTGCCGGCAAGCCGCCGCGGGTATCCGGCACCGTTTTCTTTTTCGTGATGTTCGAGCACGGCGAGGCATATAGGAAGCGGAAAGTTATAGCCTTTCAGAATATTGTATGCAATGACCGGATGCGTTGCGATGGCTTTTTTTTCTGCAGGGGAAAGCGGTTTGTTCGTGAGATATAATTGCGGGGGCAGACGCAGCATGCCGATTTCATGCAGAATGCAGGCAACGCCGAGTTCTATCAGTTTCGGCAGCGGCAGGCGCAGCTGCAATCCTATGGCAATTGCAAGTACTGCGGTGCGCATGGAGTGTCCGATCAAAAAATTTTTGTTTGAGCTGCCTTGTTCCGGCTGAATGCGCAGCACATATCGCTGATTGTTTTTGACGAATACGCATAAATTTTTTACTTTTTCCGAAAGCTGCTCCAGATTCAATGCTTTTTGAGCCGCAGCTTGTGCATATACGGAAGCGATATAATCCTGATACTCGTTGTATGTGCTTTGCGCGGAATTGAAACGATCCGTTTCGGTGTTTTTTAATTCATGTGCGGCGGCATTTTGTTTTTCCAGCGCTTTTCTGATGCGTGTTGACATGTCTTCGACGGGCGCGGCGGATTTCGGTTCTCCTATATCCGGCAAATCGGTGTCGGTTTTTTCCTTGCTGATTGTTCCTTCGGAATATATTTGTTTGAAACCCCAGTCTGTCAATGCTTTGATAAGCTGCTGCGTAATCGGCAGTGAATTGTTCAGCAGCAAAAATGTTTTATCAAGCATGGCTTCGGCTGAAAAATACGTGTTTTCTTTTAAATCTGCGACAGAAAATTCGTTCATGCGCGCTCCTTCGCTTTTGCGGGCTTTCTGTATATTTATCGGAAGAAAAGACGTGCTTCTTGAGAGAAAGGCGCGAAAAGTATAAAAAAAAAGCCGAAAAACTTCACACTGTTTTTCGGCTACATAGGCGGAAATAAAAATATTTTAGTTCCCTGTACAAAAAGCAGCGGCGTCTGGATGTCTGTATAACCGCCGTTGTTTTTTTGTAAACCTTACAATATGAATATCGGGCTGTATCAGCGGAACTTTAGGATATTCCCGCATTTTTTTGCAAAATTTTCAGTGCGTATTGAATTGATGCGGCGATTTGTTCATAGGTTATTTTTGTTTTGCCGACGGATTGGCGGTATGCCGATTCATCGGTGCAAATGCGTGCGTATGCTTTTTCAAGCTGCCGCCGAGCGGGAAATACGAGCGCCGCTATTTCCGCACATTCGGCGCGCAGAATAATGTTGTCGTATTCGCTTAGCGCGCGGAACACTGATTTTTGTTCCGCCGCGGAAGGATCCTGTTTCTTGGAATTTTCCAGCGCGTTTTTGCATGTCTGCAGGCACTGATGAGCAATGCCGTTTAATTCATGAAGGCTTTCGGCGAGATTTTCCGTGATGCACGCAAGCGTTTCAGCCGAAATCAATTGGGTGTGCGGAATCCGTTTTTGCAGGAATATGTCCGTTTCGCTGCTGCGGTCTTTTTGCGATAAAATCGCATCAAGCGGCGCTGTTTGAACGCCGGGAATTTTCAGGCTTTTCGGCGTGAGCGTGTAAGTTCGGAAGTTATTGTACTGCGCGCATTTGCTTTCGAACCACCATGCGTACAATGACATGCGTTTGTCCGTAAGTATATCGTTGCCGAGATAATCTTTTCCGTAAAACGGAAATGCGCCGAGCAAAGCATCTGCGTTTGCGGTTTCTGCGGGAATTGTGCGCGATGCGCTGTCTGCGGCGGCTGTTTCGAATGTGCTTCCCCGTATATGCGTCTGCCGATTCGGAAAACCCAAATCAAGTCCCGCAAGATATACTGCGCGGCAGCCTGCGAATCGGGCGAAATCCCATGCTGTTGAGGCGACGGAACCGCCCGCGCCGAGCTGAGGGTACGATGGATATCCGCGTTTTTCAAATTGCTGTTCAAGGTATTTTCCTACAGGATATTGGGAAGCATACAGACAAATTTGCCTGCACGGAAAACGGAATACGGACGGCCATGCGGCTGTTTCCGTAACCAATATGCTGTCCGGTGCGGAAAGTCCTGCGATATGCCGCGAATTCCAGTATTGCGGATCCGACAGCATAATAACATCGGGCTGAACATGTACGGAAAGACAAGCGCGCAAAGCGGTGTCCACGCAAACAACGAGTGCGCGCTTTTTTATTTCCGCAAGATACGGAAGCACTTCGGAAAGTGTCGGTCCTGCCGCAAGTACGCAGGCGTCCGTATTTTCCGCGGAATTTTTCAGCGGCGCTATGCTTGAAAGCCGCGCATATTCACGGCTGTTTACGGCGGTATTGCGCAGCCAAAGCCGCGAAAAAACCTCTCGCGTGCGGTCATTTATGTCTTTTTTCTGCCGGTTCCGTTCAATCAGCGTATGCAGTGAAGAAAACCATGATTCTGCGTGAACAGTCTGCGCCGGCAATGAAAAAAAACGGCAGTTTTCGATTCCGATTTTTTCCAGCACAGCAATAACTGTTTCATGCGGCGCGCCGACGAGAAAAATAATACTGCCGTTTGAAAAAAACGGCGTCCAGTCTGTGCAGAAAAAAGCGGGAATCAAGCGGCGCGCGTCTGTTTCTATGATGACAAGTGTGTTTTGCGGAAAGCGGCGTGCATATTCGATGACAGCGTATCCGAGTCCGAACGCCGAAAATACGCCTGCCGTATGAGAATCGTCTGCACTGCGGGCGCTGCCGTTTTGTTCCCTGCCGGCACTATGCGGAAAAGCCGTTTGTATCAGCCGTAAAGCTTCTTTTTCGGGATCGTACAGAGAATGATGCAGCAGCCCGTTTTCTTTTAGGGTAACGGCTCCGGATTTTGCCGCAAGCAATTCGCACGATGACGGAAGCAGCAATTGCGAAGCGGCAGGAATTGCTGCTTCGTCGAAATTTCTGTTTAATTCGGCTTGTGCCTGCAAAAAAATATCTTTGTGCTCGCTGTATAAGTCCGGAAACCTGTTTTCGAAAAGCCGCAGATTTTTATTCAAGTATGAGTTCAACCGTCATGTTCTCCGTTACCGGCGTTCCCGGCGGCGGATTCTGTGATATAACCCAGCCGTCTCCGCTGATGATGAATGAAATATCCGTGCGCTTCAAAAGCGGCGCAAGTGTGCGTTTTGAGCAGCCTGTAAAATCAGGAATTGTATCTGTTATGTACACGGGAGCTTCCTGCGTTACGGAAATAAGTCCCGAATGGGCAAGCGATGCCGCATTTGCCCGCGCCAATCCCAGGTGATCGATGATAATATCCGCCGCGTTTGCTATAACCGGCGCGACAATACGTCCCGAATAGGTTTCTCCCTTTGCTTTTGTGATGACAATGTACAGAACAATTTGCGGATCCTCTATCGGAAATACTGCCATACAGTTTGAAAGAAAATCCGTTTGACTGTATTTTCCGCTTTCTTTGTCAATCATCTGTGCCGTTCCTGTTTTTACGCCGATAGATATGTCGCCCAAAGACGCACGTCTGCCGGTTCCTTCTTTTGCCGTTGTTTCCATGCAGCTGAGCAAATACTGCGCCACTTGTTCGCTGATGATGCGGTTCTTGAACTGCGGCTTATGTATGTATTCCGCCGTGCCGCCGTGGCTGACGATTTTCGATATAAGCGTAATTTGTACCGGAATGCCTTTGTTTGCGAGCGCAGTGGTGGCCTGCACCATCTGCACCGCGGAAACGCTTATTTCCTGACCCATTGCGATAGTCGGTTTTGAACGTCCGGACCAGAGCGCATCAGACGGATTTCTGAGCAAGCCCCGCGTTTCTCCGGAAAGTTCTATGCCGGTCTTTGAACCGAAACCGAATGCCCTGCAGTAATCGATAAGCGCTTCTGCTGTAATATGTTCGCTCATTTGCGCGATAACATCGTTGCATGAATATTTTAAAGCTTCCCGCGCCGACAGCCACCCGTGATGTTCAAGACATGCAATACGGATCAGTTCCCCGTTGGCGCCGCGTATTTCGTATTTTCCGTCGCACAAAAATGTATTATTCGGAGCTACGCCGCCGGACGACACTATTGCCGCAACGGAAAAAATCTTGAATACGGAGCCCGGTTCATAGGCAATATTTGTCGGTCTGTCGAGCCGTTCGATTTCTGTTGCGGCAGGATAAGAATTGAGATTGACTTCCGGCAGGCTGATATATGAAAGTATTTCTCCCGTTTTTGCCGATGCCGCGATAAGCATAAGGCTTTCCGCCTGTGTGGAAGCCAGCGTTTCGCGCATAACTTTGTCGAGTTTGTACTGCAAATTCGCGTCTATTGTCAGATAAATATCTTTGCCGTGCTGCACATCGGGAACAGATGGTTTTGCTGCGGCAGGGGCAAGCGTCTGCTGCATTGAATATTCGATGCCGGAAAGTCCTTTCCCGTCGTCGCCCATCCAGCCGACCGCATGCGAAGCAAGCGAGTTTTCGGGATAAATTCTTCCATGCACTTTATCGAAGCGCAGTCCTTTTATGCCGTGTTCTTTGATAATGGCAGAAAGCTGTTCGTAAGCATTTTGATCGATTTTTTTTTTCAGATATGCGAATTCCGGCGGCGAACTGCGGATAATGCCGGCTATCTGTTCGGCACTCATCTGCAGCGGCGGCGCAAAAAGCTGCGCGGCGGCATCTATTTGCTTGTCGGTAAATGAGGACGGCGTTATGATAAAATTATAAAAATCGGTTTGAACGGCAAGCGGTTTTCCGTTTCTGTCCAAAATGGCGCCGCGTTCGGTTTCCGCGGGAGCGGCTGTCTGTGTTAATTCCGGAACAAACGCGAGTTTTCCGTAATTGAAAACAATGTACAGCGCGAATGCCGTCAGACACACAAATATAACGCCGAGCCGCTTTTTCGAATAAAATGAATTTATCGGCATAACACTTTCCCCAGAATGCAGTCTGCGGAAACAAAGCCGTAATTCCGCGAATCTATGGATTGTTCGTAATTATCTCCGACGGCAAGAATTCTGTTTTGCGGAACTTCCGGGCTGTTTTTGATCATTCGGTACTGTTCGGCTGAAAGCGGAATGCTGCCGTTCGGTGTTTTCATCATATAAATATCTGCACTATATACCGAATTCTCGGAAAAAGAAAGAGGCATTCCCGTCGTTCCGAGGCAGCGTTTTACGACGATTTTATTGTCATGCAAATAAATAACGATATCGTTCAATTGCGGTTCCGCCCATTTGACAAGCAGCCGTCCCGAAAACGGATTGCCCAGACCGTATGCCAGTTTATTTACCGCTATGCGCGAACCGTTTTTGCAGGCAGGATACATGGAATTGCCTGAAACAACGAGAATATCGAAAACAAACCATCTGAGTGCAAGTCCTGCGCACACCGATGCAAAAATCAAAATCGGAAAAAAAAGCCGCCGCTTCATCAACGGTTATTCTAATACCGACAGGTTTTTATGTCGATAGTAAAAGCATGGAAATTATCAGTTATGAGCGGCAAGGCAAATATTCCGGACAAAAACATTTCGCCCGCCGTTTTTTGTTTGAAAAAAATATATTTCGGGACAAATACGCTGTCGGCGCAGACGGCACGTTTCATCTGCGCCCGAAAAGAAGCATGCTGAACGAAAAAAATGCCGTGTCAGCCGTGCGCCGTCTGCATTTGCGCGGCGCTTTTGATATCGATGCGGCGCAGCTGAAAACAGAAGCAGCTAAAATGGTCCGCAGATTATCGGTATATGCGCGGCAGGGGAAATATATTTTTGCCGCTCTTGCGTGCCTGTATGTGTGTTCGTTCATTATTCCGTATGCGGTGAATGCTTTGCTGCCGCGTTTTGCGCCGGTGCGCTTCGATGCCTGCAAAGAATCGCAGGAAACGGCGCTTGATGCGGCGATGCGGATATTTGCGCTGCAATTGCCGCCTGATGATTTTGACGACAGCGAAAATCTTGACAGTTTGGAAACTGTTTCCGAAAAACCGCTCCTGCCGGAAGCCGTCCGTTTTACGGAATATACGGTAAAATCGGGCGATAATATTTCCAATATTTCAAAGCAGTTCGGTCTTGCAAATATTTCGACGCTGATTGCCGTGAATAATATAGAAAACGTCAAGCGTTTGTATGCGGGACAGAAATTGCAGATTCCTTCAATAGACGGCATGTTTCATACGGTAAATGCGGGACAGTCGCTTACGGAAATTGCCGCAAAGTACAATGTTTCCGTCGAAATGCTGCTTGATGTCAATGATCTTGATTCGGATATCTTGCAAGAAGGTTCGCGATTGTTTATTCCCGGCGCGCAGCTTGACAGAGAAACGCTTCGCGATGCACTCGGCGAAGTGTTCAGAAGTCCGCTGAAAGTTGCCTGGCGACTGACCTCGCCGTTCGGAACGCGCGCGGATCCGTTTACCGGCGTAACGTCGAATCATACCGGCATTGATATGGCAGCGCCCGCCGGTTCTCCTATTCTTGCTTCAAAAGGCGGACGTGTTGCGCTGACGGGATACAACAATATTTACGGATATTATGTTATACTTACACATGGAAAAGGATACCAAACATTATATGCGCACATGCAGAAATACACGGTGCGGACAGGACAGTATGTCAATCAGGGGGACAAAATCGGACTTGTAGGAAGTACCGGTTATTCCACCGGTCCTCATCTGCATTTTACTGTGTATAAGAACGGAAAATTGGTATCGCCGTTATCTGTGCTGAATAAATAAGAGGTTATGCCATGCAGGCGGTTGCTGTGTGCCGGTCATGCGGAAAAACGATAGAAAAGCAGTTTATGTATTGCCCGTGGTGCGGCACGCCGCAGTCGGAAAAATCGGAGGCCGGTGCGCACATCGATCCCGTCGTATTTGAACGGCTTGAACAGCTTCAATCTTCGGAGTGCCGCAAGCGGCTTGAGCGTATCGGCCGTTCTCTCGATGCGCTTGAGGAAGAAATTTCTCACATCCTGCTGCGGCTGGAGATTTCAGAATGAAGCATTCCGCAAAGATAAAATGCCGCTTGTTTCTTATGTGCGCTGCCGCGGGATTTTTCGATATGTTTTTTGCGGCGCATCGGCTGAACGCGCAGGTTTCGTTTTCCGATCTCGATCTCAACAGCGAAAACAGACTGCTTTTTTCGGCGGAACATTCGGAAGGAGCGGATGAATCATATAAAAGCCTTTTTGTGTACGATTTAAATCAGCCGCCGCATCAAAATATTCCCGGCGCAAAAAAGCCCAATCCCAAACTGATTACTTGTTATCCGCAGTCAATGGAAATTCTGCACGGCGGCACAGTTCTGCAAATCAGAAACCGCTACGGAACTGCACATTATTATACGGACGAAAAGCAGCTGCGCTGGGTTGAACGCCCCTCGGAACTTGCGGTCCACGAGGAACGTTTTATTCCGCTTGAAGACCGGCGGCTTAATCGGCTTTCTGTCAGTCCCGACGGAAAATGGATTTGTTCTGTCCGAAAAAAAACTGCGGCTTCCGGAGATCTCATCCTGACAGAAGCCGCAACGGGCAGCGTGTATATACTTTCGCCTGACATAGAATATTCTTTTGACACGGTGCCGGTTCTGTGGGCGCCGGATTCTTCTGTTGTTACGTACGAAAAAAACGGCATCTTGTATTTTCTTGATGTCCGAGGGAAATCTCCCGTTACGGAAATTCCCGATTTTTATCGGCAAATAGGGCAGGGGACAATCCGCTGCTTGTTTTGGGCTTCGCCGAAACTGCTTATATATATTTCAAATGAAATCGTCTATGCAATTCCGGCAAATGAATTGTACACGCGGGCGCTGTATTCGGAACTTGTCGGTGCCGGACGCATCATCGGGCGGCTTCCGTATTCATTCGACGGCACAGCGGATAGATTTTGGACAAATGAAAACGGCAGCGCTGTTGTGCTTGCGCAGTCCGGGCGGACATTGTGGTACTTGGAAACAGGCAGCATGGATTTCGGTTCTGCTTCGGCGCTGTTTTCGTATCCGTTTGTAAATATTCCGGGAACCGCTGTGAACTTTTCTGTGTTCTGGACTCCGGCCGCCGAGGAAAGCGGCAAAAAAAACAATGAAAAACAAATTCCTTATATATGGCTGGAATTATCCGGCAGCGGCGGCACCCGCAGTTACGCGTACAAATTGGCAGAAGATACTTCGCGCGGCAATCGGTATTTTTCGGCGCTTCCGCTTCCGCCGTCTGTTTCAAAGCCGCTGATATCTCCCGATAAAAAGCAGCTTGCGTTTGCCGGCGAAAAAGCGCTGTATGTGTACGATTTGCGCAGCTGGAAACAAAACGCGGTTTTTTCAAATGAGCGTCCGGTATCATTCACCTGGGCATCGCCGGCTGTTATGTATGTCGGCGGCGAAGAAACGATTCGGGAATGGAATGTTTCTTCGGGTGTTCATTCCGTGCTGCTGCTTTCATCGGCGCCCAGATATGCCTGGGACAATGCAAACGGAAAAATAGCGGCAGGAAACGCAAGCGGATATTATTTATATGATGAAACGCGCAATGTGTGGAATGCGTCAAATCGGCCGATAACAAGGAAACAGTCTTTGTCGAACGATTCTTACCGCGTATTTATCGGCGCAAGTCCCAATGTGCTGTATAAAAATGCATTATACGCCAGAAGCCTTTCGGCGGTGAGCTCAAACATTCCGTTGTTCCCTGATACCGCGCTGCACAATACGCTTCGCCGTCCGCGGATTGCACTTGTGTTTGATGCGCTAGATTGTGCCGACGGTGTAACGGCGGTGCTGGCTTCGTTGCGAAAATACCGTCTGCGGGCGACATTTTTCATAAACGGAGAATTTTTGCGCCGGTTTCCGTCTGCGGCAAAGGAAATCGCATCGGCGGGGCATGAATGTGCATCCCTTTTTTACGCGGCATTTCCGCTCGACTCCGAAAATTATAAAATAGACGAAACATTTATTCGCCGCGGATTGGCCCGCAACGAAGATGATTTTTTTGCACTGACGGGAACGGAACTTGCGCTTTTGTGGCACACGCCGTACTATTATTACAATGATATGATTGCGCGTGCAGGGGAACAGTCCGGCTATCGATATATTCACGGAAATCTTCTGCCCGGCGACACCGTAACGCTGGAAGCTGCCGCCTGTAATGACGGCGTGTATGTATCGGCAGCCGCAATGATAGATAATCTTGCTGCTGCGCTGCATGACGGCGCCGTAATACCGGTTTCAATCGGTGTGAGCGGCGGTATCCGCCGTGATTATTTGTACGATAAATTGGATTTGCTTATCAGCGCGGCAAAAGATGCAGGCTATGACATTGTCTGCGTGTCCGATTTGCATAAGCAGCGCTGAAGCGTCTTTGATATTCTTAAAAAATCAAACAAATTTTTCGATTATAAGCTGTTTCTGCGTTCTTGCGGAAAAATTCTTCGGCGGTCATTAGACTGGGACGGCATCGGCGGAAAATTACCGCCTTCGAATTGTTTGTATTATTTTACTTGACTGTAGCGGCTGCTTATTTCCGAACGCCAATCATATTTTTTATCACGTTCTTCCCATTCTATAATTTTTCTGATGGAAAAATGGCGCAAATCATGAGGATTTTCAAAATATGCGACGGCAAATCTGCCCTGGCCTATGTATATCAATTTTTCGTTGGTTTTCAAAGGTTCCTGCTGTTTTAAGAATTCAAGCACGCAGTCGAAATGAATCGGTTCTCCGCTTTCTTTTTCCGCAAGAGCTGCGGATAAATCCGTTATCGGTTTTGAACATCGTGTGCATATAAAACTGCGCAAAACCGGTTTTTCGCTTATGCTGCTTTCGGCAGGTGCCGAATAAAAATTCCGCGTTCTGTTTTTGTTTTGTTTTGACTGAAATGAGCCCGAATTCTGATGTGCATCGTTTTTTCTCGACTGACTGTCTTCATTGCGCCTGTTTGCCGCTGTTTGTTTTTTGTTCTGCCTGTTTCTTTTCTGTTCCATTATAGAAACTCCGTTATGGTTTTATTTGCTTGTTTTTCTGATCAAGATAATTTTTGTCTTCGACCAATTGACGGCTCAGCACAAGCGCAATCCGATGAACCGCGCTCGTTATATATGTTTCGTCCCGAATTTTCATGCGCAGTTCGAGTATGCGTGCGGGAACAGCGGATTTGTCAAGGTATAGGGTGTCAGCAGTTTTCATGTCAGCTCCGAAAAAGCATCAGCGATATGATATATCGGCGGAAAATCCGGCATATCAATGACAAGCGCATCAAACCTGATGAGCCTGTTATTATATTGTCGATGTTTAGACAGAAAACATTTAGCTGTTTCAATAATTTTTTGCTGTTTTGCTGTTCCCAGTACGTGCTCAAGCGTCTGCGGCAGTCCGGACGGCAGCGTTTTGACTTCCGCAAATACAATTACGCCGTCTTTTTCCGCGATAATATCGATTTCGCCGCTTTGCGTCCTCCAGTTCCTTTCTATAATAGTGTATCCGCTGCGGCGCAGAAACTCCGCGGCTTTTTGTTCGCCCTCGTTTCCCCGCCGTTTTGCCGCATTTGTTCGATGTTTCCGCGCGGAATTTAACATTGCCGCGCTGCCCGCCTGAATTTCATCGTTCACGGAAGCTGTTCTCCGGCTGCCGGCTGATTTTGTCCGTTCGTTTTCAAGAAAAATCCCCGTCATCGATACTTTCGATTTCTTCAACTTCTTCCGGAATTTCCGGCTGAAGCGGCGGTTCGTTTTTTTCCAAAAGCCGCCCGGACGTCAGCACAAACGGAATCTTCCATTTGGCAACCGCATCGAGATGCATTTGCCGCACCGGTTTATTTTCCGCGAGAAACATGTGTTCTTCATCTTCGAAAAAAAGCGGCGCGGAAAATTTCATTCCGCAGACAAGATTTTCAGTGCGTATTTTCCGCAGTGTTTCCATATATATTCCGAATAGAGGCGAATATTCCCGCGAGAACTTCGTATGTTTCTTCCGGAATGCAGTCGCCTATTTCCTGCAGCGTGAGGATGTTCGCCATGTCGGCGTCGAGAACAACGGGAACATTGTTTTGTTCCGCGATTTTCACAATGCGTTCCGCCAGCGCTCCTTTGCCTTTTGCGGCGATAAACGGCGCTTCCGCATACGGCGGATATCGGAGCGCCGCTGCCGTTTTTTTCATCCTATAATTCCCCTTTCCGGCAGTACAGACAGCTGTTCGTGAAAAAAAACATTTTCCATTATACTATCATCATAAGAAATATCTGTCCACGACAGCGGCGTGAAAATGCGCTGCAGTTCCGCTTTGTATATTTTCTGTGCCGCCGCCGAAAGCTGCGGGGCGGCGGCAAAACGGATTGTGCGCGGAAACATCAGCAGAAAACGCAGTTCTTCGGTTTTTGTCTGCATGCATACGACTGTTTTCAGGGCGGTTTTCCGCCGGATATCGCATAATATGCGGACAGAACCGTATGCGTCTGATGCCGTGTCTGTTCCTGTACGGGCGGATTCTGTTTTGTCCTGCGTGTCAAATTCAAACGGAAGCATAATCCAATGCAGATTTTTGCCTGCGCAATGATTCGCCAGTGCTAGCATTCCGGCGTCGTCCATATCTGCCGGCGGCGTGCGGTACAGCCGGTCTATGATATCTATGCTTCCGGGAACGTATCTGCCGTGCTGATGCTTTTCGCGGCGGTTGTAATCGCCGGCATCTTGCGTATCCGCATGCAGTGCCGCCAGCATGCTTTCAACTGCGCCGGCATTTGCATGCATGCCTTTTTCTTCAAGCAGCGCGGCGGTTTCCGCGGCTTGTTTTTTTTTGCCGAAAGAAACATTCTCTGCGGTGCGTTTTATTCTTTTTATCTGCATCGGTTCTATTTTTGCACCCATTTGCTGCATAAAGCGGACAATTTGCACGGATGCCGCGTCTGCCTGCATATCAAGGCGTGCGAAAAAATCCGTATATGCCGGTGCCGTGTCTGCGGAAATTCCGCCGGCGGTACTTTGAATGTATGAAGCAGATGCGGTTTGCGGCGATTCAGCCTGCGGACGGCTTATGTTGTCTGTGCTTTGAGGCGATGCGCCTTCATTTGCTTGCGGCAGGGTAATTGCATCTGCCGTTTTTGTCTGCGCATGTACATATTCCTGCGCAGATTTTCCGTTTGGCAGTAAAACGCCGTTTCCCTCCGAGTGCGGCTGAGAAACGGCGTTTTGTTTTGCGGAATGCGGAATAGTGCCTGTTCGGCGGACAGGCACCGTATCTGCGGTCATTATTTTGTGCTTGTCTGCGCCTGTGCTTTGGGAGTAAGCAGCGGTTTGATGCGGGCGCTTTTTCCGATTTTTGTACGGATATAATACAGTTTCGAGCGGCGCACTTTGCCGCGCTGCACAATTTCGACTTTCGCAATCCGCGGCGAATGCAGCGGGAAAACACGCTCGACGCCTACGCCGTAGGAATTTTTGCGCACCGTGAACGTTTTGCGAATTCCGCTGTTTTTGAAGCAGATAACCAATCCCTCATATACTTGGATACGTTCGGTTTTTCCTTCGATAATTTTGAAAAAGACTTTTACCGTGTCGCCGACATGAAATGTGCCGGGATCGTCTTTTTTCTGCGCTTCTTCAATCGTTTTAATTAAATCCATAATCAGTCTCCTAACGATGTTATTTCCGTAATCAATGCTTCTGCTTCGCTTGTCAGCAATCCCGTCTGACGCGCCTGAGCGATCAAATCCGGTCTTACCGCAAGCGTTTTTGCCAACTGCTGCTTCAGCCGCCACTTCCTGATTTTTTCGTGGTGCCCCGACAGCAGAATTTCCGGCACTTTCATGCCGTTGAAAACTTCCGGCCGCGTATACTGCGGATATTCCAAAAGTCCTGCGGAAAAGCTTTCTTCCTGCAGCGATTCCGTGTTGATAACACCGTCTATCAGCCGGTATACCGCGTCGATAATGACTGTCGCGGCAACTTCGCCGGAAGAAAGTACGTAATCTCCGACGGAGATTTCGTCGTCAACATAAGAATCTATTATCCGCTGGTCAATGCCTTCGTACCGCCCGCAGATAATCACAAGATTCTGTTCCCTGCTTAATTCATACGCAAGTTTCTGTGTGAACAATTTTCCCGACGGAGAAACATACACAACACGTTTTTTGTGCTTTCCCCGTCCGATTTTCACAGATTCAAGCGCGCGCTGCAGCGGTTCGGTCATCATAAGCATTCCCGCGCCGCCGCCGTAAGGACTGTCATCACATGTCCTGTGTTTATCCAGGGAAAAATCCCTGATATTCACAAGATCGTAGGCAATGATTTCCCGATCAACCGCTTTTGCCATAATGGAGCTTTCAAAAAAAGCACGCGGAATCTCCGGAAACAAGGTCAGCACATGGAATTTCATGGAGCTATTCCAGAATCCAGAGGTGCATCAGGCAGACAAGCTTGCGGTCAATATCTATTGTTCCGATAAATTCGTTTTTAAACGGAACCATAACCGTTCGCCGCGCAGTTTTTCCGCTGTCTGCGCTCTCGGCCGGCAAAACCTCAAGGAGGTAACCCGCGCCGCCTTCTACTACGTCCGTGATAATTCCCGCGGCAGTTCCCGCTGTTTCGGTGCCCGCCGCCGGTCCGTCAATGTTCTCTCCGTAATATACAAGAGAACAGCCCTTTAAATCTTCGATATAATATTCCCCTGTACGCAGAGGACATGCCATATCGCGTGGAACCACGATTTCCGAACCGGCAAGCGCTTTTGCCTGTTCAATCGTATCGATGCCCGCGAATTTCACCAGAAGAAAAGCACCGCTTGTTCTGGCAGCTTCCACAACTGCTGCTGTTTCCGCGCCCGCTTTTCTCAAAGTTACTTCCGTCAAACGTGAAAAGTGTTCATGTTCTCCCGAAGTACTTTCTACTTTTACATCACCCGCCAACCCGAAAGCTGCGCGGATAATCCCGACACTCATTTCCGGTTGTACTCCGTCTTGCGGATTTTTTTCCGCGCCGGCACATTCAACCTTTTGTTTCATCAGTCCAAGATTTCAAGCGTATAGCGCTTTCCCGATTTTCCGGCGGAAGCACTCAGCACCGTCCGCAGCGCTTTTGCTATGCGTCCGTATTTTCCGATTACTTTGCCGATATCATCCTGCGCAACCCGCAGTTCGATAACCGTAGACAGCTCGCCCTCGGTTTCCTGCACTGAAACAGCTTCTGGATCATTGACCAGTGATTTTGCTATGTATTCAATCAGGTCTTTTTCCATTCCGGTACTCCATACCGCCGGCTACAGCGTGAAATTTTTCTTATTGAAAAGCTTCCGCACTGTATTGCTGGGCTGCGCACCGACAGAAACCCAATAACGCGCGCGTTCTTCGTTAAAAGCGATCTGTTTTTCTTCTGCTTCGACGGGATGATATATGCCGATTTCCTCAATGGTTTCGCCGTCGCGCGGTTTGCGAGAGTCCATTACTACGATGCGGTAGTATGGTCTTTTTTTTGTTCCAAACCTTTTAAGTCTGATTCTGACCAATTTTTTCCTCCAGGGACGCTTTGCCGTATGCTTCGCGCCCGAAATTTTGCATAAATCCGCATTATCTGCATCTGTATGCGTAAAATACGAATTTAGTTTATAGCATAACAGCCGATTTAAGTCAATAAAACGATATTTTCCTGCCTGCGTTTCGCGTTTTTCATCCGAAAGCGCAGACCTGCATGCCGGCTTGCGGAATGCTGCTGCGGCAGGAATTACAGTATTTCGCGGAAAAAGAGCAAATGATATTGACACAAAAGTTAGTATAAACTAATATATGCGCTGACAGAGCTTTTGACGGAAAGGAGGCCGAATATGCCGCTGCTTATGAGTGAAAAAGGGGAAGAACATTTGATTAAACGTGTCGGCGGCAAAAGCGAAACGCGCAAATTTCTCGAAAGCTTGGGATTTATTGCCGGCGCGCGCGTCTGCGTTATTTCCGAAATATCCGGCAATGTAATTGTGAAAATAAAAGACTCTCGCGTTGCCGTCAGCCGTGAAATGGCGGAAAAAATTATTGTGTGAATATTTTTCGGAACGTTTGATTTTTGCGCTGTGCGGAAATTCGACTGTCTGTCAGAAAAATTGCAAGGAGGTGTTATATGACATTGCGGGATGTAAAAACGGAGCAGACTGCCGTTGTGGAAAAGCTGCTCGGCAGCGGCGCAGTAAAACGCCGCATTATGGACATGGGCATTACAAAAGGCGTTGAAGTGTATGTGCGGAAAGTCGCGCCGCTCGGAGATCCTATCGAGATAACAATCAGAGGGTACGAGCTTTCTCTGAGAAAAGCGGATGCGGAATTGATTCAGGTACGGGAACAAAAATAATTTTTTTTGCCTGTTAGTTAGTTAATTCTAACAAAGCTGTTGTTTGCAGGAAAGGTAAAGCCGCCTCGAAGCAGTGTTTCTGTTTTCAAGCGGAGGTTTGTGTGCGGACTGTTTTATGTGCGTGTTTGCTTCCGCGGATAAATGCAGATCCTCGGAAGCCGGAACTTCCTGCGGTATTGTGTTTTTAGGAGGTATGTTATGGCACTGAAAATTGCGCTTGCCGGAAATCCGAATGCCGGCAAAACGACGCTGTTCAACGCGTTGACCGGTTCGAATCAGTTTGTCGGGAACTGGCCGGGAGTTACTGTTGAAAAAAAAGAAGGAAAATTAAAAGGACATTCCGCGAATGACGAAGTGGTTATCGTGGATTTGCCGGGCATTTATTCGCTTTCGCCGTATACGCAGGAAGAAATCGTGTCCCGCGAATATTTGACGGAAGAACATCCCGATGTGATTCTCAACATTGTCGACGGTTCCAATTTGGAGCGCAATTTGTATCTCACAACGCAGCTTGCGGAACTCGGCATTCCGATGGTGGTCGCGGTCAATATGATGGACATCGTGAAGAAAAACGGCGACAAAATTCATCTGAAAGAAATGGAAAAAATCCTCGGCTGCCCTGTGATGGCTGTTTCCGCGCTTAAAGGAATGGGATGCATGGATGCGGCGGAAGCGGCAGTTGCGCAGGCAAAAAACGGCACGGCGGCGGCAATGCATCGCTTTACCGGCTGCGTCGAGCATGCGCTTGCCCACATCGAAGAAGCGCTGCTTCAGAATACGGCTTCGTATCAGAACGCCGGAGAAATTCAAAGATGGTATGCCGTCAAGATGTTCGAGCGCGATAAAAAAATAACCGAAAAACTTGCCGTTTCGGCGGATTTGTGTGCGCATATCGAAACCGACATTGTATCCTGCGAAAAAGAACTCGATGACGACAGCGAAAGCATCATCACAGCGGAACGCTATCGCTATATTGAATCCATTATAAAAAACTGCTGCACGCGGAAATCGTCGGCGCAGAAAATGTCACTGTCCGATCGAATCGATCGTGTCGTAACAAACAGATTCCTTGCGCTGCCGATATTCGCCGTTGTAATGTTCTGTGTGTATTATGTGTCGGTAACGACAGTCGGCGCGTTTTTGACGGACTGGACAAATGATACGCTTTTCGGCGAATGGATTCTGCCGGGCGTAGGCGGCATTTTGGAAGCTACGGGCTGCGCGGAATGGCTGACGGGACTTGTTGTCGACGGCATCATCGGCGGCGTCGGCGCGGTGCTCGGATTTGTGCCGCAAATACTTGTTCTTTTTATTTTTCTTGCGTTTCTCGAATCGTGCGGCTACATGGCGCGCATTGCGTTTATCATGGATCGTTTGTTCCGCCGTTTCGGGCTTTCGGGAAAATCGTTCATCCCGATGCTGATCGGAAGCGGCTGCGGCGTTCCGGGCATCATGGCTTCCCGCACGATAGAAAACGACCGCGACCGCAAAATGACGATTATCACCACGACGTTTATTCCCTGCGGCGCCAAGCTGCCGGTTATCGCGCTTTTTGCCGGCGCATTATTTGACGGCGCCTGGTGGGTTTCTCCGAGCGCGTATTTTATCGGTATTGCCGCGGTTGTTTGTTCGGGCATTATTCTGAAAAAAACAAAGCTGTTTGCCGGCGACGCCGCGCCGTTTGTCATGGAACTTCCCGCGTACCATTTGCCGACAATCGGCAATGTTCTGCGCAGCATGTGGGAGCGCGGCTGGTCGTTCATCAAGAAAGCCGGAACGATCATTCTTCTTTCGACAATCATTGTTTGGTTTTTGCAGGGATTCGGATTTGAAGACGGCTTCGGCATGGTCGAAGACATGAACAACAGTCTGCTTTCGAAACTCGGCAACGCTGTTTCCTGGCTGTTTATTCCGGTCGGTTTCGGCAGCTGGAGAGCTGCGGTTGCGGCGCTTACCGGACTTGTTGCCAAAGAAAATATTGTCGGAACATTCGGTATTCTGTACGGCTTTGCGGAAGTTGCCGAAGACGGCGCGGAAATCTTCGACGTTCTTGCGGCGGATTTCACTTCGCTTTCGGCGTATGCGTTCCTGGTGTTTAATCTGCTGTGCGCGCCGTGCTTTGCCGCAATGGGCGCGATTAAGCGCGAAATGAACAACGGAAAATGGACTGCGTTTGCGATCGGCTATCAATGCGTGTTTGCTTACATTGTGTCTTTGTGCATTTATCAAATCGGTACGTTTGTATCGGGCGGCGCGTTCGGCGCGGGCACTGTGTTCGCATTCCTTGCTGCCGCTGCCTTTTTGTGGCTGCTGTTCCGTCCGGCGAAGCAGCGCGTCTGATTTTCGGCGCGGTACGCTGTTTCGGCGGTGCCGTATTTTGCTTCGGAAATCGAAGCTTTCGGCATCGCGCTTTTATATGGAAGTTAAAATTAAAATCCGCGCTGAAATTGCGTGCGGATTTTAACTTCCTTTTCTGTGAAACAACTTTTTCGGCGATTTCGGAAACCGAAGTTTCCTTAAATGCCGGAAATTAAGGGACATTTAAAATCAGCGGCAAAGATGGTGCCGCTGATTTTAATACGAGTTTTACGCTTCGCGCGAAACTCGCTTATTCACTGCGATTTCTCATTGCATTGCGAAATCGCGTTTGCAACTGTTCCCGAATTTTATAATTCGCTCACTGTCGCAAAATTGGAGGTTTTATGATTGCAACGGTCGTAATTTCTTTGGCGCTGATTGTCGCCGTTGCGGCGATAATCAAATCAATGATTCGCCGCCGAATACTGATGAAGCGGACGGGCGCATGCTGCGGCAACTGCGGCTGCTGCGGACGCAGCTGTTCGGCATCATGACAAAATCAACATGCCTCGACGCAAGCATCGGGGCTATGAAACTCTCCGCATGAATCAAACTGCCGTGCGGCGGCTTTTGCAGCGAACATTGCCGCTGCGGACGTTTTGCATTCATTTGCGCCGAAGCGGGTATATGACGCGGATGCGCAGTGCGTGCCGTCCGCTGCGGAGAACCTCGGCAAAGTTCGTTTGCATAAATGCCGCCGCGTTTTTTTGCACGGCAAAAATAAGAAGAAAATCACTAACCGCACCCCGTCATTGCGCCGACAGGCTGTTGAGCATATTGCAAATAGGCTATTTGACATATCATAAATAGGCTATTTGGTATATCATAAATAACCTATTTGATATACCGCAAATAGGCTATAAATTAGGATATAAATATGCCAAGCAAAAAAAATTACGAATTGGACTTTGAAGAATACATAAGAAATTCCGAACCTTCAAAAAAGGAAAAGACTTACGCATGGTCTACAGCCATCGGTTTGCAGCAGGTGGACGGTCTTACTCCGTCAAAATATCTCTATGAAACCGCAAAACGAAACATTGAAGGCGATATTACTTTTGATGAAGCAAAGTTTATTATTGACAGTTACTATGAATCAAAAACAGACAGAACTTCGGATGATGAAGAACGCACAGAAGAAGCTGATAAAGTTGCTTCTCGTATAGCACAGATTCTCAGTGAAAAATCCTTCAACTTTTCTCCATCTCATTTGATTGCAATCCATGGCCGATTGTTTGAAGGTATCTTCAAGTATGCCGGAAAGATTCGCGACTATGATATTTCAAAACGAGAATGGGTTCTTGACGGTGATACTGTAATGTATGGTGCTGCATTTGAATTGAAAGCAGCTTTGGATTATGACTTTGAGCAGGAAAGGAATTTCAATTACAAGAATCTCAGCATGGAAGAAATTGTAAAGCATATTACGTTCTTTGTTTCTCATCTCTGGCAGATTCATGCATTCGGCGAAGGAAATACAAGAACTGCAGCTGTATTTACAATCAAATATTTGCGTTCGCTTGGTTTTAATGCTGACAACAATATCTTTGCCGAAAATTCATGGTATTTTAGAAATGCTTTAGTTCGTGCGAATTATACAAACCTTCAGAAAGGCATTCAAGAAAGTCCTGTCTTTCTGGAACGATTTTTCAGGAATCTTCTTCTTGGGGAACACAACGAATTAAAGAACCGATATCTTCATATCCGTGCAGAAAATCTGCCTGTAAATGCAGAAAACAGCGAAAATACAGACGGCATTCTGCCTGTAAATCTGCCTGTAAATCTGCCTGTAAATGCAGCACAACGCAAACTTTTGGAATTGCTCCTTAAAAACCCGCGCTACACGTATGATGAATTGGCTGAAAAAATCGGAAAAACAAGAGAAACCGTCAGAACCAATTTGAGAACTTTGGAAAGTCTTAATCTTATTGAACGCATCGGGGCGGATAAGAACGGCTGTTGGAAAGTAACATATTAAGCGTTTTTTTAATTTAGTAATCCGCTTCGCTGCACAATTCGCAAGGCAGAACTTTGTCATTGCCCTGATTTTACCCCTGCCTGCTGTCCGTAAAAAAGCCGCTCGTATTCCTCGCGGCGGATTTCCGTATCCCAGCCGCCGACTTCTTTTTCATCCGCATGGCGGTCTATGCCCGTATAGGAAAGAGACGAATCTTCATAACGCTTGAATTTGAAAATGGCGTCGTTCATCAAGCTCGCGTTGAAAACGCCGAGCGAGCACAGCAGTTCGAAATCCTTTACGCCGAGCCCCGTTACTTTTTTGAAAAGCGAAGGCTCCACCTGCGTAATCACGTCTTTGAGCGAGCGCTCGCGGCAGTCGGTGAGATACATGAACACGGGAATGCGCGTCGCAAACTTTATCAGCTTTTCCTGAATTTGTTTGCGCTTGGACTTGTATTCTTTTTCCGCTGCGGAAACCTCGGCCTTTTCTTTTTGGGAAAGACTGCCGCCTTCTTTTTTCGCTTTTTTCACGATGCCCGATTTGTTGATGATTGTTTCGATGTCGGAATTGAGCGAACGGAAGCCTTCGATTTTCATAATCGCATCGAGCGCGTCCTTGTTGTTCAAGAGCCGCGAAAGCGTTTCGTTGTCTACGTTTACAAGCAGCGCCGATTCCCAGCGCTTGGCGAGCAGCGTTGCGCTCGTGCCTGCCATAGCAATATCGAGAACGTCCTGCGCGTTAATCTGTTTCATCGTGCTTCCGTCATAAGCAAGCACGGGCAAGAACGAAATAAACTCGGCGACTTTCTTTTCGGGGTTGCTTTCTTCGACGTCCAGGCGGCAGGAATAGTCGGAAATCTGCCGCAGCGCCCTGTCGAGCGCAAAGTCGAAGATGTAGCATTCCCTTTTCATAATCTGCCGATCGCCGCTGCCGTCGGTGATTTCCCACGGGCTTTGCACGCGGAATGCCGCCTGAAAATACGTTTCGGGCGATGACAAATTGCGCAGCATGAAAATGCCCGTCCACGGCTTTACCGTAACGCCCGTCGTGAGTTTGCCGCACGAAAGCGTGATAGTTTTTGTTTCGAGCGGATTTTTTTCCATTGCGGCGAGCACGGGGCGCAGTGCGTCAACCCCGATTCCCGCGCCGCTGCCCGCGCAGACGATGATTTTATAGTCGTGATAAAACGCGTTCTGTTTTTGCGCGAGCAGATTCGCCATTGCCTGACAGCTCGCCACATTCGGCAGAAACCACAGCGTATGCGAAAGCACATTCAAAAGCCGCGTGTCCGAATAGGGCATCGGCGGGCGCTTGTCCTGACCGAGCTTCAAATCGTCGATGCTGCTCGGCAGATACGAGCCGCGAATTAAATCAAGCCATTTCTGCACTTCGCTTTCGTACACGAACTTTGCTTCCGCGCCTTTTCCTTCCGCCGAAAAAAACACGTTCAAGTCGAACTCGTCGAATTCGCCGTGCAGGGCAATCTGCCGGATGCTTTCGGGAATGCGGTAGGTAAGCAAAACCATGCGGGGCAGGGCAAGATACGGATTGTCAGAGCCGCGCCACTGTACTTTGGCGCGCTGTTCGTCCGAATATGTCCAGTTGTAGATTTGGTCTTCTATAAATTCGCCGCTGTTAAGCGCGCGGAACGGCGTGCCCGAAAGGAACAAATAACGGCGCGCGGTAATCGGCAGAAAATCTTCGTTGCATGCGTTGTCCGCCTCGGTGCGCTTGTACTGTTCCGCATCGAAATCGGCGTTTGCTTCGTCGTCGGGATCTTCGAACAGCTTTTTCGCATTCTCGCGCCAGGCGCCGAAATGGTATTCGTCGAAAATCACCAAGTCCCAGTTTGCGGTGTGAATGAATTCGTTTTTCGCCTTGATGCCGCCGCTTTCGTTTGTGCCGAGCAAATCCTGAAACGAACCGAAGACGACAATCGGCCGCGACTTGTCGCACGCGGCAAACTGCTCGTCGATATTCACGCTGCTGTCGCGCGCGTCTTTGTTCGAGACAAACTGCCAGCCCTCGAAATCGACATGCGAAATCAAATCCTCGCGCCAGGCGGATTCCACGGCGGGCTTGAATGTGAGCACGAGAACGCGCTTCAAATCCATTTCGCGCGCAAGCTGATACGCGGCAAACGTTTTGCCGAAACGCATTTTCGCGTTCCATAAAAATTTGGGAGGCTTGTCCGCATCTTCGCGGCTTGCGCTTTCGAAATACGCCATGGTCTTCTGCACGGCGCGTGTCTGTTCGGGGCGCATTTTGAAAGCGAGCGTGCGGTTTTCTTCGGATATAATGCCGTCGCGCAATTCGAGCAGTGCCGAAAGCACGTCGTCCGCCGTGCACGCAAACCATTCGTTTTTGTCTTTGCCTTCGTTGAGCTGCCTGAAACCTTTGCGGCGCAGTATTTTGTGCACGTCGGCATCGCGGAAAGAAGTGCCGTCCGCGCGCATTGCCGATTCTTTCAATACTATTTTGTAAGGCACGGCGCTTGTGTGCAGCTGCTCTTTGATGCGCTCTTCGGCGGAGCGGTCGGTATAGCCCACTTTGATATAGCCCTCGTGCGACGGAACGCCGGGCAATTCATAGGCGTAAATCGTGGGCGTAAGTTTCGGACGTTCGGGAAAAAAATCGTTTTCTTTCATTTTTGCTCCATGAAATATAGATTGCTTCGTCGCACCGTCATCGCGAGCCGTAGGCGAAGCGATCCGCGCAATAGATTGCTTCGCCTACAGCGGCAAACAATGCGCCGAGTTTTCGATTTACAATGTATTTACAAACGGCATATTTTGATGTATGATGTGCGCATAAAAGCACGAACCAAAGGGAGAAAAACATGGCATCGGTAAGCACGAATATTCGCATTGACGAGGACGTAAAGGCGGAAGCCTCGCAGCTTTTCGAAGGATTGGGGCTCACCTTGAGCGATGCGGTGAACGTCTTTTTGCGGCAGGCGATTCTGCACCGCGGCATTCCGTTCAAAGTGGAATATCCCGAAGAAAAACCGAACAGGGCAACAATCCGCGCGATGAAAGAGGGCGACAGATTTCTTGCGAAGTACGCGAAGAATCCCGAAAAATACAAGAAAAATCCCAAGAAATACGGTTTGTATGACAACGTGGAGGAACTTTTTGAGGATATGAAAAAATGGTAGCGTTTGAAAACGCAAAATATACAGTCCGCGGGACCTCTAAATTCAAAAAGGAAATCAAACTCGCAAAGAAAAGAGGGCTGGACATAAAAGAACTTTATCCCATTGTAAAACTTCTCGCGAACGGCGAAACGCTCCCCGAAAAATACAACGACCACGCTTTGGAAGGAAAGTGGAAAAACCATTATGAGTGCCACATCCGCCCGGACTGGCTTTTGATTTACCAAATTAAAGAAGATGTGCTCGTTTTGGAACTGATCCGCACAGGCACGCACGCCGACTTGTTCGGGAAGTGATGTTTGGATGCGCATAAGACAATTTACTCCATAGGGCGAACCATGCTTTCGATAAAGTCGATTTCATCTTGCGTGAGATTGTATTTGGCGTACAGTTCTTCATCAGTCCAAGACTTGGAAAAGTTCTGCATAGGAACAAATTGATAGACGGCTTTAACTGCGTGTTGCGTGTTTTTTCTTAATAAAACAAGGAATCGAAAAAATTTTGTTTTTATGTATGATATAACATTTTCACATTCTAGTTTGCTTGTTGTTGGATTTATCATAAGATATGTTTCAGTACAAATAGAATTAGGTTCACCTAAAAATGGTTTTCCTATTACTAAATATGGGAATGCACCTCTTTCACCATATGCTGCGGAAATAAACACTTTGTATTTATCGATAAATTCTTGATTTACTACAATATCTTGTAAGTCACAATATCCCGCTTTGGGATAAGCGTATAAATGAATTTTTCCAATATCTTTTGGCTTATAAAATGTACGTAACCCAAATGGTTTGCTTGAACTTATCAAAGTTGAAAATTTTTTCTCTTGATGATTAAAAATTTTCGTTAAAATACTAACTGCTTCATTAAATCTAACAAACACATCATCGTCTGTTATCAAATAACGACTTAGTGTAGTGACTTTATCTTGATAGTTTGAAGTAACTTTACATTTCCCGTTATATTCTCTGTCCCACAAAAAGTAACAGACGCCACCAGACAAATCTATTCCAGGAAAACAATCGTTTGAATCAAAAAAGTCGTATAAATAGCAAACTCTTTTGTCATGCAGCATTATAGCACGGAAATTATCCAAACCTCTTCCTCCTGAAAACCATCTTGCGGGAATAATCATCGTCAAATATCTCGGCTTTAATTTTTTTGCTGTTTCTACAAAATGCTGATAAATAGGAATTGCGCTCGCTTGTGCGCCGCCGTCGCTCAGTTGATACGGCGGATTGCTTATGATAACGTCGAATTTCATATCGAATAACTTCTCCAAATCGGTAGTGTGAATAAACTCGTAAGCGTGGGTTTCCAGCTCGCCGCCGCGCTCGTATTCGGTCCGGCTTGCGCCGCAGTGGATGCATTTGCCGTTTTTCCAGGTGTGCTTTATGCGCTTAAAACGGATATTCCCTTCGGCGCTGTCAAAGCGGCTCACCGAGAACTCGCCGTCCGCTCTTTTGCTGCAATACACGCTGCGCCGCGAAAGCAGGCTCGTAAGCTCGGTTATGGCAATCCCGAAAAGCTGCTTGCGGAATATATGGTCTATGCGTTCCTGCAAGTCGGGGAATTGCGGCTCCAAGCCTTTTATAAGCCGCTTGGCGATTTCGCGCAGGAACACGCCCGTTTTGCACGCGGGGTCTAAAAAGGTCGTGTCGGGATTTTCGAACAATTCCTGCGGCAGCATGTCGAGCATCTGATTTACGATTTCCGGCGGCGTAAAAACTTCGTCGCTGCTCAAATTCGCAAGGCAGGAAAGCACGTCGGGGTTATAAACGTTTCCGAATATTGTGTCAGCCGTTTTCATGCACGCTCCTGTAATGCGATACGTATTGTTTCAGGAATGTCGGCTCGTCTTCGCCTTCTTCGTTTGCGAACAAACTGCGCTGTCCTTTTTCCTTGTTTTTTTCGTTATATTCCGCCGTGTTCAAAAGCGCGGCGAATGTGTAGTCGCGCCGCTGCATTCGGCTTTCGGAAACAAATGCCCATTCGGAAAACACAATCGGCTCGGCGGTGTCGTTTGCGTTTTCGTCCACGCATTTAAGCGTAAGGGCGTTGCCGCAGACGATATTGTGCGAAAGAATAAACTTGACCGCCTCGCGCGTTTGATCGCTGCATTCGTTTTTGCAGGCGGCGCCGTATTCTGCGTCCCAAATCGCAAACATGCGATTGCGGCATGCGAGCACGTTGTCAAGCAGGATGTCCACGCCGTAAATGCTCGACGCGGCAAGCACGGCGTTTTTTTCGTAGTCGAAATGACTTTTGCCGTACCTGCGCTTGACTGCCGCAAGTTTTCGCGCAAGGATTTCGGCAAGAAAATTGCCGTCGCCGCAGGCGGGTTCCAAAAAACGGCTGTCTATGCGCTCGCATTCGTCTTTTACCAAGTCGCACATGGCTTTTACTTCGCGTTCGGCGGTGAACACTTCGCCGTGGTCGCGCACGCGTTCACGCGATTTGGTTTGAAAATTCGGCATACATTCATGCATAGCACAAAAGTTTAATAAAATCAACACAAAAGTAAAAACAATCTTTTCCAAAAATCGCTAAAATATCACTATAGTGTTAGAAAGGCAGATTTTATGGATGCTGTTGAGGTAGGAAAACGAATTCGGCTTTTTCGCGAAAAAAAAGGCTTCACGCAAAGCAAGCTGGCGACACTTGCGGGCATTTCTCCCACGTACATCTACCAAATTGAAAGCGGCGCGAAATGTCCTACGGTGGAATATTTGAGTTTTGTTGTGTGTGACGGACTTGACATGACCCTCGCCAGCTTTTTCGCCGATACTCCATCCTATACGGCCGAACACGACAAGGTTTCCGAACTTTCTCCGAAACAAAAACGGCTTTTGAACGACTTCTTGAACAGCCTGTAATTCGGAAAAACTTCCGCTGATATTCAGTATTCGTGCAAATCCCGCGCCGGCAAGCATCGTGCAAGCAAGCTGACAAGAGGTTTGTTGGTTACTAACAAGTCTCTTGTCAGCAACTAACAAATCGCTTGTCGGTTACTGACAAACCATTCATTAGTAACTAACAAGAGTCTTGTAGAAAGAAATTTCGCGAAATTTTCGATTTTTGCCTGAGAACGAGCGCCGTGTTAAGTATCGGGACGGCTTTTCGCGCGGAGCAGGGAAAGCGCGTTTTTCAGTGCCGGAACTGCGTCTTTCGGCTCTGAAATATGCCGCACGGCGCATTCCATGGGACAGCATCCCGTTCCGCTTCTGTTGATGATTTCTTCGGCAATCGTATCCGCGTGATACAGTATGCCGTGTGCTTCAAGGACGCCGCGCGCCGCTTCGCTTAAAACGGGCGTGTACAATTCTTTTATGCCGAGAAACGTGAACAGCAGCGCAGCCGCTTTGCCCACAATTTTATCCGCCGCGGAAAATCCTTCAAGCGCCGTGCCGTTTTCGATAAAAGCAAGCAGCGGCGCGATTCCCGTCAATACGCTTGTATGCACAACGCCGTCTTTAACCAGCACGCACGTGTACTTGCCGCTTGAAAATAATTCTTTTGCTTTAATGGCATCTTGATTCATGGCATGTTCCTGCTGTATGTATCGATCCGCTTTTATCCGCGAGGGGTATTGCGGGCGGCTTTCCGGCGGAACCGAATTTTCGCTTTGAAAAAGCGGCTTCTGCGGAAAAAGCGCCGTGCCCGCGTGCGTTTTTACTGTTCGCTTCCCAGCATTAAAAGCGATTTTTTTATCTGTTCCGTATTGTCCCGAAGCGTTTCCGCGCCGGAAGAAACCGAGCTTGTAAGGTCTTTCATTTGCTGCAATGCCTGAAGCAGCTGCGCGCCGCCTTCGTTTTGTTCTTCCATTGCTTTTTTCATGACAAATTCCTGATCCATGACTTTGGAAGAAAGCGATACGACATTTTCAAAATCTTTTTGCGCGGAAACCGTTGTGCCGAAAGCGGATGTGATAAGCGATGTGATTTTTTTCAAAACATCGGAGATTTTCTTTGCCTCCGAGCCCGAATTTTCGGCAAGCTTGCGGATTTCATCCGCAACAACGGCAAAACCTTTTCCGTATTCCCCCGCGTGCGCCGCTTCTATGGCGGCATTCATAGCGAGCAAATTGGTCTGGCTTGCGATATTTTGAATGACGGAACTCATTTCGCTCAAGCCTTTCGAATTTTCTTCTATTGAGTTGACAATTACGCTGACATTTTCGAGGTTTGTTTTGCCGGTCTGCGTGGCACTGTCGAGATCGGTAACAGCCTGCGCGTTTTTTTCGAGAATTCTGCTGATTGAATTGATGTTCGCTATCATTTCTTCGATTGCGGCGGAAGAAGTCGCCACGCTGGAAGTCATGTCTTTCGCGGCGCTTACGAGATTTTCCGTTTTCTGTTCCACGGTTTCGATATTTTCGACGGCTTTCGCGGAAGTTTGTTTCATTGCCGATTTCAGTTCTTCGCGATGATCTTCGTTCATTTTCTGAACTTCCAGCATCATATAGTGGCGGCAGTTTTCGGGTTTGTTAAGTCCGTTGAAAATGGCGACCGCCATTTGTTCGCAGCTGTTGTATCCGCATGAACCGCAGTTCAGCAAATCTTCTTTATTGAATTTCTTCATGTTGTGAAATATTTGCTGTATGTCGTCGTCGGTCGGCCGCTTTATTTCCGATTTGAATATGGAATTTCTGTTTATATACGTCCGCTTGTATAATTCCGGCTTCCAGTATGCATCGATTGTTTTATTGAGTTTTTTCAGACCTTTTTTCTTCCACAAATCGCGGCGTGCGTTGCTTCGTCTTTCAACGAAACCTTCCATTTTGTCAAGCGGCATGTTGTGATCCGTTGTGCCCGCGCCGCCGTTGCAGCCTTTTGTGCAGTTGAGGCAGTCTATCAGCTTGAAAACGGGCTTTTCTCCCTGCTGTATCGATTTTGCCAAATTGGCGAAATATTCAAACACGTGCGGCTGCCCTTCGATTTTGCGCGTGATGTCCGAAACTGCCGGCAAAAAGCGTTCCGCGGTGCGCATGAGCCCGCCCGGCGCGGAATACAGTACGCCGCGTTCCGCCGGCTGGTTTGCGTAATCGGCTTGCGGAAAATCCGCCAGAGAAACGCCGTGTTCCGCAAAATACGCATCGATTGAACGCATCGTTACGTTGTAATCGCACAGTCCGGTTTCGTCGAATTCATGCCGTTTTGCGTAGCACGGCGAAATTGCGGCTATTTTGCAGTCCGCATATTCCGGATAAAATTCGCGGATCATCCGGACGGTATGCAGCATGGGGCTGTGAACCGGCGCGAGATAATTGATGAGGTCGGGGCGGTATAATTCGATAAACATAACGAGAACCGGACACGGCTGCGATATAAGGCAGTCGGGATTGTTTTTCTTCATGTATTCCACATACGATTTTGTCGTCAGTTCCGCGCCGAATCCGACGTCGAATACCGCTTTTACGCCCAGCGAGCGCAGCCAGCCGTTCAGCTCAAGATCTTTTCCCTGAAAGTTGACGGCGACAGCCGGCGCCGAAATGGCAATGATTTTTTGTCCGTTTTTCAGGTCTTCGAAAAACTGCGGAGCGTCGTCAATGCCTATCCGCGCGTTATGCGTGCAGGCGTCTATGCAGGAACCGCAGCCAAGGCATAGTTTTTCGTTTATTTTTACGTAGCTGCCGGAACCGTCGTTGCACATTTTCGCCGGACATACTGCAATGCATCTGTGGCAGTTTACGCATTTGTCTTTATCCACCTTGATTACGCGGGTCATTCGTTCTTCCACAATTTTCTCCTGATATGATGTTGGTCTGCAAAGCTGACGCTTACAATTGTAATGCAAAGTTTTTCCGCCGTCAATTTAGAATAATTCTTATTCACATTCCTGCATTTTGCCGATATAGTATGAATATACGGCGCGTAATTTGCGAAGATGCGCGCAATCGAAAAACCGCAGCGGAGAATACTGATGGCATATAAAGTTTTTATCGACGGCAGCGAAGGCACGACCGGCTTGAAGATTTTCGAACGTTTTGCGGGGCGTTCGGATGTCGAGATGCTGCGCATTCCCGAAGAAGCGCGCAAAGATCCGTCGGCGCGCAAAAAAATGATAAACGAGTCCGACATAACGTTTTTGTGTCTGCCGGACGCAGCCGCGGAAGAATCCGCCGCTTTGTGCGATAATCCCCGCGTCAAAATTATCGATGCTTCGACGGCGCACCGCACGAATCCGCTTTGGGCATACGGATTTCCCGAATTGTCCGCGGAATTCCGCCGGAATATCGCGGAGTCCAAACGCGTCGCGGTTCCCGGATGCTATGCGAGCGGATTTGCGTCTGTTTGTTATCCGCTTGTGCGGCTGGGAATACTGCCGCCGGATTATCCTGTCGTGTGCCATGCCGTGTCCGGATATTCCGGCGCGGGAAAAAAAGCCGTTTTGCAGTATGAGGCTGCCGAACGCGATGCGGAACTTGATTCCCCGCGCCAATACGCGCTTTCGCAGCAGCATAAGCATCTCCCCGAAATGCAGAAAATAAGCGCTCTTGCATTTGCGCCGGTGTTCAATCCGTATATCTGCGATTACTACGCGGGCATGGCGGTTTCCGTGCCGCTGCACACGCGGCTTTTATCCCGCAAAATGACGGCACAGGATATCCGCGAAAATCTTGCGGAATACTACGCGGGCTGTACGTTTATCAAAGTGGCGCAGTTTATGGGAACCGATATTCTGCGCGACGGATTTATTGCCGCCAACGAGCTTGTCGGAACAAACCGAATGGAATTGTTTGTCTGCGGAAACGACGAGCGGGTGCTTATTTGTTCCCGTTTCGATAATCTCGGAAAAGGCGCAAGCGGCGCCGCGGTGCAGTGCATGAATATCATGCTCGGCGTTCCGGAAGATACCGCACTTGCATGATGTTTTCCGCAAAGCGCATTTGCAAACGAGTGAACCGCATGGAAACGGCAGCGCCGCTTTTCGGGGCGGCACTGTGCTGTTTCGCCGCCGTCATGCTTTCGTGCGCGGCAAATGCGCAGACGGCCTCCGCAGCTTCTTCGGAAAATGCTGCCGCGGACAGCATCCGCAGGGAAGCGCTCGAAAAAAATTACGAGCCCGTTTCGCTTTCGCGCTTCGCCGATTCTGTCAATCACGCGCGGTACTCGTATAAAGACAGCGTGCCGCCGTATGAAATTTACACGGAACGGCAAATTGCCGGCATTGCGGAAAACATGCTGTATATGCAGAATCCCGACGGCGGCTGGGCAAAGAATTACGATTACGCGCGCAAATATTCGCAGCCGGAATTGGAAAAACTGCGCGCGTCTTTGCGTACCGTAAAACCGGTTGCTTACGGCAAAAAGCAGACGGCGCGGGAAAGCACGCTCGACAACAGAAATATTTATTCCCAAATCGAATATCTTTCGCTTGTGTACGGGCAGCTGCCGGATCCGCGCTACATTGACTGCATGGAACGCGCGCTCGAATGGATACTCGGCGCGCAGCATCCCCGTTCCGGCGGATTTACCGGCGCGGATGTATATGCCGTTACGTACAACGACGATGTTATGACCGGCACGCTTCGCGTTCTGCGCGATATTGCGGAAAACAGCGAACGCTACGGTTTTTTTTCGGACGACAGCCGCAGGAGAGCCGCCGCCGCGTATCGAAGAGGCATTGACTGCATTCTGAATACGCAGATTGCCGTCCGTACGGCGGACGGCGGAAAAATACTCACCGCCTGGTGCCAGCAGCATGACCATGAAACGCTCGAACCGATATGGGCGCGGACATTCGAACCGCCGTCTGTAACGGCATGCGAGTCTGTCGGTATAATCGAGCTGCTTATGGAAGAAAAAAATCCGTCGGAACAGGTAAAGATTGCGGTAGCTTCCGCCTGTGAATGGCTTTCCCGTCCCGACATTATCATCAAGGGAAAAAAATTGGTGAGAAAAAGCGCCGCTGCGGAAGTTTTGAACGGCCGCTATTCCGATTACGAGCAGATTCTTGAGGATGACGAAAATGCCCCGGATTTATGGGCGCGCTTTTACGATTTGGAAACAATGGCGCCGCTGTGGTGCGACCGCGATCGCCGCTTCTGCGCTTCGTTCAACGATATGAGCCGCGAACGCAGAAACGGATACTCCTATACGGGCAAATGGCCGCAGAAAATCCTGAAAAAATATCCCGCCTGGCGCGCCGCACACTGATTTCTGCGCGGATTTTATGCACTTTCGGCAGACAAACTGCCGCAGCGCGTTTTCAAACTGTCCGCTTTTTGGGCAGTTTTACCCACAGTTCCGCCGTTTGATTCCACTGCCAGCCGCATCGAATGCCGCTGCTTTCCGGCAGGGGCGCAATTTCCAGTGTTTGGATTCTGAATACCCGCAGCGGGATTCGGGCGGGAAACAAGCAGGCTTTTGCCGCCTGCCGCACGGCCGCTTCAAGCGCGGCTTTTTCCCGTTCGTCTGTTTTTTCCGCGGACAAAAAAGCAAGCTGCACCGCCGAGGTTATATTCTGCCGCGCGCCGCGCAAACCGCCGTGTGCCGCGTGATTCGCGCCGCCCGAAAAATCGATTGCCGCAGGGCAGACGACTGCGCCGTTTATAAAAACCGGCGGATACAGTACGGGAACCGGCGGGCGGCATTCTTCCCGGCTTTCCGCAAGAAAACGGTTTTTCCAATCCGCGGCGCGCGCTTGTTCGTCTTCTTCGCCTGCGCTTGCAGGCGGTTCCCGCAGCGCGTGCACTTCAAACACTTCCAGCGGGCAGAATAACGGCTGCAAGGGATACAGTGCTGCGGAAAGCGGAACGGCGCCGCACGCGCGCAGAACGGCATCCTGTAATTGTTCGAGCTGCGCCGTTACGTTGCCGTGCGGAACAAGCGCCGTTACGCGCATTCCGCCTGCGGGAACGGTGCGCGGATTATACAAAAACGCTTCATTTGTTTTTATTCGGAGCGTTTCGTTTTCCGATGCTTGCATCGATATTCGTTTGCTGTCTGCGGCGCTTTCCATGCACACACTATATTATTTTTTGCGGTTTTCGTGTAGTATGAACGCATGAACGCAAAGCGCTTGTTTTTTGCCGCCGTGCTTTTTGCTGTGCTGTCGGCGGCGGACATATCATGTTCCCGCACTGCCGAATCGGCCGTTCCGTTCGGCGTCAAAAACGCCGCAGATTCCGGCGGCATTGCGCTGACGGCGCTGAATGAAAATGCCCGCGCGGGCGAAACGACTGCTGCGGCGAAATCTCCCTGGATGTATTTTTTATTTCCGCCGGAAGTTTCCCGCATTTTTTCCTATTCCGCGCACTGCGCCGTACTGAAAGTTTCCGTCCGATTTGCGGAAGAAGGCGGCATTCCGAATCCCGATCTTCCGTTTGATTTCGCGCTCGGCTATTTGTACGCCGATGATTTTTCGCCGAAAAATTCCGCCCGATTGAAAAAAACGCTCGCGGACAGAAATCTTGTGAGCGGCTTCAATCTTTTTTCCGCCGCCGCGCAAACCGGCAGCGGCGTTATCGAATTGGTATTTGCGAATAATCGGACGGATGTGCGCGGTTTTATGATATTTTCCGCGCGTCCCGCAAAAATCGCTGCGGCGTCCGTCGAAACGGACAGCGGCATCCGTGCGGGCTATCGAAAAACAGGACAGGCGTTCCGCTTGTATTTTCCCGAAAGCGGCGGCAGCGTCAATGCGGCGTTTTCCGTGCGGGATTCCCGAAACGGCGGCGGGGAAGCGCTGCTGCCCGAACTGACATATCGTTTTGCCGAGCCTGTTTCGAGCGGCGCGCTGTACGTGCTGTACGGCGATTCCGCATCCGAGGGCGCTGCGCCGTCTTTCCGCCTGCAAATGTCTTTGCTGAATAACGATGCCGCCTCTGTTTCCGTGCGGCGTGCTGCGGGGCAGACACGGCAGCTTGTGAATCCGGCAGGGTTTGCATCTCCGGTGATTTCGTGCACCGCCGCGCCGAATGCGGAAAATACGCCCGACGGACTTGTGTATATTCCCGACGATTATCCGCACCGCGCGAAAGCTTCCGTTCCCGTTAACGGCGCATCCTCCGCGCCCGCGCCGATTGCGGCAGATCCCGGTCAAATTATCGTCTGGCCCGCCGAAAATTGGCGGCATCCGGACTTCGAGATTTTTTCCTGGGACAGATTTCCGTCCGTTATGATTTTCGATACGGCGGACTACGCGGTGCAGGATTTGTTTTTCAAGCGCCTTGCGTTTTTCGCGGAAAAAAAAGGATACGCCGGCAGGCTCGCGTTTGATCATGAAATCGCGCGCGAACACGGATACAATGCGCACGACTATAACGCCGCTACGCTTGCATCTTTTTTCGATCTTGCGGAAAAAGAACAGTTCCCGCTGAACGAATATGAATTGATTCTCCGCGGCGCGCTGCTTTCCGCGGGAATTATCGAAAAATCCGCGAAGAATGCTTCCGGCTTTTGCGCGGGAAGCGGTGCCGTCGTTTCCGTTTCGCGGGAATCGCCGCCGTATCTGCGCAATATGCTGATGGTGCACGAAGGACTGCACGGCTTGTATTTTACCCACGCCGATTTTCGGGAACAGACGGCGAAAATTTACGCGGCCTGCGATAAAACATCCGTATTGTTTTTGAAGCGCTATTTCGAAGTAACGCCGAGCCTGCTTTACGACACGGAAAACGAATATCTGATGCAGAACGAATTCATGTCCTATTTGCTTCAGCAGCCGGTGTCGGCGGCGGAACGTTATTTCAGTGAAAATATCGCTTCCCGCCGCTATATCGGCGCGGCAGAACCGGATTTGACGCAGTACATTCGGACAACAAAGGCAGCCGCTTTTGCGGACGCCGCGGCAAAACTCGATTCGTACATTGCCGAAAAATGGGGACTTGCCGCGGGCAGGATTTCGCTTGTAACTGTCCGCTATTGAAAACCGCAGCCGCAAAGCGTTTCGTGCAGACGTTCGGTTTGCGTTTCGATTCTCACAGAGAAAATTTCGATACGCAGTGAGAAAAAATCGGTACGCACTGGATATCACTCCGATACTCACAGAGAACGCACCCGTTTTGCAGTGAGAAGCCGATCGCTTCTCAGTGAGAACCGAGATGCTTCTCACTGAGAAACGGCACCTCTCTCACAGAGGAGCTTTTCATTTCTCACGTGAGAAACCGCTGTTTTTTCGGGAAAAAAGCGGCGGTTCTCACCAGAGGAGCGAATGCGTTCTCACAGAGAAATTGCGTGCGCAAAGCGTTTCGTTCGGCGCGGCGTTTTTGCGTCTTATAAACCTTGTATCATCTGCTCGACGGCATCGCGTTTTTTCGCGAGCGTTTCTTTCAAAAAATCAACGTATGCATCAAAGTCTGCGCGTGCGATTTCCGACGGGTCGAGGTGCGCGCCCCAGATTTTTTCGTCTTCCGCCTGCGCTTCGCAAAGCGTTTGCCGCAGATGCTCGATTTGCGTTTCTATATCGATTTTTCTTTTGCGGCTGTTCCAAATTTCTTTGAGCCGTTTTTTGAACTTCGGCGACTTGAAAAGCGCGTCGTAATAAAGCGTGTTCGTCAAACCGCAGATTTCGCTTTGCGAAAGACTCGCCCAGTCGAAGTCCCAGACGGGTCCCGCCTTGAATTTCGTGTCGGAAAGGCTGAACGTAAAATAGCAGCTTTTCGGATGCGTAAGTTCGCCGTTGCTCATCAGTTCGTTCACAAGATAAAATTCCGCAAAAGAATCGACATCGAGAAGTTCGGAATATTTTTCGTTCGGCGTGGAGTTTCCTTCCGGATACAAAAGCGATTCGAGAAGCGCGGCGTTCGCCTGCAAAAACGCAAGCCGCGTGTCCGTCATCGTATCGTCGTTTTTTATCATGTACGGCAATTCTTTTTTCGCGGATTTGAATTTCCATGTTTCGTCAAAATATGAATCGAGCTCAATCAAAAAATCGTTGTCCTCGTCGATGTTCACGCGATTTTCGTCCGCCTTGATTGCCTCGCCGAGCCAATACAAGCCCTGCGCTTTTCCGTTCAGTTTCAGCATGACAAACTCGCCGCGCACCGTGTACGGAAGTCCGAGCTGTTCGCTCAAATAAAACGCCAGGCAGTTGCGCATAAAAGTATTGTCAAGATAATTCGCAATCAAAACCCAGCGCTTGTGCGCGGGCATTCCCAAAAGTTCGCGCTTTTCGTCGAGCTTGAGCGCGTAGGGCTTTTTCGGCTGCGCCCAAGTGGAATTTCCGCGTCCGCGGATGCTCAAAGAAATATCGGAAAAATCGTGCGAAATATTGTCCGCGCCCGTAAGCGACATTTCGGCATTTTTGAGCCAGTCTTCTTTTGAAGTGATTTCCGCGCCGTTCGGCGTTTCAATCGAAAGAATCGGAATGCGTTTCGGAACGAATGTTTCTTCGCCGCCGTCTTCCGCCGAATTCGCGCACGAAAAAAACACGAGCTGCGCCGAAACGATTGCGCAAAACAAAACTTGCGCGCGGGAAAAAATACGATGCATAAAACCGCTGCCTCCCTCTGAAAAAGCTGATGCGCTAAAATAGCACGGGGGGGGGATAGGTCAAGACCTTTTATTTTTGAAAACCGGTGTGCGCGGAATGTCCGCGGATTTTTTCCGTATGAAGCGCGGAAGCTTTGAAGGAGAGGCGGGGGGGGAAAAAAAAGTATCATTGCGAACCGCATATATATCGGAGCAGTCCGCCGCTTTGAAGCGCAGGTTTCAACTGATTCCGAAATATTCCGAAAACTGCGCCGCAAACTCCGCGCTTTTCATTGCGTCCTGCGAGTTGAAAAAAGGGAGCCCAATCAAAACATATTTTTCGTTTTGTTCTAAAATCGGTTTTTTGATTCCGTACTTTGCGGCGATTTCTTTCAAAAACTTTTCTTTCCATGCGTCTTTTTCAAAAAGGTGTGCGCCTTTCGGCTCGATGAAAACTTGAAAAAATACAGGCTCTTTTTGCGTTCTCTTTTCTTTGAGAAAAAGCAAAAAGTCGGGGCAAAATCCTTCGCCGCTTTCAAAGTCGAAAATCTTGTAGACTTCCTCATTGCGCAAAAGACACGCCTCGTATTTTTGTTCAAGATTTCCCATGCGCATTTTTACAAACTCAATCAGCGCACGCTCCTCGCTTGTTCCCCAAAAAGAATCCAGCGCGTACCAGGAAAGTTTTTTCAGTTCGGCTTCAAGCGTTCCATTTTCCTTTGCATTGTCGCCTTCGGCAATATCGAGCAGCTTTACCTTTTCGCCTGCAAAGCACGATTTAAACGGAACGAGTTTGAAACAGCTTCCGACAAATGGATGATCGAATTCTTCAAATGCGTTTTTGCAGAACAAAAAAAATCGAATCGCGATTTGCAAAAGCGTTTTGTTTTCGATTTCTTCGATTGATTTAAAATTCCGTGCACAGTGCACATTGATTTTCACTGCGTCCAAGTACTCAAAAAAATCGTTCAGCGAAGAAATATAAAACCTTTTTCGCAAATTCTCAAAACAAAAATACGAATGAAAATCAGTGTTCAAAATATGAATTGCCTTTTGTGCAATGTGGAGCGGAAACTTTTTTATCGAAGTGCAAATTGTTTTCCAGCTGCCGGAAGCCTGCACGAAAAATTCACCTGTTTGTTTTTCCTCGTTCATTTTTACATCAAGAATTTTCGAATATTCGGAATGAACCGTATAATCAAAAGTCAGGTTTTTCAAATCGTCGGGAAGCGTTTTCAGACGGCGATTTTGGTTTTCTTTTTTTTCGTTGACAAACAAAAGCTGTCTGTTCAAAAATTCACTCGCCTCTTTTTTCAGCGCGAATGTTTTTTGCATTCTCGTTTCGCGAATCAAGCCTTTTGATTTTAATTCCGCCGTCAGTTCGCTCAAATATTTTACATCATCGTCGCTGTGAAAATAAAATTCCTCCAGAATGCGAAGCTCATGGTTTATGTCGGAATCGAATTTGCGCTTGTTTGCCGGCAAATCTTGATATGCAAACGGAAAATATCGCACGCCGCGCCCGATAAGCTGCACTTCGCTCGTTGTGCTTTTTCCTGCCTTTTTGTTTTTAGAGTCCGTGTCGCGCCCGTGATACAATCGCACAATGTCGTACAAGTTCAACACATCCCAGCCTTCCGTCAGACGCTGCACCGTAAAAACCGCGCGGATTGGATTGTGAATGTTTTCCAGACTGTTCAAGAGCTTGTCCTGCTCGCCGTCGGTTTTTTCCCTCTGCGTTTTGTTCGTCTTGCTGTTTGTGATGAGGCAAGTGCGCTCTGTAAAATATTCTTTTATAAAATCCGCAATCCTGCTCAAAGGAATTTTATTTTGCTTTAAATACGACTTTATTCTTTCAAAAATATCTTTCGAAGCCTCGTATGCAAACGGAAGATTTTTTTCATCATTCAATCGCTCTGTCCCGCTTCCCAAAAACCGCAAGTCGTCCGCCGTAACACTCGAAGTGATTTTCAAAAATTCCTGCAAATCTTTTTTTGAATCTTCTATTGTTCTGCTTCTGAATAAAATCACGCTTTTAAAGTTTGAAACATTGTATTTCAGTGCAATTTGCTGCCTGTACCAGTTCAATGCGAGGGCTTGCAAAATCCGCTGCTTTTGCGAAAGCGAGGAACGCACAAGACGGATGTGCTTTGTGAAGCCCGCAAGCACAAAATCCTTCAAGTCGAATTTCATTATGATTTTATTGTCGTACTTTTTTTGTACTTCTTCGTTTTCCGGAACGGTGGCGGTAAATTCCAAAAGCGCGTTTTTGTTTTCGGTGATGCACTTTCCCTGTTTGTTCAAGATAAAATGACAGACAGTCGTTTCCCAAGACTTTTCCACATCCTCCGCCTTTGCACTTTCTTTCAGCTCGCCCCAAAAAGATGCGTCTTCCAATTCCGCCGCAGCCGCCTTTTTCTTTTTGCCCGTTGCCGCGTTCAAATGGTGCGCCTCGTCTGCAAGCAAGACAATGTTTCGTTTCTGCAAGTCGGAAAGCAAGAGCGAGTTTTCGTTTTCCTTATAGATGTCGTTGTGCAGTTTGTGGATTGTGGTGAATTTTATTTGAATGTCCTGTGTGCCGCCTGTTGCATTTGAAAACTGCTCCGCTTCGCGGATTCGGATTCTTCTGCCTTCAATCGTGATGTTTTCTTTGAACAAGTATTTGCCGTGCGATGCGTTTATAAAATTATCCTGCGTCTTTCCCAGAATCGCGTTTTGGTTTACGAAAAAAATAAAGCTGCGAATGCCGCATTCCTTGTAGTAATACAAAATCAACGCCGCCATAACGAGCGTCTTTCCGCTTCCCGTCGCCATGTTGAAAAGCAAATGGTTCGGCAAAAGCATTTCGCCTTTTTTCGCTTTCATCTTTCTCACGCGTTCGTTTACCAAAAAATTTTCCAGCGCGGTTTTCTGCCAGTCGAAAAGCGGATATTTCAAATTGTCCGTGATGTAGGACGGAACAGCGTAGTCCTCTGCTTCAAGCACATCTTTTTTTGATTGAATTTCATCGCAAAGCATCATTGCTCTTCCTTTAGTTTTTTGTAGAAGTCTTCCGTGAATGCGATGTCGCTTTTTGAAAGCCCCGAATCCTTGTCGGTGCGGCCGCAGAAATTCACATACAGCTGGTTCAAGTCCAGCATTCGGCAGAACATTTCTTTTTGCCGTGAAAGCGGAAGTTCTTTGAAGCGCGGCGAAGCGGCGATTTCGTTTTTAAATTCGTTTACGCGCACATTGTAATGCAGAAAATATTTTGCACAAAGGCTGTCGAAAAGGGATATAAGCTCATCGTAAGTTTTGCAGGCATTGATAAGAGAAATCGCCTTTTGATTTTTCTGTGCAAGCTCTGCGTACACGAACGATCCGCCGCCGTTCCAGTTCGCCGATTTTGAAATGCCGCCTTGCTCGCCGGCGATTACTTTTTTGAGGCGTTCGCAGGAAATGGTTTTTACATAATCCATTTGCTCCACGCCGATGTATTGACGGCGCATTTTGTGCGCAACGGCGGCGCTCGTTCCGGAGCCGAAGTGATAGTCGAGAACAATGTCGGATGGGTTGGTAGAGATTTGAAGAATTCGCTGTAAAGTTTCTTCAGGCTTCGGAAACATGAATGCTTTCTCTCCAAACAGTTCTCGAAGATGAATTGTGCCACGTTCAGAATTCACTTCTTTATCCCACCAAACAGAACGCGCCATTTGTGAACTTTCTCTATATTTTTCAACAATCATAAATCTGCCGTCTTCTTGCATTGCCTTGCCAACAATATTTACATTCAGGTTTTTTTGAGATTTTTCTTTTCCCCATCTCCATACAGTTTGTTTTCCCATTGATTTTGCAGGATAAACTTTAACAAATCCCTTTTTTGGTTCAAGAGATAATTCTAAAAAATTGTTATCGACTTTCTTATTGGGATTCACATAAAACGGATAACATAAATTTGGACGATTTTCTATTGTAAAAGCCGTATTGCGATTTCGTAATTCCCTTACTTCATATTCTCCAATTGAATCAGCAAAAGGAAATTTTTTATTCGGGTCTGGCAGTCTGTTAAATTCATAGTTGCTTATATTTTTTACATATACTTGAATAAATTCATGCATATTTGCAATTCCGCCATAATCACGACCACGAGGATTGTTTACGACTGTTATTGTTTCGATAAAATTTTCCCGCCCAAAAATCTCGTCCATCAATACTTTCAAATATGCCTGTTCGTTGTTATCAATTTGCACAAAAATGCATCCGTCTTCTTTCAGCAATTCTCTTGCCGCTTCCAAACGATTTTTCATAAATGTGAGCCAGCTTGAATGGTTGAAATTGTCGTTGTAGGAAAAATTGTCGCTTCCCGTGTTGTACGGCGGATCGATGTAAATCAACTTTACCTTGCCCGCAAATTCTTCTTTGAGCGAATGGAGTGCCAAAAGGTTATTGCCTTTTATGATAAGGTTGTCGGTGATTGTGTCCGGAGGAAGCCCGCGCCGCTCGTTCAATTTCGCGTCGCGATGCAGTTTTGCGCAGGGTTTTTCGCCGTTCTTGTCATATACTTTCGCGTTGGCAAACGCTTTGGGACTGAAAAGCTCGTCGATTTCGTCGCGCGCCAAAACTTGATTGTAGAAAATTTCGCCGCGCTTCGCACTTGCTTCTGCAAAGCCGTTTCCGCTTTCGTTCCATTTGTAGTATGCGTCGAGCCCGTCCTCTTTTGTCTGCCCGCCTTGCAAAACGCAGTCCTTGAACGGAAAGTTCAGCACCACTTCCGTCCTGTCGGTGATTTCTTCGTCGCCGAAATACAGCCCGATTTTCTTTCCCAGATATTTTGAATACGAATTGCACGCGAACGAAAAGTCAAGAAATTCTTTGAACTCGCGCGTCTTAAAAACAAAACTGTCAAGCACGGGCGTAAAAAACGCCTTTTTCGCCTGCGCGTCTTTTAAAAGCGGTGCAAGCAAAAGCGCGTCGCCGCTTTCGGCGCTTTCTTTTATTTTGTTCATTTTGAGTTCGCTCGCTTCCGCGGCAAAACCCTGTACACTGCGGAGAATTTTTTCAATGCGCAGTTTCAGCGCATTCGTCTGTGCGTTTTCAGTGTATGGCATATTTTTTACTCCAAAGTTCAGATTGTCATTGCGAGCCGCAGGCGAAGCAATCTATTCCGTATTGCGGATTGCTTCGTCGCTTCGCTCCTCGCAATGACATTTTTTGTCATTCCCGCGCGAGTTTGTTGCACAAACTCGGTAAGCCATGCGGCCTGTCATGCGGCCTTGACGCGAAAATCTGTTTTTGATTATCAGACAGCGAATAAACATATTTTTTTGCCGATAATCTTGCTTTCTGATTATCTATCGGCGAATTTAATTCGCTTATTTATAATATTCTTTGCACAATGATTATTAAATTCGCTTTTAGATAACTATAAAATTCGAGTATGACGGAAACGGAATTGAACGCGGTTTACATAAAGAATATAAAAAACTACAGGAATGAAAAGAATTTCAGTCAGGACAAATTATCCGAGCAGGCGAAAATCAGTCCCAGTTTTTTGAGCGACATCGAAAACGGCAAAAAGTGGGGCTCGTTCGAAACGCTTGTCGCCCTTGCAAACGCACTTGAAGTTGAACCTTACGAGCTTCTTCTGCCGAACGCGCAAAGCGCCCGCTATGACATAAAACGCACCAGAAATTTAATGAAACGGCTTCGAAGCAATGTTGCGGAACTTTTGGACACGCTGGAAGAATATTTGGGAGAATGAAAGAAGTTAAGAATTCGGAACGAGATATTTGCGCGCAGTTTGTGAATATCTTCAATTGAAAAGAGCGTGCTTAAAATCGGCTTTTACGTAACGGCGCATTTTTGAGCTTTGTTTCTTCAATTTCTTGCTGAAATGCGTGTCCGGCGTTGTTGTAGTAATCCATTCTTTCTTGGTCGCTCATATCTTTTGTGAAAAAGTAGTTGTATTCGCGCAGTTTGTGAATATCTTCAATTGAAAAGAGCGTGCTTAAAATCGGCTTTTCCATAATTACTCCTCGTTTTCCAAGAGTACCGTTGGATTCCAAATTTCAATCGGCTTATAGCCTTGCAAATTGGCAATCGATCTTACGCCGCGAATTGTTTTGATGTTTACGATATGCCTGAAATTCCAAGAGATGATGCAGTCGCATTCATTTACGACGGCAACTCCGATGTGCTGGCAGTCATCGAAACTTCTTTCTGCCAATATTCCCGCGGCGATAATTTGTTTCGCTACATCCAATGCTTCTTGCGTAATGTCGAACAAAGTGTATGAAATTTGCTTCAAATAATTCCGCAATTCAGTCCGCTTCGGCTCTGGACAATTCGCCACTTCTTCCAAAGTAACTGTCGACAAATAAACATCGTATTTTCCAGCCTTGAACATTTCCCACAATTTTCGTGTGTCAGCCGTTTTTTCCGGTGCGTCCTCTTGCAATAAATGGCTGATGACTGAGGTATCCAAATACACTTTCGGTTTTCGCATTGCATTTCTCCGCAAATTATTATAACGCATTCTTCAGGTTTTTTTCAATGTTCGCGGCGTATTGCCGCTTATTCAGTTTCAGCATGACAAACTCGCCGCGCATCGTGCGGCCGTGTACGAAAGTCCGAGCTGTTTATTTTCGTTGTTCTTCCCAGAAGTTTATCGCGTCTTTGATCCAGCCTTCCGCAGCGGTTCCCGTTCCCAAGCCGAAACCATGAGAAAGCCCCTGATATGCATGAAATTCCGTCGGGATTCCCATGCGTTTTAAGTTTGCCAGGCGGCTTTCCATTGTCTGCCGTGAAGCAATGCCGTCGGATGTTCCGACGCAGGCATACGTCGGCGCGTCGTATTCCGAAACCGATGAATAACCCGTGTACTGCATGATAACAGCCTGCGCCTGCGGTATATCTGTGCGGCCGGTCAAATTAAAAAGCGCTGTTTTGTTTCCGAGCACTGCCGCCATGCGGGCTCCTGCCGAGCCTCCCCAAAGCGAATATTCGTTTTCGGAAACTCCAAGCTTTTTTGCATTGTCATGGATAAAAGAAATAGTGCGAGCCGAATCTTCATACGGCGAATCGGGACGATAAATCAGCGCAAAAGCATTATATCCGTTTTTGCTCAGTTCAAGGGCATGCGGGAAACTGTCATGCATTGCGCCTACGTACATAAATCCGCCGCCGGCATTCACTATGGCAAATGGATTTCCTTCTTTTCCCTGAAAGAAAAACAGTCCCGTGTTCTGTTTGTTTTTATCAAGCTGCATTTCTTTTTCCGAATAAATCGGAAAGAAAACCTGTTCGCCTTTTTCCGCATGCTCCTTAAGGTGTGCGATAATCTCAATAGTTTTTTGAACCGAGATGTTCGAATACCACACATAAACCGAACTTGTACTTACATCTTTAAGCGTCATTGAATCGGAAACTCCCCGATTTACAGGGAACAGCAGTCTTCCGAAATCTTTGAATTCTTTAATCGATTTAATTTCGCCGACTGTTGTATGTTCTGTTATCATTTTCAAAGGCTCCCCGAAACCGCAGAATATGCAGCGAAAAATCACTAATGCGAAGATACAGATTTTGTGTTTCATAATTTATTTTACCGTCATCAAATACGCGGCACTTTGTCCCCAGGCATCAAACAGAATTTTTCCGTCGGATCTTCTTGCAATTCCTATGGGAACGGAAAATCCGCTTGCAAGTATTTTTCGGGCTGCTGTATAGCTTTCGGAGTTTTTCGAAACAGTTACCCGCTCGACTGTTCCGTCGGAAATCACGCAGAATAAAAAACTGTTTTGTCCGTCGGGAATAATATTTATGCCGCTTGAAGAAATTTGCGGAATCAAAACGGAAACAGTTTCGTCCGGTGCAAGAATATGCGGACTGCCATTTAAGCAGCTGATTACAATTGAGCCGTCTTTCATTTTCAAACACGAAACCGGCTGCGGAAGATTTTCCGCAAGAACTTTTTTTCTGCCGTTTTTATCGATGCTTACAAGTTCTCCCGCATCTCGATTTGCAGCATACAGGCTGCCTTCAATCCAGGACAAACCTGCGGGAACATTGAATCCGGAAGCATAAATGCTTTTTTCTCCGCTCGGTGTTATTTTCCAAATTGTTCCGTAACTGTAGGAAGATACGTAAAAATTTCCGTCATCGTCAAACGTATTGCCGGAAGGATCCCCGATTTCTTCGATGGTTCTTATGAGATTTCCGTTTTTGTCATAAATGCCTACGCGTTCGGAAGACCATTCGGAAATATACGCATGATCGGATTTATCGAAAGAGATTGCGCCGCATATATGTAGGTCTTTTATTAAGGGACGAAGTGTCTTCGGGGTTTCCTCTGCAAATGCAGAAAAAACTGCCGGCATAAACAGTGCCGCGCATATAAAAGCAGTCTTTTTCATTTTTCCGCCTTAATCTTTAATTTTAATATCGAAGTTTTTTATAGTCTTCTTCGCCGAGAAAATCTTTCCATTGCACGCCGCGTTTGCAGGGATTTGTATTTACGGCAAGGTGCGCAAATGTTCCTGCAAGACTTCCGCCGTGCCAGTGGGCAGTTCCCGGAGGACAAAAAGCAACATCGCCGGGGCGCAGAACTTCGACTTGTCCGCCCTCCGTCTGATGATAGCCGATTCCGTCCGTTGCGATTATAATCTGACCGCCTTCGTGAATATGCCAGGCGTTGTAAACACCTTTCGGGAAAACCACATAGTGCAGTCCGGGCGCGTTCGCTTCGTTTTTTTCGCTTACGGCATCCGAAAGATAAATTCCGCCGGTAAATGCCGGAAGATTCAAAAGTTCTTTTCCGCGGGCAAACATAAGCGTTTCATCGGGTTTGGCGGCGCGGCCGGAAAATTCCGCCGTTTTCAGGGAAGCATATTCTTCATCGCCGACGGCTTTTCCGTGAGTATCGATTCCCTGCGGTGCAGTCCATGCCGCGTCGTAAACAACAATCTGCTGAAACCAGCTGCGGGGAGCGGCTCCGTGCCAGTGCTTTGTGCCTGCGGGAATCTGAATTACGTCGCCTTTCCTGATGATAACGGCATCCTTTCCTTCTTCCTGATAAAGTCCGACTCCGCCGACGCCGATTACATACATTCCGCCGTGAACATGCCAGCCGCTTCTTGCGGAAGGTTCAAACGTAATAAGATTTGTCTGCGGAAAATTGTATGTATCGTCAAGATTGATGAGCGGTTTCAGATAAACTTTTCCCGTAAAGCCTGCCGAAACCGGATTTCCTTTTTCAAACCGGATGTCCGAAAAATTATCCGAAGAAGGCAGCGTTTTCATGTATTCGCCCGCAAGCATTTCAAGAAATTCTCTGTCATGATTTTCTGCAAGAGTGCTCGTACTGTCCAAAATCATGGTTTCGCGGCCGCCGACAGTAAATGCCTGCCATTCGGGAATTCCCTGTGCCGACGGAATGCCGGTTTTGGAGAAATTGATCCAAATGTCAGCCATTGTGTTCTGCATTGCATAAGCCGCTGTATTTGTTTTCGGAATTCCCTGCTTATCGAGATTCGCAAACACATACGGAATTTCCGCCGTGTGATAGCTGAACGGAGTGCCGTAAGCAAAAACATACGAATAAACCGGCGCCGAATTCTGAAGCGCCTTTGCGATAGTTATTTTCAGAATCGGAAGCCTGAGCATTGTTTCCGAATAGAGCGCGTCGAATTTCGAGCGCTGCGGATAGGCTTTGAGGAATGCGGAAACTGCCGCATCTTTTTTGCCGCCGAACCGCTCCTCAAGTTTTGCTTCAATGTCGCTTTCACTTAAAGAAACCGATTCTGCCGAACCGAAAGAAACAGCGCCTGCGAAAATCGGAGTCCATTCATGCAGATTGCTTCCGATTAAAAGCGGATATTTTTTTGCATTCGACGCAAACACGCCGCTTGCGGTTACCGGATTTTCCGGCAAAAAATCGCCGTCGATCACCGGTTCGTAATCCAATCCGTAATCTCCGGTCCAGGAATGAATTGCAAGTTCCTCTCCGGCCTGAACAAGCGCCTTTTGTGCGGCGGCAAATAAATCGCCGTAAGAAACAGTCTGCAGTTTTTCCGCATCGCCGTCTTCAAGTCCGAGATTTTCGAATGTGAGTTTTGCGTGAAGTTCTGCCGCATCTTTTCTGTTGAAAACAACGCCCATTGTTTCTGTGGCGCCGCTTTCGATAATTCCGCGGGCAAAAAGGCCGTTTGCTTTCGGACTTACCATAAGCGCAAGCACCTTGGCGCCGCCGCCGGACTCGCCGAAAATCGTAACATTCTTCGGATCGCCGCCGAAACGTGCGATATTTGCCTTAATCCATTTCAGGCTGTCTGCAATGTCCGCAATTCCGACGTTTGCCGAGTACTTGTATTCTTTGCCGTAAGCCGACAAATCAAGATGACCGAGCACGTTAAGACGATGACTTACCGTTACGACAACAAGGTTTCCTCGCTTCGAAAGATTTTCGCCGTCGTAAGCCGGCATTTCATGAGAAGAACCTGTGGAAAATCCACCTCCGTGAAGCCATACCATTACCGCACGTTTTTTTCCGTCAAGAGCGGGAGTCCAGATATTCAGATTCAGGCAGTCGTTTGACATGTCCGGAGTTTCCGTTATTTTGCCGCTTGTCAAATCAGACGGCTGAGGACAGATTTTTCCGTATTCGGCTGCATTGAAAACTCCGCGCCACTTAGCCTTTTTTGCGGGAACAAATCGCTTCTGTGCAGTTGCGTAAGGAATTCCCAGATAACGGAAAATCCCGTTTGTCTGCGTTCCGCAAACAATTCCGCTTTTGGTTTTTACAAGTGTTGTGTCTTCGGCAAAAGCTGCCGCCAGCACAAATATCATCAGCAAAAATGCAGCCGGTTTTTTCGTATTAAATTTCTGCATAAAACTAATTCTTTTTTTCATTTGCCGAACCTCGTTATTTTCCGCCGTCATTACGTCATCGAGCTTTTATTTGATAATAACCTTCAGGCGGTTTTTGAATTGTATTTCACTCGGATAACTTTTATTGTATCTGTATCGTTCAAATACGGAATGATAATGTCAGCCGAACTTGTTTCGGACATCCGGACGCTGCATTAAGTTCGGCATGACATTTCGGTTTTTAATTTACTTCCCTTTGCGTTCTTCAATCATCTTCACGAACCATTCGACCATTGCGGGATCTTGATGGCTGAAGAACGAACTTTTCGCCGTGTCGAGCGCATCGATTTTTTCCATGTCATCGGAAGAAAGCGAAAAGTCAAAGACAGCAAGATTTTCCTTCATTCGTTCAATGTGAGTTGACTTGGGAATGACGACCACTCCGTTCTGGATATTCCAGCGAAGCATCACTTGCGCTGCGCTCTTTCCGTATTTTCTGCCGATTTCGCCCACGACGGGATTTTCAAAAGTGCCGCCGCGTCCTTCGCCGAACGGTGCCCATGCCTCGAGTGCGATGCCGTATTTTTGCGCCCATTCTTTGAGGACTTTCTGCTGGTTGAAAATGTGGCATTCCACTTGATTTACCATCGGACGGATTCGCGTGAAATTCGCGAACTCGACCATGCGGTCGACATAAAAATTCGAAATGCCGACCGCGCGGATTTTTTTCGCCTCGTACAATTCCTCCAACGCCCGCCATGCGCCGTAAGTGTCGCCGAACGGCTGGTGCAGCAAAACCAAATCGATGTAGTCCGTGCCGAGTTTCTGCAATGAAACTTCGAGCGATTTTTTCGCCGCTTCATAGCCGTAATGTTCAAGCCAAATTTTCGTGGTCAAAAAAATCTCTTTCCGCGCCACTCCCGACTTTGCAATTGCCGAGCCGACTTCTTCTTCGTTGAAATAACTTTGCGCCGTGTCGATGTGGCGGTAGCCGGCACTCAGCGCGCCAATGACGCACCGCTCGCATTCCTCTTTCGTCACTTGATAAACGCCGTAGCCGAGCATCGGCATTTGCACGCCGTTTGACAATGTTTTGTATTCCATAATTTTCTCCAATTTTTTTTCGCTAAATTTGGGCGTGTCCCGCGCAGGCGCGGGTCGGGCTTTGCGCACTTCCGCTGTCGCTCCATTCCGCAGCTTGCTTTCGCTCGCTTTGGAACGCCTGCGGCGGTGCTACAATCCCTCACGCAGTTTTATGCGCGTTCCGCAGTTCTCTATTTCTTCGCGTGCTCCGCAATCCATTTCTCCACGAGCTCGGCGATTTCCTTGTTGTTCAATTCCTGAAACAGAAAGTGGCTGTTGCCCGTGATGCCCATTTTCGGCAAATCGTAGACTTCCGCAAAACCGCCATCCGCCGTGTACTTTTCGGCGAAATCGTTCGCGCCGTCGCGGATTGTTTTCCAGAACGCCGTTGACTGAATGTCTGCGGGACCGTTGTCGATGTTGTCGCCGAAGATGACGAGAATTGGCACGCCCGCTTTGAGAAATTTATTGTACGCCTCGCTTCCGCGTTCAGGACATCCGCCCGGCTCCACGGCAACGATGCACGCCATGTTTTCCGCAGGTGTCGCCCAGCCGACCCGTCCGCCCTGCGAGTGCGTAACATACACGGATTTTTTTCCGGTCATTTTCTGCACATCGGAAAGCACCGCGCCGAGACTTTCGCCGAAGAGCTTTTCGTCATAGCTTCCCGTGTTCACCGTCATCTGCCGGAAAAACTGATTCTGCGCTTCATCTCCCGCGGGAAACTGCGAACCTTCATACCGATCCGGCGCAATTCGCCCGATTCTGAAATGCGTGTACCAAGCCTGATCGCCGCTCTTGTAGTCTTTGGAATCCGCGCTCCAAGTGTCAGTCGCATCGCGTGTCATCGATGCGGTTGCGCCTGCTGCTCCGCGCCGCGGCTGATCGACAAGGAACACGGAATGTCCCGCGCGCAGAAAAAAGTCGCTCCAGCCTTCGCGTCCGTCGGGAGTCGTCTGCCAGCCCATGCGGCTTTGTCCGTAACCGTGCAGAAATACGACAGGCAGTCCTTTTTCTTTTGCCGGAATCTGGAAAAACACATTTGCGTGATCGATATGCGCCGTTGTTCCCGCCCGCGTCGCATCAAGCCAGTTCGTCGTTTCGTCGTATTTTCCCGGAACAGGATCCGTCACCGTTCCGCCGGAAGAAAACAAGCCCTGCCGCGCAATCGAAAGCGGCTTGTCCTTTGCGAATGCTGCTGCCGCAAGCAAAGCCGCGGCGCCTGCTGCGCATACTGCGCGTTTCATCTGAATGTTCATTTTTATATACCTCCTAAAAAATCTATCTCGCTCCGATTTCCGAAAGCCAGGCGCCGACTTCCGATTCCGTCGCGCGCGTGCCGAATCGTTTTCCCTCTTTCCACTTTCCTTTCCCGCCTGCGATTTCCTTGAGCAAAACGCCGCTTCGTCCCAGCGGCGAACTCATCGAAGTGCAGAACGGAATCACGTCCGCGCTGCCGAAATCCGCCTGCGCCGCGAACGACGCAACCGGCCACGCGGAAACGCCCCACCAAATCGGATAGCCGATGAAAATCGTGCCGTAGTCCGCAAAGTTCGGCATTTTGTTTTTGAGCGCGGGCAAAAGTTTTTTCATATCGGAAGCCGTCGCCTGTCCGTTCGCTTTTCCCGCAAAAATCAAATCGTGTTCCGCACAGACGCGGCTTTTTTTGTTCGTCCAGTCGAGATCGGCAGATGAATACGGCTTTTCGATTTCGATTTCAAGCAAATCCGCGCCGGTGATTTTGGCGATTTTCTGTGCAGCGGCTTTTGTCGTTCCCGTATCCGAATAATACGCCACAAGAATTTTTTTGCCGCCTGCTTTGGCTTGATTTGTTCCCGCCTGCGCGCACGCCGATGCAAAGACGCACAGCGCCGCAAAAACGGAATACAGTTTTTTTGTCTGAATCAATTTCATTTTTTCCTCCGATTGTCTGTCATTGTTTGGAACAAGTCTAATGACACAATTCGATTATACTCTCCTGCATTTCGCTTTGTACAATAAAACATTCGGCTTCCGGTATTCGCTTGGCGAATAGTGATGACGTTTTTCGGATTTTGCGCTAAAATGCAAATATGATAGAAACGTACATTTTGGAACATTTGGCGGCGTTTTCGGAATGCGGCACGTTCAGCGGGGCGGCGGAAATGCTCAACACGTCGCAGCCTGCCATTACGCGCTCGATGAAAAAACTCGAAAGCGAACTCGGCGTGTCTTTGTTCGTGCGCACAAAAAACAAAGTCGCGCTTAACAAAACGGGACTTGCTGCCGCAGCCTACGCAAAAAAAATCATCGCGCTTTGCGAGGAGATGGCAGAAAACGTCGCGCTTTTGGAAAAACAAAACCACGCCGTGCTTGTCGGAAGCGTTGCGCCCGCGCCGATTTGGGTTTTGAACGAAAATCCTCCGAAAGACTTCGGCGGAAGAAAAATCGAATGGAAAATTATGGATGAAAAAAAACTTTTAAAAGAATTATCGAGCGGAAAATGCGAATGCGCGATTTTCAACTTTGCCGCAGAAAACACCGCGGAAATTTCAAAACGATTTTACCCAAAGCGCGCGGCGGAAATTCCGCAGAAATTTTCTTCGCAAAAAATCTGTCTCGAAAAACTTTTCTTTTCGCTTCCGAAAACGCACCGCCTCGCGCACCGCAAGTCGCTTTCATTTTCGCAAATGGACGGCGAAACTTTCATCGTTGCATCGCAAATCGGATTTTGGGACGTGCTCCAAAAAGAGCACCTCCCGCATTCGCGCTTTATCACGCAAAGCGATAAAACCGCGCTCGAAGAAATTACGCGCAATTCAAGTCTGCCGCATTTTGTAAGCGACCTGAGCCTGCACTTTCAAAACCGTCCCGTTCAGGAAAAAGCCGTAATCCCCATCCGCGACAAATCCGCCACGCAGGAATTTTTTTTGTGGAAGAAAAAGTGAATTTCATTGGCAGGGGAACGAAGCAATCCGGCTGTTGCCCGTGTCTTTGCGAATCTTCAGCCGAAGCAATCTATCTTGTGGATTGCCGCACCTGCACTTTGCTTAACGACTTTCCTGCGAAAACTCGCCGCGGCAGTCGGAGCGTGTCGAAAGCGCCGCAGCATCCGAAAATATAATATAATTGGAGAAATTATGAAAACTGCAAAAAATAAAATTGTGACTGCAATTTTTGTTGTTTTGGTTATCGGACGATTAACTGCTATTGAGGCGGCTTTTAATTCGGCTGTGCAGGATGATGCAGGCGGACTGTCGGAAAAAATGCTTAAAACTGCGGAAGGCATAAATTTAAAATATTGGCTGTACACGCCAAAAAATCCCGCGCCGAATATGCCGCTTATTTTATATTTGCACGGAGGCAGCGGAAAAGGGAATGACTTGGATTTGGTGGTGCAGGGAAGTTTCCCGAAGTTTTTAAAAGACGGTGAACTGGGCGATATTCCTTCTTATGTGATAATGCCGCAGCTTCCGTCAAATTACAATAGATGGACTGATATAAAAGAAGCAATAAAAGATTTGATTGTTAATGCGGAAAACGTATACAATATCAATCCGAATAAGATAAGCATTACGGGTCATTCAATGGGTGGAAGAGGAACTTACGATATTGCACTTGCTTATCCTGATTTGTTTTCCTGCGCTGCTCCGATGAGCGGCCGCGTACTGACGAACAAGGCTAATATAGAAAAACTCAAAAATATTCCGATATGGGCTTTTGTCGGCTTAAAGGACACAATTAGTGATCCAAAATCATCAATTGATTTTATAAACAGCTTGAAAAAAGTAAATGATAAAGCGAAGCTGACTGCATTCGACGGTGCAGGACATTTTGAAATTCCCGAATTGGGATACAAAAATACCGACGTAATAAATTGGCTTATAAGCAACAGTAAAACAATTTGGAACTAAGGGCGAATCGAACAAAATGCGGGCGCTGCGCGGCATGTCTGCTGTCAAACAGCGCACGCTCAATCGCCGATGAACGCGTGCTTTCCCAATCGGCGGAAGATAATCGGGCGGGGGGGGAGGCCGCCGCGCGGCTTTGAAGCGCAGTTTTCAGCTGATTCCGAAAAACCGCTCGAAAAATTGCGACAGCTTTTGAATGACTTCGGCTTTCTTTTGTTCCCTGCCGCCGCCGAATCTCGACATTGGCGGCATAATTTTGTCTATATCTGTACCCGTCGTTCTCATCACTCCGTCGCGGAACGAATAATCTATAAACTTGCGTGTTTCCTCGTCCTTTAACTTTTCTTCCGCAATTATTTCCGCAAGTTCCTTTTCTTTTTGCTCCGCGACAAACGCTTTCCATTCGAGCATAAC
>JAMPCJ010000010.1 GCA_023666275.1 Treponema brennaborense | reverse complement strand
TCGAAGCCGCGTGTGCGGCTTCGAGCCGACGGCGCCCCAATCAGCACTCGGATTGCGAGCAATGCAAGCGCCGTCATCGCCTCGCAAGTAGGGGGGTCTTCCCTCCGTAAAATAAAATTATTTGCTATATACCTGATTTTGCGGTATAATTATCGCTATTGTGAAAAGGTTTCAAAAAACGGGGCTTTTGGCGCCTGTGCCGATGGCAATACGCAACGGGTTTGTTATGGTCATTCAAATCCTGCTTATCGGTTCGTTCGCGTGTCTCCTTGAAAATTTGCAGATTCCCCTATATCAAAATTTTATAAAAACATTCGCGAACGGTTCTATCCTGAAAATTCTTGCGTTTGTCGATAATTCCACGCTGGGAATGCTTTCCGTATATATGACGCTGGCTGTCAGCATCAGCTATGTCAGAATAGAACGGAACAGCAAAAAAATCGCGTCGTTTGCGTGTTCCGCAACGGTGCTTGCGTGTTTCTTCATTATGATCGGCTTTTTCGAAGGAAACATCGCGGACGGCACATTCAATATTTATATGTTCAGCGGCCGCGGCATGTTCGCTGCGCTGATTGCCGCTATCGGCGGTTCGGTGCTGTTTTCTTTGTTTTCGAGAATATTTCATTCGAAAAAATCGGTGTACGCGGACGGCACGGACTCCGTTTTCAATTCGGCGCTCGAAACATTGCTTCCCGCATTATGTGTAATCATCGTTTTTGCCTTGTTTAATTATATTATTATCCTTGTTTTCGGCTGTTCGTGCATTCAGGATTTATTTATTATCGCGCTGAACAGGATTTTCGAGGGCATGGAGCGTTCGTATTTCAGCGGCTTGCTGTTTATTTTTTTGTCCCAAATTATGTGGTTTGTCGGCATTCACGGCAGCAATCTGCTCGAACAGGTTGCCGCGGAAAAATTCACGGAAATAACGGGCAGCATTGTTTCCAAATCGTTCATCGATAATTTTGTGATTATGGGCGGATGCGGAACAACGCTTGCGCTTCTTGTTGCGATATTTTTGTTCAGCAAACGCAATACGACGCGCTGCCTGGCAAAGATATCCGCGGGGCCGATTTTTTTCAATATCAATGAACTCATGGTTTTCGGGCTTCCGATTGTATACAATGTGTATTTGCTGGTTCCGTTTATTCTTGTGCCGATTGCGATGTATACGATTTCTTATGCCGCGGTGTATCTGGGACTGGTGGAAATAACCGTGCGGCAAATTCACTGGACCACGCCGATACTGCTCAGCGGCTTTCAGACGACGGGTTCGCTTTCCGGAAGCATTCTGCAGCTTGTGAACCTGGCGGCTGCGGTGTTTATCTACCGCCCGTTTGTTCTTTGGTACGATGCGAAAACCGACACGTCCGCCATGCAGGAATACAACAATCTTGTGGATATTTTAAAGGAAAGCGAAGCGCATGTAACGCCGATTACGCTGACGGAATTAAAAAGTCCCGCGGGAATGCTTGCGAAATCGCTGGTCAATGATTTGCGCGGAAGCATTGCCGACGGTTCCATTCGGCTCAAATATCAGCCGCAGTACGACAACACGGGAAAATGCATCGGTGCGGAAGCCCTGCTGCGCTGGATGCATCCCCGTTACGGCGTCATTTATCCTCCGCTTGCGGTAAAACTTGCGCTGGAAGGCGGCCTTTTATGGGAATTCGAACAATTTGTTACGGAAAGCGGCGCCGCTGCGGCGGCAAAACTGTGCCGTGTTTTCGGCGATCATTTTAAGCTGAGCATAAATATCACCGTGGCGACTTTTTATAATCCGCAGCTTATTCCGCATATAACGCATTTGCTGGAAACTTATGGATTGAAAAAAGGCAATTTGTGCATTGAAATAACGGAAGAAATGTCTTTGGGCGAGGGCGAAGAAACCAATGCTATTTTCAAGCAGCTGCGGGAAATCGGCTGCACGCTGGCGCTCGATGATTTTTCCATGGGGCATACGTCACTGCAGTATCTGCAGAACAATCAGTTTGATCTTGTAAAAATAGACGGTTCGCTTGTAAAAGCGATGATGAATAATTCGAGAAGCCGCGATATTATTGCGTCCATTGTGTATCTTTCGAATTCGCTGCATTTTGATGTGGTTGCCGAATACGTGGAAACCGCGGAAGAAAAAGAAATGCTCGAAAAAATCGGCTGCAATATTTATCAGGGCTTTTTGTTCGGCAGCGCGGATTTTCTTGATGATTTTATCATCGCCAACGGGTAGCGGCAGCATGTTTTCCGATACGCATTGTCATTTATCGTACCTTGAAGAGCGCGGCGTGGACTGCGCGGCGTTGTTTTCGAACCTTGCCTCAGGCGGTGTTCCTTTTCTGCTTGACGCAGGCACGCGCTGCGATGATTTGGCGCCGCGCACGGAACGGCTTTCTTCGTATATCCGCCGGATGCCCGATGACGGTTTGCGCCGTGCGCTTTCGCGTGCGCTGTATTTTTCCGCGGGTATATGGCCGGATGCGCATGCTGTCGAAGAACGGTATGCGCAAATGGAAACTCTGCGTCGTTCCGTTGAGGCGTACCGCGCTTCCTGTCTGCGCGCAAAAACAGCGGATCGCCTGCTGGCGGTCGGTGAGTGCGGAATAGACCGCCATTGGAATGCAGACGGCGCAGATGCGCGCACGGAAGCGGACTTTCCGTGTGATATGCTGCGCGCGGAAGAAGAATTGTTCGAATTGCAGCTTGAATTTGCCCGCGATGTATCGCTGCCGGTTATTGTGCACAGCAGGGATGCTTTTCCGCAGACTTCCGGCTGCATTAAAAATGTCGGATATAACCGTGGAGTTATTCATTGTTTTTCTTACGGCATTGATGCGGCGCGCGTTTTTTTGGATTCGGGCTGGTATATTTCTTTTTCGGGTTCCGTTACATATACGAAAAAAAACAAACTGGAAGAAATGTATCGGCTTATTCGATATGTGCCGCGCGACAGACTGCTTCTCGAAACGGATGCGCCGTATCTTGCGCCGGTTCCGCATCGGGGAAGCGTGAACACGCCGCTTCTTATCAAGCATACGTATCGTTTTGCCGCCGCGGCGCTGGATATTCCGCCGGAAGCGCTTGCCGGCATTGTGAAAGCAAATGCGCAGGCGCTGTTTTGCTGCGGCAGCGAATGCCGACGTTAGGCAGCTGCGGTTTTCCCCTCATTTTTTGCCGTCCGCATTCATTGCTATCGGCATGCCGCTGTGATATAGTGATTTTATGAATGAAGAAAAAAATCAGACAATCGGCGCCGCGGATTTTGCAGACTTGAACGGACTGAAAGAGCTGATAAAAGTTATCGCTTCTGTTTCCGATGAAGATTTGCTGCGCGATTTTTTCGAATGCCTTTTTACATCCGCGGAATTAAAAGATATTAACAATAGATGGCTGCTTGTTAAAGAAATCGAAAACGGCACCACACAGCGGGAAATAGCCCGTATGTTCAAAATGAGTTTGTGCAAAATAACGCGCGGCTCCAAAGAATTAAAAAAAGAAAACAGTGCGTTCAAAAAAATGCTCGGCATTGCCAAAGAAAACGGCATGCGCTGAAGCTGCCGCCGTGCCGCAAAATGCTTTTGCGGATTGCCGCGGGACGGGAAATTTCGCGGGATACACGATACGGTTTTGCCGCATATCCCGCGGAAAATTGCCGCGCGTATGCTTTTGCGTTTTCGCCGCGGACAGCATACGTTAATCGCGTGGACGGCGCGGGCGGCAGTTATCGAAGCAGTTCCGCCGTTGCCGTTTTCTGCCACCTGACGGCTATGTCATACGGCGTTTCGCCTGAAATGTTGCGCACTGCGCGGTTCAGTCCCATGGCAAGCAGTTTTTTTATGATTTCTTCATCCGAAATCCGCGCCGCGTAATGCAGAATGGTATCTCCTGCCATGTCCGTTTTGTTTCCCGCGATTTTGATTAAATCCGGCAGTATTTCCGGATTTTCCGTTATGCCGAGCGTTACCGCGCAGTTGCCGGCGTTGTCAAGGATAAACGGATCGGCGCCGTTTTCAAGCAGCAGCCGCGTGAGTTCCAGCTGTCCCGTCTGAACTGCGATTGTCAGCGCCGTGATGCCGTTGCGGTTCCGTGCGTTCAGCGGATAGTGCTTGTTTATAAGCTGGCGGAGCGCGTTTGCACTTGCGCGGTATTCCACGGCAATATGGAGCGGCGTGTTGCCGTCGGAATCGGAAAGATTCACATTGTTTCCCGTTACGGCATCGAGTATGGCGCTGTTTTTGTTCAGCGCGAGCGAAAACGGCGTTACTCCGTGCGCATCTCGCGAAAGAGGATTGCCGCCGGCGTTTCTTACGAGTTGTATTAAATCGAGATTGCCGCTTGATACCGCTTCGTGATACGCGTTGCGTCCGTACATTTCCTGAATAAGCGGAGATGCTCCCCGTTTTATCAGCAGCGTTGCGATTTCGGTATTCACGCTTTGAATGGAATCCATGAGCACCGTTTTGCCCGTGGCGTCTGCCGCGTTTATATCCGCGCCGTTGTCCAAAAGCAGCGTTGTCATGGCGATATGGCCGAGCCGTGCCGCGGCGGCAAGCGGTGTTTTGCCTGCGAGGTTCTGGGCGTTTATATCGGCGCCGGCAAGCAGCAGCGCTTTTGCTGCGGTTTGCGCGTCCTGCCGCACGCATGCGTGGAGCGGCGTGTTGCCCAAATAATCCCGCGCGTTTTTGTCTGCACCTTTTGCGATGAGCAAAGCGATTGTGGATGCGCTGTCCGATTCAATGGCGTTGTACAGCGGTGTTTCGCCGTTCGCGTTTTGTGCGTTCGGATTGGCGCCTTTTTCAAGCAGCAGCGCGGCGGCGTTGTCAAAATGCCATTCGGCTGCGTAATGGAGCGGCGTGTTGCCGATTCCGTCGGCTGCTTTTATCACTTCGGAAGTGAGCAGCCATTCCTGCGTTTCGCCGCCCGCTGTCAGCGCAAGGCGGAGCGGGGAGGAGTTTTCCGTGTTGGCGGAAAATACGTCTGCGTTTTTCGCAAGGAACAATTCGCCTATGGCGCGCCGATCGTTTTTTACCGCGAGATACAGCGCGGAATCTCCGTTTTTGTTGCGCGCGTCAATGTCGTACGGGAACTGAAGCAAATATTTTACCTGCTGCGGGCTTGCGTTGTGCGTAACGGCGATGTGCAGCGGCGTGTTTCCGTAAGAATCGCGGGATGCGATATTGCGTTCATCAATCAATATGCTGAGAATTTCCATGTCGGTTTTATCTGCGCCTGCACCGAATACGCGGGAGAGCGGCGTATTGCCTTCGGTATCTTCCGCATGAATATCCGCGCCGCATCGTGCGTAAAAATTGACATGATCCTTGAGCTTTTTATTTACGGCAAGAGCCAGCGGTGTTATGCCGCGTTTGTTGCGTTCGTTGATATCCGCGCCGCTGTCTTTCAGTTTTTGCAGAATTGCAAGATCCATGCCGTTCATCGTGGCAATATGCAGCGGCGTGTCGCCGTACATATCTTTTGTGTTCGGATTGGCGCCGGCGGCGAGAAGCAAGTTGTATATATCCGCTCTCGTGTCTTGCGGCGCGATGAGCAAAAGCGGCGTTTTGCCGAGACTGTCCTGCGAATTGGGATCCGCGCCGGCTTTCAGCAGAATGCGCACGATTTCCTTGGCGCCGTAGCGCACGGCTTCGTGCAGCGGCGTGGAACCGAGGATGTCTTTGGCTTTTGTTGATGCGCCGCGTTCGAGCAGATATTCCGTGATGCCTTTTTGCTTCATGATTGCCGCAAAGTGCAGCGGGGTTTGTCCGTCTTCAAAGCGCAAAGACGGATTGCGCGTTTTTATAGCGTCTTCGAAAAAACTGAATGTCCCGCGCGACGGTATCGCGTTTGCCATGAGCAGTGCCGCGGCAATCCGTATGCTTGCAACGCTGCCGCTGTTTCGATATGCGAGATCCACGGGCATAATGCCGTTTTTATCCGCTACGGACAGCGGGATTTTCCGCTGAATGCATAAATCGATGCCGGCGGAATGTTCGGCTGCCACTAAATAGTGAACAATTGTCCGTCCCTGTTCATCGGTCATATCGCCTGTTTTTGTTGTGATAAGGGAATTGTAATAATCGGCGCCTTTTTCGAGTGCAAGCGCGAACACGGTTTGCTTTTCGGCATTGCGCGCAAAAATATTGCCGTTTACTCCGGCAAGAACCCGAACGGCGTCTTTGCAGTTGTATTTCAGCGCAACGTGCAGCGGCGTATCGCCTTCGTTGTTGCGCACTTCTGTGTTTGCGCCCCGATAAATAAGGAACGTTATTAAATCGGCATCGTTTATTTGCGCAGCGGCGTGCAGCGGCGTATTTCCTTCGGAATCGGCGGCGTTGATGTCGACTTTTATGTCAAAAAGATCTTTTGCTTCGTTGCCGTGTCCTTCCAGAATCATTTGCTGGATTGTTTTTTCCTGCGGAACAGAAACGCATGACAGTGTCAATTGCGAAAACAGCGCAAGCGCAGCGGCTGCTGTTTTTACTGATGAAAACATTTTCATATCGGAAATACTCCTTCTGACGATTCATGAGGCGGCAGCATTCCGTATTTTTCGCCGCAGCGGCGGAAAAATGCATGCCTGCAAATCTTATAGAAACGAACACGCTTGCAAAGAAAGTTCTTTATCGAAAGTTTGTTCATTACATTATCGTATTGAAATGTATTGCGGTTGAGAATTTATTTATGCGGCAAAAACCGCATTGCGTTTATTGTTTTATGAATCGAAAGCGGTAATCCGCGCGGCGCTGTGTGTGCAGTGCGTTATTTGTGCGCACAGGCGGGGAGAGCAGAACGCGCGCTGCCGGTTCCGGCAGCGCGCTTCGGGGCGGCGCATGATACGCGGCGCCGTAATCCCGCCGCAGCAGAACGTTTTTGCCGCGGCGAGTTTGTTTTAATCGGTCAGCCGAAATACCGCGCCAAAAGTCCGCGGAATCCCGCGCCGTGCCGCGCTTCGTCTTTGCACATTTCATGTACGGTGTCGTGAACGGCATCGTAATTCAGTTCTTTTGCCCGCTTTGCGAGTTTCAGTTTGCCTTCGCAGGCTCCCGCTTCCGCATCGGCGCGCAGTTCGAGATTTTTCCGTGTGGACGGATATACGACGTCGCCGAGCAGCTCCGCGAAACGCGCGGCATGGTCCGCTTCTTCCAGCGCATAGCGTTTGAACGCTTCCGCTATTTCCGGATAACCTTCTCTGTCTGCCTGGCGGCTCATGGCAAGATACATGCCGACTTCGGAACATTCTCCGTTAAAATTATCGCGCAGCCCCTGCACCACTTCCGTGTCAAGATTTTTCGCGATGCCTATTTTGTGTTCATCCGCAAAACCGGAAAAAGCTTCTTTTTCTTTGAACGCGGCTTTTCCTGCTTTGCACTGCGGACAGGAATCCGGTGCTTCATCGCCGTAGTGCACATATCCGCATACGCTGCATACCCATGCTTTCATTGTGTTCCTCCTGTGAGTTTGTCCCGTATATTCGGGATTTTACACTGATTTCAAACTATGAAATTATTACAATACATAATCGATGTCAAGTGAATCGAATGCGCAGGCAGTCATGCGGAAAACAAAAAAAAACGCTTGATGTTTCGGCGGCAAAAACCGATACGGATACTATGAAGACTTGTGCAGGCAGAAAATTATTTATAATAGAAAGATTTGTTTCCGCAGCGGCTGTGTGCTGCGTGTTTTGCGCACTTCCGCTTGCGGCACAGACAAGCATTGCGTATTCCGGCGGCGAAAAATATGTCATGGTGGAACGTTCCGATTTGCGCCGCTATGACAACGGAACGTATTCGGGGCTTCTTTGCCGCGAAGTACGGTCGTTTGTGAATCCCGCGGCGGTGCCGGCGGGAGCGAACGCTCGGCTTGCTGCGGATGCCTGGTTCAGCGGCAATTTTTTCGTGCTTGAACAAACAAAGTCATACGCAAAACCAGCCGCCGCTCAGGAGATTTCCGGCATGTTTCCCGCGCTGTTCGCAATTTCTTCCGAAGGGAAAATGACGATGCAAACCGACAGCGGTTATCCGCAGTACCGCAGTTTTCCCGTGTATCCGTCGGAAAAGGTGTCGCTCGGCATGTCCTGGCAGGCGGAATCGGAGCGTGCGGTCGATCCTGCGGGAAACGGAAAAATTACCAGATTAAAGCCGCTTGTTCAGTACACGTTTGCCGGAGAAGAAAATTATAAAGGGATTGAAGTTTACCGCATCAGTGCGAAATGGGCAACGCGCTACAATTTGCTGCAATACCGCGATTATAACGGGGACCCCGAACTTGAATCGGCAAGCGGAACGCACGACGCGCAGATTCTTGTGCGCAAAGACACCGGCGCGGCAATGCTTATCCGCGATAATCTCGACGAAACGTTTGTGTATTCCGGCGGGAAAAAAATACAATTGAAAGGTTCCACGCTGCTGTTTACGGAATTTCCGCCGGCGGTTGACCGAAAAAAACTTATTCCCGCGCTGAACCGCATAGCGCAGAATGCCGGCACGGTTGAAAGCGATGCTGCGGCTGAAAAGCTGCCGCAGCCGAAACCGTCCGCAGTTGCTTCTGCGGCTGAAAGACTGCCGCCGAAACCGCCCGCGGTTGCCTCTGCCGTGAAAACCGTGCCGCCGAAAAATCCGCCTGATTCGCGCGCGGATCCAAGTCCAAGCGGCAGAAAAAAATCCGCTGCGGCGGTTGCTTCCGCATTCGGCGGCGGTGCCGGCAAAACTTCCGATGCTGCCGATTCCGCGAAAACGAAAACGGATTCCCGCCGCCGCGTTGTGGTCGAAGAAACTCCTGCCGGCGTGCGGCTTTCCGTGCGGGATCTCCGCTTCCGTGCGGACAGCGCGGAATTATTGGCGGGAGAATCCGCGCGCCTGGATGAAATAGCGGCTGTGCTTCGGCAAATTCCCGACGGTCAATTTCTCATAGAAGGACACACCGCCGCTGTCGGAAAACCCGAAGGAGAGAAAAAACTTTCCGCCGAGCGGGCAAAAAAAATCGCGGACGAATTTATCCGCCGCGGATTTGATGCCGATCGGTTTTTGTATGCAGGGCTCGGCAGCGGGCATCCTGTTGCGGAAAACACAACGGAAGCGGGGCGCGCGCTCAACAGGCGGGTCGAAATTACGATACTCGAATGACGGAAAATAATATTCCGTATCGGCAGAATCTGTCTGCCGCACGCGTGCCCGCATCTGAATGCGAACTTTCGGAAGCAAGGCTTCCCGCTTATTTCATGCGTTCGACAAAAGTTCCGTCGCGTGTATCGACAACGACTTTTGTGCCGGTGTCGCAGAACAGCGGTACTTGAATTGTAATGCCTGTGTCAAGCGTGGCGGGTTTTGTCGCCTTGCCGCTTGTGTCGCCTTTTACGCCCGGTTCGCAGTATTCGATTGTCCGCACCACATTTACCGGCAGTTTGATGCCGACGGGGCGGCTTTCGTAAAATGTAATTTGAACATTTACATCGTCGTCCGGCGTGATGTATCCGGCGTTGTCGCCTAAATCTTCTTTTGAAAGCTCGAATTGTTCATACGTTTCCTGATCCATAAATACGTACGTATCGCCGTCAAGATATGACAGTTTCATGGTATGTTCTTCGAGATCCACTTCATCGAATTTTTCGCCTGAATCGAGTCCGAGATCCATTGTCTGTCCGGTAACGATATTTTTTACCCGCAGCCGTGTTACGACGCCGGCGCGGCCGGATCTTTGTCCGAGCATGCGCTGTACGATCAGCGGTGCATTTTCATGCATAAACGCGGTGCCTACTTTTAATTGTGATGTTGCTAACATGGTATATAAAACCCCTTAAAAAAAATTCTGTATCGCTTTTCAATACGCTTCATATTATATCATTTCCGCTATAAAAGTCAGCAGGTGCGCCGCAAGATTGCCGTTTTTTCGCAAATCGCGGGCAAATGCCGAAAATCCGTCTTTCAAAGATTCGCAGCGCAGGAAAATTTCAAACAAAAGCTGTTCCTGCGGTACGGCGTTTTTGCCGGCAAATACGGTTTGCGGTTCCGCGCCGTTGTACAAAAGCCAATACGCTTCGAGCACGGAAAAATCTTCCGCCGAAAAATATTGCCGCATTCTGTTCAAAAGCGCCTGCACTTTTACCAGCTGGTAGGCATCGCTTTGCGGATACGCATGCCACACAAACGGAATGCCCGCGAGGCACGCTCTCGAAAGCGAGTCTTCCCCGCGGATAAACAGAAACGATGCGCGGCACAAAAGCTCATCAAAGGACTGCTGCGGCATAAACGGCAGCTTTTGCACGGGGAACGGTTTGCCGGCGGCTTCCCAGGCATGTAAAAAGGGAAGGCTGCTTTTCCCCGCGGCAGCCAGCGCGCAGGGTTCGTATTTTGCACTTCGATCGCCGCATGCAGCGGACGCCGAATCGCTTTTTGCGGCTGCGCTGTTTTGTTCCGCGGCCGCTGTGTTGAAACGGGATAACGCCGCCGCAACCGGCGAAAAATCCTGTTCGTAGCCGAATATAACTACGGGGAACGCTTCCGCCTTCCGCTGTGATGCAGCGCGCGGCGTTTTTGCGTCCGCGTTTTCCAAACAGCGCATAAAGGATTTATCGAGAATGAGTCCGCCCGTTTTTTCCGTGAAACCGGGCATAAAATTTACTTTTTTTACTTTGGCGGCGCGCGTGAGCGACGGAAGTTTGTGAAATTCTTCCGCATAGGCTTCTGCCGTTAAATATTCGAGATTTATGATATGTGCGGTGCGCGGATTGTTCTTGCCGAATAATATGTTTTCAAGCCATTCGGGTCTGCCGCACGCGAAGCATTCTATAATAACTTGCGGCGGGCGGCGGATAAAATCTTGTTCGGCGGCGCAGTTTCGTGCGGGAGGCGGCGTTTGCTCCTTGTGCGGAGTTTGCGCGGAACGGCAGCCGTCGGAAGCATCGTGCTCGGCGGGGCAGTCCCAGCGGTATATTTTCCAGCCGCAAAAATCCTGAACCGGCGCATCTGTCTGTATGCCGGGCGCAATTTGCGCAAAAGCGGAAAGGTTGTCAACCACGAGCCGCAGCGGTTTCAATGCGGTTCCGCTTTGCGCATCGTTCGGTTCCGATAATGCGCGCGCAAGCCGGTATGCCGTGCCGATGTCGCCGAAGTTGTCTATTACGCGGCACAATAACGTAATGTCTGCGTATTTCATGCGGCAAGCATAAAAGTTCTGCGGGGAACGGGTCAAGTGTGCATTGACGGCAGCCCGTGCGGTGTGAAGCGGAAAAAACGGCAGTACAAAAACGAAATTGCACTGCCGTTTTTTGTTGGGGCTAGTTATCTTTTATAAAGAGTATATGTTATTCCGTTCGATTTCAAAGTAAGCTTGTTTCCCGAAACAGTGAACGTTCCCGCAGATACCCTATTGATAGAAATAGTTCCGGAACCATTGCTGTAAGTATAATTATAAGTTATGATATCAGACTGCTTTACGGTAGTTTTGGAAAAATTTAAGGTCATACTACCGGAGGAGTCAGCCCACGTTGTGCCGTTTAACGGATAGCTGCCGCCTCCGCCGCCGGAGATCTCCACAGAATCGGAACAGCCTGCAATAATGCTCCTGCGCAGAAAAGCGCGCAGAGTATCGGGATAAAATAAATCTTTTTCATGTTTCGTATTTCCTTGCAGAAAGAGAACTAGAAATTAAAAACCGCCGACATGCTCAGTTTGTTGAGAGTGCCTATTTCCGCGTTTATGCCGACACGTTCCGCCAAGAAAAACGTTGCGCCCGCATGTACGTCGTATGCAAAGGCTTTAGTGCTTTTCTTTACAGTGGCTGATGATTTTTCATTTGCAATGGTGAAAGAGCCGAAATTGCCTCCCAGTTTTGCGCCAAGGTAAAAGTCGAGCCATTCGGGACCGGGCGCCATGTGATAGTCCAGTCCTGCCATAATGGCGGAACTGAATGTTTTGAGTATAGTGGGATCCATGTCTTTGTTTTTTCCCCACTGAAAGCGGCAGCTCAGCGTGATTCCCAGCGGAATTTTGCCGAGAAGATATTCCGCCTGAATCGGAAGCACGAAGCCGCTGGTCAAGTCGGAAAAGTTCCCTGTTTGCGTGAACGTTTCGCCGTCTTCGTCATCTCCCGAAAAGGTTACCGCGCCGGCTTTCTGCTCCCATTTTTCCGGTGCGACGCCGTACCCGATTCCTGCTTTTAAGAGAAAATGCTTTCCCTCCAGTGCGCCGCAGTAAGAACCCCAGTCCCAGGCGGAAGCCGCCGCGCAGGCAAACACTGCCGCCAAAAGCGGCACGATTTTTTTCAACGTTTTTTTCATGCAAAAAACTCCTTAAAATAATATAAAAAGATTAGCTTTTATAGCACGGGGGGGGGTAGTGTCAAGACTTTTTTTGCTTTTTGGGGATTTTGCCGATGTTTGGAATGCGCGCATTTTCCGCACGGCTTTTGCGCTTGTCGTCGGGAATTGATTTTTTCCGCGTTTCCTGCTACAACCTTTTTCAGCAAAAGAGGTTTTTATGCAAAGCACATTTTTATTGAATTGCGATGAACTCAACTCGAACTTCTTGGATTCGCTGAAGACGATGTTCGCGGGACGGAACATCGAGATTTCCGTTCGAGATGTTGCCGACGAAACCGAGCATCTTCTTTCCACGCAGGCGAACCGCGAACATCTGCTGCGCTCCATCTCGCAAATCGAATCGGGCGCGGTGCGTTCCGTTCCCATTGAAGCGTTATGAAAGTTTCTTTTTCCGAAGAGGCATTCGCGGACTATCAGGAATGGTCTTGCGACAAAAAGGTCTTCGCAAAAATCAACGAGATCATAAAGGACATTTGCCGAAGCCCGTTTTCCGGCATCGGAAAGCCCGAACCGCTCAAGCACGAACTTTCGGGATATTAGTCGCGCAGGATAAGCCGCGAGCATCGCCTTGTCTACAAAGCGGCAGGCGACGAAGTTTTTATCGCGTCCTGCAAGTTTCACTATTGAGTTTTTCGTCCGCGTTGCGCATCGTTCGGTTCCGATAATGCGCGCGCAAGCCGGTATGCCGTACCGATGCCGCCGAAGTTGTCTATTACGCGGCACAATAACGCAATGTCTGCGTATTTCATGCGGCAAGCATAAAAATTCTGCGGGGAAACGGGTCAAGTGTGCATTGACGGCAGCCCGTGCGGTGTGAAGCGGAAAAAAAATCCGCGGAATACGCCTCGTGTTCTTTGACGTATTCCGCGGACTGCATTTAAACTGTGCTGTGATGAATCCGCGAGGAGAACGCGCTCCCGCCGCGGAGCACGATTAGCGTTCGCAGGTTACCGTAACGCTTGCGGATGCGGAAGTGCTGTAACCCCGACCAACGGTATAAACTGTGAAAGTGTATGTTCCTGCTGTATATATAGTGTATGAAACATTATTATCGAGATACGTGCTGTACGCATCCATAGAGCCATTTTTTCTTGCGCTGCTGTATGATGATGATAGTTCTTCGCCCTTTTCATCTCTGCAAATGACAAGATAGCTGGCAGGATCCGCGCTGTTATAGTCCCAGCCCACATAGACTTCCCAGTATCTGCCTGATGGTATTACTTCATACTGTATATTCGAAACCGCAATTTCCGACGGCTTTATTACATCAAAAGTATTTTCGTTGGAGCAGCCTGCAAAACAAACCAGCGCCGCAAAAATCATCGAAACAAATAAACAGCTTTTAATTTTTTTCATAATTCATATCTCCTTGTCAAATAAATTTTAGAACTTTAATACCGCCGATGCGCTTATCAAGGTCGGGTAACCCATTTCCGCATTTATGCCGAAATTCTTTGTGAAAAAAAACGACGCACCCACATGCGGTCCGCCTGCGAAAGCTGCGCCTTTTATCGTTTCCGTTTTTTTTGCAAGCGGATATTCGTATTCGAGGGAACTGTAAGAAAATCCCAGCTCCAGTCCCGCGTAAAGATCGAGCTGTTTAGGACCTGGCGCAACGTGATAGTTTGCTCCTGCCATAAAGGCGATGCCAGAATTTTTCATTCCGGCGTATTTTCCCCACAGCGGGCGGATATTCAGCGTAATTCCGAGCGGAATGTTGCTCAAAAGATATTCGCCCCGAACAGGAAGCGCAAAACCGAGTACCGTGCCGTTCACGCTTGTTATTGTTTTGCCGTTGGCTTTTACGTCCATCTTCAGTATGGAATAGCCGCTTCCGATTCCCGCTTTTACGAGCCAGTGGTTCCCGTTCAAAGCTTCACAGTAGGAAGTGAAGTCGAATGCCTGCACTATCGCGCCGCAGAGCACTGCCGCCAAAAGCGGCACGATTTTTTTCAACGTTTTTTTCATGCAAAAAACTCCTTGAAATAATATAAAAAGACTAGCTTTTATAGCACGGGGGGGGGAGTGTCAAGACTTTTTTTGCTTTTTGGGGATTTTGCCGGCGCTTGGAATGCGCGCATTTTCCGCACGGCATCGTGCGGATCGCTTCGTCGTGCCTGCGGCACTCCTCGCGATGACGGATTACCATGCCTGCGGCGAGCTCTGCGCGCAGGATGCGGTGATTTTATTTCATCGGTATGAACGCATCATTTTATACGTATGAAGCGTTTAGTCCATACGTATAAACGGAATTTTTCATAGGTATGAACACATGTATTTCATACGTATGAACGTGTACATTTCATAGGTATGAACGAAATTTTTCATACGTATGAAATAAGAAAAAAAGGTGTTTTTACGGTTATATTTTTGCCTTTCATACGTATGAAAAAAAGTTTATAACGTATGAAAAATTCGGCGCCTGCAAAAAGGACGCGTGCGCATTTTTTTTCGCATTTTCCGCAAAAAAAATTGAGTTTGTTTGTTCTTCATGATATTCTGGTTGTATGAAAACATCGCTGCGGCATTTTGCTGTTTTTGTATATGTTTTTGCCGCGCCGCTGCACACGCCTGCGGAATAAAGAGGAGGAATTGCATGGCTGACGGAATCCGCACATTCAAAACATCGGGAACGTGCGCACAGCTGATAACATTCAGAAAAGAAAACGGCCGCATTTACGACGTGCAGTTTACCGGCGGCTGCAACGGCAATCTGAAAGCAATAGCCAAGCTCGTTGACGGCATGACTGCGGAAGAAATCGCCGCCAAATGCGCCGGCAATACATGCGGCTTCAAAAATACTTCCTGTGCCGATCAGCTGGCAAAGGCTGTGCTCGAAGAATAATGTTGCAAACTCGGATTAAACTCAGCAATGCCATTTCAGTTGCCGAGTTTAAATCTTGCAGTTTCCGCCGCAATTGCATACAATGAAAATCCGAAAGCGAGGAAACCATGTTTGCGTCCAGATTGCGGAATTTAAAGCCGTATATTCCGGGGGAACAGCCGGATGACAAACCATACATAAAACTGAATGCCAACGAAAATCCCTATCCGCCGCCCGAAAGCGTTGCGCGTGCGGTTGCGGATGCGGCTGCCTGCCGCCGTGAAAAACTGGGATTATATCCCGATCCCGATTCTTCGGAACTGCGGCGATCGTATGCGGCGCTGCTCAATAACACCGGCGGCGTTTTGAATAATCCGCAAAAGCTGCCGTTTGAAATCACCGAAGACATGATTTACTGCGGCAACGGTTCCGACGAAGTGCTTTCGTTCGTTTTTTATGCGTTTTTCGACGGAAAAAACGGAAAAGAACCGCTCATCGTTCCCGAATTTTCGTACAGTTTTTATCCGGTGTATGCCGGTTTTTACGGCATACCGCTGCGGAAAATACCGCTCCGCACGGACTGGTCGCTTGATGTGCCCGCCATGCTGTCCGCTGCGGGAACAAATGCCGCGCCTGCCTGTGCCGGAATGATTTTCGCAAACCCGAACGCGCCGAGCGGCAGGGCGCTTTGCACGGAAGAGCTGCGGGACATGCTGCGGCAGTTCCCGAAAGATCGGGTATTTGTTGTCGACGAAGCCTATGCCGATTTTTCGCAGGAAAGCGCGCTGCCGCTGCTTGCGGAATTCGAAAATCTTCTTGTCATACGAACCGCATCGAAAAGTTTGTCGCTTGCGGGCATGCGTCTCGGATTCGCGGCTGCGCAAAGTCCGCTGATACGCGCGCTGACTACCGTGAAAAATTCGGTCAATCATTTTCCCGTCGATTTTCTCGCGAAAACAGCCGGAACCGCTGCCTGCGCGGAAATCGATTATTACGTCCGGATAACCCGCAAAATTACCGAAACACGCGAACGTTTCTGCGGCTTTTTGCGGGAGCGCGGCTGGCAGTATGTTCCTTCGGCTGCCAATTTCGTTTTAGTCCGCAAGATCGATGCCGCAGGGCTTGCGGTATACGAAGCACTGAAAAAACGCGGCGTGCTTGTCCGCTATTTCGATACGGCGGGGCTGCGCGACTATGTGCGCGTTACAATCGGTTCGGACGAACAAATGGACTTCCTTATGGAAGAAATCGCGCGCTTATGACGCGCTGCCGATGCGGCGTGCGTTCTTTAATAAAGGAGAATCACAGATGAAATTTCTTGTTATTTCCGATATTCACGGAGATACTGCCGTGCTTGATCGGCTTGACGGCGAATTCAAGCAGGCTGACGCCGTGTTGTTCGCGGGCGATTTTTCGAAATGCTTTGAGCCGCAGACCGCAAAGCCCGTGCTGGAAGCGCTGCTGAAAAAACACGAAACTATTTTTGCGGTAACCGGCAACTGCGATGAGCCCGCGTTTATCGAAGAGCTTGAAAAGGCCGATATTTGCGTGCAGAACAGCCTTGTGTTTCGGGATTCTCTCGTATTTGCCGGCAGCGGCGGCGCTTTGCATTTTACCGGCGACACGCCGAACGAGCGCTCGGATGAAGAACTTGTTTCCGATTTGCGCGTTATAGAGCAGCAGCCGGATAAAATTGCCGATGAGTGGGGAAATCTTATTTTAATTGCGCATCAGCCGCCGTTTAATACCGGATGTGATACAATATCTTCGGGTTCGCATGTCGGTTCCGTGCTGCTTCGTTCATTCATCGAAAAATATCAGCCGCTTGCCGTTGTTACCGGACATATCCACGAATCGTTTGCGGCGGACACAATCGGCAAGTCGCTCATCATAAATCCCGGTTCCCTTGCCGAAGGACGATACGCCGTGCTGGAGATTGAACGCCGAAACGGCATTTGGAGCGTTGTGCATTCGGAACTGAAAAATTGTTCATAAAAAGAATCAGTGCGGACTGCGGGGGGGGAAAAAAAGCGGAATATTTAAACTCAGTAACTGAAATGGCGTTGCTGAGTTTAATCCGAGTTTGTTTCACAAACTCGCTTATTTGATTGCAATTTCTTATTTCATTGCGAAACTGTTTTTTCAACATTTTCGGAAGTTGACACTTCCTGCGATGTTGAAAATTAAAGAACGCCAGGCGGTTTTGTAAATTGACTGCTTTCTATTGAAACAGCCCGGAACAGCCGCTCGGATTTTTTTATTTCCGAATCTATGTAAAATAGTATGAACATGACAAAGAATTTGACTGTCGGCAGTCCGATGAAATGTATTGTAGGTTTTTCCGTGCCGGTGCTTTTCGGCTACCTTTTTCAGCAGTTTTATGCGGTTATCGATACGATTATCGTCGGACGCTGTCTCGGCGTGGATGCGCTTGCCGCTGTCGGGGCGACGAATTCCGTTAATTTTTTGATTATCGGCTTTTGCGCGGGCGTGTGCGGCGGCTTTGCCATTCCCGTTGCGCAGAAATTCGGCGCCGGAGATTACCGGACTATGCGTCAGTTTGTGTTCGGCGGCGGCGTTTTGGCCGTTGTTTTTTCCTCGGTGATGACGCTGTGCACGGTGCTGTGCTGCCGCCCGCTTCTTGTCTTGATGCGGACTCCCGCCGACATTATCGACAGCGCCTGCGTATATATAAAAATTATATTTGCCGGAATTCCCGCCTGCTTTTTGTACAATTTGCTTTCGGGCATAATCCGCGCGGTCGGCGACAGCAAAACTCCGGTGCTGTTTTTGGTTATTTCTTCGCTGCTTAATATCATTTTGGATTTGCTGTTCATTCTGCGCTTCCGTTTGGGTGTTGCGGGCGCAGCGTTCGCGACGGTTGTTTCGCAGGCGTTTTCCGGCGCCGCCTGTCTTGTGTTTATTCACCGCAAATTCGATATTCTGCGCCTTTCTGCCGATGACAGGAAAATCCGAACGCATTTGTTCCCTGCTTTGTGTTCCATGGGCGTGCCGATGGGGCTTCAGTATTCGATTACGGCAATCGGAAGCGTGATTTTGCAGTCTTCCGTGAATTCTCTCGGAAGCACCGCTGTGGCGGCTGTTGCGGCTGCGGATAAAATAAGCGTATTTTTTTGCGTGCCGTTTGATGCGCTCGGCACGGCAATGGCAACTTGGGGCGGGCAGCATGTCGGCGCCGGCAAACTCGAACGGCTGAAAACGGGCTTGCGGGCGGCGGTTGTTTTGGGCGCGGGATATGCGCTTTTTTCGTTTTTTGTCATGCTTGCCTGCGCGCGGCCGCTGGCGGCGGTGTTTCTCGACGCTCCGAGCGCCGAACTGCTGGAAAATGCGCGGATGTTTTTGGTGATTGTCAGCGCGTTTTATTTTCTGCTTGCGCTGGTAAACATAATACGTTTTTTGATTCAGGGAATGGGTTTCAGCGGATTTGCGGTTTTATCCGGCGCGTTTGAAATGGCGGCGAGAACCGTTGTCGGAACGGTTTTTGTGCCCGTCTTCGGTTTTTCGGCGGTTTGCTTTGCTCACCCCGCGGCATGGGTTCTCGCCGACATATTTCTGATTCCGGCGTTTTTCCTGTGCTTCCGCAAATTGCGGAACTGGGAACGTGCGCATCGTTGAAGCTGCGCTGTGGACCGAAGCCCTGAAGCGCTGCCGTTTATGCGTGCGGTTTTGTTTTGCCGTATTGTGGTATCGCAAAAAATGGTGTTATAATTTCTTTGTATGATACGGAAATCCGAACATGAATGCGTGAAGTTTCCCGCTCCGAAAGCGCTGCGGCTTGCGCGCGCTGAAAAATGCGTTTTTTTGCCGAACGGAAGATGCGCCTGCGGAAACAAGGCTGCATAAAACTGCGCAGGGAGGCGTTTATGAAAATAAAACAAATATCGATATTCCTTGAAAACACTGCCGGACGCGTTGCGGACGTTGCCGCTGTCCTGAAAACAGCCGGCATCAATCTGCGCGCGCTTATGATTGCGGATACGGCTGATTTCGGCATATTGAGAATTATTCCGGATGATGCGGAAAAAGCGCTTGCTGTTTTGAATGCGGCGAAATTCACGACGCGCGCCGCCGATGTCCTTGCCGCCGCTGTTCCCGATACAGTCGGCGGTTTGTGTGCCGTGATGAATTTATTTCGGGAACAGGCAATCAATATCGAATATTTGTACGCGTCTTTGGAAAATAAAAGCGGCTCCGCGGCAATTATTTTCAAGGTCGAAGATATCGAAAAAGGCGAAGCGGTAATTCAAAAAAACGGTTTGGGCGGCGCGGATTTGTTTTAATCGGCGGAGTTTTCATGTATGAACGCCGGCGGCGGCTGCCGAGCTTTTCTGCGGGATGCGGAACCGCCGCAAAACTCTTGCTTTTACGGGAGGTATATGTATGAAAGATGCCGTTTTGCTCGGCGATGAAGCACTGGCGCTGGGCGCGCTTCATGCCGGTTTGTCGGCAGCCTTCGGGTACCCCGGTACGCCGTCAACAGAAATTCTCGAATACTTAATGGAAAATTCCCGAAAAAACTGCCGCACGCAGGATGAAACAGCTCCTGCGGCGCAATGGTGTTCCAACGAAAAAACCGCGTACGAAGCCGCGCTCGGCGTGTCGTTTGCCGGAAAACGCGCGCTTGTAACAATGAAGCACGTAGGATTGAATGTTGCCGCCGATCCGTTTATGAACAGTTCGCTGCTCGGCATAAAAGGCGGGCTTGTCGTTGTTGCCGCGGATGATCCGGGAATGCATTCCAGTCAAGGCGAACAGGATTCCCGTTTTTATGCCGGCTTTGCGATGATTCCCTGCTTTGAACCGGCATCTCAGCAGGAAGCGTATGAAATGATATTCGATGCATTTGCGCTCTCCGAAAAATATCATGTGCCGGTTTTAATGCGCCTGGTAACCCGTCTTTCGCACAGCCGCGCCGTGGTGCATTTATATGAAGATTCCCTGCGTGTTTCGCAGCATGATTGTTCGAAAGCCGACCGCATGGAATGGATGCTGCTGCCGGCGCTTTCCCGAAAAAACTATGCAAAACTGCTGCAAAAACAGCCGCTGTTCGCGGTTCTTGCCAATGCGAGCGGCTGGAATCCGCTGAAAATCAATCGAAAACGCGACGATATTGCGGTCGTTACAAGCGGCATTGCCGGCAATTATTACAAGGAAAACCTTGCCGATTACGAATCGCTTTGCGAAGCGCAGCAGCCGGGAAAAGGTCTGCCCTCTCATTTGCACATCGGAATGCTGCCGCTGCCGCCGTCCGCGCTGAAAAAAATAAGCGAAACGGCAAAAACAATTCTTGTCATAGAAGAAGGCATGCCGTTTATAGAAAAAATGCTCCGCGGGACACTGCCGCAGAAAAACACCGTTATCGGGAAACTGTCCGGACATCTGCCGCGTTCCGGCGAGCTGAATCCGGATTGCGTCAGATCCGCGCTGGGACTTCCGCTGCGGGAATCGATGGGCGCATTACTTGCGGCTAAAGACAAAACCGCCGCCGCTTTATGCGAAAATCTGCCGCCGCGTCCGCCGCAATTGTGCAAAGGCTGCCCTCACGGCAATTCGTATGAAGCGGTAAATAAAGCTGTCGGAATTCTTGCCGGAAAGGACGGCACCGACAGCATCGCCGTTATGTCGGACATCGGCTGTTATTCGCTGGGCGCGCTGCCGCCGTACAATGCGGCAGAATCCATCGTGTGCATGGGGGCGTCGATCGGCATGGCGCGCGGTGCATCGCAGGCAGGCATAAAATACGCTTTCGGCATTATCGGCGATTCGACGTTTCTGCATTCGGGCATTCCCGCTCTTATCGATTGTGTTGCTTCCGCCGCGCCGGTAACGATACTGATTCTCGATAATTCGACTGTTGCCATGACGGGCTGTCAGCAGACAATTATTCCGTCAAGCCGTTTTGAATCGCTGCTGCTCGGAATCGGCGTCGATCCGCTGCATTTGCGTGTTTTGAATACAAATCCGGCTTCGATTGACGAAAATGCGCTTGTCATCGTCAAAGAAGCGGAATATCGGGGCGTGTCGGTAATTATTCTTGTGCGCGAATGCCTTGAAGCATTCCGCCTGAGAAATAAAATTGCGCAGCATGCCGCCTTGCAGGAAAAGGACGAAAATAAATGAAATACGATATTTTGCTTGCCGGTGTCGGCGGGCAGGGAGTTTTGTCCATTGCCGCAGTTATTGCCTCGGCGGCAATGACGGACGGTTTGCTTGTCCGTCAGTCGGAAGTGCACGGCATGAGCCAGCGCGGCGGAGAAGTGCAGGCGCATTTGCGTATTTCCGACAAACCGATTGCCGGCGATCTTATTGCCGCGGGCAGCGCCGATATGATACTTTCCATGGAACCGCTCGAAAGCTTGCGCTATCTGCCCTGGCTTTCGACAAAGGGCGTCGTTATTACGGCGGAAGAACCGTTTGTGAACATTCCGAATTATCCGGATCCGAAAATTGTGTACGCGGCGGTAAAAATGCTACCGCGTGCGCACATCATAAAATCGGCGGAACTCGCGCAGCAGGCCGGCAGCAAAAAAGCCGAAAACATGGTGCTTGTCGGCGCGGCGCTGCAATATATTCCCGTAAAACGGGAAACGGTGGAAAAAGCGGTATTCGGCCGCTTCGCGCTCAAAGATCTGAAACTTGCGGATATCAATATCAGCGCAATCGATCTCGGTTTTAAAGCCGGCCGGATGTTCGGGAATAATTCGGAGAACGAGTGATTTTACGCGGCGAACGGGGCGGCATTTCTTTTTTCGGAAGGGCTGCCGCGCTTTGCAAAGGACCGGCTGCTGTTTTATCCGCTTTGAATGATGCCGGCGGAATTCCGTGCCGTTTGCGCGCACAGTTTTATAGGAGTTTGGAATGCGGCGGGATATACCGTTTTGGGATAAAAATATCGAAACCATTTGCAGGGACGATTTGGCTTCGATGCAGTTTTCGCTGCTGAAAAAGCAGATTGACAATGCTCTGCGCACGCCGTTTTACCGCGCGCGGTTAAAACAAGCCGGCATCGACGGCAGCGGCTGTCTGCACTCGCTTGACGATCTGCGGCGCCTTCCGTTCACGGTGAAAGATGATTTGCGTGCGGCGTATCCGTTCGGATTTTCGGCGGTTCCGCAGTCTGAAATTGTGCGCGTTCATGCTTCGAGCGGCACCACCGGCACGCCGACCGTTATTTACCTTACGGCAAAAGATGTCGATACCGCGGCGGATACTATGGCGCGTTCGCTGGCTTCGGCGGGATGCACAAAAAACGATATCTGCCAGAATATGATGTCCTACGGCTTGTTCACCGGCGGCATGAATTTTCACTACGGCGCGGAAAAACTCGGCATGACTGTTATTCCGACAAGTTCCGGAAATACGATTCGTCAGATACAATTCATGAAAGATTTCGGCACTTCCGTAACGCACGCGACGCCGAGTTATATGCTGCATCTGCATGAAGCGATGATGCAGGACGGCTTTAAGCGCGAGGATTTCAAATGGCGCATCGGCGTGTCCGGAGCCGAGCCGTATTCCGAACAGCTGCGCAATAAAATACAAGACAGCTTGGGAATAGAAGTGTATAACTGCTACGGAATGAGCGAACTGAACGGTCCGGGCGTGGCGTTTGAATGCGTGTTCCGCAGCGGAATGCATCTGTGGGAAGACCGGTATATTATGGAAATAATCAATCCGGAATCGGGAGAACCCGTTCCCGACGGCGAAACCGGAGAATTGGTGATAACCATTTTGTGCAGAGAGGCTATGCCGCTGCTCCGCTACCGCACGCGGGATCTGACGCGGATAATTCCGGAACCGTGCCCGTGCGGCCGCACGCATCGGCGCATTGCGCGTTTCAGCGGACGAACAGACGATATGCTTATTATAAACGGCGTCAATGTATTTCCCACGCAAATAGAAGAAGTGCTTCTGAAAATGTCCGGCGTCGGCGCCAATTATTTGATTACCGTGGAAAAATCGGGTTCGCTTGATAAACTGACTGTGCAGACGGAAGTAACGCGGGAAATGTTTGCCGATGATGCGCGCGTGATGAACAGGCTGAAAGAACAGCTTCGAAGCGAGCTTTCCGCTTTAATTACAATAAATCCTGTGATAGAATTAAAGGAACCGGGATCTTTGCCGATAACAGAAAGTAAAGCAAAACGTGTCCGCGATTTGCGTTCTGTGTTCGGCTGATTTTTGAAGGCGGCGCGCCGTCGATTCCGTTCCGCAAAAAAACGCATGCGGCTGACATTGCATCCCGAACGGGAACATGCCGGACTGCGGTGCTTTTCGGGCGCAGAAAATGCCGCGATTCTGCCGTGCCGAAAATTGTCCGTTGCGGAAAGACGGCATTTGCGGTATTCTTTTGCAGACATTATGCCGCACGTTTTATGCGGGTTTTGCCGGCGGTTTCCGGCATAAACATGAACGGAATGCTTTTATTTCAAGCGGGCGGCTGCCTTATACTATGATTTTTGGGATAGTGCGCAAATGAAATTGAAAAATAAAATAATTACGATTGTTCTCACCTGCGTGCTCGTGCCGTTTTTATTGTGCGGTGTCGTTATTTTCAGAGTTGTGGGAGCAAGCGGACAGGAATTCTTCCGCGATTATGTGGAAAATACTACGTACTTGTTTGCGCAAACCGTGCAGTTATACTTTGATTACCAAACTGCGGAAATAACGGAATTTGCGGCGGGCTCCGATGCCGCGGCTGTTTTTGACGGCAGTGCCGAAAACGGACATCGCCGGGACGTTCTTGCAAATATGCAGAATATACTGCGCCGAAAAGTCATGGCAGTTTCAAGTCTTGAAGCAATTTATCTTGTGTCGGCAGACGGCACTGTTTTTTGTTCCAGCCTGCTGAAAACAGACGCCGATCATCTGCCTGTGCCGCTGCCTGCGGATATACATACAAAAAGCATGCCGATAGTAACGGGGCAGTTTCTTGATACTTTGTATTTTAAAGGCAACAATTTTTATTCTATAATAATGCCTGTTCACAAGCGGGACGGAACATACGCGGGCTGCATTGTTCAGCAGTATTCGCTTGCGTTTTTCAGAAATCTTGCCGGCAGTCTGCATTTGTTTTCCGGCAGCTATGTGTTTATTCTCGATCAAAACGGCGGATTTATCGTCAACGGCAAATCGATTGTTCCCAACATAGACGAGCTGAACGCGAGAATCAATACGAATTTTACCAAACAAATTTACGAGATTGATTTTAAATCGCGCCCGACGGGTTTTATCAATTATTCAATCGGCAATGAAAGCAAATGCGGATATTATAAATATTTGTCTTCCAACGGCTGGACGGTTTTTTCATCGGTGCCTGTTTCCGTTATGGTTATGCCGCTGCTGCTGCCCGATAAAATTCTGCTTGCGCTGTGTGTTCTGATTCTTGTATTCGGCGCTTTTATGGCAAGACGCACCGTGCGGCAGGCGGCCGCTTCAAACAAGCGCTTCAGAGATGTTATTACGGCGATTCAAAACGGCGATTTGTCTGTGCGTGCGGATATTTCCGACGACGAAGATTACGCATATTACCGCACCGCGTTTAATCATTTGATTGATTACATGGAAACGCGCATCGAAGAACTTGAACGCCGTTCGGTGAAGCTTGCGCAGAGCAATGAACGTTACCGCATTATCACCGATTACACAAAAGAAATAATTTTCGAGTGGGATTTCGAAACCGATGAAACCGAATATTCTTTCACCTGGTGGAAAAAATTCGGCTACGATCCCGTGATGAAAAATGTCAGCAAAGAATGGCCCGAATGCGATTACATTCATCAGGATGATATGACGGTCTTTAAAGAATGGGTTGCCAAGATTTATCAGGGCTCTTCGAATTCGAAAGAAGAATTCCGCGTGAAAACCGTGGACGATGAATATTACTGGATCCGCGTCCGGACGGTGCCGATTTTCGATCAGGAAAATGTTCCGGTAAAGCTTGTCGGCTTAATGCAGGATATAGACGATTCAAAGAAAAAAGAAAACGAGCTGATCCAGCGCGCCGATTTCGATTATTTATCGCAGGTCTATAACCGCAGCGCGTTTGAATCCCGCGTCAACGAACTTATTTCCAAAGCGACGCCGTTTTCGCTGATGTACATAGACATAGATGATTTCCGCATGTTCAATACGAAGTTCGGGCATGAATTCGGCGATCGCGTTATCCAGTTTATCGGCAGCAAAATTCTCGCCTGTGTCAGTGAAGTAGGCTTTGCGGGGCGCGTGGGCGGCGATGAATTTATTATCTGCGTTACGGAGCCGTCTGCTTTGATGCGTATACAGCAGCTTGCGGACCGCGTGCTGAGCGACCTGCAAAGCGGACTGCGTGTGCGCGAAAGCGACGGAGTTATTTCCGTTCATTGCAGCATCGGCATTGTATATTACCCGAAACACGGAAAAACGTTCGAAGAATTGTCTTCATGCGCGGACAAGTTCATGTACGCGGTAAAGCATTCCGGCAAAAACAGCTACTTGATTGCACAGTAATTCTTTCCGCGCGGGAACGTATTCCGCTTCGTGCAGCGTTCTGCCGAACGCCGTGCGGCATGAAGTTTCCGAAAAACGCGGAAAATGTCCGCCGTCTTGATTCATTTGCAGGTTTTTCCCCGCCATTTCGGTATCCGCGGCTTCAGTCGGAACACCGCGGCGCCGTTTTTCGTTTGCGATCGCAGCAGAAAAATGCCTGTATGACATACTTTTGACAGTAACATTTGAATATCGAAAAGGTTTTACTGTCATGAAATATGTTGTGCTCGCCGTTATTATATTGCATGCGGGACTGTGCGGATTATACGCTGCCGATAATTTTTCCGTGACGCTTGATAAATCGCTTGAGTCCGCATTCGAGCGGAATATCGATTTGCAGCAGCAGCTCGTTGCATTAAAGGAAACAGAAAAAGCATATTCCGACTCTTGGAACACATTTCTTCCCGCAATGTCGCTGTCTGCGGGACTGTCGAATTCGCACGGCACGGACATCGATTCTTCCTGGTCCTGGAACGGTTCCGCGGGCGTGAGTATTTCGTTCACGGCGGGAATTCCCGATCAGCTGAAAAAACTGCGGCTTTCCTATGACACGCAGCTTGTTTCGTATGCCGCACTGAAAGCGCAAATCGAGCAGCAGGTTTCCATGTCGTTTTATTCGCTGATTGCGGCGCAGATGAATATCGGGATTCTGAAGGACAGCCTTTCGCTTGCGGAAGCGGAATATCAGCTGATTCAAACGCAGTATAACCGCGGACTTGCCTCGGAACTGGAACTGCTTCAGGCAGATTATGCGCGGCAGTCGGTGAAGCCGCAGATTCAAAAAGCGGAGAGCGAGTACAAAGCGGCGCTTGCCGATTTTTCGCTGCTTACCGGGCTTGATTTTTCCGCCGGCGATGATATCCGCATTGACGGGGCGATAACGCTGCGGAAATTGAATTTGCCTGATGAACAGGAACTTATCGACGCGTATTTGCATTCGCGGTGCGACGTGAAGCTGAAATATTTTGCGGCGGAAGATGCGCGCCTCACATATCGGACGCAGACTGCCTCCCGCCGCGCGCCTACGCTGTCGCTGTCGGAAAATCTGTCGCTGAACGATAATGCCGCAAAAGACGCGCTTTCGCTGAGCGGTTCGTTCAGGGTCGGTATTTCTCTTCCATTGAATGCGTTCATTCCGGGGGCGTCGGAATTTTTGGCGCTTGAATCGTATAAGCACGCGTCGGAAAAAGCGGAAGCGGAATATCTGAATATTCTGAAAAAGGCGGAGTATGATATACGGAAAAAAGTGCAGGAAATCGCCCGTCTGCGGGAAACCGTTGATTTGTCTGTATTGAACGAACAAATAGCCGAGCGTTCCTGGCAGCTGTCTTCCGAGGGATACCGTGCGGGGCTTGTGTCGCAGACGGATGCCGAACTTGCGCGGCAGAAAACGGTAAGCGCGCGGCAGAATCTTTTGCAGGCGGAAATCGATTATATATCCGCTGCATATAATCTTGCGGATGCGCTGGCGCTGTCTGTCGATGATTTTTATGCGCGCTTTGAGGCGGCTGAAGCGTCCGGCGGCGCTGAAGAAAATGCTTAAATGCGGTCTGATGATTTTTTCGGGAGTGTGAACATGGATACGGCAAATACGGAAAACAAACGGAAAAAAGCGGATATCATAGCGAAAATTGTTGTCTGCGCAGTAATAGTTGTGCTTGCTGCGGGAATATTGATGCAGAATGCCAAACAAACTGCTCCTGCCGGACGCGGCGGAGGAAGAACCGGCGCCGGAACGGCAGGCGATGCGCGGCAGGAAACTGCGGTAACTGTTTCCGCAGTCCGCACAAAACTTTCCGCTATAGAAAATCTCATTAAAGTAAACGGCATGGTTTCCTCAAAATCCGAGGTAAGCATTTATCCCGATACGTCGGGAAAAATTACCAAAGTCTTGAAAGACATCGGCGATACGATACAAAAAGGAGAAATCCTCGCGTACGTGGATCCGTCCAAGCCGGGATCCGCATATTCCGTCAGTCCCGTCATTTCGACCGTAAGCGGGACCGTTGTTTCCGTGCCGGTAAAAACGGGAGAAACGGTTTCCGCAAACACGGAAGTCGCCGCAGTCGGTTCGCTGAACGATTTGAAAATCACCGTGAATGTCGCGGAGAAATACAGCACATTTCTTGTTCCGAAACTGCCCGGCTATGTTTCGCTTGTTTCGATTCCCGAACAAACGTTTTCCGCGCATATCACGCAGGTGAGCCCTGTCGTCGATCAGACAAAGCGGACAATCGAAGTGTCGCTTGATTTTAATACGCACGATGAGCGCGTGAAGCCGGGAATGTTTGCTTCTGTCAGGCTTGCGACGCAGCGTTCCGAAAATACTATCGTGGTGCCGAAATCGGCGCTTAGTTCGTATAATGCGCAGACTGTTGTGTATGTAGTCGATGAAAACATGCGGGCTGTCCGCCGCGAAGTGACTGCGGGATTGAGCAACGATACCGATATAGAAATTGTGAGCGGGATACATCTCGGAGAAACCGTAATTACCGCCGGCGCCGTTACAAACGACTGCCTTGTCAGAATAGCAGGAGAAACCGAATGAATATATCGGAATTATCCGTTCGGCGGCCGGTTACCATTACAATGGTGTATGTGCTTATCTGCGTAATCGCCGCCGTTTTTGTTCCGCGGCTCGGCATTGCGTTGTTTCCGTCGACTACGCTGCCGATTATTTCCGTTTCCGCCTCGTATCCCAATGTCGGGCCGGAAGAAATAGACGAAAATGTTACGAAAGTCCTTGTGAACCGCTTGACGTCCGTTTCCGGTTTGAAAAAAATATCGTCTTCTTCGGCAACCGGTTCCGGCTACATTACGCTTGAATTCGGTTATGACCGTGATATGGAAGATGCGCTCAGCGATGTTCAGAATGTTATTTCGAATGTGGCAAGAAGCCTGCCCGATGACTGCAGCACGCCGACCGCCAGAAAATTCGACATGAATTCCATGCCGTTCATGCGGCTTGCGATTCAAGGCAATTTGCAGCGCAATGAACTGAAAACGCTTGCGGAAGACACCGTTCAGCCGCTGCTTGAACGCATCGACGGCGTTGCTTCCACGTCGGTAAACGGCGGCAGCGCGCGGCAAATAAAAGCGGATGTTTCCCAAAACAGGCTTGAGGCGTACGGCTTGCCGCTTTCTTCGATAACGAGTGCGCTTTCCTCGCGCAACGTGCAGCTTTCCGGCGGAAGTCTTACGCAGAATAACCGAAAGTATGAAGTCGTTACGGACGCGTATTATACATCGCTCGATGAAATACGCGAAACGGTGCTTAAAACATACGGCGACGGTTCTGTTCTGCGGCTTTCCGATGTGGCAAACGTATACGAACATTTCGATACGAAAAGCCGCAAGGTGTTTATAAACGGCGTGCCCGGATTATATATATCCGTTTCAAATGAATCCGACGCAAATATTACCCGCATATCCCGTGATGTTTACGAGCAGCTGCCGGTTATAAATGCGCAGCTGCCGGAAGGCGTAACGCTGGAAGTTGTCAGCGATGATACCACGATGATAGATTCGACGATGACGCAGGTATATCAGTCGGCATTTCAGGGCATCATTCTTGCTATGGCGATTATTTTCCTGTTTCTGCGCAGTTTCAAAAGCGCCGTCATAATCGGAATGGCTATTCCCATATCGGTGCTTATTACGCTGATGGTTATGGCGGTAATGGATTTGACGGTCAACATGATGACAATGTCCGGCCTTATTCTCGCGCTGGGAATGACGGTCGATTCTTCCATCGTTATTCTTGAAAATATCCAGATATACCGCATCAGGGGAGAAAAATCCGCCGTGGCGGCAATCCTCGGCAGCCGCAATATGCTGAATGCCATCGTAGCGTCAACGCTGACGACGTTGTGCGTATTCATACCGATGCTGATATACAAAGCGGAACTGGAAATGCTCGGACAAATGTTTTACGAACTTGTCATTACGGTCTGCGTTGCGATGACGGCGTCTTTGTTTGTCGCGGTAACGCTTGTGCCTGCGCTGTGCGGCAGCATTCTTCGGCTCGATACGCGCACGCAGAAGCCGCTGCGCAGTCCGCTTCTCATAAAAATCGATTCCGCCGTGGAATACGGCATCCGCCGTGCGGAAGATGTTTATGCGCGTACACTGGGCTGGGCGCTGCGCAATCGTTTTTTGGTGCTTACTGCCGCTGCGCTGGCAGTTATTTTGTCCGTTATGCGTTTTTCGTCGATGGGCATCAGTTTTTCTCCCCGTTCGGAATCCGATGATCAGCTGTCTGTTTCCATTACGCTGCCGGTCGGTACGGATAATGACGTTGTGCTTGAGCGGCTGTTTGAATTTCAGGAAATTATTCTCGATAAAATCGGCGATAATTATAAAAACATCATCCTCAATTCCGGCACCGCCAATTCCGGGGATATTCAAATAAATTTGCCGCCGCTTGAAGAACAAAAAATGAGTCCGGCGGACATGAAAAAAGAAATTACGCCGTACCTCAGCCGCTGGCCGGATGCAAATATTACGTTTTCCGCGGGACGGCGGATGGGCGGCTCGTCAAGCGGCATTAACATAGAAATCATTTCCGACGATGCGCTTACGGCGACACTTACGGCAGATTCGCTTGTCGCGCTGCTCAAAGAAAAAATTCCGCAGCTTGAAAATATCGATACGGATTTGGAAAACGGCTCGCCGAAATATGATATTGTCATCGATTACGACACGGCGGGATTTTACGGCGTCAGTGTTTCCTCAATTGCTTCGACGCTCCGCACCGCCGTAACCGGCACTACGGCGACCGTATTTTATGAAAACGGCAGCGAATATGATGTTATCGTGTGTATCGATGAAAACGATCTTTCTTCGATGTCGGATATTACGACGCTGACGGTTTCGACGAATGCCGGACTGATGACGCTTGATAATTTTGTAACGCTGCGGGAAGGACGCAGTCCGCAGGCTATTCGGCGGGAAAACAAACAGCGCATAAATCACGTTACGGCGGATATCCGCACGGGCTTTACGGCGGGGGAAATAGAACCGCTGGTGAAAGAATGCATTCAAAATAATTTTGTTGTGCCGGACAGCGTAACGCTCAATTACAGCGGCGAAACTGCGGACATAGAAAAATTCGGTGGTACGTTTATTATTGTTATCGTGCTGGCGGTATTTCTCGTTTTTGCCGTTATGGCGGCGCAGTTTGAATCGCTTGTCGATCCGTTTATCATTTTTACGTCAATCCCGCTGCTGCTGATAGGCGTTGTGCTGGTGTATACGCTCATGGGACAATCGTTCAGCATGTATTCGATTGTCGGCATCGTCGCGCTTGTCGGTGTTGTCGTCAATAACGGAATTGTTTTGGTCGACTATACAAACCAATTGACGCGCAGAAAAATGCCTGTGTTTGATGCCTGTCTCGAAGCCGGCAGAAGCCGCTTCCGCCCGATTTTGATGACGACGCTGACGACCGTACTCGGCATGATTCCCATGGGATTTTTCCCCGGCGACGGCGGCGAACAAATGCAGCCTATCGGCATGACGTTTGTCGGCGGGCTTTCTTCCGCGGCGCTGCTGACGCTGTATGTTTCTCCCATTATGTACAGCTTGTTCAATAAACGGCGGGAAAAACGCTTTAATGATCCCGATTCGCTGATGAACCAATTGTCGCAGAAGCTGCCGGAAAACTGAAGCGCACGGAAAAACATGCAGACTTGCCGTTTGCGCGCCGTGCCTGCCCTGTGTTCCGATATGCGCGCGGTTTTTCCGAAAACGGCGCCCTCGTGCTGTTGCCGGTAGCTGCCGACTGCTTATTGACAGACTGTTTGTTTCACCGTAGGCTTTCTGCATGATTAAGGCAACCGGAGCTCAGATTATCGTAACGCTTTTGGAACGGCAGGGAATAACGGTTGTCGCCGGAATTCCCGGCGGTTCTGTTTTGCCGCTGTACAATGAAATAGCGCGCAGTTCGATTCGGCATATTCTTGCCCGCCACGAACAAGCCGCGGGCTTTATTGCGCAGGGAATGGCGCGTGTTTCGGGTACTCCTGCCGTATGCATCGCGACAAGCGGCCCCGGTGCGGTCAATCTGCTTACCGCCGTTGCCGACGCGCGTTCCGACTCCGTTCCGCTTATCGCGATTACGGGGCAGGTCGATTCCGAGCGCATCGGAACCGACGCCTTTCAGGAAGTCGACACATTCGGGCTGTCGTTTCCCATTACCAAGCACAGCATATTGATAAAACGTCCGGAAGAATTGCTTGACGCCGTTCCGCGCGCTTTTAAAATTGCCGCGGACGGCCGTGCGGGACCTGTTCTTATCGATGTTCCGCTTGATGTCCAGAATGCCGAGGCGGAATTCGAAGCTTGGCCGCTTCCGTTTGTGCCGCGTATTCATGCGGCGGATGAGTTGCCTGACGCGCAGATACGGAATGCGGCGCATTTGCTGTCCGCCGCGAAAAAACCGCTTTTATTTGCGGGCGGCGGCTGCAATTCCGCCGAAAGTGCGGCGCGCATTGCGGAATTTTGTTCCGTTTTTCAGCTGCCGATTGCCGTCAGCCTGATGGGAATCGGCTGCGTTCCGTCCGACAGCGAACTGTATCTCGGCATGGCAGGCATTCACGGTATGTCCGCGGCGAACGCTGCGCTTCGGGAAGCCGATCTCATCATTGCCGCCGGCATCCGTTTTGACGAACGCGCCGCGGCGCCGGACCGCGCGGTTTTTATGCGGAAAAAAATAATCCATATCGACATAGACGCGGCGGAAATAAATAAAATCGTTCCGTCGGCGCTTTCAATCGTTTTTGACGCCGCCTGCGTGTTTGCCGCGCTGACTGCGTTCCTGCGGAAAAATCCGGCGGAATTCTGCGCCGAGTCCGAAGCAGCGGCGAGTGCGCGCGAGACATGGCTTCGGAAAATGAAAGCTGCCCGCAAACGGGATTCGTTTCTGCTTTCGGCGCATTCCCGCCGCCGGCATTCCCCGCACCGCCCGGATTCGGCTGCATCTTCGCTTCTGCCGCTGCTTCCGCAATTTATGTTAAATGCCGGTTTGGATGCGCAGAATGTCATTGCTGCTTCGGATGTCGGCCAGCATCAAATGTGGACGGCGCGGTGCTATCCGTTTATGCGCCCGCGGAGTTTTCTGACGTCCGGCTCGCTCGGAACGATGGGATTCGCCCTTCCTGCCGCAATCGGTGCCGCGCTTGCCTGTCCCGGCCGCCGCGTTTTGTGCATTTCCGGAGACGGATCGCTGCTGATGAACATACAGGAGCTGGCGACGCTTGCGGAACTGCATCTCGATGTAACCGTTCTTGTTTTTAACAACAATGCGCTGGGGCTTGTTCGGCAGCAGCAGGAAGAATCATACGGCGGCGTGTATTCGGCATCTGTGTACGAAAAACCCGTCAGTCTCGCCGCTGTCGCCGCGGCGTTCGGCATTCCCTCGTTCGCTATCGATGCGCCGCGCGCCATGACGTGTTCGGAATGGGAACACGCCGCGTACACGTGCGCTTCCGCGTCCGCCTGCCGCAGCGATGCATGTTCCGAAAACGTTCCTTGGTACATGAAAGCGTTCCCGCCGGCGGGAAGCGGACCGCGCTTTGTCTGCTGCAATATTCCGCTTTCGGACAGCGTGTAAATACTTTTTTGCATTTGCAGCAAGCTCGCTTTTGCGTCGGGGCGGCGTTTTTGCATTTGCGAAAGGCTTTCTTTTGCGTTAGGGAACCTTTTCGAATTTACGAAAGGCTTTCTTTTGTGTCGGGCGCGTTTTTCCGTTTGCAGACGCCCCGACGCGGTATGGAAAGGAACCATGCCGCCGCTTTGCTGTTTTTTCGAAAAGTGCTTGCACAAAAGAAAGCAATATTGTACACTTGCGACTGTTAGATATTGCTAACAAATAAAAACAAGGAGTTGTTATGAACAAAAGAATTTTGATTTCGCTGGCGGCGATTTCGGTTTTCGGCGCGTCCGCACTTTGCGCGCAGGAATTCAGTTTTGCGAACGAGGTTTCTTCCGATGTCGTAACTGTTGACAACAAGTTTACCGGCAACGAAAATGAAACGAATTTCGCAGGCATTTCGGAAAACGCTTCCGTGGAATTTTCTTCGGAAAAAGTGGACGCGTATCTCGAAGTCGAATTCAGCCTCGACACGGCTGACACCGACCATTTGTATCTTGCTTGGTCGGATCCGGATTATTGGCTGCATTTCCGTCCGATAAACATGCTCACGCTTGCATTCCACGACGATTTGTGGATGAACGGTTCGTACCTGCCGGTTTGGGACGACAACGCGGGCGCGGGCGGACTCGGTTCCGACGGTTTCACGCTGATGGCAGAACCGATTGAAGGGCTGCGGATTGCGGCGACGATTCCGCTGGAGGGCAGAAACTTTTTTAACGGCGAAGACAATGACGGAGAACCCAATCCATTTAATTTCGGCATCGGTGCGGAATATGATTTCGGCGAGCTGTTTTCGATCGGCGCAAAGGTTAACGACATTGCCGACGGCGACGAACGGAATTTCGGCATTTTCGCAATGGTTCGTCCGCTTCAGTCCGATGACTTGATTATCCGCGCGGGCTTCGGTCATTACGAGGGCGGCGGCGCGCTGGAAGAATTGGATTATTCGGAAAGCATTTCGCTTGAGGGAAAAAACATCATCAACGCTTCAGTTGAATGGAATGTGAGCGATTTTGCGATTGCTGCGGAAGTCGCCGCCGACACGGATTCCGACGACGCTGATAATCCCTACGACATGTATATCGGCGCAAACGTGGGCTACGGCATCAATGAAAAATTGTCGGCTGGGCTCGGCGGACAGTGCTTTTTGGATTTCGGCGACACGGAAGAAAAGCCGGCTTTCGGAATCGAACCTTCGCTCGGTTTTACGTTCGGCAGTCATGAATTTTCCGTTGCCGCCGACATTGAATTCCGGGACGGCAATGCGTTCGTGAAATTCCCGCTTTCCTGGGTTTATTCATTTTAATGTGAATTGAATACGCATTAAAAAAAATCGGCAGTGCATTTTGTTTTGCACTGCCGATTTTTTTTGCGCACCCGCCGCGGAAATGCGTGGGCGGGGAGAAAACCGAGGCTTTACTCGCCGTTAGTGTGGAGATTGCTCGGCGGAATCTTTTGTGAAATATTGCTTTGCTTTTCCTGTTTTGAGCTGCTGTACGCAGCGTTGTCTGCTATTTTCTTCAGCATCTTGCTTTGCTCTTCCAAAAGCGTTTTTATGGCAATGATTTGCGCAAGCGATCCGAAAATAAAGACTTCGGAAATAAAAACCGCCAAAAGACCGATTATCACTCCCATCATGAGATGATCAAAAGAGTTGCCGATTATTCCGCCGACAATGGCGCCCGCAATCAAAATGAGAACCGAAATGACATCAAGAAATTTTTCAAAAATGTCTGAAAACAATTGCATCATAATAATGCCTCCTTTTTTAACACATTGCGAATCGACTGTTTGGGGCGGCTAGTAGTTTTGATAGAAAGTCAGCCCGTCCCAAACAAGCGTACTTCCCGAAACAGAGAAAAGTACCGCAGTGTCTGCCACATAAGCAGTTCCCGAACCATCGTTATAGCCATAAGAGTTGTAGGAATAAGAATAATAAGTATCATATGCTACAGGTTCTGTATAACATACCTCATTGTTGTCGTAAAAACTCAAGGTTATTCCGGAATTTGGTTCAATCCACGTTGTGCCGCTTAACGAATAGCTGCTGTTGTCGTAGCTGCTATTGGTACCCCCCCCCTCCGCGCTGTCGGAGACAGAGCCGCCGCCACTGCTGCCGCTAGGTGTACCACCGCCGGAGACGCTTCCGCTTGATGAACTGCCGCCGCTCGTACTGCTGCCGCTGCCGCCGCCACCTCCGCCGGAGCTGACCACCAAAGAATCGGAGCAGCCTGCCAATAATGCTCCCGCGCAGAAAACCGCACAGAGTATCGGGATAAAATGAAATTTTTTCATGTTTCGTATTTCCTTGCAGAACTAGAAATTGAAAATCAGCGACATGCTCAGTTTGGTGAGGCTGCCTATTTCCGTATTTATGCCGACATGTTCTCCCCAAAACGTTGCGCCCGCATGTACGTCGTATGCAAAGGCTTTGCTGCTTTTCTTTGCCGACTCATTCCAGTAGGTATTTTCAACAGTGAAAGAGCCGAAGTTGCCTCCCAGTTTTGCGCCCGCGTAAAAGTCGAGCCATCGTGGTCCGGGAGCCATGTGATAGTCCAGTCCTGCCATAACGGCGGAACTGAACGTTTTGAATACAGCGTGTTCTATGTCCTTGTTTTTTCCCCACTGAAAGCGGCAGCCCATCGTAATTCCGATCGGAACCTTGCCGAGAAGAAATTCTATTTGAACCGGAAGCACAAAGCCGCTGGTCAAGTTGAGAAATGTATTGTCGCTGATACCGGAAAGTACGGTGGCTATATCAGAGTCTAGTTTTGAACCGGAAAACGGTGCGCCGGCTTTCTGCTCCCATTTTTCCGGTGCGACGCCGTACCCGATTCCGGCTTTAAAGATACAATGTTTTCCGTCCAGTGCGCCGCAGTAAGAACCCCAGTCCCAGGCGGAAGCCGCCGCGCAGGCAAGCATTGCCGCCAAAAGCGGCACGATTTTTTTCAGCTGTTTTTTCATGCAAAAAACTCCTTAAAATAATAAAAAAAGATAGGCTTTTATAGCACGGGGGGGGGTAGTGTCAACTGTTTCTTTCGCGCGGCATCGTGCGCTTGGAATGCGCGCATTTTCTGCGCGGCTTTTGCGGCGTTCGGGCGGGCAGAGAATCGCTTCGTCGTGCCTGCGGCACTTCTCGCGATGACGAATTGCCGTGCCTGCGGCACTTCCCGCGATGCCGAATGCGGTGTTCCCGTGAGCCGGCATTTTCTGCGGCGCCGAAAAAAAAGAAGGATTTTTCGGAAAAAAAATTGAGTTTGTTTATTCTTCATGATATTCTGGTTGTATGAAAACATCGTTGTGGCTTTTTGCTGTTTTTGTATATGTTTTTGCCGCGCTCGTGTGCGTCGGTGCGGCTGCCTATATGGTGTATTTCGACTGCGCGCGCCTTGTTGCCGGTTTGGAAAACGCTGTTTTTTCGTTTCCGCTGTTTTTGGAAGGCATTGTTTTTTTCGCTCCGTTTGCGGCGCTTTCCGCCTGTTTGTGCGTGATTTTTTTTCTTATCCGCCATCCGTCGAATTCCGCGCTTAGTTTTGCGGTATATGCGCTGATTTGCGCTTTTGTGTGGCTTGCGGTAATTCCGTTTTGCGCCAAGGCAGGCGAGCGTTTTTTTGCCGCGCCTGTTGCGGAATATACGGATTTAACGCTGAGTCCCGGATATTTCAGGCAGGTCGGCGGCAAAATTTTTTATTTTGCCGGATATTCGGAAGACGGTACGCCGTTCGGCATTTGCTGTTCGCTGCGGAACGGAAGTGCCGCCGATATTAAGGACTATACGGTTTCCGTATGCGATGATATAGCCGCGGAGGCGGATTATCATTCACGCTATGCGGACCCGCTGATCGGGAGCACGGTGCGTTTTTCGCCCTCGTTTGATTTGTTTGTGCGCTGTCTGCGTTCGTTCCGCGATATGACGCGCGAGGCGCTGCATTCTCCGCCGGCTTCCTGCCTGCGTTTTGCTTCCATTGCGCTGGCGTTTTTTTCGCTCATCGGATTAAAGCGCGTCAGTTCCTGGCGGCTCATAAATTTGTCTTTGATTATCGCCGGTTTTTTGTTTATTTGGGCGGGAAATGTATGCTTGTATTCTTCCGAATACGGCACGCGCATAATAACGGTGCTTGCAAACCGCGGCGGCAGTTTTTTCGCCGAACCGTTTGCCGCTTCCTGTGTGCTTAACGGAATGACAGCCTTGGTCTGCATGCTGACCGGCATTATCAATTTCTGCCGAAAATCCGATCCGAATCAGTGGGGCGCGGCATGATGCTTGCTTTATACGTATTGGCGACCCTTGGCATTTATGTGTTCCTCGGCTTGTGCGCGGCGTTCGCGGCGGCGGGTGCGGTGCATGACGGCATTTTTTTCAGCCGCATGCTGCTGTATTTTTTCGAATTCCTGCCGCCGTTCTGCGCCAGCGGTTTGCTTGTGGGCTATTCTTTCGGTTTCGGCAAATTGGCGTCCGAACATCCGCAGCGCTTTTCGCCGCTGATGCTTCGGTGCAGCAAAACAGTGCTCGCCGCGGGCTTTATCTGCACGGTTATTTGTTTTTTCGCCGCGGAAATAGGCCGCCCGTTTGTCAGCAGGCAGATGCAGCTTGAGGAAAACCGCCGCGAATCGTTTGCCGCATATTGCCGCCTCGCGGAACGGTATATGGTTCAGTCGGATCCGGATTACGAACGCGCCGAACAGTATATCGACATGGCGCTTTTGCTTTTTCCTGCCGATTCGGAGGCGGCGGAATTGAAAACCGAAATTGCGGAAAAGAATGCCGCCGCGCAAGGCCAGCAGCCGGCTGATTTTCCTGCCGTCAGGGAAGCTGCCGCCGCCGAAGAAACGCTTCCCGTCCGCAACGAAGCGCAGTTTGATTCCGCGGATTTTATGCAGGCTGCGCGTGCCGCCGCGGCTTCCGGCAATTGGTTCGACGCCCATTATTATGCGGAAAAAGCCGTTTCCCTCTGTCTGCCCGGCGACGGCAATCAAAGCGAAGCGCGTCAGCTTGCAAACGAAGCCTGGCGGATGCTTTCCGCTGCCGAAGAAGTGCGCTTCGGAGAACCGCAGCAGGTGTTTGCCGAAAAAGTTGCCGGATACAAACTGCTGTCGAAAGGCGATTTTCTCGGCGCGTATTTTGTTTACCATACGCTTGCGCGTTCGTACCCGAACGACCCCGATATTCAGCGGTACTGCCGAATTGCGCAGGACGAACTTGAAAAGCAGTATTTTTTCAGTGATGAAATGAATGACATGCAGCTGTTCGAGCAGTATCGGAATGTCCGCTTTGTCTGTCCCAAAGCCGATAAAGGGCGCGATGTTGTTTTCTGCGCAGGTATTTCTTCCTGGAAAAAAGGCGGCGGTTTAATTCATTATTTTCGGGACTTTTATGTGTATTCGTATGACAAAAACGGCCGCCTGCTGCATTCCATTCGCGCGCCGCTTGCGAAAATGTACGCCGCTCCCGCAAACATGTTTCCCTGGCTGCCGCTGAGCATCGATATAGATACCGAACGCACGTTTGTTCCGTATGTGCTGCTCAAATCCGTTGACAGAGATTACCGCGGCGTAGAAACTATTCCGGTGTACACGCAGTACGCGGAAACAAACGATGCGGCGGAATATTCGTTCCAGTATGTAATGCCGATTCCTTACGGCGATTTTCAGCAAGTATGTTCCGCTTCTTTCGGGGCGCAGGATATGCCGCTTATGCAGCTCATCAATTTTGCCGAACGCGCCGATGATTTCGGTTATTCGGCGGAAGTCTTCGAACATGCGCTTGTCAGCCGCACCGCATATCCGTTTATTCTGATGATTATTTTTGTGTGGACTGCCGTATTCGGCTGGAACTATCGGATGGCATACAATTCCGTTTTTAAATTCAAGTGGATTCCGGTAATTCCCGTATTCACGCTGGTGGCGTTTGCTTTTTTTGACGGCATTATGTATTTGCAGAATGTTTTGTATTATGCGCTGATCGGATTTTTCGGCACGTATACGTTTGCCGCCGTCATGTTCTTTTATGCGCTGCTTCTTTTGTTCGCGGCGGTGCGCTTTGCGGCGTCCCGCGGAAAATAGAAACAGCACTCGTTTGCTTTTTGCGCCCGTGCCTTGTATGAATGCCGCAGGGATTGTCTTGACTGCCGAAATATCATACCATACGGGTATGGCATTATCAGACAACATGCAGGAACCGCAGGCATTGCTGCGGTTCCTTGCGGAAACCGATGTTTCGGAACCGCTTTTGGCGCGTTTTCTTTCGTATGTGCGCACTGATACGCAAAGCGATTCCGTGCGTGCGGATCAGGGAATTCAGCCGTCTGCGGAAACGGAGCGGGCTTTTGCGGAAAGTCTTGCGGAGGAACTGCGTTCTTTCGGCATACATGACGTACGCGTTACGGAACACGCCTATGTCTGCGCGCGCATTCCGCCGTCCTGCGGCTGCGAATCTTTTCCGTCTGTTTGTTTTATCGCGCATCTGGATACGGCGGAAGAAGTTTCCGGCAAAAATGTCCGTCCGCAGGTTTTCCGCGGGAAAAACGAGAATGCGGCTGCGCGCTGCGGCGAATCCGGATTCGAGCTTTCGGAAGATGCCGTGCGCGCTGTTTCCGCCGGCGATACGGTAATCACTTCCGACGGCACTACGCTGCTCGGCGCCGATGACAAAGCCGGCATCGCAGTCATTATGACGGCGGCCGAGTATCTGCTGAAAACGGCGCCGTCTGCGCACGGACAAATCGAAATTATATTTTCTCCGGATGAAGAAACGGGGCACGGTATGGATAATGTGCCGTTTGATTGGATTCGGTCGCCGTTCTGCTATACGGTTGACGGCGGACGTGCCGGCGAAATAGAGTGCGAATGCTTTAATGCCTGGAAAAGCACGGTTCGTTTTATCGGCAAAGCAAAACACACCGGCACGGCGCGACCCGACATGGTAAACGCCGTAACTATGGCGGCTGCGTTTATTTCTCTGCTGCCGCAAAACGAAAGCCCCGAAGCAACAGATGCGCTGCTTGGTTTTTACGCGCCTATGGAAATAAGCGGTCATATCGAATGTGCCGAAGCGACTGTGTTCCTGCGCGATTTTGACGATGTCGGCATGCAGCGCCGCATTGCCGCAGTCGATGCGTTTGCGAAAGCCGTCGAATGCCGTTTCCCCGGCGGCCGCGCGGAAACGGACCACACAAAGCAGTATCTCAATATGAAAACTGCCGTTGATAGAAACCCCGCCGTGCTGGAACTGCTCGTTCGGGCGGTGAAAAAAACCGGCATCGAACCGGTATTCAAACCGATCCGCGGCGGCACGGACGGCTCGCGGCTGTCCGAAATGGGACTGCCGACGCCCAATATTTTTACCGGCGGACATAATTTCCATTCCCGCACGGAATGGGCATCTCTTTCGCAAATGACATGCGCCGTGAAAACGCTGCTGAATATCGTCGCTTTGGCGTGTGCCGCCGACACAGGCAGCGCCGCGCAGGCAGATATGCACAAGGATTGAATATGAACGAATATACCGATGAATATCATATAGAAGGCGGATTTCCGGTAAAGGGAACAATACAGGCCAGCGGCAATAAAAATGCCGCGCTGCCATGTCTTGCGGCGTCGCTTCTGACAACGGAAGAAATTACGCTGCGCAATATTCCCGATATCGAAGATACCCGCGTGATGCTGGAAATCCTGAAATCCCTCGGCGTCAGCGTGAAGCATGCGGCGGCAAACACCTGGAAACTGAAAGCCTCTGAAATCAGCCGCATCGATATTCCGCCTGAGCTTTCGTTCAAAATCCGCGCGTCTATTCTTATTGCGGGACCGCTTATTGCGCGCAAAGGCAAAGCGGTGCTGCCGCCGCCCGGCGGAGATGTAATAGGCCGCCGCCGGCTGGACACTCATTTGTTCGCGCTGAAAGAACTCGGCGCGCGCATCGATACCGAAAGTTTGTTTTCGTTTTCGGCAAATAAACTTGTGGGTGCGGATATTTTCCTCGATGAAGCGTCTGTTACCGCAACGGAAAACGCGCTGATGGCGGCGGTGCTCGCGGAGGGCGAAACGATTTTGACAAACGCCGCCTGCGAACCGCATGTGCGCGATTTGTGCGCCATGCTTTCGGCAATGGGCGCGAATATCAGCGGCGCCGGCTCGAATATTCTGCGCATCGTCGGCGTAAAAGAACTGCACGGCTGCGATTTTTCAATCGGTCCCGATTACATGGAAATAGGTTCTTTCATCGGGCTGGCGGCGGCAACGCGCGGTTCGATTTCTATTGCGGGAATAAATCCGCGCGATATGCGTCCGCTGAAAGTTTCGTTCGGCAAACTGGGCATCCGCTGGGACACCGACGATTCCGTTCTTTCCGTGCCTGCAGGACAGCCGCTTCAGGTAAACGCGGATTTCGGCGGCATGATACCGAAAATCGACGATGCACCGTGGCCGGGCTTCCCCGCGGATCTTACGAGCATCATGACCGTTGTTGCGACGCAGGTTGAAGGCACGGTGCTTATCCATGAAAAGATGTTTGAATCGCGGATGTTTTTTGTGGACAAGCTTATCGGCATGGGCGCGCGGATAACGCTCTGCGACCCGCATCGGGCAGTTGTGTCCGGACCGAGCATTCTGCACGGAACGGATCTTATTTCTCCCGATGTGCGGGCAGGCATGGCAATGGTCATTGCCGCCATGTGTGCGCACGGCGAAAGCGTTATCAGGAATATTTACCAAATAGAACGCGGTTACGAGCATCTTGCGAAACGTCTGCAAAGCATCGGCGCGCATATAGAAAAAAAAGCAGGATGCTCGTAACAATCCGCCTGCGTGCTTCCCCTGCACGCGAAAGCATTTCCTCTGCCACGGGAATGCTCTTCCTCTTGCACGCGAAGACGTTTCCTCAGCCACGGGAATACTCTTCCTCTTGCCACGCGAAGACGTTTCCCCGAATATGCGGGGACGCTTTAATTGCGGCACTGCGGTTGCATTTCAATGCGCTTTTAGTATACTCTGAATAATATGAAAGAAACAATTTGCCCGTGCGGCTCCGGCAAAGAATATGCCGCGTGCTGCGGATGTATTATTTCCGGAAAAGAAAAAGCCGCAGCTCCGGAAATGCTGATGCGCGCCCGCTATTCGGCGTATGTCATGCATGAAATAGACTTTATCGTGAAAACCTGCGTCCCGACTGAAGGCGAAGGCGAAATCGATCTTGAGGAAACCCGCAAATGGAGCGAAGAATCCGTCTGGCACGGTTTGAAAATCATCCGCACGGAAAAAGGTTCCGCCGATGATGACGAAGGTACCGTGGAATTTACGGCGACATACACGCGCAAAGGCATGCGGGACGTGCACCATGAAATTTCCCGCTTCGTGAAAAAAGACGGGGACTGGCTGTATGAATCGGGTTCGCTTGTCCCTGAAATGATTGTCCGCGAGGGCGCGAAAATCGGACGGAACGATTTATGCCCGTGCGGTTCCGGCAAAAAGTACAAAAAATGCTGCGGACGCTGAAAATTTATTTCATTCCCGCCGCCGAAAATAACGAAAGGCGGCGCCTGCATTGAAATATATAACCGGTTTTCATGCCATTGAAGAACGCATAAAAGCATCGCTGCCGGAAGAACGAAGCGGAATGACTGTTTTGTTCGCGAATCCGGGACCGCGCGTAAAAAAAATCTGCGCCTCGGCGGCCGAGCGCGGCATTCCGTGCCGTGCCGTGCCGCTTGCGGAATTAGATGCCGCCGCCGCGTCATTGCCGGAAACGGCGCGGGATCACCGCGGCATTATTTTGCAGCTGGCAGCCGATAACGCCGCCCGCACGGCAGCGCTCGATGCATTTATAGCAAACCATGCGGAAGCGTCTGCCGAGTCCCGTTCGCTTGTTGTCGTGCTTGACTCGGTTACCGATCCGCATAATATCGGCGCGGTTATCAGGAGCTGCGATCAATTCGGCGTTGATTTGCTGGTGCTGCCTTCCCGTCACAGCGCAAAAGATGGGGAAGTAGTTGCCCGCGCAAGTGCCGGTGCAAGCGCCTGGGTGCCGATTGCGGTTGTGCCGAACCTTGTGCGCGCCGCGGAACAATTAAAAGCCGCCGGCTACTGGATTTACGGCGCGGATGCTTCGGGCACTGCCGCTGAAGACGTTCCGTTTGCCGCTCGGACGGTGCTTATTATGGGGAGTGAGGGACGCGGAATCGGCAGGCTGCTGCGGCAGCATTGCGATGCAATGGTTTCGATTCCTACGTGCGGCAGGCTCGACAGCCTGAATGTGTCTGTTGCCGCGGGCATACTGCTGTATGAAACAGTGCGGCAAAATAGGAAAAAAGATGATTGAAGAAAAAAATGCTCACAGCAGCGGTGCTTGCGGCGAAAAAATAACGGAACAAATATCCGCCGCGCAAAGAAATTCGCTCCGCCGCGAAGCGAAAGCGCGCATTAAAGCCGTAAAAAAGCAGGCAAAAGCTGCTGTCGCGGACATAAAGTGTGAACTGCGCACGGAACTTTCCGCAGGCGGCAAAAAGGCAATGGATAAAGCCTGCCGCAAAGAGAACCGCCGCCGCATCCGCGAGGCAAAACGTGCGGAATATGCGGCAATCCCGAAGCAGTACTCGACAGCGGAAGAAATATTCAATTCCGTATCGCACGGCGTGGGCGCGGGGCTTTCCATAGCCGCGCTTGTATTGCTGTTGGTCCGCGCCGCTGCGGTTGTGCCGCCGCCGCTTCGCGTAAATTATACGGTCGGCTGCTCGATTTTCGGATCTGCTCTGGTTCTGCTGTATTTGATGTCCACATTGTATCACGCGCTTACGCCTTACGGGGCAAAAAAGGTATTCGCGGTTTTCGATCATTCTTCTATTTATATATTGATAGCCGGCACATATACGCCGTATTGTCTGGCTTCGCTCCGCGGCGCGCTCGGCTGGACGATTTTCGGCATTATTTGGGGGCTTGCGGCAGCCGGCGTCGTGTTTTATGCAATTTTCGGCAGCAAAATGCGGATGCTTTCCGGCATAACGTATCTGCTCATGGGCTGGCTGATTGTTTTCGCGGCAAAACCGATGTGCGCCGTGCTTCCTGCCCGCAGCCTGATATTTCTGCTTGCCGGCGGATTATGCTATACAATCGGAATTATTTTTTACGCGCTGAAAAAAATAAAATGGACGCACTGCATTTGGCATTTGTTTGTTATTGCCGGAAGCATTATGCATTTCTTTTCCGTGTTTTTTTCGATGCCGCCGTCCGCGTAAAAGCCGTGCATGTTGTTGTATTGCAACGGAACCCGATATTCTGTATAATCCCGCTTGTATTTGCGGTATGAAAATTGTGTAAACACGCCGAAAACACAGGCGCAGCTGCTGCGTCAAATTTTTGCGGCGGTGTATTCATGGCTGCCGATCTATATTCCCAATGGAGAACAATTTGGACCAACAAAAAATTCCCGAAACAAAACCGGCTGAAGACGATGAAATTTCATTGATAGATTTATGTGCGGTTTTGCTGCATTACAAAAAACTCATTATTGCCGTAACTGTTTCCGGCATGATAATTGCGCTTGCCGTATCGATTTTATCGCTCGTTTTGCCTTCCGAAAAAAGTTTCATGCCGAATCTGTATACCCCGCAGTCGGAAATGATAATAAATACAAATGATTCTTCCGGTTCCTCTTTATCCAGTATGCTCAGTTCTTCCTCACTCGGAAGTCTTGCCGAGCTGGCAGGAATAAAAGCCGGCGGTGCTTCGGGGTCAAACGGAGAACTTGCCGTGTATTTGTGCTCGACGAATTCGTTTTTGGATAAAATCGTGGATGCGTTTGATCTTGTGGAACGATATAAAATCGAAAAACATTTGCGTGCCGAAAGCCGCAAAGCCTTGAAAAAAGTTTTTGAGGCGGAACTTGACGATACGACGGGCGTGCTGACTTTGTCTTTCACGGACAGAGATCCGGAGTTTGCCTGCAAAGTCGTCAATTTCGCTACGGATCAGCTTGAAATGCGCTTTAAGGACTTGGGACTCGATCAAAATCAGCTGAAAAAAGAAAATCTCGAAAAAACACAGGACGCCACGCTGAAAGAAATATATCGGCTCGAAAAAGAAATGCATGACATGGAAAGCGGACGTGCGGTTTCGTCAACGGCATTGGTTCCGCGCATTGCGCTGGAATATGCGCAGCTGAAGCGTGAAATGGAAGTCCAGGAATTGGTATACAAACAGCTGCGGCAGGAATACGAATTATTGAAAATTACGATGAGCAGCGAAACGCCGACATTCCAGGTGCTTGAATATGCGGAAGTTCCCGACCAAAAAAGCAAGCCGAGCCGCGGCATGCTGTGCATCATCGTTGCGTTTGCTTCGTTTTTTATTTCCGTGTTCATTGCATTCTTCTTGAATGCGCTCAAAAATATCAAAAACGATCCGCAGGCAATGGCAAAATTAAAAAACGGGGAGAATTGGTAATGGGTATAAAAAGACAACTTTGCAGGATATGCTGTCTGTTTTTGCTTTCAGCCGTCTGGACTCAAAATTTCTCAAGCACTTCATCGTCTTCTTCTTCATCGGCAAATAATTCCGGTATTTCTCTTTCGCTTTTCGGAGAAACGGACTTGTCAGGGGATTCCGCCGGCATTCTGCGTCTTGCTATGTCCACGTCGGACTATCCCGCAACGCCCGGCGATGTGTACCAGCTTGCGTATATCGCCGGAACAACGCCCGTCAGCACTACGCTTATGCTTGATGCGAATTATATGCTGAAAGTCCATAATTTGGGTATTTTGAATGCGCGCGGACAAACTTTGCTTGCGCTCAAGGATCAAGTCGAAAAACTTGTTTCCAAAAATTATCCGCTGTCGGGAGTACAGTTCGTACTGACGTCCCCCGGCATGTTCACGGTACTGGTTAGGGGCGAAGTAAATGAATCCGCTTTGGTAAACGCGTACGGTCTTTCCCGTGTTTCCGATGTGCTGGATGGAAAATTGACATCTCAGTCGTCTTTGCGCGATGTGCGCCTGCTTATGCCCGACGGCAAAGAAATCCTGTGCGATTTATACGAAGCAACGCGGAACGGCGATTTTACCAAAAATCCGTATGTGATACCGGGCTGTACGATAACGGTCGGCTGTGCGGAACGCCGCGTTTCTATTTCCGGAACAGTGTACCGTCCGGGCAATTACCAGCTGCTTGCCGGAGAGGGCATCAAAGAAATAGTTGAAAAATACGGCGGCGGTTTTACAAACGAAGCCGATCCGTCCCGTTTTGTAATAAAATGCCTTTCTTCGGAAACGGATTTGCAGGGAAGCACAAAGGAAGGGACTTTTGAAGAATTGCAGTCTTATGACCTGAAAGACGGCGATGCCGTGCAGATTTTCAGCAAAAAAGACAAAATGAACATTTTGGAAATAGAAGGTGCCATTGATGCCGATAATTCTATTCAGGTGCAGGGTACTGTTCAGGTCGAGGGTGCTCAAAAGATTACGCATCGGTTTTACAGCGGAGAATCGCTTAGTACCGCGGTATATACGTATGCATCGCATATTCAGCCGTCGGCAGACCTTGAAAATTCATACGTGATGCGCGGAACGCAGGTAATTCCGATTGATTTGCAGAAGATTTTGTATAAAGGCGATTTTTCCGCCGATATTGTGCTTGAAAGCGGCGACAGACTTATTATTCCGTTTAAGCAGTATTTTGTCGTCGTTGCGGGGCAGGTGAAAATTCCCGGAAAATATCCCTACGTGCCCGGTCGTTATTATGAATATTACATAAATCTTGCCGGCGGATTTAATGACGAAGCAACAAGCGGAAGAAGAGTCAAGCTACACGATTTGAACAACAATCCTATTTCACGAACGGAACCGATTCCTCCCGAAGCGGTTATTTCGGTTCCTGCTACGCGGCTTATTTATTTTGTCAACCGATATTCGTCGCTGGTTACAATGACGGTTTCGGTTTCGACGCTGGGCATCACTTTGTATAATTTTTTCTCTGCCAGATAACATCACCGGTCAGCCGTTTTGCGCACATTGCCGCTGTGTGCCGTGCATTGCTTCCCCGCCGTTTCCTGCGCCGTGCGTTTTGTTGAACCTTGAAACAATGGCGCCGAACACGGTATTATATACGTATGGAAACAATGAAACGCACTCATACCTGCGGCGCGCTGCGCAAAGCGGATGAGGGAAAAACTGTTATATTGAATGGCTGGATCCACCGTATCAGGGAACACGGCGGCATTACGTTTATCAATTTGCGGGACAGATACGGAGTTACGCAAGTTGTGATTGATGCGGATTCTCCCGCCGCGCTTGCCGCTTCCGCAAAAGACCTGCGCATGGAATACTGCGTCGCGGTTTGCGGAACGGTCAGGCTTCGTCCCGATTCCATGATAAACGCGGACATGCTTACCGGCGAAATCGAAGTTTCCGCTTCTGCCGTCGAAATCCTCGGGAAAGCGGCTGTTCTGCCGTTTATGATTGATGAATTGAACAAAGACGGCTCCCCCGTTATTCCGAACGAAGATTTGCGCTTGAAATACCGCTATTTGGATCTCCGTTCGGCAAAAATGCAGCAGCATCTTGCGCTGCGCCATAAAGTCGCGTTCGCTGCCCGCAAATATCTCGATGCAAACGGTTTTTATGAAATCGAAACGCCTACGTTTATAAAATCCACGCCGGAAGGCGCGCGCGATTATCTTGTGCCGAGCCGCTTGTATCCGGGAAAATTTTACGCGCTTCCGCAGTCGCCGCAGCTGTACAAACAGATTCTCATGTGTTCCGGCTTTGACCGCTATTTTCAAATTGCCCGCTGCTACCGCGATGAAGACGCACGCGGCGACCGTCAGCCGGAATTCACGCAGATAGACATGGAAATGAGTTTTGTTTCGCGGGATGATGTTCTGTCGATGACGGAAGGACTGATGAGCGCCGTTTTCGAAGAAGCGCTGAATGTCCGCCTGCCTGCGCATTTTCCGCGAATTGCCTACGATGACGCGATGAACTGGTACGGCAGCGATAAGCCGGATCTTCGTTTTGATCTGAAAATGCAGGATGCCGCATTTATGGCGGAACTCGGTGATTTTCAGGCATTCAAAGACGCACTGATTCCCGATGAAAGCGGAAAAACCGCCGGCGCGGTAAAAGCGCTTGTTGTTCCCGGCGCCGCGGAAAAATTCAGCCGCAAACGGATTGACGAACTCGACGCCGCTGCGAAAATTTACAAAGCAAAAGGGCTCGGCTGGATGAAAGTTGCCGGTTCTGCGGAAAATCCGCTGCTTGAAGGCGGGCTCGGCAAGTTTTTTGCGGAACACGCGCGGACAATATGCACTTCCTTAAACGCGGCTCCCGGCGACTTGCTTTTATTCGTTGCCGATAAAAAGCGGAAAACCGCGTGCACTGCGCTGGGCGCCGTGCGTTTGAAAATCGGCCATGAACTCGGCTTATGCGATTCCGACGCCTGGGCGTTTGCCTGGATAATCGATTTCCCGATGTTTTCCTGGAATGAAGACGAAAATAAATGGGATACGGAACATCACATGTTTACTATGCCGCAGGAAAAATATCTCGATTCGCTGGAATCCGATCCCGGCAGCGTAAAAGGCGATTTGTACGATCTGGTGCTGAACGGCTATGAACTTGCGTCAGGTTCTATCCGCATTCATGATCCCGAACTGCAAAAACGCATTTTCAAAATAGTCGGTTTCGACGAAGCCGAAGGACAGAAAAAATTCGGCTTTCTTACGGAAGCAATGAAATACGGCGCGCCGCCGCACGGAGGAATAGCTCCCGGACTTGACCGCTTGTGCATGCTTATGTGCAGGGAAAATTCCATTCGGGAAGTAATTGCATTTCCAAAAAATACGTTTGCGGTCAGTCCCATGGACGAATGCCCGTCTGAAATCGACGAAAGCCAGCTGCGCGATTTGCATTTATCGGTTCAGGATCCGCCGTCCGTTCAGCTTCCATAGCAGGAAAACGCAGGATGAATATGCGCCGTGTTTTTTTTGCGGTTCGATTTGTGCTGTGCATCTGTTCCCTGCTGTCATGCAGGCAGAAACACAGCATGCCGCCTCGCACATATCTTGCGCTCGGAACGGTCTGTTCCGTCAATTTGTTTGACAGCGGTTCTGCCGAGTTGTACGATGAACTGTATGCCCGCTTAAAAGAAATAGACAGCCGCTTGAGCGCGCACAGAACCGATTCCGACATCGCCGCAATCCACTCGGCTGCGGGAATGCATCCTGTCGCTGTTTCCGAGGACACAATTGCCGTCCTTTCCGCCGCAAAACTGATTGCCGAAAAAACCGGCGGCGCGTTTGATCCGACTGTCGGCGCAATTGCGCGCTTGTGGCAGGTTTCCGTTACCGATATGGAAACCGGAACTGTTTCCGACGGTTACGTGCCCTCGGATGCGGAAATCGAAGCGGTTCTGCCGCTTGTCGATTACCGGTTTCTGCATATCGACGAAACCTGCGGTACGGTTTTTCTTGAAAAAGAAGGCATGTTTTTGGACGCAGGCGGCATCGCAAAAGGATACGCCGCCGATGAACTGGTAAAAATACTGCGCCGCCGGAATATCCCGCGCGCGCTCATTGATTTAGGCGGAAATATTTATGCATTCGGCGAAAAAATTGTCGGGAGCACTCCGTCGCCCTGGCGCGTCGGCATAAAAAATCCGCTTGAACCCGCAAATCCGCCGATTATCGCGGCCGAACTTGCCGGAAAAACGGTTGTTACATCGGGAATATACGAAAGATATTTTGAACGTGGCGGCGTTATTTATCATCATATATTCGATCCGGCAACAGGCTTGCCGGTGCGGAATAATCTTGCGTCTTGTACTGTTATCGGGGAATCTTCAATGCTTGCGGATGCGCTTGCAACCGCTGTTTTTGTACTCGGCGAAGAAAAAGGCTTTGCGCTGCTTTCTGCCGAAGTTTCCGGCAACGCAATTGCTGCCGGCATCTGTGTATTGAAAAATAAAGAAATTATGACAACGGTGCATTCCGATGTAAAAATCGATGTGCTGGATGCATCATTTCACAGAATCGCGCCGCTGCCGGAACATGATGTCAGACAATAACAACCGAATTGTCTGTGCATGAAAACGGCGCCGGTACATATTTATCGGCAGCCCAATCATTTTCCCACTGTTTGCCGTCAAGAAGATAGCGGAATTGATATTCTTTTCCGGTTTCAAGCGTCAGCTTCGTTTTGAAACTGCCGTCCGCCTGTTTTTTCATCGGCGTATCGACGCTGCTCCAGCTGTTGAAATCTCCTGCGAGCCATACTTCTTTCGCACCTTTTGCCGCTTCGGCGGAAATCTCGAAAGTTACGTTACACGTTTTTTGCGTTTTATGATATGTCTTATATAAAGCCATATATCGCCTCCCTTTGTTTTTGCTTGCACATAAGCTGGAGATAGTATAATATATTTTATCATTATTGTGTAGAGGATATCTGTTTTGTTTAGGAGTTTTGTATGAAAAAAGAACATTATTTGTTTACATCAGAATCCGTCGGTGAAGGTCATCCCGATAAATTATGTGATCAAATTTCCGACGCAATACTTGATGCCTGTCTTCGCGATGATCCGGAAAGCCATGTTGCCTGCGAAACGTTCGCTTCAACGGCGCTTGTTCTTGTCGGCGGAGAAATAACAACACACACATTTGTTGATGTTCAATCCATCGCGCGTTCTATTGCCCGCGAAATCGGATATACAGACGCGGAATTCGGACTTGACTGCGATTCTATGGCTGTGATGAACATGATACATTCGCAGTCTTCCGATATAAATCAAGGAGTTGCCGGCTGCGGTCTCAGTGAATACCAAGGAAAGCAGGGCGCCGGCGATCAGGGAATGATGTTCGGTTTTGCCTGTTCCGAAACGCCGGAGCTTATGCCTGCACCGATTATGTACGCGCATAAAATCCTGCGGCGGGCGGCCAAACTGCGGAAAGAAAAAAAACTTCCGTGGCTCCGTCCCGATTCAAAAAGCCAGGTAACAATAGAATATGAGGGGCAAAAACCGCTGCGCATAGACACGGTTGTTGTTTCGCATCAGCACAGCCCCGATATTGCTTATGACACGCTGAAAGAAAGTATAATAGAAGAAATTATAAAACCGGAACTTGCGCCTACCGGTTTGCTTGACGAAAAAACACGGTTTTTCATCAATCCGACGGGACGTTTTGCCATCGGCGGTCCGTTCGGCGATACCGGCTTGACCGGCAGAAAAATCATTGTCGACACATACGGCGGCATGGGACGGCACGGCGGCGGCTGTTTTTCGGGAAAAGATCCGTCTAAAGTAGACAGATCCGCTGCATATATGGCGCGCTATATTGCAAAAAATATTGTGGCTGCCGGATTGGCGGAACGCTGCGAAGTGCAGCTTGCTTATGCAATCGGCGTTCCGTTCCCCGTTTCTGTTATGGTCGATACGTTCGGAACGGAAACAGTCCCGCCGGCGCATATCGCAGACGCGGTTCAAAATGTTTTTGATTGTTCGCCGGCAGGCATTGTGCAGACGCTCGATTTGAAAAAGCCGATATATCAGTCCACTGCGTCTTACGGGCATTTCGGGCGCGAAGAATTCAGCTGGGAAAAAACAGATAAAGCCGACGCACTGAAAAAAGCGCTGAAATAAATTGCGGCCGCCGGTATGCGTTTTTTAACAGATGCGGAAATACGGACGGTTTTCGATCGTTTCAGGAATCGAAATCCGGAGCCCAAAACGGAACTTATCGCACCGAATCCGTTTACTATGCTGGTTTCCGTGATGCTTTCCGCTCAAGCCACCGATAAAAGCGTGAATAAAGCTGCTGCCGCGCTGTATGCGGCTGCCGATACGCCGGAAAAAATGATGGCTTTGGGCGAAAGCGGGCTTATTCCGTATATAAAGTCGATCGGCTTGTATCGCGTAAAAGCGCAGCACATTATTGCAATGAGCAAAATGCTGGCGGAACAATTTCATTCAAAAGTTCCCGATACTATGGAAGATTTGCAGCGGCTTCCCGGCGTCGGACGGAAAACAGCAAATGTCATCCTCAATGTTGTCTACGGCAAGCCGGTAATGCCCGTTGACACGCATCTGCTCCGCATTTCGCCGCGGATGGGCTTGTCCGGCGGAAGCACTCCGGCGGCAGTGGAACAGGATCTGCTTGCACGCATTCCGTCCGAATATCTGCTTCACGCTCATCACTGGCTGATTTTGCACGGCAGATACGTGTGTACTGCCCGCGCTCCCGCCTGTGATGCCTGTTTGATTGCGGATATTTGTCCCAAAAACAACGTAGTCCGCAAATAATCGAACCCTGCGTGCGCTGTTTTCGTTGTATTCGCGTGCTTTGTGTCTTCGCCGCTCCATTCATTCTCTCTTGTATTTTATTGCATTTTTGATAATAATATGCCGTTATGGAAAAAATAAAAAAGAGAACTGTTGTATTGGTTTTCATTCCCATGTTCTGCGCGGTTTTTATGGGTGCGGCACTGGGAATCATGCTTGCCTCTACGGTGAACACAATCCGCACCGAACAGTTTTCGGAATTTAAGCCCGCACTTCCGACACGGCTTCTTGATATAAACGGCGAACTGATTACGGAATTTTCGTCCGATGAAAAACGCGAAATGATTTCGATAAATACTTTGCCGCAGCACATGATTGATGCGCTTGTAGTACGCGAAGACCGCGTTTTTTTCAATCACAACGGTTTTAGTTTCAAGGCGCTTTTCCGTGCCGTTTTCGGACGGATTTTCGGCATGTCGCTCGGCGGCGGCAGTACGCTGACGCAGCAGATTGCCGGTACGCTGTACTGCGACCGTTCGGATATTTCTTATTCCCGCAAATTGAAAGAATTGTGGTGGGCAATCCAAATGGAGCGCCGCTATTCGAAAAAAGAAATACTTGAATTGTATTTGAATAAAATTTATTTCGGCGGCGGCACTTACGGCGTGAATGCCGCATCGAAATATTATTTCGGGCACGATGCTGCGGAAATAACGCCGGCTGAAGCTGCCATTCTTGTTATTCAGCTGTCGAACCCCGCGTATTACAATCCGTTTGATCATCCGAACCGCGCCATGGACCGCCAGCAGGCTGTCCTGAATCAAATGGTTGCCGATAATTATCTTTCAAGCGAAACTGCGGAACAGTCTTTTGATGATTATTGGGCGGGATTCGATTATACGCGCATCAGTTCGTCGGCATATTTTATGCGTGAAGATAAAGCGCCCTGGTTCAGCGAGTACGTGCTGCGGCAGCTGACTTCCATGATTTACGGGACGCTCGATGTGTATACCGGCGGTTTTACCGTGAATACGACAATGAATATGAAAAATCAGCTTGCCGCGCAAAATGTCATGACCGAAAAAATAGCCTATGCGAACCGATCGTATCAAAGTTCCAGCGGTGCGCGCCGCAGCGATGCAGCCACGATGTACATACCGTTTACGGAACTTGTTTCTCTTGTGTTCAATATTCCCGATTTGAAAATTGCCAGACAGCGCAATGAAACGGTTGCGGTTTCCGCATTTAAAAACGAAATAAATCCGCTGCTTGACGTGATGTCGCTCATGTTCAATATGGAATCGCTGAAAGTAGGCGTAATAAACCGCGTCAACGCGAACCAGAAAATACAAAATACCCGCACGACGATAGAGGGAACGCTTATTTCCGTCGAGAATGATACCGGATACATAACGGCGCTTGTCGGCGGCAGCGAATTTAATGCGGAAAACCAATTTATCCGTGCGGTGCAGGCGAAAATTCAGCCGGGCAGTACATTCAAGCCGTTATATTATTCCGCGGCGATTGACAGCCGGAAATTCACTGCTTCGTCGATTATTTACGATTTGCCTACCGTGTTTTATACCGACGACGGGCATGCGTATATACCGCAGAATTTCAGGGGCGAATGGACCGGGCAGGTGCAGCTATGGTACGCACTTGCTACTTCAATGAATGTGCCGTCCATAAAAGTGCTTGAAGGCGTCGGATTCGATGCGGCGATAGAACGTTCTGCGGCATTGCTCGGCATTCCCGCAGAAGAACTGCCGGAGCGCGGCTTTAATCGAGTGTATCCTTTGGGGCTCGGCGTGTGTTCCGTGCGCCCGATCGAGCTGGCGCGTGCGTTTGCGGTGTTTGCGAATCAAGGCAGGGAAGTAACGCCGTTTGCTATTCGGTCTGTGGAAGACAGAACCGGCAAAGTGTTTTTGAATCCGGAGCAGGAACTGCGGACGGAACAAAAACGGAAAGGCGGCGCGGCGCAGATTATCAGCCCGCAGAACGCATACATCATGACCGACATACTGATGAACAGCGCAAGAATCGGAACGCTTGCCCGCGGTGCCGGCTGGGGCTCGCGCTTTAAATATACCGCCAAAGACGGACGTTCGTATACAATGCCCGCCGCCGGAAAAACAGGAACAACTCAAAACTGGGCGGACGCCTGGGCTGTCGGCTATACGCCTTATATAACAACCGCCGTTTGGTTCGGATTCGACAGAGTAGGGCAGACGCTCGGAACGGAACTTACCGGATCTACGCTTGCGGGCGTTGCCTGGGGTGAATATATGCGCATTGCCAATGAAGATTTGCCGTACCGCGCATTTGCCGTACCGCAGACAGGATTGGTGCAGGCTGTTGTTTGTTCCGTTTCCGGACAGCTTTTGACTCCGGACTGCGGAAATAATAAAACAACCCAATATTTTCTTGAAGGCACGCAGCCGGATACAATGTGCGAATTCCATTCAAACCGTGTGCAGGCAAAAGCGCTGGGACTTGAACGCCTGTCTGTTGACAGATACCGATCCGGTGCTCAGGGCTTCGAGTTTTTGAATGAATCCGGCGGCGCGCTTGAATTGGATTTATCGTTTTTGGAAACGGGAAGCGGCGGTTCGAAAAATACATCGGAATCGAAACAAATCCCCGCTTCGCTTTCGGAAGATGCGGATATTTTTTCGACCGGCGCCGATAACGGCATATTCGAAATGTTTGCCGTTCCCGAAAGTCGGGAAGAAACAGAGCCTGATCATAATTTCCTTCTTGACTGACGGAAAAAACATCAATATGTTTTAATCGGAGGGGCAATGGTAATAAATATCGACAGCATAAAAGTCAAAAAGCGAATTCGCAAAGATATCGGAGATCTTGAACCGTTAAAAGAAAGCATGCAAAAATACGGCTTGATGAATCCCGTAACAGTCAATGAAAAATATGAACTGATTGCAGGCGAACGCCGGCTTGCGGCGGCGAAACAGCTCGGCTGGACGGATATAAATGCTGTTGTCGTGAATGCCGATGACAAAGCGGATTTGCTTGAAATGGAGCTGGAAGAAAATGTTCAGCGGCTTCCGTTTACGGAAGAAGAATTGCTTGACGGATATGCGGCGTTAAAAAAACTGCGGAGCCCGAATTTTTTCCGCCGCTTATGGAATGCCGTCAAGCAGTTTATATTACCGCCGGCGGGAGAACTCGGCGTGCGCAAAATCCGCAGGGCAAAAAAAACAATGTTTTTGCTTCCGGCAGGAATTTTGCTCATAATCGGCGGCGCAGTATGTACGAAAAATCAGCTGATTACGCCCGTTCTCCATACGCTGCTTGATATTTGTGCCGCCGCCGCACTTATTGTCGGTTCGTTTTCTCTCGTACGTGTTATTGCGGCACGACGCGCATAAATTTCTTTTTCCCCGCCCGAAGAATTATTTCTCCGCTGTCGTTGAATGCGTCTTTTGTAATAACGGATTTTATATCTGTTATTGTATTTCCGTTAAGTGCGGCGCCGCCTTGCTGAATCAGCCGGCGTATATCGCTTTTGGAACCGCCGATATTTGCGGCGGCAAATAAGTCTATTATCCCGATGCCTTGCTCAAACAATGCTTTTGAAACAAATGCGCTTGGCATGGCTTCGGTATTTTCTCCGCTGCCGAATGCCGCACGCGCGCCTGCCAGTGCCTGTTCTGCCGCGTCTTTTCCGTGAATGAGAAGCGTTACTTCATACGCAAGCCGTTCTTTCGCTTCGTTGATGTTGCCGTTTAAAATGCTGTCTATTTCGGAAAGCGGCAGAAACGTGAACAGCAAAAAGAATTTGCGGACATCCGCATCATTTATATTGCGCCAGTATTGAAAAAAATCGAAAACAGGCGTGAGCTGTGCATCAAGAAACAATGCGCCCTTTTCTGTTTTGCCCATTTTTTTCCCGTCGGAACGAGTTATAAGCGGAAATGTAAGCCCGAATGTTTCGTGCCCTGTTTTCCGCCTGATAAGATCCACGCCGGCGACAATATTTCCCCATTGATCGTCGCCGCCTATTTGCAGGCAGCAGTTATGCCGTTCGTGCAGCTTGAGAAAATCGAAACTTTGCAGCAGCTGGTAATTGAATTCGATAAACGATAATCCGGTTTCCATGCGCTTTTTGTATGATTCGAATGTGAGCATTTTATTTACGGAAAAACAGGAACCTATATCGCGGAGAAAATCGATATAATTCAAATCCGCAAGCCAAATTTTATTATTGTCGCTCATTGCCGTTTTTCCGTCAAAGCCGATAAAAGCATCGAGCTGGCGCTGAATGGATTCCACGTTTTTATCGATAGTTTCGTATGTGAGCATTTTGCGCATTTCCGTTTTGCCGGAAGGATCCCCGATGCGCGCAGTGCCGCCGCCGATCAGTGCAATGCCGATGTGCCCTGCTTCCCGCAGATGCCGCAGCGCGAAAAACGGAACCATGTGCCCGATGTGCAGGCTGTGGCCGGTCGGATCGCAGCCGACATAAAATGTTACCGGTCCGTTATCCATAAGCGCCGACAAGCCGTCTATGTCAGTACATTGCTGAAAAAATCCCCGCTGTTTAAGTGTTTCAAGTGCTTTATTCATAAAAATAACTCCGTCGGTCGAAAAAGTTGTCCGCTGTCTGCGCCGTCCTCAATTTTGCAGACAGCAATCTGCCGAATTTTATGCGTCTTTTTTTATATAAAACTGCATAAGCGTTATAAACTGATAAATCATTTTGTAAATGGAAATGGCATTTTCTTTTATCGGAGTTTCCGCGAATCGGTCGAGTTCTTTCCAGTTTATAAGCAGCACCGGTTCATGCTTTTCGTGATCTTCGAGCACGCTTTTTACGTGCCGTGCGAATACGACAAGTTCCTGCGAACCTGTTTGAACAAGACGTGTAGCTTTTGCATTGGTATCTTTCAGCGCCGAGGTAAGAAGCCGCTTTGCTTCTTTGTCATGATCTGCTTTCAGCAGCATATTCCTGATTTTTATGCCCTGCGAAGAATCTTCCGCCAGAGAATTATCGAATACGGTGATTTGTTCGGAAACGTCGAGCAGCGCATGGTAGGAATCCGACATTTCATTTGACAGAGATGCTGTCTGCCATTTTCCGCGGATAAGCACAAGATCGGCAAATTCGCGGACGCTTCTTTTGAAATAATCGATTAAAAATGCTTTCATATAATTCAGCGGCTGATACATTGTGTACTCGCCGATCATTTTTTTTGCAAAGAGCAGCGAACCGTTTTCCGTGTAATTTTTCAGTTTTGTTACGGATGTCGTGCCGAATATGACCGCGAGAATTTTATCCACTTGCGAATTTTTCTGTTCAAGTTCGATTTTTTTTATCGCCGCTTCAGCCTGTGCGCGGATTTTATCTATTTGCGGCTCGATAATCGGTTCCAGATTTTCCTGTATTTCTATGGCAAAATCCGGATTTTTCGTAATGAGCCGTATAATCATTTCGAGCGCGGCAGAGCTTTTCAGATCGGTTATTCTGGAAAGCACTTTTGTCCATAAACCCGCGGCAATCGGCTCGACGCCTTTCATCAGTTTGAAAACACCCATAACATCGGACCAGTTTTCTTTGACGGGAACTGCCCAGGCAACGGCAATGAAGTCTTTCAGTTCCTCCGCGATATATTCCGCGCGGATTGTTTCGAATTTCGGCACGGAAGAAAAATCGTGTTCCTTGAGGTTGGCATCGAATTTTTTAAGCAGAAAATAGTAGTCGAATGTACACAATGCGCGGAATGCGGAAAGTTTGGCATATAATCTGTCTATTTTGGTTATCTGTTCCGAGTCGAATCCTTTTGAAAGCTGCGCAATATTGCTGTTTATCTGCGCCGAGAGCTGCCGTATCGGCACTGTTTTTGCCTGTTCCTTGATGTATTCTTCCGTCAGGCAGTCCATTGTTTTTTTCTGCTGTTCCGTCAGCGAATATTCGATAACCATGTTTTTTATTGCGTTGGGATTCTGAATGCTGTTGAACATTGCCTGCGCCGCGTTCAGTGCTTTGTACAGCTCATAGAAAAACTTTCCCATAGCCGGCAGCGCTTCATCGGAATTGAATTTATAAAACTTGTATTTGGAATGAGAAAGGTGCTTCGCAATAGCTTTCAGCTGCCGTTTTTTTTCCGCTTCGGGATCGGAAGATTTGAACAAAGACGAAAAAAAACGCTGAAAGATATTTTCGCCTGAATTATCGTTATGAGCCATAATGTAATTATGTTGGAAAAAAAGTCTGCTGTCAATCGGCTGATAATGCAGTTTTTCGGCGTCGGAGGCGGTTAATTTTTCAGTATCGAATCGACGAGCGTTTTAAAGTCCGGATCGATTAAAACATCGCTGATGCTTAGATTATCCTGAATCATGAAAATGCCGTTTTTTTCGATAATCGCATTGTTTTCATCGGCAGCGGGGAGCATGTCGGCAGCGGAATCCTGCGCAAACTGCACGGCAAAGCTGAACGGAACCGCATCATGTACAGCCGTGATAATTTCCGCGCTTTCTTCATCCGGTATGTTCTGCGGCTGTTCTGCCGGCGCTTCTGCTGCGGGATAAGCGGAAACATTGCCGACTGCGGCAAAAGAATGCGCATCGCTTTTCTGCACCGCGCCGCGTTCTGCGGCAGTTTCCTGCGTAAACGTGAATGCGGCATCGCCGCCGCAGGATTCGGATTGTTTTTCCCGTTCCGCGCTTTGCAGTTCGCTTTGCATTGCCTGCGCAGCCGTATCCGAAAATGCGCTTTGCCGCGGTGTTCCGTTCGGCTGCGGTTCTTCGGCATTATCCGCGCAAGCACCGGAAACGGCTTCGGCAAAAAATGCGCCGTTTTCTTCGGCTTTCGGCATCTGCGGATATTTTTCGATTATCGGTGCGCTCTCCGGCAGGCAAACGTTTTCGGTGTCTGCGGGTGCTGCGGCTGCATTTTCCGTGTTCTCTGCCTGCGTGTTCTGCGGTTTCGGCGGCTCTTCTGCGGAAGCGCCGAACGCCGCGGCGATTTGCTCGGACGGCGCAGTTTCCGCGAAAGCTTTCGGATTGAACGATGTCGGATTCGTTTCTTCGATCGGTTCGATTATTTCGATTGTTTCGGGGTATACGGGAATATCTTCGCAGGCGTTTTCCGTCTGCTTTGCCGATTCGTGCGGCGCATTTTTTATCACGGACAGCATGTCGTCCCAGCTTCGATCCAGCAGCGCGTCGATGCGTTCCGTATCGCTTTTCGATTTGCGGCGAAAACTTTTTTTCAGTTCGGCAAACAGTTCCTGCTTGTGCAGTTCCAGCGAATGCGAAATTTCTTCCCAATTATATTGATCTTTTCGTTCGAAGTAATCAGCCAGAAACGCAGTTTGCAGCTTTTTTATTTTTCTTCTGATAACGGTAAAATCGTCCGGCTTAATGCTGAACAGCAGAAAAACAATCAGATACAAGGTGATAAACGCAGCGGCTGAAAGCAGCATTTTTTCCGCGGCGGAAAGAAAAAACATGTTTTCCGGAAGAATTTGCGCGACAATGCCTTGCGGAAACGATGCGTCGGAAACGAGAATCCTGCCGCCGTTTTCCGCGCCGTTCAGGTATGCCGTGCCTGATACGGCGGATGCGTTTTCTTCCCAGTGCTTTTGGATTTGCGGGATAAGCGTATCTGCTTCGCCGGATAAGCCTAAGACAAAGCCGCCTGTGCCGTATACGGCGTGCCGCGCGTTTGTTCCGCTGTCCGCATCGGACGGCGTTTCGGCACTTGATGCGGATGCGGCGTTTTTTGTTCCGAGTGCCGCAATGTCCGCGGCATCGGAAATATGTATCAGCATTTTATCGGCCAAAAAACGGCTGAAGCCTGCCGCGCCGACGTAAAATAATGCCGTTCCGTTTCTGCCGCTGTATGAATCGTAAAAAGGCACGGAATATATTTGCCGGTTTTTCTCGCTGTCGAAAAAAACGGAACACGGCGGCGGACTTTTCTGCGGCAATTCCGAGCGTTTTTCGGTTATTGCGCGGTTCGCGCCCGAGGGAATTTCCGCCGCCGCATCCTGCGCAAACGTGCTGAAGCAAATGCGGCCCTCATCGTCCGCAGCTGCGATTCCCGCAAGCCCGTCTGTTTCCGCAAGCAAAAGCCGCGCAAGACGGTTCCGCTCCGCAATATCGGTTTGCTGCGCTTCGGGCAGGATGCTGTGCTTTACCGCGGCGGAATCCGCAAATACGGAAAACGTCTGCCGCAGTTTGTTTGTGTATTCTTCGAGCGCGCCGGATATATCGGCAAGATGCGCCGCCGCATTCTGTACAACCGTTTTGCGGTACACATGCGTTTCGACAAACGGAATTATTTTTGCGGAAAAAGCCGCCGCCAGCGCGGACGATACGAAAACGGTGATTAAAAGACTTGCGGCTGTTTTTTGTCCTGTAGTCACGAATTCTCCTTACCGGCGGAAACGGAAAGTCCCGCCGCCGTTTGTTCCGCGTTTATATTCCGCGCATAATGCTGTGCCTATTATCGGCAGTTTTTGCCGTTGGTTTGAGCTTTTTTTATTATTTTTATCCGTACTGCAAACTTTATGAACCGCTGGAAACGCCGGCGAAAATGCGGCGGGGTTTGATAAAGAGTTCAGAAAACTCGGCAAGTACAGGCAGTACCTGCTGAAAGCGTGGGAATTCTCTAAAACAAATTCAGTATTTTCAAATTTTCAATATTTTCGAAATGCCTTTTATTGCTTGTCAAAAGTGTTGCGCCGCATTCGATTGTCAATGCGGCAATTAAAATGTCATCATCCTCGATGATTTTTCCTCTATGACGCAAATCGGCATAGATTTTTGCGGCAATTTTCATTGTTTCCGCTGTCATCGATATTACGCCGAAGTATTTTGCGAAAGCTTCGAATTTCTCAAGGACATTTTTTGCGTCCTTATAAAAAAGTCCGCGCAAAATTTCGTAATACGCAATGTCGGGAATTTTTATTTCGTCGATTGAGGAAACATCATTTATAAAATTTAACGCTTCTTTTTTGCCGCCGATAAAATAGCTTATAAAATTCGCGTCAAGAAAATATTTCAAAATGCCGCTTCGTGGAATTTAAACTTTTCACCGCGCAGCTGAGCCGCGTCATTTTCGGACATCGAGCCGAAAAGCGAAGTTACAGGATTTTCGGAGGACACATTTTGAGAAGTGTTTTTGGCGCAAAGATAAGAAACAAAGTCGTAAGCTTCTTTTTGTTGTTCGCTGGTGAGCGTTTTGTAAAGTTTGAGCATTTCTTCAGCCATTCTCTCCTCCGTAATTTTAATTCTAGCACGAAAATCATTTTTTTTGCAACGCCTGCCGAAAAGCCGCCGCGAGTTTCTGAAAGAAACTCGTAAGCGAGCCTGCGGCTCGCGACGAAGCAATTCACTGCACAACAGATTGCCGTATCCTTGCGCTCTTGCAATGCCGGAAGCACCCGTGCACATTTGTCGAGCCGAAAGCTGCGCGGGACAAAATAAGCTATTTGATATACCGCAAATACTCAAACGTATTACCGTAAAAATGCGTACGTATTTACGCAAATAAATTCAAAATTCAAGCGAATTTCGGCACGTTTTACCGCAAATACGTTTGATACTTTACGCAAATAAATTCGGAAATGCCTGCCATACAGCCCCGAAAAACGCGGTCTGCGCCCCGAAAATTTCCTGCCGGCAGTCTGTACGGAAATTTCCGCGGATTTTTCGAAAAAAACGGACGTTTAAATCACGAAACGGCACGCGCGCGGTTTGATTTTTGCACCTGCCGATTTTTCTTCCGAAACGCACGAAAAATCACGATTTTCCTTGTTTTTCAGTGCATTTTTCAATCTTTTTTCATGATTTTCTGTTTTTCATTGTAGCACAGGTTCTTAAAAAAAACGTCCGTTTTTTTAAGGAGGAAACTGTGAAAAAAACAACACGTATTGCCGCGCTTTTGGCTGCCGCGGCGCTTATCTTCGGAAGCCTGTTCTTCTCGTGCGGAGGCGGAGATGACGATCCGGACCCGACACCGACGTCCGGTACTATACCTGACAGACGGCTGCCGAGCGCACCTGCCGAGTCCGGCACAATTACGGTAAGCGGCGGCGGAGCATCATACAGCGGCACGAGCATCGAAGAAGCCTGGGCAGCGGCAGCCGCCGCGTCGGGCGACGTTGTAATCACGATTCCCGCGGGAACGTATACGGTAAGCGACGAGAACCAGCTGAAGCACAGCGGCAGCGCGAATATTACGATTAAAGGAACCGGAACTGCCGAATACGGGCTTGATGTTCTCATTAAAGGAAATCCGAATACCAACAGCCAAAAATCACGCGAACTTTTGTATCTTGACAACCAGAGCACGGGAAGCCTGATGCTGGAAAACATTGCACTCGAAAACAAATACGGCGAGAATCAAGGCAACGCGCAGGCGGAAGTGCTTGCAAGCGACGGCAAAGGCAATATTGCCGCTTATAACTGTTCGTTCTTAAGTCATCAGGATACAATCCGCACGGTGGCAAAAGCCTGGTTCTACGAATGCTATATCGAGGGCGATGTTGACTTTTTGTGGATGGATACGGCGGGAACCGCTGCGCTTTACGAAAAATGCGTGCTCCGCGCGGTCGGCGGCAGAACCAACAAAGCGTATTTTACGGCTCCGCGTGCGGCTCTTACCACAAAGGTCGGAAAAGGTCTTGTCATTTACAATTCGAATCTTGAAGCCGAAAGCACTTTGAGCAACGTGTATCTCGGACGCAATCCTTGGGCGACTTCCGCATTGACGAGTTATTACAACCAAGTTGCCGTTGTGAATTCCGAGTATTGCGGTGTGGCGCTGAATGCGGATATTTGGGCAAGCGCGGCAAACGGCACTGCCGATCAGCAGTATGTCGGCTTCAAAACGGATACAAAATTCAATGCTTCGTCGAAATACGGCGCAAGACTGTCCGAGGATGTGAAAAACAAAGAATACAGCGGACGCAAAGCAATTTTGAACAGGGTGTATAATACTGCGAGCGGAAAATTCTCGAAAGATGCGGAAACATACTGGGACATCGATGCTGTAATTACCGCTAACAAGTGGGACGTTGACGCGGATGCTTCTTCTGATTTGCTTGCCGGCGAAAGCGAGCCCCAAATAACTGTCTACGATTTTGCGCAGGCAGACGGACTTTCCGCGACAGGACTTACAATCAACGGATTTAAATCGCATGACTCCGGTTCTGCAACCGGCTCGAACGGAAATACAATCAAATTTAATGCAGACGGGAACTGCATAATTTATGTTTCCGGCTGTTATTCCGGCTACGGCACAATCAAAGCGGGTGAACAGGGCGAGGCTGTCTACGACTTCAACAGCGACAGCACAGACAAAATACTGGAAAAAGCGTACATAAACTACAGCGGCGCGGCAGAGATAACTATCACCGCCGCTGATACGTCATATATCAAGAAGATTGTTGTTGAATATGATAATACGCTTGTAAATGTTCCCGTTACCGCTATAACCGTAACTGCCGACACCAATAAGTACACCGTCGGTGCGCCTGTTCAGCTGAAAGCTGCGGTAACGCCTGACAATGCTTCAAACAAGGACGTGAAATGGACGTCCTCTGATTTGTCGGTCGGCGAAGTCAACGAAATGACGGGCAAAGTTACGTTCAAGGCTGCCGGAACTGTAACGTTTACCGCGACGGCGCGCGACGGAAGCGGCAAAACAGGAACAATTGCCTGTACGCCGGAAGCAGCGACTTGGACATCCGCGGAATGGTATAATTCAAAAGATACTTCTTCATCAGCAGGCGGAGGTGGAACCAGTTTCGGCGATCATGCAGGAGCGAACAACAGCGCCTTTACGATTGGCGGTAGCGGTGTTACACTGGGCGGCAATAAAGAAGTTACGCTGATTGACGGTACGAAAAAGAATATTTCCACCGGAATCAAGATGGACAGCAGCGGAAAAATAACTTTTACTGTAACTAAAAATGCGAAAGCAATGGTTCTTGCTGGATATTACACGGCTGAAAAAGCAACAACAACTGACAATGTAACAATTAAAAGTTCCGACGGAACAGCGACGGCTTCATCGGAAAATCCGGCAGAAGCGCCGACTGCGGACGCAGCCTATGTTTGGACGCTTACAGCGGGAACGTACACTTTAGAACGTGCTGCCTCAGGATACGCTCTTTCGATTTACTATGTGCGCGTTGACATCACGGAATAAAGACATTCCGCAAAACGTGTGTTTTGACATCACGCCGCACTGATTCGTTTGCGGCGTGCGTCGGCCGCCCCTTTCGGGGCGGCTGTTTTTTTTGCGGGCGGGGACTATCATTCATATCCGTATATGCTGTATAGTTAATTCAGAAGATATACAGGCGGCGCAAAATAAAGAAACTCCATAATAAAAGCCGAAAAATCGCGCAATAAGCGATCGAAGGAGTGTTGAATATGATACTGTATCATGGCAGCAATACGCTTGTCGAACATCCGAGCCTGGTAAAGCAAAATCGTTTTTTGGATTTCGGCTTCGGGTTTTATACGACAACCAACGATGAACAGGCAAAAAGTTTTGCGAAAAAAGTGACAGCCGACCGTAAAACGGGAACTCCGACAGTGAATGTTTATGAAATTGATGAAAACAGTGCCTTTTCGGAATGTGCGCTTCTGCGCTTTGATTTGCCTGACGAAAAATGGCTGGACTTTGTGTCCGCGTGCAGACAAGGCATTTGCGGCGGCAGGCAGTATGATATGATTTACGGAGCGGTGGCGAATGACAATGTATATCAGACCGTAACGCTTTATGCGGCGGGCATTCTCACCAAAGAACAGACATTGGAAACTCTGAAAATCAAAAAACTGTACAATCAGCTTGTGTTTGCAACGGAAAAGTCTTTGAAATACCTTCACTTTCAACGGGGATTTGTCGTATGAACGAAAATCAATTCAGCGCGCTGCTTGCCGTAATCATACCGCAAATCATAGAACTTATTGTGAAGAACAGCAACATAAGCGAGGTACAGGCTGTGTCGTATTTTTATAAGTCAAAACTCTACGCCGAACTTTCCGAAGAAAAGACAAAATTGTGGCATTACAGTCCGCTTACATTGTATTCTCTGTATCAGGACGAGCTTATAACCGGTACTTATGACTATCCGGAGGAAGCCTGAATGAGCAAAGAAGGAATTTTTTTGATTTACTGCATGGAAAGATACCGTTATGCGAAAAATCTTACGGGCGCGGAAGTTGCGGAACTTTTCGACACATACGATATATACGAGTACATATTATGTTTTTTCGAATCGCTCCATACGCTCGGAGAAAATCTGATTGTGCAGGATATTGACAGCCGCATTTCAAATGCCGTTATCTGATGCCGTTCGCGGCGGAACACCGAAGCGGCTGCGGAAGCAAACGGGCTGCACACTATCATTCATATCCGTATATGCTGTATAATAGAAAGAACGGAACGCACTGTTTGCGTTTTGCGGCGTGCCGAAGTTTGTGCGCCATACGGCATCTCTGCAAAAGCGCGGAAAAATCGAAAGGCGGTGTGTATCCGCGCCGCAGAAAAAGGAGACACGGTGAATACGCTGAATACGGTTCGGAAAATATGCGCGCTGCTGCTTGCCGTCTTTGCCGCGGCAATCATACTTGTCAGCGCGGCGGCATTTGTTTCGGGACGTGCGCAGCCCGGTTCGGGATTGCGCGCCGTGCGCCGTCATGCCGATTTTTCGGATTCGATTACGCTTGCCGAATTAAACAAAAACAATGCGGATGCGCAGCTGGAGCTGTTTGACGGAATCGGGCAGCTGCGCATTGCCGCCGCCGACGAAACGCCTGTTTCCGTGGTGCTTTCTCCGGTTTTTCCGTATGCCGAAAACGATACGGCTTTTTACGAAGAATTATGCCGAAAAACTCAGCAGCTGCGGATGCTTTGCGTTTCGTACATTATGCGGCAAACGCAGGCGGATTTGCTTGCTGCCGGCGAACAGTCCGTAAAAGAAGCCTTGCTCGATTTAATCAATGCGGAACTGGTGCTCGGCAAAATACAAACAATATATTTTACCGAGTATATGATTATCGAATAATAAAAACTTCCGTCATAAAAATCTGCGTTATTTTCTGCAACTATCGGAGACTGCGATGTGTCATAAATAGTGTCGGTAATTTATATAGTTATGGAGGCAGTAAAGCGGTATGGAAACGATTTCTCCGGCAGCGCAGGTGATAATATCCATTATCCCGATTGTGGGAATTTTCTTCGGCGGCATTATTATTTTTTTCTATCTGCTGTGGCAGCATTATCAAATCTGTTTGTCGATAAAAACAGGCAATTTCAAACCTGTGCACTATAATTTAAAACTCATTTCATTGCTGGCGGGACTGCTGCTTGCCGGAGTCGGTTTTGTGCTGAGTATATTATTTTTGCTGCTGAATGGTTTGTCTTATGCTTTGCTCGGCGGACTTATTCCGTTTGCGCTCGGCATAAGTCTTATCGTATTTTATAAATTATATCCGAACGGATAAAACTGTGGTTTTTCGCAAGTGGCTGTTTTTCGGACGGATAAACTTAGTGAAACTGCCTGCAATTCCAACCATGCTGCGGCCGCCAAACGGGACGCGGCGCTGGTGCGTGAAGTAAAAGCCGGAGACACGCAGAAATTCGCAGAACTCATCAAACTGTACCGCAAAAGAGTTTTCGCGCTCGGCTGGAGTTTTTTCAAAAATGCCTCCGATGCGGATGATTTTGTGCAGGATGTGTTTTTAAAAGCATTTATGAAGCTGTCCACATTCCGCGGAGAATCGCTTTTTTCGACCTGGCTGCTGCGGATTGCATACAATACAGCCGTGAACGCTGTCAACAGGCGCAAAGAATATGTGTCTTTGTGCGACGAAATGCCCGTATTCGATACAGACCTCGGTCCCGAAGCGCGGCATCTGCGCAAAGCAGCGGCGGAATCGGTGCGCGAAGCAATCAGCGGTCTGCCCGAAAAATATGTTCTTTGCCTTGACATGTATTTTTTTTACGACATGCCGTACAAAGAAATCAGCGAGGTTATAGCTTTGCCGGTGAACACGATAAAATCCCATATTTTCCGTGCAAAAAAAATACTGCGGGAAAAACTTGCCGATATCGTGCACTGATGACGGCATTCGGCAAAAATCGGCTGCTTTTGCGCTGCCGAATGAAAACGAAAAATATTTGTACGATTTGTACTTTTGATAAGGAATAAAAAATGGAAAACAACAAACGATGCACCGCTGTTTTGGATATGTTCTGCGCGCTTGATAAAAACGAACATCTGCCGCTGCGCGTTACGCTGCATTTGCTTTTTTGCAGAACATGCCGAACGCAGGTCCGCATGATGACGATCGCCGAAAAAGCCGCCGCCGCGCCGTTTGTGTCTGCGGCAGACAGCGCCGCGCCGATAATGGAAAAAATACAATCCGCGGAATACGCCGCGGCGCACAAAACTGTTCCGGTTGTGTCTTTGAAAAACTGGTATGCCTGCGGTGCGCTTATGATACTGTGCCTGTTTATTTTTTCCGTATTCAGCAGAGATTTATCCGGCAGTTTTATCATTATCGGTTTTTATCTGGTGTTTGCTGTCGCGGTATTTGTGTACTGCATATTGTTCATCAGCAGCAATATCGATTTTTTTATTAAAAAGATAGACAGATTATTCCCCCCCCAGCGCACGCAGAATAACGTTACGGTAATTCGGCATGATTGACGGCTGCTTTTCGGAATATATTTTTGCGTGCATTTTTATTGCCGATACGCAAAGCCGTGATCTTGTAACTTTTCTTGATAGCACGTATAATTAGTCCGTTATGACTGCAAACGAACTTCGTTCTAAGTATATTGAGTTCTTTAAAAGCAAAAATCATGCCGAAATTTCCGGAAAATCGCTGATTCCGGATAATGATCCGTCGGTTCTTTTTACGACGGCGGGAATGCATCCGCTCGTTCCGTTTTTGCTCGGCGAGCCGCATCCTGCCGGAACGCGTCTCACGGATTATCAGAAATGCATCCGCACCGGCGACATCGATGAAGTAGGCGATCCCAGTCATCTTACCTGTTTTGAGATGCTCGGAAACTGGTCGCTCGGCGATTATTTCAAAAAAGAATCAATCGCGTTCAGTTATGAATTTTTGACATCTCCCGAATGGCTGGGGCTTGATCCGCGCCGTTTGTCCGTAACGGTATTTGCCGGCGACGAAAACGCGCCGCGCGATGACGAATCCGCTTCCTATTGGAAAGAAAACGGCATGCCGGAAGATAAAATCGCGTATCTCGGCGCGCAGGATAACTGGTGGGCTGCCGGTCCGACGGGTCCCTGCGGTCCCGATACCGAAATTTTTTATTGGGTCGGCGAAGGTTTTCCGCCTGCCGGTTCGAATAAGCAGACGGACAGCAAAAACTGGCTTGAAATTTGGAACAACGTATTCATGGAATACAACCGCGTCGATGCGGAAACCTTGAAGAAGCTGCCGCGCCGGAATGTCGATACCGGCATGGGGCTGGAACGCACGGTAACGGTTCTGCAGGGAAAAACAAGCGTATATCTTACGGAGATATTTCAGCCGATTATTGCCGCGATCGAAAAACTTTCCGGCTGCGTGTACGGTGCCGATCTGGAAAAAGACCGGAGCATGCGCATCATTGCGGATCATGTCCGTTCCTCGGTGTTTATTCTCGGCGATCCCAAAGGCGTTTCTCCGTCGAACATCGGTGCGGGCTATGTGCTGCGCCGCCTTATACGCCGCGCTATTCGGCACGGCAGAAAACTCGGCATCGAACATGCGTTTCTTTCCGAGCTTGCCGAAACGGTTATAACAAATTTCAAAGGCGCCTATCCGGAACTTGCGGAAAACGCGGATAAAATTCGTTCCGAGCTTGCCGCCGAAGAAAATAAATTCGGAGAAACCTTGCGCAAAGGCGAAGCCGAGTTTGAAAAACTTCTTCCGAATCTTTTGAAAAATCCCAAAAAAGAAATACCGGGGCGCGTGGCATTCCGCTTGTATGATACGTTCGGTTTTCCGCTGGAATTGACGGAAGAGCTTGCGGCGGAACATGCGCTGACGGTTGACAGAGCGGGTTTTGCGGAAGCCGAAAAAAAACATCAGGAATTATCGCGTGCGCAGGGTGCCGGCACATTCAAAGGCGGCTTGGCGGATCATTCCGAAACGGTAACGAAATATCATACCGCGACGCATTTGCTCCAGCAGGCGCTCGTTCTGATTCTGGGAACGCATGTCGAGCAGAAAGGCTCCAATATTACCTCGGAGCGCATGCGCTTTGATTTTACGCATCCGCAGCCTATGACTGCGGATGAAATCAAACGGGCAGAAGATCTGGTAAACGAACAAATTGCGCGCGATTTGCCGGTTACTATGGAAATTATGAATCTGGAAGATGCGAAAAAATCCGGTGCGCGTGCGCTGTTCGGCGAAAAATACGAACAAAAAGTAAAAGTATATACAATCGGTGATTTTTCGAAAGAAGTTTGCGGCGGTCCGCATGTGGAACATACCGGTCAAATTGGTCATTTCAAAATACTCAAGGAACAGTCATCTTCCGCCGGCGTGCGCAGAATTCGTGCGGTTATCAGCTGACGGGTCTTTTGTCTGCCGCTGCGCATGCTTTGCAATTGACGGCGTGGCGGCAGCGTATGGAATTTCCCGTTTTTTGTAACGGGCGCGGACAGTTTGTGTTTACAATATATGGACGGCTTGTATATTTATTTTTTATTATAGAGGGAAAAGGAAGTTTTTTGATGAAACGGATACTAATTTGTACGCTGGGAATGCTGTTTGCCGGCGTATCGGCGTTCGCTCAGGCGGATCTTCTGCCGATTGTCAATGTCAAATTAAATAAAACGGAATCAATTACACTGAAGCAGCTGAAAGCGCGTGTCGATGTTTATCAGCGCCAAATGCGGACGGGAAATTTTACGGTCGAGCAGAAAAAAGAAATCCTTGACGGCATGATCGATGAAAAATTGATTGTGCAGGCTGCTCAAAAAGCCGGACTTGTTGTCACGGATTCTCAGGCAAACCAGGCGTTTCTCGACACGCTGGCACAGCAAGTCGGAAGAAACATTACGGAGCAGGAGTTTGCCGCCATTGTCCGCCAGCAGACCGGTCAGTCTATCGACGCGTTTTTTTATGATCAGGTAGGCATGAATGTTGCCGAATATAAATCATTTCTCAAAAATCAGCTTATTGCGCAGCAGTATATTATTTCGCAAAAACGCAGCGAGCTTCAGAATGTTGCGCCGACGGATGCGGAAATCCGTTCGTTTTTTGAAATAAATAAAGCGAATTTTGTTCAAAGCGATATTCTTAAGCTGTTTTTGGTTGTTGTCCCGAAAGGGAAAGATGCGTCTTCCGCAAAAAAAGAAGCGGACAAGCTGTATGCCGATTTGAAAAATAAAAAGGCAAAAATAGAAGAAGTAAAGGCAAAATCCGCCGCGGCAAATTCCGTTTTTCAAGCCGGCGATATTCTCGTTTCGAAAAATGCGCAGGCTGCGCAGCAGCTCGGATTAAATTATGATGCGCTTCTCGAATTGTTTAAAAAAGACAAGAATTTCCTGTCTGAAGTTACGGAAACGGACGACGATTTTCAGTTTTATACAATCCGCGAAAAATACGAAGCGAAAATGCTCGGCTTAAGCGATGTCGTACAGCCGGATCAAACAGTTACCGTATATGAATACATAAAAACAAATCTCGCGCAGCAGAAACAGCAGGAATTCCTTGTTGCGTCTTCAAAAGAAATCACTTCGGAGCTTCGCAAACCGGAAAATTTTCAGATGCTGAAATCCGGCGAGGCGCTTGATAAACTTCTCGACTGGTAGGATTATCGTGTCCAGAAGAAAAGGGCGGATACTGGCGTTTCAGGCATTGTTTTCTTACGATGTGGGCGGATGCCCTGTTGAAACGCTGATGGATTTTTCATGGATTGACAAGAACACGCCTAAGCGCAGCGATGATGACAGCTTTGATTTTGCACGGCTTCTTATTTCGGGAACGGTTGCGCATCTTGCCGAAATCGATGCTGAGATAAAAAAATATCTGGTAAATTGGGATTTTTCGCGCTTGAATAAAGTCGATCTCGCAATTCTGCGCATAAGTGTATATTCGCTTTTATTTCAGGCGGATGTGCATCATTCCATTATTATCGATGAGGCAATCGATATTTCCAAAGAATTCGGCTCCGATGATGCTTATAAGTTTATAAACGCGGTTCTGGACAATGTGCGGAAAAACTGCGAAAGTAACACACGCCGATGAATGCCGTTCGCCGCCTTTGTATTTGTGTTTGCGCTGCCGTGTGTTTTTCCTGCGGTGTGCGCACCAAAGACGCGGTTTTTACGGAACGGCTGGCGGCGGTTGATGCGGCGATCGCGCAGAAAGATGTTGTTTCCGCGCTGTCTGCGCTTGATGCGCTTGCGCCGAAAGCATACGGTTCTTTCAATAAACTCGGTATTGTGCGCAGGTATCTGCTGCTCGGCAGGAATGATCGGGCTGAGCAGTTTTTGCAGAAATCACTGAAAAAACTGCCGGATAATTCCGATCTTGCCGCGGTGTATGTGTGGCTTGCGGCTGACAACGCGCTGGCTGCGCATAAAAGCGGCAATGCGGAAAAAGCGCTTGCTTGTATCGGCAAGGCGGAAAATTACGAGAAATGTCTTGCAGGCACAAAATATGAACCGCTGCTTGCGGAACTTGCGCTTTTGAAGACAGCCTGTATTCAGAAAACGCTTTCCGATTCTGCTGATGTGCCGGCTGCGGAAACGCTTTTTTTCAGCCGCGCGCTTATTCCGCAGTATGTTTCCGCTGCGTCTGCAACCGCAGGGCGTATATTTTTGCGGAATGCCGCCGTGCTGTATGCCGCATCCGGAAAATACGATCAGGCATATAAACTTTGCGAAAGATATATTCCGTCGTTTGCCAGCCGCGATGACGCATTGTTTTGCGCGCTGCTTGCTTATGACAGCGGTCATTATTCCGCTTGTGTTTCTTTTATTGAGCAAGCTGGGTTGTTCTCCGATACGGAAACCGGACTGCTTGCGGCTGACGCATACAATATGCTGGGCGAAAAAGAGCAGGCGGGAGAGCTATGGCAGATGATGGCGCTTTTGCCGGAGCAGTCGAAGCCGTCATTGCTGCTGAACGCTGCTTTATACGCGCGTGAAACGCATCGGTATGAAAATCTGCGCTTTTTTTTGGAGAAGCTCGTTTCCTTATATCCCGATTTTGTGCCGGGGCTTGTGCATTACAGCCGGTTTGTGCTTGAGCAGTCGCGCGAAATGCCGGAAAATTCGTTTATGAAAGCAATGCGGGCGTCCGGATTGAAAACCGCCGAGCCGCATAACCCCGAAAAGCAGAACCGTATTCCCGTTGCCGACGCGGTTCATCGTTTCGAGCAGGCGCTTGATATCAGTGATTCTGCGGAACTTCGTGTCGAATATTTGAAGTTTTTATGGATAATAAATAATGCCGATGCGCAGCAGAAAATAATCGATATATGGAAACTTCTTGAAAGCAATCTTTCGGATGCGAAAGAATCCGCAGACAGCAGTTATTTTGTGCGTTATGCCGTTTTTTTGTTTCTTTGCGGACAAAAAACGGATGATGCGGAAAAAATTCTGGCGGATTATTTTGAAAGCGCATACGGAACAGCCGATTTGGATGTGCTGTGCGATCGGCTGTCTGTTTGGGAAGCAGAGTACAGCGCCTTTATCGGATTGAAGCATAAAGATTATGAGCGCGCTGTCAGGTTATACGAACACGCAGCCGAAAAATCATTCGGTATGCCTGCCGCTTTGAATCTTGCGGATTTGTATCTTGTTTTGGGACAAACAGACCGTGCGCTTGAAAAATACCGTGATATTGCAGGCAGGACAGAAGATATTCTTTTGAAGTCGGAAATTTATTACAGAATTGCCGCATTGTTTGCCGGAACAGGGGACAAAAAAAATGCCGCACTGGCTGCCCAGTACAGCATTTCGCTTGATCCGTCAAACACAAAAGCCCGGCTTTTGCAGTCCGAGATGAAAATGCCTATTCAATGACGGCGATAATGTCGGCGGCTTTCAATATAAGATGATCTTCTCCGTCTATTTTTATCGATGTTCCCGAATATTTGTCGTACATAACGCGTTCGCCGACTTTTACTTTGATTTTTTCCGAATCATCGCCCACTGCGATAACAGATGCAATCTGCGTTTTTTCCTGAGCGGTATCGGGAATGATAATTCCGCTTGCTGTTTTTGCTTCCGATTTTTCTGTTTTTACCAAAACACGGTCTGCCAACGGTTTAACCTTCATATACGTTTGCCTCCAAAAATTTGAACAAAAAATACAATACGAAACTGAATTGATTCAGTTTTAATTGACTGCAATACCAAATATACGAAAAAAAACATTCTATCGTCAATAAAAAAAACACAGATAACTCCTGTTTTTCGCGTGTTTTCCGAATTCTGGCTTTTTTTGATGCAAAAAAAGCGATTTTGCGCGGATATGTATCAAAATGACCCTTTGTTTTTTTCGGTTTTGTGCGTATGCGGCAGAAACGAAAAATTTCGGCAAATATTTTGTTTTTGCAGATGCGGCATTTTTTGGGTTTCTGTAATTATTTATGGCACAATAAATTAAAAATTCCGTAAATGCCGGCTTTGCACCCGCAAAATACGGTAATTTAAATAAAATACACGTATAAAACATATTTTTGGCATGGTATTTGCATCTCTCCTAGTATAGAGTTTTATTTGATATATACCTTAAAAAGGAGATAAATATGGCGCATATAAAAACGAACGTATCAAAAAGTTTCAATGATGATAATTTAGTTTCAATGTATCTGAGAGATATCAATCGGTATCCGTTGTTATCAAGAGAAGAAGAAAATGCTTTGGCGGAACTTGCCGCGAACGGCGATAAACAGGCGAAAGACAAAATCGTAAAATCGAATCTTCGATTTGTTGTCAATGTGGCAAAAAAATATCAAAATCACGGAGTCGATCTTCTCGATTTGATAAGCGAAGGAAACATCGGACTGATGACGGCGATAGAGCGCTTTGACGTATCGAAAGGGTATCATTTTATTTCGTACGCTGTTTGGTGGATACGGCAGGCTGTTTTGAAAGCGATTTGCGAAAAATCGCGTCTGATTCGGCTGCCGCTGAACCGCGCAAATGAAATCGTGCAGATAGAAAAAGCGCGGAAATTGATTTCTCCGAACAAAACGGAAGAAGAAGAAATCAGAGAGATTGCCGATTTGCTGAACATGACAGCCGCTCATGTACGGGATATGCTCAATATTACCCGCGATATGATTTCTCTTGACGCAGCCGTCCGTCCCGCCGATGCCGAAAGCGCGAGCATCGGGGAATTTATCGAGGACAATCAGTATGAATCGCCGGAAGCGGCAGCGGTTCGTGTCAATATGCAGGATGAAATACGCAATGTGCTTGATACGCTTACGGAAAAAGAAGCCGACGTGCTTCGCTGCCGCTATGGTCTTAACGGAAACAAATCCATGTCGCTGAAGGAAGTGGGCGTTGTATTTAATTTGACAAAAGAACGCATCCGCCAAATTGAGAAAAAAGCGATAACAAGACTGCAGCATCCGCGCCGCCTCGAACGTTTGGAAGCGTTTGTCGCGTAGCCTGCATGAACGGACAGACGGACAATGTGTGCTTCGGGCAATGCCGTGAACGGGCATTCTGCGGCTGATATGCCGCCGCCGGAATATGCGCTTATATGCGACATGGACGGCGTTTTGTTTGATACGGAACGTTTATGCAAATCTGTGTGGAAGAAAAAAGCGCGGGAATACGGATATGAAATAACGGACGACCTTTTTGCTTCATGCATCGGGCGGACGGTGGCTGATTCCCGTCGGCTGCTTTTGGAAGCGTTCGGCACTTCTTTTCCGTATGATGCTTTTTACGCCGAGGCCCGAAAAGAAATACAGTCTTTTATCGAAGAAAACGGTCCGCCGGAAAAACTCGGTTTGCATGAATTATGCGCTTTTGCGGCTGCGTATGGAATTCCGCTCGCGCTTGCGACATCTTCTTCCAGAGCGTCCGCGGAAAGTCTGCTCAAGCGTGCGGGGATTATGCAGTTCTTTTCGGTTATTGTCTGCGGCGGCGATGTCGCCTGCGGAAAGCCCGCGCCTGATATTTTTTTGAAAGCCGCCGAATTGCTGCGGATGCCGCCGGAACATTGTTTTGCTGCGGAAGATTCTCCCGCGGGACTGCGTGCTGCCGCTGCTGCGGGAATGAAAGCGATATTTATTCCGGATTTGGCAGTGCCTGATGACACTGTTTTGGCACATGTCTGGAAAAAATGCGAATCGCTTATTGAGGCGGCAGCTGTTCTGAAAGATACCGCACAGCTTCATCGCGGGCGCAGATAAGCATTTCTTTATCCCGCAGCGGATCCGCAATTCCGAGCGTCAGATATCCGGACTGCTGAATGCCGGAAACTTCGCCCGGACCGCGGAGAATCATGTCCTGTTCTGCAATGCGGAATCCGTCTGTTGATTCATGCAGCGCTTTGAGCCGTGCTTTTCCTGTTTCCGAAAGTTTGTTCCCGTATATGAGAAAGCAGTGCGACTGAAGCGGGCTCCGTCCTACCCGTCCGCGCAGCTGATGAAGCGCCGCAAGCCCGAATCGTTCCGCTTGTTCAATGACCATGCATGTAGCATTCGGAACATCGACGCCGACTTCGACAACGCTTGTCGCGACAAGTATTTGTATCTTTCCGAGCCTGAAATCTTCGAGGATGCGGTGCTGTGTTTCTTCGTCGACGCGGGAATGGATGACGGCGCACTTGAATTCCGGATATACTTCGGCGGAAAGAAACGCGTACATGTCTTCCGCTGTTTTTAACGATTGTCCGTCTGAAAATCGGGCGGGCATGTCTTCGTTCGCCGGCTCATTTTTTTCCGTCTGTTCGGTTTGCATATCTTTGTCGGTTTCGATGCGCGGGTACACAAAATATGCCTGATGCCCGGCTGCAAGTTCTTTGCGGACAGCTTCATACACGCGGTTTTCGTTGCCGCGTTTGGTAAGATGTGTTTGAATCGGTTTTCTGCCGGCGGGCATTGTGCGTATGTATGAAATATCGAGATCGCCGAAAACAGTCAGCGCGAGCGTCCGCGGAATCGGCGTGGCGCTGAGCATCAGCAATCCCGGCGGCGAAAAAACGGCCGGATTTTCCGCGCTGTTTTTTTCTGTCTGCGTGTCTTTTGCCGGCGGAACTTTGCGTCCTTTTGCCAGAATTGCATTGCGCTGAAGCACACCGAAGCGATGCTGTTCGTCTATGATGCAGAGCCGCAAATCGTTGTATGCGACTTGCGGCGAAAAAAGCGCATGTGTTCCGATTATAATGTCGACTTCGCCGTTTTTTAATGCGCAAAGCAGCTGTTTGCGGCTGGCCGATTTCACGTTGCCCGTGAGAAACGCAAGCCGCACGCTGCACGTGTTTTCGAGCATTCGCGCTGCGTTTTCCGCATGCTGGCGGGCAAGCAGTTCCGTCGGTGCGAGAAACGCGCATTGTCCGCCCCAGTCGATAACCCGCAGCGCGGCAAAGAACGCCGCCAGCGTTTTTCCGGAGCCGACATCTCCTTGTATAAGCCGCGACATAGCGGCGCAGGATTGCTGCCCTGCGTTTTCGGCGTACATCATGTCTATATCGGTATTGCAGTCAAGTACGGTGCGTTTTTGATCGGCGGTGAGTTTGAAAGCAAGGCTGAAAAAAAACGACTTTTGTCTCGGCGATAAGGACGCGGCGAAACCATCGTCATCGATGCGGGAAGCGCTGTCTTTGCCGCTTTCCGAATTGCCGCCGTCGTGCTCCGATTCCGAGAGTTCCGATTTTACGGAAAACGCATCCGCTGTTATTTCCGGAAGTTTTCTTTTCCGTTCGTAAAACCGCCGGACAATAGCAAGCTGGAATAAAAAAAGTTCCTCGAATATCAGTGTTTTCCGCGCGTTTTGCGCTTCTTCCAGCGTTTCCGGCTGATGCATTGCCGCGATTGCGCGCTGTTTCCGCATGAGATTGTATTTTGCCGCTATGTGTTCCGGTATTTCGTCCGATATTCCGCGCCCGTATTCTTTGAGCGCTTTGGCGACGGCTTTGCGGATTTGCGCCTGCGTAATTCCGGCGGTAAGCGGATACACGCTGATGACTTTCGAACACGGCACCGGCATTTGCGCGTATGCTTCAAGCGTGCCGTTTTTGGCGATGCATTCCGCTTCGAAAGATGATGTCTGGATGCTGTTGTAGCGCACTGAAAACGGCGCCGTTACGCTGATGACAGAACCGACGGGAAATGTTTTTTCGTAAAAAGGCCGATTGAAACAGACAAGGCTTGCCGTTGCGCTGCCGTCGCTGATGATAAGCTTCAGTGTGCGCATTCTGCCGTAGCCGAACCATTCATGCGCTTCCACACGGGCAATGGTATGAACTTTCGGGGCAGAAGCGAATGCGGCTATCGGGACGCGGCGCGTGCGGTCTTCCCAGGTTCGCGGATAAAACGAAAGCAAGTCGGCGACTGTGAAAATGTTGCATTTCGCCAATAGTTTCGCGGCTGCCGGTCCGATGCCGGACAGCGCTGTTACCGGCGTTTCAATTTCGCGCAGTTTCATGTATGTAATTTTCCGTGAAATTCAAAACGGCATCGAAGCGAGCAGATTTACCAGCAAATTTACGAATAACGTGCCTGCGATGTACAAAAAAATTGTTCCCGCCAGCATTATGATAAGAGGCGTTTTGAACGGAGTGAACTGTCCTTTGAAAAAGAGTCTGCGTATCCAATTATAGAGCGGAGTAAATAAATTATCGATGGAATTCCAAAATCGCGTATTCATGTCTTTGTTCAGCAAGTGCGCAATGAGGCGTATCGCCAGAACGATTATAATGACTGTAATCAGCGACGACGCTATCGACCAGCCCATTCTGATTACCATGGCGCAGATAATGCCGATTGATATTCTGCGGAGCGTAATAATCGAATTAAGTACGGAAGTCGCGAGCGCAAGTACGCTGATTGCTATAATCGGAGAAAAATCGAGCGCGCCGACCCGCAGAAATTTTGTCCGCTTGAATAAATCGAGATACGGATCGCATATTGCTGCCATGAAGTTTCCGAATTTGCTGTAAGCGATTTGCGGGAACCAAGTAATTACAATCCGAATAAAACATAAAAAGCTGTATAAAAAAACCGCCGACGCACAAATGCTGCACAAGTATAATACAATGTTCATATTACTCCTTCCAAACGGTTTCCACAGCCGGCTGCTGTTCAAGTTCTTCGACAAGTTCATTGCTGAATAAAACCGTATATCTGCTGCCCGCTTTTATCACGTAATTTTTTTCAAGCTCCGATATGTGAAAATATACTGAACAATTGCCTGAATTTGCAAACAGAAAATCCCGCAGCGGCAAAAGATTTTTGTCGTTTATATTGCCGCGCAGCCGAATATGTATTTCCTGTACGGATTTTTCCTGCAAAGCGGACGGATCCGCCGCGGTGTCGACAAGCATAGTCGGCGGCTGGCTTTCGCGCGACGTATCGATTCTTCCGGTGAACGCGAAAACGCTGTCAACTTGTATTGTGCTTCGGAGTGTTTCCCATATCTTCGGAAAAAATGTCATGTCAAGCGTTCCGTGAAAATCTTCCAGCTGCGCAAACGCCATTTCCGTGCCTTTTTTTGTCATAATCGTCCGAAGTGATTTTACGATGCCGATTATGGTGTACGGTTTGTCTTTGGCTGCCCGTCCGATGTCCGCCGTAGTCAGATTCGCGCTGTATTTTATCGCCTCGCGGAACTGGTCAAGCGGATGTCCCGAAATGTAAAAGCCGAGCAGTTCTTTTTCTGTTTGCAGTTTTTGATTCTGCGGCCAGTCTTCGACTTTCTGAAACGTGAAGTCTGCGAATTCCTGCACGCCGGCGTCTTCGAACAAACTTGCCTGCCCGAATTCGCTGCCGGCTTTTTTTGCTTCCGCATAATCCATGGCGCGTTCGAGATTTGCAAGAAGCGTCGGGCGGTTTTCTCCGAGCGCATCGAATGCGCCTGTTTTTATCAGTGTTTCTATCGTGCGCTTGTTTACGGCGTGCAAATCAACGCGGTCGAGAAAATTCATAAAATCCGTGAACGCGCCGTCTTCCGTGCGTTTTTGAATGATTTCTTCCGCCGCGGCTTCTCCCAAGCCTTTTATGCCCATGAGCCCGTACACGACTTTTCCGCCGACAACATCGAATACTTTATCCGAACGATTGATGTCCGGCGGATCGATGGACAGTCCCATGGAACGGCCTTCGGCGATATATTCCGGCAGTTTGTCGGTGCTGGTAATTTCGTTTGTCAAGTTCGCGGCGATGAATTCCGCCGGAAAATGCGTTTTGAGATACGCCGTGCGGTACGCGACGATTGAATACGCGGCGGCATGGCTTTTGTTAAATCCGTATCCGGCAAACGGAACCATTATTTCGAAAATATCGCCGGCGTGTTCTGCCGAAAATCCGTTTGCCACGGCGCCGCTGATAAATTCTTCTTTTTTTTGCATCAGCACTTCGAGTTTTTTCTTTCCCATTGCGCGGCGGAGCATGTCCGCGGCGCCCAGACTGAAGCCCGCGATTCGCTGCGCAACCTGCATGACTTGTTCCTGATACACCATGACGCCGTAGGTTTCTTTGAGAATATCTTCAAGGCAGGGATCGGGATATTTTACTGTTGAAGGATCCCATTTCCCTTTAATATACTGCGGTATATAGTCCATCGGGCCCGGACGGTAGAGTGCGTTTAAGGCGACAAGTTCTTCAAGACAGCGCGGTTTTGCTTCCTTTAATATTTTCTGCATTCCGGGGCTTTCGAACTGAAATACCGCGACGGTGTCTCCGCGGCAGAAAAGGTCGAATGTTTTTTCGTCGTCTTCCGGGACTTTTCCCGTATCGAAATTTTCCATGCCGGCTTTTTTTCGGATAATATGTTCCGCGTATTTTATCAGAGTGAGCGTTTTCAATCCGAGGTAATCCATTTTCACAAGACCGCACGGCTCGATGATATCCATTGTGTACTGAACCGCGACTTTGCCGGTTTTCGAGTCTTTGTATACCGGCGCCCATTCCGGCAGCGCGCTTCTGCCTATGACAATGCCGGAAGCGTGCAGCGATGTGTTGCGGTTGACATCTTCGAGCTTAAAGCACAAATCGAATAATTTTTCGTATTTCGGATTGTGACGGTACGGAATAAGCTGTCCGTTGTCGGGATGTTTCCCGTCAGGCGGCGTAAACGCGTCTTTCAGATGAACTTTTACTCCTTCCGGCACGAATTTTTTCAGCATGTTTACTTCGTTCAGCGGAATATCCAGCACTCTGCCGACGTCGGTGATGACGGCTTTCGCTTTCAGCGTTCCGAATGTTACAATGTGCCCGACCTGCGGATCGCCGTAGTGTTCCCGCGTGTACTGAATGACTTTCTGCCGTCCTTCGAAGCACATATCCACGTCGAAATCCGGCATGCTTACGCGCTCCGGATTCAAAAAGCGCTCGAAAATCAGTTTGAAGCGGAACGGATCGATGTCCGTAATTGTCATCGAGTAGGCAACGAGCGAACCTGCGCCGGAGCCGCGCCCTGGCCCGATCGGAACGTCATGGGTTTTCGCCCAGTTGATGAAATCCCAGACGATGAGAAAATAGCCCGCAAAACCCATCTGAAAAATAATATTCAGTTCGTACATTGCCCGATCGACAATTTCTTTCGTGATATTTTTGTACCGCGCCCGCAGCCCCGATTCCACAAGATGCAGCATGTATGCTTCCTGCGATACGAATTGTTCCGGAATGCGGTAAACCGGCAGGCAGTCTTTGAGCTGCTGCGTTTTGTACTGCGGAATAACAAGATCGCACATATCGGCGATTTTGCGTGTGTTTGAAATCATTTCCGGATATTCGGGAAACAGCTGCGCCATTTCTTCCGCGGATTTCATGTAGAATTGATCGCCGAACATTTTTCCGTGTTCTTCGTCAATCAGTTTTTTGCGCCCGATGCACAGCAGCACGTCCTGCGCTTCGGCGTCTTCCTGCATGACGTAATGAATGTCATTCGTTACAACCATGGGAATGCCGAATTTTTCCGCTATGGCAATCAGTTTCGGCGCGACTGCTTTTTGTTCGGGAATTCCGTGATTTTGCAGTTCGATATAAAAATGGTCGGGACCGAATAATTTGCTGTATGCCTGCACCATCTTTTCCGCTTCTTCGGTTTTTCCCGCGAGCAGCAGCTGCGGCAGCTGTCCCGCAATGCATGCCGAAAGGCAGATAAGTCCGCCGTGATACATTTGCAGCAGTTCTTCATCGATTCGCGGTTTGTAATACATGCCTTCCGTGTACGAACGCGACGTGAGCATGCAGAGATTTTTGTAGCCTTCGATATTTTTCGCGATGAGAATAAGGTGATAATAATGGTTCCCTTGTTCCGTTCCTTTTCGTTCATGCCGGCTGCCGCCCGCAACGTAAAATTCGCAGCCGACCAGCGGATTTATGCCTTCTTTATGGCACAATTGCTCAAAACGGAGAGAACCGAACATATTGCCGTGATCGGTGAGCGCGAGCGCGTTCATGCCGAGTTCTTTTGCGCGCGAAACAAGCGTTTGTATTTTGGAAGCCCCGTCGAGCAGCGAATAATCGGAGTGAACATGCAGGTGCACAAATCCGTTCGCGCCGGTTTGGTCTGCTGCTTCGGAGCGTAAGTGTTCGTCGGACATAGGAACATTTTACTCGGAAAAGCCTCGATTGAAAAGTAGCGCGGTGTTTCGCATCGCAGTTTGCACCGCAAATCGAAGCTTTGTTGATATTTGTATCGAAATGTCAAAAAAACGCAAACAACAGCATGGTATGCTTGTAATGATTTTGAAAAAACTGTACAGTAAAACCATTATATGGAAACAATTTCTTTTGAAGATTTGGGACTTGACGAAACAACGCTCGCCGCCGTGGCTGCGAAAGGTTTTGAAGCTCCGTCCCCGATTCAGGTTTTGGCTATTCCGCGGCTTTTAAACGGGGACGCCAATGTAATTGCAAAAGCCCGCACCGGTACCGGAAAAACGGCGGCGTTCGGTCTGCCGCTTGTTCAGACAATCCGCAGCAATGCCGATCACGTGCAGGCGCTTATTCTTACGCCGACCCGCGAACTTGCGCTGCAAGTGTGCCGCGAAATCCAGTCTTTTGCGACAGGCGATTATCCGCGTTTAACCGCCGTATACGGCGGCGCTGCTTACGGCGAACAATTGCGCAGTCTGCGCCGCGGTACCGAAATCGTTGTGGGTACTCCCGGCAGGGTAAAAGATCACCTTGAGCGCGGAACGCTTTCGCTGTCCGGCATTTCGTATTTTATTCTCGATGAAGCCGACGAAATGCTGGATATGGGATTTATCGATGATATAGAAACTATTTTTTCGCAGGCGAACCCCGACAGCAGAATTCTGCTGTTTTCCGCGACGATGCCGCCGCCGATTTTGAAGATTGCGGCGAAATTCATGGGCGATTACGAAATCGTGCAGGAAGAAGAACGTCCGGAAGAACCGATCTTGACGGAACAGCGCTACTGGATTGTCCGCGAAAGCGAAAAAATCGAGGCGCTTGTCCGCCTGATTGATATTTCCGCCGATTTTTACGGGCTTGTGTTCACGCAGACAAAAATGGATGCGGATGCTGTTTCGCGCCAGCTCGACGAACGCGGTTATGAAGCAGCGGCGCTGCACGGCGATATTCCGCAAAGTCAGCGGGAAAAAATTCTCTCCCGTTTCCGCAGAAAAAAAACGCGCATTCTTGTTGCTACGGATGTTGCGGCGCGCGGAATAGACATCGAAGGTTTGACGCACGTCGTAAATTACGCGATGCCCTTTGACGGACCGACGTATATTCACCGCATCGGACGGACGGGACGCGCCGGCGCAAAAGGCGTGGCGTATACGTTTGTGCGTCCGGAAGAACGGCGGAAGCTGGAATATCTGCGCAGCGCAACGCGCAAAGCAACAAAAGGACCGCTGGAAGAAGAAAGCATTCCGTCTGTTGCACGCGTTCTTGAAGTAAAGCGCGCGCGTCTGTTCGAAGAAATGAAAAAAGCGCTGGGTATCGAAAACGATGATGCCGAAACTTCTGCTGCCGGCAATCCGCCGCCTGAAGAAAATCAGGACAGCGCCGCCGCCGAACTTCAGAGCGGAACCGCTGCGGCAAAAAACGCTGACGAAACAGAAGCGCCTGCCGCAGACAATGCCGCTGCGCACTCGGAACAGCTTGAAGCTGCTGCCGAAGAAAAACCGCGCCGCCTTTCCGAGCGGAAAACCGGCAGTGCATCGCCGGAATTCCTGCAAATGGCGGAAGAATTGTGCCGCGGCGGCGATCCGTTAAAAGTGCTCGCTGAAGTTCTCGCGCTCACTTACGGCAAATCGCTCGATCCGGCGCGCTACGGAAACATTTCTTCCGGCAAGTCTTCCGCCGGCGCTCAGCAGATTCGGCTGTACGCTACGCTCGGCAGACGGGACGGCTATAATCCGCGCGGCATTGCGGAGTATTTCAGTTCCCTGCTGCATATTCCGCAGCATTTTGTGGATAAAATAGATATGGCGGAAAATTTTTCGCTGTTCAGTCTTCCGGTAAAAGCCGGAAAAGAGCTGCTCGACCTTTCAAAGCGGGATTCTTCCTGCCCGCATATTCATGTCGACACAAAAGAAGCGGGCGGAAACGGCAGAATGCGTTCCGGTTTTTCCCGCGGGGGCGGACGGCGCAGTTTTGCGGATCGCCGCGATGCCGACGGACGCGGTGTTTTCCGCCGCGATTCCCGAAGATTTTCCGGAGGAAAGCAGAACAAAAACCCCGAACAATTTGTTTCCGGCAAAGGGCGGACTTCAAACGCCGGTTTGTACCGCAAATCCGCATCGAAACCGATTCATGCGGAAACGGAATATTAGCGCGCTTTTTTGCACGCTCTGCGCTGAGCTGCGCGGAAGTGCGGCGCGTGCTTCCGAAAAACGAGCTATGACGCCGTGTAGGAAAGCAGCCAGCGTTTTACCGGAACCGTCCAGTCTGTTTCGCAGCAGCCTTCCAGCAGCAGCTGTTCGAACATGTGCAGAATATGCGCACGGATGAGCTTTTTGTTTTGTTCGGAAATATCGCTGCTGTGCGCAAATAATTCTTGTATAACCTCGACTGCCTGCTGAATCGTAAACGGTACGCCCGGAATATGCGTCATCATGTACAGCGCCGCGGGAATGCAGTTTACGCTGTGCTGTTTCACGTATAAAACAGATTCGATAATCGCCACTGCCTGCTTGTACAATTCGCCGTTGTATGCATTTTTTTCTTCCGCCGAAAAAAAATCGGCTTCCCGCTCGAATAAATCACGGTAAAACGTATACGTCAGAATGCAAATCGAAACATGCAGGCTCGGCACGCACAGCAGATGCGGATCCGCGCGCCACATGCGCGAAAACGCCGGGCTTACAAAACAGTCCGGGCGGCGCGTCGTGGTCATGCGGAAACGATAAATGCGCGCGGCTTCTTTGTAGCAGCGCGTCATCAGCTTCAAAAAACGTATGCAGTGCGCCAGCCCGCGGTGCGTTCCCATGCGGCAGAGCATAAAAGACAGCGGATGAATCCAATAATTGATAAATCCCAGATATGTTGTTATTTTTTCCGGCGTAAACGGCACGGCGTTGTCAAGCGTATTGTCGGCGCGGATAACCGGAATCTTTTTCAGTTTGAATTTGACGGCAAATTGCAGCAGAAAAAAATCGTGCAGGATTTCGTAAAAAAACTTCAGTACGGTCGGAATGCTTTTCGAATGAAACAGCAGCGCGGTGTACGGCACCGAAAGCGGATACGAACACATCGGCGGCGGAAGCGATGCGGGGCTGTCCGGCTGCGCGGCTGCGTTTTTGCCGGCACGGAATTCGGCGCCGCTTTTTTTGAATCGGGATGCGGCTTTCCGCGCATTATTGCGGCATGAATTTTCCGCGCCGCAGCATATATTTCGCGTCATGGTTTGTGTGTAAAATCTCCTTTGCAAAAACAGCCGATTGTGCCGCTGTTTTGCATAAACAAATACGCGCAATGTTTCCCGTCTGCGTTTATATCGGCGGCATAAAAGCCGTGCGCGCATGAGGAAGCTGCGGCGGGTTTATCGATTCCTTAAAAGCGTTTCAATGATATTGCTTCGACCGGACAAATTTCATGGCAGCAAAAACAATGCAGGCATTTGTTTTTATCGATTGCTACATGCTTTTTCTGTATTTTTTTGCTGTCCGACTGAAATGATAATATATGCGCAGGGCAAATTTCAACGCATTTGCCGCATGATATGCATTTTTTCCTGTCGAAGCGCGGCGTTTTTACGAAAACCGCTTTTGCAAGCACATTGACAAAGGCGGGCAGGCGTTTCTGCAAATTGATGTAGGTGCTTGTTTCTTTTACGATGCGGAATTTCGCCGGACGCAGCGCGGAAGATTCGTCGCCTTTTGTCGTGATTTCATCGGGCGAGGAAAGCCATATCCTGCGGTTCAAAGCATCTTCCAAGTTGAGTATTTGATGCGGATTATATCCCACAAGTTCCGCGCATGCCCAGTCCAGCGCGAGTATGTTGTCGGACGCCGCGAGAAAACCCAAGCGGATCGGCGTGCCGTTGCCCGGACCGCCTTTGCCCTCCATGCCTATTACCGCGTCCATAATCGCGTAGGCGGGCTTTGCGGCTATGTTCAAGTCGGTAAGATATGCCGCAAAATCGCGCTTGTCCGGAAAACGATAGTGCGTCTGCGCTTTTTTGAGCCCCGGCACGAGCCCGAAAAGATTTTTCATTGCGCCGGTGTACGCCATGAGCTGATGCGTTTTCAGTTTTGCTATCGATACCACAATATCCGCCTGCGCGAACGGGGCTGCGAATTCGAAACTCCGTGTCAATTTTCCGTCGGGGCTGCGGACGGTTACCGTTTCCGAAAAATCGACCCATTCGCCGCCTGCCTGCTCAACGGCGGCAAGCATTCCGGTTGCTTTTGCGGCGGATGCCGAACCCGCAACGGCAGGCGATTCTCCCGCAAGCACTTTTTTTGCGCCGAGTTCGATAAACGCGCGCACCGCGGCGGCGACGACAACCGGATGCGTGCATACGGCGGCTTCCGGTTTTTTGGGCAGCAGAATATTCGGTTTAAGCAGTACCGTTTTTCCGCGGACATCCGGCGGCGGCACCAGCGCAAGCAATTGCCGCATAACAGCGAGTACGCTGTCGGGATCGTATTCCGTGCAGGCAAGCTGCGCGACAGATGATGTCATATCAGTTCCTTTTATATGCTGTATTATAGTACGGAAACACGCAAATCGGCAATAAGCGGAAACGCATCAAGTCGTGCGGGGCTTTCTGCTCCGCTTTCCGCGTGATATACTGTCCGCCGTATGTCGCTTAACTGCAATGAAATAAATGTGATTCTTTCGGAACTCGATATGGCAGGTTCGTTTATCCAGCGCATCGTGCAGCCGGGATTCGATTCTGTCGCGCTGTATTTGTACAAAGCCGGCTGCGCGCGCACTCTGTTCGTCAGCCTTGCGGCGGGCGCCTGCCGCCTGCATGAAACGCGCCGCAAAATTCCGCCGAACGAAAAACCGCTGCGCTTTATGGAATTTCTTCGTTCGCGCATCAAAGGCGCGAAAATCGTTTCGTGCGCTCAGCTCGGACTCGAACGGATTGTGCGGCTGGAACTGACGCGCGGCGGCGAACAATTCTTTATGTTTATCCGTTTGTGGAGCGGCGCGGCGAATATCATCGTAACCGACGGCCGGCTGCAAATTCTCGATGTTTTTTTCCGCCGTCCAAAACGCGGCGAAATTTCCGGCGCGGTATTTTGTCCGCCCTCCGCGGAAACGCCGTCTGTGCAGGCGATGCAGGAAGCGGCACAGCGGTTCCCCGTGCGTGCTTTTCCGCAGGATCGGGACGCCGCAAGCGGACAAACCGAACAAGGCGCCGAAGGCGGACAAACAGGCGGCGCGCCGAAGCTTCCGTTCAACGAGTACATCGATAGCTGGTACGCGGAACATGCGGAAACGCTTTCGCGCACGGCGCTTTCGGAACAGGCGGAAAAACAATATGCCGTGCACCGCAGCCGCATGGAACAGGCGCTTTTGCGGCTCGAAGAAAAACGCAGCCGCTTTCTCGCTGCGGAACAATGGAAACATCAAGGCGATCTCATTTTATCTTACGGCCATTTGATACGCGCGGATTCCCCGTTTCTCGAATGCATCGATTACGACAGCGGCGCGGAAATCCGCATTCCGATCGATCCTTCAAAACGCGCGCACGACAATGCCGCGGTTTATTACGAAAAGTACAAAAAAGCGCTTTCGGGGCTCGAAAACCTCGAATACGATATAAAAAAAGCAAAAAGCGCGCTCGCAAAACTCGATGCGGATTACAAACGGATTTCGGCGGAACAAAATCCCGTGAAAATGCGGCAGCTTCTGCTCAAACAGACAAAGCCCGTTCAGCAGATAGAAAAAACGCATCCGGGCATTGCCTATGAAATCCGCGGCTGGCACGTGCTTGTCGGGCGGACGGCGGCGGAAAACGACGAACTGCTGCGGCACCATGTGCGCGGTCAGGACTTTTGGCTGCATACGCGCGACTTTGCCGGCGGGTACGTGTTCATCAAGCACCGCGCCGGAAAAACCGTTCCCCTCGATGTGCTGCTCGACGCCGCGAATCTTGCGGTGTACCATTCGAAAGCCCGCAAAGCGCGTTCCGCGGATATATATTATACGCAAGTCAAATATCTGCGCCGCGCAAAAAACGCGCCCAAAGGAACCGTGCTGCCGACGCATGAAAAAAATCTGTCCGTAACGATCGAAGACGAACGCCTGCGAAACCTGGAAAGCATGCAGCTCCGGTAACGGCGCAGGCACTTCTTGCAGTTCGTGTGCTTGTCGTGGCGCCGTTGGCTCGAACTCGCGTGTGCTCGTTCGATGCACTTGGATTTCCGGTAACGGCGCGTTCACTTGTTGCAGTTCGTGTGCTTGTCGTGGCGCCGTTGGCTCGAACTCGCGTGTGCTCGTTCGATGCACTTGGATTTCCGGTAACGGCGCGTTCACTTGTTGCGGTGCGCGTGCTTTATGCGGCGCCGTTGGCTCGAACTTGCCGTATTGCTCATGCGCACCAAACGCAAACGCGTTTGGTTAAACGGCGCCTCGGTCGCTACTTGGAACGGACGCGGTGAACGCGCCGTTATCGATACGGTTGGGCTGTCCTGTAGCGGCGCGTTCGGTTAGCGCAACTGAATGCGCCGTCATCGCCTCGCAAGTAGGAGTTTTCTTCCCTCCAATAAATAAAATGTATAAAAATACTGCGTCTGAAATTCAGCCATACATTCACCTGGAATTCAGACAGAATTTGAACTGAATGTGAGGCAGACATTCACCCGTGCGCGAGAGAGAATTTCAGGTAAATGTATGACACACATTCAGGGAGAATTCTGTCTGTTAGTAAACTGCGGTATGGCTGTCATTGAAGCCTGTCTGTTGGGCAGAAACGGGCGTGCGGCAGCCGAAACCGCAAAATTCGTTCCTGCGTTCCATGACAGGCAATCCGAGCACTCGAAAACGTTCCCCGCGCTCTATGGCAAGGAATCCGAGTAGTCGGAAGCGTCTCCGCGTTACATGATAGGCAATCCGAGCAGTCGGAAGCATTCCCGCGTTCCACGGCAAGCAATCCGAGTACTCGGAAAGGTTCTCCGCGCTTCACGGCAGGCAATCCGAGCCACTCGGAAACATTCCCGTATTCCGCATGCAGGGGAAAAATATCCTTTTCTGCGTGCACCGTTGCGCCGTGCACCGAATTGTGCTATATTTGCCGCATAACGCGCATGAATTGCAATAAATGAACGCGCCACCGACGCCGACATTGTCATCGCGAACGAAAGTGAAGCGATCCATTGTAAGATTGCTTCGTTGCTTCGCAACTCGCAATGACAAAAGTGCTTGCACTTGCAATGAGTCGCGAAGCCGAAGACGGCGCCACGATTGGCACGCGGAGCGAATGCAGTGAACGCGCCGCCGATTTAGGCTAATGGAGCACGGCGCGCAATCCTGCCGCGGGCTTGCCCGCAGGCAGTAGCGTGCCGGAAAGATAGGTGGTTTGGAGGAAAGAAAACCCCGCCTCGCAAGTAGGGGTTGTCT